>NZ_FQVF01000005.1 GCF_900129155.1 Marinomonas polaris DSM 16579
GGCCAAAGCCAATGGGCTTATCCCGTATGATTACTTAGTAAGATTGTTTGAAGAGCTGCCGAGAAGAAAGGAAAACGATGACGTAGACGATTTATTGCCGTGGAATATCAAGCTGACTTAAGTTTGAGAATAAAGGGTGAGTCTTCCCGCTGCATCCATGCAGCCTTGAATCTTCCTGAAAAGTGACAGAGCCTCCGTCCTGGAGGCGTGGACAAATCCATTGCCCTCTGTCTGATAATAAAGTTATAACAATCATTTACTAAAGTAAAGCAACACGATCTATGTGTGGTTTACCACACGCTTACGAAATAAAAATCAAACCAGTATCTGTATCGATTGTGGCTTGTGACATGCCAGTAGCCGTACCGTCATACAAAGGTGGTGGGTTAATGCGTTTAATGGACATAATGACCTCTACATAGTGTTTAAAGTGACGCTAGAGTAGAGATGCGTTGGGCGTTTGACGATCAAGCCAACCTTGTTACTGATACAAGCTAGTCTATCTTTGAGTGGCAAACCTCTTATGGATGATATCCAGTAACCAGCTAATTAACGGATCATGTTTTGTGCTTGGGTGGTAGGCTGCTACGACTTGATAACCCGGTGGGTATTTTTCCAAGGGAAGCTCAAATAATCCTTCGCACGGTAGAAGTCTAGAAGGAATGAATCCCACCATATCTGAATGTTTTAAGATTTCTTTGGCTATATAAAAAGAAGGAGCGGATATGGTTACTTGACGTGGAAAGCCTTGTTGTTCGAACCAAGTATCAGCAGAACCTATAAAGCTGCCAATGCCTGGAGAAACGATGACAAAGTCGTGCTCAGTTAAATCCTCTAATGGTAATTCACTATCACACTCAATGGTTTTATTTGCCGTTACGCATAAGTATTTCTCTATAAATAATGGTGTAGAAATCAACCCTTCGGGAGCATAGGCGCTGGTGGTAAAAACAATATCTATTGAGCCTTGATGAATTTTTTTGGTTAGATTGGCGTGTTCAATATTGGTTATGATCACTTTGACTTTAGGTGCGTACTGTCTAAGCTCTCTAATTAGGTCGGTTACTATCACTTCTTGTGTGTAGTCTGTTGCACAGATAACCAGTGTTCTTTCTACTTCCTGTGGTGAAAACGTATTTGCCAGAGGGATGCTATTTATTTGAATCAATATTTGTTGAATGTGTGACTCAATCTCTTTGGCATAGGACGTTGGAATCATTCCGTGGCCAGTTCTAACAAAGAGTTGGTCACCAAGGATGGCTCTTATATTTTTAAGTTGAAGACTGATAGCCTGTTGAGAAACGCTTAGATGTTCTGCCGCTGCTGAAATATTGCCGAACTGATAGAGCGCACTTAATGTTCTAAGATGATTTATTTCAAGTTTATCTATCATGCGCGTCTCGTTGGCCATTAGTGGTACAGATAGTTACATAGATGTTATTAATAGTTGGTAAATGGTAGTTTTCAAGACTCTTTATATTTAAAACACTCTGGAGTGGATGACATGATGCGTCAATGTTTCTTAGGACTTGTTAGTGTTTTTTTATTGGCTTCGTGCAGCCTTCATTCTATTCAAGACACAAAGTCTCAGCAGGCTACGATAAGTATGCCTTTGTTACACGGTTGGCACGAGGGCAAAGAAGTTCGCTACATTACGACAGATGTGTCTGATCAGGCTGTAGCAAAAGCAAAAAATGCCAATTATGCGCCTCGGCTGCGTGACGCTGTTCCTCATTATCCGAAACCACCGCAAGTCAAAACCGTGCTAGAGCGTGTGTATGCTTTTCCAAATCAAGAACAAGCGTGGAGCGTATTTGCTTCCGTTCCTGAGCCATTGGGCTATGAGAGTCAAAATACGCATTACTCGCCGCTTTGGTTGATGTACGTCGTGGTGTGGAAAGACCCAAGTAAGGCAAAAGAACTGACTTCAGAAGAAGCTATTCTTACTGCAGAAGATCAGGGTATGGTCACTATTGAACGAACCGATATCGTGCTCAATTGTCCGGTTATTCCATTCTCTCTTGTCGATTAGCGTCCGACAAAATAGCGCTCTACCTAGGGCGTTATTATTTTCCAACAGCCTCTCTTACTCTTGATTGAAAACTCCTACCCCAGAAGTTTGTCTATTTTTTATGAATAATATTCATGATGGTTAAGATTAATTCATTTTTGTTCATGATTATGATTGCGTATAACTGTACTCACATAGTAACTAGGCTGATCGCCGCCAATCGAAAACTGGCAAGTGAAAACAAGGAATAAATCCCTATTTCACTTCAGAAAATAGGATACCAGATCACCATGAACAACAACTTTACCTTTACCATTAAGAGCATTTGTCTCGATGAAAACTATCGCCCATCTGACAATACCCGTATCACAACGAACTTTGCGAATTTGGCTAGGGGAGAGAGACGACAAGAGAATTTACGCGACGCATTAAGGATGATTAACAATCGTTTTAATGCCTTGGCGCATTGGGATAACGCAAAGGGAGATCGTTATTCTGTTGAACTTGAAATCGTTTCGGTCGATGTCGATATTGAAGGAAAGGGCCAGTCCTTCCCGACCATTGAAATCCTGAAGACGAATATTCTTGATCACCACACTGAGCAGCGTATCGAGGGAATTGTAGGAAACAACTTCTCTTCCTATGTGCGTGATTATGACTTCAGCGTATTACTACCAAACCATAACAAAAACCAAACGCAATTTAGTATTCCTGACAACTTTGGCGATCTACATGGAAAGCTCTTTAAAAGTTTTGCGAAGTCAGACAGCTTTAAAGAAAAGTTTACCAAGCCGCCAGTTATCTGTCTGAGTGTTTCAGACAACAAAATTTACCAGCGAACAGGAAATCAGCATCCAGTATTGGGGGTTGAATATCAGCCAAATAGCACTTCTTTGACCGAGCAATATTTTCAGAAGATGGGCTTACAGGTTCGATACTTTATGCCTGCAAACAGCGCTGCGCCGTTGGCTTTTTATTTTGTGGGTGATTTGCTTAATGATTACACCAATCTTGAGCTTATTGGCACCATCAGTACGATGGAAACCTTCCAGAAAATCTACCGTCCAGAAATTTATAATGCCAACGCGGTTGCTGGAAAGAGCTATCAGCCTAATTTAAAGAACCTTGATCATTCATTAACGCAAATAGTTTATGACCGTGAAGAACGCAGTCAATTAGCCAGTGAACAAGGCAAATTTGCTGAACAGCACTTTATAAAACCCTACCAAAAGGTACTTGAGCAGTGGTCTGCTAATTACGCATAAACGCGATCATTGATGGTTATTTTCCAACATTATATTTAATAGACGGCATCTTTTATTATGAAAACAGTTATTGAAAAAACAGGTACTAAAAACACACTACTACCCACTTCAACGGCTGGCAGTTTGCCTAAACCCACATGGCTTGCAGAACCTGAGACACTTTGGTCACCTTGGAAACTGGAAGGCGATGAATTAATTGACGGTAAACATGATGCGCTGCGTATTTCACTACAAGAGCAACAGCAAGCGGGTATTGATATTGTCAGTGATGGTGAACAAACTCGCCAACACTTCGTTACCACATTTATTGAACACCTCAGCGGCGTTGATTTTGAGAACCGTCAGACGGTAAGAATTCGTGATCGTTATGACGCGAGTGTGCCTACTGTCGTCGGTCCTGTTGCTCGCATAAAGCCTGTTTTTGTTGAGGATGCTAAGTTTTTACGTCAGCAAACCAAGCAACCGATTAAATGGGCATTGCCAGGTCCAATGACCATGATTGATACGCTTTATGATGATCATTATAAAAGCCGCGAAAAGCTCGCGTGGGAATTTGCCAAAATTCTCAACCAAGAAGCCAAAGAGTTAGAAGCGGCTGGTGTGGATATTATCCAATTTGATGAGCCAGCATTTAATGTGTTTTTTGATGAGGTTAATGATTGGGGTATTGCGACGTTAGAAAGAGCCATTGAAGGTCTTAAGTGCGAAACCGCAGTACATATTTGTTATGGTTACGGCATTAAAGCCAATACCGATTGGAAAAAGACGCTTGGGTCTGAATGGCGACAATATGAAGAAGCCTTTCCTAAGCTGCAAAAGTCCAATATCGATATCATTTCACTGGAGTGTCATAACTCTCATGTGCCAATGGAATTACTCGAGCTGATTCGCGGTAAAAAAGTTATGGTCGGTGCAATTGACGTGGCAAACCATGCTATTGAGACACCGGAAGAAGTGGCCAATACCCTACGAAAAGCACTGCAGTTTGTCGATGCAGACAAGCTCTATCCTTGTACTAACTGTGGTATGGCTCCGCTGCCTCGTGCCGTGGCAAGAGGCAAGCTAAATGCCTTAACGGCAGGTGCAGAAATCGTCCGAAAAGAGCTCTCTTTGTAGTATTGATTTGTCTTAATCTATAAAAAATCCCGCTTCGAGTTCATGCATCGAAACGGGATTTTTATGCGTTGCTAATAATAGAAATTAATAGAGGTTGGCGAACCTAAATATTTGATACAACTTTTAGCATATCCAGAAACGCATCCACGGATTCCACTGCAGCGGATTCGTGCATGGTGTGGTAACCAATAGTTGGAATTTGAATGGTCGTGCCATCTACCAAGCCATTTGATGCGGCGATAATGCGGCCAAGCTCTGTACTACCAAGGGAGCTTGGCGGCAAGCCTTGCTCAGCACGTTTCGCGTTTTCATTTTCTACGTAACGGTTTTTATACAAGTAACTGATGTTATTTTTTTCACACAATTCTTCGAGGAGTTTTGTGCTGTCTTTATTAAATGTGGCGTTGGCGTCTTTTTCCCTAAGTACAAGCAGTTGTTCATTGGCGGCATCGATATTCGGGAACGGGCTGGTATCAACTACGAATAAACGGTTGGTCGAGCCACCAAAGCGACGGAACCACTCAAGCAAATAGCGCCAGCTTTTCCCTGCTTCTTCTTGCGCGGTAAAAAAGGCTGTGCCTTTAAAGCCATGATCAAAAAGATGCACCAAAGCCGCGGCTGAAATGACGTTATCTAGCTGGCCTTCCAAGCGATTGTCGACCACATGTAATTGGTCTTTAAAGGCGATTGGTGTTCCGGCCACAACACCTTCTAATCCTTCGGTTTCGAAAATTAAGTTGTTACGGAATTCACAAACGTAAGAGCTTTTAATGGTTCCTTTGCCACGGTATACGCCAGACCAAGGTTCGTAAGCGTATATTTCTTCATGGTTGAAACGCTCTGTGACTTTGGTCATCAACTCTTCTGAAACCGAGTTGTTCAATAAATCGGTGCGGTTTGCCGAAACAAACGCTGCGTATTGGAATTCATTCGGGCCAGTACACACCAAACCATGACGATCTATATGCGCCGAAAACATGGTGCTAAACGGATCGCTGCCTTGGGCAACCAACAAACCTTCGTACCAAGTGACTTTTGCCCCTCGCTCTTCCAGTTCGCGTTGTAACACGCGGAAAAATGAATGCTCTGCGCCAACCACACTGGGCGCGCGAATAAGCAGTTTGAGCAGATCGATAAAGTCATCACTAGGCATGCAAATAGGTTCCAATAAAAGAGGGCATATAGCTTAGTTTATAAACGTTAATGTGTGATTTACATAACGTTTTTTTATTTATTTTGATGAAGTTATAGACTTTGGTGGGCAGCCATAAAAACGATTAAAAGCCGCGCTGAAATTGGATGGATGTTCGTAACCTACTGCATAGGCTGTTTGAGCTACCTGATGGCCTGATGTGAGCAATTCCCATGCCTTGTGCATTCTTGCTTCTAATAACAATTTATACGGGCTGGTATTGTAAATGGCATTAAACCCTTGTTTAAGTTTGCTTTCACTAATTCCAATTTTTTGACAGACAAAAGCAATACTCAAAGGTTGGCTCATATGTTGAATCATGAACAGCCGAGCTTGCGCGATTTTATGTTCATCCCCAAGGCTAATACCTAGACTTTGGGGCTCGAGCATAGTGTTTGTTTGAAGTCGCTCAAGCTGTTCGCTAAGTAAGTTGAGCACCAGAATATTTTTTTCTAAAGGACGTTCAGTATGATCAGATAACGCTAGATGCATCAGTCTATTGATATAGTGTTGGGTATTTTTAGACGTTTTTATATGTTGATGTTGGCGAGGTAAAGGAATTTTGTCTGCTTGAAACTCGAATGGGATTTGGTAGCGTTTAAAGACACTGCCGTCCACTAATATTCTTAATTGGCTGGTGGTTTTATTCGCGGCGTATACGCGTTTTCCAGAGCTGTTACCAAAGGTGGTGATGGTGGTGTAATTAGGTTCAAAAATGAAATCTTCAGTATTGTTCTGCTTTGCCTGATAACGAGAATACCCTTCTAAACCATAAGTAAGACTAAGCGTTGATGAGTCTTTTTCTATGGTGCTTTCTTCAATTAAATCTTGCGTTGGTGTGTAACGTGAATAAGCAATAGATAGCCCAGGTTCTATAACAAACCGGTCTATATAACATTCTCCTAGTTGAGAAGAAATAGCCTGTCTTTGCCAACCAGATTGAAGGTTTTTGACAGCTGTTAATGCATTTTTATTCACTAGAAAGGCCATGATTTTTCTCGCTCTTTATGCGATTTGAACGTATTGAATATGAATTTAAACGAAATGAATAAGTAATCAAATGATAATCAATCTCAATTAATATTATCATTTTTCTCTATAGCGTAAAGAATTAATTACGAGAAAGAGAGAGTGAGATGAAACGAATAACGTTATCTAAGACTGAATTAATGATCGGTGCTTTAGCACTGCTTCCTGTATCTGTTCTTGCTCAAGAAGATACTGGACAAAAAAGTACGACTTTGTTACCTGAATTGATGGTGACAGCGGATAAAAAGCAGCAAACCTTATCGAAAGCAACATCGCATGCAACTGTCTACGATACCGAAGTATTGCAGCAAGATGGCGTAGATAGCTTAGCGAAACTGGAAGGTCGAGTTGCTGGTTTGAGCTTTCAACCATTTGGGCAGTCTGGTATTAACTCTCCTGTTATTAGAGGCTTGACGGCAAATTTTAATGCGCTGTCTAGTTCTACTTTGCTAATGGTTGATGGTGTACCCACGTTAACCGCTCAGGGGTTCGAAAATAATCTTGTTGATATCGATCGGGTTGAGGTGCTGCGTGGCCCGCAATCAACTGTATATGGCCGCAATGCTGAAGTTGGTGTGGTTTCTATTTTTAGTAATGATCTAGTCGGGGAAGACAAGACAATATTGGGCGTTGAAGTTGGTAGCCGAGACAAACAAAGAGTACAGCTTTCAACTAGCCAGACCTTGGTTGAAGATGAGGTCTATATCAGCTTGTCAGGGGAGTTTCTAGAGCAAGATGGTTTTATTGATAATGCCACGACGGGAAATAAGGCGGACGATAAAAAACGGCAGAACTTAAATGCAGGATTACGTTGGTTAATCTCTAACAAAACAGACGTGGTTGTTCGTTATCGCCGACAAGCCTATGACGATGGTGCGATGTTATGGGGTTCACCTAGTGGAAAACGGGCCACGGTAGCATCAGCAACGGACAGCTGGAATCACTCTGTAGGTCAAACGTTCTCGATTAATGCCAATCATGAATTGCCATCAGGAGTGCGTCTTAATTCGGTCACGGCGTATAACGATTATAGAGATAAAGTACAGCAAGATACGGATTTCCAACCAGCAGAAAGCACTTATATTGGTCGAGATCATCATCTTCGGACCTTATCCCAAGAGTTTCGTCTAGAGGGAAACTTAGGAGAAGCAGACTGGTTATTCGGTGCTTATTTAGAACGCCAAGATCATGATTTGCGTACGCTTTCCAAAACTTTTTTTAGTTTGAGTGATTTACAAGCCCAGCAAACGGGTAATTCTTATGCGCTTTTCACTAATTGGACAATGCCGATCAGCTCGGATATTTCTGTTATTGCGGGTATTCGAGCTTCGCGAGACGAGGTAAAGCTAAATCCTTCTATCGCACAAGAAAAGTCTGAAAGTTGGACTGATCTAACGCCTCAGTTAACTCTAAAATACGATATTAATTCTGACCATATGCTTTACGCCAGCTATGCAGAAGGGATTCGCTCTGGTGGTTTTAATACTGTTTCTCCAGCCGTTAATTATTCATCTTATGATCCAGAAAAAAACCAAAGTTTTGAGCTCGGGTTAAAAGGCGATCTATCAGATAAACCGCTACGTTACGCCCTGTCTGCCTATCATATGGATATAAAAAATATGCAAGTTAGTCAGATGCCAACCGTAGGTTTGATTTATTTGACTAACGCAGCTGATGCCACTTCAGATGGTTTGGAAACCTCTCTTGAGTATTACTTCAATGAAAGCTGGAGCACGGAAATTGGTGTGGCTTGGAATAAAACACGATTCGATCGTTTTATTGATGGTAACAATGACTATTCAGGTAATCGAAATCCTTTTGCTCCTGAAATGAATGGCCATTTATCGCTGCGTTATGAGGATGTAGGTGGTTGGTCTGTAGCAGCTAGTCTAGTTGGAAGCAGCGCGGTCTATCTTGATGCGGCGAACAAGTATCAACAAAAAGGTTATGAGCTTGTCCATGTCTCCGCAAGTTATCCACTGACTGATAAAGCGTCTTTGTCAGCGTATGTTAATAATCTACAAGACCGTCAATTTGATGCTGTTGGTTATCAAAATGGCTACGTGACAGTTTACAGCCCGCCAAGAGAATATGGCGTGAAATTCACCTTAGAGCTTTAACGGAGATATGAATATGACTAAGTTGGATTGTCATGAGTTACAAACATTTTGGGATCTGGCCGGTTCCCAAGTGAAGATAAAAGCGCTTGAAGTTGCGTTATCTCGATCTTTGTTTGATGTATTGCTAGAGCCTTGCTCGATAGAAGAGATAGCCCATAAATTGGCGATACCATCAGCAAATATCAAGGGATGGATAGATCTCTTATGGAGTATGGGCTGCGTTGATACAGCTGTTGATAATAAATATATAACGAGTGCTTTAGCAAAACGTTATATGACGAGTGTTTCAGCAATGGATTGTTCGCAAGCTTTGCAATTTCGCTTTCAAACGTTAAGACACTTTACTGAACAATTTGAAGCACTACTGTATGTGTCAAAGAATCATACAGCTTTATCTTCAGCGATGGCGCCATTATGGGCAAAAGCTGCTAAAGCGCAGATTTTTCAAGAGCAGCGTGCGGTGACTGTGCCAGCGCTCGACCGTATCCTTGATCGTGTGCTAAACGTGACTATTGCTGCAGAAACACCACTGCATTTTTTAGATTTAGGTGGCGGACCTGGATTGGTTGCTCTGTCGCTTGCACGACGCTTTCCAAACTCCACTGGCGTGTTATTTGATTTCCCTGAAACGGCAAAAGTAGCATACAAAAATGTCATAGCAGAGAAGTTGGAACATCGTATTGAAGTGCAGTCGGGTGATTTGAATAAGCAATCACCAAATGGGCAATTTGATTTGATTTGGTGTTCTTCTGTATTGCATTTTTTAGACGATGCTAATGCAGCGATAAAACGGATCTCGGCGTTACTTAAACCGAATGGCATCTTATTGATTCTTCATGCCGAGCAAACCGCTGAAAAGAAACAGTGTGAAGGTGTTTTACCCTTTTATTTACCTATGGTTATGAAAGGCAACTATCTACCAAAGCAAGGTGAAATTGCTGCGTTGTTAGATCAAAACGGGTTAGACGTTCTGCAATCAGAGGAAATAACAGACTTCCCAATGTCGTCTGTGTGGCTTTATTGTGGGAGAAAAGTACAGTGATGAAATCCCCTTACTTTTATCTCCATTGGGTTATTGGATGGTGTAATTTCACTCTGACGGCTTCATCAATTTACCTCTATCTTGGTGTGCCATTGATGATGAGAGAATATGGTTGGAGTGGTACAGATATTGGTTTGTTTCAAGTATCCGGTCTGCCAGTCATGCTTAAATTTTTAATGGCATCGCCGATCGATCTTTTTCGTTTTCGGCAGTCGAACTATCTTAAATGGAGTGCATTGCTTGGTGGCGGCTTCATTTGTTGCCTGACGATGCTATCTCTAGCAGACATTGAAATAACAACTTTTAAGACACTATTTATTATTGCCGTGTGTACCACCTTGATAACGTCTTGGCTGGATGTACCTATTAACGCGTTTTCTATTCAGTGTTTCCCAGAAAATGAACGTCCTAAAACGGGCGCTATACGTTCGGCTGTGACGGCACTAGCTTCGGTTGTTGGTGGGGGTGCCATGCTATTGGTGTACGCACGTTTTGGTTGGGCGTGGCCTTTTTATATATTCGGCTTAATGGCTTTGCTTTGCGGTGTTCTGTTGTATATAGCCCATGCTCGTTATCCGCTGATAGAAAGCGAAAGTTTTAATTCAGAAAATCCCTCAACAGTTACATCACGAGGGTCGCTTTTTGTCATGTGGAAAGGCTATTTTCAACGACCCGATATGGTGATGTGGAACATTATCCTTGTGCTCTACTTTCCTTTTATTGGTGCTGCTTGGCTGTATCTTAAACCCGTTATGTTAGATCTTGGACTGAGCATAGATAACATTGCATGGATTGCTAGTTGCAGCGGTGTGTTCGCAGCGATATCTGGTTTTTGTTATAGCCTTTGTATTGCTCGTATATCGCCTTATCGAGCCTTATTCGCCTTTTCTGTGATGAATGTGATTGCATTGTTAGGAATGTGTCTTGCTGTCGCTATGGAGTGGTCGGATTGGCGTCTTATATGTGCTGTGTTTGTTGTGGCAATTGCGCTTGGTCTTTCATCTGGCGTGTTGTTTGGCTTGATTATGATTCACAGTCGTCCGCATTTGTCTGCCAGCGATTATGGCTTACAGACCAGCTTGTTTTCTTTGTCTCGTATTTTGGTGCCTATCTCTGCTGGCATAATTCTCGATCGCACGGGGTATGTTGGCATGTTTGCCTGGCTTGTAGCTGGGGCATTGGTAGCTTGCTGCCTGTCATTTTATTGGATGTTTAAAAAGGAAAAATCATGATAAACGATAAAAATAGTCAATTAGACTCATTGATGCTTAATGAACCAACAAGGCAAGAGTCAATGAAAGTTGCCCCTAAAAAATGGAAGATGATGTTACTCGTTTGGGTATCTATCTACCCACTATTAAACATTTTTTTCCCCTTACTAACTCCTTATATTAGCGACTTTTCTTTACCAATTAGACTCTTGATCATGACGATTGTTATAGTGCCAATTATGAGCTTTATTTTGGGAAGTTTACAAAAACGCTTCTTTTTCTGGTTGCGTAAATAGAGTAAAGGCTTGGTTATGAACTAAATTAGCAGACGTACATAATGTATTAGTCCAAATAGGATTGTTTTTTTCTTTATGCGGAAAAAATATTATCGTGTTCATGCAAAACATCCGCTACTCTGAATAGATTAGAATTACTTTTAAGGAAGAAGCGAATGTTGTTTGGTAATAATAAGCTATTAACTCGAATTACTGAATTGGAAAGAGAGTTAGCCTCATTTCAAGAGACTCAAGCCGACCTTAGGCAAGAAATGTTGTATTTCTCTATGACCCTAGAAGGAAAAATAGTAGATGCAAACTCGCTTTTCATAAAGTCCTGTGGATTTGAGAAAGCAGAATTAAAAGGCAAAAATATTAAAGACTTGATACTTAAAAAGTCTTTAGAAAAAGAGCATTGCCAAAAAATGTTGTCTGCGATTAGCGAGAAAAAGCACTGGCATGGCGCTTTACAGATAGAGACCAAAAAAGGTCAAGAAGCATGGTATCGTTCGATTATCCAGCCAAGAAAACAAGCAGAAGATGGGCGCGTGATATTAGAAGTCTACTCTGCTGAGCTTACGCGAACGATTTCTCAATCTAAAGAAGTTGAAGACATGTTAGCTGCATTGAACCGCTCGTCTGCAGTGATCGAATTTAGTCTAGATGGCATCATCTTAAATGCTAACGACAACTTCCTTAAAAGTATGGGGTATTCAAAAAGCCAAATTATTGGTAAACATCACAAAATGTTTTGTGATTCGAAAGAAGTTGAGTCTTCAAAATATCAGGATTTTTGGCGTCAACTTAGGTCGGGTAAATTTGTTTCTGAACGTTTCAAACGTTTTGATAGCCATGGAAATGCGGTGTGGTTGGAAGCTTCATATAACCCAATACACGATGAAAGTGGCGAGTTATATAAAGTTGTTAAATTCGCGACGGTTATTACCGAGCAAATGAATCGAGAGTTCGCTATTTCGGAAACCTCTGAGATCGCCTATGACATCTCCAAGAAAAGTGATGCGGACGCTATTACAGGTAAAAAAGTCATCGAGTCGACGATTCAGACCATGGATGAACTTTCAGTGCAAATGAGTAGTGCTAGCAAAGGAATAATCGAGCTCAATACTCAGTCATTAAAAGTGGCTGCTTTGGTAGAAAGTATCCGCGGTATTGCAGATCAGACCAACTTGCTTGCTCTGAACGCTGCAATAGAAGCGGCGCGAGCAGGCGAGCAAGGCCGAGGCTTCGCTGTAGTGGCTGATGAAGTTAGACAACTTGCTTCTAGAACAAGCTCGGCCACCGAAGAAATTATCAAGGTGGTTGGGGAAAATAAAAACCTCACCGAAAAAGCTGTATCTCTTATTGAAGAAAGCATGGATAAAGCTCATAAGGCATTAGACCTTTCTACCGAAGCAGGTAATGTGATGAATGATATTCAGATCGGTGCAAGACAAGTCGTTGATGCGGTGGGCCAATTTAACAACAAACTATAGTTGTTCTTGAAACAAAGACTCGACATTCAAATTCCCTAAGAGTTTTGCTCTTAGGGAATTTTGCGTTAAGCAGACCGCTTAAGTTACTAAAACAACGCCATCTGATCGCCTTCCTTTGGTGGAACAGCAAAATGGCGGCAATCGAGATAGCTCAGTCTGTTGTCATCCAATCCATATTTGCGTCGCGCTACGTGAAAGCGTTGGTTAATCAAATCTGCAAAGATGCCTTCACCTGTCATGCGTTTGCCAAATTGACTGTTGTAGAGCTTGCCACCGCGCATATCCATAATGCGCTGCAAAACATGCTCAGCTCGATCTGGATAATGCTGGTGGAGCCAATCCGAAAACAAAGGCGCAACCTCGTGAGGCAAACGCAACATTATGTAGTTAACGGATTGCGCGCCAACCTCAGAGCAAGCAGCGACGATTTCTTCTAGCTCGTTATCGTTGATAAAAGGAATCACCGGTGCAACCAAAACCGATACAGGAATCCCAGCATCGCGTAAGGTTTTAATGACTTGTAAACGTGTTTTTCCAGACGCTGTTCTGGGTTCCAAAATACGCTTTAAATCGTTATTGAGCGTCGTCACACTGATTGCTACATGAATAAGCTTTTTTGCTGCCATTTGAGTGAGTAAATCTATATCTCTGAGTATTAAGGTGCTTTTGGTTATTAGCGAGATTGGCTGATGATGCGCCAAGGCGATTTCCAATAATTGCCGAGTGATCTTGAGCTGTTTTTCTATTGGCTGATAAGCATCGGTATTAATGCCTAATGCAATGGGTTCACAACGATAGTTTGGGTGCGCCAGTTCTTCTTCAAACAAAAATGCCGCATTGGTTTTGGCAACCAGCTTGGTCTCAAAATCCAACCCTGGCGACAAATCTAAATACGCATGAGTAGGGCGAGCAAAGCAATATACACAGCCATGCTCGCAGCCTTTATAAGGATTCACCGACAGGCGAAAAGGAATATCAGGAGACGAATTGCGACTAATGATGCTTTTGGCGCGTTCGTAGCGAATCTCTGTCTTGGGGGACGAGGTTTCCAACAAGGCAATGGCTTCGTCGTTTTCATCTATTTCAACCAATGTAATGGCAAAACGCCCCGCCATATTATTGGCGGTACCACGTCCCTTGATAGGATTGTTGAAAGGAGATTTTTCGCCTTTTTGATCGCTGTTATAGATAAAAGAAGTAGACATAAAACACCTAAAATACTGTATGTATAAACAGCATTTTGGTCGTTAGATTTCAATAAAGCAAGCTTGTTATTGTAGGTTTTTAAGTTTGCTCGTGTAGTGTGTTGAGATCTGCTTCTTGATAGGTAAACTCAATCGAACTATCTATGGGGTTCTAGGAGAGCTGCGTGTTGTTTCAAAACAATCATTTACCAAATAGAGTTGTGGCTTACGCGCAAGATTATGAACATGGTAAATTTGAGCCTTATCATGCTCATAACTGCGCACAGCTGATTCACACACTAAGTGGTGTGATACGTGTGGAGACTCGTTTTGGTAGTTGGGTGATTCCTCCAAATCGGGGAATGTGGATTCCTGCAGGAATTGAACACAGTCTCCATATGACAGGATTGGTAAAAGTCAGAACGCTATTTATTGATCCTCTTGCTCGTGCCGATTTGCCCCATGATTGCTCTGTCATTGACGTATCCATGTTGTTAAAGGCACTTATTATTGAAGCGTTAGAGCTTCCTAACGACATTGTTTCAGGAGGTCGTGATGAGCGAATTATTGAATTGATTTTGGACGAATTACGTCGTTTATCGAGCGTGTCTTTCTATGTGCCATTGCCAACCTCCGACTCTTTGGTTTCTTTGTGTGAGCATGTCAGTCAGCGTATTGCTCATGATTGGAAAAATGCCGATGGTGCTCATATTTTGGGCATAAGCGAGCGTTCTGTAACTCGAAAGTTCCAGCAAGAAATGTCGCTAACATTTGCAGAATGGCTGCGGCGGAAGCGTTTACTTTTGGCCCTGGAGTATCTTGCCAGCGGAAAAAGCGTCTTAGATACCGCGATTCTGATTGGTTACGATAGTCCTAGTGCTTTTAGTGCGATGTTTAAAAGTCGAGTCGGCGTTTCACCGACTGACTATTTACTGCAATCTCAATAGACGTAATGAAAGTTACCGTCTCGCTAAGCTTCTTTGTATAAAGGATGGCAAGCGTTGATTAGTGCTTGTAGCGAGGCCTTGGTCGAATCTTCATCAATAGCAACACCAAAACTTGGTGTAACCTGATCGGACTCAATTTGAACATAGCTCACCGCTTTGCTTTTCGTCTGTTGTCCTAAGGTGTGTTCATGAAAGTCGCTGATGTTTATCTGCCAGTTAAAACGCTTTCTTAACGCATCAAGCATGGCGGACAACAATCCTTTGCCTTCGCCAACCAGTTGCCATGTTTTTTCCTGGTAGCGTAAGGTAGCGCGAATTTCCTGTAATCCGTTTGAGCTATGGCTGCGATAATCCATTAATGTCATTTGGCCTTTGTCATCTGGGTTCAGCCTGTAGGATTCTCTGAATAAACGCCAAACATCGGCTAGAGGCATTTCGTGACCAGTTTGATCCGTATGATTTTTGACTTTCTTGCTAAAGTCTATTTGTAGTTTGCGTGGTAAAAACAGTCCATGATTTTCCTGTAATAACCAAGCGGCACCGCTTTTGCCAGATTGGCTATTTACTCGAATGACTTCTTCATAAGTGCAGCCAATATCTTTCGGGTCTAATGGTAAATAAGGGATTTGCCAAACAGTCGATGAGGTTGATTTTTGTGCGGCAAAGCCTTTTTTGATCGCATCTTGGTGTGAACCTGAAAACGCCGTAAAAGCCAATGAGCCAGCATAAGGATGCCGAGGATGAACGGGAAGTTCATTGCATTCTTCGACCAACTCCACTGTGCGGCGTATGTCTGAAAAATTCAAATTAGGATGAACGCCTTGGCTATAAAGATTCATCGCCAAAGTGACGAGATCCACATTGCCAGTTCGTTCCCCATTACCAAATAAACAGCCTTCGACTCTCTGCGCGCCAGCGAGTATCGCCATTTCTGCTGTGGCAACGCCTGTGCCTCTGTCGTTGTGAGGGTGCACGCTGATGGTAATGTGTTCTAGAGAAGAAAAAGACGTCATGAAATATTCAATTTGATCTGCAAACACATTGGGCGTGTTTACTTCTACCGTAGTTGGTAGGTTCAAAATCATCGGGCGTTCTTGGCTTGGCTGCCATGTTTTTTTCACTGCTTCGCACACTTCTAAGGCAAAGTCAGGTTCGGTAAAACAAAAGGTTTCTGGCGAATATTGAAGAGTCCACTGAGTATCTGGATTTTGCTCGCACAATTGGCGAATGTGTTTAACGCCTTGCACGGCTAATTCAAGCGTCGCGGCTTTGTCTTGGCAAAAGACGACTTCACGAAATACGGGTGCTGTGGCGTTGTAAATATGCACTATGGCTTTTTTTGCGCCAACGAGAGACTGTATTGTGCGTTCAATTAAATCCACACGAGATTGCGTCATTACTTGAATCGTCACATCGCCAGGGATGTAGTCGCCTTCGATAAGCAAGCGAACAAAATCAAAATCCGTTTGTGACGCAGCAGGAAAGGCAATTTCAATTTCTTTAAAACCACATTCAATTAAATGCTTAAAGAAAGCCATTTTCTTCGCGTGATCCATCGGATTAGCAAGCGCTTGATTGCCGTCGCGTAAGTCTGTTGAGCACCAACGAGGCGGAGCCTTCAACTGCTTTGAAGGCCAAGTGCGGGCAGGAAAATCGATAATTTGAGCAGGGTGATATTTTATAGAAGGCTGGGTTAGCATGATGTTTTCTCTTTAGCATTAGAAATTGAATCCTTATGCTAAAGAGAAGTCTTTTGGCTGTCTGAGCTGTAATTGACAACTATCGTCGCTAAATGGACAGAGCCACCTACAAAAAGCAATCCACAAAAAGCAGCTTACAAAGAGACGTTATATTTTTGTCGAGTTATTATATAAAAGTGCTATTAAATATTTTTGGTCACTACAATGATAGACAGAAAAAGAAGGGAGCCACTGGTGCCAGATAAGTAAATGTACTTAGTTTCGTTACACCATTTATAATCACTAGCAACAACTGAACTTGACGAAAAAAGCTTTGAATACAGTGGCGGTTAGCAGAATATATCTTGTGCTGCTATAAGTTAACATCGTCCACTACACGATTGCGACCAGCCCTTTTTGCTTCGTACATTGCTTTGTCCACATAATCTATAGATTCTTCAACTGATCGAAGTTGTGTAAGTATCGTTACACCAAAAGATGCTGTTACTCGCAGTAATTCTCTAGAGTTATTAAATTGGATATTCTGCTCAGCAATTGCTTCACGCATTCGTTCTGCCACTATATGGGCTTGAGCTAAGGTTGTTCTTGGCATGCAAATAATAAATTCCTCACCCCCATACCGGTAAATTCGGTCATATGGTCGAAGGAGAGCCTTTATACGTTGTACGGTTGAAACAAGTACAAGATCACCTGCAAGATGGCCATATGTGTCATTTACTTGCTTGAAATGGTCAAGATCAAACATTACCAGAGCACAGTTTTGCTGTTCTCTTTGAACTAAAGCATTCTGATCACGAATTTCGGCAAGCATTCCGTCCCTTGTTTGAGCTTCTGTAAGAGGGTCACGATTTTTTTCGATTGCAGCAAACTCATGTCGCAAGTTCTGAAAAGCTAAACGCATTTTATCAATATCTTTATCGAAACTATCCCAATCTATAGATAGAATAAGTGAACCATCACATATTTTCTGAAGCAGGTTTTGTGCACTAATATGCATCTTTTTGTGTGCATATCCAAGGGAGATAAATGCTGGATTCTCTCTAATAAAAAATGCTTGAGAACTTTCATACCATTGACCAAAATGACAATGACGATGTGATTCTGGCGCTATGTCTGCCTTCTCCGGAGGGATACGTAAGATCAAAGTTCGTAGAATATGCTTGTACCATTGATCATGACTGAAAATAGCTTGATCAAGTTGTGCAATAATCAACTGCAATTGCTGATTGGTAAAAGAAGCCATACTAATTATTTATCTCTGTGCTTAATGCTTTGAGTGGTTTGCGGAAAAAATATAGTGTTTTTACGTCAGCCATTGCTAATTTAAGCTAATACTTTAAATCTTATCTTATAATAAATTTATTTGCTAAACCCGAGATGTTTATATAAGGTTTGAACTCATAATATTATGGATATTACGAGTTCTATATATTATTACTTCATATGATTTTTAGGTTGGCAGCTTACAAAGAGACGTTACGTTTTTGTCGCATTAGGAAGACAAAGGCGATGCCGCCGACTAGGCCAGTAAGAATACCGATTGGCATGTCTTCCGGTGGCATGATGATTCTAGAAGCAATGTCTGCTGCGACGAGAAACAAGGCGCCGAATAGCGCCGATAAAGGCAAGACTTTACGGTAATCGCCGCCCACCAACAAACGCACAATGTGCGGCACCATCAGGCCGACAAAGCCGATGACACCAGAAAAGGCGACCGCCGCGCCAGTCAGCAGCGCACAAACCACAATCACAACTAGGCGGAATCGTTCGACCGGAACGCCTAAGGTACTGGCGCTTTCATCGCCAAGAGTCATGGCATTAAGGTAACGAGCATTGTAGATCAGATAGCCGGAACCTAGTAAGAGAGTCACCAGCGGAAACCAAAGCTGTCCCCACTGAGCCAGGCCCAAGCCGCCGAGCATCCAGAATATTACCGTATGAGACGAGCGATGATCGCCCATAAAGATGAATAAATTCCCTAAGGCAGTCAGCACAAAGGCTACCGCCACACCCGCTAGAATCAAACGCCCCGCGCTGTGTGCCGAGGAAAAGTTTGCTACCGCCAAGACTAGAAACATCGCCAACAAAGCACCTAGAAATGCAAACACTGGTACGGTAACCACACCTAACACCATGCCAGTATGCAGTAAGGCGATAATCGCCCCTAACGCCGCTCCAGAAGACACGCCTAATAAATGTGGATCGGCCAAAGGATTGCGAGTAACAGATTGCAACGCCGCGCCAACAATCGCTAACGCTGCGCCGACCATGGCTGCGAGTAGCGTTCTTGGTAAACGCACAGACCAGATGATGTTTTCGCGTCCCATCGACCAGTTAGGCTGCATATTGGTAATCGATAATTTATGACCGATTACGTTCCACACAGTCGACTGGCTAATCGACACAGAGCCTACACCAATCGCCACGCCCATTAATAACAGCAGAAGGATGCTCAGCATGATTAACAAAACAGGCAATGGAACTCGTCCCATGATGGTGAGCTTTTTATTGGTTGGTTTCATAACGCTGTTCTAAAAGCCTCAGCTAAGCGTTTGATCGCATTAATATTACGCGGTCCCGGCGTGGCCTCGATGTATTCCAATATCACAAAGTGATTATTTTTCACCGCTGGAATGTTTTTAAAGGCTGGGTTGCTGCGCAAGAAGTTGATCTTCTGCTCTGCGGTAACGTCACCATAATTAACGATAATAATAAACTCTGGTGCTCGGTCAATAACTGCCTCCCAGCCAATTTGTGTCCAGCTTTTTTGCACGTCATCGACGATGTTTTTTCCGCCCGCAGCTTCTATCAATGCCGTTGGCATGCCATAGCGGCCAGAAGTAAAAGGCTGTTCTTCACCTGAATCATAAACGAAGACTTTAGGTATTGTTTTTAATGGCGTTAGATTCGCTTGGAAATTGGTTAGATCTTCTTGATAGCCTTTTACCAAGGATTGGGCTTGCTCTTCTTTGTCAAAGATACGACCTAGATTGAGTAAATCTATATAAAGATCATCCATGGAGACTTTCGGTTTGTCCATGATGTGAATACAGCTTTCGGTTAACTCGTAAACCTTGATACCAAGCGGCGCCAAGGTGTCTGGTGTGACGCCACCACCGACTCGCATGCCGTAGTTCCAGCCAGCAAAATAAAAGTCCGCATCGGCGCCAAGCAGCACTTCTTTGCTTGGGTATTTTGGTGACAATTCTTTTAACTCGCCGATGCCATTGCGCAGCGTTGGATCAAGTGTTTTCCAGCCAGAAACACCAGTAAATCCAGCCATGTGATCTTGCAGGCCAAGGGCCAACATCATCTCAGTTAAGTTCACATCGTTTGAGACCGCCGCTTTGGGAGCATGATCAAAAGTGACCTGACGGTCGCAGCTTTGTACCGTCACAGGATAGCCAGAAGCGTTGGCTAAACCTGCGTGTAAAAGCCCAAGTAATGCGCCGCTGATAAGTAATGAAGTGTGTTTGATGGCTATGTTGACGTTCGCTGTCATGTGTCTGTCCTATTAATCATTGATATAGAAAGAAAATCTGGGTCTTTGTGTGACGGGATGCTCATCAATGATGGTTTCCACATCAAATACTTGTTTTATGCGTTGTTTGGTAAACACATGGCTAGGTGGCGCGCAGGCTTGCATTTCACCTTTCAGCATTACTAAAACTCGGTCGGCATACGCTGAAGCAAGTGCTAAATCATGTAAGGACACGATCAGCGTACAAGGCAATTTTGATAATAAGGCAAGTACATCGAGCTGGTGGCGAATGTCTAGATGATTGGTTGGCTCGTCTAGAATCAATATGTCGGGGCGTTGTGCCAAGGCTCTGGCTATCATAACCCGCTGGCGTTCACCGCCGGACAAAGAATCAAAAGATCGTTCTGCTAAATGCGCCACATCAAGCAAGGCCAATGAGCTTTCAATAATGTGACTGTCTTCTTCGGAGCGTCCCCAGACTAGAGACTTTGGTGTCAGGCCGATTTCCACCATTTCGAAAACGCTTAGACCAAATTCGCCGCCAGTGTCTTGTAAAACCGTCGCAATGCGTTGGGCACATTGGCGAGGTGACAACGACCATAGATCTTTACCATCAAGCAAGACAGTGCCGTTGGTCGGTTTATTGGTACGATAAAGACAGCGTAATAGACTGGTTTTTCCTGAACCATTTGGTCCGACAATCGCAAGAAACTCACCTGGCTGGATATTCACCGTGATTGGTTTCAGTAACGCCTTGTCCCGATAAGGAGACCAAGCGACGTCCTTCAGCTGCATGCCAGCGGGCTGGCAGCCAGAAAAAAACGCGTAAGAAGCATCGTCTTTTTGCTTGTCATTTGGAGAGGTTGAAGGTGTTGCACTAATCAAGGCTAGTCAGGTTCCGTTGAATATTTGTTACATAATAACATTTTATATTATAAATACAGTAAATCCTTCTTGTTGCGGAGGATAAATAGCATCAAAAAGTTGCTTGTATTAGAAAGCACAGACTATACGGAAGGGCGTTTAGCTCAACAAGGCTTGTTGGCTGGTGAATTTTCATCTTCACATGTGTGAATTGAATACAGTGAAACAAGAGGGTTTGCTCAAATAACTAAGAGGCTATTTTAGCTTCTTGAGCAAACCTCTAAATTGATCATAAGTGAGTCCCAGTGATTGAGCGGCGAGTCGCTGGTTGTGTTGATTTTCATTAAGAGCTTGCTGAATTAAGTGTTGTTGCAGCTGAAAGGTCTGCTCTTTCAAGCTCAAAGACGAATTAAGGGAAAAGCCAGACGGTTTTGAATCTATTGTGATTGCCTGTGCGGCTTGTTTATTGATGAGACTGTCGCTTGCTTCTTCATTTGCACGAGTAAAAGGATTGATTACGATTTTCTCAACGGGATCGGCTTGGAAGCCGCAGCGATAAACCGAGCGTTCAATAACATTTTTTAATTCTCGGATGTTGCCTGGCCAATCATAATTTTTTAATGACGTTAGGGCTTTAGGGCTAAATCCTTGAAAATATTCCCAGCCCAGTTCAGTGCTAAGTTTCACGGCAAAGAAATTAGCTAATTCTTCTATGTCTTCTTTTCTATCTCGTAATGGAGGAACTTGAATGACATCAAACGTAAGACGGTCGAGTAGGTCTGCACGAAATTCGCCTTGTTCGCTCAGTGTCGGTAAATTTGCGTTAGTTGCCGCGACAATTCGAACGTCAACTCGTTGAGTTTTAGCGCTGCCGAGGCGTTCGAACTCACCATATTCAATTAGTCGTAACAGCTTTTCTTGTACTCGTAATGACATGGTGCCAAGTTCGTCGAGGAATAAGGTACCGCCGTCTGCACGTTCGAAGCGACCTTGATATCCTTTGGTGGCGCCAGTAAAAGCCCCTGCTTCATGACCAAACAATTCGCTTTCCATCAAGCTATCACTAATGGCTGCGCAGTTGATGCTAATAAAAGGCTGATCCCAACGAGGTGATAAATAATGCAATCGTTCTGCGATGAGTTCTTTGCCGCTGCCTCGTTCACCACAGATCAAGATAGGTCGATTAATTTCTGCCAGAATCGATGCATGATCAAGTGCATCAGCCAGTGCTTGAGAGCTACCAATGACTCTTTGGTTATTTTTCATAAGATTATCGATTGTTCTTAATGTGATTGGTGAAATTTGCTAATTGTATTTGGTTAAAAGTACTAAAAAATGGTTTTTTAAGCCATTAAAAAATTAGTCAATTACACTGTATAAACAATAAATTCATAATAATCATAAGGTTATCGGTTTTGGCACGAATGCTGTAATAGCAAGAGAAGAAGCTCATCAATTGCATATGAAACAGGAGATAAAACCATGGGTATTTTTTCAAGAATGACGGACATTATTAATAGCAACTTAACTTCGTTGCTGGATAAAGCCGAAGACCCAAAAAAAATGATTCGAATGATGATTCAAGAGATGGAAGAAACATTAGTCGAAGTACGCTCTAGCTCTGCTCGCGTGATTGCCGATCGTAAAACCACAGGACGCCGTTTGGAGCGTATGCGCAGTGAAGCAGCAGAGTGGGAAGGAAAAGCCATGCTGGCAATCAATAAAGGGCGTGAAGACCTAGCTCGAGCAGCCCTTTCAGAAAAGCAGCAAATAGAAAAAGAAATAGCAGCCATTGATAAAGAATTGTCTGCTTTGGATGAACACCTTGAGCATTTGAATGAAGAAGTAGGACAGTTACAAATTAAATTGAATGATGCCAAAGCCAAGCAAAAAGCCATGTTGTTACGTCAATCCAGCGTAGAAAGCCGTATGCGTGTGAAGCGCCAGAATCATAAAGAAGCATTAGACGATGCTTTTGAGAAATTTGAACGTTTTGAGCGTCGTGTTGATAGTTTAGAAGGCCAACTTGAATCTATGGATATCGGTATGCAACCAAAAGCAGACTTGAAATCACAAATTGACGCTCTGGCGGAAGATGACGATATCAATGATGAGTTGGCTCGTTTGAAAGAGAAAATGACTAAGACCAACTAAGCTGAATTTGTATCAGTTTATAAAAAAGGAATTGCGCTATGAGTATGGCTGTATTTTTGTTTGTTCCCACCATCATTTTTATGTCGGTAGTGGCGCCTATTTGGTTGCTATTGCATTACCGAAGTAAGAACCGTGCGGTAAAGGGATTGGATGAAGGTGATAAGCGGGAGTTAGAGTCTCTATTAATGCAGGCTGATAAATTGACCGATCGCGTACAAGCATTAGAAAAAATTTTAGATGTGGAAAGCCCAGATTGGCGTAGTCGAGATAATGATGAGTACCGATAATCTTCGGATAGTTGAGTGATAGAAGATTAGCCAGTTAAGAGGAATAAAATGATGAACGATAAAATAAAAGAAAGTATCAAATCCAAAAAGTCTCATGGGTGGGATTTGAACCTATATCGTAATAAGAAAAAAGGTTACTTGGGTGGAGTATGTGCTGGCTTAGCAGATCATTTTGATGTCGATGCATGGGTCGTGCGGCTTTTCACCTTTGGTGGCTTTTTATTTCTTGGTAGCTTTGTAGTGATTGCTTATATCGCGCTTTGGTGGTTTTTGGATGTTCGCCCAAAAGGAGAAGATGGCTACGAATACGAATATGATGAGCGTCAACAAAGTTATCGGCCAAAGAAAATGTTCAAGTACGCTGATAGTGCGAACTCAAGGTTACGTCGCGCTAAAGAAAAATTGGATAACGTAACGAGACGAGTGACAGAGATGGAACGTCATGTCACGTCTAAAAAATTTGATCTAGACCGTGAATTCTCAAAAATTAGGGACTAATCTTTAATCTGTGCAAATAAGGAGGGTTGGTAAATGCAGATAAAAACTTCTTTTTTCCTCTTATTGTTGGGAAACACCTGCCTATATCTAGATGCCGCATTCGCTTTTGTTTTGGCTGTGACGATGGATTGCCTACTGGTTTTGTTATTGAATATTCCTGTTGCTGTTATTTTATACGGCCTAGGACGTTTACTATCAAAACGGTTTTATATTTAAAATAAAAGACCTTGGGAGGTTTGATGAGGGTCAAATGTACTTATCTTTCATCCCTCGTTGGGCATCTTGCTTTGGGGTCAATATTGCTAGTTTGTACTCCCTACCTATATGCAGGTGATTATATTTGGGCATTGCCTGCATGGATGCCAGCACCTATCGTGCCTGTAGATAATCCAATGAGCGAGGAAAAAGTCACGTTAGGTCAGCGGCTTTTTTACGATGCCAATTTGTCTGGTCCAGGTTACATGTCCTGTTCGACCTGTCATATGCCTGAACATTCATTTTCAGAGCCAAGACCCGTTTCTGTCGGTGTCACAGGGCAGTTTCATAGTCGTAATGCCATGTCGATTGTCAATGTGGCTTATATGAAAACACTGACTTGGGCGAATCCTAACGAGGTACGTTTAGAAGACCAAGCAAATGTGCCTATTTTCGGTACTCATCCCATTGAAATGGACACCAAAGGGCAAGAAGAAAAAGTAATTTTGTTTCTACAACGGGACCCTATTTATCCAAATTTATTTCATAAAGCCTTTCCTGATCAAGACAACCCTATTAGCTTTGACACGATTACCAAAGCGTTGGCTTCTTTTGAACGTACTTTAATTAGTTATCAGTCACCTTATGACGATTACAAATACAATCATAATGACAGTGCCATCAGTGAGGATGCTAAGCTTGGTGAGGCATTATTTTTTAGTGCGAGATTGGGGTGTTCTAGCTGTCATACTGGTGTGCATTTTTCCGATGCGACGCAAGCGTCAGCCTTCCATAACACAGGGCTTTATAACTTGGATGGCAAAGGTGCTTACCCAGAAGGCAACCAAGGATTGTTTGAACATACAGGGAAAGAGGCAGACAAAGGACGATTTAGAACACCAACGCTGCGCAATATCGCTCAAACAGCGCCTTATATGCATGATGGCTCTATCGCCACATTAGAAAAGGTGATAGAGCATTATGCAGCTGGTGGACGTGCAGCACAGCAAGGTAAAGCGTCTCCATTAAGGTCTGATAAGTTACATCCGTTTTTATTAACCGACGATGAAAAGCGTCAACTCATGGCGTTTTTAACGAGTCTTACGGACAGCAAATTTATAGACAATCCTCACTTTACGACCCCATTTAGATAGCATGAAATAGACAAAAACCGCCGAAATCAATGATTAAGACGGTTTTTTGGGGCTTTTAATAAGTGTTTTATTAAACCGTGAAGCGTTTAACCTGACTAGCAAGCTCATCAGAATTGCTTAGCGTTTGATGAACCGAATGGCTGATGCGTTTGGATATTTCCATGACGTCTTTCGACATACTGGCAAGATTCGATAGGTTCTCGTTTATCTCGTCAGTGACCTTGCTTTGCTCTTCTGTTGCACTGGCGGTTTGAGCAGTAAAGTCATAGATTCGTCCGGCGGATGTTTTTACAACTGCAATAGATTCCATAGTTTTACGTGAAAGAGAGACGCTGGTGCCAGCCATATCAACACTTTGAGTAATCGAGCTTACTGCATTGCTCACGCCAGACTGTAAGTCATTGATCATCTTTTGAATGTCTTCAGTAGAGGCTTGAGTTTTGCTGGCTAGTTCACGCACTTCGTCAGCAACAACCGCAAAGCCTCGACCTTGCTCACCAGCTCTCGCGGCTTCTATCGCAGCGTTTAACGCGAGTAAATTGGTTTGCTCGGAAATGCCAAGGATGACATCCAATACAGAAGCAATTTTATCGGATCGTTCAGAAAGTTGATTGATGACGCCTGCAGCACCTTGGATTTGCTCTGCAAGGTTATCAAGCTGAGAAATGGCATTGTCTAATTGTTTAACGCCATCATCTGCAGAACGGTTTAATGCTTCCACTTCAGCCACCGTGTCAGCGGCATTTTGCGCAACTTCACGAGTTGCACCACCCATTTCTTCAACGGCGGTGACCACAAAATCAAGTGATTGGTTTTGGCGTTCGCTTAGGTTAGCAGACTCAGAGGCGGATTCCCCCAAATTAAACATCTCTTGGCGAATATGCTCACACCCGTTACGAACCTGCCCAATCAAGCTGCCGAGACGAGCGACAAAGCTGTCTAATTCTCGACTCAATTCGCCAGTTTCATCTGGCTTTGTGCTGTTTATACGGCGTGTTAAATCGCCATCACCAGAGCTGATTTGACGAACTCCGAAAGTGACCAATTGGATAGCTTTTGAAATGTTTCGAGGGGCAAACCAAGCCAGTATGACACTCAAAAGTAAGGCGAAAATCGCGAATATGCCGACTGTCAGTTTAAAGGTGTCAGTGAATTCATTGATTGCTTTGTTTTCAAGTGCAGAGTATTTGCTGATCAGTTCTTCCGAATGATCGTACAAACTGCGAAGTTTGATGAAATTTGTTTGGTTATCACTAACAAACAGGATTATTGCTGCATCGGGGTTATCTTTCATTGATTGGATAATGTCGAGATTGGTAGCAGACCAATCTTTATAGAGACTATCGAAGTTCGCTAATAGGCTAGAGATTTCATCTATATCCGTTGTGAGTAGTCGAAATTGCTGCATGCGATCCAATGCTTGCTTGGCATTAGATAGCGTAGCTTCCTCTAATTCTTTGGCATTGTTTGCGTTGTGCTCAAATACTAACGTGGCCAGTGCGAGACGAGATTGATACAAATCTCTATCGGCATTCTGAATTAGCGAAGTGCCAGAGGAGTATTTACCCATACTATTTTGTAAGTAATTAACCAATGTTTCTGTAGAGATTATAACCAGTAGGAAAACCAACGCTAAGCCGCCAAAAATTAATGTATAGCGACCTCTTATCGTCTTTAGCATCTTCATGAAAATATCCCTGTTGTTGAAGCCTTTGAAAACCAAAATGGTAAACGTTCCCTGCTATACAGCTGTCTTCTCTCAAAGAAACTACATCAATTGGACAATAGCGTTATATTAAAAATGGCACTTGGGATGAATGTGTGCAAGTTGTGTTTAGGTTGTTTTTCGAACAAATTGTAATTTTTTGAAAAGAGAGATATTTAGATAAAAAATCTACTTTGGAAATAGTGACAATAAGTTAACCTTACGGGCTCAAAACATTGGGGAAATTTGTTATATCTGTTATTTGAGACAAACAAGTATCTAAGGCAAACAAAAAGGGGAAATGGAATATGTCAGAATACTTTGCAACTGTTGAATGGAAGCGTGGTTCACAGTTATTTTTGGATAAAAAATACAGTCGTGCCCATGAATGGCAGTTCGAAGGCGGCGTAGTCGTGCCAGCCTCGTCTTCGCCGCATATTGTACCTTTACCCATGTCCGTTGCAGAAAATGTAGACCCTGAAGAAGCATTTGTAGCCTCTATTTCCAGCTGTCACATGTTGTTCTTTTTGGACTTTGCTTCTCGCAAAAAGCTCATCGTCGAACAATACACAGACAAGGCTATCGGCACCTTAGCAATTGGCCCCAATGGCAAGCAAATGATGACCGAAGTCGTATTACGTCCAACCGTCACTTTTGTTGGTGAAAGACCCAGTTCAGAGGTGTTAAAAGCACTTCATCATCAATCCCACGAAGCTTGCTTTATCGCCAACTCGGTACTGACCGAAGTTCGAGTGGATGAGACTTTTTGTGTTTGATTGGTAACCTTAAAGGCACTTTTAATCAAGTGCCTTCTCTCGTTTGAATAAAAAGTGAATCACGCTTGGGTAATCGGTATAAACCAATCCAAAGCTTCAATATTTTTAATCCAGCGTTGAATATTTGGATACTCGGACAGTTGATAAGAGCCGCCTTCCTCCGCCACATGGGTGTAAGGGAACAAGCAAATATCCGCAAGTGTCATGAAATCGCCCACTAGAAACGCTTGTGTTGCCAATGTTTCTTCCATTTGTTTTAACGCAGCATGACCTTGCTGAATACGATCTGGCAACATTTGTTTTTTTAGATCTGTCATGGCGTTGTGAGTTAGCCAAAAACGTGGCGAGGCAATGTTGGGCTCGTGGCTGTATTGCTCCCAGAATAACCATTTATAGACCTTGGTTCTAAGGATTGCATCGGTCGGTAACAAGGCGGATTTGTGTTGTTCTGCAAGATTGTACTGCTCAGCCAGATAGAGAAGCACAGCATTACTTTCGCTCAAGCATTGTCCGTCATCTAACTCCAACACCGGAATTTTACCATTTGGGTTCATCGCTAAGAAGGGTTCTGTGTGTGTTTCTCCTTTGGTAATGTCATATTGTTTTAACGTCACTTTCAGATCTAAACAGGCACATAACAAACGGATTTTATAACCGTTCCCTGAGGGTAAAAAATCGTGCAGAATCATAAGTCTTTCCTTCTTAGTTGATGGTCTGATCTTGCGATAAGACAGAAGCAGAAAAAAGCAAATTAAATTGACGGCTGGCATAACGCATTTTGATCAATGCATTTAAGTTAGAGTGCTTTGAATTAAAGTGAGTAGAAATAAAGTTAGTAGAAATAAAGTTAGTAGAAATAAAGTGAGTAGAAATAAAGTGCGTAGAAATAAAGTGCGTAGATTAAAGAGAGGATTGCATTGGATACGGAATTATTAAAAACCCTTGTGGCTATTGTCGATCACGGCAGTTTTCAGCGCGCCGCCATGCAAACCTTTCGTACTCCGTCGGCCATTAGCATGCAGATGAAACGACTGGAAGAACAAGTCGGCACCGAACTGTTTTGCAAGCAAGGTCGGGAGCAAGTGCTCACCGAAGACGGCCAACAGCTGGTTCATTACGCAAGGCGAATCTTGCAACTGCAAGAAAGCGCCCTGCAATCCATCAAAGGCCCACAGCAAGGGGTTTTACTTAATCTTGGCTGTCCGAATGATTACGTGGCGAATTTATTGGTCGTCATTATGTCTGTCATGGAAAGCATGCTGTCGAATATTCGCTTTCGAATTCGCACTGGTACCTCTGCGGAACTACGAGAGTTGATGGACAAAGGTGAAGTGGATTTAGCTCTAGTCACGCGAACACCTGACAGCGACGAAGGTTTGACCTTGTTCCAAGACAAAGGTGTTTGGGTCGCAAAAAAGGGTTTTGATTGGACAAGTTTGCATCCCTTGTCACTAGCGTTATACGAATCCAGCTGTAAATTTCATTCCAGCGCCGTGGATGGTTTGCAGAAGAAAGGCACGGATTATCAGCTGTATTGCGTCACGGCTAATCTCACCCTGATTGAAAGCCTGTTGATGGCCGAAAAAGCTATCTCCGCCATCGCCAGCATCAGCGTGAATGACTCACTAGAAATCATCGAAAGTGATTTATTACCTAGTCTTCCTGCGGTAGAAATCGCTTTTTCTCGTTCCGCCTCCGCACCAGACTGGCTCACTGTAGCCTGGATTGAAGAGGTTATTGGGCGGGTGATTAGAGATACGGAAAGGGTAGGTTAATACTCGGTAACAAATACTGCTAATTGTTATTGTGGCATTTTAGTGAGGTTAATTCTTGCGGAAGATTTATTGTAGATTATGAATATTTAATTAGAGGTTTTTTTTATGTGGGAGTTCACCGGAGAAATTGGATATGTTTGTAATGATTGCTCTGATTCAAATTCAATATCAATAGATGAGTTTGATATTGATGATATTGGTGGTTCTGAGGGGCCAATGGGGGATGCATCTGTCTATAAGCTTACACATACATTTAACTGTTATGAATGTTTAAGGTTAATAGATTTAAGTTTTGAAGTGTCTGAATACCCAGTGGGATTTATAAGTTTTACAATCAATAATTGTTTTGGTGCAAAAGCTTTAAATGAGCCGGAAATAGAATATAAGAGAGAAATTTATACGAATGAGGATTTATTTGAACTTTATGAGTCAATATCTGAGTTAGTATATTCTTTAAAATGTCAGCCAGAATTCACAAAAAAGTTAGACCCTAGGCAGTTTGAGGAAGTCGTAGCTGAGATTTTTAGAGATCAAGGTTTTGAAGTTGAGTTGACAAAAAGGACAAGAGATGGAGGTAAAGATATTATTGCTTTATCGAAAGATAAATTAGGATTTACTACTAAATATATAATCGAATGCAAGCACTACTCCGAGAAAAATAAAGTAGGAGTTGATGTTGTCAGAGGGTTATACGGAGTGAAAAGCTCCAGAAACGGTGGGAATATAGGTATTATTGTAACTACTTCAACGTTTACTTCTGATGCTCGTAAGTTCGTTAAAAATGAGACCACAACTGATTTTGATTTGTCATTAGCTGATAGAGATCAATTGTTAGAATGGTTGGAGAATTATAGAAGGTATTAGATTACTTAATTTAAGGAAAAAAAGTACTACAGATCAATACTATAAAACCGCTCAACATTTTTCGTCACTTCACCCCAATGAGACGCCTTCACTCTGGCTTGATGTTTTTCAAATGCGGCTCTGTCGGTAAATTCTTCATAGACAGAAAAACGTTGTGGGTTGTCTGAATCTCGAGTCACCGTAAAGGTAATACAACCCGCTTCTTGATGAGTTAGCGAGATGTGATTTGGTAGCTCTGCCAATACTGCGTCTAGATCTTCACTTGGAACTTCAATGTGGCCGCTAAGGGTGATTTTTGACATGGTCAGCGCTCTCTATTTATTTAGGCTTTGATCAAGATCATACACCATATAAGTGACGGAAAAAGGCAGATGGTCGAAGTGTTTGGTATCGCCTTTTACGAAGCCAAGTTGTTCATACCAGTCTTGCAATTTAATGTGTTCACCGATCACGCCAATGCTGATGAAGTCGAGCTGGTCAGCATTAGCCTGTTCAATAATGTGTGCCACGAGTTGTGATCCGATGCCTTTGCTTTGTTGCTCAGGTAAAACCGATAATCGGTTCAAGTAGGCTTTGCGAACGCCATTTGAGTTGGCTGGAATTTCGTAAGCCACACAGGCAATAGGGTGTTGGTTTTCCATTAAGAGAAAGTAGCGTTCACCGCGTTTAAAATCGTTTTCTACCCAGCTGCTTTCACAAAAGGATGGATGCTTTGGGCCGTTTTCTTGGTTGATGCCAAAGCTTTTAGCAACCGCTCGATTTGCTTCTCGAATTAGCTTTGCGAGAACATCAGCTTGATCGGAAAACACTTCTTTTATCTGTCTCATGGTTTTTCCCTTTACGCTTTTTTAGATGCTTTTTTAGGCTCTTTTTTTAGGTAGGGCCCAATTAATTTTCACTGCGCTGACTGCCAGTAATATTAATAGTCACGTGTACTTGTAGGCCTGGATGATTGTCTTGAAGTTCTAGCTTCCCTTGATGAAAGTGTGCGATGGCTTTGATTAATGGGAAGCCTAGTCCATATCCGGGGCTTGTGCGGCTTGATTCTAGGCGAAATAAACGCTGTAGGGCTTTGTCTTTAAATTCATCAGGTATGCCTGGGCCGTTGTCTTTGACAATGAAGCCTGAGGTGGTGGTAATCAGTTCAATAGCGCCACCAGAATCTGTGTATTTGCAGGCATTTTCTAGGGTATTAAACATGGCGCGGAAAATAAGCGTTTTATCACCCTTAATGTGGGGCTGAGCAGTGGCAATAAATGACAGAGTTTGCTGCTTATCTTGAGTCAACGGTTGTATTAGGTCGATAACATCTTCTGCGATTTGATTAATATTGATGGTGTCAAAGTGGGAGCTGGTTTGCTTATGTTCTAGTCGACTCAGCTCTAACATGGCGCTAAACGTCGTTAGAATATGATCCAGCTCTTCAAGCATTTCTTGTAACTGTAATTCGTTGATAGGTGCTTCATCTAAGGTATTTAGGTGGCTTTCGAGGCGTAGGCGCAGTCTGCCAAGTGGCGTACGAAGATCATGGGCGATTGCATCGGTTACGCCTGAGACGGCTTGGAACGAATCTTCGAGTTGATTGAGCATTCTGTTTATGTAGTTAGCAAGCAGGTCGAATTCATCTTGGCGATGGCTAACGGTGACCCGTGCACTTAGGTCACCGCTTTGTATGACCTTGGCGGTGTCATTGATGTTTTTGATACGGCTGAGGAGTTGTGTCGATAAGTAGCGTCCAGATAGCAGACCTAACCCGAGGGTTAGTAGCAAAGCCAATATGCCAGCCCGAAGAAATTGAGTTTGCAAGAAATACAAGTTTTCATCATCAAATGCGACCAATAAGCGTCCATGGGTGAGTGTTGTAATACAGCCTATGTAAAAGCGCAGATCGTTAGCACTGTCAACAAAAAAGGTCGTTTGCGCAGGGCAAGTTGCGAGGCTGGTTGGTAAGCGGGTAAGGTTTCCGTATGTTGCATGCGTATTTTCATAAGCAAGCACTAGGTTGTTAACTTGCTTGGCCTGACTGGTAAATTGAAGCAGGTATTCATCTTCGTTCATTTGTTGGTTGAACAGGCGTTGTTGCTGCGTAATAAGCTGAATTTGCTGTTGATAGCTGCGGCTTATCTCCCCTACGCTGAGTTGATAGAGCACAAAAAAAGCCACCGCCATTAAGGTGATTAATAGGGTCGTGTAAAGCAGAGTAAAACGCCAAGCAAAGCTACCCCGTCGCTTTTTCAACCAATCGGTAACCAACGCCGCGTATTGTTTCAAGGATCGGGGGAAGGTCATCGGTTTCTACCTTTTTTCGTAAGCGTGCCACGTGAACATCAATGACATTGGTCTGTGGGTCGAAGTCATAATCCCATACAGCCTCAAATAATAAGGTGCGGGTAACGACTTGTTTAGGGTGTTCCATTAAATAACGTAGGATTTGGAACTCTTTTGGTTGTAGGCTGATTTCTCTTCCTGCCCGCCAAACCTGTCTCGTAAGTAGATCCATTTTCAAGTCTGACACTTGTAACAAGGTACTTTGTTGCACCGCTGCCATGGGTTGTCTTCTGATGAGTATTTCAACGCGAGCTAGAAGTTCGGCAAAGGCGAAGGGTTTGGCAAGGTAATCGTCTCCGCCTTCGCGTAGCCCTTTGACTCGCTCATCAACAGAATCTAATGCGCTGAGTATTAAAACGGGTAAGGTTTTTTGGGCGCTACGCAATGTATTGAGAACTGTCATACCATCTAATTTTGGAAGCATGCGATCCAGGATAATCAGCTGATAATCCCCTTCTAATGCTTGGAACAGAGCATCTTGTCCATCACTGGCGACGTCCACTTGATAGCCCTGTTCTGTGAGGCCTTTTTTAATAAAACCTTGTGTGACGATATCGTCTTCAACTACCAAAATTCGCACTATTTGTTCCTATCATTGTGAGCCTGCCATTTTTGTTGCTATTGCGGCGGCTGTTCTTATGTTAAGCAAGTTTGTTCAATGCTGGAATAGAGGGATGGCTCATTTTCAGAAAAGCGACGCATTTAGCGTCGCAGTGAGGGAATCACTTCACCTGATTTGGCGTCCATTAATATTTTTGTCGAACCAGATGGCCCTAGCAATTCGATTTCATAGAATGTTAATCCACGTTTGTGTTCTAGCTCGATGGATTCAATATAAGAACCTTCCTGCGGATTAGAAAGCGCTATTGCATTTTTAATGGAAACGCCTTGCTGTAGTGATTCCAGTGCGGCTTGATCATTGTCATCTAATTTATTAAAGCCCATGAAACGTAGAGATTTAGAGTGTCTATCTATTTCTTCACCGCTGTACAGTGCATATTTTGCTTTGTATCTTACACCTTCTTTTAGGTCGATCCCTTTGATTTCATACACCAGAATGTTGTCTTCGTCATCCAGTTCGATTTCCATCACTGTAGAAGGGAAATCAGCTTGGAACTTTTCTAGGAGGCTATCCAAAGAAACTTTGCTAGATTTTAGTGCCTGTAGCATAAGTTGGTCTTCTTGATAATCATCGCTGTCTTTTGCGTGCACTGTACTGCTCATCAATAGAGCGCTTGAGCATAAGGCGACAAGTGTACTTATCGAAAAAAAGGTAGTGAAGATAATGCTGAGCTTTGCTTTAAGAGTCATGATTATTAACCTATATAGTGTGGTTGTTTGAATGAATATGGCGACACTATAGCTGGCAGTTATTAACGACAAGATGGCCGCAACATTAAACTTTGTTCATCTTGAGTGAAGGCTTTTTATCTAGCGATATACGGTTACCTGTAAAACAGTGTAGAATTTCTAATTATTATCGCTATAACTATTCGCGCAACCATCAACGAGAACTTATGACTTCTGACAATTCTATATTCCCCGACAACTCATTATTACTCGACAGTCAATTGTGTTTTGCCTTGTATTCGACTTCTCTTGCAATGACGCAGTTTTACAAAGAACCGCTTTCTGCCATCGGTCTGACATATCCGCAATATACGGTGATGTTGATTTTATGGGAGCAAGACGGGGTTAGTTTGAAACACATCAGTGATGCGCTTGGGCAAAAATCTGGTGCGCTAACACCCGTGATAAAGCGCATGGAAGCCGATGGCTTAGTTCAGAGGCTGCGTGGCGTGGATGATGATCGTAGTTTAAGTATTGCCTTGACTGAAAAAGGTAAAAAGCTGCGCGAACAAGGTTTAGAAGTGAACCGCTGTGTTGCTGAGGCCTGCGGAATCGATATGGATGAAGTCGTTGCTTTACGTGAGCAGCTAGTTGCCCTTAGACAAAAACTTGTAAAATAATGCTTGCGCAGTAATAGTTATTGCAATAACATAAATCCATCAGCTCAGACAACTGAGCTTTTATTTAATTATATAGTTATCGCGATAATCATTATTCGGATAACATAATGCAACAATGACATTTTAGGAGCAATATTATGCAAGCAATTTATAGCGCAACAGCAACATCAACTGGTGGCCGTGATGGTCGTTCTATTACATCTGACAACAAATTGGATCTTGCTCTAAGCACGCCAAAAGAATTGGGCGGCGCTGGCGGTGAAGGTACTAACCCAGAGCAGCTTTTCGCAGCAGGTTATTCTGCTTGTTTCATCGGCGCATTGAAGTTGGTTGCATCTCAACAGAAAGTAAAAGTGCCTAATGACGTTAACGTCACAGCAACTATTGGTATCGGCGCTAACACCAAAGGTGAAGGTTTTACTATCTGCGCAGATTTAGAAGTGAATGTTCCTGGCGTAGAAAAAGACGTAGTAGAAAAATTAGTAGAAGCCGCTCACAAGGTTTGCCCATATTCAAACGCAACACGTGGCAACATTGATGTGAACTTCACTATCAAGTAATGGTTTTCCATTAAATCGTTAGTCTCAAGAATCCCTTTTGCATGAATTTGCAGAAGGGATTTTTTGTTGCGTTTTAATCATAGTCTTAACCGACTACACTGGTGATTGATACGCTACATTTTCTGATTTAAATAGAGGTGAAACAGCATGACACATCGAAAGCTCGAACAGCATGAGATAGAGCAAGCCCTTAACCAGTTAAACACAGAAGCGTCACAAGACTGGGCGATCGAAGACGAAAAGCTCAGTAAAACCTTTAAATTCAAAGACTTTCAACACGCTTTTGGTTTTATGACCATGTGTGCGATCTACGCTGAAAAGCAAGATCATCATCCTGAATGGTTTAATGTTTACAATAAAGTTAGCATTCAACTGACATCACACGATGTATCTGGCATTTCCAATAAAGACTTTGATCTTGCGAAGAAGATGGAAACCTTTGCATTGTCTGTGTAATAGATAATTCACCACAACACGCAGGCTTCCGGGTTCGATTATTCGCTAATTAGTTAGAATAGCTGCCAATAGTTGACTGGAAGTCGGCACTAATCCCACTTTAATCTCGAAAGGTTTGAACACCTTATTAATGATTTCTGCGGTGTAATTACCTTTGTCGTTTTCGATTTCTGACAAGGTTTTACGAGAGACGCCACACAGCTTGGTATAAGCATCTTGTCTAATACCCAGAACGCCAACGCGTAATTCTCGCAGTGCGGCGCCTTGTGTCATTTCATCCAACAATAAACTTTTGATGATCTGATTAATCGCAATTAATTGTTCTTCTTTTGTCATCGGCTCTAAGCTTTTAGACGCACGCTGACGAGTGCTGCTTGAAGATTCTGGCGCGTCAGCCTCAATAGCAATAGGGCTTTCAGCAAGGTTTTTAATAGAGTCATCAATAGTGCTTTCTATCGCTTTTTGGGTTTTGCTTTTCTTCGGCGTTTGGGGATCTGTGGTAGACACTTTCACAACTTCAGTAGATACGATCACTTCAGGCTGAGAATCTTTTTTTTCTTTAGAATGTTTCTTGGTTTCTAGTTTGTCCTGCTTCTTCTTTTTTTGCTCATTTTTCTTTGATTTGGCTTTATGCTTCTTCAATGGTTGAGCGCTGTCTAACTGTCCTTTCATCTTCATTTTGTCGTCTCCGTAGGCCTTATAAAAAAGCGAGGTTGAGTACCGTGAATGAAATGAGAGTACAGAGCTAATATGACAGATAAGTAACAATAACGGTGAAAACGATTTTATTTTCTGAGTGTGGCTACTTGATTGTCTTGATATAACGTCCTTAATCCTGTTCTAGGACGCTTTACCTGTATTTTCCTTTCATAGTGATTTCTTTCTAAAGCATCTTGAAGAGGAATTACATCATGAGAGGATTTGCGAGTTTCATTCTATTGGTGGCCTGCTGGGCGTCGAATGCGTCCGCGTATTCGGTGGGTTTTGATCAGGTTCAGTTGTACACAGACAGTGATAGACCGTTAAAAGCCAGTGTTTGGTATCCATCCCAGACGACATTTCCCATTGAAAGAATCGCGGAAAACGCGGCGTTTTTGGGAACCGATGTGGTACGAGTTGGAACGCCGCTGGCGGGTAAGTTTCCGCTGGTAGTGATTTCTCATGGTTATCGTGGTAACTGGCGTAATCAAAATTGGCTCGCTACGAAGTTGGCACAAGACGGTTTTGTCGTGGCGTCGCTTGATCATCTTGGGACCACGTCTTTTGATCATTCCCCACAAGCGGCGGCTCAGTGGTGGCAACGCGCTGGAGACTTATCGCGCTTGTTGGATTGGTTGTTGAACGAGTCTTATCTATTGCCAAATATCGACGCTAACAATGTCACCGCTATTGGCCATTCATTGGGTGGTTGGACTGTGATGTTACTAGCAGGCGCGCAATTTGATCGTGACCAGCTAAAGCAAGAATGTGTTCTTAAAAATAATCCTCGAGTGTGTGGTTTGATGACTGAACTTGGTTTGGATCAACCACAAATAGGCGAGCCGACTGGCAGTTTAAAAGATGAGCGAATCAAGCGAGTTGTGTCGTTAGATTTAGGTTTGGCGAGAAGCTTGTCACGCCAAAGTTTACAGGTCTTAACGGTACCAACATTGATCCTTGCGGCAGGTGTCGATATTGGCGATTTACCACAAGCGGAAGAGTCTGGTTTTCTCGCACAGTATCTACCAAAAAATACCTATGAATACATAGTGTACCCAGACGCAGCGCACTTTAGCTTTATGCAGCTTTGTAAACCGGGCGCTATTGAAATGATAGAAGAGGAAGAGCCGGGCGATGGCATTGTTTGCCAAGATGGTAATTGGCGTACTAGGGACGAACTTCACCAGGTTATGCATCGGGACATCATTCGATTTATCCAAGCACCTTAATTCTTCATATTAGAGCGCCGAAAGGCGCTCGGTGTCTGTTGTGTCACGCGAGAAAACTCTCGATGGAAGTTAGATTTCGTCTGAAAGCCAGAATCCATATAAATTTGGGTGATGGCTTTGTCGGTTGATAGCAGTAGTGTTTTGGCTCGTTCAATACGATATTCGTTCACTACTTGCGAAATGTTGCGACCGTAAACTTGGTTAATGGCAGCAGAGATTTGACGCGCTGGAATACAGGCTTTTCTGGCGAGTCTATCGAGTGTTAGGTCTGGATCGAGAAACGCTTCTTTGGTGCTAAGAAGCACTTCTATTTTGTGTACTATGTCTTTTACTTCATCGTCGGTTAATGGGTGATGAGGCTTGTCTTTTGATTCTTCTACAGGCGTTGTTTTTTCATTTTGATCGGATGATTCGTTAACGCTGGGTGCAATGCTTAGGCTCATCATAATGACGGCGATTGCCAAAATAGGCAGTAATACAGCATGACCAATGGCGAGGATAATCAGCGTATGCTCGCCAGCAAAAAAAGTAAAATCGACCGCCAAAGCGCCATCAATCATGGCAGACATTAACAGCATGGCACCCGCAATACGTTCGGCTTTTAGAGCATTGTCGATATCAGATAAGCGTACTTGTTCAGGAAGATCCGACGCTTTTAAAGACGCTCGAATCAGTGCAACGCCATAACCAACATAAAGCAGTGTTAAAACTGGGTCCAAAGGCGGTCGCCAGAATGGATAAGTAAAAGACGCCAAGGTGACAAAAACAGGTGGTAAGAAATGCCAGATTTTTAGTTTATAGCGTTGGTGAGCACTCGAAAAACAGTACCAAGCAGTAACGGGAATACAAGACGCCAAGATAGGTTGAATCAAACGAAATAACGAATAATCAAACGTCCAGCGTAGACCAACCACTGTCGTCGTTAGCGCACACAAAGCAATAAAGACAAACGCCGATTGTGTGGTTTCTTCTCGGCGAATAAACAACAAAATCGCCAAGATAGACAGCAATAGGGCAACCACAAAAGGTAATGGAATAGCGATCATCTTGGCTCCGCCTTATTTATTGTGTAATAGCTCAGACCTGATCTTCGTTGTATATGTATCACTTTTATCTGCATCATGCCCGCCATTATTTTTTAGAAAGCCATTCTGTCCTAAAAAGTCATCAAGGACGTCCTAGAACCTGATCTAGGACGCAAATCTTTTCTTCGCCACGTACTTTTAAGCCTTCAATGTCCCTCGGGACTAATCAAAGGAGAAAAGTATGAACTGGTATTTTGATGCGTGGAAACGTTATGCGCAATTTTCAGGAAGAGCATCACAGGAAGCATTTTGGATGTTCTTTTTGGCGAATTTTTTGATCTCGGTAGTGTTTGTCTTGTTGGAAATCTTCTTTCAAGCAACGTGGAAAATAGATGCGCTTTATAGCCTGTTCGTTTTCTTGCCAATGTTGTCTTTAACCATACGCAGACTGCATGACACTAACCGCTCCGCTTGGTGGTTGCTGGTGGTTTTGGTTCCCGCGATAGGCATGCTTGTTTTGCTGGTGTTATTGGCCTTACCAAGCGACCCAGACAGCGATTTTTCTAATTATCCACAAAACACCCCGATGCTATAAACAGGAGCCAAACATGAAAGATGTTAATAACTTACCCCACTTATCCACCATGTTATGCTCAATTTTGCTACTTTTGTCGGTTTCTGCGTGCAGCAGTGAAGCAAAAAACACGAATGAAAGTAACTTGGCATTTTCAGATGACGTAAAAGCTGTGGTCTACATCGAATCGCCGAAAGTTGGGACTTTATTGCAGCTGCGAGGTATCGCTGGAAAAGGTGTGCTTATCGTCAAAAAAGACAATCGACAAGAAGAGCAAACAACTTGTGTTTCTTCACCGATTCGATTCGCAGCAGGTGACTTCGGTGGTGACAGTATTGGTATTCAATCCGTTGAGCCTATTCGACTGCTTATTTACTCCGATAAGGTCGCAGAAAAATTGATCGCCGGTGATGAAGTGGTCAGCGAAGATTATGTCATTACCGACCAAATCGAATCTCAACTTGGTGACATCAAAATTGAATCCGGCTTAACACTTAGTTATGGTTTTGTACTCAACCCTGGCGAATGGTCTTGGTCGTCGGTATTTGGTTTGGATCACGACGAAGTGGATTGTGGACTGTTAAAAAGGTTAGCGTTATAAAATGCTGATCTGAACGCTGTTGTCAGTGCAGGTGGTTTTTATTTAACTTAGTCAAAAGGAATAACATGTTTTCGCATATTTATTACGGCGTTAGTGACTTCGAGCGAGCTTATGGTTTCTACAGTAAGCTAATGACTTGTTTGGCCATGCAAGAGCGTTTTTGTGATCGAGACTATCCTTGGGCTGGTTGGAATAGCGATAGCTCAAACGGTCGACCTTTATTCGTTATCGGCAAACCCTTTAATGGTGAAGCACACGATGCTGGCAATGGACAAATGATTGCCTTCAGTGCGAAAGATAGAGCCACCGTCACGGCTGCCTACAACTTAGCCATTGAAAACGGCGCCACATGTGAAGGTCAACCCGGACTGCGTAGCGAATACCATGAAAGTTACTTTGGCGCTTATTTTAGAGACTTAGACGGCAATAAAGTTTGTGTTGTGTGTCATGAGGTTGAATGACATAAGGAGATGACTTTAAAGTTGGAAAAATGTAAATAAAATCAATTAGTTAAGTTTTTATTTCTAGATGAAATAATAAGAATACAAATCGTTTTCTTTTTAGATCTTATTTGTTTTCACTATTTTGCGCCTAAGATCGGTTGCAGCTTCTATATATTGTCGCTATATTTCCGAAACTTGAGAGTCCAAGGAATAGCCAAGTTAACTTGTGCAGTAGGTGCTTTCACTAATGTCATTTTTTTGGCAGGCGTGTGAGCACTTGGAAATCAACATACCCTGCCTTGGTTATTAATTGCAGAGGTAAGTATTATGATTCGTAAATTGTGTGCCGAAGATATTAATGAAGTCGTATCCATTTGGTATTCGGCCTCAGTGAAAGCTCATGAGTTTATTGCTGAAGAATTTTGGCACTCGCAAAAAGAGCCGATGCGTGATGTTTATATACCCAATAGTGAAACTTGGGTTTATCACCTAGAAGACCGCATTTCAGGCTTTATTTCTTATTATCAAGGCTTCATCCCAGCTCTGTTTGTTTCCCCAAGTGATCAATCTAAAGGTATTGGTACTGAATTGCTCACTACACTGAAACAATATTATAACCAACTCAGCCTGACGGTTTATGCTGAAAATACTCAGGCTCATTCATTCTATATTCGACAAGGTTTTATCGAGCTAGAACGAAAGTTGTGTGAGCATACTGGGCATGAAGAGATCTTAATGTCTTGGGCTTTATAAACATATAAAAGTATTTCTAAAGGATTCAAAGTATACGATGTGTGTATTTTGAATCCTTTTTGTCTTAATTTCGTAGCGATAGGATGAGCTAGTTTATCTAAGGCGACGTAAGAAACAAGTTGACGTATTTACCATGAAAAAAGTAAATGTAATAGGAACAACCGGAAGCGGGAAATCAACATTTTCACAGCGCTTAGCTAAAAAAATAAATGCACCTTATATCCAAATGGACCAAATTTTTTGGAAGCAAAATTGGCAAGAGTCTCAAGATTCTGAATTTTTTCAAAGAATTGAAGATGTTTTATCTGAAAGTACATGGGTTCTAGACGGTAATTATAGTAGAACGAATATTATAAAATGGCGTGACGCAGATACTATAATATGGATAGATTACTCATTTTGCAGAACATTATTTCAACTATTTAAACGTACTATCAAAAGGATAATCTCAGGAGAAGAGCTATGGCCAGAAACAGGAAATAGAGAATCCTTTGCCAAATCCTTTCTATCGAAGAAATCGATTTTTATTTGGTTTTTTAAAAATTATAGTCACAACAAACAAGGCTACTCAAAGTTAATGTATTCTTCAAAAATTAAGCACATTAATGTCATTCGCTTATGTAGTCCAAAAGAAGCAGATTTATTTTTGAAGAACATAGAAGCGTAGAGTATTATTTTTATATTTTATGAGTTAGTTGTTGCAGCTACATTAATTTAACTTTATCGCTAGTCAGATTTGACTACTCCAATCAAAAGCCAGCTTATTTCCCCTTTTATTGAAGAGAAACAAACTGGCTTTCTTGTAATTAAGTTAAGAAGTCGAAAACTGAAGCACGGCCCCGACGAATCGTTTCAGTCCATCAGTCTGAGGGTTGGGCAAGATTGTTTTTGGATCGCCTTGTTCCCAGGTTTTGCCTTGGTGCATGAAGACAACTCGGCTGCCGACGTCGCGGGCGAAGTTCACTTCATGGGTCACCAGCACTAAGGTGATGGCTTCTTTCGCCAGTTGCTAGAGTACTTTTAAGACTTCGCCATCGTCATGTGTGGGAACAGGTTGAAGTTTTGGAAAATCATACTGACACTAAGCGCAAGACGACGAGCCTGAATGTCTTTTGTGGCGACTTCTTAAGCGATAACATATTTATTTTAAAAGGGAATTGATTTGAAAAAGACAATAGCTGTGATGATTTGCCTTCTGCTTTTTGGCTGCTCTCATGTTCCATTAGGCAGCATGCTTAAGCTGAGTGCCTTTGATGAAAATAGTTTTTTAAGCTTAAACCCACATGAATTGAGAAGTCGAATTCAGATCGATAAACCGGTTGAAATAGACATATCCAAAACAGCGTTATCATTGAATTTAGAAACATCGAATGGATGGCTAGTTTTTGATTATCCATTGAAGGTTCTCTCTATTAAAAATATTCATCAGGATGACAATAACTGGTTTATATCGGCGATGGAATTTACGGAATATGAGTTTGCTTTATCAGATGAGGCTGTTCACAACTTTCAAGCTTTACAAGAAAAAATGCAGTTGGAAAAGCCTAAAAGCTACCGTTTGAATATTGATACCGAACTTGAAAAACTACCTGATGATCAAGACGAGATTATACTATCTATCTTTGTAAGGCTGTCTGCAGAAAGTGATTACATTACCTTGTTTGATAGGGGATCTGTTGATGTTGAAGGGCATAACTAAAGCAAGTGGAAGCCAAACCATTAATTTTGAGTCAGAGTGGGATGCCCTGTTCACTAAAATTAAGGAATAAGCTGCGTAGTTAATAGATTCGTATTAGACATATCAACAATCACTCAACAGGATTTGGAAAATATTTACCAATACATCATGCCCGGTGGAAGACATCTAGATGGATATTAGATTTGATCCTATTGCTATCGATACACACTTTTTCAATATGTAGCATGAGATGTTTATTAGTTTTAGGTTAAAAAATGAGAATGTTTATAAAGATATGAATATATTAAAGGAATAGAAGATGGCTGATGCAAGTGTTGCGTTTGATGATGCAATTAAAAATATAATGAAAAATTCAGAACAGTATCTTTACCAGTTTAATTTCTCAGCATGCGAGCTTTGGTTATGCAATGAATTATGTAAAATTTTGAATTTCGAAGCTGGCACTGGTGTATCTAGTGAAAAGAATGAGTTTATTTATAACGAAGATAAGAAAAGAGACTTGTCTATTTATCATTGGGATAAAAATGGCACTGAGAAGTTGCTTGAGCATATAGAAGTGAAAGTAGTTTATCCTAAATATTTGTTAAGCCATAAAGTAAATTGGCTTGACTCATTAGTGAATAAACTTGAAAGATCACAGCTAAATTTCAATGAATATATTGGTTACCATGGCTGGGTATTTTTTGTTTGGACATCAGATAGAACATATTCAAAAAAATACCCCAATCCAACCGATTTTTTTAATAGAGATACTCAAGAGATTAAAACTAAATTGCCTCATTGTTATAATTCAAAAACAGACTTCCAATGTGTTGATATCATTGATGGAAGCTTTTTATGGAGAGGTGTTACTAAACGTATTGTTGTTAAGGGCATGCAATTTACTAAGGCAGCAAAACAGATTTCTGTTTGAATACTAATCTGATTTTCTATTACAAATTTTAACTACTCAAGTGAAAAAGCCAGTCCGTCTCTCTTACATTAAGAGAAAAAAACTGGCTTTTTTGTAATTATGTTAAGAAGTCGAAAACTAAAGCACTGCCCCCATAAACTGTTTCAGTTCATCTGTCTGTGGGTTGGACAAGATGGTTTTTGGATCGCCTTGTTCCCAGACTTTGCCTTGGTGCATGAAGACAACTCGGCTGCCGACGTCGCGAGCGAAGTTCATTTCATGAGTAACTAGAACCAAGGTGATACCTTCTTTAGCCAGTTGTTCGAGTACTTTTAATACTTCGCCGACCAATTCTGGATCAAGGGCAGATGTGATTTCGTCACACAGCAAGACTTTTGGTGACATTGCCAAGGCGCGGGCGATGGCGACACGTTGTTGCTGGCCGCCAGACAGCTTTTCTGGGAAACTGTCGAATTTTTCTGCAAGTCCCACTTTTTCTAGCATGGCGCGAGCCGTCGTTTCGGCCTCGGCTTTGCTTTTCTTCAAGACGATAGTCGGTGCAAGCATGACGTTTTCGCCAACTGTCATGTGCGGGAACAGGTTGAAGTTTTGGAAAATCATACCGACGCTAAGCGCAAGACGACGAACCTGAATGTCTTCTGTGGTGACTTCTTTACCGTCAACGGTAATGCCGCCTTCTTGGTATTGCTCTAAGCCATTGATGCAGCGCAGTAGAGTACTTTTACCAGAACCACTTTTGCCGATGATAGAAACCACTTCGCCAGCTTTGATGTCTAGATCAATGCCTTTCAGCACATGATTATCGCCATAGTATTTATGGACTTGATGTAAGTTAACGAGAGACATTGAATTTTTTCTCCAGATGCTTGCTGTACAAAGACAGTGGATAACAGAGCATGAAATAAATCAGCGCAACTAACGTGAATATTTTGAACGGCTCAAAAGTAGCGTTATTTAACATGGTGCCGACTTTAGTCAGTTCGACAAAACCAATAACTGATGCCAATGCTGTGCCTTTAATGACTTGTACTGAAAAGCCAACAGTCGGGGCGGTTGCCACGCGAATCGCTTGCGGCAATATAATATGTCTTAGGGTTTGTAAAAAGCTCAAGCCCAAACAACGGCTTGCTTCCCATTGGCCTTTTGGCAATGTGTCGATACAGCCACGCCAGATTTCCACCAAGAAGGCGCTGGTGAAAAACGTCAGTGATAAAATCGCTGCGCCCCAAGCGGATATTTCATAGCCCAGCATGGATAAGCCAAAGAAGCACAAGAACATCTGCATCAGCAATGGCGTGCCTTGAAACAGCTCCACGTAGATTTTTACGATGCGTTGCATCACAGGATTACGCGTCAAACGCATAGCGGTTAATGTCAGCGCGACGGTTGTGCCACCGATAAACGCGGCGAGTGACAATAAAATCGTCCATTGTGTCGCAAACAGTAGGTTGCGCAGAATGTCGTAGTTAGAAAATTCGATCATTGAGTTTCCCTCATTTTGCTTTTATTGAATGCCTTTTAATTAGACGTTCGATAAGCAAATAGGCGTTTTCCTAATGCGTTAAAAGCAAATCTCAACAGTATAGACAAACCAAGGTACATCAAGGCGGTAACGAAGTAGCTTTCAAAAGCACGGAAGTTACGTGATTGCACAAGGTTGGCTGCGTAGGTTAAGTCTTGCACCGAAATCTGAGAAATAACCGCAGAACCCAGCATGACAATAATGCATTGGCTGGTAAGTGCTGGGTATATCTTTTCAAATGCCGGAATAAAGATTACGCGCGTCAGTGTTTGGCGAAAGTTCAGACCTAACACTTTTGCTGCTTCTATTTGACCTTTTGAAATGCTGGCAAGACCGGCACGAATGATTTCTGTGCTGTATGCGCCAAGGTTAATAGTCAGTGCGATCATGCTGGCTTCCCATGGCGACAACATCACGCCAATAGCCGGAAGACCGAAAAAGATAAAGAAGAGCTGAACAATAAACGGCGTGTTGCGGATAAGTTCCACGTACACACTGACAACTCTTTGACTTGCTCGGTTGCCGTATTGGCGTACGGTCGCGCAGACCGTACCCAATACCACTCCCAAGATCGTTGTCAGTACAGTGAGTTCAACAGTGGTTTTTAAACCACTGAGAAACACGTCGCTGTATTGCAATAGATCAGAGAAATACAACATAACGAAAGCCTTATGCGCCGAAGCCTTTAGGTAGTGGTGCTTTTAACCATTTCATCGAAATGTCGTTTAGTTCACCAGATGCCAAGGCGCCTTTGATTAGCTCATTAACTTTGGCTTGTAGTGCTGTTTCGCCTTTTGCCATACCGATGTAGCAAGGGGAGTCTTTCAACATGAATTTACTTTCTGGTGCGCGTTGTGGCTGACGTTTAGCAATTTCAGCGGCAACCAAGTTACCGGTAGCGATCAAGTTCACTTGACCAGATAGGTAAGCGGTTAGCGTGGTGTTGTTGTCTTCAAAGCGACGTACGTTGACAGATTTAGGCGCGTTTTTCTCAAGCTCTAAATCTTCTACTGAACCGCGAGTAACACCAACGGTTTTGTCTGCTAGTTGGCTGATTTGTGTAACAGCAACGTCTTTAGAACCAAATACGCCTAAGAAGAAAGGTGCGTAAGGTGTAGAAAAGTCGATGGCTTTTTCACGCTCTGGGTTTTTACCTAGGCTAGAAATAACCAAGTCTACTTTTTGAGTTTGCAGGTAAGGAATACGGTTGGCGCTGGTCACTGGGATAATTTCGATTTTCACGCCCATTTCTTTAGCGATGTAATTTGCCATGTCCACATCGATACCTTGAGGTTTTAAATCGGTACCAACTGAGCCAAATGGAGGGAAGTCTTGAGGAACTGCAATGCGAATAAGGTTACGGTCTTTTATATCCTGCAACACGTCTGCGCTTGCGCTTAATGCGCTAAAGCCTGCAGCGATGATCAATGTTTTGCCTAGTAGTTTGGTCAATCTTTTCATGGTTGGGGTTCCTGTTTCGTTTTGTGAATGCCTGAAACACAATTTGCAACACCCATGCCAACATGAAACAAAAGTTTCTTAACTATTGATTTGTGTAACAAATCACTGCAAATAAGACTTAAACCCCCAGTTACTCAGTACGGCAATGAAAAGACTTTGCGATGAAATAGGGAGCTTTACCCTTGCTTTGTGCGCCAATGTGGGGCGAAATTGATATTTTGGTGCGCTCTTTTTTGTCTGATTTGATCTGTTTTTCTGATGAAAGCGTACTACGAGGCATCAAAGCGATAATCTAAGTTGGCAGTTCAACGATAATCAATTACCGTAGAGCAAAATATCCCCGAACTGAGGTTAACACGTGGCTACAAAGCAGGATGTGCTATCCCTGATCGAGCAGACCTACCCGACTCTGTCTCCATCAGCGCGATCAATAGCGAACTATTTACAACAGAATCCCTTGGCGATTGTGAGTCAAACGTCGGCCGAAATTGCTGAAAACACCAATACGTCAAAAGCGACCGTAAGTCGTTTCTTTCGTCAGCTTGGTTATGATTCACAACAAGGTGCAAAACAAGCGCAATTGGCATTGCGTGAAAGCGGCGTACCGATTTTCACCCAAGGCTCGTCTTTGGATCAAACCGCGCAAGAGCTAAAAAACCTATCGCTTACCTTTGAAGGTTTGCGACCTGAAATTCTTAACGAGATTAGTGAGCGCCTAGCCAAAGCAAGCCGAGTGACCTTGATAGGTTTTCGTAATGCTTATCCGTTAGCGTTGCATTTTCGTCAGCAGTTACAACAAGTGCGTCACTCCGTTCGCTTATTGCCTCAACCGGGTCAAACATTAGGAGAAGATCTACACGACATTCTTGACGATGAAGTGATTGTCTTGTTGGGCTTTAGACGTCGTACCCGCCAGTTCAAACAAATCGTAGAAGCTTTGCAAGGCCGCACCACGGTATTGATTACCGATCCAACGGGGCAGGTTTATAACCAACAAGTGTCTCATGTGCTACTTTGTCACCTTGGCAACGAAAGCCCATTCGACAGTTACGCCGCACCAATGAGCCTGATCTCTATGTTGTGTAACCGAGTGTTTGGTTTTCTGGGCGATGCGGCGAGTCGTCAGACGCAGGCGATTTCGGCGTTGTATGAAGATTTGGATGAGCTTGAACCATAAGTTTTTAAAAGAAAACTTACCCACACTGTTTGCGACACTTTTGAAGAAAAAAAAGAATTATTTTTTGTTTCAGTTGACAGGGTGGTGAAACGATTGTTTCATATGTGCTAATCAAGCGGAGGACATATGAAACATTTCATGGTACAAAATCCCTTTCTGACTATAGGTTCAACGTCGAGCGAAACGGCTGGGAATGATAGCTCATCAGCTAATCCTACTTTGCCACTGAGTGGTTTACGTTTGGCGGTGAAAGACTTGTTTCATATGGCAGGACTGCCAACTTCCGCAGGCAATCCAACTTGGCTTGCTACTCATCCGATTCCGACAAAAACGTCTTCTAGTGTTGCTACTTTGCTTGATGCCGGGGCAATTTTTTGCGGTAAAACCATTACTGATGAGTTGGCTTACAGTCTCAATGGGCAAAATATTCATTACGGAACACCCTCAAATCCGGTGACACCAAATCGTCTCCCAGGCGGGTCGTCATCGGGTTCGGCGGTGGCTGTGTCATCTGATCTTGCCGATATAGGTTTAGGCACAGATACGGGCGGCTCGATTCGAGTGCCAGCCAGTTACAATGGTTTGTTTGGATTACGTCCGACGCATGGCGTGATTCCGTCCGATAACATGGTTGCCCTTGCACCCTCTTTCGATACGGTTGGTTGGCTCACGAGAGACTTAGCCACACTAGAAAAAACAGCCCGTGTTCTGCTGAAGAGTAAGCTCCCTAAAGAATTTAGTAACGTATTGATTACCAATAATTTAATTGATCAAGTTGCCCACGTAAAAGAGCTAAAAACACAGCTGAAAACGTGGCGTGAACAAAAGCGTTTTCCTAAAGAATCCTCTATCGTTATTGACACCAAAGCGTGGAAAACCAGCGAGACATTTCGAACTTTGCAAGGTGCGGAAATTTGGCATGAACATGGCAAGTGGATTAATGATCTTAAAGGCCTAGCTGGTGTTGACACTTCCTCCGTTTTTGCACCAGATATTCAGTCGCGTTTCGAATGGAGCCAAACTATTTCTGAAGCCGATGTTGCTGCGGCAAAACAGCAAAGACAGCGCTTTACGGATTGGCTAGAAAACGAAATCGAAGGATCAGTTCTTATCATTCCGACCACCCCCGGTTTAGCACCTTTATTTGATGTGGCCGACGACGAGCTTGCCGCTTATCGTAATCAATTAATGGATATTACTGCCATTGCAGGATTAGCCGGTCTTCCGCAATTGCATTTACCGGTTTGTACCTTAAATGGCGCACCATGTGGCTTGTCCTTAGTGGGTTCAAAAGGCACAGATTTAGCGCTGATTGAATTCGCAAAACACTTAATGGAGTCGGCGTCATGAGTACTTTGAATCCCAATAATGACTCACACACGAATAACATAAAAAAGAACGACATTGCTTTTACCGCGCCGCATTTCAAAGCTACAGAAACAGGGCGAAAAATTCTTGAGCAAGGTGGTACAGCAATAGAAGCCATGGTTGCTGCTGCCGCGACGATTGCGGTGGTTTATCCACACATGAATGGTTTGGGTGGCGATGGTTTTTGGTTGATTAGTGAGCCGGGTAAAGAACCAATTGGCATTGATGCTTCTGGTAAAGCGGCGCAACTGGCGACACTGGATTTTTATAAAGGCCACGACAGCATTCCAGCACGAGGTGGCAAAGCCGCATTGACGATGGCGGGAGCTGTTGCAGGTTGGCAAGAAGCCTTGGTAGTGAGCCAAGCTTGGCAAGCCGCCTCCAATGCACAAAAATTGCCGTTATCGACCTTGCTTGATGATGCCATTCAATTAGCGAAAAACGGCAGTGACGTGACAAAAACCTACGTCGATGCAAGCAATAAAACCTTTGCTGACTTGGTAAGTGTGCAGGGTTTCGCTGAGGCATTTTTGAACGCTGGTAGCATTTACGAACAAGGCGATATGTTGGCCTTGCCAGTACTGGCAAGAACGCTAGAACAACTTGCTGAAAAAGGCTTAGACGATTTTTATCATGGTGATATTGCCACACGTTTGGCGAAAGATTTAGCCAGCGCAGGCTCGCCGATTCGCTTGGCGGATTTTCATTCTTATCAGGCAAAACGCGTAGAACCTTTGCAGGTCAAAACCAGCGTCGGCTCTCTTTATAATCTGCCTGCGCCGACACAAGGCATCGCGTCTTTATTGATTTTGGCCTTGTATGACAAGCTTTATACGCAAGGCAAAACGGTCACAGACATGGCGCATTTACTGATTGAATGTACCAAACAAGCCTTTATCGCTCGTAACCAATTTGTGACTGACGAATCTCGTCTAGCAATGGATTTATCGTCTTTATTGGATGAAGAACAGCTAGAAAAAATGTGTCACGAAATCGCTTTAGAGCGAGCGCAACCTTGGCCACATCAAGCCAAACATGGCGACACCATTTGGATGGGCGCTTGTGATAGTGAAGGTCGAATGGTTAGCTATATTCAGAGTTTGTATTGGGAATTTGGCTGCGGCGTAGTCAGTCCTTCCACTGGTATTGTGTGGAACAACCGTGGTTCGTCGTTTTCGTTGGAAAAAGGTTCTCTGCAAGAGCTTGGGCCGAACCTCAAACCTTTTCATACACTGAATCCTGCTTTTGCCGAATTAAAGGATGGTCGTCGTATGAGTTACGGCACCATGGGGGGCGAAGGTCAGCCACAGACTCAAGCAGCCTTGTTTAGCCGTTATGTTTATCATCAAATGCCGTTAGATCAAGCCATCAGCGAAGGTCGTTGGTTACTTGGTCGGACTTGGGGTGACGTTAGCCATAATCTGAAAATCGAACGAGACTTTGCCGATATAGTCGCCGATGAGCTGGTTAAGCGCGGTCACGATTTGGTTATCGTCGATTCATGTAATGAATTAATGGGTCACGCTGGCGCGGTTGTGCTTCATCCGGAAGGTCATACCGAAGCTGCAACGGACCCAAGAAGTGATGGCTTGGCCATCGATAGCACTGATATTTAGAAACAGTCAGATTTAGTAACACTTTAGTTAGTAATCATCTCACTTAGGAGAAAACAGAAAAATGTCATTCATAATGGAAAACTATTCCATGATTCTCGCCATGATGGCCACTGGTGTGGTGGGTGGGATTTTAGCCGGTTTGTTAGGTGTTGGCGGCGGTATTGTTATCGTGCCTGTGTTGTATTTCTTGTACCAAGGTATGGGCGTTAGTGCGGATTCTGCCATGTTAGTTGCCACGGCGACCTCATTGGCAACCATTATTCCTACTTCCATTAGCTCGATCCGTTCCCATAATGCCAAGGGCAATGTTGATTTCGACTTGCTAAAACGTTGGGGCTTTTTCATCTTCTTAGGTGTGATGGTCGGTAGTTTCGTTGTTACACGTGTTGATGGCCAATGGTTATCTTTGCTGTTCGGTATTATTGCTACTTTATCAGCATTGAATATGTTGCTTGGCAAAAAAGACGGCGTGTTCAAATCCTTACCGGGCAATGCGGGTCAAAGTGTCATGGCGACGTGTATAGGCTTTTTTAGCTCAATGGTTGGCATCGGCGGCGGCACATTGACCGTCCCAACTCTGACGTTTTGCAACTACCCCGCGCATCGTGCTGTTGGTACGGCCGCAGCGGTTGGCTTGATCATTTCATTGCCAGCGGCATTAACTATGCTGATTTTTGGTCAAAGCCCTGTTGATGCGCCTTATGGCACAGTCGGCTTAGTTAACCTAATTGGCGTTATTTGCATCATTCCATTGACGGTTTTGTTTGCACCTGTTGGCGCGGGATTAGCTCATCGTTTAGATGCTTCTAAGTTGAAGAAAGTCTTCGCTGTTGTGTTGATATTCACTGGCATCAAGATGCTTTATCAGGTTTTAGGTTAGGAGATTATTATGCAGCCACTTTCATTACCTCCAAGATTATTAATGGGCCCCGGCCCGATTAACTGCTATCCACGCGTGTTGTCGGCTATGTCGACTCAGTTAGTGGGCCAATACGATCCAACCATGACCAGTTACATGAACGAAGTCATGGAATTGTATCGCCGAGTTTTTAATACCAAAAACCAGCAAACCTTTTTGATTGATGGTACTTCTCGCGCTGGGATTGAAGCGGCTTTGGTGTCTTGCTTAGAACCAGGCGATAAAGTGCTGATTCCTATCTTTGGTCGCTTTGGTCATTTGTTGGCTGAGATTGCTGAGCGCGCCGATGCCGAAGTTCATACTATCGAAGTGCCTTGGGGTGAAGTCTTTGATCCGCAGCAAATTGAAGACGCGATCAAAAAAGTACAGCCAAAACTATTGGCGATTGTACAGGGCGATACTTCGACCACTATGTTCCAACCATTAGAAGAGCTAGGCGAGATTTGTCGTGCTCACGATGTGTTGTTTTACACCGATGCGACAGCTTCTATTGGTGGTAATCCGTTGGAAGTTGACGCGTGGAAAATCGACGCTGTGTCGGTTGGATTACAGAAGTGCTTGGGTGGCCCATCAGGCAGCGCACCAATTACGCTAAGTGATCGCTTTGTGTCTTGTGTACGCAAACGCGCTCATGTGGAAGCAGGCATTCGCGATGCGCATCACCAAGGGTCATCCGGTATGCGCATTCGCTCTAACTATTTTGATTTGCCAATGATCATGGATTATTGGGGCGACGAGCGTTTGAACCATCATACGGAAGCCGCAACCATGTTGTTTGGTTCTCGTGAATGTGCGATTCAGCTACTTAACGAAGGCCAAGATGCGGTAATTCAGCGCCATCAGTTAGCAGGCGATGCCATGCTACAAGGCGTTCTAGCCATGGGCTTGAAGCCATTTGGTAACTTGAAACACAAGATGACCAACGTAGTGGGCGTGCATATTCCTGATAACGTCGATGGCGAAAAAATTCGCCATGATTTATTGACCATCTTTAACATCGAAATAGGCACCAGCTTTGGTCCATTAAAAGGCAAGGTGTGGCGTATTGGAACCATGGGTTACAACGCTCGCCAAGACGCTGTTTTGCATACCTTGCAGTCGCTAGAAACCGTACTTCGTCGTGCTGGTTTTGCGTTACCAGCCGGCGCTGCGGTAGACGCGGCCATGTCGGTTTACGCAGGAGAAAAATAATGACAGATTACGGCAAACTCGCTCAGTTGGTCATGGACCGCTGTGACGAACTTGGCAAAATCAGTCAAAGCGATGATTGCCTAGATCGTCGTTATCTCACCAAAGAACATAAACAAGCCAATGGATTGGTGGGCGGCTGGATGCAAGACGCAGGTATGCAAACTTGGCAGGATGAAGCGGGGAATCTTTGGGGACGCTGGCAAGCCGCCAACACAGGCGCGCCGCGTTTTATCATGGGCAGTCATTTGGATACAGTGCCAAATGGCGGCCAATACGATGGCATGTTAGGCGTGATCACCCCCGTCACCTTGATCGCAGCGATGAATCAAGCTGGCATTCGTCTGCCATTTCACCTCGACGTGGTGGGATTTGGTGACGAAGAAGGCACGCGTTTTAGCTCTACATTACTTGGCAGTCGCGCGCTAACAGGTCAATGGCCAACAAGCTGGGCCGATTTAAAAGACAGTGATGGCATTAGCCTAGCACAAGCATTAAAAGACTTTGGTTCGGACTTTGCGAGTATTCCTAATGCCGCCATCGAAACCGACAATCTGCTTGGTTACCTTGAGCTTCATATTGAACAAGGACCAGTATTAGAACAATTGGATTTGCCAGTGGGTGTCGTTAGCGCAATCGCTGGGGCAAAACGCTTTGAATTTAATATTACCGGTATGGCTGGGCACGCTGGTACTGTGCCGATGAATCTACGCCAAGATGCCCTTTGCGCCAGCAGTGAGATGATTCTTGCGGTAGAACGAGTCGCTCAAAATCATGGCATTGTTGCCACTGTTGGACGTATTCAAAATCGTCCCAATGGCGTTAATGTGATTTCTGGTAACACGGGATTTTCTCTCGACATTCGCAGCGAATTCGATGACAAACGCGACATAGCACTCGACGAAATATTGCTAGAATTAGAAGCCATTGCTGCACGTCGTAATGTGCGTATTGAACGCAAAGCGACCCATGCAGCTAACGCCGTGCATTGTGATGACAAATTGCAAAGCGTGCTACGCAACGCCATCGAAGCACAGAATATCCCAGTACATACTCTATTCTCTGGTGCGGGACACGACGCTATGGCGATTGCCGACATTTGCCCTGTGGCTATGCTGTTTATGCGTTGCGACAAAGGCATTAGTCATCACCCAGCGGAAGCGATTGATACACCAGATGTGGCGGTGACCTTGGCCGTGTTGAGTCAGACATTACAGAGTTTGGCCTAACGGTTTTTGTGGCTACTCAGCATAACGCCTCGCTCTCTGATTGGATGTGAAATTGACTCCCCAGTATAACGTTTCGCTCCCCGAGCAAGCTCGAAGAATCGCTTTCACGTTATGCTGGGGAGTTAGCCTTCTTCGGTTAAAAGCGTCCATGCGTTTAATTGGCGCTGACGTGTCGAGGAACGAGACAATGCGCAAGCCAATTGAATTGCATAGACGCTTATGATTACGGTAAATAGAGGATTATTCGATGAAATTTACGCGCATTTTTAACGACGATCAGGGCAAAAGCCAGTTCGGAGAAGTAAATCTTGATGTCCGCGATGGCGGTCCAATTGGCTTTTTGTCTGAGCGCTTTCCAGTAGGCGATATGATTTTTCGTGAAACGCCAAGCGACTATGACTTCAAATGGCATCCAGCGCCACAGCGCCAGCTTTTGTTCATCATCAAAGGCCGTTGCGAGTTCATGGTATCGTCCGGTGAAACCCGCCAATTTGGCGCGGGCGATGTTGTGTTGTTAGAAGACACGGAAGGCGAAGGCCATTGCAGTAAGGCATTATTCAACGAAGTCAGGCACTCGATTTTTGTGACCTTACCGGATGGTGTGGTGTTTGGCTAAATCTAATATCCGTTTCTTAAAGTATGTCTTTGTTTTAAGACTTACACCTAAGCATAGACCAGTTTCCTCGCCAGTAATTACCTGCAAAATGTTTAGTAGTGACAATCGCCTACTTACTTGTATCTGAGTAAGAGGTTGATGCAAGCTTCGTTATCCTAATGGTAGAGATTTCAATAGTGGGTTATAAACTGAGGCTAAATTGAGTTCGCGGACAGTATAGATTTAGGTTTAGCTCGTGACAGATATATGCATCCCCTCTAATGTTTGGATTTATTAATTATGCAATTAGCTCGGCTGAGTAATTTAAAACATTTTTTATGGCTCACTATCTTACCTTTGGTGGGTTGCACTTCTCACGAACACTTTAATCGGCCTTATTCTGATCAGTCTGGGGCTAAGGTTGTTCCATCATGGTGTCATAATAGAGTTGGACCTGAGGAGTTATTGTTATTCTTTTTGGGCGAGACTAAGGTAGAGGTTACTTTGCTCTCTGATAAAGAGAGTCAAACATTACTTGTCCATACTAGCTCTAAAAAGTCTCATTCTGTCATTAGTGATCAATTCTCAATACTTCAGGATGGAAACGAAGCAAAAATTTTAGAGGTTAAGGAATCGGATTCTTCATACTTTCATTCAGTTGTTCCTGACAGTTTTTATTTTAGCGACATCAGCATTAAAGCCTCAGGTGATTATAAAGAAGTCTTCACTCTACAAGGTTTAGAGATTGTCATAAACGGGGTGGCATACCCAATTGAAAACATTACTTTTAAGAAGGACGAGGATGTCTTCCTTAATCCGTGGAATTGCTAATGAAAAAATCACTAATGCTTGCCTTGATGGCTTTGTTATTGGCCGCTTGCGGCACTCGAGTTTCATTTGAAAAAAGTGGAGAAGAGAAAAGCTGCCAAATTATAGGTGAAAAAAGCAACGCGATGACCATCTTGTGTGATGAATCTACTATATCTATAAGTAGTAGTTATACTCGAGTCGAGAGAGTGAAGAGCTTTGTTCCTTTCATGCCTACCAAAAGAGAAACTTGGGTAATTTCATTGATTATTGGTGTGAGATCAACGGATTCTGCCCCACTGGTTATGAATAGCCAGACTATGACGATCGATCAACCAAGTCGTTTACAAACACCTATCTTTCTTGAGTCAGAAAGCTATACCAAGACAACAAAGTCTAAAATTGTGGTTGAACAAGAAGTGCAAAAAGTCTTTGAAATAGAGATTGATAAAGTTGCTCCTTTTGTTCTTAGTGGTTTGGAAATACGTGTAGGTGATCAAAAATATAACTTTAATGGGATTCGTATTTTACCTTCAAGGCAGTTTTAATTTTTTTTAGTGAAGGTTTGTATGACTGTAGTTGCTGTTATTAAAGATATACCCTTTCAAAGTCAGTTTTATCAAATTTCTATGTTGGGCACCCAGCCACACATGTTTCTTGATTTAGTTAGTTTCTTACCACGAGGCTTTACGGAGTATGGAAATTTAGACAATGCTTGCTTGATCCATATGAAAGGACATGTATAAAGCTGAATTTATTAGTAATTCTTAAAAGCCTGAATCGAATGATTCAGGCTTTTTTATTGCTTTCAATTTAGTCTTTTACGTCACGCTTAATGCTTATGAGGATGATAATTGTTACTATAACGATTTTGGCTGTTCCGTATCTTTCAGCGCCGCTATTTGTTAACAAAGAACAATTGAAGGAAGCACCTCAACATGCTGGTAAACCAAGTAAGAAAATGGGCATTTTTGCTGACAGTGATTTTGCTGATTTTAGCACCTGTAAATCAGACGATGGCTTCCGATAGTAAAAACAGTGTCCATAAAAACGATGTATATAAAGAGATTGTTCATGCGATGGGAAGTTCTGAGGTCCCCAAAAAAGTTTTACGTGTGGTGACTTTGTTTCAAGGGGCGACCGATTCTGTGGTGGCATTAGGCGTGACGCCTGTTGGTGTAGTGGATTCTTGGGCGCAGCAGCCAACCTATGAATATTTGCGAGATGCTTTGAAAGGCGTAGCTCATGTGGGGTTGGAAACTCAACCGAACCTTGAGGCTATTGTGGCGTTAAAGCCAGATTTGATTATTGGCACCAAGTCTCGTCACGAAAAAATATACCATCAATTGTCGCAGATCGCGCCCACTGTGATGACTGAAAATGTGTATGACTTTAAAACCATTTTGGATTTAACGGCTGAAGCATTAGGTAAGCAAGTTAAAGGAAAACAGGTTTGGGACGACTTTCAGCAGCGCATTACTACCCTCCACAATGCTATCAAGCAACGCGAAGCAAACTGGCCATTAACCGCAGCGATTCTAAATATTCGTGCTGATCATTTGCGTCTGTATTTGAATCAAAGTTTTCCAGGCGTGGTGTTGAAGGAGATAGGTTTTAAATTCCCTTTGCCAAATGAAAAAGGTTGGGGGGTGAAGTTGAAAACCAAAGAAGCCTTGCCGAGTGTGAATGCGGATGTGTTCTTTGTTATTTTGCATTCCAATGATGCTGCCGTTAGACAAAATTACGACGCTTGGCGCGCTCACCCGTTATGGAAAATGTTAACAGCACCTAAAAACCAGCAAGTGTATGAAGTGGATAATGTGGCTTGGTTGTTGTCTGGTGGGATTCTGGGTGCAGAAAAAATCTTAGATCAGTTGTACCAAATCTATCAATTACCTCAGGCCGATCAATAGAGCATTTATGCGCTTACACAACAGTAGCTCTTTTAAATGGAGCCTTCTTGCTCTGTCTATTTTATGCCTGATGTTGTCCTTGTTGGGGAGCATTGCCTATGGGCAATATGTCATTTCAGCTAAATCAGTTTGGACGGCGTTTTGGGTATTTGACCCTCAATCTATTGATCACGTTATTATCCGTACTACACGTTTATCCCGCGCTCTTGTTGCTTGTTTAGTAGGCTCAGCGTTGGCGGTTTCCGGTGTCTTGATGCAAGCATTAACGCGCAATCCGCTGGCTTCACCGTCTATTTTTGGCGTCAATGCAGGCGCTGTATTTTCTATCGTTTTGTTCTCGACCTTCTTTTCCGTTACTTCCTTGAATACTTTTTTGTGGTTGGCTTTTTTGGGTGCGAGTGTGGCTGGCGCGCTGGTTTATGGACTGGGTAGTTTAGGCAAAGACGGTTTATCTCCGGTTCGTATCGTGTTGTCTGGTGCAGCGATCTCGGCGCTGTTTATGGCTTTTACTCAAGGCATATTGGTTATTGGTCAAGAAGGTCTAGACAGTGTTTTGTTTTGGGTAGCTGGTTCTGTATCTGGTCGTGATTTGTCTATGGTGATGCCATTAGCACCCGCTTTTATTATTGGCATCGTGTTGGCGATGCTGTCGGCACCGCAGATCAATATTTTGTTGTCCGGTGACGACATTGCTAAAGGATTGGGACAGAACACGGTGCTGATCAAAGTGGTGCTGAGCTTGTTGATTATTGGCTTGGCGGGCGGCTCGGTCGCGCTTGGTGGCAGCATTGGTTTTATCGGTTTGATGGTGCCGCATATGGTGCGATCAATGGTGGGTTACGATCATAAATGGCTAATTCCGTTAAGTGCTTTGTGGGGCGCTATTTTGTTGTTGTGTGCGGATGTGATCAGTCGTTTTGTGATCATGCCAGAAGAGGTGCCAATTGGTGTGACAACAGCGATTTTAGGTGCGCCCTTCTTTATTTATTTGGCACGTAAAGGAGGCAAACGTGAGTAAGTTTTTCAGCGTTCGTCACCGTTTATTTTCTTTTTCGACTCCAGTTCGTTCTTTGTGGTCGATGCTTGTTCTCCTCGTTTTTTTTCTCTCGATTATTTTGCTTTCCCTGTGTTTAGGCGAAGAGTTCATAGCTTTGCCGCAAGTGCTTCAGGTACTGCTTGGAAAGGGCGGTCAGGCTGCGCAGTTTGTCGTGGAAACTTTGCGTATGCCTCGCGTACTGATGGCGGCCATGGTGGGGGCTGCGTTGGCTTCTTCTGGGTTGGTATTGCAATCGATGATACGTAATCCGCTGGCGTCACCAGATATTATTGGCATTACTGGCGGAGCTTCTGCCGCCGCGGTGTGTTTTTTATCCTTTTTTGCGACGGCAATGGGGATTATCTGGTTACCTATTTTCGCCATCTCGGGAGCTTTATTGGCGGCTTTGTTAATTTATACGCTCGCTTGGAATAGTGGTGTAACACCAATGCGGCTGGTATTGGTTGGTATTGGTATTTCCTCGGCGATGGGCGCGGTGACGACCTTTGTCATTGCGGCGAGTCCGCTTTCTACCAGCATTACCGCCTATATCTGGCTAACGGGTAGTGTGTATGGCGCGAGTTGGGTTGAGGTGAAAGCCTTGTTGCCGTGGTTGTTGATTTCATGGCCCTTGGCGTTTTATTTAGCGCGCCGGGTGAATACCCAAGAATTGGGTGATCAACTGGCAACTGGGCTGGGTGTACCTGTGCAGCGCTTGCGTTTAGCTCTGTTATTTTTGAGTGTGATTATGGCAGCGCCAGCTATTGCTTATGCTGGTGCGGTGGGCTTTGTCGGTTTGATCGCACCACACATTGCCAGACGTCTTGTTGCGCGGAGTTTCGCTCTTTTACTACCAACCTCTGCATTGGTCGGTGCTTGCCTAGTGATGCTGGCAGACCTTTGTGGTCGCTTGTTGTTTCAGCCTTTGGATATTCCCGCTGGTGTTTTTGTGTCTGCTATTGGTGCACCATTCTTTATTTATTTACTTTATCGACAGCGTTTTTAAGTCGGTTAGTCATATTGGGATTTTTTAACGATGAGCATGTCCGAAAATCATTTATTAGACAGTAATTTATTAAGCCGTCATTTAGGAAACAGTCACTTAGGAGAAAGTAGTCCATTAGAAAGTGTGGCGCTATCTTTAGGTTATGAGAAAAAAAACATTATTAAGTCGTTGGATTTGGTTATTAAACCTAACCAAATTACAGTGTTAGTGGGCGGCAATGGTTGTGGTAAATCTACCTTACTGAAGTCGTTTGCCCGATTGTTGAAACCTTCGACTGGCCAGATTCTCCTGAATGGTGCAGATATTCATTCCTTGTCTGGAAAGGACGTGGCTCGCAAGCTGGCTATTCTTCCCCAAGGCCCTGTTGCGCCAGAAGGCTTGACGGTTGAGCAGTTGGTTCGTCAAGGCCGTTATCCTCATCAAAATTGGCTACAAAGTTGGACCGAAGACGACGAACGATTAGTTCGTAAAGCCTTGCAAGACACCAATATGACCGAGTTTGCAGATCGTTCCATTGATGCTTTATCTGGCGGCCAGAGACAGCGAGCTTGGATTGCCATGGCGCTGGCACAGAATACCGATATTTTGCTATTGGATGAACCAACAACCTATTTGGATTTAACCCATCAGATAGAGATTCTTGATCTATTGTTTGAGCTAAATGCGACTCAGAATACGACCATCTTGATGGTGTTGCATGATCTGAACCTTGCAGCTCGTTATGCTCATAACATGATCGCTATTAAAGACGGTGCGGTTTTTTGCCAAGGCGCACCAGAGACGATTTTAGATCATGATATGGTGAAAGCTGTGTTTGATATGGAATGCCATATCAGTGCCGATCCACTGTTTGGTACGCCAATGTGTATTCCTTATGGGAAAGGACGCAAGGTCGACTCTCAGGCAGCTAAGCATGTTTAAACAAGCTCCTAAGCAAGTATTGCTTCCAGAAGAATGGGACGTGTTGGCAGCATTCGGACTTAAGCCTTATCAACAAGACGAGCCACTTGCGATCGATTCTAGTAAGTTATTGGATGATGCCTTGTGTTTGGAAACACTACAAAAAATCATGCCTGAACTTGGCGCGCCGAACCTTAAAGTAACGGCGTCTTTAGTAATAAAACGTGTGGCATTTCTTACGTTGGCACCTGTCTTATACGCCATGTCTGGGTTTGATAAAGGCCTTGATGCATCAATAGAAAACAGTGTTTTTGAATATCCGTTAGAAAGCAAAATGTGGTTATCCAAGATGCCATTAAAAACGACGGCGGTGTCTGTTTGGAAAGATTCTGACAAAGAAGATCGAAACGCTTGGCGAAAAGAGATCTTGAACAAGGCATTTTCGGGGCATTTAACCTTATTGGTCGAGCAATTTTATCGCCTAACAAAAGTGTCTAGACGTATCCTTTGGGAAAATGTCGCAGTGCGGGTTTTTAGCATCTACGAACAACGTATTTTAGTGAGTGTTGCTGAGGAAATGAGATCAAAAGCTCAAGCAGATTATGCGTATCTTCTGGATAAAAGTACGACTGCATTGTTTGGTTTAAACGAAAATCCTTTGACGGTTTTTTATCGAGAAAAGCAGTTAACGGCAATATCGGAAAATCCTATTCGTGTTCGACGTACCTGTTGTTTTTACTACCAAGCTACAGAGCCCCCAGTCTATTGTGGTTCTTGTCCTTTGCCTCTAAAGAAAGCTAACTCTTCTCTTAAAAAATAAGAGAAGAGTTAAGTGTGGCTAGAAAATTAAAAGTCTAAACCATAAGCCAGTGTCACAGTACGACCTCGGCCTTTGAAGTAAAGGTCGTCCGTTTTGACGGAGCTTTGGGAGTAGTAAGTGAAGTAGTCTTCGTTAAATACGTTGGAAACCGCAACACTCATTTTACCCACAGGAAGTTTGTAACCAACGGATGCGTCGACTAGAGTGTAGCCATCAAACTCTAATTTTTTATCATCAAAGCTTTTGTCAAAAGCATGATTGATTTGCAGCAAAGAGGATAGTTTGTCACTCCAGCGAGCATTCCATGATGTCACCAAGCGATTAGGCGAGATATCTGAACCGGTCAACTTAGTGTCTACTTTTCCATCTCCATCAGTATCAGACTTGCCTTGAATGAAAGAATAGCTGGCTTGTAGTCTATGGTCTTTGTTGAGCTGGAATCCTAAAGAAGCTTCAGCACCTTGAATCTCTTTCTTCTCTCGTTTTACAACATAGAGTCCATTGACTGCTTCAATACGGCTCCCAAGGTCTGAATTAGATTCGTAATAACTCAATTCAAAATCGTATGGATGACGGTTTACACGAAAACCGACTTCATAGTTGTCGGTCACAATAGGGGATAAATCGATCAGTGAATCGACATCTTGACCTGGTGTATTAACGCCACGGAGGACTCGTCCGACATCCGGCATACCAAAGCCTTGTGAGTAGTTGGCAAATACACTAATTGCAGGCGTGATCTTAAAAACAGCACCTGCATTGTAAACCGTGTCACTAAAGCTCGGTTTGCCTCCATTTACTGTCACATTGTTATTCGCCGCGACTGTTTGGTATGTATCTACGTCTAACTTAGCGTGTTCATTACGGGCACCAGCTTGTAGAACTAAGCGGTCAGTTGGTCGGTATTCAAGTTGTACGAACGGAGCGTAATTGGTGTATTCCGTTTCAGGAACATAAGTGCGATTAGTCAATATTAACGTCTGACTGGTTGTGTCTTGTAACAAATCTAAGCCTGCCGTGACGCTTAAATCGTTATCTAATAGGTCGTCTTTAGTTAAGCTGAATTTTGCACCGATTTTTTCTGATTGGTTTTGGCTTTGGTCAAAGGTTATACCATTGCTAGGGTCTTGGAAGCTGCCTGACTTTGATACACCATATCTCCCTTCAAAATCTTGGTGGAAAACTTGCGCTTTAAACTCCATACCATCAAGGTCGCTGTCGGTATAAGCAAGGCTGGTAGTTTGAACATCGTTATATGGAGCAAGACCTCTTGGTGTGCTTTTGATGGAGCTGGTTGGAATGCCGTTTGATCTGTCTCCGTTGACACCAGTGAAGTTCATTCGTCCTTTTAATCTGTACTTGTTAACTTCAAGTTCCAGTCTTTTGTCATCGGTTAGCCAGTAACCAAGTTTGACAAAAGCATCGTAGCTTTTTGAATCCATTGTTTCGCCACGAGTAGAGTCTGAACCAACATAGTTGCCGTCGGCATCAAGATAGATCCCTTGTACTTCGTTGGACAAACCCACAAGGTAATCAAAATTATCTTGTGAACCTTCTACTTGGTAGCCAATTTTATAGGCCAGAGAATCGCTTTTTAATTCATCTGTCGGTGTGGTCAGTTGTACATCGACGTGTTGTTTTAGTTCGTTTGAACGATTTGATTTGGTGATGAAGTTAATAATACCGCCAGTTGCCCCTAAGCCATGAATTGCGCTTGCACCATGAATCACTTCAATGCGTTCCACCATAGCAAGGTCAATGGTGTGTGCGGCACGGCTACCGTCTCGAAGTGGATTAGACTGTGGAACACCATCTATCATGTATAAAACAGAGCGTCCTCGAAAAGATTGGCTGCTATCGTTTAATTTTTGCGTATTCGGTGCATAGGCAGGTAGAAGATTAGAAAGTACTTGCGAGCTGTCAGAGCTGATGGACAGTTGTTCTTCAATTTGTTGTCGAGTGATAACAGTGATGACCTGAGGACTGTCTTCTTTTTTGGTATTAGAGCGACTGGTTTGGATAACTAGCTCATCGAGGCTTACGGACTCCGTGTCTGCAAGGGTGATTTGTGAGGCGCTAAGGGCGAAAGGCAATAGGATAATTGCCGTGTAAGGTTTTTTGGATAACATTAAACGGAGTCCTTTATAAAATAGATTTATGCAATTGATAAAAGTAATGATATCTATTATCAATTAAAAAGTCTTATTTTTGGGGCTTTCTTTTAATGTCTTTTCAATTTAGGAGAGAAATATAAAGAGGGAAACCGCTACTTTTCCCTCTTTAATCAAATGGTTAGATTTTTAAATAGGTTTTAATATTTAACTCTGCGGCGGATGATTTGCAATCCAATGATCTGCAATATCTTCACGGCGAGCAATCCAGACGTTGTCGTGGGATTGTACGTAGTCTAAGAACTTCTTCAGTGCCATGAATCTGCTTGGCTTGCCAAGGGTTCGGCAATGCATACCAATGGACATCATTTTCGGTGCGGTGGCACCTTCTTCATATAAACAATCAAAGTTGTCTTTCAGGTATTGGAAGAATTCTTCGCCATGATTAAAGCCATAAGGCGAGGAAAACTTCATATCGTTGCAATCGAGTGTATAAGGCACGATCAAATGCGGTTTGCTACCACCATCAGGTGTATCGACTTTTACCCAATAAGGGAGGTCATCACCGTAATTATCTGAGTCGTATTTGAGCTGGGTTTGTTCTGCGACCAAGACGCGAGTATTTGGCGAGTCTCGCCCTGTATACCAGCCAACAGGTTTAGCACCAGTGACTTCTTCGATTAAAGCAAGCGCTTGTTGCATGTGCTCGCGTTCTTGCTCGATTGGCATTTCTTGATAATGAATCCATTTTAAACCATGGCAAACAATTTCGTGTTTGCCTTCCACAAAAGCTTTGGCCACTTCTGGATTACGTTGTAATGCAGTCGCAATGGCAAAAACAGTGAGTGGCAAACCGCGTCGCTCAAACTCATTTAAAATACGCCACACACCAGTGCGAGAGCCATATTCGTATAGAGACTCCATGCTCATGTGGCGGTCTTTGAAGGGCTGCGCGCCGAAGATTTCCGATAGAAATGTCTCGGCGTGTTCATCGCCATGAAGAACGCAATTTTCACCACCTTCTTCGAAGTTTAAAACAAACTGGACTGCAATTCTGGCATTGTTTGGCCATTTTACGTTTGGTAGCCCTTGGCGACCATAACCCGCGTAATCGCGTTCTAAGTAGTGTTTCATAGTCTGTGTTCCATTATTTTTTATGTAGTTTGGGAGTAGTTATAAACTCCAGTGGGCATAGCGCCCAGTAAAAGCTTTGCTAACACGCTGTCCGTATTGACCTTTTTTAGAGGTTTGTAGCCCTAACTGATGCAATGATTCTGCCAGTTTTACCGCGGCGACAACGCCATCAATAATAGGAACAGGTAATTCGGTAGATAGCTTTTCCACCAAACTCGACATGCCAGCACAGCCCAAGACGATGGCTTCCGCGCCGTCTTCCTCTATCGCGGCTAGGCATTCTGTTTTAAGTAACTGATATGCTGCGGGATCGATATTTTCTAAGGCTAAAACGGGAATGTTGGTGGCTCTTACACCGCTGCATTTATGTTGATAACCGTATTTTTGAAGTAAGTGTTCACTTGCTGGTAAGGTTCTGGATAACGTGGTGACGACGCCAAAGCGGTGGGCAATTAAACTTGCCATTTGAAATCCCGCCTCGGCAATGCCTATCACAGGTGCATCCGCTAATTCACGGGCGGCGTCTAAAGCCGGATCGCCAAAGCAGGCGATAATATGAGCATCAACACCTTGTTGTTTGCCTTGTTCTATTAGGTCGAGAAGGGCTGCACTGGCAATGACTTCATCAAAAGCGCACTCTATGCTTTTCGGTCCGTGTTCTGGTGTGCAGGCGATAATTTGTGTGCTGTCTAGCGCAACAGATTGTGCGCTCAGTGCCATGGCATTAGTCATGTCAGCGCTGGTGTTTGGGTTAATGAGCTGAATTCGCATGGTGCTCCTAGCGGCCAAAAAGTCGTTGAAAATCGATATTTTCTTCGGGTTTGCTTTCGAGAATAAGTGACGATTTAATATGTTTTAAGTGGTGACTCATCCAAGTTTTAGCTTCATCTTTTCTACCCTGGTCAAGAATATCGAGTAGCTGTGAATGATCACCACATTCGCAACCCACGCTGCCGCGAGTACCGTAAGCGGCCAGAATCAAGGAAGACCGATAGCACAGCTGTTCAACAAAGCTAGCCAGCACCTGATTGCCAGAAAGCTTTGCTAATTCGTAATGGAAGCGAGCTGTTAGTTGTATAGAGTCTGCCAGTTGGTTGGCCTCTTCTGCGCGTTTTTCTTCAGTGACCATGATTCGAAAACGTTCAGAATGTTCTGTATTCCAATGATCAAGTAAGGCTGGAATGAGTTGCGGCTCAATCAATATGCGGCTGTCTAGAACTTCTAATGCTTCGGCTTCACTAGGTCGGTTTACTTGCGCGCCTTTGTTTTTTTCAATGATCACAAAGTGTTCTAAGGCGAGCCGCTGTAATACTTTGCGTATGCCTGTTCGGCTTACACCAAACGCTTCTGATAAACGATCTTCTGGTAAACGCGCCCCTGGCGGTAATTGATGTTCGACAATGGCGTTTAGCATTTGTCGGTAAATGTTCTCGTCATTCGACATGAGTGCTTCTCTATAGATTGTATACGATGTCTCATTAAATATAGTTCTTAAGACAATATAGCATGCTAGTTTGTTTCGTACATCTTAAACAAAAAATGAATTAATTGTGCACAATATTGGTGTGGTTTTCGTTTTTTTGACTTGCAATGGTGCAGTAAATGTTGGTTTTTTGGGTTCATATCCCTATTTTTACTTAAGTTCTTTAGGTTCTGTTTTTTGGCACAAAAATTGTATTTATCATTGTATACAATTAAAAAGGAACGCAATCATGAAACAAGAATTTGAGCAAAGTCCTAAATTAGCGAATAGGGATCTGCTGCCAGAGAAAGATCAGAAATGGGGTTGGTATAGCATCTTCGCTTTTTGGATGTCAGACGTTCATAGTGTGGGTGGATATGTGTTTGCTGCCAGCTTGTTTGCACTGGGTCTAAATGGTATTCAAGTGTTTATTAGTTTGTTATTGGGCATTTCTATTGTGTTGGTATTTGCCAACTTGATGGGTAAACCGGGACAAAAAGCAGGCGTGCCGTTTCCTGTGGTGGCACGAATGTCTTTTGGTGTGTTCGGTGCCAATATTCCAGCCATCATTCGTGGCTTGATCGCGGTCGTTTGGTACGGTATTCAAACCTTTCTGGCGTCTAGCTCCTTCATTATTCTGTTGTTGTATTTTTTTCCTGGCATGGCATCTCTTGCGGATCAATCTTTCATCGGTCTTTCATATCTTGGCTGGATTGGTTTCACGGCAATGTGGATTGTACAGGGAATCGTCTTCATGTTTGGCATGGACATGATTCGTAAGGTAATCGATTGGTCAGGCCCTGCTATCTATGTCGCTATGTTTGCATTGTGTATTTATATGGTGAATCGAGCGGGTTGGGAAAATATCAGCTTTAATTTGAGCTCAAATAACCTGACGGGCATGGATGTGATTGTGCAGATGTTTATTGCAATCGCGCTAGTAGCGGGTTATTTCGCTGGCCCAACGCTGAACTTTAGTGATTTTTCACGTTATTGCGGCAGTTATAAAAAATTAAAACTGGGAAACCTATTGGGCTTGCCACTTAATTTTGTCTTGTTTTCTTTGTTTAGTGTGGTGATTGTGTCGGCTTCTATCCCAGTATTTGGTGAGATGATTACCGACCCTGTGGAAACGGTGAAACGTCTCGATTCTGGATTTATTACGGTACTTGGTGCGTTAACTTTTATTTTTGCTACAGTTGGGATTAATATCGTTGCGAACTTTGTGGCGCCAGCGTTTGATTTCTCCAACGTATCACCACAGAAAATCAGCTTTAGAGCCGGTGGTTTTATTGCCGCGTTTGGTTCTGTGCTGCTAACGCCATGGAATTTATTCAATAACCCAGAAGTGATTCACTACACGGTAGATGTTTTGGGTGCGATGATTGGGCCTTTGTACGGCATTATTATTGTCGATTATTTCTTTATTAAAAAAGGCCAAATTGATGTTGCCGCTTTGTACACAGAGTCTCCTAAAGGGGCTTATTGGTATGAGAATGGCGTGAATAAGAAAAGCGTTTATGCTCTGATTATTGCGGGTTTAGTATCTATCTTAGCGACCTTTGTATTCAGCGCCTTGGCAAACTACGCCATCTTTATAGGTGGCATCGTGGCGGCATTGTCTTATCGCTACATGATGGAGCCTGAGCGTGTTGCTTTGCAAAGCATGGCATTGGCTAAGTCGTAAATGCGTTTGATCCTAACACTCAAAAGCCCCGCATTCCCTAGGAAAGGAATGCGGGGCTTTGTTTTATTTACTCAGTGAAAAGGTTGTTAAGCCGTTGCAGCGAGGTCGGCTTCTGCCGCCGCCAGCATGTCAAACTCTTCTTCTGGTGTTTTCGCCACAAGGCGATTTTTACTGTACAAGAAGTAGTAAGCGGCGCCGATAGCGAACAAGACCAGCGTGTAGAAAAACGCGCGTGGGTCGTAAGCGTAAACGCCAGTGAGTGCTAACAGAGACAAAACAAACGCGATAGACGAGGTGAAAATACCGCCTGGTGTTTTATAAGGACGCTCCATATTTGGCTGTTTGATGCGAAGCAAAATGTGGCTAAGCGCCATCAAAGCATAAGATACGGTTGCGCCAACCACGGCCATTGCCAACATTAGATCGCCTTCGCCCGTCAAAGAAGCAAGGAAGCCTAAAATGCCAGGTACGATCAAAGCACGAGCAGGCACTTTACGTTTGTCTGTTACTGACAAGCTTTGTGGAATGTAACCAGCACGAGACAGAGCAAAGACTAAACGGCTGTAACCGTAGATGATGGAGAAGAAAGACGCGATCAAACCAGCAAGACCGAGAACGTTTACCGCTGTTGCCAAAGAGCTGTGACCCGCAAAATTTAAGGCATCAACCAAAGGCACTGCGCTCTTGCCCATCGCATCTGCACCAGCGGCACCGGCTAACAAAAACACCACCAAAAGTGCCGTGAACAGTAAGAAGATCATCGCGCCGATAATGCCTTTTGGCACATCTTTCGCTGGATCTTTGGCTTCTTCTGCGGCTAGAGGCACACCTTCAACCGCCAAGAACAACCACATGCCAAATGGCAATGCCGCCCAAATACCATACCAGCCCATCGGCATAAACTCAGACGCGCCAGCGGCATCGGTGACCGCCACATCAAATAAACGGCTGCTATCAAAATCGCCAATCAAGGCTACTGCTGTCGCTAGAATGGCGATGACTGCCAAGCCGCTGATGACCATCATGACTTTTAGCGCTTCGCCTGCACCGGCTAGGTGAATGCCGATAAAGACAATGTAAAACGCGGCGTAGACCCAAGGTCCATTAAAGCCCAACAGGGCTTCTACCGCAGAACCGATAAATATCACAATGGCGGCAGGCGCCAAAGCGTATTCAATTAACACCGCTAGGCCGGTTAAATAACCGCCAGTAGGCCCCATTGCTTGACGCGCAAAACTGTAACCGCCGCCCGCCGCTGGGATAGCGGCAGACATTTCTGCCAAGGATAAAACCAAGGTGAAATACATCACCGCCATGAGCGCTGCTGCGATGGCAAACCCGCCCCAGCCCGCTTCGGCAATACCAAAGTTCCAGCCTGCGAAGTCACCAGAGATAACGTAAGATACGCCCAAACCCGCGAGCAGAATCCAGCCCGCGGAGCCTCGTTTTAGCTGGCGTTTCGCCAGATATTCTTTATTGATTTGATCAGACATTTTAGTTTCCTTTTGTTCCAGTTGTGCTCTATATGTTGAGTTTTAAACCGTCATTTTTTGCCCTGTGGGCTTATAGTTTTCTTGCTTTTCTGTTTGTACGTCTTCGTGCGTTTTGTTTTTCCTTATCTTTTTTCTCTTGTCTTTTTCCTCGTATTAGGAGATGAGGAAGTTTTTTGACTCCTTTGATGTATCTATAATTAAGTCATCGTCTGATCTGTCTTTGAGTTTTACGCCAGACAGCTTCAGGGTTCGTGCTTCGTTTAATAGATAAAAGGCTTTACGTGCGGCTTCTTGGTAAACCAAGCCCGCTGGGCGAACGTTGGAAATGCAGTTGCGGTAGGCATCTGTTAGGCCGACTTTGCCGCCCCAAGTCAGGTACAAACCTAAGCTATCGGGCGAGCTCAACCCAGGGCGCTCACCGATCAATACCAAGACGCATTTGGCGTTTAGGCGTTCACAAACATCGTCGCCAATCGCTACGCGGCCTTGCTTTACAAAACAAACAGGCGCGAGGCTCCAGCCGTTTATATGGCTAGAAAGTGCTTGTAAAAACGGTAAGGTATTTTGTTCAACCGCCAGCGACGACAAACCATCGACGACTACAATGGCAAGGTCATAGTCTTGCGAAGTAGAAACTCTGTGCTCGTCTAGTTTATTGGCAGATTCGTCATTCAATCTGCGACCGTAATCTGGACGTTGTAAATAGGTTGCGCGGTCCGTCGCGCGACTGTGTAACAGTAGGGGGGCACAGTTTTTGGTCCAATCTTTAGCCCAATCTTTAGCCCAATCTTGCTCTACCAGAGCTTTGGCTAACGCGTCGCTATCGAGTTGCGTGTGCACCGCATCGATCGCTTGAGCATGGGCAAGTTGGAATGCTAATAAATGTTTGGTTGGGACGCTGATACCAGAACGGCCTAAACCAATACGCGCGTCAGTAAAGGCATTGAGTTTGCTCCACGCGTTTTCGGTGACGGCTTCTGCATGAGGATGCGTCGGAAAGGACTTATTAGGTTTAGGGATGTCGGATTTAGGAGTGTCTTGGCTCATGAGCGACCTCCAATCATGCGATTGAGTGACTTATGGAACGCATCTGGTAGCTGGTGGTTGAGGGTAAATTGCTCGTTGTTTTTGAAGATTTCCATTTTAGCTAACCAAAGGTCGAACTCCGGCGCGGGTTTTAAGCCCAGTACTCGACGAGCGTATAAAGCGTCATGAAACGAGGTGGTCTGGTAGTTCAGCATGATGTCGTCGGAACCGGGGATGCCCATAACAAAAGTACAACCAGCGACACCTAAAAGTGTCAGTAAATTATCCATGTCATTTTGATCGGCTTCGGCGTGATTGGTATAACACACGTCGCAACCCATAGGTAAGCCAAGTAACTTGCCACAGAAGTGGTCTTCTAACCCTGCACGAGTGATTTGTTTGCCATCGTACAAATATTCTGGGCCGATAAAACCGACCACGGTATTCACCAATAGCGGATTAAACTTACGTGCCACCGCATAGGCCCGCGCTTCGCAAGTTTGCTGATCTAAACCATGATTAGCATTGGCGGATAAAGCGCTGCCTTGGCCTGTCTCAAAGTACATGACGTTATTACCAACCGTGCCACGATTCAGCGACAAGGCTGCTGCTTGGGCTTCGGCCAGTGTGGCGAGGTTAAAACCAAAGCTGTCGTTGGTCGCTTGGGTGCCACCAATCGACTGGAATACCAAATCCACGGGTGCGCCTTGTTCAATGCATTCGATGGTGTTGGTCACGTGAGTTAGCACACAGGATTGGGTTGGAATCTCATAATGCTGGATGACTTCGTCCATCATCTTGATCAAGCGTGTGGCTTGTTGCACGTTGTCGGTGGCAGGGTTAATACCAATCACAGCGTCACCATTGGCGTAGAGCAAACCGTCCAATATGCTGGCCGCGATGCCAGTTAAATCGTCGGTTGGGTGATTGGGTTGTAAACGAGTTGACAAATGCCCTGGCAAACCAATGGTGTTACGAAACGCGGTTTTTACATGGCATTTTTTCGCAACTAAGATCAAATCCTGATTACGCATGATCTTACTAACCGCCGCGGCCATTTCTGGCGTCACACCGGGACGAATCTGAATAAGCACCTCGTTGGTGGCAAGGTCGCTTAATAACCAATCACGAAAGCCACCTACGGTAAGGTGTGAAATCAAAGAAAAAGCAGCTTTGTCATGATCGTCTAGTATTAGTCGGGTAATTTCGTCTTCTTCATAGGGTACGAGAGCTTGCTCAAGAAAAAGGCTCAGTGGTACATCGGCAAGCGTCATCTGCGCGATGGCGCGTTCTTCGGCGCTTTGGGCCGCAACACCGGCTAAGCGATCCCCCGAACGTGCGGGTGTTGCTTTCGCCATTAAATCGGCAAGATCGACAAAGCCGAAGGTGCGCTCGCCTACTGTGTTCTTAAACTGAAAAGTCGAATTTGGCTTGCTCATAACCGTTTCTCGCGCTTTACTGACATTGAGTTGGCCCAAGCTCTTAATGTATTGATACAAACATTTAGAGTAAAAAGGGCATAAATTTTGCTTATTATTAAAGTTAATCGCTGAATATTTATAACGTTAGTTAACATTACGGAAATCCATAAATTTACGTTATCGAATAATGGCAAAATTTATAAATGGTATATTTTTCAAAAACTTAGGTTTTTAATTCCTCATATTCTGTGAGAAAAAAAACACAGACAGGTGTGGTTATGTTGAATTTAATGATTGATGCACCAAAAGAGGGCTTTTTCTCTAATGTATCAAAAACTCGTGTGTCGGAAGCTCACGATGCGGATTTGCACGCGAGTAATTTGACCAACTGGCAACAAGAGTACGATCAAACCAGCCGTGGTAGTTTTTACGGTCGTATTGTCGAGCTGCCGTTTGATGGTTTGCAGGTTTTTTGTGAGCACACCAGTCAGGCATTGCAGCAAAAATGTATGGTTTGGCCGGATTCTGTTTGGCTGGGGATTCCTCTTGCCGATCAAGAAGAAAGCCGTATCAACGGCTTAACCATCAATCCCAATAATATTATGTGCCGTCCTGGCGATTGTGATTTTCAGCTATCCACACCGCAAGATTATGATTTATATGGTTTAGTTGTAGAGCGTTCGAAATTGATCAAGATGGCGGCGATTCATGGTGTCGATTTGAATTGGAAAGAACTCACCGAATATGGTCGCCTTGGCGTGCCAGATAAAACCTTAGAGGAAGTGCGCTTTGTGCTAGCACGTTTACTCTCGGTGCAAAACACAACAACACCACCACGCTTGCAGCAAGACATTGTTATGATGGCACTACTGGAAGTTTTAAAAGTGGAAACCCCACAACCTGCTAAAACACAAAGCTATTATCATCGTAAGAAAGTCGTCGATCGCGCGCGTTTATTTTTAGATCATCATCTTGATGAACCCGTTACCGTGACGCAATTGTGTGAAGTTACCAGTGTCAGCCGCCGTACCTTACAATACAGCTTTGAAAGCATCCTTGGCGTCAGCCCGATTCAATATCTGCGGATTAGTCGATTAAACGGCGTTCGTCGCTCTCTGGTACAAGCAAAAAATGGTCAAGCGGTCAGTGACATCGCCGCCCAATGGGGATTTTGGCATCTGAGCCAGTTTGCTAAAGACTACAAGCAACTGTTTGGTGAAACGCCGTCAAAAACACTTACGGGGTTGAGTGGTTGAGTAAAAAGCAACCGAGCCTTTATCGTATGTTAAGACAATTAACGCCAGACTCGGTTTGTGCAACAAATTATTTTTCAAAAAATATCGTTTATCTGAAACCTTTTTTTAAAAGATGAGTATCTCTGTATGAGCCACCCAGTTGGGTGACACCTAGTTTACTAATAAAACTCATATAGGATGCTTATGATGAAAAAGACGATTATTGCTGCCACGACTGCTTTTGCTGTTTCTGCTTGTTCAACTGGCTTTTACGGAACATCTGACCAAGATAGTCCTATCGCTGGATACGCGCTTGCTAACAACGGAACGACTTTGATCACAATGGGGTCTATTGCGTCTCCTGCGAAAATGGACACTTTTGCCTTAAGCAACAAGCTGGATGCTGTGGCTTATCGTCCCGTCACTGGCGAGCTGTTGGGCTATTCCAACGGCGCGGTTTATGTTGTGAATACTAAGACGGGCAAGCTAACCGATCTTGGGGCGACCTTCACAAATGGCGCCATGATTTCCAAGGATGCGTCAGCCACCGCGATGGATTTTAATAACGCCATCGATGCGGTTCGTATGGTGGGTTCTGACGGTACGAACTTGGTGTATTTCCCAGTCGGTTTTGGTGACCAAGATAAGCGTGCTAATTCAGTATTGAAATTCACCTCTACCTTTTATGTAAAAGGCGACAGCAACGAAGGTATGACGCCTGAAATTTTTGCGAACGCTTACACGAACGCCATTGCCGGTGCAAAAGCGTCGAGCACTTTCCAGTTTGCGTTAGATAGCAAAACAGATTCATTGGTCAGCCTTGCTAATAATGCAGGCGAATTAAAAACCGTTGCTAAGATCACCATCAATGGCAAGGCCGTTGACCTATCATCAATGGGTGGCTTCGATATTGTTTCTGCCGAAGAAGGTTCTGACGCTGCTTATGCAATATTGCAGCTCGAAGGTGAATCAAAAGCCGGTCTTTACTCTATAGACCTGACGACAGGCGCGGCAAGCTTAATGGCTGACCTACCAATGGGTGGCTTTAGCGGCTTTGCTGTCTCAGGCGGCAAATAACTGCAAACGGTGTTTTTACACCAACAGTAAGAAAAAAACAAAGGCGGTCTAGCAATAGATTGCCTTTTTCTTGTGAACTTGTTTAAACAATGAAATTCAAGAAATTCAAGAAATTCTAGAAATTCAAGAGGTTAATGTGGTTGATCGTCTAGTAGCCAATAAATGTTGGGTGTTAGGACGAAATACATTTATTGAGAGATAAAGTTAGATGAAAATATCCCCGTATTCTTCATTTGACCCTACTTGGTCGAAAGACTACAAACAACTGTTTGGTGAACAGCCTTCGCAAACTTTAGAATGGCGTGATGAGTAATAAATAAGGTTTGTTTCCTATGTCTCGTTTTTTAATTTCCTTATGGCTATATTTTTTTGTTATTCCTGTTCAGGCGCAGTCTGTTGCGCAAGATATTAATCATGGGGATTTTGGCCCTTTCATGCGTTCGTTAAATAATACGAGCTATGGTTATCAAGTTATTCAGGACATTACCGATAGCGCACCAACTAAACTAATCGAGAAATTCGAGGTGCGTCCAGGAGACTGCTACTGGAATAAAGGTTGGAATGATTGCGAGCAAGATCGCGAACGCAGTGAGTTATCCGAGCAGCAGAAAATGACACCAGCAGGCAGTGACGCTTGGTACGGTTGGTCGATTTATTTTCCTGATGATTACCCCAATGTTTTTCCTACCAAGGTTGCTCTTGGTCAATTTCATCAAGCTAACTCTCATCCGATCTGGATGTTTCAAAATGGCCGTGGTGGGTATCATCTAGACGATCATATTTCCGGTGCTAAGAAACATTACGAGCTGATTAAAGAGTCTGATCTGCGAGGTCGATGGCATAAAATCGAAGTATATGCTCGCTGGGCAAAAGACGATTCTGGTGTATTCCAAGTTTGGGTAAACGGCGAACAAAAAGTCGACTACCAAGGTTCGACGATGGACGCAGATATTATGTATTTTAAATACGGCGTGTATCGATCTTTTTTATCGAGATATAAACAAGCCAAGCAGTTAAACGCAGTACCACCGCAAATTGTCTATTACAGTAATGTGAAGCGTGGTAAAAATAGAGCATCGCTTCAGCCTTAGATTATTGCCATTGGGAGATAAAATGAGCGTTCAAATTCGTCCAGCTGTGATTGAGGATTTACCCGCGTTAACCGATCTTTATAATCACTACATAGTGAATACGGTGACTACTTTTGATATAGAGCCTTACACATTAGAAGGTCGAGCGGTTTGGTTTTCGCAGTTTGCGCCAACTGGTCGGTATCGTTTACTGGTGGCGGAACAAGACGGAGAAATTCTCGGTTACGCTTGCAGTGGACAATTCAAACCAAAACGCGCTTATGAAACGTCGGTGGAAGTTAGTATTTACCTAAAGCCAAATACAAAAGGCCGAGGTTTGGGAACCGCCTTGTACCTTGAACTGTTTGAGCAACTGGAAACAGAAGACATTCATCGCGCCTACGCTGGCATTACCTTGCCCAATGAAGCCTCCCGTATTATCCATGAAAAGTTCGGCTTTGAATCTGTTGGTGTATACCTCGAAGTTGGCCGAAAATTTGGTCAATACTGGGATGTTGAATGGTTTGAAAAAGAGATTCATCGTTCCTGCATATAGATATAGTTGGCAATATTTATGTATTTTCACATCCATTTACCATTCTTAGCTGTTCTATTAACTTTAGTGTAGTCGGCGTCTTTTCTCTGCCATCTAAAGTGATTATACCTATAGGTGGCAAATCAATTTCTAACTCTATGGGAATAATAGACATTAGCCCTTGTTGCTCGAAATGCTGTGCAACTTGATGAGCCATAAAGCCTATGGCTGAGCCTGTTTGTAATGACATCAGTATATTTAAAAATGATGCTGACTCTATGATGTTTTCTGGTGGATGTAAGTTATGTTTGTAAAATATTTGGTTCAGTTTTGTTCTAGATGCTGCCCAAGATGGCGGAACAATCCAAGCTTGTTGTGATAGCAGAGGCCAATCGATAATTTTTCCTTTCAGAATTTCATGATTTGGTGAGCAAATGAGACACATGGATTCGTTATAGAGTGCTTCTGTATCTAAATCTGGGGCTGCATAACCAGGCTCTAACCTTCCTACTATGAGATCTAGCTCCCCAGACCTTAATCGGGGTAATAGGCGCCTTAGGTCACCTTCTTCTATTAGAACTGTTGTTTTGGTCGCATTTTTTTTAAGGTTGTTAACGGCTTGCGTTAGTAGGGTAGGTGTTGCTGCAACCATAGCACCTACTTGTACTCTACCTGCTGAACCTTCTGTAACTGCTGCTATCTCAATCTTGGCCCTGTCATAATCTGCTAGTACTGAACGCGCAAATTTAATAACGGTTACGCCGTATGGAGTAGGTTCAGTTCCTCTACTCGAACGTTCAAATAGCTGTAAGTCGAATGTTTTTTCTATTTCTGCGAGCATTTTTGATACGGCTGGCTGAGTCACAGATAGAAACTCTGCGGTTCTTCCTAGGTGTCGAAATTCATCTAATGCTACTAATAATTGTAAGTGTCTTAGCCTCAGATTAGAGCGTAAGACGCGATCAATGCCTATCATGAAATGTTTTACTCTTTTTTATTTTCTTATCTACTTCATAACATAATGGAATGAGAAGAGTCTATTGTTTCATTTTACATTCATATAGATGCTCAACATACTTGTTCACATAACTACAACAAATTTAGTGTGAGTGAATAAAATATGTCATCCTCATCGTCCCCTCTAATTAAATTGCATAGCAATGATAATGTATGCATCGTTCGTGAGTCAGTATCAATAGGGCAGCAAGTTCCAGAGTTTAATCTTCGTATTCGAGCTCAAGTTTCGGGTGGTCATAAAATCGCTGCAAGGCTTATTGAGGCTGGTGAGCCGATTATCAAATACGATACACGCATTGGTGTGGCATTACGTCGAATTGAAGCTGGAGATCATGTTCATACGCACAATCTTGAATTAGTTGATTATGAAAGAGATCCTAGCTTTTGTCAGGATGTTGTTCCTGTCGATTATGTGGACGTTTCAGCAAGAGCGGCTTTTAATGGTATTGTGCGCTCCAATGGAAAAGTAGCAACGCGTAATTATATTGGTATTCTTTCAACGGTTAATTGTTCTTCTACTGTTATTCGACAAATTGCAGATCATTTTACTCCAGAACGACTTTCCGCTTTCCCTAATGTTGATGGCATTGTTGCTTTTCCTCATACCAGTGGATGTGGCATGTCTTCTCCTAGTTATCATTTTGATGTCCTCCGTAGAACTTTGTCCGGATATGCACGTCATCCAAATTTAGCTGGTGTGCTTATTGTTGGGCTTGGATGTGAACGGAATGAGATGTCCTCTTTAATTGCTTCTCAGCAACTCGAAGAAAATTCTCATTTACAGACCTTGGTTATGCAGGCTGTGGGTGGAACTAGAGCAACGATTGCAGCTGGTATTGCTGCGATTGAAAGTATGTTGCCAGAAGCCAATAAGGTGGTGCGAGAACCAGTGAGTGTAGAGCACTTAAAGATAGGTTTGCAATGTGGCGGCTCTGACGGGTTTTCAGCAATTACTGCTAATCCTGCATTAGGTATGGCCATGGATATTTTGGTTAGACATGGTGGTACAGCCATTTTATCTGAGACTCCAGAAATTCATGGTGTCGAATATATGCTGACTCGACGTGCTATTAGTCAGGAAGTCGGTCAGAAGCTATTAGATCGTCTTTCTTGGTGGGATGAATATACCCGCGGTCACAATGGGCAGTTTAATGGTGTGGTTGGGCAGGGCAATCAAGCTGGCGGCTTGGCGAATATCTTTGAAAAATCGTTGGGATCTGCCATGAAAGGCGGTACGACACCTCTTCAAGCGGTTTATGAATATGCAGAACCTATTGAACAAAATGGTTTTGTTTTTATGGATACTCCAGGATATGACCCAGTTTCAGCAACCGGACAAATAGCTGGCGGAGCGAATTTGATCTGCTTTACGACAGGGCGGGGATCGATGTTCGGTTCAAAGCCTGCTCCTACGATTAAATTAGCATCTAATTCAAATATGTATAACCGCTTACAAGAAGATATGGATATTAACTGTGGGTTAATACTGGATGGAAAAATGAGCCTTGAGGAAATGGGGCAACATATTTTCGAACACATTATTAAAGTGGCATCCGGAGAAAGTACCTCTAGCGAACGTTTAGGCTTAGGTGATAACGAGTTTATTCCTTGGCACATCGGTATTGTTAGTTAATTCCATTTTCTATATTGCAGAGGAATCAATTGCATGAGTCAACATACAATTACGAATCAAAACTATATCGCGGGAGTTTGGACAACGGCTCACTCAGAGCAAACGTTTGAGGTTTTGAATCCTGCTAATCAAGGAGTGATTGCTCATGTTCCAGATAGCGATGCTAGTGATGCTTCGGCTGCCGTTGATGCAGCGTGTCAGGCTTTTTTAACATGGCGGTTCGTGCCTGCAAGAAAGCGAGCTCAGTATCTAAAGGCTTGGCATGCTTTGATTTTAGCTAATTTGGATACGTTAGCTGGGCTCATTTCGTTAGAGCAAGGTAAGCCATTAGCCGAGGCTAAGGGTGAGATTAGCTATGCAGCAAGTTATGTTGAATGGTTTGCCGAACAAGCTCCTCGAATTGAGGGAGATTTAATCGAATCTCCTGTAGTTGGTCGAAAAATGATGGCGATTAAAGAGCCTGTTGGTGTCACTGCAGTCATAACACCATGGAACTTCCCTGCTGCCATGATTACTCGAAAAATCGCACCAGCTTTGGCTGCTGGTTGTACTGTCGTCGCTAAACCAGCAGAAGACACTCCGCTTACATCGCTTGCCTTGGTTAAGCTGGCCGAGGTCGCTGGAATTCCTAGTGGTGTGATTAATATAGTGTGTTCATCTCGTAATAATACACCAGCGATGGTGAACAACTGGTTGCAAGATAGTCGAGTTCGTAAAATCAGTTTTACTGGTTCAACACCAGTTGGTAAGCATTTGGCTCAAGCCTCAGCGGCAACGTTGAAAAAACTTTCTTTAGAACTTGGAGGTAATGCACCTTTTATTGTCTTCGAAGATGCAGATTTAGACGCTGCAGTGTCAGGCTTAATGGCAGCGAAATTTCGTAACGGTGGTCAAACCTGTGTGTGCCCTAATCGAGTTTATGTGCAAGCAAAGGTTTATGACGAATTTGCTGCAAAATTAGTGGAGAAAGTTCGTGCTCTAAAAGTTGGCCCTGCCAGCGAATTAGATAGTGAAATTGGCCCAATGATAAATGAGAGAGCAGTAGACAAGATACTGTCTCATATCGACGATGCTGTACAGAAAGGTGCAAGGGTATTAGTTGGTGGAAATAGGGTTCGAATATCTGATGGCCCTAATTATATTGCTCCCACAGTGCTAGGGAATGTGAGTAAAAATGCCGTTCTTTGTCAGGAAGAGACGTTTGGTCCAGTTGCTCCATTATTTTGTTTTGATAATGAACAAGAAGTCATAGAACAAGCCAATGATACTCCTTTTGGCTTAGCTGCTTATTTTTACTCTGAAAATGTTAGCCGTATTTGGCGACTTGCCAGTGCATTAGAAACAGGGATTGTAGGTATTAACGAAGGAGCTATTGCGGCAGATTCAGCCCCATTTGGAGGTGTTAAAGAATCTGGTTATGGTCGAGAAGGCTCTAAATATGGATTAGATGATTACCTGCATATTAAATATTTATGCCAAGGAAATCTTTCTTAAGAGGTTGTTATGAAAATAAAAAAAACTAACGAATTTAAACAAGCTTTATCCAGAGGAGAACAGCAGGTTGGGTTCTGGCTTTCAATGGGGAGCTCATACAGTGCTGAAATGTGTGCTTCTGTTGGGTTTCAGTGGCTTTTGATTGACGGAGAGCATGCACCTAATAACTTGCAATCGATGCTTTTACAATTACAAGCTATTGCTCCTTATTCTTCTCATCCAGTCGTGCGTCTAGCTGATGATAATCCCACTTTTATTAAGCAAATATTGGATGTTGGTGCACAGACTTTACTTATACCTATGGTGCAAAGTGCTGAGCAAGCAGAGGCGATTGTTAAGTCGACTCGTTATCCTCCTTTTGGAACGAGGGGGGTTGGTGCCGCTGCAGCAAGAGCGTCTTTATGGAATGGCATAACGGATTATGTTCATAACGCCAATCAAGATATTTGTGTATTGGTTCAGGTTGAGTCTGTTACCGCCCTTGAAAATTTAGAATCTATTTGTGCCGTTGAAGGTGTTGATGGTGTTTTTATTGGGCCTGCGGATTTAGCCGCGTCTATGGGGCATGTTGGCAATCCCAGTCATCCTGAGGTCAAGCAGGCGATTGAAGAAAGTATTCGAAAAATAATAGCGAGTGGAAAATCAGCAGGTACGTTAACCAGTGATTCTGCGCAGGCAAAAAGGTACATGGAATTAGGCGTAGGATTTGTTGCTGTTGGGTTAGATGTATCACTCATGATGCAAGCGATCAGGAAGCGTGCAGAGGAATTTGAATTTGGTAAGTCTGCAGTGCAGTCAGACCAATCTGTCTACTAAATGACTAGTAGCAAATTATGAAATGGAAAAATTAATAATGTGTGTTTAGGCACATTAATGCAAAGACCAACAAACAAAATAAAAGGCATTAAGCATGAAAAAGCATATAAAGTTACTTTCGCTCTCTCTTACTCTCGCTGGGGCTGTCCTAGCTCAGAGTTCATACGCAGCTTATCCTGAAAAAACCATTACTATGTTGATTCCTTATGGTGCTGGTGGCGGTACCGATGTTTTGGCTAGGGCCCTACAGCCTGCATTGGAAGAGTCGCTAGGTCAAACCGTTATCGTGAAAAATGTCCCTGGCGGCGGTGGTATTCTAGGTTTTACTCAGTTAGTACATGCTAAGCCTGATGGTTATACCGTGACAATTCCTAATAATGTAATTTTTGCTACAGAGGGCATGGGGAATGCTACTTACAAGTACAAAGATTTTGATTATTTAGGCAATATCTTAACGGAAGATTATATTGTAGCCGTTCGTGCTGATGGCCCATGGAATAGTTGGAATGACTTATTAAAAGATATGGAAGAGCATCCAAATAAAATTAAATTTGGTTTCTCAGGTTATGGCGGATCAACTCATGTTGCTAGTCAGATACTAGCGAATGTTGCAGGTTATCAAGCTAAACAAATCCCTCATGATGGTTCTTCTAAGGCTGTAGTTGCTGCAATGGGAGGGCATATTGATGCATTAATGTTGAACCTAGGTGATCTATCTTCTGGTATTAAATCTGGAAAATTGAAACCATTACTTTCTTTGGGTAGCAAGCGTCTCAGCGAGTACCCAGATGTTCCTACGTTACAAGAAACTGGTATAGATTTAAATTTGACCAATTGGCGAGGCATTGCAGCACCTGCTGGAGTGAGTGATGAAGTAAAAGTGGCTTGGAATAAAGCCCTAGAGCATGCAGTCAAGGATGAAAAATTTCAGCAGCTGATTGCTACTCAGGGAGGTCAAGTTGATTTTCAAAAATCAGGTGAAAATTTAGACAAATGGATGTCACTGTTAGCCGAGTCTTTTATTAATACGGCTCATAACTTGAAAAAATAAGTATAAAAGGTCAGGTGGATGTTAGACACCTGACCATATTTTAACTATTTAGGTGACAATATGTTTCACTTGAAAGAACAACATGTTTTTTATCTTTTTCTCATGGCTGGCGCCGGTTTTTTCTTAAAACTATCTTGGGATATTCCTTCAGGAATAGGTGTAGAAAATGATCCAGGGGCAGCTTTTCTTCCTATTGTTATTTGTGTCTTGATCTTATTTCTTGTTTCTTATTTGTTTGTTATAGAATTTAGAGAAAAAAGTGAAAAGCTATTTTTTAGTCGTGCTGAGTTTTTTGCATTAGCTGGAACTTTATTATTGATTTTTGTTTATATATTTATCTTATCTCTAATAGGTTTTTTTGCTTCGACAATAATTTTCTTATTTTTATTTCAGCGGCTTAATAGTTACCTTTTAAACAGTGGAGGCTTTAACTATAAATCTTATTTGGTGTCAGCTCTGTTTTCTTTTATAGCGACGCTTTCAATTTATTTTGTCTTCTCGGTTCTTTTTAAAATGAGTTTGCCGTAGTTAAAGGTGGATTATTATGTTTATGCAATTTGTTCATTCGTTTGACGCTTTTTTAGAACCAACCATCTTTCTTGCTATTGCTGCTGGTACTGTTTTAGGGCTGATTTTTGGTTCTTTACCCGGCCTGACAGCTACTATGGGGATTGCTCTTTTATTGCCATTGACATTTAGTATGCAGCCTATCAGTGGTATGGGGATGTTGTTTGGTATGTATTGTGGTGCTATATCTGGAGGGTCGATACCTGCTGCTTTGTTAAATATACCTGGTACTCCCTCTTCTGTTGCAACCACACTGGATGCTTATCCAATGTCGAAAAGAGGAGAGCCAGGAAGAGCTTTAGGTCTATGTGTTGTCGCTTCTTTTATTGGCGGAATAATTAGTGTTTTAGTTTTTGCATTATTGTCACCTATTATTGCCAAAGCTGCTCTTGAATTTAGTGCCGTAGAGTATTTTTCATTAGGTATTTTTGGTTTAACTATTATTGCATCAGTTTCAGGGCAATCAATTGTGAAAGGATTGGTTGCAGGCCTTATTGGCGTATTGATTTCCTTGATTGGGATTGATTCATTGAGTGGTATAGTTAGACTCACTGCGGATATTCCCGATTTAATTGGTGGTGTAGACTTCATGCCTGCACTAATAGGTTTGTTTGCGTTGTCCCAAATTATTGGCGATATTGTTTCGAGTCGAAATGCTAAGGGCGCAGAAGTAAAAATTAAAGTGGATAATGCTTATCCTCGCTTTAAGGAAACTTTTGGTCTGTGGCGAGTTTGGTCTGTTAGTTCTGTAATTGGTTCTTTGGTCGGTGCTGTTCCTGGGGCCGGAGGAAGTATTGCTTCTTTTTTAGCTTACGATGTTGCTAAAAGACAATCAAAGACACCGGAAAAATTTCAAACAGGCCATAATGAAGGAATTGTTGCGTGTGAATCTGCTAATAATGGTATGACCGGCGGTGCATTAATTCCAATGATGACATTAGGTATTCCTGGGGATGCTTCTGCCGCAGTGTTAATGGGCGGACTTCTTATACATGGATTACAGCCTGGGCCATTATTGTTTCAGGATCATGCTGATATCGCTTATGGAATTATTATTGCGTTTCTAATTGCAAATATTTTTATGTTTTGCTTTCAAGCAGTTGGAATAAAACTGTTTGTGAAAGTTCTACAAATTCCTCGATCTTTCCTTATGCCGTTTATATTGGTTATGTGTATCGTAGGAGCTTATGGAATCAGTGGTTCTCTAACATCGGCTTGGATTTTATTATTCTTTGGGATATTTGGTTACTTTTTGAATCGTTATGGGTTTAGTTCTGCACCTGTTGTCTTAGGTATGATATTGGGCTATATGGTTGAATCTAATTTTAGACGAAGCATGGCAATGTACGATAGTGATTGGACTATATTTTTTAGTCATCCTATTAGTCTTGGTTTTATTCTTCTATCTGTAGTTTCTATACTGCTTCCTTTTTATTACAGATATAAAAGTGCTAAAAAATAAACTATGTCTTTCATATAAAGATCATTAATTTTATCCCTGATGTCTAAAAAAGAGAAGGAGTTAACCTAGGTTAATTTTTTCTCTTTTTTTTTGCAGTAGTCTTGGTCGTATTCCATGTATGTTGATTATTAAGGAAGTGAAATATGCCGTTATCATCCAGTCTACAAAATTATCTATCTGACCTAGGTTTGGTTGTACCAGAGCAGCCAAATATTAAGTTTGTTCAAGCCCTGCAGGCTGAGCATGTGGCTCGTTATAGTTTCAATAGCTTGGCGGTGGTGTTGGGTGAAGATATTTCTTTGGATCTTGACGCGATCAGCCAGAAAATAGTGACTCGTAGTTTGGGCGGTTATTGCTTTGAACATAACAAGCTAACGTTTGAGCTATTAAAAGCCTTGGGTTATGACGTGCAGCTTAAGTTGGCAAGAGTACTGAATAACAATTTTGAGCGCGAAGCGGGCAGAACGCATCGTGTGACCTTGTTAACGCTAGAAGGTGTGAGCTATTTAGTTGATACTGGTTTTGGTGGTAACGGGCCGATTGCACCATTGCGGTTAGATATAAACACACAGCAAGTGGCTGGTTTAGACCGTTATCGAATGCTCGCTAAAGGTAAGGGTGAATATGATTTACAGGTAGTGAAGGGCGATGACTATTTTACCCTTTATCGTTTTGATAGTGCGACTTACAGCGATGCAGATTGTGCGCTGGGGCATTTTTATTCTCATAAAAACTCCAATGCGGTGTTTCTTAAGAACCTAATGGTGACCTTGAAGAAGCAAGACCAGACGATCGCTTTGGTGAATGCGGAGCTGACTATTAGAGACAGCCAAGGTGAGCAAAAGCTGTTGATTGAAAGCCCTGAGTCCCTTGGGAATATTTTGAGCTCAGAGTTTGATATCAATCTTGAACCGGCTGTGATTGAGCACCTTTTTATTCGCTTTTTGGTGCCTATTTTGACCGAAGATAAAGTCGGGATAACGTCATGAGTTCATTTTTTACCTTGTTGCTTTGGGCTTGGTTGATGGCGTCTTCTTTTATCGTATCGGGTCATATGGTGGAATACGCCAGTCCGGTTGCTACCTCAGCGTTTCGTTTTTTATTGGCGATGTTAATTATGTTGCCAGCGCTATTGTTTAGTTGGCAGCGGGCTAGGTTGAATAAAACCGAGCAGTTTAAGGCGTTGTTCGCTTCTCGCCAGCGGCTTTTTCATTATGTGGTGATAAGCGGCGCATTAGTGGGATTTTTTATTGGTTTGTTTGTGGCGTTGCAGTCGACAACGCCGTTGAATACCTCTGTTTTGTATACGCTTGTTCCCTTAATTGGTGTGATGATAGCGAGAGTTTGGCTCAAGGAAGTCGCGCCTTTATGGCGAGTCATTGGGTTTGTTCTTGGCTCAATCGGCGCGATGACTGTGTTGTTTTCTACACAAGGTTTTTCTGTACAAGACAACGACGGATTTCAGTGGCATTCCGGCGATTATATTTTTGTTGGGGCATGTTTCTTATTGGCTTTACATGTAGTGTCGGTACAAAAATGGGGGCGTTCGTTAGGGGCATTATCCGGTGCTTTCATGATTATGTTGTTTGGAACGCTTTGGCTACTGCCTATCGCGTTGATTTGGGGAGAGCTTGATCAGGTGCAATGGTTGTCGCAAGGTTTCTGGATAAATGTGTTGTATCTGACGGTGTTTACTACCTTATTTACCTTTGTGTTACAGCAGCGTTTGGTCATGACGGTTGGGGCAAGTCGCTTACTTGCGATATCTTATACAATACCAGTTTGGGTTGCGTTATTTACCGCGTTGACTCAATCACGTTTATTAAGCTTGGTCGATTGGCCTTTTGCTTCTGGCATTGTATTTTTAGGCGTCGCACTGTTTCTTATTGATGGCAATTTAAGCAAGGTAAAGCTCGCCCATGGATCGAACTCAACTTCAAAATAGCTTCGAAGCGTATTTTAACGAATTAGGCTACGATATTGATTGGCAAAGATTGACGGTACCAATGGATGTCCATGTGATTCGCAAAGGCGATTATCTGTTTCAGCAAGGTGATTTTGCGAATCGTTTGTATTTTTTACATTCTGGATTGGTGCGTTATGTGAGTGTTTCCGATGAGGGGAAAGAGTTCACACAAACTTTTGCGAAGAGCCCGAGAATCATTGGTTCGACCAAGGCAATGGTCACCGAGACACGAGTTTTGTTCGGTATCCAAGCCTTGGAAGACAGCATGGTGTCTTCTTATACCTGGCAAGCTTTTTATGCCCAAATGCGCCACGATATAGGCTTTTTAGAGTGCTATGCTAAATTTCTTGAACGCATCTTTATCGTCAAAGAAGAGCGTGAAAATGCCTTTGTAAAACATTCCGCTGAACGACGCTATTTGGATTTTTGTGCTGCTTATCCTGAGTTAAAAGATTCTATTCCTCAGCAGCAAATTGCGTCTTACATTGGTATCACTCCGGTAGCTTTGAGCCGAATTCGACATAGGTTAAAGCTGGGTCGAGGATGACATGTCTGTTCTTGTTGATTCTTTAAATCATCAATTTTTAAATGTATTTATCTTTCTTTTTTGATCATTTGATTAATCAAGCCTTCCTCTCATAGCGTTTATAGATGTTTTTAATTAATTCTATTTAATTAAAAAATCAATATATATCAATGTCTTAATTTCGATAAATGATTAAGTTTTCGTTGTTTTTAGGTTTGGGCATACTCCGTGCAGTTCTCCTTGTTACAAAAGGAAAAGTAATGACCTTCTACTTTTTCTGACGTTTTATAAAAATAATAAGGAGAGTAAATATGATATTAGCGAATAAAACGATTGTCATTACTGGTGTGTCTTCTGGTATTGGTGCCGATGTAGCAAGACTTGCTCGTTTCCATGGGGCGAGAGTTATTGGCATTGATCGTAATGAACCAAGTATGACGTTGGATGGCTTTGTAAAAATAGATTTAGGTAATCCTACGGCGATTGATACGGCGCTTGATACCTTGCCTGAAAAAATTGATGCCTTGTGTAATATCGCTGGTGTGCCAGGCACTGCAGATGCCGAGTTGGTTGGTCGCGTGAATTATTTGGGGTTGCGCCATTTAAGTGAAGCTTTGATTCCTAGATTCAATCAAGGGGCCAGTATTGTCAATGTGGCTTCTGTGTTAGGTATCGAGTGGCCAGAGCGTCTTGAACAGCATAAAGCATTGGCTGGTACCTCTTATTTTGAAGAAGGTGCTGCTTGGCTGAAAAAGAACCCAGTTCCACAAGAAACCTGTTATCAGTATTTCAAAGAAGCTCTTATTGTTTGGTCAACGCAGCAAGCTTTTACTTGGTTCCGTGATCATGGTGTACGTATGAATTGCGTGGCTCCAGGTCCTGTTTTTACGCCAATTTTAGGCGATTTCGTCTCCATGCTAGGGGAAGAGCGAGTTCAAAAAGACGCCGAGCGTATGTTACGTCCTGCTTATTCGGATGAAGTGGCAGAAGTGATCGCTTTTCTTTGCTCCGATGCTTCCCGTTGGGTATGTGGCGTGAATATACCTGTTGATGGTGGATTAGCTTCGACTTATCTTTAAATATTCAGAATATGGTAGATCGACGGAAGCTGATAAGCCTGTGATTGTGCTGTATCACAGGCTTATCTGATTTTTAAATGACCACTTTTTTGTTTTACTTATTCTTCTTTAGACGATAAGCCAATTGTGGTCTGCTTAGGCCAACTCGTCTTGCCGCTTCAGATAAATTGCCTTGGGCGTTTTCTACGGCTTCTCGTAATAAGCTTTGCTCAAGCTCTTCAATATCAAGATGATCTTTTCCACCGACAAATTGAGTGATGTGTTCCAAGAGCGATTCTGTCGCTTCTTTTTTGCTATCGGCATGGCTTAAGGTGCCTTGGTGATTCACTGAGTAGATAATTTCTTCTGGAATAAACTCGTTTCTAAACAAATGTGGAAGATCAATCGGTTCACCTTCTTCTGATGCAATCACGCCGCGCTCCATTAGATTTTGTAACTCACGAATATTCCCCGGAAAACCATAATTTAATAACGCTCGTCGCGCTGTTTGTGTCATGCCAGATGGTGCTTTTTGATGCAGTTGGCAAAAGTGATGGTAGAAGTGATTAATGAGCAATGGGATGTCAGCTTTTCGCTCTCTTAGCGGAGGTAGATGTATTGGGAAGACGTTTAAACGAAAGAACAAATCTTCGCGGAATTCGCCTTTTTCAATGGCTTTACGTAGGTCTACATTGGTTGCAGCGACGACTCTTACATTGACTTTAATAGCTGAAATACCGCCGACTCGCTCGACTTCTTTTTCTTGTAAAACACGTAATAATTTACTCTGTCCTGCTAGGCTTAGTGTGCCAATTTCATCTAAGAATAGTGTACCGCCATTGGCTCTTTCAAAGCGACCGGGACGGCTACTCGTTGCTCCTGTGTAGGCGCCTTTTTCGACGCCAAACAGTTCAGTTTCTATGAGATTTTCAGGAATCGCAGCACAGTTAAATGCGACAAAAGGACCAGTTTGGCGACTGAATTTATGCAGCATACTGGCAAAAAGCTCCTTGCCTACTCCAGATTCGCCAGTGAATAGCACTGTAGCATTGGTTGGTGCGACCTTTTGTAATGAATGATTAGCAGCGGTAAAAGCGGCGGAAACTCCAATCATTTTTGGCTGATCGTCTAACAGTTCTGGTTCCATTAGGTCGAGTTTAGGGGAAGGTTTAGTAACCAGTTCAGCATTTTGAGAAGTGACGTTAAGGAAGCGAATATCGTCTTCGATATTATCCCAAAGTTCGGCAGATTTACCGATAACCCGACAGACCGAATGCCCCATAGATTGACATTCTATTTCTCTAAAAATGACCAGAGATCCTACTAAACCTGAGACATAACCGATGGCGTAACCTAATTCCATCCAGCATGCGGGTGAGCTACCAATGCCGTAAGCGGCAATGTGTTCTTCATCTTCACTGCTGTGATGCCAAAGAAATTCACCATCATATGCACCTTTTTCGGTGTCAAATTCAAAGTGAATAGTTTCCACTTTGACGACACCTTCTAGCCCATGAAGATGAGTGCCAGCAGTGAAAATGGAGGCTGGATCTGAGTCTGGCCAGCGCTTTTGAATGAGCTCTGCGTCTCTTAGGCCAGATAAATAACCTGTTCGAGTAAGAATGTCGCGCGATTTTTCGAGACCAAGGGAATCAATCATCTCGCGACGCAACAGCCCAAACGACGAGCTGTGGATCAGTAACATGCGTTGATCGTCTAACCAAATGCGACCATCACCAGGCGAAAAAAACAGACATTCTGTCAGCTCCTCTACGGTGGGTGCATGTTGGCCATCTAGTTCACGGGAGCTGCCTTTGAGTAGGATTTTTTGATTGCTTTTAGCTAAGTCTGCTAAAGAAATGCGATGAGAGTTCGTCATTATTATTTTTCCTCTTTCATCTAGTTGATGAAATGGTTAACTGCTTTTTCCTAGTTTTGATTGTATTTAACGATATCGTCAAGTTGTTGTTGGATATTTATACAATGCAATATCGGATTATCGATATTGATAAAATTACAAACCTTTATTTATCAATATGTTGCGTTTTATATTTTGATGGAATTTGCTGAAGTATTATTTCGGCATAGCTATTGCTGTAGTGTACGAATGGTATGAATAACCAAAATACTGAACTTCCACTTGGCTTGATTTGTCTTAGTAGAAATTCAGTGGCTAATAAAAATAAATAGGAGAATACACATGACAGTATCTGTACTTGAATCTAAAAAATGGTCTGGTAAGTTTTTTACGGGTGACTGGGTTGCTGCTTCAAACAAGCAAGACGTTATGGAGCCAGCGACAGGTAAGGTTTTGAGTGAAGTCGGTATTGCTACAGCAGATGAAGTTTATTTGGCTTGTCAGCGAGCCAATGAAGCGCAAAAAGAATGGTTAAAAGTCCCGCCAAGAGACAAGGCTACATTGTTTCATAAAGCCGCCGCTTTCATGCAAGAAAACTTTGACGAACTGGCTTTGTATATTGCCCGTGAAACTGGCGGTATTATTCCTAAAGGCCAGCACGAAGTAAAAGAAGCCATTCTAATTCTGCAATTGGCTGCCAATATGACGTTGGAGCCAAATGGTCTAACGTTGCCTTCTGTCCCCGAAAAAATGTCTTACGCGACACGTAAGGCTATTGGTGTTGTGGGTGTTATTTCTCCCTTTAACTTTCCGATGATTCTCTCTATTCGATCTATTGCTCCAGCCTTGGCGACAGGTAATGCGGTAGTCACCAAACCAGATCCACAAACGCCTGTCACTGGCGGTTTTATTCTTGCTCTTGCTTTGGAGGCCGCAGGTTTGCCAAAAGGCGTATTTCAAGTCTTACCGGGTGCTGTTGAAGCTGGTGAAGCGCTTTGTGCTGCGCCAGAGATCGGTATGGTAGCGTTCACTGGATCTACTGCTGCAGGCCGAAAAGTGGGTGAAGCCTGTGGTCGTAATTTGAAAAAAGTGTCGCTTGAGTTAGGTGGCAAAAGCTCCTTGATCATTTTGGAAGATGCCGATTTAGATGTGGCTGCCAGTAACATTGCTTGGGGTGCGTATTTCCACCAAGGACAAATTTGCATGGCGTCTGGTCGTATCCTAGTCCAAGAAAGCATCGCAGAAGCGTTAACGGCTAAAATCGTCGAAAAAGCGAAGCATTTACCAGTCGGTGATCCAGCTTCTGGACAAGTTGCTTTAGGGCCGCTGATTAATCAGCGTCAGCTTGAAAAAGTTCACGCTATTGTTCAGGACACCATCGCGGCGGGCGCAAAGTTAGAAGCTGGTGGTTCTCACGAAGGGCCTTTCTATGCGCCAACAGTATTGAGCAATGTGAAGCCGGGAATGCGTTCTTTTGATGAAGAAATCTTTGGTCCAGTGGTTAATATTGTTACCTTTAAACACGATGACGAAGCTGTGGCTATGGCGAACAACACACAATATGGTTTAGCTGGAGCGGTGATTTCGAACGATCTTTCCCGAGCACAACGTATTGGTGCTCAGTTGCATGTTGGCTTACTGCATATCAATGATCAAACCGTCAACGATGAATGCATTAACCCATTTGGTGGTTGCGGCGCATCAGGCAATGGCAGCGCGGTGTGTGGCCCTGCGGATTGGGATCTTTATACTCATTGGCAATGGGTGACCGTTAAGCAAGCTGCAACGCCTTATCCTTTTTAAGGTGTTTGGATAGGTAAATCTTAGAAATAAAAAAGCTCCATGCTGATGGTATGGAGCTTTTTGTTATTCGCGGTCTCATGGTTATCGGTTATTGTGTTTTTAGCTTGTCTATAATCGTTAACTTTAACTCTTCAATGAATGTCTGAATGATGGTGGATTGTCGTTCGCGATGCAGTGTTATCCCTATGGTGCATTCAGGTTTTGGAAGTGGGATAGGGATTTGCTTTAGGCGAGGGGTGAGTTTGTTGATATTCCAGTCGTCATAGAATAATAGCGCGATGGCGTCGCTGTGAATAACGAGTTCTTCTGAAGAGGCAAAGGTCAGCATTTCCAGTGCTTGAATGGGCGGTTTGTTGTCTATGCTATGGAACAGGCTTTCGAAATAATCTCGGATCGGCGTGCCGTGACGCGCCACAATCCAGCGTTCATTGACCAGATCATTGAGTGTCTTCGCGTCGTTGTGTATCGGATGATCAGCACGAGCGATCAAAGCGTATTGGGCTGGTAATAATGGCAGCTCGATTAGCTCTGGGTGAATCGGGCCTTTTCTCATGAGACCCAGAAAACAATCTATTTCACCTTGTCGTAGGGCATTTGCCAGCATGTGATAAGGACCTTGCATCGCTTGTAGGCGAATCCCTGAGTGTTGTTTAAATATAGAAGCAAATGCAATGGGAACAATATCTTGGCAGGAAAAAGACAACATCCCTACGGACAATCTGCCGGTTAGCTCGTTTGGCAGTGATTGAAGACTCTGTTGTAGCGATTGAGCCACAGGTGAAATTCTTAGGAATAACGAAGCCAGTTGTTTAGCTGCAGTTTGTGGAATCAAACCACGGCGAGCTCTTGAGAAGAGTGGCTGCTGCACCATATTTTCGATTTCTTTTAATGTTTTACTGACTGCTGGTTGTGTCATGCCTAGTGTTTGTGCGGCAACAGACGCACTGCCTACTTTTACGACGGCTTCAATGATCAGTAGATGTCGCCACTCAACGTAGGTTTTTAATTTTAGTAAGGTAGTGACGTTGCTTTGCAATTGGCGCTCTGTGTCAGAAATCGCCTGTAGAATGCTGTTGCAAGACGAGATCACCACTTCACCTGCAGACGTTGGTTCAGCTCCACTCCAGCCACGGGTAAAAATATCCACCTGCAATGCTTGTTCGGCTTGTGACAGTGCACGCGAGACACTGGATTGACTTAGGTTTAACGACGAGCTTGCTTCTTTTTCGGTACCTTTCTTCATTATTTCCCTGATAACACGGCATTGTTTGAGTGTCAGTGGAAAATTTGAATTAGGGTTGCTCATCCTTGGTCTCCTTTTAAAAAGTCATTTCGTGAAGTCGTGGTGAGTAAAAGTTCGTTATTTATAATTTATGATATAACCAAAATTTAAGCCATATTTTTGATTGTGCATATGTAAGGTTGGTTTTTTCTGTGTACCTTTAATTGAATAAGTTCTACTTAGTTAATTCCTCTTTAGTGAGGATAAGAAACGAGCGAAGGTAAGACGCGAATGAATAATAACAATAAGCCTTACAGTGATATTCCTGGCACGACCGTTTTCGACGGCGATATGGCCAGAATAGGCTTTCACCTCAATCAATTTTGTATGTCCTTAATGCAAGAGTCTAATCGAACGGCGTTTAAGCAAAATGAGCGTGCTTATCTAGATAAATGGCCTATGACAGAAGCGCAAAAAAGTGCCGTGATTGCTCGGGATTTTAGTCAACTCATCGCCCTTGGTGGCAACATTTATTACCTCGTCAAAATCAGTTCGAGCGATGGGCTAAGCGTGGCGGCAGCCGTTTCCACCATGACCGATTTATCCGTTGATGAATACATCGATATGATGCGCCGTGGTGGCCGTTCGCCGGAAGGGAATCGTTATGTTGTGAATAAGACATCTGAGGAGAAGCAATAATGGCCAAAATCACCTGTGGATTAGGTACCTCTCATATTCCGTTGCTGGGACATATTATTGATAAGGGCGATAGCGGCGATGAGAAGTGGGCGCCAATATTTGATGGTTATCAGTTCACTAAAAAGTGGATTCGCGAGCAAAAACCAGATGTGGTCGTCTTGGTCTACAACGATCACGCGACAGCGTTTGATATGAAAGTAATCCCAACTTTTGCGATTGGCTGTGGGGAAGAATATCACCCAGCAGACGAAGGTTATGGTGCACGTCCTGTTCCAACGGTAAAAGGCGCGCCGAAGCTAGCGTGGCATATTACCGAATCGTTGATAAAGCAAGGCTTTGACATGACGATTGTCAATGAAATGGACGTGGATCATGGTCTTACCGTGCCTTTGTCTATGGTGTTTGGAGAAGTGGAAGAATGGCCTTGCCAAGTTATTCCCTTGGCCGTCAATACCGTGGTTTATCCTGCGCCAACGGGTGATCGTTGCCTAGCTTTGGGTAAAGCGATTCGAGCTGCAGTAGAGCAATTTCCAGAAGACCTAAATGTTCAGGTTTGGGGAACAGGTGGCATGAGTCATCAATTGCTGGGTGAGCGTGCTGGCTTGATTAACCAAGAGTGGGACCTCGCTTTTCTGGATGATTTAAAGAGTGACTATGAGAAGCTAGGGGCGATTTCTCAAGTTGAATATATTCGAGAATCCGGAACAGAAGGGAGTGAAATGGTGATGTGGTTAATCATGCGTGGTGCGCTGAATCATGAGGTTAACGAAATTCATCGTCATTACCATGTGCCTGTTTCTAATACGGCGCTGGGTCATCTGATATACGAAAATGTTGATAAAAAGGGAGAATAAATCACAATGAATGTGCGTATAACTAGACCCAAATTAGTTTGTTTAGCTGGTTTGCTATGTGATCAACGAATGTGGCAGAAGGTCGCAGCTCAATTAGAGAATGATGCCGACGTTGAAATTATTAGTTTTGCAGGGTTTGATGATCTGACCGGCATGGCTCGGTCTGTGTTATCCAGTATTGAAGGTGACTTTGCCTTGGCGGGTCATTCCATGGGAGGACGAGTAGCACTGGAAATATATCGTCTTGCACCGCAGCGGGTAACGCGTCTAGCGCTTTTAAATACAGGTGTTCATCCCAAGTCAGACAAAGAAATACCGGGGCGTATGCGCTTGATTGAAGCCGCGAAAACGAGTGGCATTTCAGTGTTAGCAACAGAATGGCTAATCCCCATGATGTCCCCTAAAGGATTAAATAACGCAAATTTGATGGCCGATTTAACAAAAATGGTCGAGTCTTATTCGGTTGAAGATTTTGAAAAACAGATTCATGCATTGATAAATCGCCCCAATGCTGAAGCGCTTCTTTCACAAATATCGGTGCCCACTTTACTGCTTTCCGGCTTGCAAGATAGCTGGAGCCCTGTGGTTCAGCATCAGGCGATCCAACAACAAATTAGTGGTAGTGAACTTGTCGTGATCGACGACGCTGGGCACATGGCACCGGCGGAAGATCCAGAAAATGTCGCAGCGGCACTGCACTCATGGTTAAAGAAAAAGTAGGGGATTATGAGCAATCAAACGATCGAAAATATGCTGATTGAGTGGCAGTGCCAAAAGCTGGTAACTCGTTCGATTAATTTGCTAGATCAAGGGCGTTGGCAAGAATTGGCAAATTGCTATGCCGAAGATGGCGAACTGTATCGCCCGAGTGCACCGACCGTAAAAATTGAAGGACGCGACGCGATTCTTGAGTCTTTTACCTCGCGTCCAGCGAAGGAAACCTGCCATGCACTAACGAACATAGAAGCCAATATTATTAATGAAGGTCTTGTCGTCGTAACATCGAGAGTGGTGCTTTTTGCCGCGAATAAAAAAGCCGAAGGTATTGAAAGCATGGTGCAAGCGAATGCAGACATTTTTATTGGTCGTTTCATAGATGAAATTACAAGTGTAAGTGGTGAGTGGTTAATAGCCAAAAGACAGGGTTCGATTGAACTGCACTACAAAGGAACTTCAGACAAAACAGGGTAGCTGTTAAAGAGTAACTGTTAAATAGCAAAAGGAGTCGCAGGGGAAAGAGTCGCGAGGGAAAGAGTCGTTTGAAGACTTGGTAAATTATTAAGAGTAGAGTTTCTATTTAAAAAGGACGGTCCGTTGATTCGGTCAGTCTCATAACAAAAATAACAAAGCCTTCAAGTAAGGCACTAAAGCAACATTGGGAGAACAGAGATGAAATTAAATAAATTCATTATTGCTACTTCAGCGGCCATTGCATTATCCACTCAAGTTTTTGCAGAGGAATTGAAGTTCGCCAGCTTCACTCCGCCGTTTCACACAATTAATGCATCGGTGATTGAAAAGTTAAATGCTGATCTGTCGGCGGCCACAAATGGTTCTCTTACTGTTCGCGGATATCATGGCGGCGAGCTGGGCGCTGGGCCTGCCGAGCAATATGTGCGTGTTTTGCAAGGTGCAGCGGATATGTCTTGGGGCTTACCGGGTTATACCTCGTCACAGTTTGGTAAAACAATGATAGCTGAATTACCTGGTGCGATTCCTGAAGATATGCCTGGTTACGAAGCACTATGGCGTGCGTATGATAAGCATTTGAGTAGTGAGTTTCCGGGGACTAAACCATTAGCATTGTGGACCTCTGAGCCTAATATTTTCATCATGCGTAATAAAGTGATTCGCACACCAGCAGATTTGGCGGGGCTTAAAATTCGTGTTGCTGGTGCAACTGCCGCAAAAGTCGCGAGCGCCTTAGGTGCAACCCCTGTGCAAATGCCAGCTAGTCAGATCTATAATGCCATGCAAACCGGCCTTATTGATGGTGTTATTACAGGAGCATCAACACTAAAAGACTTCAAACTTGACGAAGTGGCTGATTCTCTCACTCTGGGCGCGCCATTAGGTCGTCTTGTCTTTTATACGGTACTTAACCGCAGAGTTTATGATGGATTAAGTGCGAGTGAAAAGGCTGCCGTTGACGCAGCAAGTGGTGCTGGGCTGTCTAAAAGTGCGGAAGATGCTTGGCTAAAAACGGCTACTGAAGCGCTTGAAGTGGCTCGGGCCGATAGTGCAAATACCATAACTAACCTAACCGATGATGAAAGAGCGGCGTTTACCAAAGCTGTTTCTGGTGTGGTTCAGTCTTATGTAAAAAGCGTAAATGGCGCAGCGACACTTGCGGCAATGGAAGGCAAGTAATCCATGCTTGCTATCATTCGTAAACTGGCGGATGGGATTATTTCCCTATCCGCCGCCTTGGGCGCCTTAGGTCTAATTTTTGAGGTGATCATTATTCTCGCGGATGTCATTGGTCGTGCGATGGGATCACCACTTTATGGATCGCAGGACATAGTTACTATGACCATGGTTATTCTACTCTTTGGCGCAATGGCACTGTGTGACCGTCAGGGTGGTCACATCTCGGTTGATCTTTTCGAACGAAACTATCCAGTGGTACTTAACCGCTTAATCGATGTTTTTTCCGCGTTACTGGGCACTGTCATCTTTGTGGGCATTGCTTACTCAGTAAATGAAAGCGCTAAGATTTCAACTATGTTGAACCTTTCGACCAATCTTTTACTTATACCGAAGGCGTGGTTCCAAAATGGACTTTCTGTCTTTGCTTTGATCACAGCGGCTGGAATGGCATTACGTGCTGTTGAATTAACCTTGTCAGGTCGTGACATTCGTAAAGTAGACACGGACAAAGGAGACGCTGCATGAGCGCATCAATGATTGGTTTTGTTGGCATCTTGATCATGTTTGGTCTGTTGGTGCTGCGTATTCCAGTGGCGTTTGCCATGTTTTCTGTGGGATTTGTGGGTATTACGGTACTTGATAGCAGCCGATCCGCATTCAGTTTACTGGCATCGGAAACCTTCACGTTAGCCTCCTCACCTGAATTGGTTGTTATCCCGCTGTTTATTCTGATGGGAAATGTCGCCTCCATCACAGGAATGAGTCAGAAACTATACGACGCCGCTTATGCCATTATAGGCCAGTTACGTGGCGGATTGGCTTCGGCTACGGTGATTGGTTGTGGTGGTTTTGCGGCGCTATCTGGTTCGTCAGTTGCATCAGCATTGACCATGGGTAAAGTCGCATTGGGGCAGATGGATCGTTTCAATTACGACAAAAGGCTATCTACTGGCGTGGTTGCCGCAGGTGGCACACTGGGGATTCTCATTCCACCGTCGACGGGATTTGTTATTTACGCGATTCTCACCGAGCAAAGTATCGGGCGATTGTTTTTAGCCGGTGTTCTGCCTGGCATTATGTTGCTGCTGTTGTTCATTTTAGTGATCACAGTTATTTGTTGGTTTCGTCCAGAGTTCGGTCCTGCTGGGCCTGCGACAAGCTGGCGTAACAAAGGCAAAGCTTTGTTAGGTGCTGGGCCGATTGTGGCTGTGATACTTCTGACGATTGGTGGCATTTATGGTGGATTATTTTCACCTGTTGAGGCCGCTGCCGTTGGCGCAGGAGTTGTGATCTTAGTCGGATTTGTAACGCGGTCCTTATCATTAAAAGCCCTTTGGCATGCGTCTAGGGACGCGGTTGTTACCACGGCGACAGTGATGTTAATTTTGATTGCAGCTCACCTGATCAACCCATTTATGGCGCTTAGTCATATTCCTTCGGCGGTAGGGGAATTGTTGTCTGGATTGGGATTGGGAGTAACGGGAACGCTTATTCTTATCCTTGCAATCTATCTTGTGCTGGGCTGCTTTTTGGAAGGCTTCGCCATGCTGGTTCTGACCTTGCCGATTTTCTTTCCAATTATTGTGTCACTAGGGATAGATCCGATTTGGTTTGGTGTGCTGACGGTTCTGACTCTTGAAATGGGCTTAATTTCTCCTCCTGTTGGTATTAATGTCTTCATCGTAAAATCAGTTGCGCCAAACGTGGAGTTAGGCGACATCTTCCGAGGAGTGCTGCCTTTCTGGTTGATGATGATTTTGGCGGTGGCTTTGTTGATTATCTTCCCGCAGATTGTACTGTTACTTCCTAATACCATGTTCGGCTGATTTAAGTGCTTTGTAGTCGAAAGGGTAATTAGTCTAGATGATAAAAGCCCCATGTTGATTTCCAATAGCTGGAAAAACAACATGGGGCTTTTCGGTTTTTATAATCCGTTAAATGTTTGCGTGAATAGTTGGAGTGAAGTGACAGTGAATTAAACTAGTTGTTCCGCTTTTTGTTTCTTTAGTACCTCTTCAATCGCGCTTTTGAAGACTTCTGCTGGCTGTCCGCCTGAGATAGCGTAGGCGTTGTTGATGATGACAGTAGGAACAGAAGTGATGCCATTTTGTTGCCAAACTTGTTCTTGCTGGCGGACTTCATCGGCAAAGTGGTTATTTTCCAAAATGCCTTTAGCTGCGGCTGGGTCAAGATTAACGCTGGCAGCAAGATTGGCGAGCGTTTGGTAATCGCTTATATCTTGATTATGGGTGAAGTGAGCTTTAAATAGTGCCATTTTTAGCTCAGCTTGTTTGCCTTCTAACTGCGCCCAATGCAACAAACGATGGGCATCGAACGAATTTCGCATACGGCTTTCTGGTGTGAAGTTAAAATCGAAATCGACTTCTTTGCCACGAGCTTGAATCATGACTCTGTTTTGGTCTGATTGCTCTTTGTTGATGCCGTACTTTTCTGTGATGTGCTCGTTTAGGTTTTGGCCTTCTGCTGGCATTTTCGGATTAAGCTCGAAAGGCTGAAATGATAATTGCGTATCAACTTTGTCGCTCAGTTGTTCTAGGGCTTTGTTGAGGTTACCTAAACCGACCACGCACCAAGGGCACATAACATCGGAAATGAATTGAATGTCTAAAGAGTCTTTCATGGTTAATGGTCTCGGTGTTTAATTATTAACCTATTGTTATGGGTGGTGTGGGAAATTAAAAGTACTAGATCGCAGAAAACCTGATAGATACTTTTTGTTTGCAGAATCTAGGCGATTTGTAAGAAATTGGAAGGGGAGTCTAAGTTGAGCGGTTCAGATAATGGCTGAACCGCTCTGTTTGATAGTGCTAGACAATGCCAGCATCCACAATGAAGTTTTGTCCAGCGCAAGCGCGACTATCTTGTGAGGCAAGGAATAGGGCCATTGCCACAATATCGTCTGGTTCAATACGGAATTTAAGAGATTGAACGTCGATAAACTCTTGGTCCAATTCTGGTGTTAGCCATAGGGCTTTTTGTCGTTCGGTGACAACCGCTCCTGGTACAATAGAGTTGACTCGAATACCGCGAGGGCCAAGCTCTCGCGCCATGGTTCGTGTCATGGTGTGAATCGCACCTTTTGATGTAGTGTAACCCACCATACCAGCACGGCCACGCATCCAACTGATCGATCCCATATTGATAATGCTTGCGCCTTCTTTCATCCATTTAGCAGCGGCTTGCATTCCAAAGAAATGCGGACGCATGTTGATGTTTAGGCAATTATCCCAGTATTCCGGTGTGACGTCTTCGATCTTATGGCGATCGTCTTTGCCCGCGTTGTTGATTAATACGTCTAAGCGGCCAAGTTCTTGTGCAGCATCGTCGATGGCGGATTGCAACGCGTCAATATCACGGACGTCGACTTTTCTAAACCAAGGCGTCACCTTAAATTCGTCAGTCAGTTTTTGATTCAACGCAGCAGCGCTAGTGTCATCAATGTCGATGTAAGCAACGCGTGCGCCTTGCTTCATAAAGTGATGAACAAAATATTCTCCAATCCCTGAGCCACCGCCAGTGATAAAAACGACTTTGTCTTTTAAGGATGGGTATTGGTTGGTTAATGTCGGCATTTATTATTCTCCGGTCGACAAAAGATAGGTATGCCCATGTCTGAATGGGCATACCTTGCATAGGTTTTTGAGTTATCCGTTACTTATCCAAACCTGCTAGGCAAACGTATTTGGTGTTGATGTAGTCTTCAATGCCGTATTTCGAACCTTCACGACCCAGACCAGATTCTTTGTAACCACCAAATGGCGCCACTTCTGTGGCGATGATGCCAGCATTAACACCGACTAAGCCAGTTTCTAACGCTTCTGCTACGCGGAAAATACGACCAATATCGCGAGAGTAGAAGTAAGACGCTAGACCGTATTCCGTGTCGTTCGCCATGGCAATCACGTCATCTTCTGTTTCAAATTTGAAGATAGGCGCTAAAGGTCCGAAGGTTTCTTCTTTGGCAAACAGCATGTCTTGAGTGGCGTTGGCGATAACCGTTGGCTGATAGAAATTGTCGCCCAGTTCATGGTGTTTACCACCTGTGACGATTTTACCGCCTTTGCTGATGGCGTCTTGTACATGCTCGTCAACTTTATCAACCGCTGCACGGTTAATCAGCGGGCCTTGTTCGACACCGCTTTCAGTACCATGGCCGACTTTCATTGCGGCAACTTGCGCGGCGAATTTTTCAACGAAGCTATCGTATACACCTGCTTGAACATAAATGCGGTTTGCGCAAACACAGGTTTGGCCAGCATTACGGTATTTAGACATCATGGCGCCTTTAACGGCTTCGTCTATGTCGGCATCATCAAACACAACAAAAGGCGCGTTGCCACCAAGCTCAAGAGAGACTTTCTTCATGGTGTCGGCGCAGTCTTTCATCAGTAATTTGCCGATAGGCGTAGAACCTGTGAACGTCAGCTTACGAACAACGGATGAGTCCGTTAGAGTTTTGGCGATTGTACTCGCTTTACCCACAACGATATTAATAACCCCCGCTGGAATACCCGCTTCGATGGCAAGAACGCCCATTGCTAATGCGCTTAATGGTGTTTCGGAAGCCGGCTTGATGATCATGGTACAGCCAGCAGCAAGCGCTGGGCCTGCTTTACGAGTGATCATGGCAGCAGGAAAGTTCCAAGGCGTAATAGCAGCGCACACGCCAACAGGTTCTTTCATCACAAGGAGACGACGATCTGGCGCATAAGTTGGGATCACATCGCCATAAATGCGCTTACCCTCTTCCGCGAACCACTCAATAAACGAAGCCGCGTAGCCTATTTCGCCGCGAGATTCTGCTAAGGGTTTGCCTTGCTCAGCGGTCATGAGTTTCGCTAAGTCTTCTTGGTTTTCCATTAATAGGTCGTGCCAGCGACGTAATAGTGCGGCGCGTTCTTTGGCAGTTTTCTTTTTCCATGTTTTTTGAGCGGCTTCAGCAGCGGCGATGGCTTGTTCGGTTTGCGCAGCACCAACGGTCGCAACGGTTGCTACTAATTCACCATTTGCAGGGTTAAATACATCTAGCGTGCTGCCTTCTGAAGATTCGACCCACTCTCCATTGATTAAACATTTTGTTTGCAGGAGTGCTTTGTTATTTAGTTCAAGCATTGCGGTACCTCTATTAGTTTGTTCGCTTTATTTTTAGGTTGTTACGATTTAAGTCTTTTTCAAGTCGTGATTTTTTCGCCACTATTCTTTCGCCATTTTTTGTTCACTATTTTTAGTGGCTGATGGGATAGTTCTTGACTTCTCTTATGTCTTATATAAGAGTTATATCACAAGTTTGAAGAAGCCGTAAACAAGCATCGTTGGTTAAGCGGTTAAACGATAAAAATAAACACTGTAAGAACAGGACAGCATCATGGCAAAACGTATCGAAGACCTTCGCAGTCAGCGTTGGTTTGCTCCTGACAATATGCGAGCTTTTGCGCATCGACAACGCATGCAACAGACTGGATACAAGCGCAGCGATTTCATGAATCGCCCCGTTATTGGCATCATTAATACGTGGAGCGACATCAGTACTTGTCATACTCATCTTAGAGAACGTGCTCAGTTTGTCAAAGAAGGCATCATTCGTGCTGGTGGCTATCCTTTAGAAATGCCGGCTATGTCACTCGGTGAAGTGATGGTGAAGCCAACCACCATGATGTACCGAAATTTCCTTGCGATGGAAACCGAAGAGCTACTGCGCAGTCATCCAATTGATGGCGCGATTTTAATGGGCGGTTGTGACAAAACCACACCGGGCCTATTAATGGGCGCTATCAGTATGAACATCCCCGCTATTTATATTCCTGCTGGTGCGAGCCTAAACGGCAACTTCAAAGGTCAAAAAATTGGTACGGGAACCCATACTCGAAAATTTTGGGATGAAAAACGTGCCGGTAATTTGAGCGATGAAGACTGGCTTGAATTGGAAGCAAAAATGACTCGTTCTGTGGGAACGTGTAACACCATGGGAACGGCGTCTTCGTTAACCTCTATGGCCGAAGTGTTGGGTTTTTGCTTACCCGGTTCTGCGACCATTCCTGCGGCCGATTCTGCTCATCAACGTCTATGTTCAATTGCGGGTGAACGCATCACGAAAATGGTGTTTGAAGATCTGACACCTAAATCCCTAGCCACCAAAGAAGCCTTTGAAAACGCTATTGTCACCTATGTCGCGCTGGGCGGTTCCACAAATGGCATTATACATTTGATCGCCATGGCGGGGCGTGCTGGTATCGACTTACCTATGTCTTTGTTTGATGAATGGGCGCGTAAAGTGCCTGTTATTGCCAATCTCATGCCAGCTGGCGAATACCTAATGGAAGACCTGTTTTACGCGGGTGGATTGCCGGCTTTATTAACGCGTCTAAAAGATTTTTTGCATCTTGATCAAGGCAATGTGAATGGTCGTACCTTGGGTGAGAACTTGGAAGGCGTCGAGATTTACAACGAGGATGTAATTCGTTCCTTAGACAATCCGGTAAATGATCGCGGCACGATTGGCGTGATCACTGGAAACCTCTGTCCAGATGGCGCGGTGTGCAAACCCTCTGCGGCGTCCCCGCACTTATTGAATCATCGCGGTAAAGCGTTGGTGTTTGAAAACCATGCGCAAATGAACGCACAGATCGACGATCCGGATCTGGATGTCGATGAAAACACCGTTTTAGTGCTGAAAAACGCGGGTCCAATTGGTGGCCCGGGTATGCCTGAGTGGGGCGGGTTACCGATTCCGAAAAAGCTTTTGCAAAAAGGTGTACGTGACATGGTGCGTATTTCGGATGCACGCATGAGCGGCACGCATTATGGCACCTGTATTTTACACGTCGCGCCTGAATCTTATGTAGGTGGGCCATTGGCCTTTGTTCAAACCGGCGACTGGATCGCGTTGGACGTAGAAAAGCGCACGCTGAATTTAGAGATTAGCGAGGAAGAAATGGCCGCACGAAAAGCGGCTTGGGCACCACCACCACCAAAGTTTGCTCGTGGTTATGGCGCTATGTTTTCAACCCATGTCACCCAAGCAAACGAAGGGTGCGACTTTGACTTTTTACAAGGTGACGCTGTCATCGATGAACCGGAGATATTCTAAATGAGCAAGACGATTAACCCATTTAAACAGCGTTTACTGGATGGTCAGAAGTTAATTGGTGGCTGGACTTTGTCTGGTAGCCCGACTGTTGCAGAAGCCATGGCGTTTTTGAACTATGACTATTTGGTGGTGGATTTAGAGCATAGTCCAGCCAGTATTCATGACACGACTCCAATTTTACGTGCAGTTGAGCAAACAGCGACAGCAGCGGTGGTTCGTATGCCAAGCCATGATCCGATTGCCATTAAACAAGTATTGGACCAAGGCGGTATGACCTTGTATTTCCCATTTGTTGAATCGGTTGAAGAAGCGAAAGCCATTGTTCAGGCCAGTATGTATCCGCCATTGGGCAAACGAGGCTTTGCCAAAATGCATCGTGCTGCGCGTTATACCACACGTGAAGATTATCCTGCAGCGGCCAATGAACAAGTGTGTTTGATTCCTCAGCTTGAAACCGTCGAAGCGTTAGAGCTTGCGGTTGAAATCGGCAAGGTGGAAGGCGTTAGTGCAGTATTTATCGGCCCTGGAGATTTGTCGATGACAATGGGCTTGCCAGGTCAGGTGAACCATCCTGATGTGCGCGCAAAAATCGTTGCCTGTGTGACAGCTTGTAACCAAGCGGGGATTCCTGTGGGAACCGTTATGCCAACACCTGATGATGCAAAATGGGCATTAGAAGTCGGTTTTAGTTTTGTGTCGATTGCCAATGATCTAGCCAATATGTTGGGACAGTGTAAGGCGCATTTGGCGCAAATGAAGAATTCATAAAGGTGTCTCTATGCTTTTATTAACAAGAATAATAACGTTTCTGGGGCAGATAAACTCTGCCTTTGTGTTCGTTTTCAAATATCTGGCAATCACCGCGGTTGCTGTGATGACGGCCTCGATTCTCGTTCAGGTGTTTTGTCGTTATGTACTTAACGATTCGTTACCTTGGTCTGAAGAGTTGGCGCGCTATCTGATGGTTTGGATGACGTTTCTGACGCTGCCAGTGGTGTCTCGTACTAAGCAACATGCTGCGCTCGATATTATTTTGGGGTCTTTGCCAAGACGCTTGAGCTTGCTGCTGGAGCTGGTGCTGTATGTGTTGATCGGGATTGTCCTGTATTACGCGTTTAATAAAAGCTTAGATTTCGCTCTAAAAGGGACGCGCATGTTAGCAACGGCGCTGCCGATTACCAAAGCTTGGTCTTATATGGCGATGCCGGTTGGTTTTGGCGTCATGATGCTGGTGTATATCGAGCTTTTCTTGATTTGTACTGCGCGTCTTTTTAATGAATCTAATGACGACAAGTTTGTGTTGTCTGATAGCGAAAGCGAGGCATAACCCATGGGCATTTCATTTTTCTGGATTTTGCTTTCTGTCATGTTTTTGGGGATGCCTGTTGCGTTTGCCTTGTTGTTTGCGCCGGGCTTGAGTCTGTTTTTAGAAGGCAAAGAGATGTTCTATCTCTTGCTGACGCAACGTTTGTACAACGGCATTGATAGTTTTCCATTGATGGCGATTCCGTTTTTCATGTTGGCGGGTGAGGTGATGAACCGCAGTGGCATTACCTTGTCGCTTGTACAAGTAAGCCAAGCCTTCATTGGTCATTTGCGTGGTGGTCTGGCGCAAATCAATATTTTGTCTTCCATGTTGTTTGCAGGGCTTAGTGGCTCTGCGGTAGCGGATTGTTCTGCGTTAGGGAAAATGTTGATCCCAGCGATGGAAAAGAACGGCTACTCGCGTCGTTTTGCGGCGGCTGTGACGGCAGCGTCTTCGGTGATCGGTCCGATTATTCCACCAAGCGGCATCATGATTTTGTACGCGTTTGTGATGAACGTGTCGGTGGGTGGTTTGTTTGCCGCAGGTATTGTGCCGGGCGTTTTGGTCGGTGTTAGCTTGATGGCGATGACTTGGTTTTTAGCACGTCGTCGTGGTTACAAAGTTGCGTCTGAAAAAGCGACATGGAAAGAGCGTGGCACGGCAGTCAAACAAGCTTTTTGGCCTTTATTAACGCCGGTGATTTTGCTTGGCGGTATTTTGTCTGGTGTGTTTACGCCAACAGAAGCCGCAGCAGTTGCGGCAGCGTACGCCTTGATTGTTAGCTTGATGTCGAAAACCATGACAGTGAGTAGTTTACCTAGCTTGTTTTACGCGACGGCGAAATCGTCTGCGGTAATTTTGTTCCTTGTGGGCAGCGCGGTCGCTTTTTCTTCGGTGATTAGTTTGTCTGGCGCGCCACAAAAAGTCGCTGCGATCATGGTTTCTCTGACTGAAAACCCATTGTTGTTATTGCTGATCATTAACTTGCTACTTTTGTTTGTTGGCATGTTCTTAGACGCAGGCCCAGCGATTCTTATATTGGGGCCGATTCTTGGTCCTATCGTGACGCAATTTGGTATTGATCCATTGCACTTTGCCATCGTGATGTGTGTGAACTTAACCATAGGTTTGACGACGCCTCCAATGGGCTTGGTGCTATTTGTCGCCTCCAGTGTGAGTGGTGAGCGAGTTGAGACGATTAGCCGTGAAATGCTGCCTTATCTAGCGGTTCATATTCTGGTTATTCTGCTGATTACGTATATCCCAGCATTGACGATGACCTTGCCTCGTTTACTTGGCTTTGCCTCCTGATGGGATGTAAGCAACTAGTTCTCGGAATATTTAAGAAGGTAACAAACGAGGGAGGCTTTTATGCTTATGGATAGTTCGAGCCTGCTTTTATTATTGTTTTTTGCTCTCGGCAGTTACATTCAAGCGACGACAGGTTTTGCCTTTGGGTTGATTGTCGTGAGCAGCGTGTCTGCCTTAGGTTTAGCGCCCATTGAAGTCACGGCGTTTGCAGTGAGTGTGCTAAGTCTTATTAATGCTGGCATTGGGCTTTATGGTGGGGGTTGGAAAAAGATAAATCGCCGCGCTTTTTGGGGTTTTATTTTGCCTTGTCTACCAGCCATTTTTCTTGGCGTATGGCTGCTTGGCTACCTTGGTGAAAATGCACTGGGCTGGCTGAAATTCAGTTTAGGTTTGTGCATTGTCGTCAGCAGCTTGGTGATGATGCTTCAAGCTCATAAAGTCAGGTGTGAGTCTTCTTCTGGGGCTTTTGCTGTCAGTGGTGTGATAGGTGGTGTGATGGGCGGCATGTTTGCGACTTTTGGCCCGCCAATTACCTTCATGATGTATCGTCAGCCAGATGATCAGGCCAGAATACGCGCGACGTTGTTAGGAATATTTTGTTGCACAGCGGCATTACGCGTGGGATCGGTCAGCATGACACAAGGCGTCGATACCGAGACTTGGTTGTTATGTGCTCTGGGCCTTCCTGTGGTTGTGATAGCGACCTTAGTAGCGAGAAAGTTTCCGGTGCCAATTTCTGGTCGAGCGATGCGTTTTGTGGCGTTTAGCTTGTTGTTACTGTCTGGTGTCAGCTTGATGTGGCAGGGCTTTTAATAGGGATGAAAAGCTCTCACTAAATAGAAAGGCCATAAAAAAAGAGCGCATTGACCTTGTTGTCGGGCGCTCTTTTTTAGTTGGTTAATTTTGCTTGTTAATGTAGAGAGTCAGTTAATTGAGTTCGACAAGATAATGTAGGTCTTGGCTATTGGCTCGACTGATTCGGTACTCGACAGTACGTCCGTCTAACGCACGAGCGGTTCGTGTCACTTCTAACAAAGGCTGTCCTGCGGCGATGTTTAAAACACTTTGGTCTTGTTCATCGGCTAACACGGCTTTTAGTTTGTCTGTGGCTTTGTGAACGGTAATATTAAAATGCTGTTGGTAGTAGTGATACAACGAATGCGGAAGTTTTTCCTCTTTATCTAAATCTATAAAGAAACGATGAGGAAGGTAAATAAGCTCGCGAATAGAAGCCGTATTTTTTATTGAGCGTACACGATGGATTTCAATGACTTTTTCATCTGAAGCGATATCAAAAAGAGTGCGCAGGCTGTCGTCTGGTGTGATCAAGCGTGTTTCGAGTAACTGCGCATAAGGCAGCTCGGGAACATCACCGTTATCACTTTTAAAATGAAAAAAATGGAACATCATTTTTTGCAAGGTGTGCTCTGACACAAAGGTGCCGACGCCTTGACGGCGAAATAATACGTTATCTTCGGTAAGCGCGTTGAGTGCTTTGCGAACGGTTCCTTGACTGACACCCAGTAGATCCGCCAGTTGGAACTCACTCGGTAATATTTCACCGGGCTTCCAAATGCCTTCAATAATTCTCTCTGTAATCAACTCTTGAACCTGTTTGTACAGAGGTTTGAAGATAGGTGATGGCTTCGGTGTAGTGTCTGTCATGGCTTAACCTGTTGTGAATTTATTGTTCTTAGAATACGTAAATGGAAGAAAAAAAACTGTTATTTTCTTGTAATTCATGTCTTATATAAGATATAAAACAAGTTATAACAAGATATGCGTTCATTTACTATCAATAATCGTATGACGATTTGTTAATAAATGTTCTGTTGGCTTGTTTACCACTTACGTGACTCAAGAATAAAAATACGTGATCCAAGAATAAAAAACGGAGCCTTCGAAATGAAAAAAACCGATTTACTAAAAAAGACCACAGCTGCTTTTGTTCCAACACTAATGGCAGCGAGCTTATCTCTTGCCGCTATGCCAGCACTTGCGGCGGATTATGACTTCAATATTGTCCACCTTTCTAACACTAGCGATGAAGATTATGACGGCGCGGTGGTATTGAAAGATTATGTTGAAGCACAATCTAACGGTCGTATTCACGTTAATATTTATTCTGGTGGTCAACTATGCGGTAACCCAACAGAATGTATTGAAGCGTTACAAGCCAACTTAATCCAAGTATTTAATACCACGACTGGCGGCCTGTCTAACGTCTTTCCAGAGATTCAAGCGCTGGATATTCCGTATATATTCCCAACCGATCGTGTTGCTGAATGTGCCTTGAACAATGAAATGCTGGTTGGGCCAATTCGTAAAGAACTATTAGATCGTACTGGCACCATGCGTTTAATGACCATTGGTAATACCGGTGGCTGGCGTAACTTTGCGACAACCAATAAATTGATTAAAACACCGGCTGACGTGAAAGGTTTGAAGATTCGTACGATCAACTCACCAATCCAAATGCAGCTTGTGAAAGCAATGGGTGGTAGCCCAACAGCTGTGCCTTGGCCAGAAGTGTATACCTCATTGGCAACTGGCTTGGTGGAAGGTACGAAAAACGGCATTACCGACATCATGGGCATGAAATTTAACGAACATATTAAATACATGACGCTAGATGGCCATGGTTATATGGCGTCTATGTGGTGGATGAATAACGACTCTCTGAAAGATATGCCTGAAGATCTTCAGCACATCATGATGGACGGTTTTGATGCTTTGCGTGAAGTGACGACCGTAATGCCAAAACGTCGTCAGATAGAAGCGTATAACGAGTTTAAGGCGTCTGGCGGTACCGTTTATGCGCCAACGGCTGAAGAAAAAGCTCAGTTCCAAGAAGCAGCGAAACCAGTTCGTGCTTGGTTCGTGAACGAATATGGCGCTAAGTGGGTAGAAACCACAGAGAATGCGGTTAAATCATGTGAAGCATCTATTGATGAAGCTTACATGGCGCAGAACTAATCTTAATAAATCCTTCTGAACGGTGATTTTCCGTTAGGCCAGTGCTTGCACTGGCTTTTTTTTGTCTTTTTTTTGCGTGGATTTGGGTCTGAGTATTTTTTTTCAGAAATGTGTTGGGCTAGATTAGCTTGGTACTTGTGCTTGAAGATGAGTGATTAATCTTTCCATCAAGGGCGTTAGGCTGTTTTTACGCCATGCAAAGTGGATATCGAGTTCTGGTAAAACGCCATCAATCGGGCGGTAGGTCAAGCCTTCTCGTTGATCGAATTGCGTGGATTCCGGTACAAGCGCAATGCCCACACCCGCAGCAACTAAGGTTCGAGTGGTCTGAGTCAACCGAGCGATTTGTACAATATTAGGCTCGACGCCTGCTGCATGAAGATGATGCATGATTTGGTCGTATAAAGACGGATGCGCTTGTCTAACAAACGAGATAAACGGCAGCTGGTGCAAGTCACTTAAAGGCACACTTTCTTTTTGCGCGAGTGGATGATTCTCTGGCAAGGCGAGAAGGTGTTTTTGTGTTTCATAGTCTTGGTTTTCTAGGTCGGTGATGTCCATCAAGGGATTGAGGAAGATCATCGCCAAGTCGATTTTTTCTGTTCTTAGCGCATCCAAGGCATGGGTCGTGGTCATTTCTTCTAGATTCAAAGTGACGCCATGATTGTCTTGTTTGAACTGAGCAATGCCTTTGGAAAAATGCGGTGTGCCAGCCGCCCAAACAAACCCAAGCGATAGGTTACCAGCTGTCCCGTTGGCAACACTGCGAACTTGTTCTTGTATCTTTTCCCAGTTCTGCAACAGTGCTCTTGCTTGAGGTAGCAAAGCTTCTCCTGCTGGTGTCAGAGAGACTTTTTGGCTGCTGCGCTCAAACAGTACGGCGCCAAGTTCATCTTCAATGGCTTTAATTTGTTGTGACAGTGGTGGCTGGGCAATATGTAATCGAGCCGCAGCGCGTCCAAAATGCAGCTCTTCCGCCACGGTAATAAAATAATTCAGTTTTCTAAAACGCATGATATCTTTTTCATATTAAGCATGTGATTAACATATATTAGACATAATGATGCGCTTTTCCTATCTTAGCCTTACAAAATAATTCTAAGTTAGGTGAGATACCATGAGCAGAGAAAAAATCGACGGACAGTTATTCAGTTACACAGGCCCAGCTTTTCATTACATCAACGAAGAAGAACGTCACTTCTTCGCCAAAGAGCCAGCGCAGTTTCGTGTGAACCTGATTGGTTGCGGCATGATTGGTATGGAACACATGCGTGTGGCGACTCGTGTTGGTCGTTCTGCTATTCATGGTGTGTTCGACCTAAACGAGCGCAGCGTTAAAGTAGCCAAAGAAGAATTCGCTAAAATCACCGATGAAGATTTCAAAGTCTACGACAGCCTAGAAGCAGCCTGTAATGACCCAGAAGTTGACGGTATTTTAATTTGTACGCCTAATTTTACTCACCTTGATGTTCTAAAAGTAGCGATCAAATCGGGCAAACACATCTTCATGGAAAAGCCGATGGCGACCAAGTTAGAAGATGCCTACGAAATCACCAAAATGGCGAAAGAATACGGCGCTGTTTTGCAGATCGGTTTGCAGTACCGTTATAAATCTATCTATTCCGAAGCCATTCACGAAGTACTAGAGCGCAAAGCTGTGGGTGAAGTGAAGATGATCAACATCATGGAACACCGTATTCCGTTCCTTGATAAAGTAAACCAGTGGAACAAGTTCTCTAAATTCTCTGGTGGTACGCTGGTGGAAAAATGCTGCCACTACTTTGATTTAATGAATTTGTTCGCACAGTCTCGTCCTGTTCGTGTTTATGCCAATGGTTCCCAGTCTACCAACTTCCGTGACTTTGAATTCAAAGGCGAAAAATCCGATATTCTTGATAGCGCTTTTGTGACTGTAGAATATGAAAATGGCGTTCGCGCAGGTTTCAACCTTTGCATGTTTGCCCCTATGTTCCATGAAGAGCTATTGGTGTGCGGTGATGAAGGTCGTGTGAAAGCGGCTGAGATCGAAGACTTCAGTGAAAACGCACGTTTGCGTACCGAAATGGAAGTTTTCTGTGGTCAGAATCGTCCGTCTAAAACATCACAGCCAAGCTACCCTAAATTGATCGAAGCCTCCGGCCACAATGGTGCAACTTGGTTCGAGCACATTGCTTTTGCCGATCAAATGGCAGGCAAAAAAACCAACAGCGCAACAGTTGAAGAAGGTTTCTGGTCTGTTGTGGTGGGTTGTGCAGCAGAAGAATCGGTAAAAACCGGCAAGATTATCGAAGTGGCTGAATTGCTTAAATCCAAAGGGATTGACCTTTAATAGCTAAATAATTGTTGTTAAAGCGGATATTAAGTCAAAAGGGAGTTGTTGGAACTCCCTTTTTTAATGCCATAAAGTATTGAATGCACATCAAAAAATGAGCCAGCAAGATTCAAAATCCCTTAAAAATTCCTCAATTAGAGAATGGAAAGTTGGTATAAAATAGAATTTTAAATTTATAGATGGAGTACTCTATTAACCAAGGCGGTTTAAGAGTGTTTTTTGAGGGAGTCTATGTTGTTAGAAACGCAAAGCGTGATTTTGGATGTGGCCGCGCCAGTGCTGTTGATGATTGCGATGGGGGCATTTTTGCGCCGTATCCAGCTAATAAATGATGGTTTTATTCTTATTAGTTCGCGATTTGTTTTTCAGGTTTCTATGCCTGCCATGTTCTTCTTCGGCATGCTGGGAAATAATCTAAATGGGCTTATTAGTGTTGATTTAGCTGCCTATTTTATTGTTTCCATTGTTCTAACCTTTCTACTGTCGTGGTTATTAGCGGTGAAGCTTGATGTTCCTGAGCGGCAGCGAGGCGTCTTTGTTCAAATTGCTTTTCGCGGTAATTGTGGGATTTTTAGTGTCGCGTTAGTGGTTAATATGTTCGGGCAAGATGGGGTTGCGCTTGGTGGTGTAATGTCGGGCTTGAGCGTTTTATTATTTAATATTCTCGCTGAAGTCATTTTAACCCGTTACAGCCACGGTAAATTACAGCTGGTTCCCGTCTTAAAAAGTTTGCTGAAGAACCCGCTAATACTGGGTATTGTACTAGGTGTGGTCGCGAATTTAATTGGTTTGAAGCTCCCTGCTTTTGTTGTGAAAACCGGTTCTTTAATTGGTGGATTGTCTTTGCCGTTGGCATTGGTTTGTATTGGTGGCTCGCTAGTGACCAGCGGGTTCACCTTGCCTAAACACTTTCCTATGGCGATTTTAAGTAAAGTCGCATTAAGCCCTATTTTGTTTACATCGTTGGGTTATGCGCTTGGTTTTAACCAAAAAGAATTGTTGTTTTTGTTTATTTTTCTTGCTGCGCCAACGGCTGCATCGGCTTATGTTACTGCGGTGGCAAAAGGTGATGATGGGAAATCAACGGCAAATGCCATTGCCACAACGACGTTGGTTTCTTCTATCGTGATTGTGGTGTGTATTCCAGTGATTATTCGGGTAACAGGCGGTTAAACGTTACATGCAAGTAAAAAGCCGCTGTCCATATCGATATGAGTAGCGGCTTTTTTGTTTGTTAAAATGGAAAGATTGAAGGTTAAATAACGCCCAACTCAACTAATCGTTCGTGTAAATAGGTTTTGGCCGTGTGGCGTTCTGATAAGACCACTTCAGGTTTTGGATGAAGGAACAAAGGCAAAGAAATACGTGATTTGGTTTTGTCAGCGCCTTCTGGATTAATTACGCGATGAGAAGTCGACGGGAAATAGCCGCCAGATGCTTCCTGTAGCATGTCGCCAATGTTTACTATCAAAGTACCGAAATCACAAGGTACGTCCATCCAAGAGCCATCTTTGGCTTTCACCTGTAAGCCAGGTTCGTTGGCCGAAGGTAGTATCGTCAATAGATTAATGTCTTCGTGTGCGCCAGCACGAATCGCCCCCAGCTCTTCGTCACCTTTAAGTGGCGGGTAGTGTAATACACGCAGCAATGTCTGATCGCTGCCTTCCACCATGCTGGAAAGGGATTGTGAGTAATGCTGTGCTACTTCAGCTGGCGAGTGTTTTTCGACCCATGCCAGTAGTTCTGATGCAAGCGTGTTTGCTTCTTTATAGTATTGTTCTAAAAGCGCTTTTTTATCTTCTGGGCATTGCCCCCATGGATAATAGTGAAAGTACTCTTTAATGTCTTTTTTAGTGTGCCCTTTGGCGGTTTCTGAAACATCAGGTGGGAAAAAACCGTCTTGTGTGCCGACATTGTAGCGATAGTCGTATTTAGATTTGCTATCAAAAAAGGTTTGCCATTCTTTATAAATAGCAGACACTAAATCTTTTTTAATAGGGTGGTTTTTAAGAACGCCAAATCCTGTTTCGCGAAGAGATTTTACAAAGTCTTCTGCGGCGGTTGGGCTGGTGTAATCGATCGCTTGTAGTTGCATGATAGTTTCCTGTATTGCCAATTATTTTATTGAAACGCTGCTTTCGTTGAATCGAAAAGCAGTTGGTTGGTTTGGGCAATATGGAAAGTCTAAGAAGACCAGCCGCTATGGAAAAAGTAGCGTAAATCGACGGTTTCTGCTTGGTAGTGCTGAATCCATGCTGCCAAACTCATCGCATGTAGACGATCAAACATCTCAGCATAAGCTGATTGTATTTGGACGTTTTGTGATGATAGTAAGGACATAACATGCCTCCAAAGCTCGAAAAGGTGTTCTTAATCCTATATTAAGGATTAAGAGTGCTAGTTTACTGCTTGAAATGTGAGTTTTGAAGGGATTCGGTAATAATTTGTAGTTTGGGGGTAGGCAAACGCTCTGTTTGTCCTATACTGCAGGAGTCGGCTATTTTTATTTGCCGTCTTCTTTTGCTCTTCTCTATGTATATATCACGTCTTAATTGGCGAGTTTTGTCTTAAGTTCAGGTACTTCTTAGGTTTTAGTAAATAGCGCTATCCTTGCGCTGTCATCAATTAAAGAGGGCTCATGACTATGAATGCATTTTTCGATTCGTTTAAAAATCACTTTTTAATTTCTATGCCACACCTAGACGACCCACATTTTGAACATACAGTTATTTATCTTTGTGAACACACCAAAGCGGGCGCCATGGGGATTATTATCAATCGTCCCTCAAATGTTGATTTTACAGAATTGGCGGATCACCTTGGAATTCAAATTCACAACCCACGTTTAAGCTCTGAACCAATTTACACAGGTGGCCCAGTGGAAGCTGAGCGCGGATTTATTTTGCACACAACGGATAAAGTCTGGAGTAATACCTTGCGAGTGACTGATGAGGTCTCTCTGTCGGCTTCTTTGGAAGCATTGGAAGATATTGCACAAGGCAATGGACCTGATGCCTTTCGTATAACATTAGGTTGTGCTGGCTGGGATGCAGGACAGCTTGAAGCTGAAATCGCAAATAATGATTGGCTGGTATGTGAGGCGGATTTAGACGTATTATTCCACACACCAAGTGATATGCAATTTACCGCCGCAACGCGCGTATTGGGAATTGATATGACAAGACTTTCACCGGATATAGGACATGGTTAATGACAGGGTCAATCTCTACAGGAACATCGTTAGACGATAACCAGAAGCCCAATACTGTTCGCTCAGTATTGGGCTTTGACTTTGGTACCACGCGTATTGGCGTTGCTATTGGTCAGAGCATTACTGGCACCGCTCAGCCGCTTGACCCACTAAAAGCCAAAGAAGGTATTCCTAATTGGGATGAAATCACGCGTATCGTTGAAGAATGGAAGCCAGACGCCTTTGTGGTTGGCTTGCCACTTGATATGGACGGTTCAGAAAATGAGATGTGTCAACGTGCACGTAAATTTGCCAAACGATTGCATGGACGTTTTAACCTTCCTTACCATATGATGGACGAACGGTTATCTTCTTATGAAGCCAAGGGTCAAGTTATTGCTCGCGGAGGCAATCGTAATTTTAAAGAGAATTCGGTAGATGGTTTGGCCGCTCAAATGATTTTAGAGACTTGGTTTGCAGAGTCTTACTAAGGAACTGCTTGTTGAACGGTGTTTTATTATGAATTTAAGAGCAAGGTTTGAAAGACAATGAAGTTAGATTTAGAGCATTCTCTGGCGTCGATGAAAACGCAATTGGCAGCGTATTGTGAAAAGAACAACATCGAGGATGCCATTGTCGTGGGGATTCATACGGGTGGTGTTTGGGTTGCTGAGCGCTTGATGGAAGCTGTGCCAACGACAGAACCTTTGGCGACGTTAGACATCACTTTTTATCGTGATGATTTTACCAAAGCTGGCTTGAACCCAAAGGTAAATCAAACTTTATTGCCAGCGATTGAAGATCGCCACGTGATCTTAGTGGATGATGTCTTGATGTCTGGCCGTACGATTCGAGCGGCAATGAATGAAATATTTGATTTCGGTCGACCTGCCAGTATCACCTTGGCAATCCTTTATGATTTAGGTCAGCACGAGCTACCGATAGCAGCAGATATCGTCGGTGAGCACTTGACGCTTAATCCTGATCAAAGGGTTAAGTTGGTTGGGCCGAGCCCATTGAGTGTTTCTGTGATTGATACCCATTAATATGCATAACAAAGCTTTATTTTTTGTCGAACACGTACGACAATTAACGCATGGATAAGATTGACGATACAGCGGTTAGAAGAATGAAATCTCACCAAAAAAATACGGTGGGACAACCGTTTAGTGTCATTAATGCCCGGTTGCAGTTTTTCTGTACCGGGCATTTTCCTATCTGAATATCCTATTTTAAATAGAGAAAGACGACACCATCGTCTTTGCAGTTTGAGGAAAGCAAACCATGATGCGATCCGAGCCTCGGGCATTACAGTTAAATGAACACGGGCAGCTTAAGCACTTTTTAACGCTGGATGGATTGGACAAAACTATTTTGACGGAGATTCTTGATCGAGCGGATTCTTTCCTATCAATGGGAGAGCAGTCGGTTAAGAAGGTACCTCTGTTACGCGGTAAAACCGTGGTGAATTTGTTTTTTGAAAATTCAACTCGAACTCGTACGACGTTCGAATTAGCCGCAAAGCGTTTGTCGGCAGATGTCATTAACCTCAACATTGAAACATCAGCGACCTCGAAAGGGGAATCCTTACTGGATACCTTAAAAAACTTGGAAGCGATGCAAAGCGATATGTTTATCGTCCGTCATTCTGACAGTGGCGCCGCTCACTTTATTGCCGAACACTGCACGCCTAACGTCGCTATTATCAATGCTGGTGATGGCCGTCACGCTCACCCAACTCAAGCAATGTTAGACATGCTGACGATTCGTCGTCACAAAGGCAGCTTCGATGGCCTTAAGATCGCTATTGTTGGCGATATTCTTCATTCTCGTGTGGCACGCTCACAGCTTCAAGCACTGACAACATTAGGCGTTAGTGATGTTCGCTTAGTTGGCCCGAAAACTTTAGTGCCGAGCTTCTTTGCGGAGATGGGTGCGACCATTTGCCATGATTTAGAAGCCGGATTAAAAGACGTTGACGTGATCGTGATGTTGCGTTTGCAAAAAGAACGCATGAAAGGCGCTTTGCTGCCTAGTGAAAGCGAATTCTACCGCTTGTATGGTTTGACGGAAGAAACGCTTGCTTGGGCGAAACCTGATGCGATTGTTATGCACCCAGGCCCAATTAACCGTGGTGTGGAAATATCCTCAGAAGTTGCAGATGGCAAACACTCAGTCATTTTGAACCAAGTCACTAATGGTATCGCAGTGCGAATGGCTGTCATGTCTATGGCAATGAGCGGTCAGTTGCAAAGTGATGAAACGCCAGCAGCGAAGGATGAAAAATAACATGAAATTACGTATTCAAAATGGTCGTTTAATCGATCCGAGTCAAGACATTGATGCCGTAACGGATCTGTTTGTTGATAATCAAAAAATCGTAGCGATTGGTGAGGCACCAGAAGGCTTTGAAGACGCTGAAGTGATAGATGCATCTGGTCAATGGGTATTGCCAGGCTTGGTGGATCTTGCGGTTTCTCTTCGCGAGCCTGGCATGACACAAAAAGGCAATATAGCCACTGAAGGTCGTGCTGCTGTGTCCGGTGGTGTAACGACTTTGGTTTGTCCGCCTGATACACGCCCAATCGTTGATACCGCTGCCGTTGCTGCGCTTATTCAAGATAAAGCGGATGATGCGGGAATGGCCAATGTATTTCCCCTCGGCGCATTGACGCAAGGTTTAGAAGGAGCTCAGCTGAGCAACATGGTTGCTTTAACGGATGCTGGTTGTATCGCCTTATCGAATCATCGTCATCCGATGGCGAGCACTAAAGTGTTGTCTCGCGCACTTGAATACGCTGCGACGCATGATTTGCTGGTGGTTTTCCATCCTGACGAGGCGAGCCTTTCAGAAGGCGGTTGTGCCCACGAAGGCTTGATGTCAACCATGCATGGTTTAGCAGGTATTCCTGAAGAAGCAGAAACCATCGCGCTGATGCGTGATTTGTTGCTGGTTGAAAAAACCGGTGTTCGCGCGCACTTTGCTCGATTGTCTTGTGCTAAGTCTGTTGAGATGATTGCTGATGCAAAAGCATCTGGATTAGATGTGACGGCCGATGTGGCGGTTCATAATTTATTGCTTAATGATCAGGTTCTGAGTCGTTTCGATGGCCATTATCATGTGCTGCCACCGCTACGCAGTGATGAAGATCGTTTGACCTTAATCGAAGGTATTAAAGCCGGTGTTATTTCTGCCATTTGCTCAGATCATCAGCCTCACGAAAAAATGGCGAAAATTGCGCCATTTGCGGCAACAGAGCCGGGTATGGCGAACGTCGAGATATTATTACCTTTGGCTATGCAACTGATGGATGAAGGCGATTTAGACTTTTCTACCGTGTTGACGTGTCTAACATCTGGTCCAGCAGCTTGCTTTGGTTTAGAGGCAGGCTCTTTGTCAGTTGGTAGTTTTGCAGACTTTATTTTGTTCGACAGTACCGCACGTTGGGTCTGGTCATATGAAGGCCGCAAGACAAAAGGGCATAACTCACCTTACTTCGGTGATGAATTTGTTGGGCGTGTGATGTCGACTTATATTTCTGGACAACGCGTCTATCAGGCTGTTTAAGCCAATTAGTAAGGCTGATTGAGAGTTTTTCTTTCACTTGGCCTTACTATTCCTTTACTTTTTATATCAGCCAGTTAATCTAGTTTGAATTACAGATTATTATGGTTTTAGTATTTTATGTCGATCGACTCTTCAAATTCATTGCTCAAGGAACAGCAGGTCTTGCGGTCTCGTGTTGCATATCTTGAAAAAGAGCGAGATTTTGTAAAGAACTTGTACTGTGATATGCCGCAGATGCTTCAGGTTATCTCCAAGGGATCCTTGTTAAGTACCTCGCTCAATCGTTTTAAAAATAAAATGCAAAGCCAGTTGCCCAATGCGTATTGTCTTTTTATTGTTTGTGATAAAGAGTGTTTGCAGTGGCGCTTGCAATATACCGATTCTATAAATGATCGTTTACTGAACTCCAACGGTCAATTGAGCATTGTACCTCAAGCTTTAATTACCTTTGCGGCAAGCCCGTCTTGTCCGAAACGTCACGACATTGATATTCAGAGTGCATCAGGTTGGAAGCATTGGTTGCCGTTTTTAAAGGATCATACATTTTCTGATGTTTCTATGGTCAGTGTGTCTGATTGCCAAGGTTCGATTTATCTTATGTTGGTGTTTCAGCGTGAAGAAGTTCGGCTTGAAGGTGAGCTGATGGCGCTTGCGCTAGACAGTTATGCCGCTTGGTTAAGTGCCGTATTTGAACGAGAGCAAGCGGATTATTTATTGTTAGAAGATAGTCATCGGGATCCTACGACGGGCTTACTAAGGCGCTACAGTTTTGAAAACAGTTTTGGTATTGTTTTAAAGGATTCTCGTCGCCATTTTCAGCGCGCAGCATTATTTTCTCTTCGTTTGCTGTCTTCTTCAAAGGTTAATGATACAGACTTGAAGCTACTGGCTGAGGTAATGAGCGACACCGTGCGAGATAATGATCTTATCGCGCATTATGATGAACGTGAGTTAGTCATGGGGATTCGCATTCAGCATTTGGAAGACGCTGAAATAGTTGCCGCAAAATTATTGAAATCTCTTAATTCTCCCAAGTTTTCAGACAACCGTTTAATACGCGAAGGCTTGTCTATTGGTATTGCTTTTTATCCTGAGCATTCATCGTTGGAATCACTTCATCAAGCGGCTTTATTCGCTGCTAACTCTCTGAAAAACATATCCGGATATCGCCTTGAATTTCATGGTGAATGCTATGGTTCTAGCGCGGACTTTTATTCTTTGTAATAAAGCCTTATAAACATTCTTTTTAAGTCTTCCTTGTAAGCTTTTTTCTGCCTTTTAAAAAGATGCTATTATGCCTCCCCTGTGCTTTCCTGAGGTGCTATTCAGGTATTTATTATGGGGAATGCAATCACAGTCACAGGATTAACTCGTTACATCTTGATATGAGCGGAGCGTGGCGCGAAATGGCGATTAAAGTCGAAAGCAACGAAGCACTAGAAATTAAAACAAATTTAACGCGGGTTTCTCAGCAAGTAGATCAGCTTGTGCAGCAGTATCAGCGAGAGACTGGTAGTGTACGTTTGTTAGCAGTCAGTAAGACCAAGCCGTTATCTGCGCTTGAAGCTGCTTATGCGGCAGGTCAGAGAGCCTTTGGTGAGAACTACGTGCAAGAAGCGGTGGATAAATTTCATGCTTTGGCACACTTAGCAGATATTGAATGGCACTTTATTGGACCAATTCAGTCGAACAAATCTCGTCTTATCGCAGAAACCATGCATTGGGTGCACTCTATTGACCGTGAGAAAATTGCTCGTCGTCTTAGTGAGCAGCGCCCTAAAGATTTGCCGCCGCTCAATGTTTGCATTCAAGTGAATATTAGCGGTGAAGAAAGTAAGGCTGGAGTGGCTTTGTCTGAGTTAAATGACATGGTTGCTTTAATTACAGAGCTACCTAATTTACGTCTTCGAGGTTTGATGGCGATTCCTGCCCCTCAGGAAAGTCATGAAGCACAATGTTTGGTTTATGAACCTTTGAGGCAAGCTTTTGTTGAATTATCCAAATCCGATAGCATGATAGATACCTTATCTATTGGCATGTCTGGAGATTTGCCAGCGGCGATTCAATCTGGCAGTACCATGGTTCGTGTTGGGACGGCGATTTTTGGTGAACGAGACTATTCCGCTAAAGCGTAATTCAGTTAAAGTATGAGCGATTTTGCATACCAGAGCATTTTTGAATAAGTAGATGGATTATTATCTGCTTAAATAACGAAAGAGTAGGATATAAAATGACACCAAGTATTGCCTTTATCGGCGTGGGAAATATGGCAAGATCGATTTTTAGTGGCATGTTGGCGAGTGGCTATCCTGCTGAGAAAATTATCGGTACGTCTAGAACACCAGAAAAACGTGAGTACTATCACGAGCAATATGGTATCGCCATGTTGGCAGATAATGATTCGGCTGTAAGTCAGGCTGATGTCGTGGTGTTGTGTGTTAAACCAGCACAAATGCAAGCCGTGGTGGAAGATTTTTCATCTCATGTACGCGAAGACCAATTGTTTATTTCAGTGGCTGCGGGAATTGAGTTAGATTCGTTGGCTCATTGGTTAGGTAAACCGGTTGCTGTGGTTCGTAGTATGCCAAATACACCGTCACAAATTGGTGCTGGCATGACAGGCTTAATTGCCAATGAACACACAAATGGCGAGCAAAAGAACTGGGTGAGTGAACTATTTTCTAGCATTGGTAACTCTGTTTGGGTTGAAAATGAAGTTCACATGCACACGGTAACGAGTTTGTCTGGCAGTGCGCCTGCGTATTTCTTTCGTTTTATTGAAGCCATGGTTAAAAATGCAAAAGAACAAGGCCTAGATGAGGCAACAAGTCGTGAACTAGCCAGCAATGCTATGTTTGGCGCAGCACGAATGGTAATGGAACTAGACGAGCCTATTGCTCAACTGCGTAAGAATATTACTTCGCCAAAGGGAACAACAGAGCAAGCTTTGTTGTCTTTTGAGGCTGCTGATATTGATAAAATAGTCGCAGATGCAATGATGGCCTGCGTTAACCGATCAAAAGAAATGGCGGCAGACTTCGCTGCTAAGAAAGACTAATTAAGGACTATACACGATGTATTCAGATCCATTTGTTATGCTCGTAAAGGTTATCTGTAATCTTTACTTATTTATTGTATTACTACGTTTAGTGCTTCAATTGACGCGTGCGGATTTTTATAATCCAATTAGCCAAGGCATTGTGAAGGCGACAAGTCCTCTGGTTTTACCTTTGCGAAAAATCATTCCAGCCATTGGTCGATTAGATACCGCGTCTCTTGTATTGGCGCTTGCGGTTCAGTTATTGACGGTTTTCTTTATTGTGATGATTAAAGGTGTGGCGATATCACCTATCAGCTACGCTATTTATACGTTTGCTGGCACTTTGTATCATTTGTTAGATCTGTATTTTTGGGCGATGCTTATTTCGGTTATTTTAAGTTGGGTGGCGCCAGGTGCAAATCACCCAGGAGCTATGTTAGTAGGGCAAATTACTGCTCCTTTATATCGTGCTTGCCAGCGAGTTATTCCAACTTTAGGTGGACTAGATTTATCACCAATTTTTATATTTCTTGCGATTTCTTTTTTGAAACAAGTACTAGCACCTTATAGTATTTAATATAATAAACATACTTAACCTTTGACGGGAGTATTCTCGTCGTGACTCGGTGAATTGAGAACAGAGGCGTATTCCTATATGATGCGACCCCTAAACGGGAACTAGAGCGGACAAAAAGTCGTCGCTGCCCGACTCCTTCTCCCTTATTAATTTGTTGGATGAAAGCTATGAGTACGATTGCGGTTTATCCGGGGACATTTGACCCTATTACTAACGGCCATACGGATTTGGTTGAACGCGCATCAAAGCTATTTGAAAAAGTTATCGTAGCCGTCGCTGCGAGCCCTAAAAAGCGCCCGGCACTGTCTCATGAATTGCGTATATCATTGGCAAAAGAAGTATTGGGCCATTTGACTAATGTTGAAGTGGTTGGCTTTGATAACTTGCTAACTGAGTTTACACGCTCTGTCAGTGGCAAAGTGGTGATTCGTGGCTTGCGTGCTGTTTCTGATTTTGAGTACGAGTTCCAACTAGCCAATATGAACCGTGCGATTGCGCCAGATGTAGAAAGTATTTTTTTGACGCCTTCTGAGAAGCACTCTTATATTTCATCAACATTAGTACGTGAGATTGCGTCTTTGAATGGTGATTTTGGACAGTTTGTTAATCCAGAAGTGAAGCGTGTTCTGCAAGAACATTATCAAACGATTTAGTTTCTGTTTTTTTACGTCCTGCTACATGATGGTGTTATAGATTATGTAGCGGTTTTAGGAGAGAAGAATGTCTCTTATTATTACCGATGAATGCATCAATTGTGATGTGTGTGAACCTGAGTGCCCGAACGAGGCTATTTCTCAGGGTGATGAGATTTATATTATTGATCCATCAAAATGTACTGAATGTGTAGGGCATTTTGACGAACCTCAATGTCAGCAAGTGTGCCCTGTAGATTGTATTCCTTTGGATCCCAATCGTAAGGAAACAGAAGAGCAGTTAATGGAAAAGTACTTAACGCTTACAGGTCAATTATAACGAATAGGTTGTTATCGCTATCGACACAAATAGTTTTATATTTTTAGCTGGAATACTGCTACTAGTCAGTATTCTAGCAAGTTCTTTTACCGTTCGTGTCGGCTTACCTTTATTGCTGGTTTTTCTCGGGATGGGAATGCTTGCTGGTGAAGAGGGATTAGGCCGTCTGGATTTCGACAATCCAAGTCTTGCCTTTTTTGTTGGTAATCTGGCTTTAGCCGTCATTCTTTTGGATGGTGGTATGCAGACTAAAACCAGCACTTTCCGAGTGGCTCTCTGGCCGTCTTTATCACTTGCTACTTTAGGTGTTGTGATTACAACTGCATCTGTTGGTGCTTTTGCCGCTTGGTTGTTAGACGTTAAGCTGATCTATGGCTTATTACTTGGCGCCATCGTCGGTTCGACTGATGCTGCAGCGGTCTTTAGCTTATTACGCAATAGCGGTGTTAAGCTGAATGAGCGAGTTGGCGGTACATTGGAAATAGAGTCTGGTGCCAACGACCCAATGGCTATTTTGTTAGTCGTCATGCTAACTGGGCTATTGCAAAGCGCGGATCAGTTAAGTGTTTTGGCTTTCTTAGGGCAAATGATTCAACAGTTTGCCATAGGTGGCGTGTTAGGTTTACTCGGCGGCAAGCTATTGTTAATGATTCTGCGTCGTGTTCCTTTGATCGAAGGTTTGTACGCACTTCTTATTATTTCATTTGGTTTGGCCATATTTTCTGGCGTCAATATGATTGGCGGCAGTGGTTTTCTTGCGGTTTATTTGGTTGGTTTGAGCGTTGGTAACGGGCGAATTAAGCAACAAGAAGCTATTTCACAAGTGATGGATGGCTTGGCTTGGTTAGCACAAGCTGGCATGTTCTTGTTATTGGGATTGTTGGTTACGCCATCGAGTCTTTTGACTCATGGTTGGCAAGCTGTTGCGATTGCCGCTTTTCTGATTTTCGTGGCTCGTCCTGTGGCGGTGATGATCTGTTTATTGCCGTTTGACTTCCGCTGGCCCGAGCGCATTTATATTAGTTGGGTTGGTTTGCGTGGTGCAGTGCCGATTGTCTTGGCGCTTTACCCTGTAATTGCTGGTCTTTCCAATTCTGAGTTGTTGTTCGAAATTACCTTTACTGTAGTGCTGATTTCTTTATTGCTACAGGGTTCGACTGTTCCACAAGTGGCGCGATGGTTAAAGATTGTCGTTCCTCCTGCACCTGCGCCAACGACGCGTTTCTCCTTGATCAACGATTCAGATTCGAATCATTCTCTAGAGTTATATGAGTTTTTGGTTCAGGCGGAAGGTGTTCGAATTCCAGCGGCTATCGTGCAAAATGTGCCGAGTGCGACGGTATCTACGCCTCAGCTGGTATCGCTTGTTCGTGATCAAAAGCCAATTGTGGTCAATGCCGACACCGAGCTGAAATCGGGCGATAGAATTTGGATGTTATTGCATCCTGGTGATGTAAATGATGTTGCGCAGATTTTCTCTCATAAAGCGTCTACGTCTTTCTTGTTGCAGAATTTCTTTGGTGAGTTCGCTATTCGTGGTGATGCCTCTTTGATCGATTTAGCGAAAGTGTACGGTGTGCCGGTTGATGGTATTGATGAAGCTGACACTGCCGCTGAATTGTTGCAGCGTCAGCTTGGTAAACATCTAGTTGTCGGTGACCGAGTACGTTTTGGTAATATTCGCCTTACCATTAGGCAGATGGATGGCAACCAGGTAGAAATTATTGGGCTTAAATTGCAAGATAAGCAAGTCTGAGACCTTTGCACGACTACTGTGCTTGTTACATCGTGAAAAGGTCTCTTGAACACCCATTTCTAAGTTTTCTATTCGTTAAAAAACAGACCAATTTCAGCTAATGACGGAATCTCTTGGTCGTCGTTGATGAGGACAATCAGTCCTTGTGCATCGATGAGTGAATAGGTTTGCGGATGGGTGATAATATCCCCGTCTTTATTGACATACCCGAGTGCAGTGCCAACATCCTTTTGGATTAAGGTCGTGACGATTTTTGCCCACGTCACGCCGGTTATTTCCACATCAAGGCGAATCGTATGATCTCCTTGGTGGCGAAATAAATCCTCCAGCACTTGCTCTGTTCCCGGAGCAATCAATGACCGTACCAGCATTTCAGGATAGGCTCTCACAGGGCGTATGACCGCGTTTGCGCCAGCTGCCTTGAATCGTGGTCGATTAGAGTCATTAATCGCCTCAGCCATCACGAAGGCCGATGTATTTAGCGCTTGAACGCGATGCAAGGCATCAAAGGTTAAGCTGTCTGAGTGGCTGTCCTGAGCGTCTTGGCAAAGTACAATAATGTATTTCGCTTTGTGAGTCCCAGCTGACTCCAACATACCATCTTCTAGTGCATCGCCAGTGTGATGAACTACGCCTTGTGATCTTAGATTAAGCGGTAAGCCTTCAGGAAACGCCTTCGTTAGGATTTGAATGGGAATATCTACTAACTCAGGTGTTTGGCTGATCTGATTAATCAGCAAGCCTAAATAACGTTCTGCGTCGTATTTTGGTGTATTGATGATAAGTATATGATTTTGCATGTCGTCCCACTTCATACGGCCTTTGATACGCATTTCTTTACGCATTAGCCTGATTTCAACATAGTCACTGGCGATTTGTGCTAGCAGGGTAATACCCATGCCATAAATTAATACGACAGTAGAAAACTGTCCCCAAAAGGTGGCTGCAGAGATATCGCCATAACCTGTGGTGCTGGCCGATGTCATGGTCAGCCAGAAGGCTTGCCACCAATTTAAATCTTCAAAGAACACCATCGCCAAACTGTGAATCGCAATCACACCCGCTAACAGCATCAGACGTTTATTCAAATCGCCCGTTTCATGCAGGTGTACTTTTTTCCGAAATTGGCGACGGCTATTTTTTTTCTTTAAGAGCAGTGAAAGAGAATTCATCGTACCTCGGTTGGTTATTCGCTATCAGCTGGCATGGCATAACCTAGCTGACGCCAAGATTCGTAAACCATCACAGCAACGGTATTGGATAGGTTCAAGCTGCGAGAATTAGCTTGCATCGGCAAACGTAAGCGCTGAGCGGGTGGCAAGGCCTCGATAAACTCCGCAGGCAATCCACGAGTCTCAGGGCCAAAAACCAACACATCATTTTCAGCAAAGCTTGCTTCACTGTGCGTATGGCTGCCCTTTGTTGTCAACGCGTAGATAGTGCCAATCTCATTTTGATCAACAAATGCCTGAAAGTCTGGATAGCGTTTTAGCCGCGTGAATTCATGATAATCTAACCCGGCTCGACGCAATTTCTTATCTTCAAGCTCAAAGCCAAGCGGCTCGATAAGATGAAGATGATAGCCAGTGTTAGCGCATAATCGAATAACATTGCCTGTATTAGGCGGAATCTCAGGTTGGTAAAGTACGATGTGAAGCATTGGTTTATCTCCTTGATATAGGAAGATAATACCAGACGAGCAGAAGAAACTAAGTTTTTAATTTTTTTTCAAAAAAACTATTGACCAAAAAAAAGGTTTCTCTATAATACGCCCCACTTGCCCAGATAGCTCAGTCGGTAGAGCAGAGGATTGAAAATCCTCGTGTCGGCGGTTCGATTCCGTCTCTGGGCACCATGATTAAGAAGAAAGCCTGCTATTTTTAGCAGGCTTTTTTTTGGTCGAAATGGCTAGCACATCTCCATAGTCATTTTTCTATTTGCCCAGATAGCTCAGTCGGTAGAGCAGAGGATTGAAAATCCTCGTGTCGGCGGTTCGATTCCGTCTCTGGGCACCATATATACTTCGTCTTTCTCTAAAATAACCCCCCCACCAAGTTGCTTTTTATTACATAACGTAACCAATATTAAATCTTAAAAACTCGCTGTTTTAGCTATGCTTAAACCATCTTTGATGGAGCAAGTGAATATGATGAGAGTGATGACGATAGTCGCCTTGACTGCGATGGGGTATTTTATCCTTGGCGTTGTGGGGTTGGCTGTTGCGATTTCACCAGGATACTCAACGATTATTTGGCCTGCTTCTGGCTTGGCGGTGGCGGCGTCTATCTTTTTTCCTAAGCAAGCGCCGTTCGGTATTTTCCTAGGTTCTTTGTTACTAAACATTGGTGCGACTTGGGTTAATAATCATGTTTTTGCTTTGTTTCTTCCCGTTCTTATTGCCCTTGGTTCAACGTTACAGTCTTTTGTTGGCGGCTATTTGGTTCGCCGCTTTGTAGGTATACCTTTTCAATTTTATCGTACTAGTTTAGTGGTTAGGTTTATCTTCTTAGCCGGTGTCTTATCCACCTTGATTAGTGCTAGTGTTGGTTCAACGTCGCTGCTTTCTTTTGGCATCATTGGTAAAGAGGAGTTTCTAACCAATTGGCTGGTTTGGTGGGGCGGTGACATGATCGGGGTACTGGTTATGGTGCCTTGGTTAGCCGTGTGTTTCCCCAAATATTTTGGTAATAAATTTGATCATCCGCTGCGATTAATCGGCGGTTTTTTAACTGTGTTGGTTATTACGATTGTTCTGTCTTGTGGAAGCAGTTACTCGGAATGGAACAAGCAATCGAGAGAGTTTCGTTCTAATGCTGAATTGTTAGAAGTGCTGCTTAATAATCGAATTAAAAACAGTGTGGATATGCTGCATAGCTTTGTTGGTTTGATAAACGGTAGTGAGCAGATTGAGGCGAATGAGTTTGAGCTTTTTGCTGACAGTGTAATGCGACGAGATGATTCTATTCTTGGGGTGTCATTAAACTTTGCTGTAGCCGGAAAGGATATTGCTAGCTTTGAACAGATGATTCAAAAAAGCTACCCAGACCATACCTTTCAAGTGAAAAAAAGAGACAGCGAGGGCAAACTTATACCTGTTGCGCCAAGAACTCGACATATTGTAGTGACCTTTATTAGTCCCTTAAAGGGTAATGACGCAGCGTTGGGCTACGATGTTTATTCGCAAGCCGATCGACGTTTTGCCCTAGATAATGCGATTTTTCTTCGTGAAGCTTATCCAACAGCGCCACTTAAGTTGGTTCAAAATTCAAATGGAATATTGCTCTTTCTGCCTTTTTTTGATCGAAAAACAGATGCTTTTTTAGGTGTTGCTACAGCGGTTATTGAATTGGATGTGTTAACCGAAACGATTGTTAAGCAAGGCCTTCTCCCCAATACTGAACTCTACTTGGTCGATACTGACAATGGAACATCCAAGCCTATTATCGTGACAAAAAATACGGCAGCTCATTTGTCTGCAGAAGAATTGGTTGCTCGTTACTACGCCGGTGAATTTCATCATGCGGTTAATTTCGTTATTAATGTCGGTGGCAAAAACTGGCAGTTGTATCAAGTTAGTGACAACTATTTTTTCAAACAGCCTTGGATCGTAAAATTCGTTTTAGCTTGTGGCTTTTTATTCACGGGATTATTTGGTTGGTTTTTATTGATTGTGAGTAGCCATACAGCGGAAGTTGAAAATCGAGTGAGATTAAGGACGCGAGATTTGCAGTTGGCAAACGAGCATTTAAAAGCGTCTGAACTAGAGCAGAGTAAAGCCAAAGAAGAAGCGCAAGAAGCCAACCGCGCTAAGAGTGAGTTTTTGGCAAATATGAGCCATGAAATTCGTACGCCATTAAATGGCGTTATTGGTTGTTTGTCTTTGTTGATGAATACGAAACTGCAGCCTGAGCAGTCGAATTTAGCAAAAATATCTCAGCAGAGTGCGGAATCCTTGCTGGATATTATTAATGATATTTTAGATTTGTCTAAGATTGAGATGGGAACTTTAGTATTAGATAAACAGGATTTTGAGTTACGTGCGTTAATTGAAGAAGTGACCAATATCTTTGTTTTAAAAGCCGAAGAGAAAGGCATTATATTAAATTCGCCAACGACACCTATTCCTAATGTTACGTTGTTTGGAGATAGATTACGCATCAAGCAAGTATTGGTTAATTTGATGGGTAATGCGGTTAAATTTACTCAAGAGGGTGAAGTGGCGTTGCGATTTGCGATTGAGCCGCTAGCAGATGATAGTGTTATTTTGCGTATTGTTATTGAAGACTCTGGAATTGGTATTTCTAAAGAGAATCAAAGCCATTTATTCCAGCGTTTTAAACAAGCCGATGGTTCGACAACACGCAAGTTTGGTGGCACTGGATTGGGTTTAGCAATCAGTAAAGAAATCATCCAAGCCATGGATGGTGAAATAGGTTTAAACTCGGTAGAAGGTCAAGGTTCATCTTTTTGGTTTCGTATACCACTCACGCTTGTGTCTGCTATGGAGCATACTTCTGTGGCCGGTTATGCTTCAGAATCGGCGGTTAGAGTGACGTTAATTTATCGTAATAAAACTGGTCGCGAGTATGTTGCTGCATTGCTCGATACATTTGGTGTCATTTACAATGCTTACGACAGTGTTAACGGTGCGCTTGCTGATAGTGAATGGATAGGAAATTGTATATTACTGGACTCAGATGTCGTTTCGGCTGTTTCTGAAGTTTCTGAATTAGAAGTGTTCTGTAAGAAGAATGCGATTAAGCAAGTATTACTACAAGGACGTTCAAGTATGGATTTTGATAAAGAGAAGTACGATGCTTCTTTAACGAAACCAGTATTTCAGCAGCCGTTGCTGGACGTTCTTGAAAATCTAAAACCGTTAGTTGAAGGAGAGCCTGTGATGGCGGCGAAAGACGTAGAAAAAACTCCAGATGGTCGGCCAATATTTATAGCCAAAGTTCTATTGGCGGAAGACAATTTAACCAACCAGATTGTTGCCCGTGGTTTGCTGAATTTATATGGCGTAGAAGTTGTGGTGGCGGAAAACGGTCAGAAAGCTGTTGAGCAAGCCCAATCAACTCAATTTGATATGATCTTCATGGATTGCCAGATGCCGGTAATGGATGGTTATGAAGCGACTCGAACCATTCGCCAGTTTACCGATGCTCAAACGCCTTCTGATGTAGCGATTGTTGCTCTTAGTGCTAATGCCATGAAAGGCGATGAAGATGAATGTTTTGCAGCAGGCATGAATGATCATATTGCAAAACCGATTTCACAAGATAAATTGATCGCAATACTCACAAAATGGCTTCCTTAGGGAATAGTATTGAGATGGAGATTCTTTGTCATGTTTGAGCCTAAGGTATTTGATAATACAGATTACGAGAGTCGTCTGGCCTACAACCACGAATTAATGACATTGGTTGCTGTGGAGTTTGTTAAAGAAGCAACGACCTTGTTAGGAGTTCTGCAGGCTCATATGGCAGATGAGGATTGGGATAATTTTGCTCTTGTGGCGCATCGTTTAAAAGGTGCTGCGTTGGAAGTGTCTGGTTATCGTTTTTGTCGATTAATTGCCGAGATGGAAAAACTCTCGATAAAGCGTGAAAGTGGCCTGCTTCCGACTAGCTATGTGACTTTGAATGATGAGTTTAAGGCCTTAGTGCTTGCCCTTAATCAAGAAGTTTTGCGTTAAATTTTATCTAATAGATCTTTTAATAACCTTTCATAGTGCTTTCGTTTTTACTTATTTTTCTTTCATTTCTGCTGTTTTTGCCTATCTTTCTTCTGTTTATTCGTTAAAAAAGTTTCATTTGAATTAAAATTGTATTTCAAATGAAACCTAACTATCATCAAAGTGAAACATTTTCTTTTTATAGTCGTTCTTTCTTTTCTAATAAAAACTCATTGTGAGGAACACGGAAATGCATAATTTGAAGTTAGCGTCAGTTGTTGTTGGTTTATCTATTGCGAGTTCAGGCTTTGCCGCCACTGAAATCGAATGGTGGCATGCAATGGGTGGTGCAAATGGCGAAAAAGTAAATGAAATCGCTAAAGCGTTTAATGATTCGCAAGACGCTTATGAAGTGAAACCGGTTTATAAAGGCAATTACACCGAGACAATGACGTCAGCTATTGCCGCGTTTCGTGCGAAACAGCAACCCGCTATCGTTCAAGTATTTGAAGTCGGTACCGCCAGTATGATGGCGGCAAAAGGCGCTATCTATCCAGTATATAAACTGATGAAAGATTCAGGTCAGGCGTTTGATGAAAGTGCCTATTTAAGTGCCGTTACGGGTTATTACTCGAACAGCGATGGTCAAATGCTTTCTATGCCTTTCAACAGTTCTACTCCAGTACTGTATTACAACAAAGATTTGTTCAAAAAAGCGGGTATTAGCCAAGCGCCAAAAACATGGCAAGATGTAGAAAGTGTTTCTAATAAATTGCTGGCGTCTGGCGTGACTTGCGGTTTCACCACGGCTTGGCAGTCTTGGATTCAATTGGAAAACCTAAGTGCTCGTCACAATGTGCCATTTGCTTCTTTGGATAACGGCTTTGGTGGTTTGAAAACAGAATTGAAATTTAATGGGCCATTGCAAGTTGCTCACGTACAGAAAATGGGCGAGTGGCAGAAGAGCGGTATTTTTAGCTATTCTGGCCGTACCAATGACGGTGCAGCGAAATTCTACAGCCAAGAATGTGCCATGTTTACCGAGTCTTCTGCAGGTTACGCAGGCATAAAACGTAATGCGAAATTCGATTTTGGTGTGGCCGAGCTTCCTTATTGGGAAGGTAAGGTAAAACAGCCTTCTAACACTATTATCGGTGGTGCATCTTTATGGGTGTTGCAAGGCCATTCTAAAGAAGAGTACAAAGGCGTAGCTTCTTTCCTAAGTTACTTGTCGAAAGCTTCTGTACAAGCGGATTGGCACCAATTTTCTGGTTACTTGCCAATTACTAAAGCGGCATACGATTTGACAAAAGAGCAAGGTTTCTACAAAGCAAATCCTGGTACAGAAACGGGTGTTATTCAAATGACAACGGGCACACCAACGGCAAACACCAAAGGTTTGCGTTTGGGTAACTTTGTGCAGATTCGTGGTGTTATCGACGAAGCACTAGAGTCTGTATGGAGTGGTGATGTAGACGCGCAAACTGCACTGAATACAGCGGTTGAGCGTGGTAATGCGCAGCTTCGTAAATTCGAAAAAGCGAACGATTAAATAAAATCTACGCCCTTATGTTTTAACGCATAAGGGCGTTTTTTTACTTACATAAATTGTTTTTCTTTTTTATTTGTCGTTCTCTTTTGTTTGGATTGTCCGATGACGGTTACCTTCCCCCAAAAAGGCCTGCCTTGGCTGTTGTTATTACCACAGTTGTTGGTGACGGCGATTTTCTTTCTTTGGCCTGCTGAGCAAGCTTTAGAACAAGCGTTTTACCAAGAAGACGCATTCGGTTTGAGTCGTGAATTTATTGGCTTAGAAAACTTTGCAGCCTTATTTACTGATCCTTTGTATTACCAGTCAATGTTGACTACTTTGGTATTCAGTTTTTCTGTTGCCATTGTGGGTATGTCTTTGGCGCTGTTGTTGGCCGTGATGGCGGATCGAGTGATCCGCGGCAAACTGGCGTATCAAACATTATTAATCTGGCCGTATGCCGTTGCGCCTGCTTTAGCTGGTGTATTGTGGTGGATTTTATTTGATCCGAGCATGGGGCCGATTGCCCTATGGTTGAAGTCTGCTGGTGTCGATTGGAACCATTACCTTAATGGTAACCAAGCCATGATATTGGTGGTGATTGCTTCTACTTGGAAGCAAATTAGCTACAACTTTTTATTCTTCCTCGCGGGTTTACAAGCCGTGCCACGTTCGCTTATTGAGGCGGCGGCGATTGACGGCGCGAGCCCATTTAAGCGTTTTTGGACGATTGTTTTTCCGCTTTTGTCCCCGACGACGTTTTTCTTGTTGGTCGTTAACCTTGTTTATGCTTTCTTCGAAACCTTCGGTGTGATCGATGCGACCACCAAAGGTGGTCCTGGTCAAAGTACGACTACCTTGGTTTATAAAGTGTTTAATGACGGTTTTGTCGGCTTAGATCTTGGTGGATCTGCGGCGCAATCTGTTGTGCTAATGGCGATTGTCGGTTTGATGACGGTCATTCAGTTTCGTTTTATTGAGCGTAAGGTGCAGTACTCATGATCGAAAATCGACCTTGGTTAACCTTTGCGAGTCATGCAACGTTATTGATGGGTATTGCTTTAGTGGCGTTGCCTGTTTGGATGGCGCTGGTGGCATCGACTCACCCTGCATCAGCCTTTGGTGCTGGTCATATTCCTTTGTGGTTCGGCGATGCTGGCGCGGAAACTTGGGGCACTGTATTGTTTGAAAAAGCTGGTAACGGCGTGGATACGCCAGTCTGGTTTATGATGCTGAACTCTTTGATCATGGCGCTGGGGATTACCTTCGGCAAAATTGCCATTTCGTTGTTGTCGGCTTATGCGATTGTGTTCTTTCGCTTCCCGTTCCGTAACCTGTGTTTTTGGATCATTTTCATGACCTTAATGCTGCCTGTTGAGGTACGAATTGTACCTACTTACGAGGTGGTGGCGAATCTTGATCTGCTTAACAGCTACACAGGTTTAACCTTGCCTTTGATCGCCAGTGCGACGGCGACCTTCTTGTTTCGTCAGTGCTTTTTAAGTATTCCTGGCGAGCTGGTGGAAGCTGCTCGAATGGATGGTGCTGGGCCGTGGCGTTTCTTTTTTGACATTTTGTTGCCGCTGTCTAGAACCAATATCGCGGCCTTGTTTGTGATCTTGTTTATTTACGGTTGGAATCAATATCTATGGCCTTTGTTGATCACCACAGACGACGCTTATTACACCTTGGTAATGAGTATAAAGCGCATGTTGTCGGTGACCGATGGTGATATCGCATGGAACCAAATTATGGCAACCACCTTATTAGCGATGTTGCCACCGGTTGCGGTGGTGATTGGCATGCAGAAGCTGTTTGTTAAAGGCTTAGTGGATTCGGAGAAGTAGTAATGACGGACGTTATTTTAGAAAAAGTTGGTAAGACCTATCCTAATGGTTATCACGCGATTCCAAGCGTAGATTTATCGATTGAAGAAGGTGAGTTTATTGTTTTAGTTGGGCCATCAGGCTGTGGTAAATCCACCTTGTTGCGCATGGTGGCGGGTCTAGAAAGTATTTCTACTGGCGAGCTACGCATTCGTGGCGAGCGTATGAATGAAAAAGAACCGGCAGAACGTGACATCGCCATGGTGTTTCAGAATTACGCCTTGTACCCGCATATGTCTGTGTACGACAACATGGCCTATGGCTTGAAAAACCGCGGAATGGCAAAAAATCTTATTGAAGAAAAAGTCAGTGATGTGGCCGCTATGCTGGGTTTAACCGAGTTGCTACAGCGTAAGCCGCGTCAGTTATCCGGTGGACAACGTCAGCGTGTTGCCATGGGACGCGCTATGGTTCGAGATCCGAAAGTGTTTTTGTTTGATGAACCTTTGTCTAACCTAGATGCTAAGTTGCGAGTGCAGATGCGCGTCGAGATTCGTCAGCTGCAGCGCAAATTAGGCACGACAACCTTGTATGTTACCCATGATCAGGTGGAAGCCATGACTTTGGCCGATCGCTTAGTGGTATTGAACAAGGGGAAGGCGGAACAGATAGGTACGCCAATGGATTTATACAATAAACCTGCAACGCCTTTTGTGGCGGCGTTTATTGGTTCTCCATCGATGAATTTGATCGATGCAAATCTAACCGAACAAGGCATCAAAATCTCTGAAGCCTTAACTTTGCCGCTTTCTCATCAACACCGAGGCGGCATTGTCTGGGGGATTCGCCCTGAGCATTTAGAAGTGAGCGATGAGCATAACGCCGATTTCGCTTTACGTATCCTAGCGGTAGAATCCTTGGGTGCAGAGACTCTAATTCACGGCAAAGTAGAGACTGAATTAGGTAATGGCGATCCGATGGTGGTACGTTTGTCTGGGCCGCATTTACCGGATGTGAATAGCCTTATGTGGTTAACGGCGCCAGTGTTGCATTGGCACCTATTTGACGCAAAAACTCAACAACGATTGCGAGACTAATATGCAAGATGACAATGTTTCTAAAGGCTATATTGTGAAAGACAAAGTGCTAAATACCAAAGTAATGGGGCACCGTGGTGCTGCATTATTGGCGCCAGAAAATACCTTGGCATCTATTCGAGCTGCTGCCGAAGTCGGCGCGACTTGGGTCGAAATTGATGTGTATTTAATTGCCGAAGGTGGTCTGGTTATTTTTCATGATGACACACTGGATCGCTGCACCAATGGGACAGGTTTAACCCGTGACGCACGACCAATGGAAGTGGCGGAATTAGACGCTGGTGCTTGGTTCTCAGAAAAGTTCGCTGGTGAAAAAGTGCCAACGCTACTGGACGCGCTAGAGTGCATTCAGTCGTTGGGTCTTGGGTTAAATCTTGAGATTAAACACGACAGCGCAGATGTGGAGAACATTGTGCCTTCGGTGATGGCGATGTTGCGTGATCACTGGGAAGACAACAATAAGTTGATGATCTCTAGTTTCAACCTAGCGGCGCTAGAGCTTTGTTATGAAATTGATACCCAGCGACATCTTGCTCCTTTGTATGAATACATCCCTGACGACTGGCAAGAGCAGCTTGCGTCTATTAAAGCGTATAGCTTGAATTGTGATTACTCACGATTAACCGAAACTCAGGCGCGAGCGGTAAAAGCGGCTGGATATAAATTGCTGTGTTATACCGCTAATGATCCTAAAAAAGTGGAAGCGCATTGGGAATGGGGAATGGATGCGGTAATCACCGATGACCCAACGAATTTTGCTTTTTTATCGGCTTAGCCATTTTTTAATAATTTCACTAGGGCTATTTTGTGGGTTTGAACGAGCGACAAAACCAGATCTTAAACTGGGTACAGCAAGAAGACGCATTATTGGTGGAAGACATGGTGACACGTTTTAACGTGTCATCACAGACCATTCGTAAAGACATTAATCAGCTTGCTGAGCGTCATCTTGTTCGTCGTACTCATGGCGGTATTGCTCCGGTTTCCAGTACGGAAAATTTGCCTTTTGATCATCGTCAATTTTTGAACAGTGATGCGAAAGAAGCGATTGCCGCCAAGGTTGCTCAGATTATTCCTGACGGCGCTTCGGTGTTTTTAGGTATCGGTACAACGGTCGAATACGTGGCGAAAGCTTTGGTGTCGCACAATAATTTGCAAGTCTTTACCAACAACTTAACCGTGGCGAGCATCTTGGGCGATTACCCTGATGTTCGAGTGCGTGTGCTGGCAGGAAAATTACGACATCGTCATCATGATTTAGTCGGTGAAGAGACCTTGTCTGGATTGCGTCAATACTATTTCGACTACGGCGTATTAGGCTGTGGAGGCATGGATGAAGATCAAGGGATATTGGATTTTGACCCTGAAGAAGCGGCGGTAAGTCGTGTGTTGGTTGAACAAAGTCGTCACAGTTTGTTGGTCGCCGATCAACATAAGTGGGGACGCAAAGCAATGGCGCGGGTACAGCCTTTTTCGGCGATAGGTTGGCTTTTTAGTGATGTGCTAACCGAATCGCAAACCCATTTACTCACCTTTCATGGTGTTCAAATTCAACTCTGTTCTTAGGACGAATATGTCGATATCTGTTTCTTCTTCGTTAGGCTCTTCTGGTTTGGAGCTTTCTGCTTTAGAACTTTCCTCTATAGACAAAAGTGCATGCCAAGGTTTGCGTTTTATCTTAACCGACTTCGATGACACGCTGACATGGGAAGGCCAGTTGCCTGTTGAGACATTGCGGGCTCTGGCGCAACTGGAAGCGGATGGCATTAAGGTGATTCCAGTAACAGGCGGTTGTGCTGGTTGGTCTGATATGATTGCCAGAGCACTTCCTGTTGATGGTGTGATTACAGAAGGTGGCGCATGTTTTATTGGTAGAACTGCAGACCGTCATCTGACGTACTCTTTCTGGCGTGATGAGTCAGAAATGCGTGCAGAGCAAGCGCACATATTGACTCAGGTGAATCAGGTTCTAACCCAATTCCCGCGTTTACGTTTGGCAAGAGACCAAGCTTATCGACTCACTGACGTGGCGATTGATTACGCTCAAGACGTTAAACCCGCTGCAGTGGCCGACAAAGATACTTGTTTGGCAGCTCTGATTGCCATGGGCTTAAATGCTAAGGCTAGTTCGATACACATTAATGTGTGTTCGCAAGGTTATGATAAGTTTTCCATGGCGCAGCGCGTGTTAGGCGATGTATATGGCTTGAGTGAAGCGCAGCAGCAAGAGCAAGTGCTCTACGTTGGTGATGCGCCTAACGATGAAAGTATGTTTGCGCGTTTTCCACTGAGTGTCGGTGTGGCGAATATCGCCGAGCACTTGTCGATTATGCGTCACCATCCTCGTTATCAGACGACGCAACCGGGCGGCTTGGGTTTTGCCGAACTAGCTGAGTTTATTCTTTCTGCACGACAAGCTTAAATTATTGCTTGTCGTGTGGTTTATTGAGTTTCTTAGGTTTTTTTCTTGTTATCTTTTATCTTATTGAAAAGTGAAGCAATGCCAACGGCAACGCCACCTAGAATTAAGCCAACTGAGAAGCTAATGCCAGTGTTTATTAAGCCTGTAACAAGTGGGATTTGAGCGATTTCACCAGACACTGCCATGTCAGCAAGATGATGCAACGTTGGCAAGCCATGAACAAAAATACCGCCGCCCACTAAGAACATAGCAATGGTGCCGACGATGGTCAAAAGGCGGATCAGCATTGGCGCGCCTTTCAATATGACTAAACCAAGTTGTTTGACGAATACGGTTTTTGATTGGTTTAGGTGTAAGCCAATATCATCAAGACGCACGATTAACCCAACCAAGAAATATACACCGGCGGTGACAATAACAGCGATCAGGCTAACGACAATGGCTTGTGTTAATAAGCTTTGTCCCGCCACGGTGCCAAGGGCAATAACGATAATCTCGGCCGATAAAACGAAATCGGTACGAATAGCGCCTTTCACTTTGCTTTTTTCTAGGGCTAATAGCTCTTTCGCTGAGTTCGCTTGCTTGACGTTCTTTCTTAGTGTTTCTTTTTCTTCATGGTTGTCTTTAAAAGTGTGAAGGACTTTTTCCACGCCTTCAAAACACAGATACAAGCCGCCGGCCATTAATAAAGGCTGAATCAGCCAAGGTATAAACGCGCTGATGGCTAGCGCTAACGGCACAAGAATTAGTTTGTTAAGAAAGGAGCCTTTGGCCACCGCCCAGACGACAGGCAATTCACGATCTGCTTTGACACCTGAAACTTGTTCGGCGTTTAACGCAAGATCATCACCTAGTACGCCTGCGGTTTTTTTGGCCGCGACTTTGGAGAAAACAGCAACATCGTCCAGCAATGTAGTGATGTCATCAAGAAGTGCTAGTAAGCCTGTCATTGCCATGATCGTTTTCCCTGTGAAAATAAAGTGTCTTTATTACTTATTCGCAGGCGCCCAATCGTTTTGAAATGGTATCTGCTGCTTGTTTGACTTGTACTTTCATTTCTTCATAAACGTCGTCGTTGGTACGAAAAGCGGGAGCAGTCACACTAATGGCTGCCACGGCTTCATTGCGTGAATTGAAAATCGGTGCCGCTGCACACTTTATACCTATTTCATGTTCTTCTAAGTCGAGAGAAATACCCGTTGTTCGAATAAGTTCTAGATTGGCTTTTAGGGCTTCAGAAGAGGTCAATGTATGTTCTGTGTGGCGAAAAAATGCTTGAGTGTCGATGACTGCTTGTTGTTTATCGTCTGGTAAAAACGCTAGCATGGCTTTGCCAACACCTGTGCAATAGACAGGACCTTTTTTGCCAACAGCTGAGTACAGCCGCAGACTTTTTGGGCTTTCTAGTTTATCAATATAAATCACATCAGAGCCATCTAGGACAGCAAGGTGAATGGTTTCTTGTGTGCTTGACCATAAGTCTCGCATCGGCTCAGCGGCAATATCTCGAATATCTAAATTAGCCCAAGTGCGATGAGCAAGAGCAAGTAATCCATAACCCGGATAATAGGCTTGTTTGTGTTCGTCGAAGCGGACTAGACCATGTTCGAGTAAGGTGTTTAATTGCCGATGAGCGGTAGCTTTAGGGAGTTCTGAAAGATCAACTAATTCAGCAAAACGTAAGGGTACCGGAGACGTACAAACATGGTTTAGCATGTTTAACGCTTTGCTAAGTGATGACCCCGAGGTTTTGGTTTCCATGACGTTTCCTGTTGGTAATACGTGCTATTGTTTATTTCTCATTAGACATTTTAGCACCCTGTAGGATGGGAAGATAATACTCACCCATTTAAATATATTGTCACAACGCTTTGTTTTTTGATTTGCTATTATAGCGTTGTTTCTATTTTGGTTTTATATAGATGAGGATTTGTATGACAAGCTCTATGCGTATTTGGCGTCGTATGATTATGCCTGATCTCGTTCGTGTTCATCGTTATCAGAGCTTGCCTGAGCAAGGCCCAAAGGTATTGTTTTTTAGTGGGGGCTCGGCTTTGAATAAAATTAGTCGAGTGTTTAAAGAATACACACATCATTCAGTACACTTAGTGACACCTTTTGATTCGGGTGGCAGTTCTGCACGATTGCGTGCTGAATTTGATATTCCTGCGGTCGGAGATTTGCGCAGTCGCTTAATGGCGTTAGCAGACGAAACCGTAATGGGTCAGCCAGAAGTATATGATTTATTTACGCATCGTCTTCCTCAGCAAGCGGAAGCGTTAGCATTAAGAGAGCAGTTGCAGCTGTTGGTGTTGGGTGAGCATCCGTTAATTGAGTGTATTCCTAACCCGATGAAAGCCTTGATTCAAACGCATTTAGCGGTGACTCAAGCACGTATTAATGCTGATTTTGATTTGCGCGGTGCCAGTATTGGTAATCTGATTATGGCTGGTGGATATTTAAATAATCAGCAGCAGTTGGATCCGATCGTTTTTTTGTTTTCGCGATTAGTTAAAGCTTTAGGTGAAGTGAAAACGACACTGGATGCTAGCTTGCATTTGGGTGTCGAACTTGATAACGGCGAAATTGTCTTAGGGCAGCATAGGATTACGGGAAAAGAAACTGATGAGCTGTCTAGCCCGATAAAGCGTATGTGGTTAAACAAAGGTTTACGTAATATTGTGCCGACGAATTGTCATATCGCGGATGATCGTAAAGACGCCATCGAAAGTGCTGACTTGATTTGTTATCCACCAGGTAGCTTTTATAGCAGTTTACTTGCCAATCTTTTGCCTGAGGGTGTTGGTAGATCGATTTGCCAAAACCCTAACCCTAAAGTGTATTTGCCCAATTTGGGTACTGACCCAGAGCAACATGGGTTGTCATTAATGGAACGAGTAAAACGTTTAGTTTCTACGGTTATGGCCGATACAGGGGCTACTGGTTTGTACTCAGCATTGGATTATCTGTTACTTGATGATTCATATAATTATGGCGAGCTAGACTGCCAATTATTGAATGGTCTAAATGTTGTTGTTATAAGAACGCCATTGATTACTGAAAAGCAGCATAAGTACGATGAGCGTTTAGTTGCTAGAGCTTTGTTGTCTTTTGTTTAAATTCACAGACTTAAGTGACAAAAAAAGTTTGTGCTATCTTTAAATAAGATAATTAAATGCGGCTTGGATTAATTCTGGTTACGTGACGTAACATTTTTGTGTTTTTAAAAACAAGGTCTTAAGTGTCATAGTATGTAGTATATGGTACTGATCAAAAAGAGAGTGGTAATGAGTACACGAGTACTGATTTGTGACGATTCAAAAATTGCGCGTAAGCAATTAGCAAAAATATTACCGATAGACTGGGATGTCGAAGTCGAGTTTGCTGAAGACGGTCAAGAAGCACTGGATATATTATCGTCTTCTGCTTTTGATATTTTATTCTTAGATTTAAATATGCCGGTGAAAGACGGCTATGAAACCCTTGAAGTCTTGCGGTCTTTTAATCCGTCACCTGCTGTCATCGTTGTGTCTGGTGATGTTCAACCAAAGGCCATTCAGCGGGTAAAGGATATGGGAGCAATTGCCTTCCATAAAAAACCAGCATCCGCAGAAGAACTACGTAACTTACTAATTTCTTTGGGACTTTTCTCAACTGATAATGATGATAAGCAAAATAAGGTTGTTGTCGATCAGCCTACAGCTGCAGAGCAGTTTACGCTTAATGAATGCTTGCAAGAAATTTCGAATATTGCCATGGGGCGTGCTGCTGGTGTTTTAGCAGAGATGCTGAATGTATTTATTAAATTGCCAGTTCCGAGAGTTAATATTTTGGAGGTTGGCGAACTGCAAATGGCACTTGATTACAGTGTTAAAGATGACAGCTGTTCAGCGGTTTCACAAGGTTTTGTTGGTTCTGGTATTGCATTTGAAACACTGCTTATTTTTAGTGATTCCAGCTTCCCTGATATGGCGAAACTTTTAGGCGTGACGGACACCATTACTAGAGAGTTAGAAACAGAGCTCTTGATGGATGTGTCTTCTGTTTTGGTGGGCCCTTTTATGGCCGCCATTGGCAAGCAGCTTAATATCGATTTTAGTCACAGTCATCCGTTATTACTGGGTCAACACGTTAAAATTGCAGACTTGATTAACGAAAAGAAAGCTACATGGAAAAGAACGTTAGCGGTTGAAATTGTTTATGAAGTGGAAAACTATCAAATTAGTTGTGACTTAATTATGCTTTTTACCGAGGATTCTGTGCCGACACTAGAAAATTTATTGTCCTTTTTGGTTGAGGAAGACGAATGAGTAATAAAGCAGAAGGAATGGCAGATCTTCACTGGATGTTCGATATGCTTCATCATATCGATGTCGGGCTTGTGGTCTTGGATTCGAAATATCGGGTGCAGCTATGGAATAATTTTATGGAAAACCATAGCGGTATTAGTTCATCGATAGCGAAGCAGCAATCTCTACTCACTCTTTATCCAGAATTGGATACGGGGTGGTTACACCAGAAGTTAGATAATGTTTTTGGTTTGAAAACACCGATTTTTATATCGTGGGAGCAGCGGCCTTACTTATTTCCATTTAAGAGTTATCGCCCAATTACTGGAATTGCGGATAAAATGTATCAGAATGTGGCAATACGCCCGATATCGAGTCCAGATGGATCAATCAAGAATATTTGCTTGGTCGTCTATGATGTGACTGATATTGCAACCAATAAAATGGCGTTATCTTCCGCTAACCAGAAATTACGACGTTTGAGTCAAGCTCTATCTAAATAGCTCTTTCTAAATATAAGCAGCGTTCTCTAAATAGGAAAAGTGCCTTCCTTTTGTATATTCGGTGGAAATAAGGAAGGCAATTTTTTACTGTTTCTTCTTTGCTGTTTTTTTCGCCGGGATTTTATAGAGCTCTACAAAGTTTTCTTCCTGCCTGTCACCCTGTAGGCATAGGCCCTCAGGGTCGATGAGAACGCGTCCATTCATTGCTTCCCGCCCAAGTAACATTCTGTAGCCCATGCTGTCACGATTGGTTAGCGTGACTTCTGCTTCCCATGAGATACCGCCAAGAGAAAGGGGTATGCGAATGACTGGGCGGCTTTCTTTGTCTCCGCTAGAGCTTTTAATGACTCTTTGATCAACAAGCTGGGCTTCGCAATGCACGGTTACTTTACGATTTTTTTGTAGAGGATGAACTTCAAAGCTTACCCAGCTCTCACCATCACGAGAAAAACGTACGATATTGATTGCATGCATTGATGATGTTTTTGCGCCCGAATCTACTCGTGCTTTAATCGCTGGGATATTAAGGGAAGGAAATGCGCACCATTCGTCGCAGCCAATGACCATTTTGGGTTCGTTCTGTTGATTCATAAAAAATATGACACCTTTTAAAATGAAAGCAGCATACGTTAACGATAATGAAAACGTGCCCTAAGTTGCTGTGTTTTATAGCGTAAAAGTGCGATCAGGTTAAGTCTTTATTGATACACAACAAGGTTACCCGTTTTGTTATATTGTCAGTATAAGCTCAAACTATTGTAATCATGGCATCTAAAGTTAATATGGGCGTACGAAATTACTTTAATGGAGTTGTTGATGAATGGCCGACTGATGCAAGAGTTGGAAGAATTGGGTGGTGAAATACGCCCAGCAAGCTTAAGAAAGTGCGACGAGATCGTCATTGAGCAACCAGGCTTTAGTACGGTCATTGCCTTATGGGGCGGGCATTTGGAGAGTTTCATTCCTGCGGGTCAAGAGGATCTGTTATTTCAATCGACAAATCCTGGTGGTGAAGGCCGTTTTGGGCGTCGTCACTTTGGTGTTCCTGTTTGTTGGCCTTGGTTTGGTGCTAATGAGACGCATGCGGATTTCCCTGCACACGGTCTTGCTCGTTATTTTCGCTGGGAATTCATTGAGGCAGGGCGTTTTAAAAATGGTGATGTGAAAATCGTCATTCGTTTGGCTTCAGAAGATCACCCTTTGATCGAAGAGATGTGGCCATTTGCCTTTGAGTTACGACAAGTCTTTCGTTTCTCTAATAAGGGTTTTCGAGTGAATTTCTCGGCGGCGAATCTATCCGATAAGCCGATGCTAATTAGCGAAGCTTTGCACACCTATTTTAATGTTTCAGATAACCAAACGGCTGAAGTGCATGGCTTAGATCAAGTAAGTTATGTCGATAAGTTTGATAATGGCAGTCAGAATTTGCAACAAGGTGCAGTGACACCATGTGATCACATGGACAGGGTGTATACTTCTGCTCCAGAAAAATGTGAAATCCTAGATGCTGGATTGCAAAGAAGATTGGTGATCAGCACAGAAGGTAGTAACAGTACTGTGTTGTGGAACCCAGGTGCAGAAATTGCTAAGCAGCGCACTGATATGGAAGATGATGACTATCGTCGTTTCGTCTGTGTCGAGGCTGGTAACGCGCTTAGTGATGCTTATAGCATTCCAGTCGGTGGAATTCATCAGCTTAAGTTAAAAGTGAAGAGCAAGTCACTGGTGGACGAATAACTTTCTACAAAGACTCCATAGACAGTTTAATACATAAAAAAGCCCGCTGGTGTTGACTGTTTAAATATTAAAAGTCACACCTAGCGGGCTTTTTAGTTTTTGATTTTCAATTCCAATGAAAAAACTGTGTTCTTTCATTGGAATTGATGCAGCGCTTAATCAATATTATATTCCATGATTAATGGTGCGTGATCTGAAAATCGTTGGCCTTTATAAATCGTGCCGCCTTGGATCAGATTTTTGATGCCTGGAGTGGTGATTTGGTAATCTAAACGACCACCTTCATCTAATTTCCATGCACGTTCATAATCTGGCCACCAAGTATATTGCTTGTCTTGCTTGTTTACTTGGCGGAAAGCGTCGATGTATTCCAGCTCATTGAAAATTTCATTTATCCACTTACGTTCTTCTGGTAAGAAGCCAGAGTTACGTTGATTGACGAACCAGCTGCTCACATCGATCGGTGAACGAGCAACATTGGCTGTACCGCAGAAAATAAATTCACGACGCTTGCGACGAGTTTTAATGAGATGGTTTTTAAAACCTTCCATAAAACGATACTTATGTTCTTGCAGCGTTTCCTCGTGGTTTGAACCGTGAGGTGTCAAGAAAGCTCCAATGCTGACTTTATCGAAATCCGCTTGAATAAAACGACCTTCAAAGTCGCATTCAGGGAATCCCATGCCAGTCATAATGGCTTTAGGCATGGTTTTGCAATAGATAGCCACACCTGCTTGCTCTGGATTTTCCATCGAGTCAAAGAAGTATGTGTTATACCCAGGTGGGAAAAACACACTGTCATTTAGTGTGCGTTCATCTGCCTGTATGTCTTGCAGACACACAACATCTGGGTCCTGACGAACCATCCATTCAAAAAAGCCGCGTTCTGCTGCTTGTCTTATACCGTTTACATTAAGGCTGATGACCTTCATTTCTGGTCCCTACAATTCCTAGCCGTGTGTTATATTAGCGCCTATCCAATGTTGGCATGGCTTCGCTCGTTCTTGGCGGCGCTTTGTTGTGTACTATTTATTATCTTTCTGGAGTTGGCATGAAACCTTACCAAAGAGACTTTATCGAATTCGCTATTGAACAAAACGTGTTGCGCTTTGGCGAATTTACGCTTAAATCAGGTCGCGTAAGTCCTTACTTTTTTAATGCAGGCCTATTTAGTTCTGGGCAAGCATTAGCTAAATTAGGGCGCTTTTACGCAACCTCATTAATGGAAGCAAATGTTCCATTTGATGTTCTATTTGGCCCTGCCTATAAAGGCATTCCATTGGCAACGACCACAGCTGTTGCTCTCTATGATCATCATAATGTAGACACACCATACGTTTTCAACCGTAAAGAAGCAAAAACTCACGGTGAAGGCGGTTCTCTAGTGGGTGCTCCGTTAGCTGGTAACGTCATGATTATCGATGACGTTATTACTGCAGGAACTGCCATTCGAGAAGTGATGGCTATAATTCAACAAGCCAATGCCCTTCCGGCTGGTGTTCTTATCGCCTTGGATCGTCAAGAACGAGGCCAAGGTGAATTGTCTGCTATCCAAGAAGTCGAACGTGACTTCGGTATGCCTGTTATTAGTATCGTATCTTTAAATGACATCATGACGTATTTGGCAGAACAGGATTCTCCTGAATTTGCTAAACATCTTGATGCCGTTAAAGCATATCGCCTTCAATACGGAATTTAATGCTAATACAAATACTAAGGTTTGAGGTTTTCCTCAAGCCTTAGCGATTTAGCATCAAGTTCTGTGCCAATACTGTCCATTGTTCGGGCCAAATTTCCATTGGCTTAACTTTGAACTCGCTACGAACGTAATGGCGTATTTTTCCTTCGATAATAGCTATCAGGAAATTTGCACAAGGCGCAACGCCCATCGCAGGTCGTAAACCCTGTTTCAAGTCTGCTTCACGAATAACTTGTTTGAGCTGGGTTTCAATGCGATCAAATACTTGGGTAATACGAACGCGTAAACGCTCAGTTTCGCCTGCTAACGCATCGGCTGTTAGCAAACGACACATACCAGGGTTTTGTTCAGCAAATCCTAGTACTAGTGTGACTATCATCTCTATTCGAGCAATCACGTTGCTTTCTTCTTGTACGATACGGTTGATGCGCGTGAAGAGACTTTCCTCAATAAACTCGATCAAACCTTCAAACATCTTAGCTTTACTGGGAAAATGACGATACAACGCCGCTTCTGACACACCAACTTGCTTTGCTAAAGCGGCCGTAGTGATACGTGCTCCTGGGCTGCTTTCTAGCATTTGAGCGAGCGCTTGCAATATCTGTGTGCGACGATCGTTTTTCTTGTTGCTCATTTTTCGTGTCCAGTTTTTAACCAGTGTTGTTAATTGCTAGTATCGTTAAGTGATAGTATCAACAAAAGCGAAAAATCTTATTCGCCAACCTTGGTGTTTGATATTAGTGTACCAACGCCAGTGTCGGTGAATATTTCCAATAAAGTCGCATGTGGAACTCGTCCATCAATAATATGAGCGCTTGTTACGCCTGCATTAACTGCTGATAGCGCGCAGCTGATCTTAGGTAACATGCCGCCATAAATCGTGCCGTCAGCAATCAAGGCATCGACTTGCGCTGTGCTCAATCCAGTTAACACATTGCCTTGTTTGTCCTGTACGCCTGAAATATTGGTCAGTAGCATAAGCTTTTCTGCGCCAACCGCTTCGGCTACTTTACCGGCAACAAGATCTGCATTGATGTTATAAGAGTTACCCTCGTCATCCACACCAATTGGTGCAATAACTGGAATCAGGTCGCTGTTTTCAAAGAACTTTAAGAAGCTGGTGTCGACACTGGCGACTTCGCCAACGTGGCCAATATCCACTTGTTCTGGTGCTGTCATGCCTTCCGCTTGGTGTTTTACAAAAAGCTTCTTTGCTTTAATGAAGCGGCTGTCTTTACCTGTGATGCCGATGGCTTTACCGCCAGCTTCACAAATTAAGTTAACGATTTCTTTGTTTACTTGACCGCCTAGTACCATCTCAACTACATCCATGGTTGCGGTATCGGTTACTCGCATGCCATTGATGAATTTTGATTCGATGTTCAGTTTAGCAAGCATTTCACCAATTTGTGGGCCGCCACCGTGAACCACGATAGGGTTAATACCAATGGCTTTCATTAAAACGATATCTCGTGCAAAACCTGCTTGTAGGTTTTCATCTGTCATGGCATTGCCGCCGTATTTAATAACCAGCGTTTTACCAGCAAAGCGCTGAATGTAAGGAAGCGATTCGCTTAAAACCTTAGCAACATCTAAAGCAGACTCACGAGAAAAAGCCACGGATTATGTACTCCTGTAAACAAAAATGGGTCGCACAAAAAAATATACAAACTTGATAGGTGTATTGTTCTATCAACGACAAAATATACTTACTAAGTATGGCAAAACGGTGACAGCCAAGGCTGACAACGAGTGTAAGCAACCACTTAGGTTTGAAATAATAGCGTGATCTTGAAGGATTAACTATAGAAATTTGTATGAAACTTACGAAGTTTAGACTTATGAAAGTTAATTTCGTTTGTGTGAAGAAAGATGAGTGAATGAATGTGGTGACGAACACGAAAAGGGTGAATTAATCTCACTCTTTTCGTGTGTTTTTTGCTTATTTTGTGCCTGTGTGGCCAAAGCCGCCTTCGCCACGTTCAGTACTTTCGAATTCAGTAACAATATTAAATTCAGCTTGAACGACAGGTAGTAGAACTAATTGCGCAACACGCTCACCTGGTTCGATAGTGAATGTCGTATTACCGCGATTCCAACAGGAAACCATTAGCTCGCCTTGGTAATCCGAGTCGATTAAACCAACCAAGTTACCCAAAACGATACCATGTTTATGACCTAATCCAGAGCGTGGCAAAATCGTCGCAGCCAGATTTGGGTCTTGGATATAAATAGACAAACCAGTTGGTAGTAGTGTCGTTTCACCCGGAGCAAGATCAATCGCTTGATCAAGGCAAGCGCGCAAATCTAAACCAGCAGAACCCTCAGTTGCGTAGGTTGGCAGCGGAATCTCTTTGCCGATTTTGTCGCTAAGGATTTTTAATTGAATAGCTTGTTTCATGGTTATCTTCTCTTTTTCTCTTAATTCATGATGGGTGTTAAGACGAGGATTTAATATGTTGTTGAATAAATTCAACGAGTTGATTTGCTAGCTCGCTTTTTGCGGCTTTATCTGGAGACCAAGTTTTGTCTTGAGTGATAACAGTGACTTGGTTTTCATCTTGATTGAAGCCAATGTCGGTACGAGAAACGTCATTGGCGATAATAATATCCAGACCTTTTCGTTCCAGTTTGCTTTTCGCGTATTCGATCACATTTTGTGTTTCTGCGGCAAAGCCAACGATGGTTTTTGCACGTTTGTGTTTGGCAAGCGTGGCGATGATGTCTGGATTTTTTACTAATGTCAGGGTGATTTCATCGGTATCGGATTGCTTTTTCATCTTCTGGTCGTTAGCGGCTTTCATTTTAAAGTCTGCAACCGCAGCGGCACCAATGAACACATCGGCTTGTGTGTTCATGCTTCGCTCACAAGCCGCCAGCATGTCATCGGCACTTTTTACAGCAATGATGTTTGCACCAGCAGGCGTTGCTATTTGCACTGGGCCACTTATTAATGTGACCCTTGCGCCACGAGCAATCGCAGCAGATGCGAGAGCATACCCCATTTTTCCTGAGCTGTGATTACTGATGTAACGAACAGGATCGATGGCTTCCATCGTTGGGCCTGCAGTAATCACCCAATGTTGTCCCGCCAAATCTTGTTTGATCGATGAACCTTGGAAATGCGTGATGACAGCATTGAAAATATCACTCGGCTCGCTCATGCGCCCAGGCCCAATGTCACCGCAAGCTTGAGCACCATCAGCAGGTCCGATGTTTAATACGCCTCGTTCGGCCAGTAGTTTTGCATTGGCTTGTGTTGCAGGATGACGCCACATGGCTTGGTTCATCGCAGGAGCAAGCAAAACAGGGGATTCGGTGGCTAAACATAGGGTGCTTAATAAGTCGTTTGCCATGCCTTGAGCATAACGAGCCATGAAGTCAGCTGAAGCGGGTGCTATTACAATTAAGTCCGCCCATTTCGCCAGTTCTATATGTCCCATTCCAGCTTCGGCATTTGGGTCTAATAAGGTACTGCGTACTGGATGGCCAGAAATTGCTTGTAGGGTCATTTCCGTGACAAAAGCCTTTGCGCCTTCTGTTAAAACGACTTGCACCTCTGCGCCAGCCTTAGTTAATAAACGAATTAGTTCGATGCTTTTATAAGCAGCGATGCCGCCAGTAATGCCTAATAAAATGCGTTTTTGAGCGAGATTTGACATAAAAAACTTCTCAATTCGATCTGTGATAGATAAGGTTAACAAATAAGGCAGGAAGCCTTTTGCGGTTATATATATGCCGCCGCTATATTTGTTTGTCTAAATAAGAGCAAGATTATCATGTATCAAGGAGTAGATCATGAGTATTAAACATTGGCCGGAGCAAGAGAGGCCGCGCGAGAAGTTAATCCAGCAAGGCGCAGGCGCGTTAAGTGACTCTGAGCTTTTGGCTATTTTTCTTCGTACTGGAACGCAAGGTATCAGTGCGGTAGAACTTGCTCGACAACTACTGACTCAGTTTGGCGGGTTGCGTTCGTTAATGTCGGCCAGTCGAGAAGAGTTTTGCCAAGGCTTTGGCCTTGGTGATGCTAAATATACCCAGCTACAAGCTGTACTTGAGATGTCCAAGCGTCATTTACAAGAACAGCTGATGCGCGAAACAGTGTTCGCTAGTGCAGAACATGTTCGAACCTATCTTTCTTCCCAGTTGCGTCATTCTCCACGAGAAGTCTTCGCGGTGCTTTTCTTAGACACGCAACACAGATTGATCCGCTATCAAGAACTCTTCATGGGAACCATTGATGCCGCGGCAGTATATCCGCGTGAAGTTGTTAAAGCCGCGCTGCAATATAACGCCGCCGCGGTCATTCTGGCTCATAACCATCCAAGCGGTATCGCAGAACCCAGTCAGGCCGATATCAGTATTACCGATAAAATTAAACGTGCGCTAGACCTCGTTGATGTGCGATTGCTCGATCACTTTGTCGTCGGTGATGGCTCGCCTGTTTCGTTAGCGGAGAGGGGATTGGTGTAGGCACTGCTTTTAAGTCTGATAATAGAAAAATGAGAAGTAGTTTGTATGTTATTTAATTTTTTAATTTCGTTTAAAGTTCCTATTTGGTTACTTTATATAGATTTTTAGGTGTCAAAGTAACTGTTTTAGGACTTAGTGTTGTTTTTCTTGATGATCTGTTCGGAAAGTTCTAAATTTAGGACATAAAGGTTATTTTAATCTTACAATGTCACTATATTGGAACTTTGTATGGCTATCGAAAAATCTGCGGCCGCTCTTGCTGAGGAGCTTGGTGAACGTTTAAAGCAGGCTAGGTTGAATCTTAACCTGACTCAGTCTGAGGTCGCGGCACTTGCTGGCGTTGCTCGGAAAACGGTTTTAAATGCCGAAAAAGGGAAAGTGCAATTAGAAGTGTTTGTGGCAATCATGATTGCACTGAATTTAACGGATCAATTGAATTTATTCCTGCCAAAACAAGAAATATCACCATTGCAGCTGGCTAAGCTAGAGGGCAAAAAACGGCAGCGAGCGTCAGGAGTGCATCGAGAAAATAATAAAGGGATATCAGAATGGTAATGGAAGTTATTAAGGTCTCTTATCAAGGTCATGATGTTGGGGCTGTAAGCTTTGATGTCGAAAAAGGCATAGGAGCTTTTGAATATACAGCAAGTTTTATAAAAAAAGGGATAGAGCTTTCTCCTCTTAAAATGCCGTTATCCAGACGGATTTTTAGTTTTCCTGAACTTGATTTTAATACCTTTAAAGGCTTGCCAGGCTTAATAGCAGATTCTCTCCCCGATAACTTTGGTAACTCAGTTCTTAATGCTTGGGTGGCAAGTCAAGGTAAGTCTCCTAATGATATTTCTCCTCTACAACGGCTTCAATACACAGGGAAAAGAGGTATGGGGGCTTTGGAGTATTCACCCGCTACAAAGCTGCGTAGCTTGAATGCATCACAGCAAGTAGAAATTCAATCTCTTGTTTCAATCGCGCAAGAAATTTTAGATTCTCGTGGTGTATTTGAGGTAGAGCTTAATAAGGATGGACGAGAAGAAAGAGAAGCAATGCTGTCGTTACTCTCTGTTGGTATGAGTGCTGGCGGAGCAAGACCTAAGGCTGTACTGGCATTTAATAAAGACTTTACTCAAGTTCGCTCTGGGCAAACGACCGTTCCTGAAGGTTTTACTCATTACCTAATGAAATTTGATGGTGTAAATGAACACAATCAGAACCAAGAGACATTTGGGGATCCCTTAGGTTACGGAGCTATGGAATTTGTTTATTATTTGATGGCCAAAAGTTGTGGTATTAAAATGATGCCCTGTAGGTTGCTTGAAGAAGGTGGCAGGCGGCACTTTATAACGCAGCGTTTTGATCGCGTAAGTAATACCAAAGTTCATGTCCAGACGCTCAATGGGTTAGCCCATGTCGACTACAATAAACCAGGCTCATTTTCCTATGCAGAAATATTCAGTGTTGCTCGGCAATTAAAGCTGCCTGCAACTGATGCCCAGCAGATATTAAAGCGTATGGTATTTAATATTATTGCTCGGAATCATGATGATCATGCCAAAAATTTTGCTTTCATTCTGAAAAATGAGGGTTGGTCTTTAGCCCCTGCCTATGATTTGGCCTATAGCTACAAGCCTGGAAGTAAGTGGGTTAATAGTCATTGGATGAGTTTAAATGGAAAGAGAGATGGTTTTACGCGAGCGGATTTTTATAGTCTAGAGAAACTCAGCCCCTTATTTGGCAAGAGCAAAATTGACAGTATCGTCGATGAAACGATCGAATGTGTCTCTAGGTGGCCGACCTTAGCCCAAGAGTGGGGTGTTCCTAAGTTACTAATAGAAGAAATTTATTCTAATTTAAGGCTTAATCTTTAGATCAACGACAGAAAGCTAAAACTCGTTAGTATCCTTGGTTTAGTGGGGGAGGTGTTAGCTACGTTGTCTTTTTAGAAAAACATAGTATTAGAAGAACATAGTTGGGCTCTGCAGAGGTAGACGTTGGATTCGATAAGGAGCGCCATTATGTTTTTCTTTGATGCTTTTTGTTCGACAGAGTCAATTGATCATTTTTTAACAAAAGAATTGCTCAATTGGTTGGCTTATGGGAAAATGCGCGCCGCTATATCCTCGGTATGGGATTTTTTTGATTCATAAGGAATCATGCTCCGCCTGAGGAAGTGAAACACTTCCAATAATCTTTCTGGATAGCAAAAGGTATTTAATTATGTCTCGCGTATGTCAAGTTACTGGGAAGCGTCCTGTTACAGGTAACAACGTTTCTCACTCAAAACGCCGTACTAAACGTCGTTTTCTTCCTAACCTTCATTGGCACCGTTTTTGGGTCGAAGGTGAAAACCGTTACATCCGTTTACGTGTATCTTCTAAAGGTATGCGTATTATCGATAAAAAGGGCATTGAAACAGTTCTTGTTGAAATGCGCGCTAACGGCGAAAAAGTATAAGGATCTGAATCATGGCTTCTAAAGGCGCTCGCGATCTAATTCGCATGGTATCTTCTGCTGGTACTGGTCACTTTTACACAACTGACAAGAACAAGCGAAATACTCCGGACAAACTTGAAATGAAAAAGTTTGATCCAGTTGTACGTAAGCACGTTATGTACAAAGAAGCGAAAATTAAATAATTTTTGCTTTTTGTCAAAAGGAACCGACTCATTGAGTCGGTTTTTTTGTATCTAGTAACAACACCTTGTTCATTTGGTCAATATTTTTTCTGTGGCAATTAGTAGCTGCACTTTATTTTTTTACTCAGTATTGTCTGTGTGTATCTAGTCATCATTGAGGTTAACTATGCCTGAGTTACCAGAAGTAGAAACCACGTTACGTGGCATCGAACCCAAATTAGTTGGGCGCTCTCTCGCTAGGGTCGATATTCGCCAGCCAAAGCTGCGCTGGTTAATTACGCCTGAGCTAAGCTCAGAAATGGTAGGTGAGGAAATTACTCATCTTTCTCGTCGTGGTAAATACATCGGCATTCATACGTCAAAAGGCACCTTGATTGTTCATCTTGGTATGTCTGGCAGCTTATATTTTGTGCCAGCTGACACGCCACCGTTATTTCATGATCATGTAGATTTTTGCTTTAGCGATGATGATGTGTGGCTAAGATACACTGACCCTCGTCGCTTTGGTGCTATCTTGTGGACAACTGAAAATTGGAACGAGCATGAGCTAATAAAGCACTTAGGCCCAGAACCGCTGTCTGATCTTTTTAATGCTGATATGCTTTACGCGCGAGCGAAAGGTCGCAAGGTTCCAATTAAGACCTTTATTATGGACAGCAAGGTAGTTGTGGGTGTTGGTAATATTTATGCCAATGAAGCGCTATTTAAAGCGGGTATTCGTCCTGATCGTTTGGCCGGTAAGATAAGTAAGGTGCGTTTGGCCCGTTTGGTTGAGTGCATTAAAGTGGTGCTAGCAGCTGCTATTAAACAGGGCGGAACGACATTAAAAGACTTTGTTGGCGGTGATGGCAAGCCTGGTTATTTTAAGCAGGAGTTGGCTGTTTATGGTCGGGGTAATAAAGCTTGTATCATATGTAGTGCGCCACTTAAAGAAATTCGGCAAGCTCAGCGTAGTACAGTTTTTTGCATCAACTGCCAATCTTGACCAATTGTTTAGGTTAGGCACAAGAATTGCTACCTAGTCTGTTGACTAAGTAGATGCTCAGAAAAAGATTATTTTTGAGTGGGCTTTTTGTAAATACGTAAAAATGTTGCTTAAAATGTGCAGATTACATTGCGGTATTCTGCTAATCGGTTTATTTTTGACCAGTTAGGCAGGGTTTATAGTTGCCTAGACTAAATTACATATATAAGAGGAATTGGAATGAAAGCTGTCTTTCTTGCGTCCGTTACAGCGCTTGCTATCTCATCAACCATGGCTCACGCTGCGACAGAACCAGCGGTTGTGTATGACCAAGCAGGTAAATTTGATAAGTCTTTTAACGAAGGCGTTTACAATGGCGTGAAAGAATACACGGCTGAGACGGGCATTCAGGTTCGAGAGTTTGAACCTAAGAACGAAGCTCAGGTAGAGCAAGGTCTACGCCGCCTTGCTAAACGTGGTTATTCTCCTATCGTTACCGTTGGTTTCAACATGACTTCTGCGGTTGAGAAAGTCGCTAAAGATTTCCCTGAAATCAACTTCACTATTATTGATGGTGTCATCGATCTTCCAAACGTTCAGTCTGTTGTTTTCAAAGAGTACGAAGGCTCCTTCCTTGTTGGTGCTTTGGCGGCGATGGCATCTAAAACCAATACTGTAAGCTTTGTCGGGGGCATGGATATTCCTCTGATTCGTAAGTTTGCTTGTGGTTATGAGCAAGGCGTTAAATACCAGTCCTCTAATGCCACTGTTTTGCAAAATATGACAGGCTCTACTGGTGCGGCGTTTAATGATCCAACAAAAGGTTCTGAATTAGCAAAGAGCCAATTCTCTAAAGGTTCAGATGTTGTGTTTGCGGCTGCAGGTGGTACAGGTATCGGTGTATACCAAGCTGCAAAAGACGAAGGTAAATTGGCGATTGGTGTAGATTCAAACCAAAACCATGTTCAGCCAGGCACAATGCTAACCTCTATGGTTAAACGTGTAGACCAAGCGGCTTACAAAACGTACAAAGATGCCGCAGCAGGCACTTGGAAACCTGGTTTGGTTGTTTTAGGTTTGTCTGATGGTGGTGTTGATTGGGCGCTAGATGACAACAATGCCAGCCTAATTACTGCAGATATGAAAGCGAAAATGAAAGACATTCGCGCCAAAATCATCAGTGGTGAAATTAAAGTTCACGATTACATGTCAGATAACACTTGTAACTACTAAGTTGCATCAAAAAACAGTTACTTACATAGAGTAGGTAACTGTTTTTTTTGTTCTAGTGTGTTCCATTTTAAGCAGATGAATTACTTTTAGATATGACGAATAAAACAATGCCATACGCAATTGAATTGCGAGACATCAGTAAACGTTTTGGTGCGGTTCAGGCCAATAAAGACATTTGCTTACAAGTTCCGGCTGGCACGATTCACGGTATTATCGGTGAAAACGGCGCGGGCAAATCTACTTTGATGAGTATCATTTATGGCTTTTATGAAGCCGATACGGGTCATATTGAAGTTGATGGTAAGCGCGTTGATATTCGTAGCTCTCAGGATGCTATTAATGCTGGCATAGGTATGGTGCATCAGCATTTTATGCTGGTAGAAAATTTTAGTGTTCTTGAAAACGTTATTTTAGGCGCTGAAGGCGGAGCGGTACTAAAAAATGGTATCGGTGCAGCTCGCATAGAATTGCAACGCTTGGCTCACGAATACAGTTTGGATATTGATGTAGATGCAATCGTAGAGGAACTTCCGGTTGGTTTACAGCAACGAGTTGAGATCTTAAAAGCGCTATATCGTGGCGCACGCATCCTTATATTGGATGAGCCCACAGGCGTATTGACACCACAAGAAGCAGATCACCTGTTTCGCATTCTAAAAGCCCTAAAAGATCAGGGCGTTACCGTATTGTTAATCACCCACAAATTACGTGAAATAATGGCTTCCACCGACAATGTGTCGGTGATGCGCCAAGGTGAAATGGTTGCCCATCGAGAAACAGCTCACACCAGTAAGGAAGATCTTGCCGAATTGATGGTGGGCAAAAAAGTTCGTTTAACAGTCGATAAAGATGAAGCTCAGCCAAGTGAAGTGCTGTTGTCTGCGCAAAACTTGTCGCAGTTTGACAGCCAAGGCGTTAAACGCTTAAAGAATGTAAGTTTAGAGCTGCGTGCTGGTGAAATTCTGGGTATTGCTGGCGTATCTGGCAATGGGCAGAGTGAATTATTGAATGTCCTATCTGGTATCACATCTATGGACGAGGGCGAGATTCACTTTGCTGGTCAAGTTATCACTGCGAAAGCGCCAAAAGATGCGGCACAAATGCGTGATTTGAAGATGGCTCATGTGCCTGAAGATCGCCATAAAATGGGTTTGGTAACGGGCTTTGAAGCGTATGAAGCGGCTGTCTTGGGCTATCATAATTCGCCTGTTTATAACGGCAAAATTCTAATGAATCGCAAGGTAATGCTCGATGAATGCAATGAGCGCATGGCGGCTTGGGATGTGCGTCCACCGAATCCTCATTTGAAAACGGCGAATTTTTCCGGTGGTAACCAGCAAAAAATAGTTATTGCCCGTGAAGTTGAGCAAAACCCTGAAGTATTATTGATTGGCCAGCCAACTCGTGGTGTTGATATTGGCGCAATCGAAAATATTCACGAACAAATCGTTAAATTAAGAGACTCGGGTAAAGCCATTTTACTTGTGTCCGTTGAATTGGATGAAATTATGGCACTAAGTGATCGCATCATTGTGATGTTTGATGGTGCGGTTGTCGGTGAGCTAGATGCAAAAGATGCCGATGAACGAACCCTTGGCCTGATGATGGCTAATGCCTATAACGAAGAGCAAGAAGGGGTGTCCGCATGAGTCAGGCGAAAGTCCCTACGTGGGTAAATATTGCCCTTATCCCTGTGCTAAATATTATGTTGGCCTTTTTTGTTTCTGGATTGGTGATTCTTGCTATTGGTGAAAACCCAATTGAAGCTGCTGGATATCTTATTTATGGCGCTTTTGGTTACGACGAAGGTATTGGTTACACGCTTTACTACGCAACAAACCTTATTTTTACTGGCTTAGCTGTGTCTGTAGCCTTTAAAGGTGGTTTGTTCAATATCGGTGGTGAAGGGCAAGCTTATATTGGTGGTCTAGGTGTTGGTTTGATCTGTTTGTCACTGGATCACACCATGCCATTATATGTGATTGCGCCTTTGGCCGTAATTGGTGCAGCAGTTTTTGGTGCAGCATGGGCATACATTCCAGCTTATTTACAAGCTCGTCGCGGTAGCCACATTGTTATCACTACCATCATGTTTAACTTTATTGCCTCTTCGTTGATGGTTTACTTGATCGTAAACTGGTTAAAAGAAGATGGCCGTATGGCACCAAACAGCCGAACGTTTGAAGAAAGCGCTTGGTTGCCTTATTTACATGAACTGCTTTCTCCAATAGGTATCGAAATTGGTGACTCACCATTGAACCTTGCTTTCATTTGGGCTTTGTTGTGCTGTGTGTTTGTTTGGGGATTAATTTGGCATACACGTTGGGGTTATCAGCTGCGTACGCTAGGAACCAATCCTACGGCGGCTCGTTACGCTGGTATTGATACTGCGAAAGTGACCATTTGGGCAATGTTGATTTCTGGAGGCTTGGCAGGTTTTGTTGGCCTTAATGAGATCATGGGTGTGAACCATAACTTGTTGCTCAACTTTACGGCGGGTTACGGTTTTGCCGGTATCGCAGTGGCCTTGATGGGACGTAATCATCCGATTGGTATTATTCTGGCAGCTATTCTATTTGGTGCCTTGTATCAAGGTGGTGCCGAATTAGCATTTGAAATTCCAACTATTACGCCTGAAATTGTCGTTGTTATTCAAGGTTTAGTGATTCTATTCTCTGGTGCGCTTGAGCATATGTTCAAGGATCGTATCGAAGGCTTTTTTATTCGCAGAGCTGTCGCGTAGGGGAAAACTATGTTTGAAACATTAATACTCATGTTAGACGCGACAATGCGCGTATCTACTCCGCTTATCTTTGCTGCGTTAGCTGGCTTGTATTCTGAACGTGCGGGTATTGTTGATATCGGTTTAGAAGGTAAAATTTTAGGCAGTGCTTTTGCAGCAGCGGCAGCAGCAGCCGTTTTTGGCTCAGCTTGGATCGGTTTGTGCTTTGGTATATTAGCCTCTGTTGGCTTGGCTATGATTCACGGTTTCGCTTGTATTACTCACCGCGGCGATCACATCGTTTCTGGTGTGGCGATTAATACTATTGTGGCTGGTTTGACGGTTACTTTGTCTATGCACTGGTTTGGCATGGGCGGACAAACACCGGCACTGGTTGGTGATGCGCGCTTTTTAGACATTACTTTCCCATTTGCTGATGCAATGGAAAGTGTGCCTATAATCGGACAAATTTATTCGAACTTGCTTAGCGGCCACAATATTTTGGTTTACTTGGCCTTTATTATGGTGCCAGTGACCTATTGGGTGATTTATAAAACTCGCTTTGGCTTGCGCCTTCGTGCGGTGGGTGAGAACCCTCATGCGGTTGATACGGCTGGCATTTCAGTGTCTTTCATTCGTTACCGCGCTTTGATTATTTGTGGCATTTTATGTGGCCTTGCTGGCGCGTATTTGTCTACTGCCCATAACGCAGGTTTCTTGAAAGATATGAGTGCGGGTAAAGGCTACATGGCATTGGCTGCGCTTATCTTTGGTAAATGGCGTCCAGTTCCAGTATTGCTTGCTTGTTTGTTGTTTGGTTTCTTAGACGCTGTTGCGGTTCGTATGCAGGGCGTTGTGATTCCAGGTATTGGCGAAGTACCAGTACAAGCAATCGAAGTATTGCCGTATGTATTAACTGTCTTGTTATTGGCAGGCTTCATCGGCAAAGCCATCGGACCAAAAGCGATCGGTCGCCCTTATGTGAAAGAGCGAGCCTAACATGCCAAATAAGGAGCAAAGCGCTGAATTATTTGCATTGGCTAAAGACGCGATGAATAAAGCCTATGTGCCTTATTCTCGCTTTCATGTGGGCGCGGCGATTTTAACGGCTGGTGGCAAGATTTATTCTGGTTGTAACGTGGAAAACGCGGCTTATCCAGAAGGAACTTGTGCTGAAGCTGGCGCTATCGCTTCCATGGTGCTTGGTGGCGATACGCTTATCAAAGATATCTATGTCATTGGGAAAGGTGAGGAATTGGTAACACCTTGTGGTGGTTGCCGTCAGAAAATTCGTGAGTTCTCTTCTGTGGATACCATGATTCATATTTGTGGCGCAGAAGGCGTGAGAAAATCCCTCACAATGAACGACCTATTACCCTTCTCGTTTGGCCCAGAGAATCTGGAACAACAAGTTAGCTAAACTTTAGAGCTTAGCCCTAACTTCAAAGACCACCTTCGGGTGGTTTTTTGTTTATATGGTTTTTGTCTAGATATTTTTTTATGTAGAAAGCTTTTAGGCGGTCTTATTTGTTGAAAGCCAACGAGCAAGCATCGGCCCAGCAATCAGTACCAATAGAAAGCGAGCAACCTGCATGGCCATCACAAAAGACACATCAGCATTAGTTGACGCGGCGATAATGGCAACAGAGTCAGCACCGCCAGGGCTGGTGGCAAGGAAGGCCGTGAGCGGGTCGATATCGGCAAAAGTAATCAAAAGCATGGCCAAGCAGGCATTAATCGCAATCAAGGCTAGAATCGCGGCTAATACATGCGGAAAGACATGCCAAGCGTGCTGCAACACTTGTCGAGTGAAGCGAAAGCCAATCCCCCAACCCAGCATTGCAAAGCTAATCGCCAAGCACCAATGGGGCAGAATAATTGGTAAAATACCGGAGAACTTGATCACCAACCCTACTGCAAGAGAAAGCAGTAAAGGCCCACTTGGTAGACGAAGTTTTACACCCACAATGCTCGCTACTAAGATGACTGCTAGCGTAATAGCAAAACCAGACCATGACGACACGCCAAGCCAATCAATCGGTTCAGCAGAAACACCATCGACGTGAAATACCGCCGCAACAATCGTTGCCGCGATAGCACAGCAAGCCACACGTAAATACTGCATAAAGGCGACCAGCCGCATGTCCGCTCCGTAAGACTCAGACATAATAGTCATTGCGGATGCCGCGCCAGGAGAAGAACCCCAAATGGCAGTAGTGCCGGGCAATAATCCGCTACGACTAAGCAACCAGCCCAAAAAGCTAGACGCGACAATCGTCGAGACAGTGCCAATTAGAAACAACGGCCATTCCATGGAGATTTTCGCAAAGACCGTCAGCGGAAGACTGTTGGCTATCATCATGCCCAAAATACCTTGAGCCATTAAAAACATTGGCTTTGGCAGTGTCATACCTGCGCCACTGGTGGCTAAAATAATTGCTGTAATCATAGGACCAAGCAGAAGCGCCGCTGGCAAATTAGCGTATTCAAAACAAACCACTAAAACAAAAGATACGGCTAATAAGACGGTTAATCGCCAGGTTGTTGGCCAACGAGAAGGGGTTTTGCAAAGTGATAAAAAGCGAGAAGTCATGTCTATCTGTCGAAAAAGTCAGTGAGTATTAATGGCGCGAAGCATACCTTAAATGAGCAGGTATTATTGGCGTCTCTGGTGATGTTAACCATACTTGCAACTTATGTTGCTGCCTTATTATGTTGGGAATTGCTGTGAGCATTAAGGCAAAGAATAGGAAGATACATCAAAAACTGACAAGAAGCTGACTGATGTTTCGTTTGGTTGAGTTTGCTAGGCGGACGTATCTGTTACTATGAGACTAAGAGCATAGCATCTGAAAATCAAAGCGACTTAAAGGAAATGAAAAAACAATGCGAAAAATTAGCACCTTATGTGTGGCAATCTTGTCTCTTGCTCTAACCGCATGCGCAAGTGGTCCAATCAGTCGTTCCGATTCAGTAGGGTTCGAAGAAAGCGGCGGAGCCAGTTATTACGCCATGAAGTATCAAGGACGTAAAACCGCCAGCGGAGAATTGTTTGATCAAAAAGCCATGACTGCCGCCCATAAACGATTGCCTTTTGGCTCAAAAGTAAAAGTTACCAACGTCGAGAATGGCAAAAGTGTCGTGGTGCGAGTTAATGACCGTGGACCGTTCGTAAGTGGTCGGATTATTGACCTGAGCAAAGCAGCTTTTCAGCGCATCGGTAATACTCGTTCTGGTGTTATAGAAGTTGAGATTGAGGTCTTGAACTAGTTAGGAAGCATCCCGACATTTTTCAAGCAAGCTCGGTGTCAGTTTAATACTCGCCACCATTTGGCCGAAATCATCTGGATCGCGTTGAATAGAAAATCCTAAATGGCGGCAGAATTCGATCATGCGTTTGTTTTCGGCTAAGACAATACCTTTCATCACGCGAATGCCTTTGTCTGCGGCGACTTGCATCAGTCGTCGCATTAGATAAGACGCTAAGCCTAAACCTTGGAATTCATCGCCAAGTACCACGGCAAATTCACAACTTTGATCGTCGAAGTTATCTATGTATCGTGCGGTGCCGATCAATAAATCTTGGTCATCCCGCTGAATCACCGCGAGTAAGGCCATTTCTCGGTCGTAGTCGATGTGGGACATGCTGGCGAGCATGCGCGGTGTCAGTTCTTCGATATTGGAAATAAAACGAAAATAGCGAGTCTCATGAGACATGCTGCGAACAAAATCCGCCAAAATGCCTGAATCTCTCGGTAAAACAGGTCTAACGGTGGCGATCTCGTCATTTTTCAATACTCGCTCCGATACCCATTGTCTTGGGTAAGGATGAATGGCGAGATGTTCATAACGACGCCAATTTTTGCAAAGACGAAGATTGGCCGTGACGTCAGCGTAAACACTACCACTGTCATGAAGCCTCACATCGGCCATTTCTAGGCTTTCAATTTCAGGTAATTCGCAAACCATAGAGGATAAGTTGCGCAGTAAACTTTCTAGCTCAAATGACTCTTCACCGGGAAAGGCGCGTTGAATTAAATCTTTCGCCAAAATAGTATTGAGAGGTGGCAAAGCAACGGCTTCAGCTTGTTTATGTTGCTGAGCACCTTCCAACGACAAACCAATGGCTGGGCCAAATACTTTATCCTGAAATACTCTAAGATGGATCGGTGCAGATAACTGATTTGAGGCCTGACGGCGAGTAATTAAGCGAATATGAAACAGCTCAAAAATATCTCGTAACGAATCCGTATGAGGCGTTTTTTCAACCTGTTTGAGCTCTTGTCTACGTTCTTGTTTAAAAAGGCGATTAAGCGTTTTGGTTGCTTCTGAAACATCAATTTTAAAACGAAACGCATGGCTGTCAGGAGATTGTTTGGCGAGTAATTGGTTACGCTGGAATTGCACCAAGAACTGAAAGCCTTCAATGGCGGTTTCTGGGGTGCGGAAGGTTGGAATGCCAGCTTCGTTAATACGCGTACGCATGTTAGTCATGTTGCCACCACCAAGCAAACATACCATAACAAGCTTTTTCTGTGTTCGATGCAACTTGATGATGAGATCGTAAAGGGAATCTATGTCTATTAGCGCAGTTGGGCTTAGCGTTAGTAACACCGCACCACAATCATCACTCTGCAAAGCATTAGCGGCAAGATCAATAAAGAGATCTGTGGCGCAACTTGCCCAAACCGTTGTCACCGGGCCAATGCCACCGCGACCCGCCATGGTGGATTCCAATCTATTGTGTAACTCGCCTTCTGGCGTGAGTAGATCAATGCCTAATTCCATAGCGCGTTGTGCCGCGAGTTCGCCCGGCCCTGCGCCGTTACCTATAATTAACAACGAGCCATCTTTTACCCGACGGGCGTTTGTCATTACCGAGGCGGCCGCGATTAAATCATTCAAGCGTCGTCCACGTACTGCACCAGTTCGGCTGAGTGCGGCGTCGAGTACTCGCTCATCGGCACCGACGGAATGTTCGGTGACAACGGCAACGGGTTTGCTTCGCCCTGTAGCGCGTAAGCTGCTAAGGAAGCGTGTCGGACGACCTATTTTTTGCAAATACATCAAAATGGCCTGACTGTCGAAATCATTGGATAAGTAATCCAATACTTGCGATGGCATCACATCGACAGGTGACCCCATAGAAACTACTTGAGAAAAGCCGATGCCTTGCCAAGTCGCCCAATCTACAAGCGCACTGGCGACCGTGCCAGATTGCGACATTAATGCTAAGCGTCCCGGTAAAGGCTGAGTTAAACCAAGCCAAGCAAAGACGCCTTGTTTAGGGCGACAAATACCAAAACTGTTCGGGCCAAGTAATCGAACATTGTGTTTGCGCAGCGCTTCAACCAGTGATTCTTGGCTGTCGCCTGTCCAAGACAACATTAGTAATGAGCCAATGCCCGCAGCGCCACAGGCGGCAATAATGTCTTCCATGGAAGGTTGGCTTTCTTTGGAAGAATAAGAGCCAACTAACACGGCAAGATCAGGGCTTGTGGTTAATTCGCCGAGCGTTGAAAAAAGCGGGAAGGAGAACTCTGTCGCAGGCTGAACACCAACAAGACTAACCGGACAGGACTTTTTTGTATGAGATAAGGACGTTAACAGCGCCAGCATGAGAGGGTCGTGCGCATCATCGCCAGTGAGCACCACCATAGACTTTGGGGCGAGTAGAGATTGTAATGCGTGTTGGCTCACTTAATTTTCTCCTGAAACTCACTTTATGCTTTGTGACTGTAGCTCTGTCTTGGGACTGTATCACAGTCCTCTATAATACGAATTGTAGACCATGGTAGGGTAGACTGTCTTTTTCATTCGTGGCTTGATATAAGAAGATCGTTTCATGCTTACTGCGCTTGTAAATACTGTGTTAAAAACGGACTCGAAATGCTCATTTATAACCCATAAACTCTGCTTTCTCGTCCGTTTTTGCCTTGTCTTTACTTTGCTCATGACAGCCTGAAAGGACTTCTACAGTTTTTAAAAATAAAAAACACTGGAATAAAGATGACAACGGCTTACATCACACACACTTATTGCGATAAGCATGATATGGGAGAAGATCATCCTGAGTCTCCGTTGCGCCTTGGTGCGATTCAAAATCGTTTGATCATGGGGCAGTTGATGGATTTTCTACGTCGATTGGAATCCGATCCAGCAACGCGAGAGCAATTGCTTCTGGCTCATGATGAAGCCTATGTGGACTCTATTTTTGCGCGAGCGCCAGAAGAAGGTCATGTGGAACTAGAGCCAGAAACCTTGATGATGCCACACACGCTAGATGCTGCGCTATATGCAGCAGGTTCGGTGATTAAAGCGGTAGACTTAGTTATGAAAGGCGAAATGGACAATGCGTTTTGCGCGATTCGTCCGCCGGGTCATCACGCAGAGTACGACAAAGCCATGGGCTTTTGTTTGTTCAATAATATTGCTGTTGGAACACGTTATGCCGTTGAACAATACGGTTTAGAGCGTGTGGCGATCGTAGATTTTGATGTTCATCACGGTAACGGTACGGAAGACATCTTTAAAGCTGATCCGAAAGTGCTTTATGCTTCCAGCTACCAACATCCGTTTTATCCCTACAGCGATCCAGGTGCTTCTCACGATAATATTCTACACATGCCTCTGGAAGCCGGTTCTGGTAGCGAAGCCTTTCAAAACATCATTACTGAGCAGCTGCTGCCAGCGCTGGACGCATTCAAGCCTCAGCTGATTATGATTTCAGCAGGCTTTGACGCTCACAAAGAAGACCCAATGGGGCAACTAAGATTAAGCGAGTCTGACTTTACTTGGATTACTGATCTTTTGATGGATGTTGCTGATCGTCACTGTGGTGGAAAAGTAGTATCGGTATTAGAAGGTGGTTATAACGTAGATGCGCTAGGACGCGCTGCCTTTTGTCATGTCAAAAGCTTAATGAGGCTTTGAAGCTAGATTTTTAATTTAAGCTTTTGGTTTTATTTTTTTAGCTTTAGGAGCGAGCCAAAAGCGTTTTGCCAAGCTGGTGGTTGAACTCAGATAAATTCTTGAGTTTGTGTGGTGCTAGATCAAATTTATCATGATCAAATTCGTCTGGGTGCGGTATGGCAATCGCTTTAATGCCAGCAGCTAATGCCGCTTTTATACCGCCGAGTGAATCCTCAAAAGCAATGCACTGATGAGCTTCAATACCAAGTTTTTCCAGTGTTAGCTGGTAAACATCAGGAGCGGGTTTGCCTTGGCTTACTTCATCCGCTGAGCTATAAGCCATAAAATAGTCGGCAATATTAAGGCGTTGTAACACGCTAGGAATAATGTCTTTTGGTGAGTTGGTAGCAAGGCCAATTTTTACTTTGGCTTGTTGTAGTGAGTTGAGTAAATCATGAACACCTTGCATGGCTTGCCCTTGAGTCTCGATCAAATATTTGACTCGCTCAACGACACGATTCTCGACTTCCTCAAGAGAAGCATCATACCAAGGTTGTTTTGCAAACCAGAACTCAGTGACTTCTCTTGTCGTCATTGCAGCAGTTAACGCTGTCAGCTCGGAAGTAACTTCAACACCAACCGACGAAAATACATCGTATTCTGCTTGCTTCCAGAAGGGTTCGGAATCAATCAGTAATCCATCCATGTCAAAAATGACTGCTTGCATAATTGTTTATCACTTTGCTTTTTTCTTGGTGCTTTATTAGACATGGATAAGACCTAATTTGAAAGTGCATTAGGCAGCCATAAAGCGATTTCTGGAACTAGGCAAAGTATAAATGCAGCTAAGCACATCAGAAGAAAGAATGGGAAAGCGGCTTTTGCGACTTGGCCTATTTTTTCTCCGGTAAGACCTTGTAGGACAAAGAGGTTGAAACCGACTGGTGGTGTAATTTGCCCAAGTTCTATGAGTATGACAAGAAATACCCCAAACCAAATGGGATCAAAGCCAGCTTGAATCACGATGGGTAAGGTTATGGGCAAGCTCATTACCGTGATGGAAATACCGTCTAGAAATAAGCCAAGTATTATGTAAAAAATTGCCAGCGCTAAAAGTAAAAAAGCAGGCGTAAGATCCAAGCTTGCGATGTAGCCAGCTAGTTCGGAAGGCAGGTGAAGGAAGCCCATTGCGGTAGATAAAAGCGCAGCAGAAACTAATATGCTGCATACCATGGTTGAGCTCAACAAGGTGGCAATCATTGCTTCTTGTATCATTTTAAATGATAGCTGACGTTCTTTTATTAAAATAATGACGGTTGCAAATACGCCGACAGCGGCGGCTTCTGATGGTGTGGCAATACCTGTATAAATTGCTCCCATTACGATAACGATCAGTGAAATTACGGGTAAAAGCAGAATCAAACTTTCCAGTTTACTGGCGGTATGGGATTGTTCTGGTGGACATAATGAAGGGTTTAATATTGCTCGAAATATGATGTATCCAGAATAGAGTGTGGCAATTAAAACTCCAGGCAATACGCCAGCCATAAAAAGTTTACTGATTGAGACTTCTGACTGAATGCCGTATACGATCATCACAAGCGATGGCGGGATTAATAGCCCTAGGCTGCCTGCTCCAGCCAAGGAGCCGACGGATAAACTTCTATCATAACCACGTTTTTTAAGTTCAGTCGTGGTGATTTTCCCCACCGTTGCTGTGGTGGCAGCACTTGAGCCACTAACCGCTGCAAAAAGAGCGCAGCCGAAAACATTCGTGTGAAGAATGCCGCCTGGTATTTTTTTCGTCCAAGGCTCTAGTCCTCTAAACAGTCGATCTGAAATATCTGATCGGAAGATAAGTTCCCCCATCAGAATAAAGAGCGGGATGGCGGATAATTCCCAAGAGTTTGCTGATCTAAAAAGGATACGGCTTAGTATGGCTCCGGCACGATCTAAGCTGACATCTCCAATTAAAATAAGAGACAACAAAGCAACGATTGCCAGACCAGAAAATACCCAAACCCCAAGTCCGAGAACCAAGAGAATTAAAGTAATAACACCAACGGCTGATAATACTATTTCCATCTTATTTGTTTGTCTCAATATTGGGGATTTGGCGTGTAGATACGAGGACGAGCATTCTGACAAATAACGTTAAGCATAAAAGACTCAAGCCAACTAACACCATGCCTTCGGGAATCCACAAAGGTGTTTCTGCTATAGATTCACTGGTGATATTGCGTTTAAAGCTTCTGGCAACATTGATGTACCAGTAGTATGAAATCCAAGAAAAAAGGGCGAAAGAAACGAAAGATATAACAAGATCTAACAGCCAATGGTGCTGTTCTGGGAGACGGTCACTTAATATATTAACCTTTATAAGCCCATTTCTTTCTAAACTATAACCTAGGCCGAGAAAGGTTGTAGTGGCGATAGCGTAGCCAACAAATTCATCCAAAACATACGTTGATGTTCCAAATAGACGTAAGACAATCTCTAACAGTATGTGGCACAGTAGATAGGCTATTAGCAACATTGCCAATGCACCAGACAGCTGGTTAAGCCGTCTGGATACACTGGCTAATAGACGGATGATCATTTGCTTTTCTCAAAATCCGCCATGATATCGCTACCCGATTTTCCTGTGTCTTTTAGCCATTCTTTTAACGATGGCTTAGCTGATTCTTGCAGCCAGTTAATGAAGGGTTTTGGTAGATCTTGATGAATGACAACCTTATGTTCGGCCAGTTCTTTGTAGTTACCAGCAACTCGAGTTCTCACTGTTTGCCAGTTATGTTCATCAGTTAAAGCGGCTGCTTTGAGAATAGCGCTTTGTTCTTCATTGGATAAATCGTCAAATGCTTCTTTGTTCATGTGTACCATGTTGAGAGGAATGGCGTATTGAATAGCGCTGTAATTATCAAGATGTTCCCAAAATTTACCGCTCGCACCCGCATCAGCTGAGGTAAGCACCGCTTTAATGCCACCAGTGGACAGTTGAGGAACGACATCCCCCCACGAAAGGCTAATTGGTTCTGCGCCAGCTTCACGTAATGTCAAAGTGCCATTTTTGTCATAGGTACGAATTTTTAAATTGGCGAGTTCTTCTTTTGTCGTGACGGGTTTTTGAGACCAAATACCACTGGCTGGCCAAGGAGAAGCGTAAAGTAGGATTTGTCCATTATTAGCAAATACTTTTTGATAATAAGGTTTGGCGATTTGATAAAGCTGTTCTGCTTGGTCTTCATTCTCTACGAGAAAAGGCAGTGAAGATAATAGGAATATAGGATCTATTCCAGCCATGCTGCCTGCTAAAGTATCTGCAATTTGAATGGCATTGTCAGCAACAGCATAAAAATTGTCAGTAGATTTAAACCCGAGAGAGCCACCTGTGTGGAGTGTAATATCTATGTCGCCATTGCTAAGTTTTGTTACTTGATCAATGAAATATTTATCACCTTCAGCATGAATTGACGTCGCGTTGTATTCATTAGAGAAATCAAACTTTGCGGCAGATAATGCCAAAGGAGCTTGGGACAAGGCGACAGAAACTAACAATAAACTTGGATAGCGCATACGACTTTTTCCTTCGGGAGTTGGTATCTACCGACTCTAGGATGCTTATCTTTTAGTCGTATTTCTTATTGCGGCGAAAGGTTGACGGAAAGCGACAAAGGGTTTTAAAAAAGTAAGCAAGGGATTTGTAAGTAAATAGCTCACTTCATAAATTCTCCCTGAAGTATTCATCTATCGTTTCTACCTAATCATACACATAGAAGTTCTGGATGTTCGCTACTTTTTGTCTTGTGGTTACCCAATGCATTGAACTGATGAAGTGTAAGTTTAGCTTGCTTGAGATGTACGACGGGAATCGATTGGAGATTGGCCAAAGAATCTATGATAAGTACGACTAAAGTGAGCTGAGCTTACGAAACCGCAAGCAACGGATACTTCAAAAATACTAAGGTTGGACTGCTGTATTAGTTGGCGTGCATGAGTTAATCGGTACTCCATGTAATAACGCGCAGGAGTCACACCGACATTAGTCTTGAATAGTCTTTCTATTTGACGCCTGGAAATACCGACGAGTTTTGTTAGTTCATCTATGGTTAATGGATCTTCAACATTATTTTCCATTAGTTGTATCGACTCTTTTATGCAATCAGGAGTGTGTGATTCAGCAAGTAAAAAGCGATTAATGATTTTTGAATCTTTTTTATTGGATCGATCAGACCCAATTACTTCTGCAACAGCTTGTGAGTAATCTGTTCCATGTGAGCCTTTAATGAAATGGAGCATCATGTCTAGTGTGCTGTTGGGTCCAGAACACGTTAATAAAGTACCTTCCTCAGTAAAAGTGGAGGTCGATAAATTTAACTCGGGAAAACGCTCTTCCATTATTGCTTTGTTGTCTTGGTGAATAGAAATAGTGCTCCCTGTCTTGATCTTGCTATCAGCGATATAAAAACTTCCGTTCCATATACCTATGATTGTCGCATTTGACTGTGCGGCTTTGGCTAATTTTTTATTAAGCAATGGTTCTGGTTTAAGTGAGTTACGAAAGCCGCCACAAATCACCAAAATAGAGTCTTTGCTTATTTCAATATCTTGTATATTGCCGTCAGTTGCTATTTCGATAGAGATATCTGATAGCGCTTTGTTATTGTTTACGCTGTACGTTTTACATTCGTAAATAGGGTTGTCATGTACTAGATTAAGGGTCACTAGAGTATCTAAAGCAACGGAAAAAGAAGACATAGAAAAATGATCTAGCAGTACAAAGTTTGCTCTTTTGGGCTGTGTTGAAGAATTCTTAGAAGGGGTGGGGTGAGTAAAAGCAAGATTAGAGCGCTTCAAATGGCTTTGAAAATAGGATGTATTTGCCTTGCTGCTTGTTTCTAACATACTTTGATCCCCTCATAAGTTTTTTTTACGAACACAATATCTTATTTTTTATGCAAATAAAATGCCGTAATTTTCGTGGGGAATTGTTAGGTTCTAGTCATGAATCTAGATGCAGTATAGTGATATTATTTTCTGTGCGGTTGATGTAAAAGAGCGACACAATATATGCCGCTCTTTTGGTTGTTTAAATTATGCTTTATCAGCCGTTTTGACTTTCTCTGTTTCCCAACTCAATAGCACAGGTTTTTGTGCGTCGTGGGCGAAGAAGTAACCTGCTTTCGGGGTAACGTATAAGGTTTGGCCTTTCTCAAAGCAGTTTTTGTCGAAGGCTTTGTGAGGCAGGTCGATTTCCCAGACGTCGTTACTTTGCCAATCAATTGGGGTGAGTTCTAGCCGAACTTCAGCGCCAATCGGGTTGATGGCAATAACGCGTAACGGCAAGTTTGCATGAGCAGTTGGTTCTTTCGATACAAAGAACTCATGGGAACGAATGTATAGCTGACCGTCTTTCTGTTTTGCGGCATCAGGTAAAACGATGCTAGCCTTCCCATTATGCCATTTACCGTTTTCAACTTTGCCTTCAAAGACATTGGCGTTGCCCAGGAAATCGAATACAAATCGGCTGTTAGGTGAAGCGTAAAGCGCACCGGGTTGGTCGATTTGCTCAATGTGTCCGTTGCTCATGACGACAACACGATCCGACAATTCCAAGGCTTCTTCTTGGTCATGGGTCACAAATACGCTAGTAAAGCCAAGTTCATCGTGCAAGCCGCGCAACCAGCGACGTAGCTCTTTTCGTACTTTTGCATCCAAGGCGCCGAAGGGTTCGTCTAGCAGTAATACTTCCGGTTGCGTTGCCAAAGCACGCGCCAAAGCAATACGCTGTTTTTGACCGCCAGAAAGCTGTGACGGGAAACGGTTAGCAAGATGTTCAAGCTGTACCATTTCTAATAAATGCATTACGCGGTTTTTGATTTCTGTCGGGCTTGGGCGTTCTTTGCGAGGTAAGACTTCTAAGCCAAAGGCTACGTTATCAGCCACTGTCATGTGACGGAACAAGGCATAGTTTTGGAATACGAAGCCCACGCGACGATCACGGACGTGCAAGTTGGTCACATCTCGGTCGCCAAATTTAATACGGCCAGTGTCTGCGCCTTCAAGCCCTGCGATAATACGTAATAGGGTGGTTTTCCCTGAACCGGATGGTCCAAGCAAGCCAATCATTTCGCCTTCGTTAATATCTAATGACAAAGGTGACAAGGCTTGAAAATGCCCAAAGTGTTTGGAAATGTTTTCAATCAAAATGCTCATTGTGTCACCTGTCTTTCTTTTTCAGCTTCAATTTTTAAACTACGTTCCTGACGCCATTCAATGAAGGCTTTCAACAACAAGGTAAGTAGGGCAATCATCGCCAATAGCGAGGCGCTGGCAAATGCGGCAGCGGCTTGGTAATCCTCATACTGCAACTGAACATGCAGCGGCAAGGTATTGGTTTCACCGCGAATATTGCCAGAAACCACGGACACAGCGCCAAATTCACCTACAGCGCGAGCGTTGGTCAGGATAACGCCATAAATCAGCGCCCATTTTATATTGGGCAAAGTCACTCGGCGGAACAATTGCCAGCCTGAAGCCCCCAAAATGACGGCGGCTTCTTCGTCTTCTCGACCTTGTTGTTGCATCAGAGGGATCAATTCACGCGCCACAAACGGACAAGTTACAAACACGGTCACCATGACGATGCCGGGCCAAGCGAACATCAATTGGATGTCTTGGTCATAAAGCCATGAGCCAATCCAGCCGTTATTGCCATACAACAAAAGATATAACAGGCCCGCCACCACAGGAGATACCGCGAAGGGAATGTCCATCAAGGTCATCAATAGTTTGCGGCCGGGGAATTCAAAACGCGTTACGGCCCATGCGAGCATCACGCCGAACACCAAGTTAATCGGCACAGTTAACGCCGCAACCACCAGAGTCAAACCAATGGCGTGCAAGGTATCGGCTTCAATCAAACTGTTGAAGTAATGCGCTGCGCCTTCGACAAAAGCCTGTTGGAAAATGGCAATGAGTGGCACAACTAATAATATTGCGGTCAAAAATAAGGTAATGCCGATTAACAGGCCTTTTACCCAAGGACTGTCGCCAACTCTTAGCTGGTGGCGTTGCCCAGATGATGTTTTAGAAGATGACATAATATTTTCCTAACTGCGTCCATGAAGGCGACGTAAATAACGCGCCTGCCAGATGTTAATGGCGAACAAGAGGATCAGCGACGCCATCAGCACAACAGACGCAATGGCGCTGGCGGCAGGGAAATCGAATTCTTGTAAGCTAACGAATATCATCAAGGACGTAATTTCGCTGACGTAAGGCATGTTACCCGCGATGAAGATCACCGCGCCAAATTCGCCTAAACTACGAGTGAATGACAAGGCAATCCCCGTCATCAATGCTGGCCACAAGGCAGGGAAAATAACCCGACGAAAGACTGACCAATCGGAAGCGCCTAACGTCATACCGGCTTCTTCCTCTTCAGGCGATAACTCTTCCAATACTGGCTGAACGGTTCTGACCACAAAAGGAATGCTGGTAAATGCCATGGCAAGCACGATCCCCCAAGGCGTGTAAGCTACCTTAAGCCCTAGGCTTTCTAGTATTTCACCGTACCAACCATTTTGAGCATATAAGGTCGCCAATGTGATACCTGCAACCGCGGTTGGTAAAGCAAAGGGCAAATCCACTAACGCGTCTAAAATACGGCGTCCGGGGAATTCATAACGCACTAATACCCAAGCGAGTAAAAGACCAAAAAAGCCATTAAAGATAGAGGCTATTAAAGCTGCCCACAGAGTCACTTTGTAACTGGCAACCACACGTTCGTCGCTGATTACCTGCCAATATCTGTCCCAGCCCATGTCGACGGATTGCATGACCAATCCGCTCATTGGGAGTAACAGAATCAAGCTGATAAACAGCAGGGAGGTTCCCAAGCTTAAACTGAGTCCGGGCAAGACTCGCTTATGACGAGGTCTGGTATCGGCCGCGCTTAAATGTGTTGCCATGTATTTGCCTGTATTTTAATAAAATTGTTTCAATGAGCGTTTTGTAGTGAGCACCAACATCAAACAATAAACTTATTGCTCAGAGACAGAAAAGCCGGACACGCAAGCGAATCCGGCTAGTTGTTATCTATTCTGATATTAGCGACGCTGAAGTTGGTCTAGTTTACCACCATTTGTGAATATTTCTTTAGTTGCTTGTGGCCAACCACCTGCAATATTTTCTACTGTTAATAAGTCTACTTCTGGGAACTTATCAGCGAATTCTTTTTTCACAACATCGTTGTGTACGCGGTAGTTAAAACCTGCCAATAAACGCTGAGATTCTTCGCTGTACAAGTAGCTTAGGTATTCACGAGAAACTTCCTCTGTACCGTTTTTCTTCGCGTTTTTCTCAACGACGGCTACTGGGAATTCCGCCAATATAGAGGTTTTTGGTACAACCACTTCGTAGTTGTCTGCGCCGTATTGGTTACGAATATTGTTTACTTCAGATTCAAACGTAATCAACACATCACCGATTCCACGTTCAACGAAAGTTGTGGTCGCACCACGGCCGCCCGTATCAAACACAGAGACGTTTTTCAGGAAAGTGCCAAGGAAATCGTCGATCTTAGTTTCGTTGTCTTTACCAAAGGTTTTTTGTGCATAACCGTAAGCTGCTAGGAAAGTGTAACGACCGTTGCCTGATGTTTTAGGGTTTGGGAACACCAATGCCACATCATTTCCCGCTAAATCGCCCCAGCTTTTGATATTTTTTGGATTGCCTTTACGCACAAGGAAGGCAATCGTCGAGTAGTAAGGTGAGCTGGCATTTGGAAATTCGTTTTTCCAATCTGCTGGGATCATCTTGCCTTTGTCATGCAAAACTTGAACATCGGTTACTTGGTTAAAGGTTACAACGTCCGCTGACAAGCCATTCATGATGGCATTGGCTTGTTTTGAAGATCCTGCATGAGACTGTTTGATCTCAATAGTTTTGCCAGTTTTTTCTAACCAATGTTTTTCAAATGTTGGGTTGTAAGTGGCGAACAGCTCACGAGCGATATCGTAAGATGTGTTAAGGATAGTTTGATCTGCGGCCGACGCTTGAACGGCTCCGCTCAACAATAATGTACCAATAATAGATTTTAAAAAGCGTGGCTTAGATTTCATAGTGACCTCATCTGGGAAGCTTAATATTTCATTAAGTGAGAGATTACTTAAAAGATTTAGTTATTACAATGACTGTAAATAAACTTTTTTGGAATATGCATAAGGTTTTTTTCAAACCAGATATTTTTCAATAACTTGACCAAAATCGCTGTGACTTTTATTACGTTGCTAGAGTTATTGATTGCAGCCAATCCATAAGGACAGTCAGGCGTTTGGTTGGTTGTCTACGTGATGAATAGAGCAAAGATACTGGCATTGGCTCGGCTTCAAATTGAGGTAGGACAGAAATCAGTAGGCCTTTTTTGATGAGGTTTTTTGCGCCAATAGCGGGGATTTGGGCAATTCCAAGCCCTGCTAAACAAGCATTTTAATAAGCATCTGTGCCATTAACCGCTAGGCTACTTTGCATGGATTGTTGTTTTACCTTGTCGCCTTCTAGGTATTCAAATTGTGCGTCGAGATTACCTAGCGAATGGGAATACTCGATCAGCTTATGATTCGCTAGCTCTTCGATTGTTTGCGGAATGCCAAATTGTTCCGCATAACTGGGTGAGACGCAGTTGAGGCTTCGGTATTGCGTTAAAGGTCGAGCGATGAGACTGCTATCGTCGAGGTTACCCACTCGAATCACGCAATCAATGCCTTCTTTAATCATATCTATTTGATAATCCGCGCTGCTTATTTTTCTACTCTTCAACAGCTCTCTTCGTGAGGGCTTTCATCTTTTTTATGCCTTTCTAGATTTAGACTTTTTTGTTTGTGTTTACCGAATCGTTACATTTTTGTTCTGGTGACTTTCTACCTGTGTGAGCCATAATATGAGCACAATTTTATTTGATAATTATTATCACGTTTGTTCTTGGAGAGATAATGCTTCTATCACAGTTACCGAAAGGTACGGTTGCTGAAATCCATTCTGTTGCTCATCCACAAGAAGACATGCAACGCCAGCTTTTAGCATTAGGTTTTGACCCCGGTGAAACTGTGCAGTTGATGACAAAAGCACCATTTGGCCATTCTTTGCAAATAAAGGTCGGCTCTACTTTGGTCGCCATTCATTCTGAAGACGCAAGCTATATTCACCTCTGCGATTAGTATTTAGCTTCAACAAGAGATCACCACAAGCATGACATTCCACATCACTTTAGTCGGTAATCCAAATACAGGGAAAACGACTTTATTTAATAAGCTGGCAGGAACTCGGCAAAAAGTAGGTAATTGGGCCGGCGTTACAGTGGATTGTAAGACAGGTTTTTTTACTAGCTCGGATCAACGTGTCGACATGACTGACCTGCCGGGTATTTACAGTTTGAACAATCAGACTGGCGGCATGGATGAAGTCATCGCGCGACGTTTTTTAACCGAGAGCGATTACGACGTTATTGTCAATGTGGTGGATGCTACCAACTTAAAACGTAATCTCAAATTGACGCAAGAACTTGTCGCGCTGGGTCGTCCAATGTTGATCGTTCTCACCATGACCGATTTGGCTCGCAAGCTGAATGTTATGCCGAATCTAGAGATATTATCGAAGAATATCGGCGTGCCAGTAGTTGATGGTCTTCAGTTGTCAGTAACTGATTTACAAAGCCAACTATTAGCACATTTTCATGCTTTGCCAACGGATCGTGAATTGGCCCTGCAACGAAGCCTCAGTGATGAGTATTCCGATTCTTTAAGCGTTCCGAGTGTGGCAGTTTGGTTGTCTAACGTGACAAAAGGACGTGCGCAGGCGAAAAATTTCACTGACAGAATAGATCAAATCGTGCTGCATCCTTGGTTTGGTATTCCGATCTTTTTGTTTGCCATGTACGCCATGTTTGCGGTGGCTATTGGTGTTGGCACCTTATTTATCGATCCTATCGATATGTTTGCAGGCTATTGGTTTGTGACCTTTCCAAGCTACTGGCTAGCGCAGTTAGGCATTCCTCAGTGGATCATTGTCATACTTGCCAATGGCTTAGGCGGTGGTATTCAGCTGGTGGCGAGTTTTATCCCTGTCATTGGCTTCCTCTATTTATGTTTAAGTATCTTGGAAGACAGCGGATACATGGCGCGAGCGGCGTTTATTGTTGATCGTATTATGTCGTCGATTGGTCTGCCCGGTCAGGCGTTTATTCCGTTGCTATTAGGTTTTGGCTGTAATGTGCCGTCTATTATGGCGACGCGAAGTTTGACCAATGTTCGACAACGGATGTTGACTATGGCGATGGCGCCTTTTATGTCTTGTGGTGCGCGTTTGGCTGTGTACGTGATGTTTGTGTCGGTGTTTTTCCGCGAGTACGGTGGACTGCTGGTGTTCGGTTTATATTTGTTTGGCATCATCATGGCCGTTGGCACGGCGTGGATTTTCAGAAAACAACTGTTTCGCAATACGCGCGTTAGCGTCTTGATGGAAATGCCCCATTACCATCGTCCGCGTTGGAGCAACGTCGGCTTGTCCAGCTGGCATAAAGTGCGCAGCTTTATTCTGCGTGCTGGCAAGACCATAGTGCTTGTTTCAGCGATTCTAACCATTTTAAATTCAGTACCATCTTGGCGCGCCGCAGACGAAAGTGGCAAGCCTTCCGCCTTGGCTGAAATCGGTCAAGTCATAACGCCTGTGTTTTCACCGATTGGTATGGGCGATGACAATTGGCCAGCGGCCGTTGGTGTGTTTACTGGTATCTTAGCGAAAGAAGCCGTCGTCGGCACCATGGATGCTTTGTATTCGAATGCCGCAAATGAGCCGAGCAACATTGAATACGAATCTCCAATAAGCAATATCGTCGGCGCTGTGACATTATTGGGTAGTAATCTTGCGGGCATTGTAACGACATTAACCGATCCACTAGGTTTGACCAGTGTCAGCGAAGCCAAAGGCCAAGTTATGACGCCGGGTCATCGCAACATGGTGTCTTTATTTGAAGGTTGGAAAGGCGCGTTTTCGTATCTGGTCTTTGTGCTGCTTTATACACCTTGTGCTGCGACTATTGGCGCCTTGGTAAAAGAAGGCGGCATACTGTGGTCTAGCGTAGTGGTTGCATGGAGTACCACGGTAGCCTATGTTGCTGCGGTATTCAGCTTTCAGCTATTAACTTTTGGTGATCATCCGGTTCGTTCGTTGGTTACGATTGGCATTGCAGCCGCTTTTTTAATCCTCTTTATTATTGGATTAAAAGTCTGGGTGAAACCGAGGATAGAAAGCAACATCATCGCTGTTGGATGATTTGATTACTGCTTAAGATAGAGCTTGCCCAATAAAGAGCTTAGGTATTAGTGAGGCTGGGTGTGAAGACAACCGCGCAGCTTTTTCCTGCTTGCTTGGCAAAGTACATTGCTGTGTCGGCGTCTTTAATAGCAGTTTCTGTATCTAGTTTTTCAAACCCTAATATGCGGATACCAATGCTCGCGCCCACATGAAGTCGCTTGTTTTTAAACTCTATGGGCTGCTTGATGATGTGGCAAAGTTTGTTGGCGACCTGCATAGCAGAGGCACGTGAAATTTGTTCCTGATTGTCTAAGTTGGTCAGCAGAACCATAAACTCATCGCCACCTAAACGCCCAGCACTGTCTTCTGTACGAACATTATCATTTAAGCGCCGTGCGATTTCGATAAGTACTGCGTCCCCCGCAGCATGTCCTTCAATATCATTGATTACTTTAAAACCATCTAAATCAATAATTAACACAGCCCCAGATGCTCCGTGACGCTGTGTCTGCGCGATTAATTTTTCTAAAAACAAAGATAAACCACGTCGATTGGCTAATTGCGTGAGAGGATCGGTATGAGCAAGGTGATGGATCTGCGTAATAGCTTGATCGCGAGCCAGAGTAAAAGGGCGTATTACCCAGCAATAAATACACGGTGTAGATAGCATCGATAATAACAAAATATCCAGAAACGCTAACCAATAAAGGCCAATATCTACCTTTAGTATGCCTAGCGCTAGCATGATGACAAATTCCCACACCATAATAATCGCAGCAATACGAACGATCACCTGAGTAGTACTAAGGGAAGGGTATGCACTGTAATCAGAAGGTGGTGGAAAATTCATGAGCGAGCATCATATAAAATTTATTAATCCACAGTAATTGAATCTATTGTCTAAATCAGTGGCTCTTCTGTAAGAAAATGTGAAAATAAACAACAAGATAGTGAAGTAAATAAACGCATGACTTTAAACGCTGCCTTCTTTTTCGATTACTAAAATACGGGCTTCATCAATCGGGTGTGCAACATGTTCTGTGCCAATTGCCGCGAAGAAAATATCGCCTACCGTCATCAGTTGAATATGCTCTTTGCCATCGATTCGATAATGCATATTCACCTTACCATCTAACACCACAAACACTTCTTCTCCATCATTGATGTGCCATTTATACGGCTGATCTGTCCAATGCAAGCGTGTCGTCACACCGTTCATATTAGCAATGTCCAACGCGCCCCAAGCGCGATCTGCAGTGAAGTCTTTGGCTTTGATGAATATCATGGTTTGATTCCTAAATAATAGAGATAACACGACGTTAGAAGGTCATAGCATTGAAGACAAGGCGTCGATATTACTTAGGTTAAAATGACGGTAATAAAAGTCAAACTACGGGCTGAGTGCGGTAAAGTGTTTGATGCTGAGGATTGATGATAATGTTGATACGAGATCGTTTTTAAAACGATCTACGGGCTATTCTTTGCAGCGGAATACTTTTCTAAGATTTCTTCTTTCTTTGCTTTTCTTTCTGATGCGCTAAGAGAAAGTAAGGATTTGTCTACAGAATATCCCTCTAAACGCATGCTTTCAACGAAGTTGTCGCCTTTTTTGCTTGAGTAGGCTTGCTGTTTAGAAGTCAATGATAGCGTTGGCTTGTGTCTCATTTTGATTCCTTTAGCGAGTGTGCTGATTCAGTATAGCCAAGTCTATTAAAGGCTTCTATTCCTAATCTTGGTTTAGTCAGTGTTCAGATAACTCTTGATAAAAGCTTGGATTATCTTGAATCGTTGCCAGCACTTTAGCCGCCAAACCTGTTGGGTTACGGCGTCGACTTTCCCAGCTTTTAATCGTATCTACGCTGGTGCCAAGTGCTTTGGCAAATTCAGCCTGAGATACTTGAAGACTATCACGAATAGACTTCACATCAGCGATCTCAAAGCGAGTAATACGAGAGGCTTCTTTTCGGCCATGGTGGATTTCTACTGCTTCTTCTAGAGAAGATTTTAATTCGTTGAAAAGAGTCATAGGGTTTCTCTAAGTAAACTTTAATAGTGTACATAGTACTCCTTCGTTTCTGTTTTCCAAGTCTGAAAATTAGATAAGTCGATTTTGCATGGTTAAAAAGGTCAGTATGAATTGCCTGAACGCGCTATTAGGCGCTACTCTTGTTTCACTTTCATTTATTCACAAGGACGTAACAGAGTGCTCACCTCTTTCATTCGTTTTGCTTTTATCAGTTTTCTATTTTCCTCAGCGGCTGTCTTCTCGGCAGGTAATGTATCCAACTCAACAGAGCCAAGTGCTCCACAAATTTCGCCGCAATCTACATCGAATACTCAAATTCCTGAATGGTTTTATCGAGAACTCTCGTCAATTCGCAAAGACGTCAGCGTGCTTGATGCAACGGGCGCATCGAAAGAGCAAATCCAAGAATTGAAAGAACGGATTGGGAAGGTAGAAGTGCGGCTTGAAGAGTCTCAATTGAGGGTTGATGGGAAGCTAAGTGAACAGAGTGGGCGGATTGGAGATATTCATTCATTTATTAGTCAAATGGGCTGGTTAATTGGAATAGTGATCACTATTGTTACTGGTTTAGCAGCCTTCTTTAATATAACTGCTAGAAGTGCAGCGGTAAATGGGGCTAAAGAGGCAGCGAATGAAAAGTTGGTTGAGTGGACACAAGAAAAAGAAGCAGAACTAACTGAAAAGTTTGGTCACAAGTTAACGGAACTTAGTGATCGTCATGAAAAAGAGTTCCAGAAGATTCGTGACGATGCAGTGATTCAATCGGCTGAGACTGATATAAATAGAGCGTTAGCCTTAGCAAAAGACAGGTCTGAAGAAGCTATTCCTATATTTGATAGTGTAATTAAAAAATTTAACTCAAGTGATTTAGTAGAGCATCAACGGTTAGTTGTTGATGCTCTTTATGGTAAGTCTTTTGCCTTAGATAAGCCTGGTTTTTATAAAGAGCAGATTAGTTTGTTTGATGAAATCGTTGAAAACTTTAATGGAGTTGAAGACAGAAAAATTCAAAATAGAATATCTAATGTTCTATTTAATAAAGGGGTTATTTTAGGTGCTCAAAGTCGTCCAATCGAAGCCGTTGATGTGTATAAGACTTTGATCGAAAGGTTTCAGAATAGTAAAGATGAGAGGATTAAAAATAGAGTCATGAAAGCCATGGTAAATATGAAAATTAAACTGGCTTTAATTGGTGACATTGAAAATAAAATCAGGGCTTATGAAGATGTTGTTAATAGATTAACTGGAAGTGAAGATCCTGATGTTCAGGAACAACTTATAAACGCGCTGTTAAACAAAGCAAAGCTTACTCTGGTTTTGCAAAAGAAGGGGGTAGCTAAAGGAGCTATTGAAGAAGGTATTGTATTTATGAAAGATGGCTTTAAAGAAAAACGAGCCATTATGGAAATACTTAACTTCATTATTGATGAATCGACAGTTAGTTATGTGCTCAGCAAGATTGCAGATATCCCTGAAAGCGAAACTATAGAATGGGGCTTTAACGAAATTCGTCCTGTTATTGAAAACTTAGAATTTCCTCGCAAAGAACAAGTCGAAGCCTTTGCGCGTTTCTTCGAAGAACATAAAGATAAGGCTAAGCTAAAAGAAGAGTTAGATCAGATTTCTAAACTCTAGTCGACTAGAGCTATAAATCATCTTCCGTAAGCATCTGTCGGCAGTTACGCACCGTTAATATTCGGATTTCGGTACTGATCATGTAGATGATTCGATAGTTACCAAAAATGAGTTCACGGAGGTTTGCTTTTTGGAGTTCTGGAACGAGTCGTCCCATTTCTGGTTGACTAGTTAGTAACTCTGTTTTATCGAATAGATCGTTTACCCATTTTTCTGCCGCATTAGGATTATCTAGAGCGATAAAATCGGCAGCATGCCCAAGCTTTTCTATAGCGAGAGGTGACCAACTAACTCTCATTTTTTTAAACGTCCTAAAATTTGTTTTCTTGCTTCTTGATTCGAGATGCCTAATCCTTCGGCAAACTGTGATTCAGCAGTGCGTATTTCTTCGAGTAATTCTATCTTTTCTTGCATGGCTTCGTATTCAGCAACATCAAGCACGACGGCGACACCTTTGCCACGTTGTGTAATGAGCAAAGGGCGACGAGTTTCGTTAATTTGTTTAATAAATGAAGTCACACCAGAACGAAATTCTGATAATGGTTGTATGTCTTGATCTAAATTTATGCGGCTCATACATAATCTCATTTGTACGTTTATTTGTACAAACTATAGGTCAATAGTCGCCTATTAACAATATGAAGTGTTTTTTGATTTGCCTAAACAATAATTCATTTCTATCTTGCTTCTCTTCTTTCAAATCTATATTGTACTAGTACATGAATACAAACCTCCTTGTGAGAGTCGAATCCTATGAAGGACTTGGTCCAGTTTTTAACCGAAGCCGGTGATGAAGCGGTGTTGGAGAAGCGCTTAAAAGTGCTACTGACACCGAATGAAATTAATGAAATGGTGAGCCGTTTGAAGATCATTGCCTTGTTAGACGAAGGCGTGCCGCAGCGAGACATTGCGAAACAATTAGGTGTGGGCATTGCCACTGTGACCCGTGGCTCCCGAGCATTGAAGGAATTAAAAGAGATATGAGTTCATATAATAAAAAGCCGCAGCGCATCACGCTGCCGCGTAAACCTAAGTATGTCACCATCAGTTCTGCTTGCGATTTTTTTGACTTGTTTAAGAAAGTCGAGAAGCGTTTTGATAACTGTTTTATGTTGGAATCCCTTGGTGAAGAAAGTTACATTTCTCGCCACTCGATTATTGGTTTTGATCCTGAAAAATTAATCTGGGCCGAAGGTAAGCAGCTGTTTATCCAAGAACGAGATGGCAGCACTGAGTCTTTCGAGTCTGATAACCCTTATTATTTGCTGCGCGATATCGTGCCGCAGAATATTTTATCGCGCGGTTATGCTGGTGGTTTAACGGGTTATATCGGTTATGACAGCATGAACTATTTTGAGCCGACGTTGGATCTGCAATCGAGCGAGATGTTCGATGCGTTTCGTTTTGGTTTGTACAAAGATGGTCTGATTCTGGACAAGATGACAGGCGAGGTTTTCTACTTCTATTACGACGACGATTCCACAGGGAATCGTGTGGATTTAGTGAACAGCATGATGGCGGAACCGACGCCTGAAAATGGCCCTTTTGTGGTTCGTCCTGCGGGCGAGTCTATGAGCAAAATCGATCACGCAGATGCCGTTGCTAAGGTGAAACAAGACATCATCGAAGGGAAGGTCTTCCAGTGTGAAGTGGGCTTTAAAAAATGGTTTGATCTAGAAGGCGACACTATCAATTTGTACGAGCAATTACGTGTGGTGAATCCATCCCCGCAAATGTATTACATTAAATTTGTTGAGCAAAAAGTCATTGGCGCTAGCCCTGAATCCTTGTTTCGCGTGCGCCAAGGGGAAATGGAAACCTTCCCATTAGCAGGCACGGCGAAACGTGGTAAAGACGCGGCAGAAGACACCGCCTTTGCCCGTGCTTTGTTGAACGATCCAAAAGAAATCGCCGAGCACAATATGATTGTCGATTTGCATCGTAACGACATTGGCCGAGTGGCGCGCTTCGGTACAGTGAAAGTACGTAGCTTGATGGACATTAAACGTTTTAGTCACGTTCAACACATTTCTAGCGAAATAGTTGGCATTATGGCGGAAGATCACGACATGTTCTCCGCTTTAGCGAGTAACTTCCCAGCTGGAACCCTGACGGGGGCGCCAAAAATCGAAGCGATGAAGATCATCGACGATTTGGAAAATGACGGTCGTGGTCCTTACGGCGGTGCGGTTGGTCAGTTCTCTTTCAATGGCGATTGTATGTTTGCGATTCCGATTCGTACCGTGTTTGCCAATGGCAACAAAGCCTATGTGCAAACCTGTGGCGGCAATGTGTATGACTCCAATGCCGAAGACGAATACGAAGAAATTCAACGCAAATTTGCCGGCACCAAACGTGTGTTAGACAGCTTCGCGCCAAAAGCGAATCAGGAGTAAGGGAAACATGAAAGTTTATATTATCGACAACTACGATTCCTTCACTTACAACCTGTATCAGTTTATTGGTGAAGTGTTAGAAACCGAGAAAAGCCGTGGTGAAATTGACGCGTTTGAGGTGATTGTTAAGCGTAACGATGAAGTGACGTTAGACGACATTCGTGCCGCCGCGCCAGACCGCATTATTATTTCCCCAGGACCAGGTTCGCCAGACGACAAAGTTTACTTTGGTGTGTGTGCTGACGTGATTTTGGAATTTGGCAAAACCATTCCATTGTTGGGCGTTTGCTTGGGCATGCAGGGGATTTGTCACGTATTCGGTGGCAAAGTGGTCAAAGCACCATTGCCAATGCACGGTAAAACCAGCCCGATTACTCACAACGGCGAAGGCATCTTCCACGACATTCCTGATCAACTAGAAGTCATGCGTTACCACTCGCTAATCGCCGAAGCAGAAAGCTTTCCTGACGTGTTGGAAGTCACAGCCTCAGTTGGTGATTTAAAAGACGCTGACTTCAAGGATATCGCGAAGATCCACCAAGGTGGGAAATTTGAATTGATGGGCGTTCGTCATAAAGAATACCCAATCCAAGGCATTCAATTTCATCCAGAATCCTTCGCAACAGAAGGCGGAAAAGACCTGATCAAAAACTTCTTGTTTCAGGTTTGATTAATTAGAAATTAAGTGCCTTTGAAATATTAAAAAGCAGTGTCCGGTAATGGGTGCTGCTTTTTTTGTGTTTATAAAATATTTGTCTCTTTTGAGAGACTAACCTATAGTTTTAGATATCAACTCGTGCAAATGTGGAATAAAGCTGTGAAAGGTGAGAACCCGGGGAAGTTGGAGGATTTATTTTAAAAATTATTGATGTAGATTGGGTTAAAGATCTCACCTTGGCTTTAACCTTTAGCGATGGTTTTGAAGGCGAAGCAGACTTGTCTGATTACTTTTCAAGACAGCCATTTGCTAACGTGAAAGATTTTAAACGCTTCGCTTTAACCTCTGACGGAGCATTGAATTGGAATGGCAATGAACTTACTGCGAGCATATTACGAGGCATCACAAAAGGTGTTTATCAGACATCAAACGTACGGTTTGATGTTGAACAAATGGAAGAAGTGATTAAACAGGCTTCATGGGACTCTATGAAAGAAGGTCGCCCAGACATTTTGCAAGCCGCTATTCGTTCCTATGTTGAGTTATTCGGACACAGTGTCGTGATTGCAAGAGCGGGGATTAAAAGCCGAACCAGTGCTTATCGATCTCTTAAACCTGAAACTAAGCCTAACTTTGCGACCTTGGTTCAACTCGCCCATGCGGTAATTGAAATTGCCAAAGAGAGAGTTGGGGAATCGTTGCGGAACTCGGTTACTGTTTCGCATTAATATATTGGCTTCGATAATTTCAGCTTATGAATGAAGGATAAGCAGTGCTCATAGGTGGGTGCTGTTTTTTTGAATTGAAGAGCATTAGCTTCTTCGTTCGACACAAATACAGCAAGGCCGTTTTCCATTCGATCGAAAGCGACGTTTACTTGCTGTGTTAACCAAGCATCATGAGATATTTGGTTACCTTTTTCATCAACTTCGTATGTAATTATAGAGTTCATTCTTTAGCCTTATAAGGTCCTTTGTCGTATAAATGCTAGTAGGAGACATGACGTATAACAACCAACTCTACTGAATCATTTTTCCATCCATTTAACGACCTATATCAATAAATTCTCTTCTATTGCTGGAGTAACTGATTATCTGTGCTTTAATTTATATATTAGTGTTTTCTAATGTTTTTTTGCACTGGTATTATTGCTTGATAGGAGAGCGAAATGAAGAGCGTTAAATTATGGTTGAGTGGTGTACTTGTCTCTTGGGTGATTGTTTGTTTTCCGTCTATTGCTGCGGCTGGAGGCTATGGTGCTGCTGGCGCACAGAATGAAGTAGATAAAGTGCTGACGTTGGAGTCCATGCTGAGCTATGCCTTGGAAGATGAATATTTAGCGCGAGGAGAATATCAAGAGGTGATTCGTACTTTTGGTGGACAGAAACCTTTTACTAATATCATTAAGGCCGAAGAAAGACACATTTCTTGGCTAGAGCCTTTGTTTGAGCGTTATGGTTTCGCCTTACCGGTGGATCGTGGCGTAGAAAGCGCGGTGATGCCTGCGAGTTATGCCGAAACATTCCCTGTCGGTGTCGCTGCAGAAGTCGCCAATATTGAAATGTATGAACGCTTTTTGAAGCAAGATTTACCAAGTGATGTGAGAGACGTGTTTGTTCGCTTACATGATGCTTCAGAGAATCATTTAGCTGCTTTCCAAAAGTGGCAAAATAAGTTTTAGCCTTTAATCCATTGCCAAGTACGTCCAAGCCATTCGTAAAATGCTCTTTGGCTTTTGTAGTTGGCAGTGGCGTCGATTTGCCAATCACTTTTTTCTGATCCTAAATACATCGCCGGTGCTGGAATGATATTTACGCCTGCTTTTTCGAAGAAGATAGACGCACGTTTTAGGTGTGACGCTTCGGTTACCAGCGCTGCTCGTTTTTCTTCTAGGTAAGGTTTCATCATATTGGCTTCCTCTTCTGTGTCTTTGGCGAGAGGAAAGGCTTTGATCCTGTCTGGTTGTATTCCTAATTCAATGGCAGCTCGGCGCATGACTTCTGCGTGGGGTTCTGTCATTTCACCAGAATAACCAGAAACAAATAATTGCGCGTTTGGGTTGGCTTTTAGAATACGCAAACCTTCTTCGAGTCGAAACAGTGCGCTGTTGCCTAGCGCCATGATCGTTGGTGTATTGCTAAGATCTTTATGGCCACTACCGAGGACGATAACGACATCAACAGGTTGCTTAGTATCAAATACTGGGAAGTCGTGTTCTACCGTCGCAATCAATGTATTTGCGACAGGGTTCCAGCTGGTTAATCCCAACATTAATATGCCGCATAACAAGAAAAATCGGGCGATTTTCGGCCATTTCTTCATCAGTAAAAACGCAAGGCACATAGCTACTAAGGTTAGAGGAATTGGCATCAGCATATAGCCGATGATTTTCTTGATGTAAAAAAGAACAATGCCCAAGGTGTTATATCTCTTTAATCGTGTCAGTTTAGAATGCAGCGATGATAAAGGAGTATGGTTTTGCCTTAAAGCTTAAAAGGACTCTATTAAGTTTTGTTTTTCAGGTTGTTTTGTCGGTATTATTTTGCTTATCAAGTTTTCAACGTAAGGACACTACATGTTTTCCATTCGCCCTGCCGATTTTCCGCAAGACAATGACAGTGTGTTAGCTATTTTTCGTGAGTATATCGCGTCGGCACCAGTAAGCTTGGACTATCAGCAGAATGAACAAGAGTTTGTTGCTTTAGATGGTAAATACTCGCTTCCTAATGGTGTGGTTTTACTTATTTGGAAAGATAACGAGGTCGTCGGCTGCGGGGCTTTTCGGCGAGTTGATGTGAAAGTTTGCGAAATGAAGCGAGTCTATGTTCGTCCAACAGAACGCGGTCATCGTTTGGGCGAGAAATTAGTCACTGCGCTTATGTCTTGTGCCAAGGAAAATGGCTATCAACGTATGTGTCTTGATGTATTGGCAGATTTTGAAACCGCAAGACGCTTGTATGTTCGTTTGGGTTTTGAGCCTTGTGATCCGGTGAGTTACAACCCAATTCCGGGAACGCATTTTCTAGGGTGTGATTTGTGATGAAAGCATCAAAAAAGTTACCTACAGAACCTTTATCTATCAAGGCAATGCCACAAGAAACCATTTGGTGGTTGCCTCGTCATGAGGAAAAGCTCGCCGAAAAAAATGCCATGGAGCGAGTGGATTTGGTGTTCCTTGGGGATTCCATCACGCAAGCTTGGGAGAAAGAAGGCGCGGATGTTTGGCAGGCTTTTTATCAACCAAGGCATGCACTGAATTTAGGATTCAATGGTGATAAAACAGAGAACGTTTTATGGCGACTTGCCCATGGGGAAGTCGATAATATTCAGCCTAAGTTATTGGTTTTATTAGTTGGTACGAATAACGCAGGTCATCGCATGGACAAAGCTGAAGATACAGCGTTGGGTATTAAGCAGATTTTGTCTGTATTGGCAGAAAAGTTACCGCAGACAAAAATTCTGCTCTTGGCTATTTTCCCTCGTAGTGCGAAACCAACGCAGAAACTGCGTATGTTGAACAACGAAGTGAATCAGATTATTTGCAGCTATGCAGATGATAAAAAGATATTTTTCCAAGACATTAATCACGTTTTTCTGGATGAAAAAGGTCGCTTAACCAGTAATATTATGAGTGATTTTTTACACCCCAACGCTAGCCAATATCAAATTTTTGCTGATGCCATAGAGCCTTATATAGTTGAGTTAATGGCAGAAAATTAATTTTATGGTGAAGGTTTTTCGTTTAATTCTACGTATTAATACTGAGTCTAGTACGTAGTTTCCGCTTTATAAAGTCGGTATTCGTACGAATTGTTTGCACTTTCTGTACGCGCGATTATTAATCCTGCTCGATCTTAAATTATAAAAAATAAGACTACAGGATGATAAAAACAATGAAATCCTTAAAACTCACAACTCTTGTTGCTGCAACCGCAGTGGCATTAAGCGCTTTCTCTTTACCTGCTCTCGCAGCAGAAAAAGTCTACAAATTGAAAATGGCCGAGACTTGGGCAACTAACTTTCCTATCTTTGGTGATGCACCAAGAAACATGGTTCGTATTGCAGAAGAAATGTCTGGTGGCCGTCTTAAAATCACCATCGATTCTGCTAACAAACATAAAGCACCTTTGGGTGTGTTTGATATGGTGCGTTCTGGCCAATACGACCTAGGCCACTCCGCGTCTTATTACTGGAAAGGTAAAGTTCCTAATACTGTTTATTTCACCACTATGCCTTTTGGTATGACTGCGCCAGAGCAATACGGCTGGTTCTATTATGGTGATGGTATGAAGTTGATGGAAAAAGTGTATCAACCATTCGGTTTGCTTTCTTTCCCAGGTGGTAATACTGGCGTACAGATGGGCGGTTGGTTCAGAAAAGAGATCAATTCCGTTGAGGACCTACAAGGTCTGAAAATGCGTATTCCAGGTTTTGCCGGTGAAGTTTTAGCAAAACTAGGCGCAAAACCAACGAATATTCCACCAGGCGAGTTATACACAGCGCTTGAGCGTAACACGATTGATGCGCTTGAATGGGTTGGGCCGTCACTTGATTTGCGTATGGGCTTCCACAAAATTGCGCCTTACTACTACACAGGTTGGCATGAGCCTGCAACGGAACTTCAGTTCCTTGTGAACGAACGGACGTGGAAAAAACTGCCAGACGATCTTCGTGAAATATTGCGCGTAGCTATGAAGGTGTCAGCTTATGATATGTATATTCAGAGCTACCATGAAAGTGGTGTGAACTGGGCAACAATGAAATCTGAATACCCAGATATTCAAGTTAAAACCTTTCCTCAACCTGTTTTGAATGCGATGAAAAAAGCCAACGACGAACTTTTGACGGAAGAAGCGGCGAAAGATCCATTGGCGAAAGAAATTATCGATTCTCAGGCCGCGTACATGAAAACAGCACGTGTTTGGTCGAATATCTCCGATCGCGCTTATCTTGAAAGCGTTGACCGTCTAGATCAATAAAACCTCTGACAGGGTGAGTGAGTACTTAGTATGACCTCGCCCTTTGTCTTTTCTAGGAGTTTGTTATGTGGTTAATCGGCCTAGAACGGGGTATCGCTCGTTTTTCGAATCTACTGGGTATTCTTTCTACCATATTGTTTATTGGCCTGTTATTTAACGTTTTTTACGACGTTTTGATGCGTTATGCCTTTAACGATGTGTCGATCGGTATGCAAGAGCTGGAGTGGCATTTATATGCTGCGATTTTCTTATTAGGCATACCTTACGGTATTCAGCATGGTGGTCATGTACGTGTGGATTTGATTTATGAAAATTTATCGATTCGCGGTAAAGCTTGGATAGATTTGTTTGGTTGTGTCGTATTTCTAATGCCTTTCACCTTATTGGTTGGTTATTACGGTGTAGGCTTTTCTTACGAGGCTTTTTCCCTTGGTGAAACCAGTGGTGATCCTGGTGGTTTGCCTTATCGTTGGATCATTAAAGCGGTTATTCCTGTTGCTTTTTTCTCTATGGCAATCAGTGGATTAGGAATGATTATTCGCTGCATCAATGTGCTGCGCGGCGTAAGTGAAGAAGGTTTTTCACATCCGCCTATTCAACATTAATTCTTGTCTCCATTTTAAGCTTATAGGTTATTTATGATTGGAATAATCATGTTCTTTGTTGCCCTAGTGTTGCTTTTACTGGGGTTCCCTGTGGCCTTTACCTTTGGTGGTGTGGCCTTGATCTTCGGTGTTTTTGCCGAAGGTTTTGATATGTTCGCTTTCATGCCGTTCCGCATTCAAAGCTACATGGAAAATACGGTGATGATGGCGGTGCCTTTGTTTGTGTTTATGGGCATCGTGTTGCAAAAGACGAGGCTAGCAGAGCAGTTATTAGAAGCCATGGGCAAACTGTTTGGTGGCGTTCGCGGTGGCTTGGCAATTTCTACTATTCTAGTGGGCGCGTTATTGGCTGCATCGACCGGTGTGGTTGGTGCGAGTGTCGTGGCAATGGGGCTAATATCTTTGCCTGTGATGCTGAAATATAACTACAACAAATCTTTAGCCTGCGGAACGATTTGTGCTTCTGGTACCTTGGGGCAAATCATTCCACCGTCGATTATTTTGATCATCTTGGGGGATGTTTTGGGCATTCCTGTTGGCGATCTTTTTCATGCTGCTTTGTTTCCCGGCATGATTTTAATTGTTTGTTATATTGTTTATATCTTGATCCTTACCTTTTTAAAACCTGAGCTAGCGCCAGCTATGCCGCAGGATTTAGATAATGAAACACGCGCACAACAAATCCGTAGCGCACTAAAAGCGATTATCCCGCCTTTGGCTTTGGTGTTGATTGTGTTGGGCTCGATCTTTACAGGGATTGCGACACCAACCGAGTCTTCTGCGTTAGGTGGCATGGGCGCGATAGTATTGGCTCTTATTTATCGTCAATTTAGCTGGAAAATGCTCTACGACAGTGGATTGGAAACAGTAAAAGTTACGGCAATGGTATTTGCTATTCTGATGGGCGCTACCGCCTTCTCTATGGCGTTTAGTTACACGGGTGGCGATGCGATTGTCGAAGAAGTCTTACTGAATCTTCCTGGTGAAAAATGGGGCTTTATTATCTTAGCGATGATTGCCATTTTGATCTTGGGCTTCTTTATCGACTTTGTTGAAATCGCATTTATCATTGTGCCTATCTTGGCTCCTGTTGCCGAAGCATTGGGTATCAATATGGTGTGGTTCGCGATTTTGATTGCGATGAATCTACAGACATCCTTTTTAACCCCGCCGTTTGGTTTTAGTCTATTCTATTTAAAAGGGGTTGCGCCCAGTTCGATTAGAACAATGGATATTTATAAAGGCGTCATGCCGTTTATATTGATCCAGATCCTCGTTTTGGTCAGTATTATGGTTTTTCCTGAGTTATATGGAATGGACTGATTCTAAGATAGTTTAGACTTTAGTTTAAAAGCGGGTATTGCCCGCTTTTTTGCTATTTCAGGAATACTAAGAATGAGTTAAATGTGTGATCTTGACAGCATAAAATAATAAAAAAGGTCTTTATCCGTGGGATTAAAAAGTAAAATTATTCTCCTTGCCGTTGCGCCTTTAATTGTCGCGACAGCCATCATTACCTATCTGGGCTTTCAATCTGCTCGCGAGTTGGCTTCGCAAGAACTGTCTATTTATGAATTCAATTTAGTAAATGCTAAAAAGTTAGCGTTGAAGAATCACGTTAATATCGCTATGTCAGCTATTCGTCCAATATTGGAGGATGACCAGTTAGGTGATGCTGAAGCACAAAGTAGAGTGAAAAAAATTCTGGAAGGATTAAGTTACGAAGATGACGGTTATTTCTTCGCCTATGAAATGTCTGGGATAAATTTAGTCCATCCAACTCAGCCGGATTTTGTCGGTAAAAATTTATGGAACTTTCAGGATCGCACTGGAAACTATTTAATCCAAGGCTTAATTCGTGCGGCTCAGGCTGGTGGCGGTTATCACAGATACATTTGGGAAAAGCCGCCACTAATGAAGCAAGAAGATAAGTTGGGCTATGTAGTCGCCATTGATCGGTGGCATTGGATAATGGGCACCGGACTGTATCTTGATGATATTTACGCAGAGCTAGCCAAAACCAAAGCCACCATGAATGACAATATTCAGCGTAGTTTTTTTACCGTGATTGCCGTGGTTGTAGTAACCGTAGTTTTGGTTATTTTGTTAGGTTTGGCGATTAATCTTCATGAGCACAAATTGGCGGACTCAAGACTAAAAGAGCTGGCTCAACGTTTTATGCGTCTGCAAGTTAATGAAAGACGAGGCTTTTCTCGTGAACTTCACGATGGCATTAATCAATTATTGGTAAGTTGTAAGTTTCGTATTGAGTTAGCGGAAAATAAATTAAAGCGTGGTCATGAAAAAGAAGTGATTCATCAAGAATTGGCGAAAGCGGGTGATCTGATTAATCAGACCATCAGTGAGGTGCGGCAGATTTCCCATAATTTACGACCAACCTTATTGGATGATTTAGGTTTGGATACGGCGCTTAAAGCCTTGATTGACCAATTTATGGAACGCACTGAAATTCAGGTCACGTATCGTTTTGATGTGTCTACTAAGTTACCTGATGAAATAGAGATTACAGTTTATCGTCTAACTCAAGAGTCGTTAACCAATATTGAAAAGCACGCTCAAGCCAAAAATATTTCACTGCAAGTTTTGCAATCTCATCGACATGTGATGTTTGAGTGTTTGGATGATGGCAAAGGCATCTCGAAAAAATCAGATCTGTTTTCAGGGATTGGTTTGATCAATATGCGTGAACGAATCGAATTAATTGGTGGTGATTTTATGTTGGAATCACAACGTGGCAAGGGCACAAAAGTGCATGCTTTGTTGCCTCTTGAGCAACGCTTTTAGTACATAGAGAAGATTAATAATGATAAAAAATATTCGAGTTCTCTTAGTTGATGACCACATGTTAGTTTTGGATGGGCTGCAAGCTCGTTTGGAACTAGAGGGCAATATCGACATTATTGCAACGGCATCTAATGGCTTGGAAGCGTTAGAAAAAGCCAAAGAAGCCCAGCCAGATCTGGTTCTGATGGATGTTTCTATGCCGATATTAAATGGACTAGAAGCCACTAAACGGTTTAAAGCAGAGCAGCCCAATGTCAAAATTTTGATGCTTAGTATGCATAATGACAAAGAGTATATTTTGTCATTAATTCAGTCAGGTGCGAATGGCTATGTTTTAAAAGATGTGTCATCAGAAGAGTTAGTCCAAGCGATTAATACCGTGTGCCAAGGTGGCACGTATTTTAGCTCAGGAGCGTCTGATTCGCTGTTTTCATTGGCGGCTTCACCCAAACAGTCTGATGACTTAACCAAGCGAGAAGTGGCTGTGTTGAAAGCACTGACGGCAGGGTTATCTAATAAAGAAATTGGTCAATCCTTGAATATCAGTGTGAGAACAGTCGAAACACATCGACAGAATATTAAAAACAAGTTGGATATTCATACATCTGCAGGCTTGATAAAATACGCTTTAGCCAATCAGTTAATTGAATAACCAGAGGAATAAGGCAATGGATTTTCGTAAGTATCATGCGCTAGGTAATGTGTATTTAGTTGTATCGCCAGATGAGTTTCCTGATGAGCCTGCCGCCTTGATCATTAAAAACATTTGCCACAAACATTATGGCGTGGCGTCAGATGGTGTGTTGATTGGTCCATTTTCTTCTAATGTCGCAGACTTTGGTTTACGTATATTTAATCCCGATGCCAGCGAAGCGGAGAAAAGCGGTAACGGCTTGCGGATATTTTGTCGTTCTCTATGGGATCAAGGTTTGGTGAAAGATAAACCTTTTACCATTGAAACCAAAGGTGGTGTGGTCAAAGCACAAGTGTCTGACAATGGACTGCGAGTGGATGTGGAAATGGGTAAGGTGTCTTTTCTTAGCCAAGACATTCCAGTTTGGGGTGAATCTCGCGAAGTCTTGTTAGAAAATCTTAATGTAATGAGCCTGAATCATATTTACAGCGCGGTCACCATTGGCAATCCTCATTGCGTGATTTTGGTCGAGTCGCCAACCGAAATCATGGCAAAAGAATTTGGCCCCTTGATTGAAACACATCCCAACTTTCCTAATCGAACCAATGTGCAATTTATGCAAATCATTGATCGTAATCACATTGTGATCGAAATCTGGGAGCGAGGAGCAGGTTATACCTTGGCATCTGGCAGTAGCAGTTGCGCCGCTGCCGCAGTGGCGTATAAGTTAGGTTTATGTGACTCGTCTATCAAGGTGATGATGCCGGGCGGCCAGATCGATGTTGAAATTAACGATGATTTTCGTGTCAGCATGAGCGGCGGTGTCACATCCATCTGTCATGGCAGTATTTCCACAGAATGCCTGTCTCAGCTGTTCCACTAGAATCTAAGCCATTAGATTGAGAGCCTTTCACCTCATAACAGAGTAGAGTGGTTGCTTGCGGCAAGACCTGTCGCGGGCTTTTTAGCCTTTTGAGCATATGGAGTCCACTATGCGCGTTCTACTTTTTCCATTCTCTATGTTGTGTGTGCTGCTGTCGTCTCTCTTTTCCCCTCTTTATGCGGCGGATGATTGGTATCGTCCACCGGTTTCCGTGACTTGGCAGTGGCAGCTTGATGGTGTTGTAAACGAAGGTTACGACGTGGATTTATACGACATTGATTTATTTGATTCGTCTGTTGAACTGATTCAACGTCTGCAAGCGTCCGGTAAGAAAGTCATTTGTTATTTTTCAGCCGGTTCATACGAAGATTGGCGGCCTGACGCAGTCGATTTTGCTGCCAAAGATTTGGGTAAAACCTTGAGTGGTTGGGACAATGAGCGCTGGTTAGATATTCGTTCTAGCCAAGTGCGTGATGTCATGATTCGTCGTCTTGATCTAGCCGTCTCAAAAGGATGTGATGGTATAGAGCCAGATAACGTCGACAGTTACCGAACTAATACAGGTTTTTCATTCCGAGCCAATGACCAATTAGATTACAATCGCTTTTTAGCCGCGCAAGCCCACGCCAGAGGTTTGGCAATTGGTTTGAAAAATGACCCTGATCAGGCTCGGGCGTTGAGTAGTGACTTTGATTTTGCAATCACAGAGCAATGCTTTGAATTTTCCGAATGCCGTTCTTATTCAAGTTTTATTAAAGCTGGTAAGCCTGTATTGAATGCGGAATATCGTCGAATTTATGTGGATGATGAAGCACAACGAAATGCTATGTGTAAGCAGTCGTTGGCGTTAGAATTTAGTACTTTGGTTTTGCCTGTCACTTTAGATGACAAGTTTCGCCTAAGTTGTTTACCATAAACTACCTGATTGAATAGGACGACAAGATGACACCTTCTACCCATCCTCTTTTTTGGCGAGATCAGGCTTTTCCTTATGTGGAGCTTCGCCAAGTATTGGATGGTAGAAACGTGAGCTACGCACCGCATTCCCATCAAGAATGGTCGATTGGTGCCATTATTGATGGTCAGAGCGAATTCCGCTGTGCAGATCGCTTACACGCGGTTGAACGTGGTACTTTGGTGATGATGAACCCTAATGTCGTTCATGCTTGTAATCCTCGCCAAGACTCTCCTTGGGCTTATTACATGATGCATCTAGATAAGGATTGGTTGGCGTCCTTATTGTTTTCTAATGGCATAAGACAGACACAGCATTGGCAAGATACCTTGTCTGATACTTTGCTGTCAGCGCTGACGTATCAGGCATTTGTTAAAGTGTGTGAATGTTTAATGTCAGGCGATCTTTCGTCTGCAGAAAAAGGCCAAAGGCTGGAAGCGATGCTGGTGGATTTGTTCACTCAATTAGACGCTAATAACACCGAATCCTCCACTGCGTTGCCTACGAATAACTTGTATCAAGTGGCGGATTATTTGCACCAATACTGTTTGCACGATACCTCGATTGAGCAAATCAGTACTGAATTTGGTTTCAGTACTGGCTATTTAGTACGTGCGTTTAAGCGCCACTTTAATATGACGCCACACGCATATCGTTTGAATCGTCGTGTTCAACTTGGTCAGCAAGCGTTGAAACAGGGTCAAGCCATTGCAGACGTTGCTCAGACTATTGGCTTTAGCGATCAAGCACATTTCCAGCGCGTGTTTAAGCAGCGAGTAGCAGCAACACCAGACCAGTATCGGCGCTCGGTTTCTTCCTAGGCCTGTCGCCTTCTAAACCTATGACCTTCTAAACAAGTATCAATACACAACTTCCTGCCAGTAATATCGCCAAGGTTTTATTCATCAAGCGCATCTTGGCAGGGCTTTGAAAATATTGCCCGAGTATTTTTCCTATCCACACCCAAATACCTAAAGACAGCCAACAAATTGGTAAATATAAGCTCGCAAAAATCATCACTTCTATCGCTTCCGCATTGGGAATATAGGCCGCAATACCAGACAACGATGCCAGCCAAGCTTTTGGATTGAGCCATTGCATAATGGCACCCGTCATAAAGGTTGGCGCGTTATTGTGCTTATCCGAATTTAGCTCGCCATTGTCGGTGAATAACTGATAGCTCAAGTACAGTAGAAAAGCGATGCCTAACCATTGCAGCACTTGAGTGATCCAGCTTAATTGGTCAATTAAGTAATGCAGTCCAAAGCCAATCAGTAAAAACAGCACAATAAAGCCGAGCGTCGCTCCCGTCACAAAAATAAGCCCAGTTTTGATTCCATAACGAGCGCTGCCACTTAGCGAGACAAGGTTTACCGGCCCGGGAGACAAAGACGCAGCCAAGGCAAACAAAGACATAGACGTGATTAACGAGAGAGTCATAAGGTGTTCCTAGAAAGAAATAAGCTATCAAATAGATGCTTACTATCGTTTTTTAGGGTGGTTGAGTATTGAACAAAATTGACCTTTTAAGGATTGTTTACGATTCGCGTTTTTTTAGCGGGAAGAGCGGAGTATGATTTTGCTAAATCATTTATCTAATCAGGAGTCTTTATGATTCGTCATGTGTTGTTTATTCAATATAAAGCGCAAGCCAGCGAAGCGGATATTGTCACGTCTTTGACCAATTTTGAGACGATTAAAAGTAAAATTGATGGCATTGAGTCGGTTGAGTGGGGACTAAACAATAGTCCAGAAGGGCGCAATAAAGAGTATACCCATTGTGTGTTTATGACCTTTGTGGACGAAGCCGCGCGTGATGCCTACATTCCTCACCCAGAACACGAAGTATTAAAAGCACAACTAGGGCCGATTTTAGAAGACATTATCGTTTTCGATTACGCCTTATAGCATCTTGTTAATAATATTTAGTCACTTTTTAGTCATGCAAAATAGAAAACCCGCCTCAAGTTTCCTTGCGGCGGGTTTTTTAGTGGTTATGGTGATTGGCGCTTATTTAGCCAATTGAGCCAATAGTTTTTCAGCCACTAATTCAGAGCTTGCAGGGTTTTGACCTGTGATCATCAAACCGTCTTGAACTGCAAATGGTGTCCAGTCCGCCGTGTTTTTGTAATCTGCACCGCGTTTTTTCATTTCATCTTCTAACAAGAAAGGCACAACTTCTGTTAATTGCACGGCTGCTTCTTCGCTGTTAGTGAAACCTGTCACGGTTTTACCCTTGATGAAGTACTCTCCGTCTGCATCTTTAATGTTCAAGAAAGCGCTTGGTGCGTGGCAAACAGAAGAGATTGGCTTATTCGCTGCGATGAAGCTTTCGATCAAGGCAATGGATTCTTCGTTTTCAGTTAGATCCCAAAGTGGACCGTGGCCGCCTGGATAGAAGATGGCATCGAAGTCATCTTGTTTCACATCGCTAAGCTTTTGCGTGTTAGTAATAACATCTTGTGCGGCCTGATCTTTGTAGAAGCGTTCAGTTGCTTCGGTTTGCGCATCTGGCGCTGTGCTGTTTGGATCGATTGGTGCTTGGCCACCTTTTGGTGTAACGACAGTTACTTCTGCGCCAGCATCAAGAAACGCGTAATAAGGTGCGGCGAATTCTTCTACCCAAAAACCTGTTTTGTGACCTGTGTCGCCCAAATCTGAATGTGATGTTAGAACGACTAGAATTTTTTTGCTGCTCATAAGACTGTTCATAAGTGAATCCTAAATGTTTGAATGAGTTGTTTTATTAACTTGTGATTAGTCTATCTAATTAATCGAATGAGCATAATGGGGTGAATTTTGACTTCATTAGTCAAATAATTGATACAATAAAAATCTATTACTATTCATCTTAAAAAAAGAGTCGTCACTATGGAAGTCTCCTTTGAGCAGTTAAAAAGTATGGTGGTGTTTGCCCAAGTGGTGGAGCAAGGCAGTTTGACGGCCGCCGCTAAGTTCATGGGGATTTCCCGAGGCGTAGTGAGTTATCACCTGAAAAAGCTAGAAGAGCAGCTTGGAGTGAAGTTGCTGAACCGTACTACTCGTTCTTTGTCATTGACCGAAACGGGCGAAGCTTATTATCAGCGTTGCCGAGCCATTGCATTTCAAGCTCATGAAGCGAACCTACAGATAGAAAAAGCCAAGCAAGAGCCAGAAGGGAAATTGAAGATCTCTTGTCCGGTGAATTTGGGCTTGCAGGTGATTGTGCCGGCGCTTAATGAATTTCGAAGGCTTTACCCTTTAATTGAATTGAATGTTTCCCTAAGCGATGAAGTGGTCAATATCATCAAAGACGGTGTTGATCTGGCGATTCGCGGTGCGCCGTTATTAGATTCCGGTTTGCAAGCCAGTAAGTTAAAGACCTTCGAAACTTGTTTATGTGGCTCACCAGAGTATTTTCGCCGTCGTGGCCTACCAACTCAACCCGAGGAACTTTATGACCACGATTGGGTTGTGTATACACCGGCAGCAAATACAGTGCATCTTAGCCAAGGTTCCAAGTCGTTTAGTTTGTCTGTTCATGGTGGCGTTAGTACCAACAACGCTGCAGCAAGGACAATATTTTTAGAAGGCGGTAATGGCATAGGGCGAATTCCTATGTACGACGCGCTACCTCGTATCGCCAATGGCAGTTTAGAAAGAATTTTGCCGGATTATAAATGCACAGGAATTGATGTTTACGCCGTCTTTCCGCCAGGAACAGCGGAGTCTAAAAAGTTACGCTTATTGCTGGATTTTCTAAAAGCGTCCTTTGCTCGGTTTTGATGCGCGATGTTTTTCTGTAACAAACCTTGGTTAGCTTTGTTATTTCCTGTGATGTTTATTATTGAATTGTGCGAATCGAGGATCTTCTGTTTTTTATGAATTATCATATAGATAGATGGAATTATTTTAGTGTAAGTAAGGGATCGTTTTTTTTTGAATGACAGGAGCCAATTGTGCTCATTAAACATAAATTAATTTTAAATACCGTATTATTGGTTGTGGCGCTCGTTGCCATGTTAGGGCTTTTTTATAGTACGCAGAGCAATCTAGAAAAGCTGAACTATGCCAAGAATCTTGTAGTACACCAACAAGTTAATATGCTTACCTTGCGCCGTAATGAGAAAGATTTTCTTGCTCGTCTCGACCTTTCTTATGAAACAAAATTCAACGAGACAATGACTTCTCTTTTTGCGGATCAAACATTACTTGAAAACGTGATGAGTGACTTTGCCATCGATACTGATACTTTGCTGGAGCTCACCGGCGATTTTAAAGAATATCAGACAGATTTTACCTCTGTTGTAACGGCATCTAAAGTATTGGGCCTAACACCAGAGACAGGATTGCAGGGGGAGCTTCGTGGAGCGGTTCATAATATTGAGAGTGAATTATCTGCTCTGAACCAAGATGCGTTACTGGTGACTATGTTGCAGCTTCGTCGACATGAAAAAGACTTTATGCTGCGCAGTAATCCTAAATATATTGCCTCTTTTAATAAAACCTTAGACCAGTTAGAAAGCAACTTACCCAGTGCTTCATTGCCAGCGGATAAGGTTCAGCTATTAGTGTCTCTTTCTGACCAATATAGAAAAGGTTTTAACCAATATGCGGATGGAAAAAAAGCCTTAGGTTTGACCAGTAAGGAAGGAAAACTACTGGCCATGCGTGAGTCTATTCATAAAACCGAAACCGCGCTCGATTCATTGGAAGCTCAGTTAACGTCGGTTATTCAAGCTAAAACATCCTTCGCCATGATGATGACAACTATTCTTTGTGGCGTCATCATTGTTGTTGGAGTATTTGTAGCGTGGATCATTAATCGTACGATCAATTCGGCATTGAATACTATCCAAACGACGATGCGAGACATTCAAACGACTCACAATATAGGTTTACGCGTCGATTTGCCGGCGAAAGATGAGATTGGTTTTGTTGCTTCCAGTATTAACGACATGTTGACGGATTTTAGTCGTGTCATTGCGAATGCAAATCTTACTGTACAAGAGATGAATACCACCACAATGCAGTTGTCGCAGAACGCAGCAAGAACCTCAGACGATGCACAGAAACAGCGAGCAGAGACAGATATGGTTGCTGTATCGGTCACCGAAATGGTGGGCACAGTGGAAGATATTTCCCGTAGCATGGAAATGGCTGCGGCGAAGGCTCATTCAACGCAAGAAAATGCACGACAAGGGCAGTCTAAAGTGAACTCTGCGATTGATCGTATTCGTCAGCTTTCAGACAGACTTGAAGGCTCGGTCGAAACCGTCAGTGCATTAGCAAAAGAAAGCGAAAGCATTGGAACTGTTTTGAACGTTATCCAAGGTATTGCCGAACAGACTAACTTGCTAGCGCTTAATGCCGCTATTGAAGCCGCAAGAGCAGGTGAGCAAGGCCGAGGCTTTGCTGTTGTTGCCGATGAAGTACGTGCCTTGGCAAGTCGAACTCATTCCGCGACGGAAGAGATTTCTGACATTATTGTTACCTTGCAAGAACGCACCAAAGGTATTGTAGCTCTGATGGAAAATTGCCGTCAGGATGGTGTGTTAAGTCGCGATGAAGCGGCGACGACTGGAACCGTACTTGAGCAGATTATTCTTGATGTAGAAGAAATTTCAGATATGGCGGGTTCTGTATCAACCGCGATTGAACAGCAGACTATCGCTGCAAACGAAATTAGTAAGAACGTCGACACAATACGTGAAATCACCGAAGACACGTCAGAATCTGTGGCGTTGAACTCTAAGGCGAGCCAGGCTATTGCAGATCAGGCTGAATCGTTAAACCGTAGCATTTCGATTTTTAAAGTGTGATATAGGTTGCGATAGAAATAGCCAAAAAAATAACTAGAAGACTTAGATTAAAGTCCTTAGGTTAAGGAACTTTGAGATAGATGAGGCCAAACATTCAACTAAAAGAGCTTGGTTAGAATGTTTGGCTGATTGCATGTTAAATCGAGAATCTCTGTACGCTGATTATTAGGCTTTGCGCAATATCCTTAAGGTGATGGGCGGCAGTAGAAACCTCATTGACCGCTTCACTATTTGATTTATTAAGCTGAGCACTTTCCTCGACACTTTGTGCTACTTCGTTACTCGCTTTGCTCTGTTCTGCTAGTATCATGGTTATTTGGTCTAGCGAGTCTAGAACCTGTCTCGTGCCATTTTCTATTTCACGCATGGCAATGCCAGTTGCATCGACACCGTCTATGACAGGCTGCATTTGGCTTGCGCTACTTTCCATAACGCCAATTGCAATTTTGGTATCTCTTTGGATCATGTTGATAGTGTCAGAAATCTCTGCGGTGGATTTGCCGGTTTTTTCAGCAAGCGTTCGCACCTCATCGGCAACGACAGCGAAACCTCGTCCTGTTTCTCCAGCTCTTGCTGCTTCTATGGCAGCATTTAATGCTAGTAAATTGGTTTGATCTGCTATTTCTTGGATGACGCCGATGACACTGTAGATTTTTTCCGATTGAGATCCCAGTTTATGCATGGACTGAGTGGCTTCTTGAATGGATTGAGCAATGTTTTTGATGTCGGTGATGTTTTTTTGCATCTGTATAGCACCACTTGATGAAGCATCACGAGCATTACTCGATAACTGATGAGCTTCATCTGCGCTGCCTGAGACTTGGCTGATACCGTAAGTGAGCTCTTCTACTGACGCGGCAATAGTAGCTGAAGTATCACTTTGTAGAGTGCTGCTAACCGCAACTTGATGGGATGAGGCCGCTAATTGCTGAGATGAACTGACAAGGGAGTGACTAGCATCTCGGATTTGTTCTATGACGCCCCTGAGGGCTATTTGCATGGTGTGCATTTGAGCGAGCAAGCTAGTTTTATCGTCTGATTTTAGAGTGATTGCAGTGGTCAGGTTACCTTCTGAAATACTTTTAACAATGCCTGCAGCATAGGCCGGATCGCCACCAAGCTGGCTCATTACATTACGATTAATCCAAAGTGCCATTACAATAATCAGTAAAACGATGGTAAAGCAAATGACTAGTGATTGGCTTAACGCGCTTTGGCTTGTCTCATCAAGAAAGCCTATTTGCTCTGTAATTAAGGTGCCGTATTCTTTTTCGGATGTTTCTACAAGTGTATCCATAGCTGCTAAAGCCGGGCGATCAATTCCTTTCACCATTAAGTCTATTTTTTGACCAGAATTACTATCTTTTGTATCGAATTTATCTAATGCCGATTGATATCTATCACTCAGTTGATTGTGAAGTAATGCCAGTTCATCGATCTTTTCTGATCCTATATTAAGTTCCTTCATTAATGCTTTGGCCTCAACCAGATCTTCATGAACTGCTTCACGATGTTGTTTGAATTCTGCGTTATATTTCGTATAGTTTTGCGGGTCATTTCCTCTTATTAAGGCATCTTTAAAGGCTTTTACTTGCAAAAGTAAGTTCATTTTTGCATTTTCAATCGCAAGCAAGTTATTGCTTTTAAGCTGAATAGTCTCAAGGTTGTTGTGGGTGGTTTTACCACTAGAGGAAATAGTTAATACTCCGTTTATTCCTATCGAGGCAGCTCCAAGGATAGCAATAATAGCAAAAAGCCAAAGTCGGTTAGCGGTCGTTAGATTTGTGCGCATGGAGTTACATCCTTATGTTTGATTTGTGTTCTTATTATGTCGATGCAAAATAAAAGTGTAGTTCAGGGATTTTTGTTTGTTTTGTTATTTGCTTTGAGTAATGTACTTTGTCGTAAATAGATATTTTTATTTATAGAATGAAGGCAGCATTAAGTCGAAGAAGCAGATAGAGTACGTATACCAAGTAACTAATTTATAATTCATGCTTTTGTGCGTGTTATACAGAGGGAATGTTATGTTATATCGATTGTTGTTGTGTCTGCTTCTTGGAAGCTTTGTATCGGTTTCTATGGCCGCCAATAATGTTTCGGAAGACCAGCAGAAGCTAACTCAAACTGTCTTTGAGTTAGAGCGAAGCGTGGCTATTTTGCAATTGTCCACTGCGTCTTTAGGTGATTACCAATCGCTTGCTACAAAAATGGCCCACGTTAAATCATTAGAATATCGCGTGAATTTTCTTGGCAACCTAACCTTTCTGTTATGCATGGCGTTAGTGGTTTTCTTTTTTAAATTGCGCAATCAGCAAAAGCGATTGTTAGCGCTTGAAAGCCGAGAAGATGAAAAAGCCAGTGAGCAGCAAAAGAAAGACGTCTAAATACAAATACTAAAATCAAAGGGAAGGGTAATGTCTAAATCGATTGTTTTGGTGATCATTGATATGCAGCAAGGCATGTCTTGGCCACAAGCTGGTGAACGTAATAATCCAAATGCGGAGCAGGAAATTGCTGAGTTATTAGCGCATTGGCGAGCCAGTCATGCACCGATTGTTCATGTACGTCATTTGTCGACAGAGCCCGAATCTTTGTTTTGGCCAGAGCAAGAGGGTGTGTTGTTTCAAGACGCCTTTCAGCCATTAGCCGATGAAAAAATCATTGAAAAATCGGTTCCAGACGCTTTTACCTATTCTGATTTGAATGTTTGGCTACGGGAACAAGATGCGCAAGCCTTGGTCGTCGTTGGCGTCAGCACGAATAATTCAGTGGAATCAACCGTGAGAAGTGCTGGTAACTTAGGCTTTAAGACTTATGTGGTTAGTAGTGCTTGTTTCGCTTTTGAAAAGGATGACTTCTTTGGTCAATCGCGCAGTGCCGATGAAGTACATGCTATGTCACTTGCCAATCTACATGGCGAATACGCTACCGTAATAAGCCAAGATGAAGCGTTTGCTCTGCTTTCTTGAATTAGCCAGATAATTAAAGGTGTTGCTTCAAAAAAGAACGCGATAGTGTCGATTGAAGGGTATTTAAGTTGATTAATTCCGTTTCAATCGAAAAAATCGCGAGCAATGGGAGTAAAGCGTTAAGCAGGGTTAAAACGCGCTTGAAAGGCACTTAATCGTGTTTCAAGATCCGCCAGTTGTTCATCTTTTACCTGAGAAACACAAGCGCGAGCGCCTTCTACTCTTTCTGAACCTGTATTTATCAATGATATGGCGCTAATTCCATGGTACAGCAGAGTTTCCAGTAAGCTATCACCATCCATTCCTGGATAAGAGAAAGTAAAATAGAAACCATCGCTCAGGGCCTTGCCGTTATCTTCGGCATAAACCATTTCAAAACCATGGTCGATAAATAGCTTTTTCATGATGGCTGCGCGTTTCTCGTAAACCTTAGTTAGGTTTAAAAAAGGCAATTCCCCGTCATTGGCTGCTTTTAACATTGCGGCTAAGCCATATTGTGCCGAATGAGTTACGCCAGCGGATAAACCTCCCATAGCACCGAAGGTAATGGCTTTGCCGAACTGTGTTTGCCCAAAGTTAGTTTTTAAGGTTGCAAACTCTTGTTGGTAAAGCGCATCTGAAATGACCAAACTTGCTACTCGTTGGCCTGCATAGCTAAACACTTTAGAGCTTGAAATCAATAAAATGTACCGATCGGTATAATGCGCAACACTAGGCTGATAAGGAGCTTGGCCGGGTGTTGCATAGTCTTCGCGGTAATCCATACCAAAATAGGCTAGGTCTTCAATGATAATGACATCGTATCGTCTAGCTACATCAGCAATGATCTGTAATTCTTCTTCGTTGAAACAAATCCAGGCAGGATTATTTGGGTTTGAATACAGCAAAGTGGCGTATTTTCCTGAGGACAGATGTTTTTCGAGCTCTGGTTTCAGTGCTACGCCACGATGATTGTACACATCAAAGCTGCCCCAAGATTGACCTATCATATCGAGCTGACGTTTTTGATTTGGAAAGCCTGGGTCAATAAATAATGTAGCGCCTTGCTCTTTCGTGCGGTTGCCGACTAAAAAAGCCGCCAAGGCTCCTTGAGCTGAACCGACTGTTGGAAAGCAACCTGTTGGGCTGACGTTGATATTCATAAACAAAGAACAGAAACGGCTGATTTCCTGTTTCAGCTGAGGAATACCTTCTAGCATTGGGTATTTAGAAGCTACGCCTTGATGCAGCGCTGCGATCTCTGCTTCTATGCCGACACTGGGTGCAGGCAGGCCAGGAACCCCCATTTCCATGCGGATGAATTGCTCACCTGTTGCGGATTCAATACGATTAACCAGCGCAACAAGCTCACGGATAGAGGCTCGTGCCAAAGAGGGAATTCCGGCTTCTTTTAACGTGTGAGTTACCTTGTCAAAATCAATTGGTGTTGCTGTATCTGTAAAGGATAGGGTCATTATTCTGCTCGGCTTTTAAAGGAGGTGAACTTCTCTAGTGAGAATATGTTACCTCATAAAAAACTGAGTTTTTGGACATTCAATGCGAGGAATTTTCGTCTAGTCATTTCAAAAAATAATGCGAGTTTTACGACTTTTTCTTGTGAAGAGTGATGTTAATCGCCAATGGAATGAATTTTATCGGCGATTAACATCACGAGATTACTAGCGTGATTTAGAACTCGGTGGAGACAGATAACTTGATTTCGCGTGGGTTACCTTGTGTTAGGTAACCGCCAGCTGCCGATGCCCAGTAACCTTCATTCATCAAGTTGGTGATGTTTAAACGCCAAGTAATATCTTGTTGAGCAATTTTAGAGACATAACGTGCGTTTACGTCGAATCGTGTCCAAGGATCCAATTCAAGTGTATTGCTCGCATTCAAGTATTGTGGACCGCTGCGAATGACTTTTCCGCCTAGCGTTAGACCTTGTAACGAGCGAATGTCATATTCGCCTCCCAGCACTATTCGATACTTAGCAACACCAACCGCGTCGTTGCCATCATTAGTGCCGCTTTGAGTGTCTTTTAGTTTAGGGTCTAACCATGTCGCCGAGGTATTAATACGCAGACCTGTTAGTGGTTCACCGTATAAACTTAGCTCAAGGCCTCGGTTACGTTGTTCTCCGTAGTAACCATAAGCTTTGCCGGCTTCACCGTAGGCTTCGGGTTTGGTTATTTCGAAAAGAGCAGCACCAGCACCCAATGTTCCATCTTCGAATTTAATTCCCACCTCATTTTGCTCAGAGGTATAAGGTTTTAAGCTTGCGCCTGCGTTTGAATAGTTATTGCTACTGCTGGTTGAGACATTCTCTCCTTTTTGTAAGGCTTCTATGTGATTAGCGTACAAGGATACGGTGTCAGTCGGTTTGTAAACAATGCCGTAAATCGGCGACGTGGCTGAGTCATCGTAAGTCGTGTCGACAGAGCCATCGTAATTGTAGTTGTTGACGTTAATTTCTTGGTATCGCACACCAGCTGTAAGCAAAATACGATCATCCATAAAGCCTAAAGTATCTGCAAACGAAAGCCCTTTGGTATCGGTTTTAGAACGAATATTTGGGTTGCCCATATTGCCATCAGCAAAAACAGTATCTGGATAAGCGATATCAACCGGATTATAAATGTTCGTGTCATAAGTTGGATTAGACATGGTATAAGCGGTATAGGTCTTATTAACAAAACCTGAATAAGCAAGGTTCAATTGGTGGGTCACCCTGCCTGTTGTTAGATCTCCTAATAGGCTGACAGAGGAGGAGAAAGTATTAGATTCATAAGGTACGGACAGTCGTCTGCCAGTGGCGTCACCATTTAGACTATTAACGGTGGGAGAAGAATAATCACCATATTCTTTGTTCTTATTAGCACCAATCGCGCCGTTTAATGTCCAGTCTTGGTTTAACTTATAATTTGCTGAGACCATGCCATATAGTGTTTCTAGTTCAGAGTTTGCCCATGATGGTGCATAGTTGGTTTCAGCGTCAGGGACGGTTGGAACCTCTGTTAAACTGCTGTTCACATGAACAATTGAGCGTCCGCTATCGATAGTTTGTTTTTGGTAACCAACATCGGTAGAAACATTAAGTTTTTTTGATTGGTAATCTACGCCAACACTGATGGATGTTTCTTCACGGGTTTCGTTGTCGATGGCGCTGTCACCATCGCGGTGTAATGCGTTGACGCGAACTCCCCATTGATTGTTACTGCCGAAACGCCGCGCTACATCCGTGCTAATACCGAATTGGCCTTCTGCTGTTGTATCTAGTGTTAAGGCAGTAAGGTCATCATCAGCTCGTTTGGGTTCTAGATTAATCGCGCCACCAATACCAGATCCACCAGGAGTGACACCGTTTAAAAAAGCACTTGAGCCTTTTAATAGTTGCACGCTTTCTACAGCGTTAGTAGAAACGACTTGGCGAGGTAGGATGCCATAGAGTCCGCCGTAGGAAATAGCGTCGCTGTCGAGCTCAAAGCCACGAATCATGAATTTTTCTGAGTAGTTTCCATATCCATGCCCGGATTGAACAGAAGCGTCGTTATCGAGCACTTCTGCAATACTTTCTAGCTGCTGATCTTCGATGGCTTTGTTGGTATAGGACACCAAGCTGAAAGGCACATTAGAGCTATCCTGCTCACCAAACACGCCTAATCGACCACCGGATTCAATTTGTCCGCCCTTGTATTCGCTCAGTATGCTGTCGTTAATTTGTGAGGCTGAAACCGCCAAGCCGGACATGGTGTAATCACTTTGATCCATCAGGCTGTATGTGCCGTCTTGGTTTGGTGTCATGATGAGATTAGTGTTTTGCAGCAAGACATCGATTAATTCAAGAGGAGAGAAGTTACCTGAAACAGCCTCATTTTTGAGCCCTTGAGTTAGAGCCGGATCAAAAGAGAGTGCGATATGATGACGTACCGCAATATCGGTGAGCGTTTTGCCAAGCTCTCCAGCTGGAATCATAATTTGTTGACGAGTTTCTTCCTGCAGAGCATTTTCCGCCATGGTAAATGAGCTGACACCAGCACTCATGATCAAGCTTGTGCCAATAATAGCGGCACTTATCGCACTGTGTAGCTTTGTTTTCAAGAACGGTGTTTTCAAGAAAGGTGTTTTCAAGAAAGGCGACTTCAGAAAATGTGTTTTCAAAAAATGTTCTCTTTGGGCAGCCACAGCTACCTCCTTTTTTAAAATCGTTGGATTATTTGTTTTCTATTTAATAAGCCACTTGAAAAGAAAAAAGGTATCAATCGAAATGAAAATAATTGTCATTAATTTTTGCGGTTTAATTTATTAGCTTGCTAATGTCGTATTAAGCTGGCTCAAGAGTGACCCAATAGCCGCCTAGATGATGCTTGGCTTTAATAGGGTAAGTGTGAGTCAGCATATTAATAATGGTGTCAGTGTTAGAAGTTGGAAATGCACCTGACACCATAATATTTTCGATGTCAGGCGAGATGCGTAAATAGCCCTTTCGATAACGGGAAACTTCCTCAGCAAATTGTTTTAGGGGCATATCATGGGCGGCTATCATTTGATTTAACCAAGCGGTTGTTGTGGGAGATATCAATTGGCTAGACAGCAACTTAAAGTTAGATATTTGGGCTTGATGGCCAGGCTTTATCGTCATCATTTCGTTATTTTGAGCGAGCTTTGGAGCGGCTTGTACTTGTCCGTTTAGTGCAGCAAGCTGAGTAAAACCATCGCATTGACGCACGGTTAATCTGTTGCCCAAAGGTGTTAGTGTGCCTTCCTGTGTTTGAATGAGAAATGGGCCGAATTGTTGCGGATCTACTTGCGCTTTGCGTATTTCGATTTCACCTTCTCGCAGTGACAGTAGGCGAGATCGAGAGTTGAATGTCATATCAAATGCGGTCGCAGTATTTAGTTTCACCAAGGATCCATCAGGCAAGGTTATTTCTTGAAACTCACCTTTTGCTGTCCGGTAATCGGCTGTCCATTGCTGAACTTCAATCGCTTTGTAGCCGCCCCATAAAGTAGGTCCAGCCGCCAGTAACAGCGCCAATTTCCCAATAGCGAAACGACGACTTTCGTCGTCAGGACGATTGAGCACTGCTGCCGCGACACCTTTGGGTAAGGTCTCAACATGTCCCATGAGTCGTTGTACTCGCAACCATGCTTTGCTGTTATCTGAGTTGGCTTCTTGCCATAGTTTAAATTGTGCCTTTTCTTCGTTGGTCAGCGGTGCTTCTTGTGAGCGTATAAGCCAGTCTGCGGCTTCTTCAAGACTCTGTTTTGCTATTAATGTGTTTGCCTTATTCAAAAAAATCCTCCTCCATAAGAGTCAAACACTGCACATAGGCTTGTTTCATATGGCGTTTTACACTGATAAGTGACATCCCCAGCTCGTTAGCAATAGTTTGATATTTCTTGCCTTCGATTTGCGACATTAAAAAAACGGTTTTGACGTGACGTGGTAACTCATTAAGGAGCGCATCAATTTGTTCTAATGTTTGTAAAATAATTTGCTGCTGTTCTTGGGAAGATGTTACTGGGTCTGGAAATAATGCGATGTATTCTAAGTACGTATCTTCCAACGATTTACGACGATAAAAATGACTGACAATTCCTTTTGCCACGGTCATTAAGTAGGCGCGTGGCTGAGTTATAGTATCGACGTCTTGACGAGCGTGAATTCTCAGAAAGGTATCTTGAGTTAAATCTGCCGCGTCAAAGTGGTTATCTAAGCGCTTACGTATCCATGTATACAGCCAATGATGGTTATCTGAATATAGCGCGTGCATAGCACTTTGCTGCACTCTTGGATCCGCATTGTGCGGCATGGAATCGCTCCTATGATTGAAATAAGCAATAAGTGTAAACGATAATTAGTCTCATTAAACTTGTTGGCTACTTTTTTGTCAATCAGCAAGGTTATTGCCAGGATTAATTACTCCACCACACACATTGGTGTTTTGGCGATTGGGTCTTGATGAATTTGCGCATCCAATGAAAAAACCTTTTTAAGTAGCTTCTGCGTGAGTACTGATTCTGGCGAGCCTTGGGTGATGATTTCCCCTTGTTTCATCACGATGAGATGGTCACAATATCGAGCGGCTTGGTTGATGTCATGTAGCACCGTGATGATGGTTTTGCCTTGCAAGTTTAACTTACGCAATAGGTGCATCAACTCTACTTGATGGCTTAAATCCATATAAGTGGTTGGCTCATCGAGCAGTAAATAAGGCGTATCTTGCGCTAAGGTCATGGCGAGCCAAACACGTTGGCGTTGGCCGCCGGAGAGTTCGCTGACCAATTGATCCGCAAGCTCGGTAATGCCCGTCTCTTCCATCATCTTGTCTATTATTACTTGATCATCTTTGTTAATCCGTCCCCAAAATCCAGTATATGGGCTGCGTCCATAGGCGACCAAATCTTTGACTTTAATTCCTTCCGGAATAGGCTGAGTTTGCGGCAACAAGGCTAGCTGTTGAGCCAGTTTCTTGGACGCAATGCCGTGAAGGTTTTTACCTTGCCAGTGAACTTGGCCTTCCATCGGAGAAAGAATACGCGCCATGGCTTTTAGCAAAGTGGATTTGCCGCAGCCGTTTGGGCCGAGTAACGCGATGATTTTTCCTTCAGGAATAGTTAGGTCGACCTGTTTTACAATGGCTTTATCATGGTAGCCAACAGATAAATTATGAGTGCTAAGAGACATAAATCATTTCGTCCTAAGGAGTAGCCAAAGAAAATACGGCGCACCAATAATGGCGGTCATAATACCGGCGGGTAATTCAATAGGTGGATCAATGGTACGAGCCACAAGATCGGCAAGCAGCAACAAAATCGCGCCAACTAGCATGGTGGAAGGTAAGAGTATTTGATGGCGTCCACCGACCAATTTACGCGTTAAATGCGGGGCCACTAAGCCTAAAAATCCGATAGGACCACAAATCGCGACACAAGAAGCTGTCAGTCCAACGGCAATCGCCAAAGACGCTAAACGCAGTTTGTTGGCCTTGATACCAAGACTAATGGCACTGTCGTCGCCGAGGTGGATTAGGTTCAGAGGTTTAGCCAGCCAAAGCGCAAAAGGAATGAGCAGCAACCAAGGCAATAACATAGAAAGCTGATTCCAGCCGCGCCCCCATAAACTACCCGTTAACCACAACAGAGCGTTGTTTATTTCCAGCGGTTTAACCAGCATCAGAAAGTCTATACAGCTGGCGTATAACGCCGCCAATGCCACACCGGTAATCGCCAGTTTAATGGTGCTGCTATGTTGACCACACAGCCACCACAACATTAACGCAGCGATCAAACTCCCGATTAGCGCAACAGCTGGTAACCAGCGAATATCGGCATCAGGGAAAAATGTCATATAAAACACAGCTGCCAATCCAGCGCCATGACTGACGCCAAGCACATCGGGTGACGCTAATGGATTGCGAATCACACCCTGCACCAAGGCGCCAGCAAGTGCCATCATAGCGCCAACTAACATGGCGAGAATGGTACGAGGAAAACGGTATTCATGAACGGTGAAGTAGTTGGCATTGCCGACCTGAAACCCTTCAAGAATGCTTTTAAAGGGAATGGAAACGGCGCCAAACATCAGATTAGCGATCAACAATCCTAACAAGGCAAGTAGTAAAATAGGCAGCGAGCGCGTGGCCATTATAAGGTTCTCTTGCGGACGAGATAGATGAAAAATGGTGCGCCGATCAAGGCTAAAATAGCGCCAGCGGGCGTTTCTGCCGGATAAATAATAGCTCGACTGACGGTATCGGATAGGACGACTAAGCAAGCGCCCAGCATCATAGCAATGGGTAAGAACTTACGATGATCTTGTCCTGCTAGCATTCTTGCCATATGAGGAACCAGTAGCCCGACAAAGCCAATCGCACCCACACTACTGATGGCGCTTCCAACCAACAGTAAAACTAAAAAGCTGCCGCCTAATTTTACCCACATGAGCGAGACACCAAGGTTTCGCGCATTGTCGTCACCAAGTTGCAATAGATTGAGCGTTGGGGCAATCAGCATAGCGCCCAATAAACCAATCACACAAACTGGCCAGAAGGAATCAAAGGTTTGCCATCTAGCATCAGTCAAACTGCCAGCTAGCCAAGTAAGTACGCCTGCGGCTTGATCTTCTGCGATGATAATGACGGCTTTGGTTAAGGCCGCGCACAGAGCAGAAATAGCGACGCCAGCCAACACCAATCGGCCGTGCTCATTGCCACCGCGCCATGCACTACCAAGTAACATGACGAACGCCCAAGCAATACCACCACCAATGATGGCTGCGACCGAAGAACCGAGTAGACCAAACCAAGGTGCAATAGTGGAAACAGTCGCCATGCCAAGCGCAGCGCCCGCATTGATGCCTAAAACCGAAGGCGAGGCGAGAGGGTTTTGTGTCAGTCCTTGCATGATGACGCCCGCAGCGGCGAGATTGGCACCCACCATAATCCCGATCAGGACTCTAGGCAGCCTTAAATCATGAACAATATGCTGAGCAATACTTTCCTTATCCATATTATATAAAGCGTGTAGAGCATCCATTGGTGTAATCGTGATCACGGACCAACTAAATAAGCTGGTCCATGAACATACCAATAAAAGCAGCAGCAATATTAGACATTGGCCGACAAAAGGCAGGCGTATTGAGATCATTTGTTCGCGTTAAAGACCTTAATAAGATCTTGCCCCATGGTTTCAGCGGAAATAATGCCGCGGCAACGAGACCAAGTATTAGGGTTAACCGAATAAATATGATGATTTTTAGCGGCTTTTAAGACAGACCAAAGCGGTTCGTTTTTCCACTTGTCGACAATGCTTGGGGTAACGTAATTGCCGACAATAAAGTAGTCAGGATTCACTGCAAGAAACTGTTCTAAACTGGTTTGACGATAGGCATCGTCGCTTCGGCCTGTGTTAGCATTTTTTAAACCTAAGGCGCGAATGACTCCGCCAGCATAGGAATCGGCGGTATGCAGAAACAGCGCGTCATCACGGGCAACACCAAATTGAACTTCTTTGCCTTCTGGTAATTGTTTAGCAAAATCAGCCATTATTTGAGCATGCTTCTTTAAGCGCGCTTGCATTTCTTTGTCTTTGCCAATGGCTTTGCCAATTATGGCTGTGGCGTGAAGGTTCTCTTCATAGGTAGCTCGGCGCGAAGGCAGGATTAATGTCGGTGCTATCTTTTGTAGGTCAGCATAAACCCCTTCATGACGAGAAATATCAGCAATGATGAGATCAGGTTTTAGCGCAGAAATAGTTTCAAGGCTGGGTTGAGAGCGAGTGCCAACCGAAGTCCAATCGCCAATTTCTTTGCGAATCTCTTTTAGAATACGTTCTGGATCTTTGTCATCAGCAATACCAACAGGGCTGACGCCAACGGCCGCCAATGCATCTACAAAGGAAAGCTCCAAAACTACGATACGTTTCGGAACGTAATCTATGCTAAACGTGCCTTTGCTGTCTTCTACACTATTTTTAATGCTGTCTTGTGTCGAAGAAACGGCTTGAACAGAAAGAGATGAACTGAGTAAGAGAGTGGAGAGGGCAATCGACAGCAAGCGCTTCATAAAACAGCCTTTGAGAGGTTAAGAAAACGCGATAATGATAACACTTCTCAGTAGTATTTGAAGTGCTTTCAACGTTTATTGCTGCTTTAAATAGCGCTCTTTATGCTGTGTTGCGGACTTTTAGACACTTTCGCCCGCTTCTATTTTGAACGGTAAATCAATGATTCTTTGTGAAACAGGATTCCCTTGTAAGCGAGATAGTAAATGTTCTGCAGCGAGACGTCCCATTTCTTCACGAGGTGTGATCACGGTAGTGAGTAAGGGAACCATGGCGCGAGAAATATCATGGCCATGAAAACCGGCGATGCCGATGTCTTGTGGAACTTTAATTCCCGCTTTTTGGCAAGCGTAGAGAGCACCGATAGCCAAGTCATCGTTGGTGCAAAAAATACCATCGGTATCCGGTTGCTGCTGTAGTGCGTCTTTTAGAAAAGTCGCGCCAAGTGTAAAGGATGACGCGCTATTAGTTTTTAAGCACAAAGGCGTTAAGCCATTGTCGAGCATAGCTGTTTCGTAACCCTTGATTTTAAAGAGTGTCCGTTGGTCCATTCGGGCAGCGAAATAGACTATTTTTCGTCGGCCTTTTTTGATCATAAACTCTGTCATCGCATAAGCGGCGGCTTCGTTGTCTATGCCGATAGCTTGTTCGATTGGCGGCGAGACTGAGTCCATAATTTCGATCACCGGTATACCCGCGACAGCAAGCATCTTTCTCACGCGTTCTGTGTGATAGCTCTCGGAAATGATTAACCCATCGACACTGTAAGACAAAAGCGTGGCAATACGAGATTCTTCGGCTTCTTTGCTGTAACCATAGTGAGCTAGCATGGTTTGATAACCAGCGGGTTCTACTACGGACTCGATGCCGCGGATGACTTCGGCGAATACTTGGTTGGTCAAAGAGGGCAATAAAACGCCAATCGCATGGCTCTTTGATTTGGATAAAATATCGGGTGCTCGGTTTGGTATGTAGCCTAGGTCTTCCAATGCTTCAGCTATCTTAGTTTGTAGCGGAGCTGAGACTTGATCTGGATTTCTAAGAAAACGACTCACGGTCATTTTGGTCACGCCAACTAAGTCAGCAACATCTTGAAGAGTAGGACGCTTGTTTTTCATGTTCGGACTTTTCATACCAGTGACGTATCCATGTTTTGTTACAAGTAACATTATCATAAGCCATTCATGGCTAGAAACAAAAAATTAGCTGTTAGTGGAGCAGGTGTTAATTAAAATAGGATTTATGTTGAAAGTGAGTATTTACTTATTTATTTATGAAAGAGGCACAACTTTATGGTTGTGCCTCTTGCTTGCATTTATTTATTCGCTAAAAGCGTAAGCGCTTCATTTAAGACAGCGTCGGCATCTTGGGAAATGTCGATTACCAGCGCTTCGTCTTCTGTTGGTTCAATCAAGGTGGCAAACTGACTTTCTAGCATTTCTCGACCATTAAAATAATGACCGTCGCGCTTTTGGTGGCGCTGCCAAATAGTATCGATATTACCTTTTAGGTAGATCATGGTGACATCATCTAGACCATGACGCAGCATGGTGCGATATTCTGGTTTTAATCCAGAGCAGGCAATTACTGCCGTAGGGTTGTCCGTCAATATGCTATTAAGTGTCGCCAACCAATCCTTGCGGTCTTCATCAGTCAGCGGCGTGCCTTGGCGCATCTTGTCTACATTGGCTTGACAGTGAAAGTCGTCACCATCAAAAAATTGATAGCCTAGTTTGTCCGCGATGCTTTTGCCTATTAAAGATTTACCTGACCCTGATACGCCTAATACTACAATTTTCTTTGTCATCTTCTTAAGTCCTTATCGCCTTGCTGTTGTCAGCAAGGCAGCAGTGTCGTTCAAAAAGCCGTGTTGAACGGCATGGTCTCAATGGGTTATTTCCACCAAAGGGCCAGCTCAGGGAAGAATATGACCAAGCCCAGAACAAACACCTGTAAGCCAATGAAAGGCATTAGAGAGCTAAATATTTCGCCAAGACTAATGTCTTTTGGTGCCACAGACTTAAGATAAAACGCCGCAGGACCAAACGGTGGTGATAGGAAAGACACCTGCATGTTCAAACAGAACACCACACCAAACCAGATAGGATCCAAACCAAGTCCGGTAATGATAGGTACGAAGATTGGCATGGTTAATAGCGCAACACCGACCCAATCCAAGAACATACCGAGTACAAGCAAGATGATCATCATGATCATGATGGTGCCCATCACACTGCCGCCGCTTAGGGCAAGAATGGTTTCTTCAACGAAGTCGATACCACCCATTAGGTTGTAAACGCCCACTAGAGCCGTTGCACCAATACCGATCCAGATGATCATGCCACATGTGCTCATGGTGGCTTTGGCGCTGTCTTTTAACATGGCGAAATTCAGTTCACCACGAATCGCCGCACTGATGATGATGCCGACAACACCGAGTGCAGATGCTTCAGTAACAGAAGCCACACCGGTATAAATACTGCCGAGTACCATCATTACGGTAAGCAATGGGAACAACAGCGCTTTTAAATAGTTGACGTCTTTGTCCGCTGCCAGCTCTTCTTCGCTAGGTAGTGGCGCGTATTCAGGGTGAAGACGACAGATGATCAACACGTAAGCCATGTAAGCGAAGGCAAGAATAAACGCAGGCAAGAAAGCCGCTTTAAACAAGTCGCCAATTGATACGCTGGCCGTTAAGCCGTAGATAATCAAAACGATACTTGGTGGTAGCATGGTGCCTAACGCACCGCCGGCACAAGTTACACCTATGGCCAGTTTGCGGTTATAGCCAAGACGCAACATTTGCGGTAAAGCCAAGATGCCAAGTAGCACGGTTTCACCACCGATAACGCCAGACATAGAAGCTAAAACGATAGCAACCAATAACGTCTGTACAGCAACACCGCCACGTAGTTTGCGACCAAAGACCTTCATCGCATCAAATAGATCTCGGGCGATACCGGACCTATCTAATAAGGCGGCCATGAGAACAAACATCGGTACAGCAAGAAACACATAGCTGCCAACGAAGCTGTACAAACGGCTGGTGATCAGCGGCAAAGCGCCAACTCCAAACCAACCGATTGCAAAAATAAGCGCTACTAACGCGGTAACAAAGGCTAATTGCATGCCCGTTAGCAGTAATAAAATCATAGAACCGAGCATGAGTAGGCTGCCGTAGCCTATGCCCATAGTGGATAAATCAAACATCTTTGCGTTTCCTTAAACCATTTAATTCTTGTATTAGGTGCAAGAAAAACTGCACAAACATGATACATAAGGTGGCGAAAATCATGCCTTTAACTAAGGCAGGGAAAACGGGATCCCAAGCGGATCCAGATGTTTCTAAACGTAGATCACCAAAGGGTGTGAACCATGAGTCCTGAACCATCTGATAAGCAGCCCAGCTAAGTAAACTGGTAAACATAAGGCCCATAATGTGATGAAAAACATTCAACCAGCGACGAGTTGTGTCTGAAACAATGTCGTAGATCAGCACCACACGAACGTGTTTGTTGATGGCCAAGGCATAAATGCCGCCATAAACGAACAAACATCCACCTAGAAATGAGGCGGTTTCGTGAACCCAAATGGTTGGTGCGTTGAATATGTAACGCATCAAAACTTCGTAAAAAGAAATGCCAACGGTAAAGATAAACAGCAAACTGATGAGATTACCGAACCAGTAGATCAGACGATCTAGGGCGTTTCTCGGCTGTTCAGAACTGTCCAGTGTCTGTGGATGAATTTCGTCTTTCATGATCATTATCCAATGAAAAATAAGCGCTATAACAATTTGGGGTGTATAGCGCCTATCTTGCAGGTTTAAAAGCAACTATAAGCATTGGGTTTGTTTTGATGTCATGTGTTTCGACTCAGCGAACACATGACATCAAAAAGCTTATAGAAGGCCGTTTGCTTCTAGGTACGTTGTAATAGAGTCATAGACTTTCTGCGCATTGGCAGAGCCTTTCGCGAACTCTTTCCATTGTGTACGAGCAATAGCACGGAATTTTTTACGTTCCTCTTCAGACCAGTCATGAATAGTGATGTTTGGATCTGCTTTCGCAGCTTTTACTGCCGCTTGGTCAGCAATACGTAGTTGCGTTGTCATGTCTTCTGCAAAGTCACGAACCGAAACCGTTAGGATTGCTTGAATGTCAGCTGGCAGTTTGTCCCATTTTTTCAAGTTCATTGAAATATCGATCAATGGCAAAGAATGGAAGCCTGGTTGAACTGGGTGTGTCGCAATGTCGTTCATGCCTGCTTTCTGGTTAGTCGAGAAAACAGTGTAGTCAGCTGCATCGATAACGCCTTTGCTTAGACCTGTGAACACTTCAGAACCTGGTAGGTTTACTGGTGCTGCGCCCGCTGCTGCGAATACGCGTTGTACTAAACCTTCAGGCGCACGGATCTTCAGACCTTTTAAATCTGCAACGCTGTCTAGTGGAACGCGAGAAACCAAAGATTCAACGCCAGTCGTAGAACCGCCAATGAATTTCACGCCGTAAGGTGCGTAAAGCTCATTCATTAGTTCGTAACCACCACCGTAGTTAACGTATTGCAGAAGTTGCTGAGTGTTTGACCAAGCGCCTACAGTATTACCAATCAAGCCAAAAGCCGGATCTTTTCCAGAGAAGAATTCAGTCGCGGTAATTTGGCCATCCAAGATGCCCATTTTAATACCGTCTAGTGTTTCTGTGTGTTTGAAGATACTGCCAACAGGAAGCAAGTCGATATGAACTCGGCCACCAGTCATTGTTTCGACGCGTTGAGTCCATTCTTTTTGAACTTGGAAGTTTTTGTCGCCAGCTGGGTCAGAAGATTGGAACTTAAAGTTGTAATCCGCTGCAATCGCTGAAGTCGATAGAATACCGGCCGTAGCGGCAGTCAATAACGTGGTAGTGAACTTATTCATGGTATTGCTTCCCATTATTTTTTTTTGAAAGAACCGCTTTGTTAGTAGCAGTTTTTAGGAATAGTGCTTTTAGTTACGATGAATGTTACCGGTAACTAAGGTGTGATGTTACCGATAACATTTTAGGTTAGTCAAGCCTTTGTCGACAAAATTTTATTGAGAAATGATAGATGATTGATATGCAAAGAAATCTTATTCAAGACGGGTGGAGACCTTTCCTAGACATTCAATATAGATATAGGCTTTATATAAGTTCTAGGTTTATGTCCTAGACATTGGTCTAAGAAACGTTTTGTTGTCTAAGATAAAAGTGCACACTCTTGATAGCTAACTTCGTCTGTAAAAAAAACTTCGTCTGCAAAAAACTTCGGCTGCAAAAAAAGAGAATAATAAAATGGCTGCGATAGATATTCCTGAAGTCCATAAGTTCATTGAAACGATTCCTCCCTTTTCGAGTTTAAATCTGCTTGAGCGCAGGCAATTACTGATGGGCGTCTCTATGCTGTACGTTCGCCAGGGGCAGACTTTGACCTTAAAAAATGAAGCGGCGACCGTGCATTTGATTCGTCGTGGTGCTTGTGAAATCCGCACTCCCAAAGGTGGGTTGGTGGATCAAATTGCCGACGGTGAATGCTTTGGTATATCTAGCCTTATGGCGCAAAATCCAGATGGATTGCAAGTGGTCGCCATGGAAGACAGCTTGGTGTATCGCTTCGACAAAATTCGTTTCAAGGAAACGCTGGAAAAGAGCGAAGCTTTTGAACTCTTCTTTGAACACACGAGGCACAATCGGTTACGCAAACTTTCTCGTAGTCAAAGTAATGAATTAGCCTCGCCTGCCTTGCAATTATCGACACCTGTTTCACACATAATGACGCGACAATTGATCCAAGCTTCCCCAGAAGAAAGTGTTCAAACTATTGCCATGCGCATGACCGAAGCGCGAGTCAGCTCGATTCTGGTGGTGGAAGATGAAAAGCTGTCTGGCATAGTCACGGATCGAGATTTACGTTCGCGTATTTTGGCTTTGGGCGGCTCGGCTGATTCTTTGGTAAAAGATGTGATGACTCGGGATCCTGTTAGCCTCAGGCCAGACGCCTTGGTGATGCAGGCGCAAACCTTAATGAGTGAAAGCAATATTCACCATTTGCCCATCGTTGATGAAGAGCAAAGAGCCGTTGGCATGTTAACCGCCGCAGATTTACTTCGACATCAAGAACTCAGTCCTTTGTTATTGATCAATCAGATTCATCGTCAACAATCCATCGAAGATTTAGCCCGTGTTTGCAAACAATGGCCGACTTTGATTATGAATCTGATTGTGACCGATATGAAACCCGCCGACGTGGGCAAAGTACTAGCGACCGTGAGTGATAACCTGACGCGCCGTGTCATTGAGCTGGCGCTGGATAAATTCGGCCCAGCCCCGATGGCATTTCAGTTTTTAGTGTTTGGTTCGCAAGCAAGGCGAGATCAATCTTTGGGCAGCGACCAAGATAACGGCTTGATGCTAGAACGCGAACCTACGGCAGAAGAAAGCCAGTATTTTGCTGAACTATCTGAATTCATCTGCCAAGGTTTGGGGCTTTGTGGTATTCGTCTTTGCCCCGGCAATATTATGGCGAGTAATCCTGAATGGCGCAGAACGACAGTCGGTTGGCAGCAAGTCTTTTCCACTTGGATAAAAAGCAGTGCGCCCAGTGCCTTGCTTCACGCTAGCATTTTTTTCGACATTCGTTGTGTGTATGACACGGGGACTAGGCAAGGTGATGCGGTTAACAATTTGATCACAGCCATGCAGTTAGAGGTGAGCAAAAACAGCGTATTTTTGGCGACTTTAACGCGCACTGCTTTAGCAAGCAAACCACCATTGGGCTTCTTCCGTCATTTTGTATTGGAATCATCTGGTGAGCACAAAAATCAATTGGATTTGAAGCACCAAGGTTTGGCCTTGATCAATGATTTAGCTCGCTTGTATGGCTTGTCATGCAAGACCTATCGAGCTGGTACCTTGGATAGAATCGAGCAAGCCATTCGAGAAAAGCTCATTAGTGTCGATACCGCTCGAAACCTCATGGACGCATGGGACAAACTCAATGGCTTGCGATTAGAAGCTCAAGGACGTCACTGGCAAGCAACCGGAAAAGCCAGCGCTTACTTGGATCCGAAAGACTTGAGTTCGTTAGAGCGCAAACATCTGAAAACGACGTTTAGCATAATCAGTGATGTACAAGACGTGGCGCAGCAGCGGTTTTTAAGAGGGTACAGCTAGATGTCGTTTGCGTTAATGCAAAAACTCAGTGCGTGGCACGTGTCGCGGCAATCCGTTAAACGTGCCTGGTCAGAATGGGATTATCTCGTATTGGATATCGAAACTTCAGGGTTAGATCCAAAACAAGACCATATCGTCAGCTTTGGTTGGGTGTGCATTCACAAAGGCGTGATTGAACTGGATACAGCACGGCATATTGTGTTGGATAGCGCACAAATTGGTGACAGCGTTGGCATTCACATGATTACCGACTCGGATGTTCAGCAGCAAGGCAAAAAACAAGAAAGCGTACTGCGTTACTTGCGGCATCTACTACGCGAACGCGTCTTGGTTATGCACCACGCGCCAATGGAACTGGGCTTTTTAAAACAAGCTTGGCAAACCGAAGCATTACCGACATTCTCTGCCAACTGGTTAGACACGCTCGCCATTGAACGCACCAAAGCCAATCGATCCCAGCAACCTATTCAAGACGGCGGCTTTCGCCTTGGCGCCTGCCGAGAACGCTACGGATTACCAGAATACCAAGGACACGACGCCCTAACCGACGCCTTAGCTACCGCAGAATTACTACTCGCACAAATCGCCTACCAAGGCAGAGACTGCCGACTACACGACTTAAACCAATTGGGTGGCGGGCGAGTGAGGTTCACAACGCGTTAGTTGTTTTAAATACATTACTCCGTGAATTACATGAATGGGTCTTTAAGGGGCAAAGTTTTAAAGCCTTAAAGGGGCGGGTGAAAAATTCACCTTATTTTTCACCCGCCCCTAAAAGTTAAATACTGTGCTTTGCACGGTATTGCGAGAAGCTTATATTTAGGCTGTCCATCCACCGCTGATATCTAAAACGGCGCCAGTGATCTTGCTTGCTTTGGGGCCTGAAAGAAAGCTAACCGCCGATGCGACATCTTCAATTTCAATCGTTTTTGGAATAGCTTTCATGTTCAGAAGGATGTCAGGTACGTCTTCTATCCCTGCTTGCATATCTGTAAGCATGATGCCCGGCTGTATTACATTTACTGTAATTTTGCGTGCACCCAGATCTCTCGCTGCTCCCTTTGAATAGCCTACAATCGCTGCTTTTGTCGCTGCATATTCTGTAACACCAGGGACACCAACATGTGTCGCTAGCCCTGTGCCAATTGAAATGATGCGGCCACCATGACTCATTTTTTGTGACGCTGCTCGAATTGTAGAAATCACGCCCAAAACGTTAACTTGCCACATACGATCCCAAGCTTGAGTGTCGGCGTTTGGATCATCAATTTTGCTGCCTTGATTAGCAAGTCCAGCATTGTTAACCAAAATATCTAGCTTACCGAATTCTTGTATCACTCGTTTAACAAGAAGAGGCGCAGCATTTGTGTCACCCTGATCACTTTGTACCGCCAATCCACGCTGCCCAAGTTTTTCAATCTTACTGACTACCTCTTGTGCCTTTTGAGCAGATTGATTGTATGTGATTACAACATCTGCCCCTGCTTCTGCTAGCTCTAATGCGATAGCAACGCCTAGACCTCTAGATCCACCTGTTACCAATGCAACTTTTCCAGTTAGATTTTTCATTTATTTGCCTTTAATGTTAGTTTAGGAATAGCATTTAAGGGTAGGGTAGTACTATTTACTTTTAAATGCTATTATTAAATTAACATTTAAATGAAGTATGGATATATTGACTATATGGTTGATTACAGGTTTTCAACTTCGCTACACATTATGTTGGCGCTTGCATATATGTCTCATCGAGACCCAGAAAGGCTTGTGTCTTCAAGCGAACTGGCTAGTAGCACTAAAAGTAATCCCACAATGATTCGTCAGCTGCTAGTCCCGCTGAATGAAGCTGGTTTAATCAAAACTTACAGAGGGAAGAGTGGTGGTGTTACTTTAGCGAAAGAGGCAAAAGATGTATCGCTGAAGCAGATATATGAGGCTTCTTTCAGTTCAAAGCTTATGTTGAGCAGGGGGATGGGGAATGAAGATTGTCCAATAGGTTCTAACATTCACTGTGTATTCGATAATGTGTTGGGTGGAATGGAAGACGTACTGATGACGCATTTAGAAGGCCAAAATTTGGCCGAGTTATTGAAGTCGTTTATCAAATGAGTGCACTTATTCTAGCCATTAGTGGAAATGGGGGTAGATGAAAAAATAGCCATTTAGTAGTGTGGATGTGGTGCTTGTGGGTAGCGGAATTTACACACGAGAGATAGCAAAAAACCGAGAAATATTAGATAGGTTATCACTCAACCCTGCTAATCAACTTGTGTGCGTTCAATGCTCAGAGGGTTAAAGGGGCCAGATCCCTTAAAAATAAGTGTTTGTTAATTTTCTCAATCCAGCTGGTGTTTAAGAGATCTGACCTCTTTAAACATGGATTGTTTTGCCTTATCTCTAACTTCTAGAAGGTAATGGCGATAATCCCCAATCTTCTTCTTTTGGTTCAGTAGCTAAGACTCTTGGGTTTTCCGACCAATGTATCAGGCTCATTTCCCCTGCGGTGGATTCTGTTAGTGCCGTGCAGTGTTCAACCCAGTCCCCATCGTTACAATAGAGAACATCGTCTTTGATGCGAAATGAAGCGAAGTGAATGTGTCCGCAGATGTAGCCATCGACTTTGTGGTTTTTAGCGGATTTTAGTGCGGCGGTTTCAAAGCGATCGATAAACTCTTTTGCCTTGCTGATATGGCTTTTTAAGTAGCCCGCCAATGACCAGTAAGGCAAGCCAACAAGGCGTCTCACGCCGTTGATCCATTGATTCAGCGACAACATGAGTCCGTGGGCTTTATCGCCAATGGCGAGCATGAGAGGGCTGATTTTCACCATTTGATCGAATTCATCGCCGTGGCTGACATAAAAGGTTCGGCCGTTGGCAGTTTTATGGCGAGCGTTGAGTTTTATCTCAATCCCAGAAAGCGTCTGGCCGGCGAATTGGCGGAAAAACGCATCATGATTTCCCGGAATATAAATGACCTTGGTACCGGACTTTGCCATAGCGAGAATGCGTTCGACCACTTGATGATGAGCATCGACAAAATAAGCACGATGACGCATTTCTTGTAGGTCGATAATATCTCCGACTAGATACAAGGTATCGGTTTTGATGCTTTGCAAAAAATCCAATAAATGCAACGCTTGGCAGGCTTTGGTGCCTAGATGAACGTCGGAAATAAATACGGATCGAAATGTGGTCTGCATAAGCGCCTCCTCTAGGGTCTATCTTAAAGATAAGGTGCTTATGTGACTGAGTTGTGAGGGCTTTGTGACAGTTAGGTCACAATACGCTTTCGCTTATTACCTCATCAGTATGTGTCGTTATATAAGGCTGCAGGTAAATATGATTGCCGCCTTGTTGCTTGGCCGATTTTTTTGCTTGAGCCGCTAGTTCTGCCACTTGGTGATGATTGGTACATTGTTTTGGGTTAGGGTGAACGACGCCAATAGCGAGGCTTAGAATTGGATGGAACATGGTATCGCCTTGGCGATTTTTCGTCCAAACACCACCTTCTTGTAAGGTGTCTGCAGAATAAAAACCTCTAACTTGTTGTTCGAAGATTTCTAAAATGTTGTCGCATTGTTGTCGCCAATCTTGGTCGCCAAAGATCACTACAAAATCATCGCCACCAATATGCCCAATAAAATTATTATCGGGATTAACCTGATTTTTGATTAAAGAACCAACCAGCTGAATCACTTCATCGCCTATCGAATAGCCGAAGAAGTCATTAAATGGTTTAAAGTCATTTAAATCAAAATACGCCACGTAGAAGTTTTCGTTGGCTAATAAACGACGGCTGACTTCTCGATGAATCGGGACATTACCGGGCAATAAGGTTAGTGGATTGGAGTAGGTGGCATTTTGTATTTTTAGCTCGGTAATACGTTTTAATAGATCTCTTAGATGACCTGTGCCGATAAACTTGCCTTCTCGGACCACAATAATTTCGTTGTTAAGTGTGTCGGCTTCTTGGTTGGTCATCAAGGTGGAAACACTAGATAAGCTGACATTACTTTCGACAATTAGTACATCACTGCTGAGTAAATTGGTAACCGGTTTATGTTCGTACAAAGCGCGTCCATAAGGTGTAGAAAAAAGCTCATGCAGCTGATGTCTGCGAACCACACCGACAGGCTCGTTGTTGTGGTTTAGTACGGGAATAGCCACTAAGTCTGGTTGCTTTTTAAAGCATTGGGATGCGTCTTCTAATAAGCTGTTTTCTTGCAAGCTTGGTGTAGGACGACACAGTGTTTGTACTGTTTCTGCATGATCCACTTGGAATTGCGAACGTCGCTGAGCTTGTTTTACCAGATAGGGATGAGTCGAAAAAGTAGGGTTTTCCACAGGACGCCCAAGAAAATAGCCTTGTCCTAGCGTGACGCCAATTTCAATGAGTTGGTCGAGTTCTTGCTGTGTTTCTATGCCTTCTGCAATGAGTATGCAATTTAGTCGCTGAGCAATGGTCAGAATCGAGCGGACAAACTCTCGTTTGATTTCGTCTTTGTCGATTCCTTTAATGAAATGTTTATCGACTTTGACTATGTCTGGCTGCAATTCAGACCAAAGCTGAAGGCCAGAATAACCGACACCAAGGTCATCAATGGCAACTTGAAAGCCCATTTTACGATAATGATCGACACTACTGCGCGGCAAGCCATTATGGTCGTATGGATGCTGTTCAGAAAGCTCGATGACAATGTCTTTTTGATCCAATCCCAGCTCATTTAAAATCGCCAATGTCATACCAGACTGGTGATCTGGTGACCCCAATAAAGAGGCGCTAACGTTCAAAAATAAGCGGCCTTTTAATTCGAGTTTGGCGAATTTTGATAGGGCTTTTTCACGGCAAAGTAACTCTAGTTTATGAAGTTTTCCTTCTTGCTGAGCCAGTGTAAATAATGGATCTGGAGAAAAAAGCGTGGAATTCATTGGGCCACGAGAAAGTGCTTCATGCCCATATATTTCACCATTACTTAAATCGTAAATAGGTTGGAAGTATGGTGTGATTAATCCATTCGAAAGGATTTTCTCAAGTAGAGCATTATTGTCTATTTGGCTCATTTTCTCTCAGATACGTCTAGGTTAAAAAGGTGGCTAGAGCGATATTTTATGTCAAATTTATGACACTTTGATGACTTGGGTTGAGATGAAAATGCTTTGCTAAGGGAGGTGTTATCTAGACAAAAATTGAAGCCTTTTAAGGCTCTTTGTGAAGAGAAGCCCGTTACCGGATCGATTTCTTATTCTTGCCTTTCGATCATCGGGAACATTGGGTTCTTTATCGTCGTGCTTTATTTGCTTTTATAACGGCTGTTGATTTATTAGCGACAACAACGGAAATAAACCAGTCAAATACAGATGACGTAAAAGCTTTGTACTGAAAATATTAGTGCTGTGGTTGAGCTGATTTTAATGTACGGCCAGCAGTCAATTTTGCAAAGAATGCTTTAATGCTTGCTACGGCTTTTTTAGTTAATTCTGCGTAGTATGCACGACGCAATTCGTAAGCTTTTTCTACATAGTAATCAGCATCAAGGTTACCGAAAGCATCATATTTAAGATCGTTTTTCATAGTGATTCTCCTAAAAAAGTTCAGTCATATTTGACACTTGTTATTCTAGGTTCTGACCAATCATTCAGCAAACGATCAATTTTCAGCTAATAGGTTAGAAAAATTCATCAAATGGATGGTTGATTGCTGAGGACTCTAAACTTCCCTGGTGGAATACCTGTGGATCGTTTGAAAAAACGCGAAAAATACCCCGGATCTTTAAAGCCTAAGTCGTAACTGATCTCCTCTACAGAACGTGCTGTATAGATAAGACTGCGCTTTGCTTCTAATAAAACGCGATCGTGAATTAAGTCTAATACGCTTTGGTTAAAGGTGGTTTTACTGAGCCTATTTAAGCGGCTGGTGGAGGAGCCTAACGCATCGGCATACTGATTGCTGCTCCAATGCTCTCGGTAGTGTTTTTCGATCAGTTCTTTGAGTTGATGTGCATGACTGTTTTCTGTTTTGTTGGTGACATTGCTCTCGCCGTTAACATGTTGGCGATGGAGCAGCAGCAAAATAGCTTTTATCAAGTATTCACTCATTAAAGCGCGACCTTCGCGTATAAACGAAGACTCACTTTCAAGCTGCTGAATGAGCGGCCAAAGCTCAGAGAACATATTGCGGTGGCCATTAAAGTCTATATAACAAGCCTGACTAAGCAATGGCTGGATAAATTTCGCTGCCTTTTCTTTGTAGGCATCTTCAAGCAAAGGCTCGGCGATACTGATGACTCGTCCATCGGTATCGGGTGCAAAACGAAAACCATGTACGACGCCAGCGGGAACAATAATCGCCCATGCACCTTGTAGCTTGTGTTGTTGCTCGTCGAGCTGAACTTTTACTTCACCAGATTTTAAAATCAGAATTTGAAAAAGCTGAGCGTGCCGATGAGGGTTGATTTTCCAGCCTAAGTCACCGCTGCGAGATTCTATGTCTTCAATATGAAAAAACTCTGGGTCATTTATCCAGCTGGATTCGCCATAAAGTCCAAAGTGAGGAATGTTAGATTTCTGCATGTCGCTCTTCTTAATTTTTTATAAGTTACACAAATGTACTTTTTTAGTTGTTTGTTTCTATGAGTCTAAAATGTACAAATAGACGTATATTTATAGGTTTTTATAAGCGAAAAGTGCCATAAAGTCATTTTAAATCGTGTTTTGGCTGCTAATTTAAAAAATCACCCATGATCAAAAAGTACAATTTTTTGATCATAAATTACCTAACGTATTATCCATTTATCTTCCATTATGTTGTCACTAGCACGTTGATCACTGAATCAACGTCGAGAAAATAACAATAAATCGGAGAGAAAGATGAAAACACAAGTAGCGATTATTGGTGCAGGTCCATCGGGTCTATTACTTGGACAATTGTTGGCAAAGCAAGGGATCGACAATGTCATTATTGAACGCGTTTCTGGTGAGTACATTCTAGGTCGAATTCGTGCAGGCGTGCTTGAACAAGGTATGACAGATTTACTGCGTGAAGCCGGTGTTGGTGAGCGCATGGATCGTGAAGGCCAAGTGCATCATGGTGTTGAGTTAGCGTTTAATAACAAACGTGTAAAGATTGAATTAGAAAAACTCACTGGTGGCAGTACTGTGATGGTGTATGGACAAACAGAAGTGACCCGTGATTTGATGGAAGCCCGCGACGAAGCTGGTTTAACCACGTATTACGAATCGAGTAATGTGGCTTTACATGACGTGAAAAGCGACGCTCCCTACGTGACTTTTGAGCACAACGGTGAAACACACAGGTTGGATTGTGATTACATTGCAGGCTGCGATGGTTTCCATGGTGTATCACGTCAAACCATTCCTGAATCTTCTCGCAAAGAGTTTGAGCGTGTTTATCCATTCGGTTGGTTAGGGGTTTTGTCTGACACGCCACCAGTAAACCCAGAGTTGATTTATTGTAAGACAGATCGTGGTTTTGCCATGACAAGTATGCGCTCTGAAACGAGATCGCGTTATTACCTTCAAGTGCCTTTGACTGACAAAGTCGAAGATTGGAGTGATGATGATTTCTGGACAGAGCTAAAACGCCGTCTTCCAGACGATGTGGCTGAAAAACTAGTGACAGGGCCTAGTATCGAAAAGAGCATCGCGCCACTACGCTCGTTTGTTTGTGAGCCAATGCAATATGGTAATTTGTTTCTTGTTGGCGACGCCGCGCATATCGTTCCGCCAACGGGGGCGAAAGGTTTGAATCTGGCGGCTTCTGACGTAGCAACTTTGTATAAAGTAATGACTCGTGTTTACAAAGAAGGTGATAAAGAGTGCATCTCTCAGTATTCCGACATTTGTTTGCGTCGTGTTTGGCATGGAGAGCGTTTTTCATGGTGGATGACTAATATGTTGCACGACTTTGGTCAGGCCGATGAGCATGATAATGACGCTGCAACCCATGGTAAATTTATGAGTTCGGAGTTGAATTTTTACACGGATAATGAAGAAGGGCGCCGTATTATTGCTATGCAATATGTTGGTTTGCCGTATGAAGATCTGGTTTAAGTGATAAGCACGGTCTTGTAGTAAAAAATAGCGGCACGTAATCTTTATTACGGCCGCTTTTTCGTTTTATAAAGGGCTTGACTAGCTTAGCCGCAACACTTTTTGTATTTCTTATTGCTGCCACATGGACATGGGTCGTTACGTTGTGGTGCTTTTTCAACAATTTGAGGCACAGGTTTGTTAAGGGCTACGTCTAAAGGTGTAATGTCCTCAGGCATCTCACTGTCAATGCGAATCTCTGCAAATAAGCCGTTAGCGGCCAATATAGCGTTTATTTCATGCTCACGCTCGGCACTTTGTACTTGCAAAATTAGCGGGTTTTCTTCGCTTCCAGATTTCACTTTAGGCTTAGGCTGATAATTGCCTAGGTTATGCTTGCCCATGATATCGGGTCTACCACGATAAAAGAATTTTGACACAGGTGTTCCTAATGATATGTAAAACCACTCACAGCGAGTGGCTCAATGCAGCGCATTCTAACAGAATTTAGAGTAGTTAGCGCGTATCTTTAATGTCGCCAAATAGCGTGTTTTCGCGTCGAGGTGAATTATTTTTTGTTGAGTATTTCCGGTGTTATGACCTTGTATAAAGTGATGAACCGTCTACAAAAAAAGATGGCCAAAATGTATCTCGACGTATTCAAATATTGGTATACGCCAAGTAAGACTAACGTGATTTTCATGGTGGTAATTAGGCAACCTATGAAGAGTTTATGAGTTTGAACTGAACTTCTACACAGACACTGAAGCGGCTCGTCGTATCATCGCTATGCAATACATTGTTTTACCGTACAAAGATCTATCCTGAGTCATAAAAAACGAATGAGTCTCATCAAAAATGAAAGTAATTTTTCTTGATGAGATATTTTTTTAAAAATAAATTTTATTTATAAATATCAATTATATAGATGTTTTTTATGTTTTTTTTTAATAAATTTAATGAGTGTGTATTTTTATAAAATACGGTTGTTCTATCTAATTTTTCAATGCCTTTCCTTCATAATCAATTACCTTTCTGAACAGTAGATTGCTAATCTGTTTTTTGATTAGTCAGTTTTTAAAAACTGAATACAATAATAAATCTACTTTGGAGTCGAACATGATAAAAATAATAAAGCACGCTGCCATAACGGTCGTTGCTGCTTCCGCTATTGTAAGTGCTCAGGCAAATGCATCGGCAGAATATACATTGCGTTTCAGCCACTTCTTTCCTGAATTATCAGACCCAAGCCAAAAACTATTTATAAAATGGGCTGAGGCAGTTGAAGCAGAATCTAACGGACGTATCGACGTTCAGATGTATCCTTCTAGTACATTGGCAAAACCACCAGCTCAGTATGATGCCGTGAAGAATAGCATTGCAGATGTGACCGTGACCGTTCAAGGCTACACAGCAAATCGTTTTCCGCTAACACAAATTGTTGAATTACCTGGTGTGTCGCAGAATGCAGCTCAAGGCTCTTGTGTTGTGCAGTCTTTGTACGATGAAGGCCTTATTTCTAATGAATACAGCCAAACCAAACCGCTATTTTTATTTACTCATGGACCAGGTGGTCTTCATACCACAAATAAAGAAATCAAAGTTCCTCAAGATTTAGAAGGCTTACGTATCCGTCGTCCAACTGCGGTGGTTGCAAAGTTGCTTGAAGGTCTAGGTGCGCAACCTGTTGGTATGCCGGCGCCAGATGCTTATCAGTCCGCACAGCGCGGTGTAATTGATGGTGTTGCCTTACCGTGGGAAGGTGAATACACGTTCCGTCTAAATGAACTAACGCCTTATCACACTGAAGTTGGTGGTCTTTATACATTGGCTTTTGTCATGACGATAAATAAGTCTTTCTATAATCGTCTGCCTGCAGACCTTAAAAAAGTCATTGATCATAACTCTGGTATGGAGTGGTCTAAAAAAGCCGCTACCGTATTTGATGATTTAGATGCGAAAGGCCGTGCTCAAGCGATCGAAATGGGTCATAAAATTACTGTAATCGAAGATGGTGCTGAGAATCCATTGTGGAAGCCTGTTCTTTATCAAGCGACTGAAGAGTATTTGGATGAGCTGCAGAAGAAAGGTCTACCTTCTTACAAGGTCTATGCACGTGCAGTTGAGCTGTCCAAAACAGCGTGTAAATAAAAGCTGTTTAGATATTTAAGCAAAGTAGTGGTAGTTGGAGAGAGTTAATGAAAGCAATAGCTCGAATAATAGAGCGTATCACGCATGGAATGCACTTACTGGGCGGTTTTTTCTTAATCGCTATGATGGTGGTTACCTTGTTTGATGTTTTCACTCGAGGTTTGTTTACTATAACGGACGGTGCCGTGGACTGGACCATTCTTGGTGGCATTGAGATGGTGAAATACAGTCTGTTGTTTACAGTACTCTTCATTCTGCCGCATTCGGTCAGCCGTTCGCAGGTCATTGTTGACCTGTTTACGGAGCGACTATCAAGCAAAGCAAAAAATAGATTAGAAGCTGTTTATATTCTTTGTTTTGGTTTAATGGGAGTCGGCATGAGCTATGGCTTTTATCATTTGGTAGAAGAAGCGGCGATGAGCTATGAAACGACCCAAGATCTATTGATTCCATTGACGTATTTTTATGCGGTGGCTTGTTTTGCGACTGCTATGCTAGCTGTTTCCGCAGTGGCGTACACGTCTCGACTATTATTTTGTGAGAAGGCTGAGTCATGAGTACTTCAATGATTGGTATGGTTTGCATTGCGGCCATGTTGTTGTTAATTGCGCTACGAGCGCCTGTTGCTTTAACGATGGCATTAGCTGGTTTTGTTGGTTTTGGTTGGATTGTAGCTTTTGATCCAGCGGTTTCTATTCTTGCTAGTGGTCCATTTGAAACTTTGTCAAATTACAGTTTTAGTCCTATTCCCATGTTTATTCTTATGGGGGTGTTCGCTTCAAAGTCGGGGATGTCGCAAGAACTGTTCCAAGGCGCGCGAGCTATGTTTGGTAGCTGGCGTGGCGGGATGGGATTGGCTGCGGTAACTTCGTGCGGTATTTTTTCAGCTATTTCTGGTTCCTCTATGGCAACTGCAGCGAGTATGTCGCGAGTGGCTTTACCTGAAATGGAAAAGAACGGTTATGCACCAACATTAGCAACAGGAGTGTTAGCGGCGGGTGGAACATTAGGTATCATGATACCGCCTTCTATCGCTCTGTTATTATATGCTTTGATTACCGAGCAATCTGTCGGAGCTATGTTTATTGCAGGTGTGATTCCTGGGTTACTTGGATTGGTGATGTATGGACTTACTGTCGCTGTTTTAGTTACTGTCTTTCCAAATATAGCTCAACCAGGTAAGGCGACAACGTTAAAAGAAAAGTTCTTGGGGCTTAAAGGCTTAGTTCCTTTTACCGGTGTTTTTGTATTCATTATCGGCGGTATTTATACTGGATGGTTTACGCCGACTGAAGCATCTGCAGTGGGGGCTGGGGCAACGTTGTCTATCGCTCTGGTACGAGGTATGCGCTTCGCACAATTTAAAGAAGCAGTTGGCGAAACCCTGATTATGTCTGCAATGATTTTCTTTATGATCATTGGTGCGGAGATTTTTGGCTACTTCCTTTCAGTGTCACGCATTTCTTTTGCTTTGGTTGAGTATGTTGATAGCCTTCATTTAGGACCTTATATGGTTCTATTCTGTGTCTTGATTTTGTTTATGCTGCTAGGTTGCGTTATGGACAGTATTGCGATGCTGTTGTTGACTGTTCCAGTAGTGTATCCACTGATTGAGGCTGCAGGTTTTGATCCTATTTGGTTTGGTATCGTCGCTGTTATTACCGTGGAACTTGGCTTAATTACGCCGCCCGTTGGTATGAATGTCTTCGTTATTAAATCCGTTGCCCCGCATATTTCTATTGGAGATATGTACAAAGGGGTGATGCCATTTGTTATCTCTGACTTACTGCGTCTAGCGCTTATTGTGGCCTTCCCAGTATTGGCTGTTGGCTTGCTATAGACGGTGTTTGAATAAAAAACGGCTCAAAATTGAGCCGTTTTTTATGTCGCTTTAGTTGTCTTATTCAATGAATAAATATACTAGTCTAAACGTGTTAACCAAGTAAACATGGCTTCAATCGCTTGGTTTGACCAGTTATTAGTTGCCTGTTCTTGAGCCTTATTAAGGCTTTTAGCAATGCCTCTCGCGCTAACTGTCCAAGAAGCAAGACGTGAACCTGTCGGGTCGATGAGTTCCAATGTGCCGTCTTCAAATACATAAAAACGTCCATCTTGGATTTCATGGTGTTGCGCTGTTCGACTGTTGAGCTTGAATAAAGATCCTGCTTTTGGTGTCAGGCCAAAATGCGATAGAGCACTTGCTAGGCTATCTGCTTGTTTGGTTGAGGAGACATCAAAGCCATAGCTACTCAGTGCTAGATTTAGCCGCTGTTCTACGTCTTGAATGTCTGCGTTGGCTTTACCAGCTACTGTACGTGCGGTTGAATACAGGCTGAGCTCATCTTCGTAGGACTTACGCTGGGCAAAATACGGGATAAGCTGCATATAGGTTTGCCAGTCTTGCGGTGCCGGATATTTATCTTCTGTTTTAGTCAACGATGCTGCCAGCTTGCGGATTATGTCATCCGTATCATTAATAGCGATTTTTAGCTTGGCGACAATTCGACTACGATCAATAGATTGCAGCGCATAGACGTAGTTTTTACCGGCAAAGCGTTGCTCATTGATGGCTTGTTCTAGTTCGATAGGTGAGGTTGTTACTTGCGTATAGGCTGTTTGTGTTTTTGAAACTTGCTCTCCACCTTGCCCAGATCGCACTTGAGTGTCTTGTGTATTAATCTGACTTACTTGAGTACGAAGCTGCTGAGCAATTTGAACATTGCCGTTTTGTTCGGCTTGAGTAAACGCTAAGGCAATGTTTTCTATGCGCGCTGCGCTACCGACACCATACAAGTGCGTGCTGTCCTGTGGCGGAGATGATACCCAATTAGGCATACTCTCCGTTGTTTGACCCGATTGGGTATTAGAGCCCAAACACCCAGTTAAACTGAGTAATAGACCCGTCACCATCATCAAGCTGAATGGTATGGGCAAAACAGAGAGTTTCATGGTTAGAAAAAGCCTTTGTCAGCCAATTTTTTGATTTTCTTCTGACCGTTCCAAACTTCGCGGTTGGTGGTCATATCAATCAATTTAAGGTCAACTTGGTAGAAGCTCACACGTTGGTCGCCATTGGAATCAACAATGGAGTTGATGGAGCCAGATAGAGCGAAACCAGCGCCTTGCTCTAGGCCAAATTTAGCAACGGTATCTGGTGCTGCATTAAGTTCTTGTTCTTCTCGTTCACTACGGACGTCATCCCGTTCAGCACCTGAGACAACAAAATCGACTTTGCCGGCACGTAATAAGCTGCGTTTGATGTCATTAATGAAGGTATCTACGGGAATATGTTCAGATGTCTTGTTGCGGATGCTCTGTACAATGACGGTTGGATTACCTTTCTTGTTGAAGTTGTAATCACGGAACCATGGGAAGGTCAGCATATCGCTCATCATTTCTTCTGCCACTAGACGTGAGTCGGTGTCATTCCAACGGTCAGACAGCATAACGTCTTCGTTTGTGTCTATGCGCTTTACGCTGCCTGAACAAGCCGTTAATAACACGGCCATAAATAGAGTGAACATGCTCTTCCAAGATAGGGAAGCCCATTTAGACTGTGTTAGTTTATTAATGTGCATACTATTTTCCTTACGTCCGTTTTAGCTTGGTGCCAAGCTGTATTAGTGTAATCAATTTAATAAGGGTTGCGTAGATTCCAAAGCTTAATTTTATTGGCTTCTAAGTTGACCTTGCCGAGAGAGAAAGTTTTGTTATTAACCGTGTAGTTAGGGGTGTATTCACCCGGTGCTAATGGTTCACGCGTTAGTCTGACTTGTGCTGGTAGTGTCAGCCAATTACGCGTATCTGCAGCCGATGAGGCAAATACTGCAACTTGTCCAATTAGGTTTAAGATCAAAGCTGCATTTTGATCCTGTACGTTTGATGACACTTGATACGCTAACCAGCTGCGTAATAATTCTCTTACTAAGCCTTCGTAAATATCTCGTTGCGCTTGCGCCAGTTGTTCCTGAAAGGCAATGTCAGCAAGGGATGTCATTCGTAGGCTGTTATTGATCGTGGCTGTTGAGCTATTCATTTGCAGTGTTGGCTGATGCTGATCTAATGTGAAGCGACCATAATACGGCACAGTAACGCGTATGGTTTGTTCGGTTAGTAGTTTATCTACCTTAGCTGAAGTGAGTTGTTGCCAAACGGGCCGCCCCAGAATTACACGTTTCGTAAAAATGCCTGAGAAAGTTCCCCATGCGCCACCCGCTTTATAATTGGCGATTAGGTTGAGAGGATTAATATCAGCATAGACCATGGTAAACCAACGGAATGCATCGTTTGCTTCTATCGTTCCCCCACCATGAAGCGGTTCTAATACTAAAGAGTAAGCGCGAGGGTCGGCGTACAATAATACCGTCATTTCCTTTTTATCAGGAATGAAGCCTTGGTGTTCCAAAACGACTAATTCCGCATCGCCTTTATGATATTGCTTGAGTTTTTCTTGCATAGCTGGAGACAGTTTGGTTGTGATTCTTTGATCTATCTCGCTCTGGCTAAAACCGCCTTTTTGCATCATGCGAATTGTATCTAACCAAGCACGATCCGCCGTAGTACTAGACAAAGCATATTGTTTTGCATAGCCGTCTTCATACAAGTTAGCTGCTTTTTCATAGCTGATACGAGCATCGTCGATTTCGCCATTCATCTCGTATTGCAGCCCTTCCATGTAGCGTGCCCAAGCATCGTCTCTATAGATAAACTTGTTGGTATCTCGTCCACCCGTATAAAAATCGCCTAACCAACTCAGCGCCTTCATATAAAAGGCTTGGTTTTCTTTGGCATTAAGATCTTGGTAGCTGGGAGTTTGTGCTCGAATTTCATTGAGCTTAATATCAATGCGTCGCATTTCGACTAAAGCAGCATCGTTAAGTTCGCGTTTTTTAGCTGTATTGTCTTCTTTTTCCGCTAGGGCGATGTAGTTCATCGATTTAAGATAGCTGATGTAAACCCGTTCAATACCGTTACCGCGGTAGTCGCTTTGCCTTGGATTGCTTAATAATGCCCAAGAGCGATTAGAAAAGTTCTCAGGCAAGAAGGTATCGCTTAATCTTTCTGCTTGCTCCAGTAAGTCGTTGCTGCGTTCGAAGTCACCTTGATTCTGGGCAAGAGCACCGATTTCCATATAATAAAGCAGCTTGTCTTGGGAACTGTCTAAAGCGCCTTCTAGTTTGCCTTCAGCCTCTTTCCATTCGCCTTCTTTTGCCAAGCCTAAGCCTGCATCAATATCTTGTTTGTAAGTCGCACATCCCGCTAAAAAGCAGATACTTACCCAAATAACAGCCCACTTCACATCAGATTCCTTTTTCTAAAAACTGATTGGCAACAAGTATCGAGAGCAGGATGAAGCAGCCGAGATAAAGTATTAACCAGCGAGCTTTGAGGCAATTCGGACAAGGCTTCTTTTTCTTTTTCATCACAGTTTCCATATATTCTTGCGATACTAAAAGTACTGGGGATACTAAAATGCGAACGATATCTATTATGCAATAAAAAAAGGAAGCGCGTAGCCTCCTTTTTCGTAACTTTTAGTCGTTTTTGTCACTCAATATTTTTACTGAGTTGTTTCCGCTTGTTGCTTTTGTAGGCTTTCGATATAAAGCGCATCAAAATTGATTGGAGCAAGCATGATAGCTGGGAAGCTGCCTTTTACTACAACTGCATCAATGTTTTCACGAGCGTATGGAAACAAGGTAGCAGGGCAGAAAGCACCCAAAGCGTGATGTAATTGCTGATCATCAAGACCAGAAATAACAAACAGACCGCCTTGTTGAACTTGGACTAAATAGCCAGTGTTGCCATTGTTTTTAACCGTTACCGTAATTTCCAAAACAACTTCGTAGACATTTTCACCTACTTGACGGCTCTTAGTGTTTAGCTCTAAGCCAACTTCAGGTTTCCATTCTTCTTGGAATATCATTGGTGAACGAGGAGATTCAAAAGAAATATCTTTCAAAAACACACGTTGCATAGAAAGTTGTGGTGTCTGCGCTTCTTGTGTTTGTGCTTCTGGTGTTTCAGCTGTATCGGACATCTTGGTTCCTTTTTTTAATAATTTCTATATAAAGCGATGAATTCGTTGCTCATTTATACCGTGTGCTTTATTGGAATGCCTACTTCTATGCAAGTAAGGCATCCAATTTTTGTTCGCGTTCAAGGGCATAAAGATCGTCGCATCCACCAACGTGTTGTTCACCAATCCAAATTTGCGGAACGGTGTGGCGGCCACTTTTTTCCATCATTTCTTGTCGTAACTCTCGCTCTCCGTCCACGCGAATTTCGTTAAAGGCAACACCCTTTGCCGTTAACAATTGTTTTGCTCTAACGCAAAAAGGACAGTAATCGCTCGAATAGATAGTGACGGTAGCCATAATTTTATCTCTTATCCTTTAACCAGTGGCAGGTTAGATGATTGCCATTCTGCAATGCCACCTTGAAGTTTGTAAACTTTGCCAAAGCCGGCCTTTTTAAGGTCCTTAGCGCTTGCACCAGACGTTACACCAGATTTGCAAACTATGATTATTGGGGCGTCTTTATGTTTCTCAAGGCGATTCATGTTGTCTTTCATCTTAGTCGCAGGAATATTTAGCGCACCTGTGATGTGGCCAGTGCTGAATTCTTTCTCTGGACGGATATCGACAACGACTGCGTCTTCGCTGTTCATCAGGTTAGTTGCAGCAGAAGGTGTAAGCCCTTGCGCGCCGCCTTTGCTTTCAACGAAAAGTAGTGTGGCAAGAATCGCTAAAAAGACAGCGACCATTTCCCAGTGGTTGATAGAAAACTCAATAAGTTGATTTATCATAATCGTAAGGCCCATATTTAAACTGCGAGCATTATACACGGCCTGATGGATCGGTACAGACTCTCAGGCGACTACTTTTGCTCGTCACATCACACAAAGGTTTCTATCATAAAAACATGACAAGGATGTGATGCGCTGATCATTAAATGGTATGGGAAAATAAAAAACGAGCCACTGGGGCTCGTTATATCATACTAATTTACCGATTCGTTATTTAGCGCTGGTCGAATCAAAGATCTTGTCAGCGTTACCTTCGATGAAACTATCGAATAACACACCGTCTGGCATGGTGTGGCGACGAGCAAATTCATAAAAGCAGCTAGGGATGGTTTTTTGTTTGCCATCAGCAAAGCTGTAGTCGACTTTGTCAGCCATGGTGGAAGACTGTTCCAAGAAAGACTCTGGTGAGCCTTTGACCAAACCGCCAACTTGGTTTAACGCATAACCTTCTTTTTGAAGTAGTTCGTTTACTTTTTCAATTGTCGGGAATTTCTTCAAGTGATTGATACTTACAGTGAAGTGGTTGGCTTGCAAGCCCATAGTCGATAACCAAGCCGCGTATTCACTGTGCACTGCTAAAGCAAGATATTCGACTTCCGTTGGTGTTTCCCATAATCTCCCAGCCCAAAAAATAGCTGGTGTTTGCACGGCATCAGCTGGAATTTGTGCGATGAACTTGCCAATTATGTCTTGGCAGTTTGCTGGCAGCTCTTCCACTATAAGTTCAGATAAAAACACCTTTGGAGAATCTGCATCCGTTTGGTGTTTGTAACAACGGGCTTTAAGGTGTTTGCTCTCGAAACGAAACGCGCCGTAGGCTTTGTAGCCAATGGCTTCTAATTGCGGTTCCAATTTTTCTAATGAAATTGGCGAATTGTTAAAGGTACGGAAAGCTACGTGATCATTAAGAACGTTTTCACCATGGCTTTTAAACAGTTCTTGGATGCGCTGAGCTTGTGGTGTTATGTCTGTATAGTGATCCCACAAAGACGCGAAAAAATCATTTGGTGTCATAAGGTTTCCTGCAATAGTGTTAGGTCGATGTAAGGTACTTTAGTGCAGTGATCGGTCTTAAAGCAAAAGGTAAAAACGCACGTTGTGATGCGTAAAAGTTATGCGAGCCGTATTTCGGTCGGATTTTTGTTAAAGAATAGTTGCTGCTTAGCCGTCAGGATCGTATTAATCAGATGAGCTGGAAAACTGCGCTCTTTCTTGTGAGCCAAACCAACCACGCGTTTCAATTTCACATCGTTTAAAGGGCGTAAACACAAGTCGCTGCGGCCTCGCGAAGAGTGTTCTGGAATGAGCGAAATCCCCAATCCAGCGGCAACCAAATCTAACGCGTACTCTTCCGTTTTCACTTGAGCGCGAACATCTGTAGTGAGTTCTTGTTTTTGCATCAAGTAGTTCCAAGATTCCAAAATGTCGCATGGTGTACGAGAAATGAAAGGTTGCTTGTCTATTTGTTTAATTGATAGCGAAGGGAAATCTGCCAGCCAGTGATCCAATGGCATAGCGATCACATAGTCGTCTTCCCAAAGTGGATAAAATACATCTTCTTCTGTGGTGTAACGATGGCAAGTAAAACGCAGATCGGCACTTTCTGATTCATCGACTAGCTTTAAGGTGAGCCCGTGAACTTCGTCTAGCATAGTTTTGATTACTTGGCTGATTAGCGAGCCAGATAAAAAAGGGGTCAAAGATATAGATAGAGCGAGCGGTGCCGGTGTGTCGGTAAATAAGCTGCGCATGGCGCTTAGGTCGCTGACCATTTTGCAGGCATGTGGATAAAGTTGCGAGCCGCTGTCGGTTGGTGACACGCCTTTTGAGTGGCGCACAAAGAGTTTTGTGCCTAGGTCATCTTCTAATTGCGCGACAGTCGTTGATATTGACGGTTGTGCCACGAAGCAGCGTTTAGCGGCTGCGCTTAGGCTGCGTTCTTCGTAAACGGCAATAAAGTAACGTAATGATCGAATATCCATCTGTATGCTCTTTTAAAAGGCGGCTCTTGTGAAAATTGTCTCTGGGCTCCTTTCTAATATACCTATAGGGTTGATATCTTGCTATAGGTAAAAACTAGACCACTAGCAGGAAAACGGTATTTCTCATTCTAGCCTGAGCTGGTTATGGTGGTGGAAGTTAAATTTATACATACATAAATAAATCTTAGAGGTTCATATGTCACTTACTTGCTTAGAAACACTTGGTGTCAATACCCTAAAACAGGGTGATACTTTTTATAGCGTATTAACAGGTAATACGGTTGCTTTGGGTGAAGGCAGTACTTTTTCCGCTCATAGCCCAATCGATGGTGCGACGTTGTCTACCTTTAACAACGCAACACCTGCACAGCTAGACAAAGTAAATGCTGAACTAAAAGACGCATTTAAAGTATTACGTACTATTCCTGCGCCACGTCGCGGTGAATTGGTTCGTCGTATTGGTGATGAAGCGCGCAAGTACAAAAATGAGTTGGCGCAAGTGATCTCTTTGGAAGCAGGAAAAATTCTTCCTGAAGCCTTGGGTGAAGTACAAGAATGGATTGACGTATGTGATTTCGCTGTCGGCCAATCTCGTATGCTACACGGTTTGTCTATCGTATCTGAGCGTCCTGGCCATCGTATGATGGAGCAATGGCATCCACTAGGTCCTGTTGCTGTCATCACAGCATTTAACTTTCCTATGGCGGTTTGGGCTTGGAATGCCATGCTGGGTCTTGTTTGTGGTGATCCAATTCTACTAAAACCTTCTGAAAAAGCGCCGTTGTGTGCCTTGGCTATGTACCAAATCGCGCAAAACGTCATTGCTGATATGCCTGATATCCCTAAAGCGGCTGTGTCTGTGATGATTGGTGATCGAGATCTTGGTGAAGCGATTGCGGCAAGCGAGACTTTCCCACTTGTTTCTGCAACAGGTTCTACTGTAATGGGTCGTGCTGTGGCGAAAACAGTAGCAGGTCGTTTAGGTCGTTCTTTGTTAGAGCTTGGCGGTAACAACGCGATGATCGTATCTGATACAGCAGATCTGGATCTTGCGCTTCGTGCGATTGTTTTCTCTGCGGCTGGTACGGCTGGTCAGCGTTGTACAACATTGCGTCGTTTGATTACTCATGAATCTATTGTTGATGGTTTGGTTGAGCGTTTGGCGAAATCTTACGGCTCGCTTCGCGTTGGTAGCCCAATCGTTGAAGGTAATTTGGTTGGTCCACTAATTGACGAAGGCAGCTTCAACCGTATGCAAGCGGCTCTAGACACCGCGAAAAAACAAGGCGGCGAAATTGTTTGCGGTGGCGAACGTGTCACTGAAGGCGTTCCTGCTGGTGGTTTCTATGTTCGTCCTGCGATTGTTCGTATTGCTCATGATGCGCCAATCGTTCATGAAGAAACCTTTGCGCCTATCATGTATGTTTTGACTTACAAAACATTTGAAGAAGCGATTGAAATTCAAAACGAAGTGCCACAAGGTTTGTCTTCTGCCGTTTTCACTGAAAGCATGCGTGAAGCAGAATTGTTTATGTCTCCAGCAGGTTCTGACTGTGGCATTGCCAACGTTAACATTGGTACGTCTGGTGCTGAGATTGGCGGCGCGTTTGGTGGCGAAAAAGAAACGGGCGGCGGTCGTGAGTCTGGTTCTGATGCGTGGAGAAACTACATGCGTCGCACCACAAATACAGTGAACTACGGTGGTGATTTGCCGTTGGCTCAAGGTATTGTTTTTGAATAATTTTGGCTTATAGCGTTCGCTTTATACAGCGAATGCGTTTAATTGAGAATAAATAGGCGAGATTTTCTCGCCTATTTACGTTTTTACGTTTTGACCAATGTCCCTATGAGGTCATCTTATGTCTGATAAAATCTGCAATTCTTTATGGCGTGCAAGCTCTCCAGATGCGCCAGTGTTAGCGCCTTTAGAAGGGCGTGTCGATGTTGACGTCGTTATTGTTGGTGCTGGTTTTACTGGTCTTTCTGCCGCTTTGCATCTAGCCAAATTTGGTATTTCTGTTGCCGTAATTGAAGCGCAAGAAGTTGGCTTTGGTGGATCAGGGCGTAATGTTGGCCTAGCAAATGCTGGTGTCTGGCTAGAACCGGATCAGCTGGATAAAACCATCGGAGCTGAAGCTGGTAGTATTATGTATAAGGCTTTGGCGGCCGCTCCAGATTTTGTTTATGGCTTAATTAAAGAATACGATATTCAGTGCGAGCCAGTTCGTAATGGGACCTTGCACGCAGGCGTTGGCAAAACCGGTTTGGCTCAATTACAGCGTCGTTATGAGCAAATGAAGAAACGCGGTGCGCCAGTTCAGCTGCTTGATGCCGCAGAGGCGCAAGCTCGTATTGGTTCTAGTAAATTTAACTCTGCATTGTTTGATCCAAGGGCGGGTACCATTCAGCCTTTGGCTTATGCGCGTGGATTGGCTCACGCAGCGCTAAAAGAAGGCGCTAAACTTTTTGATCAATCGCCAGTGAGTAAAATCGAACCTGCCGAAGATGGTTGGGTTTTGCACACAGAAAAAGGTCAAGTACATGCTGAAAAAGTGATTCTCGCGACCAATGCCTACAGTGAGTTTGGTGTTAAAGAGCAAGCACGTAAGTTTGTACCAATCTTTTATTCTCAATTGGCGACAAAGCCGTTAAGTGACGCGCAATTGGCTAGTGTGTTACCAAATAAAGAAGGCGTTTGGGATACTTGTACTGTGATGAGTTCTTTTCGCTTGGATAAACAAGGCCGCTTAGTTTTTGGTGGTATGGGCGGCGAGGGCAGCGTGTTGTCGAACTGGGCAACCCAGCGCGTCACGGAATTGTTCCCGATTTTAAGTAAGGTTGAGTGGGGTTATTGCTGGACCGGAAAAATTGCTTACAGTGAAGATCATTTGCCCCATTGCCAACAGTTACAAAAAGGCTTGTTTAGTGTCGCAGGCTACAGCGGTCGAGGTATTGGGCCAGGAACTGTGGTCGGTGCGGAGCTGGCAGAATGGCTTTCGGGTCGAAGAGAAAACTTGTCCATTCCAACCACTGTGCTTAGAGATATATCATTTCGTGAATTGAGACGTTTGTTTTATGAGGTGGGTGCTCATACCTATCATCTTGGGCAGCAGTCGCACGCTTTGGATTAGAATGACAATTGCGCTTTGCCAATACTTTGTTAAAAATGGTCTTGGCTTCGCTCGTGACATCAAGCACAGGTCTCGTTAGTTTGACATTAGAGTAAGTTTACTGCGATTAATGACCACGCCAAAACGCATCGTTATGGTGCGTTTTTTATTTTACTGGTTGGGAATGAGAGTGATATAGGATACAGTTATCGCCTTCCAGTTTTTTGCTAATGAGTAACGTCTACATGCGCCGTTATATCCCATCGTCAACCGCGTTAAAATGTTTCGAGGCCTCGGTAAGGCATCTAAGTTTTACCAAGGCGGCGGAAGAGCTACATCTTACCCAAAGTGCCGTTAGTCGGCAGATTCGTAATCTAGAAGAATTCTTGTCGCGAGATTTATTTATTCGTCTCAATAAACGCTTGGTATTAACCGGAACGGGGGCGGCTTATTACAAAGAAGTGGTACCGTTACTTGATGGCATGGAAAACGCCTGTTTACGCATGCTGCATCGAGAAGATGAAAAAACCACGCTTACCATATCCGCTTTGCCCACCTTGGCCTCTTACTGGTTGATGCCGCTACTTGCTGAATTTCAAACCGCTCACCCACAATTTCAAATTAAAGTACGCTCATTAGATGATGCCGCGAAGATCGATCCTGAAAGCATTGATATAATCTTGCACTATGGCGGTGATCATTGGCCTCGTGCCATTTCTCATCAACTAATGAAAGAAAGTGTGGTTGCGGTTTGTTCTCCAACATTATTGGCTCGTATCGGAGACAAAGCAGCGGACGCGTGGACGGTCGAAGATGTGACCGCATTTCCATTTTTGCATTTGTCATCCCGAATTAACGCATGGCCGGATTGGATGGTAGCGCAAGGGTTGGAAAGTGGTTCTTTTGCTGGCGCTTCCTTTGCGCATTTTCATATGTTGCTTGAGGCGGCTAAAAACAGCATGGGCATTGCTATTATGCCAACCATACTGGCGGGGCGCAGTTTACAAAATGGCGAGCTGGTGGCGCCTTTCGGTAAAGCTGTTTCGACACCTCATGAGTATCTTTTGTCTTATCCTGTCGACAAGGCGGATCTTGAACAAGTGGTGATTTTTCGAGATTGGTTATTGGCAAAACGTAATGAGTCATTAGCTTCTTGTTAAACCCTTTTTAGGAAAGTACCAACAAGTAAAATAGTCGTAAAAAGCCCTCTATTAGTGAAATTAATAGTCTGAATAGGAACGCTAGTCTGTAACTAAATTACAAGCCTGTGATAGTATCGAGGCATTATCATGATCAATTTACGGGATAGATTAACATGAACAAAAAAACCACAGCCCTCTTTATCCTTGATGGATGGGGATACAGCGAAACGTCTAAATCCAATGCGATTGCTGCAGCAAACACGCCTAACTGGGACGCACTTTGGAATAATCAGCCTCATACTTTAATTAAAACGTCTGGTCTTGCGGTGGGGTTACCCGAAGGTCAAATGGGTAATTCTGAAGTAGGCCACATGAATTTAGGTGCCGGTCGTGTTGTTTATCAAAACTTTACTCGTATCGGTAAAGCTATTGAAGACGGGTCTTTTTTTGAAAACGAAGCCCTTGTTCATGCGGTTGATAAAGCTGTTAGCGCGGGCAAAGCCGTTCACATTTTAGGTTTGTTGTCTGATGGTGGTGTTCATAGTCATCATGAGCAAATCATGGCGATGTGCGAATTAGCGGCAAAACGTGGTGCGAAAGCAGTTTATGTTCATGGCTTTACAGATGGCCGTGATACGCCGCCTCGTTCTGCTAAAACACCAACGGCTGAGTTGGAAGCTAAGCTTGCTGAACTAGGCGTAGGTAAAATCGCTACCTTAACGGGCCGCTATTTTGCAATGGACCGTGATAATCGTTGGGACCGAGTGCAAACCGCTTACGATGCTATTGTTCTAGGTAAAGGCGAGTTCCATGCTGACACCGCTGAAGGCGCTATTCAAGCTGCCTATGATCGTGACGAAAATGACGAATTTGTAAAAGCTACTATCGTTGGTGAGTCTGCTCCAGTACAAGATGGCGATGCGATTATTTTCGCTAACTTCCGTCCTGATCGTGCGCGTCAGTTAACTCGTGCTTTCACCGATGCTGACTTTGATGGTTTCACTCGCGCTGTTTATCCGAAACTGGCATCTTTTGTTACCTTCACTGAGTTTGCTTCTGACATTAAAGCTGATGTGGCGTTTCCGCCAATTGCTTTAACGAATACTTTAGGTGAAGTGCTAGCGAAGCATGGTAAAAAACAATTACGTATTGCTGAAACCGAAAAATACGCTCACGTAACCTTTTTCTTTAATGGTGGCGAAGAAGCTCTGTTTGATGGCGAAGAGCGTGAGCTAATTCCATCACCAAATGTGGCAACTTACGACTTGAAACCAGAAATGAGCGCGCCAGAAGTGACTGATAAGCTAGTGGAAGTGATCGAAGCGGGTAAATACGACACTATTATCTGTAACTTTGCTAATGGTGACATGGTTGGTCACAGTGGCATTTTTGAAGCAGCAGTTAAAGCAGTTGAAGCGGTTGATGCTTGTCTAGGTCGAATCATTGAAGCCTTGAAAGTGAATGGCGGCCAATGTTTGATTACAGCTGACCATGGTAACGTCGAACAAATGTTAAGTGATGATGGTGCTCAGCCTTTAACGTCTCATACTATTGGGCCTGTGCCTTTGGTTTTGTTCTCTCCGACTCAAGGTTTAGGCATTAAAGAAGGTGCACTGTGTGACCTTGCTCCTACCTTGCTAGACATGATGGGAATGGATAAACCTGCTGAGATGACAGGTGTGAGCTTGCTTACGCGAGCATGAGGCAAGAATGATCTTATTATCCCGCCGTCTTCTCTTAAGTTTGTTTTTGCTGTCCAGCTTTGGCTGGGCGGCAGGTGAACCACAAACTCCGGAGGAGGCCAAACAGCAGATTCAGGCTTTACAGAAAGACCTGCAAAAGCTTAATAGCTGGTTGAAAGATATTAAGTCTGAGCGATCTGATGTGGAAAAGCAGCTTGAAGTCAAAGAGAAAGACATTCAGGAGTTGCTTAAAAAAATTCAGAATATTCAGGAAAGCTTAAAAAAAGGTGAAAAGCAGCTGGGAGAATTGAGAGTACAGCAGCGGACACTTCAATTAAGCATTCAACAACAAAATGAACAAATAGCCGCCCAACTAAGGGCGGTTTATCGTTCCGGCAATGAAGAAAGCATCAAGTTATTATTAAATGGTGACAGCTCCGAAGAAGCCCAACGTTTGGTACAGTATAATCGTTATTTTTCCAATGCTAGGCAGTCGCTTATTAATGGTTTTGTGACGGAAGTAAGTGATTTGAACTTGGTCGAAAAGAGCATTCGCAGTCACCGAGCGCAGCAAGCCAAAGAAGAAATCGAATTAAAAGCAGAACGCAGTCGTTTGACTGGACAACAAGCTGATCGACGTAATTTATTAGCTAAATTAGACAGTGATTTGGCCAAGGGTGATAAACGCTCTAAACAATTAGCTCAGGATCAAAAAAATCTACAGGATATGTTAAAACGTCTTGAAGAGGCGCTTGCTGACATACAGATTCCAGATCAAGATGTACCTTTTTCATCGCAGCGCGGTAAGTTGGTTCGTCCGTTAAAAACGCTCTCCGAATTATCGTCTAATGGCAGCATAAATTTAGGTGGTGTTACATTACGTGCCAAAGAAGGCGAACCTGTGCATGCTATATTCTCTGGTCGAGTGGTGTTTTCTGACTGGATGCGTGGTTTCGGTTTTTTACTTATTTTAGACCATGGTGATGGTTACATGTCATTATACGGTTACAACCAAAGTCTACTTAAAGAAGTTGGTGAATGGGTGGGGGCAAACGATACAGTTGCCATGGTTGGCAGCACAGGTGGTCGTCCTGATCCAGCGTTGTTTTTTGCAATTAGGCATAATGGTACGCCATTAAAACCACTTTCTTGGGTGAACGCTGGGTAATTTATATTACAAACTTAGTCTGCAGCCAGTAAAAAAGTCATAGGAAGAAACATGATCAATATTTTGCGTCAACGAATCCCCTTTTTATTTATGGTGTTATTGGTTCAGCCTGCTTTTTCTGCACAGCTTCCTGCCGATACTAAAGAACAGTCTAAGTTACCTACCGCTGAAATTCAGTCTTTTGTTGAAACCTTTGAGACCATTCGGGAAGGTTATGTTGAGGTGATGTCTGATCAAGACATTCTTCATAAAGCATTAAAAGGCATGGTATCGGGTCTTGATCCGCATTCTGAATATTTTACCAAAGAAGAATTAGTCGATTTTAACGAGCTTACCTCTGGAAATTATGCCGGTATTGGCGTTGAAGTTGAGATGAAAGATAAACGTCTTACGATTGTAACGCCTGTTGATAGGTCTGCTGCGGCTGAAGCAGGGATTTTACCTGGTGATGTGATTGTTAAAATTGATAATACCTTGATTACAGATTTAGGTATGAAAGATATTGTGACATTGATGCGTGGTGAAATTGGCTCTACTGTGACACTCGATATCGAGCGGGGTGGTGAGCTGAAGCATTATGAGTTAACGCGCCGTTTAGTAGAAGACGCAAGTGTTACTGATAAATGGTTAGGTGATGGCATTGCGTATTTTCGCATTAGTCAGTTCCAAGGCGATAGTGCGTCAGAATTTTACCAAGCCATTGATAAGCTAAATAAAGAAGGTAAAATTCAAGGGGTCGTTTTAGACCTTCGTAATAATCCCGGTGGCGTTTTACAAAGTGCTGTTGGGGTGGTGGATGCCTTTATAGATAAAGGCATGATTGTTTATACAAATGGTCGTCATGAATTGTCTAAAACCCAGTTTACCGCGACAGAGAAAAACACCAAATTTGGTAATGTACCTGTCGTAGTGTTGGTCAATGAAGGTTCGGCATCGGCCTCAGAGATTGTTGCTGGTGCTTTGCAAGATCATCAACGTGCAGTGATTTTAGGTGCAGAAACCTTTGGTAAAGGCTCTGTTCAAACGGTAGTTCCTCTGTCTAATGGTGATGCCGTCAAGTTAACAACCGCCTTATATTACACGCCCAATGGTCGTTCTATCCAAGCTCAAGGTATCACACCTGATTTGGTGGTGCCGCAGGCGACTCTGACTTTTGAAAAGGGTCAATTTTTTGTCAAAGAGGCAGAGTTAAAAGGGCATTTAGGCAATGGAACGGGTGGTGAAGAGCGTACCAGTGCCGATGTGAAATCTGATATTGGCGAGTTAGCAAAAACGGATTTTCAGCTATTTCAAGCGGTTACTATTCTGAAAACGCTGCCTAAGCTAGCACAGAAATAGTAAAAATTTTTGATGAACATATATTTTGGTAAAAGCTCGCTTGTTTGATTTTAAGAAATTCGTAGTGTTTGTATTTTGTCTGCACGCCCTTCTAGGGTGTGCAGATGAATTAAGTCGTACTCTTGATCGTTCAGAAGATGTTGTCACAAGTAATGTTGAGATAGCTGTTCTTGAGGATGATCAAATTACAGAGAAAGATAACGAGACTTTTTTTGAAGAGCCCGTAGTCCTCCCAGTGCATTTGGGGCCTCTTTTAGCACCGCAAAAAAAAGAAGCTACAAATGCATCCAGCTATTCAATAGGGTCCTATTTTCCTGTTTTGTCTGATGATGCTGTAGCTTCTGATAGCGCTGTATCAGCCAGTTCCTCACAATCCCAATCCCTGTTGGAAACAGCTGAACCATGGTCTCCTGCGATTGTGCCTTTTCTAGATGCTCCTATTGATCACGAGTCTAAGTCTGTCAACCCCCTGACTAAAGCAGAACAGGCTCATGAATCTTCTAAAAAAGAGGTGGTTCCAGCTAAAAAATTAGCGGTTGATTCACACCCTAAAATGCCAAGAATCGCTATTTTGATCGATGATCTAGGTTATAACCGTCAGGGCATGGATTCCTCTTTAATGTTACCTACCGAAGTTGCATTGGCGATTTTACCTAGTACGCCTTTTGCTACTCAGACAGCACTAACTGCCCAGAAACAAAAACGTATTACCCTATTACATGCGCCGATGGAAAATCAACGTGAGTTGAAGCTTGGTCCAGGTGGATTGTATGCCAAGATGACTGAACATGAATTAAAAGCGACATTGAGCAAAGACTTAGATGGTTTGCCAGGCATACAAGGTGTAAACAATCATATGGGGAGTTTGCTAACGACTAAAGCTGACTCGATGAAATGGGTAATGGAAACGCTTAAAGGTCGTTCACTCTTTTTTATAGACAGTCTTACTAGTCCCAAAAGTGTGGCCAAAAAAACAGCTCAAGAATACGGATTAGAAACTGTCAGCCGAGATGTTTTTTTGGATAACATTCGCACCGAACAAGCGATAGATAAGCAGTTTTCTCGTTTGTTAAAGCTGGCAAGACAGCATGGAAGTGCTTTGGCTATTGGGCATCCTTATCCAGAAACTATGGCTTATCTTAAAAAGCGTCTTAATCATTTGGAGCAGGATGGCGTTCGCTTAGTTCGTCTTTCTGACCTGTTAACTACTTCCCCTTCAGTGCTTACTCCTAGCGAGCAATAAAGTAGAAAGCTCTGTTTTTTAATAAAACCGGAGCTTTTTGATAAAAAAACCGATTTTTTAATAATTCATTTTTTGGTTTTTTGTACTAAATTATAAAGTGCTTACCACCATTCGTAATGGCTTTAACATGTCCATTATGCTCACTGATACCCATCTTCCAATATTTTGCTCCTGCTTAGTGCAGAGATCTTTCTATATCAGTACAAAAAACTACATAAATAAAAATTTATAGTGATTAATTTTGCTATTTTTTGGGAATATAGAATTTAAACTAAGCTAATTACATTATTTATGCGCACTACTATTGACCAAAGTTTAGTCTGATATTAATGTGTAGCATTATAAAGGTGCACAATTTTTGAATAATTGCTGTGAAAGTTCCATTATTAATGCCTTTTCTTTAGGGTTTAATTGTTGGAACGCTTCTTGCTTTTGAATAATAACGATAAAACACAAAACGAGTAGAGGCTTTTCTTATGTCAAATGCGGTTGTTAGAAAAACATTAATTTCTCTTGCTATTGCTAGTGCTGCGACACTTGCTCAAGCAGATGTGGTCATCGGTGTTGCAGGTCCCCACACTGGGGCTTATGCGGCTTTCGGTGAGCAATTATGGAAAGGGGCTGAAAAAGCAGCTGCAGACATTAATGCTGCAGGTGGTGTTAATGGCGAAATGATTAAACTAGTAAAAGCGGATGATGCTTGTGAACCAAAACAAGCTGTATCTGTAGCTAACCGTTTAGTGGATTCTGATGGTGCTCTTGCTGTCGTTGGTCACTTCTGTTCATCTTCTTCTATTCCTGCTTCAAAAATCTACGAAGAAGCTGGTGTTATTATGGTAACGCCTGCATCAACTAACCCAACCCTTACAGATCAAGGTTTGCCAAACGTTTTCCGCGTATGTGGTCGTGATGATCAGCAAGGTGATGTGGCAGCAAGCTATATTGTGGATAAATTAAAAGCAAAACGTGTTGCTGTTATTCATGATAAAGACACTTATGGTAAAGGTCTTGCTGATGCCATGAAGTCAACTCTTAACTCTTATGGAGTTAAAGAAGTAATGTACGAAGGTTTGACTCGTGGCGAGAAAGATTTTAACGCCTTGATTACAAAAATTCGTTCTGTAGATGCTGATGTTGTGTATTTCGGTGGTCTTCACTCTGAAGCTGGTCCACTTGTTCGTCAGTTGCGTGAACAAGGTTCTAAAGCAATCTTCATCTCAGGTGACGGTATCGTATCTGATGAGTTTGTTTCTGTTGCCGGTTCTCCTAAATATGTAGATGGTGTACTGATGACATTTGGTGCGCCACCAACGTCTTACCCATCTGGTAAAAAAGTCATCCAAGAGTTCCGCGACGGCGGTTATGAGCCAGAAGGTTACACTCTGTATTCTTACACTGCGATGCAAGTTGCTGTTGCAGCGTTGGCTAATAACAATTTAGATCCTATAAAAGGCGCTAAATGGTTGAAGACTCATTCTGTTGATACGGTAATGGGTAAGAAAGATTTCGATGATAAGGGTGACTTGACTGTTTCTGACTACGTTATGTATGAGTGGGATGCTCAAGGTAAATATCACGTAGTAGAATAATTTTCTTTTACTTCTAACATTTCTGTAATAACCGACACATATTTACCAGCCAAGGATTGCGCTGGTAAATATGTTCTCTCTACTAAAAAATTCCCACGAGGTCTTACGATGGATATCGTTCTCCAGCAGCTGGTAAACGGTCTTACCCTTGGTTCTGTTTATGGACTCATTGCGATCGGTTACACCATGGTGTATGGCATTATCGGCATGATTAACTTCGCTCATGGCGATGTTTACATGGTGTCAGCTTATATCACCGCTATTGCTCTAGCTCTTTTAACTTTTTTCGGTATCGAATCTTTTCCTATTATTCTTGTCGGCACGCTGTTTCTTACTGTTGCTGTCACTGGCGCATATGGGTGGGTTATTGAACGTATCGCATACCGTCCATTGCGAAGCTCTAGTCGTTTGTCTGTATTGATTTCTGCAATTGGTATGTCACTGATTTTGCAAAACTATGTGCAGCTTAGTCAGGGTGCTAACCAACAAGGTGTGCCGACTCTTTTAACCGGTGCATTGCGTTTTCACGTAGGTGATGGCTTTGTGCAGATCACTTATATGAAATTGTTAATTTTGTTCATTTCCATTTTAGGCATGGGTGTACTTACCTATGTTATCCAAAAAACAAAACTTGGTCGTATGTGTCGAGCGACTCAGCAAGACCGAAAAATGGCCTCTATTTTGGGCATAGATACAGACAAAGTTATCTCAACCGTTTTCGTTATTGGTGCCGTGATGGCGGCATTAGCTGGTGTATTGGTTACCCTAGATTACGGCGCATTTGATTTTTATGTTGGTTTTATTATTGGTATTAAAGCCTTTACCGCGGCAGTGTTGGGTGGTATTGGGTCTTTACCTGGAGCCATGTTAGGTGGGCTGATTCTTGGATTGTCCGAGGCTTTGTTTGCTGGGTTGATTAGTTCTGATTATAAAGATGTATTTTCATTCTCTTTATTAGTTCTCATTTTGATTATTCGCCCAAGTGGCCTTCTCGGCAAACCTGAAGTGGAGAAAGTATAAATGAGCCAAGCTGTAGGAATAAATTTTAAGAAAAGTAGTATTGATGCCCTTATTGCCGGTTTTATGGCTCTTGTTCTATTCGGACCAATTGTCGGTGTTGTACTAGATGGTTATGGTTTTAATACAGAATTTGTACGAGTGGCTTGGATGGTCGCTGCTGTTGCTGTTGGTCGTTTTATTATGTCTAGCTTTTTTCAGACAGAAAAAGGCATTGCAATGGCTTTTCGTTATGCTAATAACGATGAAGGCGTAGAAGTTCTTAAACCTGGACATAAGTCTAAAATGGTATGGATTATTCCTTTGGTGATAGCAATTGGCCTATTGGTGCCTTTTATCGCATCAAAATATGTCCTTACTGTTGTTATTCTTGGTTTGATATACGTATTACTAGGTCTTGGTCTTAATATTGTTGTCGGCTTGGCTGGCTTATTAGATTTGGGTTTTGTTGGTTTCTATGCCATCGGGGCTTATGGTCTAGCATTGGGTTATGAAAACCTTGGACTTGGCTTCTGGTCAATGTTGCCTATTGCAGCACTAATGGCTGCGGTCGCTGGTGCCATTTTAGGCTTCCCTGTGTTGCGAATGCACGGTGACTATTTGGCGATTGTTACGCTAGGTTTTGGGGAAATAATTCGTCTTATTCTGACTAACTGGGCGTCTTTTACTCACGGACCAAACGGTGTTTCAGCCCCATTGCCAACATTCTTTGGATTGGAGTTTAAGCGTCGATCCAGTGATGGGCAAACCTTCCACGAGTTTTTCAATATTCCTTATGATTCCGCTTACAAATACATGTTTATTTATATCGTGTTGTTCGCGGTTGTTTGGGCTGTGCTTTTTATCAAACATCGTTTAGTAAAAATGCCAATTGGTCGTGCATGGGAAGCGCTTCGTGAAGATGAAATAGCTTGTCGCTCATTAGGTTTAAACCATGTGTTGGTGAAACTTTCTGCCTTTATGTTAGGTGCATCAACTGGTGGCTTAGCAGGTGTGTTTTTTGCAACCTACCAAGGCTTCGTAAATCCATCTTCGTTTACTTTCTTCGAATCGGCTTTGATTTTGGCTATCGTGGTGCTGGGTGGTATGGGTTCTACATTAGGTGTCGTAATTGCCGCTTTCTGTTTGACTGTATTGCCTGAAGTGTTAAGGGAGTTCGCAGAATATCGTGTATTGATGTTTGGTATTTTGATGGTAGTGATGATGATTTGGAAACCTCGAGGTATTGTTCGTGTTACTCGAACAGGTTTTGCTGCGAGAAAAGGGGTGGTTAAATGAACCAAGAAAATATTTTAGCTGTTGAAAACTTGGTGATGCACTTTGGTGGTATTAAAGCGCTGAATGATGTGACCTTTGATATTAAACGCGGTTCTGTTTCGGCTCTGATTGGGCCAAACGGGGCAGGTAAAACCACTGTGTTTAACTGCCTAACGGGTTTCTATAAAGCGACTGGAGGCAAGATTCTTTTGTCGGCTGGCGGCAAAGAGACCAGCATTATTAAAGTACTTGGCGAACCTTTCCAAGCGACAGACTTTATTTCTCCATTCGCTTTTTTTGCTCGTCTTAAGTACAAAATGTTTGGCGGATCCCACCTTGTAAACCGTGCTGGTTTATCTCGAACATTTCAGAATATTCGTTTATTCAAAGAAATGTCGGTGGTTGAGAACTTACTGGTTGCTCAGCATATGCGCGTTAACCGTAGCTTGATTGCTGGTATTTTGAATACAAAAGCCTATAGAAAGGCCGAAGAAGAAGCTTTAGAACGCGTATTTTATTGGTTGGGTGTTGTGGATCTTGTGGATTCAGCTAACCGCTTGGCTGGGGAGCTTTCTTATGGTCAGCAGCGTCGTTTAGAAATTGCCCGTGCTATGTGTACCAATCCTGAGATCGTTTGCCTGGATGAACCTGCAGCAGGTTTAAACCCCTCTGAAACAGAAGCTTTGACCAAGATGATTCGTGTATTGCGTGATGAGCACAATACGACAGTGTTATTGATCGAGCACGATATGGGGATGGTTATGGATATCTCTGATTACATCGTTGTGTTGGATCACGGTGAAGTTATAGCAAAAGGTGGTCCAGATGACATTAAGAGTAATCCTAAGGTTATTGCGGCTTACCTTGGTGCAGAAGAAGGTGAGGAGGTAACGCTATGACTACATTGATGGAATTTAAAGACGTAGACGTTCATTACGGCCCCATTCAAGCTTTGAAAAAAGTCTCTTTGACAGTAACGGAAGGTGAAATTGTTACCTTAATCGGAGCAAATGGCGCAGGTAAATCTACCTTGTTGATGTCTATTTTTGGGCAGCCGCGTATTTCTTCTGGTGAGATTATTTATCGAGGCGAAGATATTTCGCAAAAATCGGCTCACTATGTTGCATCGCATGGCTTGGCTCAATCGCCAGAAGGTCGCCGTATCTTTCCTAGTATGTCAGTAGAAGAGAATTTGCTAATGGGGACGATTCCAATCGGTATGGATCATGCTGAAGAAGACATGCAGCATATGTTTGAGTTATTCCCTCGGCTGTTGGAGCGTCGTAATCAGCGTGCTTCAACTATGTCTGGTGGTGAGCAGCAAATGTTGGCTATTGCGCGTGCCTTGATGAGTCGCCCAAAATTGCTTTTGTTGGATGAGCCTAGTCTAGGTTTGGCGCCAATTATCGTTAAGCAAATCTTTCAGATCTTGAAAGATGTGGCTAGTACGGGTATGACAATCTTCTTGGTAGAGCAGAATGCCAATCATGCGCTGAAACTGGCTAACCGTGGCTATGTAATGGTGAATGGTGAGATACGTATGACGGGAACCGGTGCTGAGTTATTGGTTAACCCAGAAGTGCGTGAAGCCTATCTAGGCGGTCACTAGAAGCAATATTTAACTAAAGGCGCTTGATTATAAGTGCTGATAAATCAAAGCGGCGTTTCATTTATACAAAAATGAATCGCCGCTTTTTTATTGCTGTGGATAAAAAAGACGCTTTTGCACAGGAAGTTCGCTTAACGTCATAGTTTAAACGGTCTTTGAGCTATTTTTTGTAAGCTCTGATGAATAGAAAGTTCTTATTGAATAAAAAAGGTTTAAGCTCTAAAAAGCGTGTCAGTCAAAATGTCTCGAACCTTTGAGGGTTGCGAGGCGTCACCTAATGATGCGTTAAAAATAGCATCAATTTTATCACCAAAATATCCATTCACTTCTTCTGCACTCATGGCGGGTTCTAGTCCCGCAGGGTTTGCGGATGTAGAAACAATTACCCCTTGAAAGGCTGCACATAGTCGTTGTACGGGTTGATGTTGTGAGAGACGTATAGCCACGCTTTGGTGTTCGCCTCTCACCCAGCTTGGAGCGATAGTTGTATCAGGAACAACCCAAGAGGTTGGTGTCTCGTTTAGGCTTATCAGGCGCTGTGCTGCTTTAGGATCTAATGTAGCGAGCCAAGGGGATAATTCCTCTTGTGCACCCGCCACTAGAATAAGTCCTTTTGATTCTGGACGGGATTTAAGCGTTAAAATACGTCTTACTGCAGATTCATTAAAGGGGTCGCAGCCTAAACCCCAAACCGCTTCAGTTGGATAGGCGACAATGCCACCTTGTCGGATGATATCGGCAAGTTCTTCAACGGATGTTACAAGATGCATATAAATAAGCTTATAAAAATGTATGGAAAAACGCAGAGGATCGGATTGTAGCGGGATTTTTTAAATGGAGCTAGCAGGTATACCTTTCAATTAATGATCTAAACGTTTTGTCTTGATCGCAAGAAAGGCGTTCCTGCTAGTGAGTCTGCAAATAGACTGTTATTACTCTGTTATTGCATAGAATCAATTTTTTCTTTGATCTCATTGATCTTGCTATTCACTACTTTTTCTAAGTGCTCTAGCTCTTTGATCAAATCAGCTTTTGTCGCTTTACTTTCGTGTTGTTTGCCGACGATTTGTTCTAGCTCTTCCATTGCTCGTAAAACGATCAGGGAAGGTTCTTGAACTTGACGGTATGTTTGTTGGCCACCATCCGCTAATACGGTTTTGGTTGAGCGACCAAACTTGAATTTTTTACTTTTAGGAAGCAATGAGCCTTTTTCGCGGCGGTAATAAATTTTTAGTACGTCGTGTCCACCTTCGTAACGCAAAGTGAATTTTTCAATGTCCTGTATGCTGGTGATACCCATGGACTGGAGTGTTGGATACATAACTAGTTTCCCGTTTATTAATGACCAATTAGTTGTCTTTAATTAGTAGGGGATTGTGTCCGTAAAAGCAAGTCAAAAATGGTAGAAAGCTGAGATAATGCAGGCAAATTACATATAGTTTTGCCTGCACTCATTTTCTTACACTTGGTTAATTTTAATCTTCATCTTGCTCGGCGTGATCAATATTCAACTCTTTAATTTTACGAGTTAAAGTGTTACGTCCCCAGCCTAGTAGTAATGAAGCATCACGGCGGCGTCCGCCAGTATGCGCAAGGGCTGTTTCTATCATAATGCGTTCAAACTTTGGAACAGCTTGATCAAGAATGCCTTTCTGACCTGATGCCAATGTGCTGTCCACCCAATTCTTAAGCGCTTCTTCCCATGAGGCAAAAGGTTGTTCGTGAGGAACCGCAGCAAGTAATTCTGGTGGTAAATCTTCCACCAAGACCTCACGGCCTGATGCCATAACAATCAACCAACGACAGGTATTTTCCAGCTGGCGAACGTTACCCGGCCATTCAAGCTGAGTAAGGTAGTTTTCTGTTTCTTTGGTAAGTTGTTTTGGTTCAACAGAAAGCTCATCCGCGGCACGGCTTAAAAAGTGACGAGCGAGTTTTGGAATGTCTTCGCGACGCTCTGCTAACTTAGGCAAATGTATACGGATGACGTTTAGGCGATGGAATAAGTCTTCACGGAACGAGCCTTTTTTGACCAAATTTTCCAAGTTTTGATGTGTAGCGGCAATGATACGAACGTCAACTTTGACTGGAGTATGACCACCAACGCGATAAAACTCACCATCTGCTAAAACGCGTAATAAACGAGTTTGTGTTTCAGCTGGCATATCACCAATTTCGTCTAGGAAAAGCGTACCGCCGTTGGCTTGTTCGAAGCGGCCGCGACGTTGAGTGTTTGCACCTGTGAACGCGCCTTTCTCATGGCCAAATAATTCCGACTCGATTAAGTCGTGTGGAATGGCTGCCATGTTTAAAGCGATAAATGGGTTAGCGGCTCTTGGGCTATGAGTATGTAATGCTTGAGCAACCAATTCTTTACCTGTACCAGATTCACCGTTTATTAAGACAGTAATGTTTGAATTTGCGAGGCGACCAATAGCGCGGAAAACTTCCTGCATAGCCGGCGCTTCGCCAATTATTTCTTTATCGACTTGTGGCTCTTCTTCTGCCACTTCCATGTTGTCAGTACTTGGTCTTGCGTTGCGGTGATGCAGCATGGCACGCTTAACAAGGCTTACTGCTTCTTCTACATCGAAAGGTTTAGGTAAATATTCGAAAGCACCACCTTGGTAAGACGCGACAGCGCTTTCAAGATCAGAGTGCGCAGTCATAATAATAACAGGTAAATAAGGGTGATCTTTTTGTAGTTTTTCGAGCAGTTTTAAGCCGTCCATGCCTGGCATACGGATATCACTGATAATGGCACTTGGTTGCTCTTTATCAATCATGTTGACAAGGTTTTCAGCGGAATCAAACAAGCGACATTGGATCCCTTCTTGTTCTAATGTCTTCTCTAGTACCCAGCGAATAGAACGATCGTCGTCAACAATCCATACGGTTTCTTCTGGTGTCATGAGTGTTTCTCCTGGTCTTGGACTGTCGTCTCAATGGGAATTAATATATTAAATTCGGTTTTTTTTGGGTAACTGTTACATTCAATAATGCCGTGGTGCTGATGAATAACGGATTGTGCGATAGACAGTCCTAAGCCTGTACCATCGGCTCGCCCGCTGACCATGGGGTAAAATAGCGTTTTGAGAATACCTTCAGGTATGCCTGGACCATTATCTATGATGCTGATTTTGCACACTAAGCGATGACGTTTAGAGCCGATGGTGAATTGACGTAACGCACGGGTCACCATATGAATAGTTTTATGACGATTATCTTCATCATCCATCAGCGCTTGCATGGCATTTCTTGTGACATTCAGTAATGCTTGTATTAACTGAGATTCGTCGCCTATTAAATCTGGAATGCTAGGGTCGTAATCTCGGATTAGTTCAATTTGGTTGTCTGTTTCGACAGAAATAAGTTGTCTAACACGTTCAATTACTTTGTGAATATTGAGCGGTTTGTTTTTAGGTAGTTGTCTTGGGCCTAATAAGCGGTCAACAAGATCACGTAACCGATCGGATTCTTCAATGATGACTTGTGTGTAATCGTTTAGTGCTTCGTCAGTAAAGGCGCGACTAATCAATTGTGCGGCACCACGAATACCACCTAATGGGTTTTTAATTTCATGGGCTAAACCGCGAACCAACTCTTTACTACTTTCATGGTTCGCTATGATTTCATCCTCTTGTGAGATGCGCTTCATTCTGTCACGTGGGTACAGCTCTATAATGAGGCTTTCTGTATCATTCGACGTGCCCATGATGGGTGTGACGGTATAGTCACAAAAAAGTTTTTTATTATTGCTGCACTCTATTTCCGCCTCGCGTTTAGTAAACGGATGGCCAGACTCTATTGCTGCATGCAAGGCCTGAATACTTTCTTCGTCTTCACGGAATGCGGCGCCAATGTCATTGCCATAAATTCGGCGTCGGCTCACAGCCAACAACATTTCAGCAGCAGGGTTTAGATACTCGATCTCAAGGTTGTCGTTCAATTGAACAACCGCAGTGGATAAATGGTCGATTAATAAGCTATACACAGACAGTGCCTCTCTATTGACTCCTGCTTTTATGGTTTCCTTTAATAATAGTTGCAAAAAGCGAACCAACATTGGGCAGTTCGAAATGGCTTATTTATTAAGGTCTTTGTATTAACTAAAAAAGTTCAATGCACAATTATAGTGCATGTTGATAATGGTGTTTACTTTTGTGCAGTAAAAAGCCGTGCAAAAAAAAGTTGTGCAATGAAAAGCCGTGTAAATAAAGTCGTACAAAAAAGATCTATAAAAGCTGGGCAATAAAAAACTAAGAAAGCGTTAGTGAAAAAAAAGCCCCGAACTAGGTCGAGGCTTTAGTGTTTACTTAGCAGTTTAAATATTAAGCGCTGTAGTAAAGTTCGAACTCAAGTGGGTGAGTCGTCATAGATACACGACGAGCTTCAGCTGTTTTAAGTTCGATGTAAGCGTTGATCATGTCATCAGAGAAAACGCCACCTTGAGTCAAGAATGCGCGATCTTCGTCTAGGCACTTAAGCGCTTCTTCTAGGCTAGCAGCAACCTGTGGAATTGCATGAGCTTCTTCAGCTGGAAGGTCGTACAAATCTTTATCTGCTGCATCACCAGGGTGAATCTTGTTTTTGATACCGTCGATACCAGCCATCAACATAGCTGCGAATGCTAGGTATGGGTTAGCGGTTGGATCAGGGAAACGAGCTTCAATACGTTTGCCTTTAGGGCTTGAAACGTATGGGATACGGATAGAAGCAGAACGGTTACGAGCAGAGTATGCAAGCATTACTGGAGCTTCGAAGTGAGGTACAAGACGCTTGTAAGAGTTAGTTGAAGCGTTAGTGAACGCATTCAGTGCTTTAGCGTGCTTGATGATACCACCGATGTAGTAAAGCGCCATTTCAGATAGGCCAGCGTACTGGTCGCCAGCGAATTGGTTTTCGCCGTTCTTCCAGAAAGACTGGTGAACGTGCATACCAGAACCGTTGTCACCAACGATTGGTTTAGGCATGAAAGTCGCTGTTTTACCGTAAGCGTGAGCTACGTTGTGTACGCAGTACTTAAGAATTTGAACTTCGTCTGCTTTTTTAACTAGAGTGTTGAATTTAACACCGATTTCGTTTTGTCCAGCAGTTGCCACTTCGTGGTGGTGAACTTCAATTACAAGACCCATACTTTCCATAGCGTTACACATAGCGCCACGAAGATCGTGATGAGAATCAACTGGTGGTACTGGGAAATAGCCGCCTTTTACGAAAGGACGGTGGCCCATGTTGCCGCCTTCAAACTTCTTATTAGAAGACCAAGCTGCTTCTTCAGAGTTGATCTCTACAGAACAACCTGACATGTCAGTTTTCCATTTTACATCATCAAAGATGAAGAATTCTGGCTCTGGACCAAAGAAAGCTGTATCACCAAGACCTGTTGACTTAAGGAACTCTTCTGCGCGAAGAGCAACAGAGCGTGGGTCACGATCGTAGCCTTGCATAGTAGAAGGTTCAATAACGTTACAGCGAACAATTACAGTAGACTCTTCAGTGAAAGGATCCATAACAGCGGTATCATCTTGAGGTGACATGATCATGTCAGACTCGTTGATGCCTTTCCAGCCAGTAATGGATGAACCATCAAACATCTGACCGTTTTCAAAAAACTCTTCATCTACCGTAATAGCTGGAATAGTTACGTGTTGTTCTTTACCTTTAAAGTCGGTAAAGCGAAGGTCAACCCACTTCGCGTCATGCTCAGCAATCAAGGCAAGGGTCTTGTTTGACATAGTTGTTCTCCAGTCGTAGTTAAAGCGAAATTAATTTTCGTTTATAGGGTGCTTCAATATAAAGCGCCATTTGACGAATATAAAGCATAACTTGTGCCAGAATTTTGTGCGGCCTAATAATTCCTTATATTACAATAGGATAAGCATTATTAATTAAATGGCGCACTCAATGGTGGCTAAATCTAGCCTTTAAAAAAGTTAATATGCACCACTTTAGATCGCTTGTACGGCATTTTGTTCCGTATTGGTGCGAATTTAGCGTTTTCGTATCTACGGGCTTTTCTTTATACTATGCGCCTTTCAAATATCCGGTATAAATCGCAACCCCTATGAAATTTATTGTTAAGTTTTTTGCAGAAATCACCATTAAAAGTCGTCCAGTTAGAAAGGCTTTTATTAAACAGCTTCGACATAATGTTAAGTTGGTTCTTAAAAAGCACGATGCCGATGTAGTTGTTTCTGGCAATTGGGATTTTATTGAAGTGTTTTCCGATAGGGATGAATTACGAGAAGATTTTATACAGTCACTTTCTAATATAGCAGGCATTGCTCATTTTCAATTCGTCCGTGAATTTCCATTAGTTGATCTTGATGACATTGTAGAACAGGCTATCGTTTCTTATGGTGATGTTATTAAAGATGCTGTGTTTGCGGTTAGAGTTAAACGTGTCGGACATCATGACTTTACTTCGGTTGATGCAGAAAGACATATTGGTGGCTGCTTAAAAGCACGTTGCGGTGCTTTGGCTGTTCGCTTAAAAAATCCCGAAGTATTAGTGCCCATCGATATTCGTGATAACCGAGTATGGATGATCGAACAACGTGAAGAAGGCCTGGGTGGTTATCCGCTTGGGTCGCAAGATTCTGTGTTGTCATTAATGTCTGGTGGATACGATTCTACTGTTAGCTCTTTTTTAACGATGAGCCGAGGATTGAAAACGCACTTTTGCTTTTTTAATCTTGGCGGTGATGCGCATGAAATCGGCGTAAAACAAGTTTCCAACTTCATTTGGGAAAAATACGGTTCGGCGTTAAATGTTAAATTCATCACCGTGCCTTTCGAGGCGGTTGTTGGCGAGATCTTAACCAAAGTCGATAACGCAGAGATGGGGGTGATTCTAAAACGTATGATGTTGCGTGCTGCTTCTCAGCTAATGACAGAAGTCGGAGCGAAAGCTTTGGTGACGGGCGAAAGTGTTGCTCAAGTATCCAGCCAAACCTTGATGAATTTAAAAGTCATCGATCAAGTGACGGAAGAGTTAGTGCTTCGTCCTTTGATCACTACGAATAAGCAGGTCATCATAGACAAGGCCATAGAAATCGGTACTGCACCTTTTGCGGCCAGTATGCCTGAGTTTTGTGGTGTTATTTCCGTTAAGCCAACTACCCGCGCTAAAATGCACCGTGTAGAGAAGCAAGAGTCCAATTTTGATTTCGCGGTATTAGAGCACGCGATTGAAAACGCTCAGGTTATGTCTATTCAAAATGTGATGGACGATGTGGCTAAGCAGTATCAGGGTGAAGTACCTGTTGTACGTATGCCAGTGGGTGATGAAGTGATTATTGATATTCGTCATCCCGATGAAGCAAGCAATCGACCTTTAAAAGTAAGTGGTCGTCCTGTCAAAGTGATTCCATTTTTTGCACTGGAATCTAATTGGGCTGAATTAGAGAAAAATGTGACTCATTTGCTCTATTGTGGCAAAGGTGTCATGAGTCGTATGCATGCCTCTTACCTACTTGGTAAAGGGCATGAAAACGTAGGTATTTATTTACCTTAATTAAGTACTAATGAACCGTAGCATTTTTGTAGTATATGAATGTTATCGTTTTATATGAAAGCGCATTGTTACTTTATTGAAGTATTTTTGTGGACTTTTTTTGTCACTTTTATGGGATATTTATCAATATAAGAGTACAATTGCGCCAATTTTACCCCGCACCAAGATCCGAGACGCTTGAAGAGCATACCTGCCCGTATCAAGCGGCGGTATATCTTTTTGCTCACGCTAAATGCAGAGAACTATAAATGTCTAATGATATCAATAAGTTACGTAACGTAGCTATTATTGCCCACGTTGACCATGGTAAAACGACCTTGGTTGATCAGCTATTAAGCCAATCTGGCACACTAGATCGTAAAGATCAAGGTTCTGAACGAATCATGGACTCTAACGATCAAGAGAAAGAACGTGGCATCACCATTTTGGCGAAAAATACGTCAATTATGTGGCACGATTACCGTATTAATATCGTAGATACACCTGGACACGCTGACTTCGGTGGTGAGGTTGAGCGCGTATTATCTATGGTTGATTCTGTATTGTTGTTAGTTGACGCAGTTGATGGCCCAATGCCACAAACTCGTTTTGTAACATCAAAAGCATTTGAACGTGGCCTACGTCCTATTGTTGTTATCAACAAAATTGACCGTCCAGGCGCTCGTCCTGATTGGGTTATGGATCAGGTTTTTGATTTGTTCGACAGCCTTGGTGCAACCGAAGAGCAGCTAGATTTCCCTGTTATCTATGCTTCTGCAATCAATGGTATTTCTGGTAATGATCCAGAAAATATGGCAGAAGACATGACGCCACTTTACCAAATGATTCTTGATAGCGTTCCTGTGCCAAACGTTGATCCTGAAGGGACTTTCCAAATGCAGGTTTCTGCATTGGATTACGACAGTTATGTTGGTGTTATCGGTGTAGGCCGTATCACACGTGGTAGCTTGTCTCCAAACCAGCAAGTAGTTGTAAAATCTGCAGACGGTAAAGAACGTAAAGGCAAAGTCTTGAACGTTAAGGGTTACCACGGTCTAGCGCGTGTTGATACTGATAAAGCCTCTGCGGGTGACATCGTTTGTATTACTGGTATCGATGGCCTAAGTATCTCTGATACTTTGTGTGATCCTGCTTGTGTTGAAGCTTTGCCTGCATTGTCTGTAGACGAGCCAACAGTAAGCATGACCTTCATGGTTAACGACTCTCCGTTTGCTGGTAAAGAAGGTAAATACATTACCACTCGTAATATCTCAGATCGTCTTGATCGTGAGCTTATCCACAACGTAGCGTTGCGTGTTCGCCAAGGCGAAACACCTGATAAATTCATCGTTTCTGGTCGTGGTGAGCTTCACCTTTCTGTATTGATCGAAACTATGCGTCGTGAAGGCTTTGAGATGGGTGTTTCTCGTCCTGAAGTAGTTAAAAAAGAAGTAGACGGCAAAATTCACGAACCATTTGAACTAGTAGTTATCGACGTTGAAGAGCAGCATCAAGGTTCTATCATGGAAGAACTTGGCTTGCGTAAAGCTGAGTTAACTAACATGGAACCAGATGGTAAAGGTCGTGTTCGTCTTGAGTTCATGACGCCTTCTCGTGGTTTGATCGGTTTCCGTGGCTTGTTCCTAACACTAACTTCTGGCTCTGGTATTATGACCAGCGTATTTGACCATTATGGTCCAGTAAAAGAAGGTGATGTTGGTAGCCGCCAGAATGGTGTATTGATCAGTATGGTTACTGGTAAAACAGCAGCGTTCGCTTTGTTTAACCTACAAAGCCGTGGTCGTTTATTCTTGGGTCATGCGGTTGAAGTATACGAAGGTCAAGTTATCGGTCTTCACTCACGTGATAATGACTTAACTGTTAACCCAGTTAAAGGTAAGCAGTTAACTAACATGCGTGCCTCTGGTACAGATGAAGCCTTGACGTTGACTCCGCCTATTCGTCATACACTTGAGCAAGCGCTTGAGTTTATCGAAGACGATGAATTGGTAGAAGTAACACCAGAAAGCATCCGTATTCGTAAAAAATTATTGACTGAAAACGAGCGTAAACGCGCTGGTCGTAAGTAATAGCTATTCTTTAAAAAGAGCAGCAGCAAATGAATTCATGTAAATGAATTCGTGAGCGACAGAAGCGCCTTCGGGCGCTTTTGTTTTTTCTGGACTTTGTTAAAGTCATTTGTCTTATTGATCTGAGTAAGCATTGGCAAGTATAGGGAGAGAAGGATGAAAGTCTTGGTGCAGCGAGCCTTAAACGCGAGTGTTGTCGTTGATGGTGAAATCATTGGTACAATTGATCATGGGCAGCTGGTATTAGTCGGTATCGAGAAAGGTGATACGCAAGCAGATACTCAGCGATTGGCCGATAAACTGTTGAAATACCGTATGTTTGGTGATGCAGAGGGTAAGATGAACCTGAATGTCCAGCAGGTTGGCGGTGGAGTGTTACTGGTATCGCAATTTACCTTGGCTGCTGAAACCAAGAAAGGTCTGCGTCCAGGGTTTTCCACTGCAGCCATTCCCGAAGAAGGAGAGCGTTTATTTAATGACTTTGTGAATAAAGTTCGTGCTCAATACAGTAAGGTTGAAACAGGGCGTTTTGGTGCAGATATGAAAGTCTCTTTTACCAATGATGGCCCTGTTACTTTTATGTTAGATTAGATCTTTATGCTGGATTAATCGATTGTCGAGTCTGATAGTGTCTTTAATTTTGGTGTTTGACGAATTTCTTTGGCGATTAATTTAGCAACCGCTTTTGCCCCTTTTTCTTGAAAATGGGTAATATCAGGTTTGTCTAATCGACCTGCACGGTCTTTGTAATAAGGGTATTTTATTGGATCGACAGCGAGCCAATAGTCTTTCCAGTTTTCTTCTCCTAATGTATTAGCAAGTTCTATGGAGCGTGTTTCTATATCTAATAAAGCAATATTGTTGGCTTGGGCTGTGTCTTTAATGGTCTGGCTATAGTTGCCAGTAAAAGAAAATCCCTTCGTGCTGTTTTGCTTAGTAAAATGAGTAGAGACGACGGTGAATTCATTTTTTCCTTTCATGGTTTTCATTCTAGTCACGGGCGTTAATAAAACCGGTGTGATTTTATGTGACTTGGCATAGTCAATAAAAAACTCCAGTGAGCGCTGGAATGAAAGGCTTTCTTGCCCAGCTGGGGCTTGTATTTGACCATCCGCATTATTTGGGTAGGTACAGGTGTTAGCGACATCGTATGGACCGCGTCCGGCGCTGCTCGCGTCACATTTTTCGTCATTGTGACCAAATTGAATAAGTAAATAATCTCCAGAGCGCATCATACTACTGAGGTAGCGAAACCAGCCTTGATTATAATATGAGCGAGAGCTACGACCGGATTGTGCACCATTAATAATTTGTACTTTTTGAGTGTCAAAATTCTCTTGGAAGGTTTGCCCCCAGCCCATTCGAGGTGCAACGACTTGCGGATAGTTTGATGCTGTCGAGTCGCCAATAATAAATACTCTATGTGGAACAGTATTTACTTGTTGCTGCCTTTTTTGGATAGCACTAAGGTCAAACGCTGCTACTTTGCCTTGTAAATCAGGGACGAGTAGAGGCTGAAAAAAACGATCCATTAGAGTGCTATCAGCAACTTCACCAACCTTGGTCTGATAATTTCTATTGCTCCATAACCATTGCGTTAACTGAGCAAATGCTGGTTGCCATTGTGGCTGATATTGCACGGGATCGAAATGTTTTGGCAATCCTAAATCATGTAAGCTGTTATCAAATCCTTGGTGAAAACGTGCTACAGATGAAGCATATTCTTCTGCAGAAAAAATGAGTGGTAGTTTTGGTGAGGACACAACTTGTTGAGGGCCTAAGTAACCCGATGCCGTTGCGGTATCCGATAAAATCAGGTCACTAAACGGGTTAATATTGATATTAATGTTTTGCTCGAGTTGTGGCTTGGTCGGAGCATAAAGAGCTGCCATGCATATTCCGCGTAATGTGTTATTACTTAAACAGTCAGTGTTCTGTTCGGCCGCGGAGACGACAAATGGCGGGATGAAGTCTTTTATTTTAAGTTGATAAGCTCCATGTTTATCCGTAGTGGTTGAGGCTTTTCTACCGTATTGGTCGCTCAAGGTTATTTGGGCTGGAAAATCCATTAGATGGGCGCTTACAATGCCTTTAACAGTCGTGTTCTGGGCAGCCAAAAAAATTGGTTGCCAGCCATCAAGCATGTTCTCGATAGTAAATTTAGTAGCGTCGTTATCGCTTAATTGAGGGCGATAACCCTCTTTTGAGGCGCCAGATCCATAGCTCTTGTATTCACTAAAACGTGCACCATCTTCTGGTGTAAACCAAATAGATTCTCCATTTATATCTTTACCGTGCATTTTATCCCAGCCATAGATGTGACCATCCATCTCCGTATTGATAAAGGTGGTTGAACCCATGGCAAAGGGATCGGCATAACGACCATCTTGAAAAGTAGTAGTTGGGTGCCAAGGGCGGCCAAGAGCATAACTAGCTGCTGGAACGCGGTTGTCTTCTTTTATTAAACGGCTATTTATGAAGACTAAGCCAAAGGCTTGTTTGTCATTGGTGCTTGGGGCTGTTAAATAGCCTAAAGGGAGTTCTTGGTTTGGACGATATCGAGCGACAATGTCGCTGTTATCAAAAATAACTAAGCCGTTGCCGAAAATAAAATCAACAGTGCCGCTGATACGGGAGTTATTGAAATAGCTTCTGCCCCCTTTGCTGTAAAAGGTATCTTGGAAGCCTTCTAGAGATACGTCATAGAAGGCTGACCGGTCGCTTTTTTTACCAAGTAGTAAAGCGACGGCTTGAGTTTGCTTGATTTTACTTGGATCGTCTTTTGCTTTGCTGTCATTAGTCAGATAGTCAAAGTCGTTACGGATGGTAAGAGACTGAGCAGTGAAGTCTTTGCCGTTGATTTCAACCACTCGACTACCTGAAGTGCCAATATTCTTGCCATTATCACCTTTCATGCCTGCAGCAATAGCTTTGGCAATGATGGTTCTATCTCGTCCTGCGCCAATAAAGTGCACATTATCGCGGTCAATAATGATTTGTTCGTTATAGAGGCCTGGTTTGATATATATGCTGTAAGTGCTTTTATCTTCTGGTGCCTTCTGGAGAGCATCCTTGATGCTGCCGTACTCACCAGCTTTTGGTGTGGATGATACGACAGCTTGGTATAAACTGGTCGCATGAGATTGAAATGACAGAAGCGCGCCAACAGTGGCAACTAAGCCTATTGCAACAGAGTGTTTCATTGTTTTCCCTCACATTTTTATTCTTGTCTTGATGGAGTGATGTAGTGCTTTAATAGCTTTTTATAAAGCTCAATTTTTGTTCAAGGTAAGAATATAGCTGAGTGGATATAAATGAAACAGCGTTTTATAAAATTATTTCATTTTTATAAATATTTTCCGCATAACAACAAAAAGACGCTTAAGAGATTAATCTTAAGCGTCTTATGTGTAGTGCGTGAACGAGGGGGGTTATTGGCTTGCTTTGGACCTTTCACTCTCTTCTTTTTCTTCACTCCCATCAACCACAACTTTTACTGTGCGGCCAGCAATAAGTCCAAGCTCGAATAGCATCCACATTGGGATGGCAAGCAAGGTCTGAGAAAAAATATCGGGTGGCGTGATGAGCATGCCAACAACAAAACAACCTAGAAAAATATAAGGGCGTTTTTTGGATAGCGTCGCAACTGTTGTGACACCCGCTTTAATAAGTAAGTAGGTGGCAACAGGGATTTCAAAGGTTACGCCGAAAGCAAAGAATAGTTTTAAGACAAAGTTTAGGTAGTTATTAATATCCGTCATAACGGTCACTTCGCCAGGCCCTACTGTCGTGAAAAAGCCGAAGATAAGTGGCAAGACAACGTAGTAAGCAAACAGAACGCCAGCATAAAAAAGAAAGATACTGGAAACCAATAGTGGAATCGCAATTTGTTTCTCGTTTTTATACAGAGCAGGCGCAATAAACGACCAAGCCTGAAAAAGAGTATAGGGAACCGATATTAGTACCGCGACGGCAAAGGTTAGCTTGAGGGGCGCAAGAAAGGGTGATGCTACTTCTGTTGCAATCAACGAACTGCCCGGAGGGAGTAGTAGTCGTAATGGTTCAGAAACAATCAGATATAAATCGTTAGCAAAAGAATATAAGCCAAGAAATAGAATAAGTATGGCTATAACGCATTTTAATAAACGATTTCTTAGCTCGATAAGGTGAGCGACAAGTGGTGCTTGATTGGAAGAATCTGTACTCATAATGCGTCACATGTCCGCGCTTTGTTAAAATAATGATTAGGTTCGAGAAGCAGTTGTTTCAGTCGTTTTTCTAATATCATCCATGGCTTGCGTCTCAGTTGAGTCTGATTTTTCCATTGTTTCTGACTCGTCAGCCGTAGATAGTAGCACTTCTTTTTCCACCGCTGCTGTATCTGCTTTTTCTTCAGCTGACTGCACAGCGGTAATGGGCTCAAGCGCATCTTTTTTAGTGTCGTAACCCTCAGGGTAGGGCGTTATGGTATTTTGAATCGCCTGACCTTCTTTTAGAAGGCGCTGATTGGTCTCGTTAATTTTCTGTTGCAGCTCTTCATGATCCAGCTGTGCATTAATTTCTCTTTGCACTGAATTAATGCTGCGGCGAATTTTACGAATCCATAGCCCCGCTGTTTTTGCAGCATGGGGCAAACGTTCAGGGCCAAGAATTAAAAGACCAACTACGAAAACAACAAGGAGTTCAGAAAAGCCAATGTCGAACACAGATTAGGCGCTCTTATCATCTTTTTTAACTTCAGCATCAATTACTTTATGCTGGGCGGTTTTTTCGTCTTCGGCTTCCGTGTCTTTGTCGACGGCTTCTTTAAAGCCTTTGACAGCACCACCTAGATCAGAGCCAAGGTTCTTAAGCTTTTTGGTGCCAAAAATAAGTACTAAAATGGCTAAAACAATTAATAATTGCCAAATACTGATTCCACCTAACATAAATTACTCCTACTGCTTATTTGGTACGACTGGCTTTTTCGTCTAAGCCAGACAAGTTAAATCTGCGTGCTAGTTCATCAAGTATAGCATCTGGGCCAATATCTAAATGAGATAACATGACAAGTGTGTGAAACCATAGATCCGCTGTTTCATAAATCAAATCAGATTTATCGCCAGAGATAACGGCGTCTTTCGCCGCAATAATAGTTTCAATGCTTTCTTCGCCTACTTTCTCAAGGATCTTATTTAATCCCTTTGCGTGTAGACTAGCAACATAAGAAGAGTCTGCTGCTGCGGCTTTACGTTGTTCTAGTGTGGCTGCTAATTCAGCCAATACATCGGATTTCATTATAGTCTCTCAAAGGTTACGGTTTTAAGACAAGCAGGTAAATTCCTACTAAAAACAGTCCTAAACTGGTTAAATCGGCGTCTTTTATATGCGTTAAAGATGCAGGATCAGTAATAATCCAAGCCGCACCTAAGCTTAGTAGCCCAAGCAATCTGAAGGGTATATTTTGTCGGCCTTTTTTTAATTCTTTACCTAATTGATCAATAGCTTCGGTCTGCGCCTGCATGCGTTCTTCTTGGTGCGACATTTGTGATAACGCAGTAAAAATCAAATTAGGAATTTGTGGTAATTGACCTGCCCACTGCGGAGCTTGTTTGCGTACTTCTTCCATCACGCGTTTTGGCCCCATTTGTTCTCGCATCCAGTGTTCTAGGAATGGCTTAGCTGTCACCCATAGATCCAAGTCCGGATAAAGCTGGCGGCCCAAACCTTCAATATTGAGTAGAGTTTTTTCCAATAAAACTAGCTGTGGCTGCACTTCCATATTAAAGCGACGTGCGGTTTGGAATAAACCAATCAGTACTTGTCCAAAAGAAATGTCTTTCAGTGGTTTAGCAAACATAGGTTCACAAACACTGCGAATAGCAGACTCAAAGGCATGTACCGGCGTACCTTTAGGAACCCAGCCGCTTTCAACATGAAGTTCTGCAACTAAACGATAATCTCGCTGGAAAAACGCTAATAGGTTACGTGCTAAGTAACTTTTGTCTGCGTCATCTAGGCTGCCCATAATGGCGCAGTCAATAGCGATATATTTGGGTTTCTGTGGATTAGTGGCATCTACAAAGATATTGCCTGGATGCATGTCGGCATGGAAAAAACTGTGCGAGAAAACTTGGGTGAAAAAGATTTCAACACCGCGTTCTGCCAAGCACTTCATGTCGACATTAGCTTTATTAAGTGCTGCAATGTCGGCTACAGGAATGCCAGAGATACGTTCCATGACCATGACATTACGATGACTGTAATCCCAATAGACTTGTGGCACATACAGTAATTCTGAATTGGTAAAATTGCGCTGTAATAAGCCCGTATTGGCTGCTTCTTTGGCAAGATCCAGTTCATCAAGAATGGTATATTCGTAATCTGTTACTACTTCGACAGGTCTTAAGCGACGACCGTCGGCGCTCAAATTAGCAACAAGGTGCGCCAAAGTGTAGAGTAAGCTAATATCTTTACTGATGGTTTTTTCAATCTTCGGACGAATGACTTTAACAACTACGTCTTCGCCAGAATGCAATTTAGCAGTATGAACTTGTGCAATAGAAGCAGAGGCCAAAGGCGTTGCCGAAAACTCAGCGAACAGTTCAGAAACCGGTGCTTTTAAATCTCTTTCGACAATGGCTTGAGCGATATGGCCGGGAAAAGCAGGCACTTTGTCTTGCAGCTTTGCTAGCTCGTCGGCGATATCATCGTCTAGTAAATCTCGGCGTGTTGATAATATTTGTCCGAACTTAACAAAGATAGGGCCAAGGCTTTCCAGAGCCAGACGAAGTCGCTCACCTTTATTTTGACTAGCGCGCTTGCGGCCAATGGAGCAAACAAGGCCAAGAGTGTAACGAATATACCAAGGCAAAAGAGCGAAAGGAATAAACACATCAAGACGAAAGCGCATTACCGTATAGAGTATGCGCAGTAAACGAAAAGTACTGATCAACATGGCTAAAATTTAAATCCTTTATGAAGCGCAACAATGCCGCCCGTTAAATTTTGGTAGCTGGTACGTTCAAATCCGACTTCATCCATCATGCTTTTCAGAGTTTCTTGATCTGGATGCATACGAATTGATTCGGCAAGGTAACGGTAACTGTCTGCGTCATTCGCGATCAATTTGCCCATTGCTGGAAGTAAGCGGAAAGAATATTGATCGTAGACTTGTGATAAAAGCTCAGATTCTGGTTTAGAAAACTCCAGAACTAATAAACGGCCACCTGGCTTCAATACACGATACATAGATGCAAGAGCTTTAGATTTGTCAGTCACATTGCGCAAACCAAAGGCAATGGTAATGCAGTCGAAAGTATCGTCAGGAAAGGGCAGTGCTTCGGCATTGGCTTGAACAAATTTCACGTTACCAACAATGCCTTGATTGGCGAGCTTGTCACGACCAACTTTCAGCATTGAGTCATTAATATCCGCTAGAATGACTTGTCCTTCGCTACCCACAAGGCGAGAAAATTTAACCGTCAAATCACCTGTGCCGCCGGCGATATCTAGCACGCTGTTGCCAGCACGAACGCCTGATTGGCTAATAGTGTGTCGCTTCCATAGACGATGAATACCACCGGACATCAAATCATTCATAATGTCGTATTTGGCAGCTACGGAATGAAAAACTTGTGCGACGGCTTTCACTTTTTCATCTGTTGGGATTTCTTTGAAGCCGAAGTCGGTGGTTTTTTTCTGATCGTCTTGCATAAACTACTTCATCCTAGTGGCGGCATCGCTCGCCATTCTCTTTATTGAAAAGCTTTATTGGGAGCCTATTGAAAAGCCTAATTTAATCGCTTTATCGTTGTTTGACAGCGTTGCGTTCAATGTAAGTGGTTATTGTAACCGCGACAGCAAAGCTCTGGTACTGCTTTACCTAAACTATTTATTCGCCATGACTCTATTTCGTCCTGCTTCTTTAGCCATATAGAGTTGTTTGTCAGCTCTAGCGAATAAAGATTCTGGGTTTTCTTGTGCGTGAAGTTCTGCGATACCAATTGAGATGGAAATCGATACTGGCTCGCCTTGCATATTGAATGGTGTTTTGGCTACGGCAAGTCGAATGGCTTCAGCACGTTCGATGGCTTGTACTAAAGTAGTATCTGGAAAAGCGATAACAAATTCTTCGCCGCCGTAACGAAACATAAGATCTTCTTTTAATAGAGCGCTACGTATTTGTTTTGGTACGAGGCGTAATACTTTGTCGCCAGCAAGATGCCCCCAAGTATCATTCACTTTTTTAAAATGGTCGATATCGCAGACTGCTAAGCAAATGGGTTTTTGAGTTTTTTGCATGATTTTGCATAAGGGCAAAATAGCATCTTGGTAAGCGGTTCGGTTTGGTAGGTCAGTCAATGAATCTGTCATTGCTTGAGCGAGCTTTTCTTGCAGTAATGAGCGAAGTGACACCGTATCTTTTTCCATTCGCGTTACTTTATTTTTAAGTAAGGAGATGGATTGATTAGCGTGTTTTTCCTGCTCTACCATTTGCGTCTTGTATTCGGTCATGGTGCTTGAAATAGTCGACAGCCTATTGTTAATAAGTGTTTTTAGGCTTTCTAAATCGTTGGCGCTCTGAACTGCTTGTGATGTGTCTGTAACTTGTTTTTGTAGCTTGTTATTAAAGCCTTCGCGACTCACAGATAGCGACTTCTGTGAGTGATAACTACTGGAGATGGATTCGTTGATACTGGCAAGTTGCTTATTTAACTGATTAAGATAGTTAGTCAGACTTTCTTGTGTTTTGCCGATAGCGATCATTATTAAGTTAATAGCTTCATCAAGTAGTCCAGGAAGCTGTTGGAGGTTGTCGTTGCCTAAAAGTGCTTTTTTTAAGTCGACAATGTCTTCGTCGTAATGACTCGGTAATGATAAGTTATTCATGAGCCCAGCAAGTGTGTGGCTAATTTGAATCATGATTTCTTGATCATTTTTCTGTGATTTCGTTTCTAGATCTCGATTGAAAAACCGTCTAAAAAGTGAGCTTTTAGGTTGGCTTGACTCTATTTGGGTCAATGTTTTCTCAGCCAACGACAAAAAGCCTTTTAAAAGATGAGGCCATTTAGATGGAGTTTGCCAGTGTAGGCGTATTTGGGCTTCAAGTTCTTTTTTCTCGTTCTGAGGGACTCTTTTGCTGTCTTGTTTTTCAAGCAGATCGATAAGTTCTTGTAACGTACTTCTAACCTGTTTAGCTCGGCTGCTTTGGGCTTCATCACTTTTGATTAGCAGCGGTTCTGCATTATTAAGCACATCTTGTATTTCTTGGGCATCCGCTCCTTTGGTTATAACTTGGCGAATTTGGCGAACAACGGAATCAAGCTCTGGGTCATTCCCTTCAGCTAGCATACTGGTTCTGGAAACTGCTTTACGTAACGCTTCTATCAGTTTGTCACTCGATGATTCCGTCATATCGCCTCATTTTTATTATTTCTGACGTTCTTTTTCGATAAGAAAATCAACAACTTTGTAGATATTTTCATTGCCATTTGCAGTTTCAGCGCTTACCAAGTATTTACCGTTTACGATTATTCCTGGTACACCGCGAGCGCCGTAGGCACGTATTTTTGCATCGGCTTGGCTAAGGCGGCTATTCACAGCAAAAGAATTGAATTGCTTACGAAATTCATCTTCACTAACACCATAGTTTGAAAAGAAAGCAGCAAGTGCGTCTTCAGAGTTTAGATTACGGTGTTCAACATGGATAGCATTAAAAAGATCTGCGCGAATTTTATCTTCTATACCAAGTAGATCGGCGACATAGAAGGCTTTTGCATGTGCTAACCAACCACGACCGAACACAGCTGGCAAGAATTTGAAATCAACATCGTTTGGTAGATTTTTTTTCCAAGCTTGAGTGATAGGTTCTAGTTTGTAGCAATGTGGGCATCCGTACCAAAAAATTTCAGTAACTTCGATCTTACTAGGGTCACTAGTGCGAACTGGCGTTTTTATAGTTGTATAACCATTACCGTCACTGTATTCAGCGGCAGCAGCAGTCAGTGGGATAAGTAGGGAAAGTATCAGCGCTGAAAACAGCTTTATCATGGATTACTCCTAGTCGTATTTATAGTCATGTTAATTTACAAAGGTATTCTTACATCATGCACAGAATTACAACAGAATACGATTCCATCAAAGACTTAAGGTTCTAATTTTCCAGTAAGTTTACATAAAACTTACATCTATGACGCCTATTGTCCGGCTGTTATTTGTCGTGTTTTGTAAATCCTTGTCTCAATTGTGTTCATTTACCCAGATTGAGGTAGCTTATCGAGTTTAACATGGCATATTTTCGCGTTTGCTGGCATTATATACAGCAATTGAAACAAACCTGAATGCAAATCCGAATCTATTGACGAATATCAACTTATGACCCCTTTTGACTCCACGTTCCAATCCGCGCACTTCATTAAGAGTGCTGAGAAACTTTCTCAATGTCCTTTAGACCAAGGTGTTGAGGTCGCATTTGCAGGTCGCTCAAATGCTGGTAAATCTACAGCGCTAAATACCCTTACGAATCAAAAGAAATTGGCGCGTACCTCAAAAACGCCAGGTCGAACTCAGTTGATTAACTGTTTTGGGTTAAATGTTGATGATCGTCGTCTAATTGACCTTCCAGGTTACGGATTCGCTAAAGTGCCTATTGCCATGAAAAAAGTCTGGCAAGCACACATGCAAGATTATTTGATGAATCGTCGTTCTTTGGCTGGAGTTGTCTTGGTAATGGATATCCGCCATCCATTAAAAGAATTCGATGAAATGATGTTGGATTGGGCGAAATCTAACCGCATGAAAGTTCATGTGTTGTTAACCAAGTCTGACAAGCTAAAACGTGGACCAGCAAAATCCACCATGTTGGCTGTGCAGAAGGTTATCAAAACACTTGGCGTTGATGGATCAGTACAGACTTTCTCTTCTTTGAGCGGTGACGGTGTTGATGATTTACGCACTAAACTGGCTGAATGGTTGGTGCTTGATAACCTTGAAGGTATACCAGTTTCGCCAAACGCATAATAGTTTTTATGATTGGCATTTTTGTAGCCCATCTTTTTTGCGAAGGAAGCTGTCGTTAAACGACTTCCAATCACCTGTAGATCGGCTTTTAGGCTGTCAAAAAGCATCTGGCCTTTACCAAAGCCCCTTGACGCGCTAAAGCACGACCTACACAAGCCCTGAATCACGACCTACAAAAAACAATCACCTGTAGGTCGGGTATTTATAACGACACTAAACTCATTGCGGTGTTAAATAAGCGGCTAGGAAGGTATCAAAGTCTACTTCATCGGCAGCTTCAATCGCCTCTTGATCACGTAACGAGCGTTCTGCTTTTTCCATAAACTCATGAGTAAGTTCATCGGATAAAGGGCACGACATCCATTCTGTTTGCTGTTCTTTCGATAGCGCCAACATGGCATTTTGATAACCTTGTTGTGCTTTACTGCGTTCAAGTAGCTGCGCAGAAGGTAATAGCGCTTCGTTGCTTAACTTTTCACGTTGTACTTTTACCGCTTGTTTGTAAGCAGGGTTACCTGTTTTCTCAGATAAAAATTCAGCAACTTCTGCGAGTGAGTTCAGCATGTCTTTTGCTTTCGTGCGAAGCTTAGTTGGACCTTGGCCAAAATCAAAGTCCATGTCTAGGTCACGACCATGGGATGCAATTTCTTGCTGCATTTTACGAAGTTGGCTGCATTCAGCACTGCCTAGTCGCTCATCGCCACGTAACATGCAGTAAAGCAGGAATACATCAATGAAATACAAGGTCGAAGATTGCATGCCGATAGAAGAGCTTGGATCTAGATCCATAATGCGAACTTCAATGTATTCAACGCCTCTGGCATGCAGGGCTGCACTTGGGTGTTCGCCAGGTTGCGTGACGCGTTTAGGGCGAATGTCGCTGTAATACTCATTTTCGATCTGCAATAAATTGCTATTAAGTTGGCGATATTGTCCATCGACTTTCACACCAATGTCTTGATAGCGCAGATAAGGTGTCTGTAGGGCTTTTTTTACCGTGCTGATGTAGGTTTCAACTTCGTTGTAACATACATATAAATCGGCTTGAGCCTTATTTTGATAACCAAGATCACTCATGCGAAGTGAGGTGGCTTTTGGGCCAAACCAAGTGTTCTTTTCTAATTCATCTAGGCTGTCAGGCTTTTTCGGTAAAAAGCTTTCATCAATAGCGGGTGATGCACCGAACAACAGCGATAGCATCCAAGAGCTACGACGGAAGTTACGGATCAAAGCAAAGTAGCTGTCTGATTGAAACGCTTGTTTTTCAGCTTTTGAAAGATTGGATTTGCCTTTGTAGCTTTCCAAGAAAGACCAGAAGTCCTTATCAAAAGAGAAGTTGTAATGCATGCCAGCGATACATTGCATGATACGACCATAACGATTAGACAGACCTTCGCGGTAAACGCGTTTTAGCTTACCAGTGTTTGATTCGCCATAATACGCTATAGGAACATCTTCGTTACCCGCTAAATAACAAGGCATACTGGCCGGCCACAAACATTCGTCTTGCTTATATAGTTCGTGGTTAACCAAGTTATGAATGTCTTCTAGCTCTTTAATGACACCTTCAACGCTTGGGTGAACGCCAGTAATAAATTCCATCAAAGATTCGGAATAATCCGTTGTGATGGAGCTATGAGTCAGTGCCGAGCCCAATGCTTTCGGGTGAGGCTTATGCGAGATGTGGCCTTCAGTTCGGTCAACTCGTAGCGCTTCTCGTTCTACGCCACGATGAAAGGTGAGTGCAGAAGTCGTCGCGGCTTGCTGGCAATGAGTTGCCAGCGCTTGCAAAGCATCGGTTAAGGTGGTCAAGAAGTCTTCCTTCTATTGAATAAGGCAAAATTGAATTTCAGGGATTGTACTCGGCAGAGCTGATTCGCAGCAAGCAACAGATACCCCATGCACAAAAAATGCTGACTTCTAGAACATAGATATAAGAAATTTGTCGCGCAAGGGCACGACAAAAAATATCCCCCTGAATCGCAGCCTACAAAAATCAAATCACCTTTAGGCCTTCAGGCCGTCAAAAGTCTAATGACACCAAACCAAAAAACTTGACGCACTAAAGCACGACCTAAAAAAACATACCCTTGAATCACGGCCTACAAAAATCAAATCACTTGTAGGTCGGCCTTTAGGCCGTCAATTTTTCCTCGATGAATGGATTAAAGGCGCATCTCAATGCCAGCATCGGTCATGCGCTGTTTTGCTTCTTGGATGCTGTATTCGCCAAAATGGAAAATACTGGCTGCCAATACGGCATCCGCCTTGCCTTCAATGACACCATCTACAAGATGATCCAAGTTGCCAACACCGCCAGAGGCGATTACTGGTACATGAACCGCTTCACTTATAGCGCGAGTGACACCAAGGTCGAAACCATTTTTAGTACCGTCACGGTCCATACTGGTTAGCAGGATTTCCCCTGCGCCGTATTCAACCATTTTCTTTGCCCATTCAACGGCATCTAAACCTGTTGGTTTGCGGCCGCCATGAGTAAAGATTTCCCACTTATCAGGTTCACCTTCCGCGCTGACTTTTTTTGCATCAATGGCAACAACAATACATTGAGAGCCAAAGCGTTGTGCGGCCTCGCGAACAAATTCAGGGTTAAATACCGCTGCGGTATTAATGCCGACTTTGTCTGCACCGGCGTTTAACATACGGCGAATGTCTTCGCAGGTACGAATGCCTCCGCCAACAGTCAGAGGAATAAACACTTGGCTGGCAATGGCTTCGACCATATGAACGGTCGTTTCACGATCGTCCGAACTGGCTGTGATGTCTAGAAAAGTAATCTCATCTGCGCCTTGCTCGTTGTAGCGTTTTGCTACTTCAACAGGATCGCCAGCGTCACGAATATCGACAAACTGAACGCCTTTTACAACGCGGCCATTGTCCACATCAAGGCAAGGAATAATACGTTTTGCTAAGCCCATAAAATGGCGCTCCTAGAATCTAATGTGCTTCTATCCAAACAAACTCGATGGCTCGTAGTTATGGCTTGCCATCCCAGTGAAGGAAGTTTTTATAAAGCTGAAGACCGTCTTTATGGCTTTTTTCTGGGTGAAATTGCACGGCGAAAACATTGTCTCGAGCGAGTGCAACACAGAACTCCAAACCGTAATCACAGGTGCCAGCAACTTCACTTTTATTTTCAGGTACAACATAAAAACTGTGTACAAAATAAAAGCGAGCGTTGTCAGGAATATCTGCCCAAAGAGGGTGATTTATTGTGTGTTTAACCTGATTCCAGCCCATGTGCGGCACTTTAAGTTTGCTACCGTCATGATCTGTGTGCTTTTCACCAAAGAACAAAGCGTTGCCTTGGAAATGGTTCAAACAATCTACACCGCCGTTTTCTTCGCTGTGAGACATCAAAGATTGAATGCCGACACAAATAGCGAGAAATGGCTTTTCCGCCATGGCTTTACGAATGCTCGGAACCAGTCCTGCATTGTTCATTTCACCGATACAATCACGAATCGCACCAACGCCGGGTAATAGCACTCGATCTGCTGCATCAATAACCGCAGGATCACTGGTTACAATTACCGTGGTATTTTCATCAGCGACGTGTTCAAGGGCTTTGGCAACCGAGTGAAGGTTGCCCATGCCGTAGTCGATCACTGCGACTGTGGATTTTTTCATGTCACTCATACTCTTATTGCTCATACTCTTACCGCTCAAACTAAGAGAGTCCTATAAAGAACCTTTAGTGGAAGGCATTTGCCCTGCCATGCGCTCGTCAGCTTCTAGAGCCATGCGTAGCGCACGTCCAAATGCTTTGAAGATGGTTTCCGCTTGGTGGTGAGTATTTTTACCGCGAAGATTATCAAGGTGAAGCGTTACTTTGGCATGGTTGATAAAACCGTGGAAAAATTCTGAGAACAAATCCACATCAAAACCGCCAACAGAGCCACGAGTAAAAGGTACATGCATTTCTAGACCTGGACGGCCTGAGAAATCTATCACTACGCGAGACAAGGCTTCATCTAATGGTACATAAGCGTGGCCATAGCGTTTGATGCCTTTTTTATCGCCAACGGCAATGTCAAAAGCTTGTCCTAAAGTGATGCCCAAATCTTCGACTGTGTGGTGAGCATCAATGTGAAGGTCGCCAACTGCATGAATGTCTAAGTCAATCAGACCATGACGTGCTACTTGCTCAAGCATATGGTCAAGGAAAGGGACGCCTGTGACGCAGTTGAATTTACCGGTACCGTCTAAGTTAATCGACACCTTGATCTGAGTTTCAAGCGTATTACGCTCGACACTGGCAATGCGATCGGACATTGATTGGTTTCTCCACAGTGATGGTGACGAATAGTCGCCACGTTTTTGTATATTAAGAGCATGACATAATTTCCCTATTATAGAACGTGGGCTCTTTAGCTTCTATGCTTTGTCTGTGTGTTTTTTAATGAGTTGTCTCTATTGCGTCGATAAACTCCTAATTCGAATGCTATGATATTGCATCTATACGATGCAGAATGCGTTCTTAGTTAGGTTTCAGGTTAGGTTGAACGCATTTGTCGGAATACATTTATTAAGGAGTTTGTCATGGTTTGGATAAAGCGACTTTCACTGTTGGTGGCTGGTTTATTAGCCGTTGTTGCCATTTTGTTGGCGTATGTCATGTTGTTTGTGAATCCAAATGATTTTAAAGACGAGCTAAAAAGCGTAGCGTTAGAAAAAGCCAATGTTAATTTACGCCTGGATGGTGATATTAGCTGGTCGTTTTTCCCTTGGCTGGGGCTTGGATTGGAAGATATTGGCGTTTCCATAGGCTCTGATCCTGAAATTTTACAATTTGATCGTGCTGAATTTGGCTTGGCGATTCTGCCTTTGTTTGAGCAAAAAATTCAGGTGAACAAAGTGAACTTGGTTAATCTAAAAGCCAGTTTGAACAAAAACGCTCAAGGCCAAGGTAATTGGCAACTAGATTTACCGGACAACTCGCCTGCAGCAAGTTCTTCTGCTTCAACGAACACAGCTTCCAATAATTCTTCTGATAACACAGTTGAAAAAATCAAATTTCCTGATATTCAGTTAGATGAACTACGTATTGAAAATGCGCAAGTGCAATACCGTGATGAACAAACAAAGCAGCTTATTAACGCGACGCTAAACGTACAGTTAAACGATGTTCAATGGGACAAAGCTTGGCCTATGTTGATGGATATCGCCGTGACACAAAGTGATTTACAAGGTAAATCACCAATCAAAGCGAAAGCGACATTAAATGCTAATCTTGCGGTTTTCCCTGAGCGCGAATCTTTGTCGCTAGACTCTTTGGTGTTATCTGGGGAAGTTGAAAGTGATTTGCTACCAACGAGTCCAATCAGCGCCAAACTTAGTGCCACCAATGTCGATCTTGATTTACCGCAAGAGAATGTCTTGGTAGAAGGCTTGGCATTAAGTGTGTTAGGTGTAAATGTTGACGCTAAAATTCAAGCGTATCAAGTGTTGAGCGAACCTCAGTTTTCAACAGTGTTAACGGTAGGGGAGTTTAATCCGCGCTATTTAATGACGCGTTTAAATTTACCTTTGCCTGAAATGTCTGATGATAAAGCGCTGACTAAAGCGCGTGCCAATATAACCCTAGAAGGCAATTTAGATTCGATTACAGCACAGCCAATATCTATTGCGATGGACGACACAAATATTGAAGCCAATGCCGTGGTTGATTTATCGCCTTTGCGTTGGGATGTTAGTGTTGCTGGTAAAAACTTAGACCTAGATCGCTATTTGCCAACGCCTATTGAAAAAGGCAAAGACGGGAAGGTTGAAGCAATAACCAATGTAGATATTGCCGCTAAAGCAGAATCTGGTGACCTGATACCAATCGATTTGATTCGTTCTTTAAATGGTCATGTTGGCGTGCTGTTCGAAAACATTACTGTCAAAAAGTTAAAAATCGACAAAATCGAGCTGGATTCAACTCAGTCGCATGGTTTGGTAAAAGTTTCTCCTCTTCGTGCTTTATTATATAAAGGTAGTGTGTCATCAAAAGCTAGTTTGGATGTACGAGGCATCACGCCAGTGTTTAATATTTCACCGACTATTGATGGCGTACAAATTCAACCTTTGCTTGTCGATTTTATGGACATGAACAAAATTGCGGGTGCTACTTATTTAAATGGTGAGCTTAGTGCCAAGGGCAATAGTCTTGATACTCTAATGGCATCTCTGCAAGGTGACTTATTAATAGATATTAAAAACGGCGCTTTAGTTGGGACCAACCTAACGAAAACGGTATGTGAAGGTATAGCGGCAATTCGTAAGGATAAAATTAATGATCAGCAGTTTGGCCAAGATACCCCGTTTGAAACCATGCGATTTCCTGCTCATATCATTAATGGCAGAGTATCAACTCCAGGTTTAAAAATAAGCTCTGCAGGTATTCAAGTGACGGGTGATGGTGTGGTGTCACTGCCAAATTCCTCTTTAGATTATCAAGCCAATGTGGGGATTGCGGGTAGCGAATTAGATAAAGCCTGTCACGTCAATGAGAAAGTGACTAAGTTAGCATTTCCCATTGTCTGTAAGGGGCAATTTAGTGATGATCCTGCCGGTTTATGTCGTCCTGATATAAAGGGCTTCGGGAAGTTATTTGCTGATTTGGCAGAAGATGAACTGAAACTTAAAGTGGATGCTGAAAAAGCACGACTAAAGGTTAAAGCTGAAGCTGAAAAAGCACGCTTGAAAGCTGAGCTGGAAGAAAAACGCAAAGCAGAAGAAGAAAGGCTTAAGGATAAGCTGAAAGATAAATTAAAGAGTTTGTTCTAATAACTGACGGACTTAAGCACTGATTAAAAATGTAACGTGAGAAATAAATGCAACCAGTTGAAAATTTTGCGCCTCGTGTTCTAGCGTGGTTTGATGAGCACGGGCGTAAAAGCTTGCCTTGGCAAGAGAATAAAACACCTTATCGTGTATGGATTTCTGAAATCATGTTGCAGCAAACGCAAGTGACGACTGTCATTCCTTATTACCACAAATTTATGACATCTTTCCCAACTGTTGAAGCGTTAGCTGAGGCTGAGCAAGACGAAGTGTTAGCGCACTGGAGTGGTCTAGGTTATTACGCTCGGGCGCGCAATATGCATAAAGCAGCAAAAATGCTGGTGGATGAATTCGACAGTGAGTTCCCACAGACTGTTGAAGGTGTTTGTGAATTACCGGGCATTGGTCGTTCTACTGCAGCGGCGATTTTATCTATTTCCCGCGGTGTTCAAGCGGCGATTTTAGACGGCAATGTAAAGCGTGTTTTGGCGCGCTTCCATGCAGTGCCAACTTGGCCCGGCGATAAGAAAACCGAAAATGCCATGTGGGACTTGGCTGAGTGTTATATGCCAAACGAGCGTTGTGGCGATTACACACAAGCTATGATGGATTTAGGTGCGACACTTTGTACTCGTTCTAAACCGCAATGTTTGCTTTGTCCGCTACAAGGCGACTGCCAGGCTCGTTTCAGCCAAGATCCAACGCAATTTCCTATTCGTAAACCGAAAAAAGCCGCTAAGCCAGAGAAGAGTATTCAGTTGCTGGTGTTGATGAATCAACAAGGGCAATGGTTACTAGAGAAGCGTCCTTCTACTGGAATTTGGGGTGGGCTTTGGAGTTTGCCAGAGCTTGCTTTCGATGAATCTGTGGTACTGCATATTGAGCAGCGATTTGCTACGCAAGTCGAAGCTGTAACACCTCTGTCATCTTTTAGACATACTTTTAGTCATTATCATTTGGATATTTCGCCAAGCCACATTCAAATTGCCGACACGAAGTTGGTAATGGAAGGTGAGAAATACCAATGGTTCAACCAACAAAATGCCATGGCGCAAGGGTTGCCGGCGCCAGTGAGAAGTATTTTGGAACAATTGAATAACTAGCTTGAGATCATTCATATGATGGTAGATAAAAACCTCTCATATTTTAAACGCGTAGCAGAGGTATTTGTCTCTTTCTTGTTATTAGGTTTTACCAGTTTTGGTGGGCCTGCTGCTCACCTTGGTTACTTCAACCAAACCTTTATTAAACGCAAACAATGGGCGAGTGAAACCCAGTATGCTCAATGGGTAGCGCTTAGTCAGATCGTGCCGGGACCAGGCTCTAGTCAAGTTGGTTTTGCCTTAGGCTATCATCGTGCGGGATTGCTTGGAGCGGTGGCGGCATTTATTGCTTTCACCTTGCCGTCTTTTGTTGTCATGGTGTTACTGGCTCGATTTGGTAATCACTGGCAGGGCAATGTCTTTTTTGATGGTTCAGTTCATGCCTTAAAGCTTTTAGCGGTTGTCGTGGTCGCAGATGCTTGTATCAGTATGTGGCGGTCTTTTTGTCAGAGTAAAATGATGGCTGGGCTGGCGTTATTCAGTGCGGCGTTTATTATCTTGTCGCCTTCTGGTTTTGCTAGTTTGACAGTTCTGCTAATCGCTGTGTTTTTTGGCATGTTAGCAAGGCCTTCTATTGTTCCAACCGCTTCTGAGTCTTTGCCTAAAGTGCGTTTTGCATGGTGCTTTTTTATCATTGCTGTCGTGGGCTTTGTTGTTAGTTTTTTTCTAGATAGCGGATTAAGCGGTTTGTTCGCAAACTTTTATCGAGCGGGAGCGTTAGTATTTGGCGGCGGGCACGTGGTACTGCCAATGTTGTCGGCGTTTGTACTTACTCCAGAATCTTATGTAGACCCTACGTTAGCAGTGATTGGTGAATCGAATTTGCTTTTAGGTTACGCTGCCGCTCAAGCGGTTCCAGGCCCTATGTTTACCATGGCGAGTTTTTTAGGTGCTTCGGTGACTCCAAAAAGTGACAATATTTGGTTATGGGCTGGTGTAGCTACCTTAGCTGTATTTCTGTCTGGTCTATTGTTGATGTTAAGTGCGCAAGCTGCGTGGCAACGCTTGTCTCATTACGTTCTGTTTCGTTCTGCTGTGGCGAGCTTAAATGCAGCAGTGGTCGGGATTTTGTTAGCTGCCTTATATTATCCGATTGGCACATCGAGTTTGCTTGGTTGGATGGATGTTGCCATTACTGGATTTGGATTGGCTTGGTTGATCTACAGGCGACCTTCGATTTTTTCATTGATTATTGTGTTTATCATTGTTGGGCTAATTCGAAGTTTATAAGGTTGCTGAATTTACACGCTGATTAAAGGTTTTGACCTTGAATTCTCTAGTGTTAACGCCATTATTCACCCTATACATTTATGATGGCGAGAGATTCTTATGGCGAATACTGTATTTTGTAAAAAGTTTAAGAAAGATATGGAAGCGTTAGATCGCGCGCCATTGCCCGGAGCGAAAGGCCAAGAGATCCTACAAAACGTTTCTAAGCAGGCTTGGCAAGAATGGCAGCAGCTTCAGACAATGATGATCAATGAAAAACAACTTAACTTGATGCAACCTGAATCACGCAAATATGTGATGGAACAGATGGATAAGTTTTTCAATAACGAAGCGACGGATAAGCTGGCGGGATATGTTGATCCTGATGATATTAAAGAACTCTAAGAAAGTCTTTTTCATGAAGTCGTGAAAATATTGTTTTAAGCAAGCAGACACAAAAAAATGCCCCTGATTAAATTATTTAACCAGGGGCATTTTTTTGTGTCAGCTTAATCGTCAAACGAGTATAAATTCGTTTATTGAGTGACAAAGCTAGCGAATAAAATATCTTTTACCGGTTCTAATCCAGTTTCTACTTTTAAAGCACCGTTTACTGCAATGGCGGCTTCTTCACGTGTTTTCTCACGTGCTACTGCTCCAGTAACTTGCTCCGTGGTACGAGAGCTAAGAAACATCACTAATGCATCTCTGACTAAAGGCATATTAGCTTCAATTAAGTCTTTCTTCGTCTCGTCAGTACGAATACTAATACTAGTTTTTATATATTTGAGTCGGGCATCGTCGCCAAGGTGATTGACTACAAAAGTGGGTTTCAGCTCTATATAAGCGGCAGCTGGTGCTGCTTCGTCTGCGGCATAACCTGTAATACCTGTAAGGCTGCATAGTAAGAGTAGAGTAAATAGGCGTAATTTATGGCATAAGGGCATCATCAATGACATGTTAGGTTCTCGTATTCATTCCAATAGACAGTATACTAACTGTCATTAAAGCTTGCTGTCAGTAGTAATTTCGCACTTTACTGTTTTACTGTTGTCGTAAGTTACATTATTCAATTAAAAATGTCCGTTTAGTAAGTTTAGGAATCTTTATCTATGTTCACGTTTTTATCTGCTCGTCGCTTTCATGGTTTGGTTGCGTTCGCAGCTTTTGCGCTTTTAGCTGTGGCTTTTTATATGGAATATCAAATGGGGTTAGAGCCCTGTCCCTTATGCATGCTGCAGCGTATTGTGTTTTTCTGTGTTGGTGTAGTGTCCTTGATATCTGCTTTAACGGCGAGTGAAAAAGCGCGGAAAGTATTTTCTTGGTTGGTGGTTGTTTTATCTTTTGCCGGTGCAGCTTTAGCAATCCGTCATTTATATTTGCAAAGCTTACCAATGGACGAATTGCCAGCTTGTTTGCCGGGATTAAGTTATATGTTTGAGGTCTTTCCATGGCAAGAAATTATGCAAGCTATGGTGATGGGAACTGGTGAATGTGGTGATGTGGTTTGGACCTTGTTTGGCATTAGTATTCCTGGTTGGACATTGGTTGCTTTTATTGGTATGGCGATCATTAATATCGTTATCGCATTGCGAGCTAACAAAAAAATATCCGTATAAACGAGACATTTTTGCCTGTTTAAACAAAGTTTTGACAGGCACAGTAATCATATAAAGTTCTCTAAAAAGGTTACAAATCCCTTAAGTTATCGTCTTGCAGGGGGTAACGTATCGGAATATGCTTGAGACAAAGATTACTAATAATAATTAACGCCTGATGGAGTCTGCATATGTTAGAAGGTTGTAAAACAGCCCAAGAGCGATGGGGCGGAGTGCACATCATTATTGATCGTTGGTTAGGGCAGCGTCGACAATTGCTGGAGATGGGGATTTATTTGCGTGAGCGCGGTGAATTTACGCCGACTGATACTCCTAAAATCCAATCATTTTGTGAGCAGCTGGTGGATTATGTCTCTGCTGGCCACTTTACTGTCTATGAGCAGTTAGCGTTAGAAGCGAAAGAGTTTCATGACGATGGCGCTGTTGTTTTATTGCGCGAATTGTTGCCTCTTATTGATAGCACAACGGAAGTAGCTATTGAATTTAACGACAAATATGACACTAAAGAACATTGTAATGCTCAGCTTGAGGCCTTGCCTTTTTCATTGCAGGCTTTGGCTGTCGTAATGGCAGAACGATTCCAATATGAAGATCAGTTGATTAAGGAATTACATGAAGCGCACAGTGAAAAAAGCGTTTGAGCTTGGTTTAATTGCTTTCTGTTCCGCAGCTTTATTGTCTTGCTCAGCAGAAGCGCCAGTTCGAACTGCTCAATATGCTGTGCAGGGTTTGTTTTCTGCCGTTCTCAGTGATGACGGCGCCACTGCTTTAGTTGGTTCCATTCAGCATGGCGGTAGTTTTTGGGTAAATGCCGTCAATGAACGTCGTTTTAACTGGAATCATGCTAAAGGTGAGTATTCATCCTTGCTTGGTGTCGATATTGACCCAAGCGGGCAATTTGCAGCAACTGGCGGCGCTCGTTCGTTAGTTCTATGGAATACCGCAACAGGTAAATCTGATGGTTTCTGGACGACGCCAGGTGACATTCAATCTCTAAAACTTACCCAGAACGGTGATTATGCTTTAGTTGGCTTAAATGACCAGACTGCTCGTTTTTTTGATATTAAGCGTGGCGGTATCAAGCAAACGTTACGAACAGGTTCAACAGTTCGTGCTGTCGATGTGACGCCAGATGGAATGCTGGGTATTACAGGTGATGATTCTTCTAATGTCACCTTGTGGGATATGCAAACCGGTGAAAAGAAATATCAATGGCCTCTAAGTAATGACATTGCTAGTGTGGCTTTATCGGCCGATGGTAAATATGCGTTTGGTGCTGCTCAACTAGGAAATGCAAAAATTTGGTCTACTAAAACAGGCAAAGAGCTTACCAAAATCGACACCGGGGCTCTTAAGTACCGCAATGTCACCATCAGTCAGGCGGTTTTTTCAAAAGATGACAGATCCATTCTTATTGGTGAAGTGAATAGTCGAGTGTCTTTGGTTCAAGTCAGTACAGGAGTTGTCCAAAAAGAGTGGGAGATTTTTACTCCAAAGAGTCGACCGAGTGGCGCTAGTGTTTTAGCTCTGGCTTTTGGTTCAGGTAATCGTTATTACGCCATTGGTAGTAATGGTTATTTAAACGTATTGGAATAATCTATGTCTTATAACGACGTTGAGTCGCCTTCATCTCTTTCAAAGCAAGAATTGGCTAAGAAAGAACCGGCCAAACAAGACCATGCAACAAAAGTATCAGCACGATTGCCTTTGAAATGGGGCGGTTTTTTTGCTGCCCAAGCTTTTATATCGGTTGCCGCTGGTGCATTTGGTGCTCATGCTTTGACCAGTATACTAGACTTGAAAGCGTTAGGCTGGTGGCACACTGCAAGCCAATACCTTATGTATCATGCTTTAGCTGGATTGGTGGTGGTTGCCTTATCTGCTTATTTATCTTCAGCTAAAAGCATACTACTGCTTCTTTGTATTGGTAATATTTTATTTGCCGGTAGTCTATATGTCATGGCTTTAACGGGTTACACATTGTTAGGAGCAGTGACTCCTCTCGGCGGTTTATGCTACCTCATTGCTTGGGGGCTTTTGGTGCTGAACTTTTGGCGTTCAAGTCACCAAAAGTCATAGACAATGGGACTTTAGGTCTTAATAAACTAACCGACAAAAGCAGGACATCAAATGTTTTTTCCGGTAGGATAACGCCCCGCTAGTCTTACCCAAAAGACATGATTGACCTAAATCGAACGAATTAGGTCGGTGTAGGCTCATCAAAATAGAACACACTTAAGTGATATTTAACCATGCAAGAGCAAGAAACAAATACTCAAGAACCTATCAAGAAACGCACCATTCGTAGCTTTGTTGTACGTGGTGGTCGCATGACTGAAGGTCAACAAAAGAACTACGATGCGAACTGGGCCGTTTACGGTTTAGATCTTGCTGATGGGCGAATTGATTACGCAACCGTATTTGGTCGTGAATCAGATGTGGTGCTTGAAGTAGGTTTTGGTATGGGAGCTTCGCTTGTCGAGATGGCAAAAAATGCTCCAGAGAAAGATTTTATCGGTATTGAAGTTCACCCACCGGGTGTTGCTAAACTGATGATGCTGGCAAAAGAGGAAGGCATTACTAATTTACGTGTTTATTGTGATGATGCGATTGAAGTTATGGCGAACTGTTTACCACAGAAAGCAGCCAGTGCATTTCAGTTGTTTTTCCCAGACCCTTGGCACAAGAAGAAGCACAATAAACGCCGTATCGTTCAGCCTTTGTTTGCTCAGCAAGTAGCAAATGTATTAAAAGAAGGCGGACACTTTCACATGGCAACAGATTGGCAGCCTTATGCCGAGCATATGATGGAAGTAATGGAAGTCCAAGGTGGCTATCAGAATGCGGCTGGTAAAGGCTTGTATCACCCTCGCCCTGAATGGCGTCCACTGACAAAGTTTGAACAGCGTGGTGAGCGTTTAGGTCACGGTGTATGGGATCTGATCTATACGAAACAAAGTAGCTAAGCGCTCTTATTTTTAGACCAAAAATAGATTTAGCCAATAAAAAAGCGACTCAATGAGTCGCTTTTTTATTATTCATATAAAGCTAGAATCAAAAATTATTTGATTTCTACACTTTCACGGCTGTTGCCAGCATCAAAGTATTCTTGGAATACTTTTGGTGTGCGGCCACGGCCAGTCCATTCGTGAGTCTCACCAGCTACTGTTAAGCGGTATTTAGGCTCAACAGTTTTGCCTTTTGTCGCGCCAGCTTTTGGAGTAGTTAGTAATGCTACTTCTTCCATTGTTAAGCCGCTTTTAGCGATTAGGTTTGCAATTTCTTCAGCGCGAGCAGATTTTAGTGCTTGCTCTGCGTCACGAGCCGCTTCTTCTTCTTTTGCTTTTTCAAGCGCATTGTTGAAGCCTGCAATTAGGTTTTCAAGTTGAGCAACGCTTAGCTCTTTTGCTGCTGCGCGTGCTTTTGCTTTATTGCCTGCTAATTCTAGTAATAAACTCATTGGTGTCCCCTATTTATCTGTTAAGAACTGATTGTCTCTGAATAACTAGTTGGTCCTGCACTGAAAAAATAGATCCGTCTTTTATGCTCAGTGGTATGTGTTAAAATTAATAAATTTGAAAATTCCATAAGATTGGAAAAAATAAAACGCTTTCTTAGGTTGATAGTGAATCTGAACCAGATGAAAAAAGTGTTTTATCTTATGCTACAAATTCAATAATAATTCATACCGTAAAAAAACATTGAATTGATATCAGTACATTGTGATGTAATTTTATACTATTTCAAGTTTGTGTGTGGATTTTAATAAAAAACAACCTAACATGCTAATCAAATAACGTGTTTAATCTGTTAGAAAAGTGTAAACAATAGGGTAATAAATGAATTCCATATCAGATAACCTAAGCTTAGAGTTTTCTATATTAAAAAAATACAGCAATAATATTATTCAATTATTTGAAGAAGGTGCAACTGTTCCATTCATCGCTCGGTATAGAAAAGAAAATACAGGCGGCATGAGTGATCAGGATTTGCGATCTTTTTACGATAGATGGCAGTATTTAGTTGAATTAAAAAAGCGCAAAGAAAGCATTCTTGCGTTATTAGCTGAAGATTCAAATGTCTCCGATTCCATAAGAAAAAAAATACAAAATGCCGTCTCTAAAAATGAGCTCGAGGACTTGTACTCGCCATTTAAGAAAACCCGTAAGACAAAAGCAGATGAGGCTAGGGAGCAAGGGCTTCAGCCTTTAGCGGCTTTAGTATGGTCAGGCCAGCGCTCTGATACCTTGTCTGCAATTGATGCATGGTGTAAGCAGAATAATATTGTAATATCGGCAGAGTCTGCTTTAGAGGGTGTAGCTGAAATATTGAATGAAGCTATTGCCAATGACAGTGATGTTCTAAAAAAAGGTCGTGCAGTATTGCTCAAAGATGGTCTTTTAACCAGTAGAGTTCTGCGAGGTAAAAAGGAGCAAGGTGAGAAATTCCGTGATTACTTTGATTACCAAGAAGCGATAAATAAAGTGCCTTCTCATCGTTTGCTTGCTCTCTTTCGAGGAAAAAAAGAGTCGATATTAAAACTGAGTGTTTCTTTGAAGAATGAGAAAAATTATCCTGACGTATTAATCTTTCCTCATCTTAATCAATTGCTTGATGCAAACTTACCAGAATCTCATCGAGTAACGCCTTTGCAGCGTAAGTATTTAAATCTGGCTTGGGAAAATAAACTTCTGCCAAAACTAGAAACCGATGTTCTTTCTCAATTGAAAGATCGAGCTGAAGAAGGTGCTATTCAGGTTTTTGCTGATAATCTACAAGATTTATTAATGGCTGCACCTGCAGGAGCGCATCGAGTATTAGGTGTTGATCCTGGTTTTCGCAACGGCGTTAAATTGGCGGTTATCGACGAGCAAGGTTCTTTGCTTGATCACGGTGTTATTTACCCTCATGGACCTCAGAATCGTACACAAGAAGCTAGCGCAATACTCTCTCAGCTGATTCACAAACATAATATTGGTTGGGTAGCGATTGGTAACGGTACTGCTTCACGAGAGACTGAAGCACTAGTAAGAGCGCTTATTACCGAATCGAATCTAGATTGTCGAGCTGTGGTGGTGAGTGAGGCTGGAGCTTCTGTATATTCTGCTTCACCAATAGCGATACTAGAATTTCCTGATTTAGATGTCACTATACGAGGAGCGGTATCTATTGCTCGTCGTTTTCAAGATCCGCTTGCTGAATTGGTGAAAATTGATCCTCAGGCTATTGGGGTTGGCCAATATCAGCATGACGTCAAAGTAACCTTACTGTCTAAGTCGCTTGCAAACGTAGTAGAAGATTGTGTTAACCGCGTTGGCGTGGATATTAACCTCGCTTCGGTTTCTTTATTGTCTTACGTTTCTGGCTTAACCAGTCGCTTAGCGCAAAATATCGTGGATTACCGTCAGCAGAAAGGCCGAATCGAATCTAGAAGTGAGCTGTTAAAGATAAAAGGCATCGGAGATAAATGCTTCGAGCAGTGTGCTGGTTTTTTAAGAATACTAAATGGTAAAGAAGCATTAGATCAGTCTGGTGTGCATCCTGAATCCTACCCATTAGTTCAAAAAATGGCCGCGCAATTAAAGCTAAAAGCAAATGACTTGCTTAATAACAGTAGTGCTTTACAGCAGCTAAAGCAGTTAGCCCCAAGCTTTGTCCAAGCAGGAGATTTTACTTATACGGATATTCTTAATGAGCTTGCCAAGCCAGGTCGAGATCCACGTCCAGAGTTTCGTTATGCGTCTTTTGATCATAGCGTTCAAAAGCTTGAAGATGTGAAAGAAGGCATGACGTTAGAAGGCGTTGTGACTAACGTAGCGGCATTTGGTGCTTTTGTAGATTTGGGTGTGCATCAAGACGGATTGATCCATATCTCGCAATTGGCAGATCGATTTGTTAAAGACCCAAGGGATTTAGTTCGAGTGGGGCAAGTGGTCAATGTTACAGTGTTAGAAGTTGACGTACAGCGTAAGCGCATTGCCCTGAAAGCTAATGGGCTTTGATGCAATTCAATTGTTTGTTAGGGGATCCCGACAAGACTGTTGATATTTATGTTAGTTAGATAATTTCCACAAAAAAACCGATTATAAGACTCTAATCGGTTTTTTTTTGAGTAACCAATAACATTAACTTAAAAGGGATTAAAAATTAATGTTAAACAGCTACTGCAATTTGTGATTTGGCTTGGTTGAAAGCTTCTTCACCTGGTGCGCCCATCGCTTGACCGCCAGCGATGAAAGTCTCTTTCACGTTTAGACCAATGAAACCTAGGAATGTTTGGATATGTGGCACTTGGTGATCAACTGGAGCGCCAGCTAGGAAGCTACCACTTGCAGCAAAGATGTAAGCATCTTTGTTTACAAGGCCAACAGGTCCAGTTTCTGTGTATTTAAACGTACGGCCAGCACGAGCAATATAGTCAAAGTAAGACTTCAGCGTAGAAGGAATGCCGAAGTTGTACATAGGAGCTGAAACGATCACTACGTCAGCAGCTTCTAGTTCAGTAATCAGTTCATCACCAATCGCAACAATAGCTTGTTGTTCAGCAGAACGGTTTTCTTCTGGAGTAAACAGTGCGCCTAATGTTTCGCCTGTGAAGTGAGGTAGTGGGTTCGCAGTTACATCGCGAGCAACGACTTTACCTTCTGGGTTTTTTGCCAACCATTTTTCAACAAACTCGTTTGCTAGTTGACGTGATTTAGAGTTTTCGCCAGAAGCGCTAGAGTCGATACGTAGTAAAGTAGCCATTGTAATAATTTCTCCTCGGTAATCTTAAGTGAGCCAAGATGGCCCGTCACTTGATAATGAGGCTATCTTATTACCAAGTAATTCGATTAAAAAGCGACATTTTTTGGAGATATTGATCGAAAAATACGATACATTAATTATCCATGTATTCTATATAAGAGAATTATCTTGAAAGCCCCGAGAGTAACGTTAGAGCAATGGCGCGTTTTGCAATCTGTTGTGGACAAAGGTGGTTTTGCCCAAGCCGCAGAAGCACTCCATAAAAGCCAATCTTCAGTTAGCTACACAGTCGCAAAGCTTCAAGAGCAGCTAGGCTATCCGTTGCTGATTATCGAAGGGCGAAAAGCCAAACTTACTGAGCGCGGTGAAGTCTTGTTACGTCGTTCACGGCATTTATTAAAAGAAGCAGTAGATCTAGAAGAGCTAGCTCACACACTTGGCCAAGGTTGGGAGCCTGAATTAGAATTAGTGGTCGATCAAGCCTTTCCAACACCGGCTTTGTTACGTGCCTTGCAAGCTTTTGAGCCACAAAGCCAAGGAACGCAAGTGCAATTAAAAGAAGCTGTATTAAGCGGAGGAGAAGAAGCACTACGAAAAGGCAGTCCAGACTTAGTGCTTAGCGCTATTGTTCCAAAAGGTTATTTGGCCGATCCCATTGTTGAAGTTGAAATGATCGCAGTAGCGGCTACGAGCCACCCTTTGCATCAAGAGGCGGATCCAATTAATAACGAGCGCTTGAGTCGAGAGCTACAGATCGTCATACGAGATTCAGCATCAGAAACCTCTATTGATGCGGGTTGGTTGGGCACCGACAGACGATGGACGGTATCGAGTGTGCAATCCGCTTTAGAAATAGTGACTAGCGGTATAGGCTTTGCGTGGCTACCAAAGGCAGATTTAGAATACGCCTTGCAAAGTGGAAAACTTAAAAAATTGAAATTGATTTCTGGTAGTGAGCGAAGTTTCCACATGTTTGCTATCTTTGGGAAAGGTGAACGAACAGGTCCAGCTACGAGGCTTCTAGTAGAACTCCTTCAAGCGGAGTGCAATGCTTGTCCAAGACGTTCAGCCATTCCGCCATTACCTTAGACCAAGCATCAACTTGATGCTTGGGTTTGATCTTGAATGATGTTCAAAAGTGAAGGCAGAAATGAACGTTCCACTTTATTTGTTTCGCTCCAAAGCTTTGCAACGGCAATGGCTTTGGGGCAATGAAAAAGTAATTTATGTACGCTTATTTTAACCACCAGTTTTGGCGGCTTATTATTTTCAACAAATAAATCTAGTGTTTCGTTATCTGAGTGTAGGCTAGCAGTGCCTTTTATACGCACAACTTCACCGATACCAGGAATCATAAAAAGTAGACCAACTTTTGGTCTTTCTACGATGTTTCTCAAACTATCTAAGCGATTGTTACCAGCCGTGTCTGCGAACGCTATGGTCTTTGAATCCAGCACTTTAACAAACCCCGCATCACCGCCACGAGGTGAAACATCTGCGAATCCATTCTTATCCGATGTTGACATGATAATAAAAGGACAGTGCTCTATGAAGGTGATTGAGTGTTGTTCTAGTTCATCAATCTCTTTTTTTAATGCTAAAGGATGTGCCTCGTTATAAAGCTCATCAAGTTGCTTCGGTTCGCTGATTTGACTCATGCTAATCCTTTACTTTGGTGATGTGTAAACCATTTGATAATGGTTTTTATTAATATTAAGGCGATATTTTATACTGGTAATGCCGTAATGTAACGCATCAACATCATATTGATTATTTCCTGACAATCTTTGTTTTTGCTTTGCCTAGAAGCGTTTAAAATCATCGATTTATGATTTTTTATAAAAATTGTCATTTTTTTTGTGACAATTTGGGTTGTGACGGTTTAGGCAAAAAGGTCTAATAGCTTTTATCAGTAATATTCATTATTTATTTAAAGACGCCAATTCAAGGATGCTCATGACTCAGGACATCGTAATTCTTGCTGCCGGAAAGGGCAGCCGAATGAAATCAGCCTTTTCCAAGGTATTGCACAAAGTTGGCGGTATCGCCATGGTAAAACGAGTACTAACCACAGCAAGTACATTACCTGAATCAAAATTACATCTCGTTGTTGGCCACCAGGGTGAACAAGTCGAAGCAAATTGTCAGGACTTTTCAGCCAATATTGTTTGGCAAAATGATCCGCAAGGAACTGGTGATGCATTGCGTCGCGTTGCGCCTTTTCTTCAGGCTGATGGTGCGACATTAACTCTTTATGGTGATGTTCCGCTGATTCGTGCCAGTACATTAGAAAAAATGACTGCTCTGTCTAATTCCAATACCTTAGTTTTATTGACGATTTCTCTTGATAATCCAACTGGATACGGTCGGATTGTTCGCAACGAACAAGGCAAAGTGACAGCGATTGTTGAGCAAAAAGACGCTGCTGAAGACCAGCTTGCTATTAAAGAAGTGAACACCGGCATTTTGCTAGCGCCGAATAATCATCTACAAGGCTGGCTTGCAGCCTTAACGAATAATAACGCCCAAGGCGAATATTATTTGACCGATGTGATTGCTATGGCGGCACGTGATGGTGTGGATATTGTCACAGTGAACCCAGAAAACGAGGCCGAAGTGGCAGGCGTCAATGACCGAGTTCAGCTTGCCGCATTAGAGCGTGAGTTACAAAACCAGCAAGCCGTTAGCCTTATGCAAAATGGCGCGACCTTGCTTGACCCATCTCGCATTGATATTCGTGGAGAATTGACTACCGGTCACGATGTCATTATCGACGTGAACTGTATTTTTGAAGGTAAAGTAGTGTTGGGTACTGGTGTTGAAGTTGGGCCAAATTGCCATCTTAAAAACTGCACCATTGGCGACAATACTATTATTAAAAGCAACACGCTAATTGAAGAAAGCCAAGTTGGCGAAAATTGCGACATCGGTCCTTTTGCTCGATTACGTCCAGGCACACAGCTTGCTAATAAAGCCAAGATTGGCAACTTTGTTGAAACCAAGAAAGCCATTATTGGTGAAGGCAGCAAGGTTAATCATTTAAGCTACATTGGCGATACAGAAATGGGTGCAAACGTGAACGTTGGCGCAGGCACCATTACCTGCAACTACGATGGTGTAAATAAACATCTGACACAAGTGGCCGATAACGTCTTTATCGGTTCAAACACATCGTTAGTCGCACCAGTGCAAGTAGCAGAAGGTGCAATGATCGCTGCGGGTTCGACCATCACTAAACAAGTGGGCGTGAATCAATTGGCTTTCGCCAGAGCGCGACAAACCAACAAAGACAATTGGCCTCGTCCAATCAAAAAGTAACGCTTTAGCTTTTAATCTATTAAACAGAATTTTACATATTAAACAGGAGAAGCGGCGAGTCATTAACTCGCTGTTTATCTCATCATATTTATTATTGTGTTGAGCTGAGCCTCGGCACAAACACGAAAAGGATTCTCTCATGTGTGGAATAGTTGGCGCCATTGCGCGTCGTAACGTATCAAAAATTTTAATTGAAGGTCTTAGCCGTCTTGAATACCGTGGTTATGATTCTTCCGGTATTGCGATTAACAACGAAGAAGGTGTGTTTTCACACCGTGCCGTTGGCAAAGTTCAGGCATTAAAAGACAAATTCGAAGCAGAGCCACTAGATGGCAAAATGGGCATTGCTCACACACGTTGGGCCACTCATGGCAAGCCAACGGAAGCTAATGCACATCCACACTTTTCAGGTAATGATCTTGCTCTGGTTCATAATGGCATCATTGAAAATCACGAACCATTACGTCGCGAATTAAAAGCCAAAGGTTATGAATTCAAATCCGAAACAGATACCGAAGTTATCGTTCACCTTATTCATGATGCGTTAAAAACACAGCCAGATTTGCTGAAAGCTGTGCAAACGACGTTAACGAAACTACATGGCGCTTTTGCTATCGGAGTGGTGCAAAAAGACGATAACGATCGCTTTATTGCCGCACGTAAAGGCAGCCCGCTTGTAGTTGGTGTTGGTATTGAAGAAAACTTTGTCGCGTCAGATCAACTTGCATTATTGCATGTTACTGACCAGTTCATCTTTTTAGAAGAAGGCGACGTGGTTGAAGTAAGTCGTGATAACGTGTCTATCTATGATGTAAAAGGCGAGTTGCAAGACCGTCCAATTAGCGTGTTTAACCACAACATCGACGCGACAGACAAAGGTGAATTTCGTCATTACATGATGAAAGAAATCTACGAGCAACCTAAAGTGATCAGTGCTTGTCTAGAAGGTCGTATTAGTGAAACCAAGGTTCTTACTAGCTGCTTTGGTGCAGATTCTGCTTTCTTAAAAGAAGTGGAAAATGTACATATCGTTGCTTGTGGTACCAGTTATCATGCTGGCATGGTGGCAAAATACTGGATTGAAGATTTAGCTGGTTTGCCATGCAGTGTTGAAGTGGCAAGCGAATATCGATATCGCAAAGTGGCTGTGCCGAAGAAAACCTTGTTTTTGACCTTGTCACAGTCTGGCGAAACAGCGGATACACTGGCTGCGTTGCGTATGGCAAAAGAGCTGGGTTATTTAACGACTCTAGCTATCTGTAACGTCCCATCTAGTACGCTGGTACGTGAGTCAGCGCTTACTCTTCTTACCAATGCTGGCCCAGAAATCGGCGTAGCATCCACTAAAGCTTTTACCACTCAGCTGACTGCACTATTGATTACCAGTGTTGCTATTGCTGTAGAAAATGGTCTGTCAGCAGAAAGAGAAAAAGAGCTTGTGCAAGCTATGCGTTCATTACCTGCTTACGTGAATGCTGCTCTTTTAGAAGATGCTCACATTAAGACTGTTGCGGATCGTTTTGCTAATAAGACCAATGCGCTATTTTTGGGACGTGGCACCATGTTCCCAATCGCGCTAGAAGGCTCATTGAAACTAAAAGAAATTTCTTACATTCATGCGGAGGCCTACCCAGCAGGTGAGCTAAAACACGGTCCATTGGCTTTGGTTGATGAGAATATGCCAATCATTGCACTGGTTCCACATAACGACATGTTGGATAAGCTTAAGTCTAATCTACAAGAAGTGGCGGCTCGCGGTGGCGAACTGTATGTTTTTGCCGACAAGGACACAGACCTGCATAACGAAGAAAATATCATCTTCACCGAAGTGCCAAAAGTAGACAGCATTCTAGAGCCGATTGTTCATACAATTCCGCTGCAGTTATTGTCTTACCACGTTGCAGTCGTAAAAGGCACCGACGTAGATCAGCCTCGTAACCTAGCTAAATCGGTTACTGTGGAATAATTGATGATCTGAAATAAAAAAACCTAGCTATGGAACATGAACGAAACATAGCTAGGTAAAGTTACACAGAGAGTAACGCGTTTAACAAGTCAGTGCTTTACAGGGTTGCGAGGTAAATAGCGGGTGTGCCATTTACGTCTGAGCTGTAGAGCACTGATTTATCATCTGGTGTGAAAGAAGGGTGAGGGTGGTTGATCTGACGATCACCGTTTAAGACTTTCCAGCTGGTATTGTGTTCTGTAATAGGGCGAATGCTTGCGTCAGATAAATTAATCAAATACAGGTTAGGGTCGTTTTCGATGCCGTGGCCGGTATTATCGGCAACATCTACTGGTGTGCCTGAACCATCACCAACCACTAAAGAGCCGTCGTAGTTGCTCATTAGATGACTGCAAGCTGGCATTTCAGCTTCTACTTTAAAGGCTAGCGTTTGTGCATCTACAGAACAAAGTTGGCGTTTGTTTGTATTGGGTCTATAAGACACAAACATCATTTTTGATCCGTCAGGTACGAAAAATTCGTGAGTACACGATTCCTCTTCGCTTTGCTCGTAGACCTTGCGCATGTTGTCGCCTTTTTCATCTATCATCCACATCCGTGTTTCAACTAAGTCGTGCGGGCCTTCATGGCAGAATGCGATGGTATTGTCGTCATTAGGACGATAAAGCGGATGGCCAAGCCAAATATTTTCTTCGAAGATGGTTGTGCGTTGACCTGTTTTTAGATCGATTGAGATTAAGCGACAGCGTGGTTTTTGGTGATAAAACTGAGCAAATTTTTGCCAGCTATCTAGCTCCATGTAATCCGTATCTTTTATTTCTATCGCAACGACTTTCGTGCAAGCCGAATTTGGTACCCAAGTGCCGTAGCCTACCCAGCCTTTAGCCACTTCGTATAAAACACTGTGTTCTTGGTTCTTAAGATCGACACGAATGAGCTGCTTGTTATTTTTTACAAAGATCAGTGCGTCATCTTGTGTGGTAAGAAAGCCGCCAAATACATTGTCGCCTTTACCTTCGGTGAGCTGTATAGCTGTTTCATTATGTAAATCTAAAAGGTGGTAGTTTCTTTCGGTATCAAAATTGGCCGAGATAAGAAGCTTATTGCCATCTTCTGTGAAGCATTTTTGATAAAAATAGTTTCGATTACACACACTGCTATCAGGTGTTAGCTGAGTAACGATTGACCCTGTCTTTTCGTCAGTTGTGCGCTTAAATGCCAAGGATGTGGTGGTACCTAGTGACATGATTTCCTCTCTTATTTTTGTTTGCGGCTTCGTCTTTACTGATGGATTCGTGCTCTTTTTTCCACTGTTGCTATTCCCACGCTAGTTGAGCTTTTTCTATCTGAACACCGAATGAAAAACAGATTAACAGCTATTTTAAATTTATTCATCAATAAAAATGAAAAAGTGTTTTGAAAAAATTAATTAATTATTGTTATTTTTTTATTGTTCTTCTAGTATGTTTTCACAACGTCAAATAAAAACAACATTCAGAGTTAAAAACTATGTATGAAAATAAGCGTTTAGGGTTGCTGTACATTAGTCCTTACATCATAGGGCTTCTAGTATTTACAGCGTTTCCCTTCCTCTCATCCTTGATCATCAGTTTTACTGACTACGATCTAATTAATCCGCCAGAGTACATTGGCTTAGATAACTATCGTTACATGATGGATGACGATACCTTCTACCAATCTATGGGGGTAACGTTCGCGTATGTGTTTCTGACCATTCCGCTGAAATTAGCCTTCGCACTCTTTATTGCCTTTGTGCTGAACTTTAAGCTTCGCGGCATTAAGTTCTTCCGTACCGCTTATTACATCCCTTCTATCTTGGGTAGTAGTGTGGCGATAGCGGTATTGTGGCGCGCTATATTCTCACTCGATGGCTTGCTGAATAGCTTCCTAAGTGTCTTTGGTATTGAGGCGATCTCTTGGTTGGGCGAGCCCGTATTTGCCATGTTCTCCGTAACCTTGTTGCGTGTTTGGCAATTTGGTTCGGCTATGGTGATTTTCTTGGCTGCTCTGCAGAGTGTTCCACAATCTCAGTATGAAGCTGCCATGATTGACGGTGCATCTAAATGGCAGATGTTCACCAAGATCACCGTGCCTCTTATTACTCCTGTTATTTTCTTTAACTTCATTATGCAAACCACTCAGGCGTTTCAAGAGTTTACGGCGCCGTACGTTATTACCGGCGGTGGTCCCGCTAAATCGACGTATTTGTTCTCGCTTTATATCTATGAGACGGCGTTTAAGTATTTCGATCTTGGCTATGGTAGTGCGCTTGCTTGGGTGCTGTTTGTTGCTGTGGCGATATTTACGGCGATTTCATTCAAATCATCGAAGTACTGGGTGTTCTACTCAGGTGATAAGGGTGGTAAATAATTATGAATAAAGTATTCCCTAATAAAGCAGCGTTATCCGCTGACCTTAAGAATAACCCAACACTAAGAGCTGAAATTCGTAAGCAACGAGTAGGCGCATCTATTCGTTACATTATCTTGCTGTTTTTTGGATTGGTGATGTTGTATCCGCTGTTTTGGATGTTCTCAGCAGCTTTCAAACCAAACCATGAAATCTTTAGTTCTTTGAGCCTTTGGCCAAAAGAGTTTTCACTAGATGGTTTTATTAATGGTTGGAATACCGGCACGGAATATACCTTCGGACGATTCTTTTTAAACACCTTGTATTACGTGGTGCCGAAAGTGATTTTGACGGTGATTTCGTCGGTCATTGTGGCTTATGGATTTGCTCGCTTTGATATCCCATTTAAGAAATTCTGGTTCGTCACCTTGGTGGCTACCATTTTGTTGCCAACGTCTGTGTTGTTGATTCCTCAATACTTGATGTTCCGCGAAATGGGCATGCTAGACAGCTATTTGCCTTTGTATTTGCCGATGGCATTTGCGACGCAAGGTTTCTTTGTCTTCATGTTGATTCAGTTTTTACGTGGCTTGCCAACGGATATGGAAGAAGCAGCACAAATCGATGGTTGTAACTCTTATCAGCTGCTTTGGTACATCGTAGTGCCTATGTTGAAGCCTGCGATTATCTCTGTCGCGCTGTTCCAGTTTATGTGGTCAGTAAACGATTTCTTGGGGCCGCTTATTTATATTTCCAGCGTAGAAAAATACCCAATCGCATTGGCTCTTAAACTGTCCATTGATGTGACCGAAGGTACTCAGTGGAATGAAATTCTGGCTATGGCATCCATTGCCATTGTTCCGTCAATTGTTGTTTTCCTAATCGCACAGAATTACTTCGTAGAAGGAATTTCGTCCGGTGGCGTTAAGGGATAGGTGAATAGTATGTCTAAAGTTGTATTTGAAAATTTGACCAAAGTGTATTCGAACGGCTTCAAAGCAGTTCATGGTATTAACCTAGAAATTGAAGACGGCGAGTTCTTGGTTGTCATCGGGCCTTCTGGTTGTGCGAAATCGACGACATTACGTATGTTGGCGGGTTTGGAATCGGTTACTGGTGGTTCTATTAGCATTGGTGGCAAGGTCGTAAACGGTTTGCCGCCTAAAGATCGTGGTATTGCCATGGTGTTCCAAAACTATGCGCTTTATCCCCACATGAGTGTGCGTGAAAACTTAGGCTTTGGTTTGAAATTAGCAAAAGTCAGCAAGGCGGATATTGAAAAACAAGTCAACGAAGCCGCTGAACTTCTTGAACTTACGCCTTTGCTAGATCGCTTGCCACGTCAGCTTTCTGGTGGTCAGGCGCAACGTGTTGCAGTAGGTCGTGCCATTGTTAAGCGCCCTCAGGTGTTCTTGTTTGATGAGCCTTTGTCAAATTTGGATGCCAAGTTACGAGCGTCTATGCGTGTGCGTATTTCGGATTTGCATAAAACGCTGAAAAAGACCAATCGTTCGGCAACCAGTGTTTATGTTACCCACGATCAAACAGAAGCCATGACCATGGGCGACCGTATTTGCGTGATGAAAGACGGTCACATCATGCAAGTGGATACGCCTGCCAACCTCTATAAATACCCGAAAAACCTGTTTGTTGCGGGATTCATCGGCGCGCCAGAAATGAACATGGTTGAAACGCGTTTAGATCGCACTGGTGAAGGTAAGTGCCACTTAGCCTTGTCGTCTCAGATGCTAGGTTTACCAGATGAAAAACTTCAGAGAGTTCTAACCAATTTTACCGAAGACGTGGTGTTTGGTATTCGTCCTGAATTCATCAAGTTAGCAGATGAAAATTCGCCGCAGGATGAAATCATCAAGGGCACGATTGTGCGCATGGAAAACATGGGCGCAGAGTTTTACGTCCACTTTACCGTAGAAGATAGAGAGCTTTGTACACGAGTTCCTTCTGATGTCGTAGAAGCTAAATTGTTGGATTCAATCGGGAAAGAACAGCGGTTCCATTTCGAAATGAGCAACGCTCATATTTTTGATAAGAAAACTGAGATGAATATCTCTTTGTAAGACTTTTGCACGACAGCTAAGCCGCATAAAGCAAGAGTGATAGTCGTGCAAAAAATTGAGTAATCACTAACGAGGAAAAAGGACATGAAAATAAAAACAATAGCTCTGTTAGTCGGATTGGCTTCTGCTGGTTCAATGGTGAGTGTGAATGCAAACGCAGAAGATTTGCGTATGTCATGGTGGGGAGGGAACTCCCGACACACAGCAACCAACGACGCTGTTAAAGAGTTCGAAAAAGTGCATCCAGAAATCTCTGTTAAAACAGAATACACCGGCTGGGGCGGTCATCTAGAACGATTAACGACTCAGATTGCGGGTAATACTGAACCAGATGTCATGCAAACAAACTGGAATTGGATGCCGATCTTCTCTGCACGAGGAGATGGCTTTAAAGATCTACGTGAATACAGCGACGTATTAGACCTTACTCAGTTCGATAAATCCGCTCTTGATGCCGGAACAAATAACGGAAAACTCAATGGCATCCCTGTTTCCATGGCGGCACGTATTTTCTATTACAACAAAGATACATGGGCAAAAGCTGGCCTTCCGTACCCAGTAACTTGGGAAGATTTAATGGCTGCTGGGCCTGTTTTTAAAGAAAAACTTGGCGATGAGTTCTTTCCTATCATTCTTGAAGGTCGTGACATCATCGCGATGAATCGTTCGTTTATGGTTCAAAAGTATGGCATTCCAATGATCGATGAGGCGAATAAAAAATTCGCTTACTCCGATGCACAGATGCTTGAGTTTTTCAAAATGTATGAAGACATGGTGAAAAATCATGTCGCGCCAAGCAGTAAATATGTGGCGGGCTTTGGTAAGGCTAATTTGTACGAACATAAGCCATGGATCAATGGTGAATGGGCTGGTGTTTACATGTGGAACTCAGCAATCAACAAATATAACGACAACTTAAAGCCACCTATGTCATTGGATATTGGCTTTTATCCAATGAGAAAAGGCGCGGCTGATGCTGGCTTATTCTACAAGCCAGCACTAATGCTTTCTATTGGCAAAAATAGTAAGAATCCAAAAGACGCAGCTAAGCTGATTAACTTCCTTTTGAATGAACCTGCAGGTTACAACGCAATGGGTCTAGCTCGTGGCGTGCCTTTGAGCTTGGCGGCTCGTCGAGCTTTATCTTTGGATGGCACTATCAAAGATTCGGACTTATCCGTTGCTGGGTTAGCGCAAATAGACGACTTACCTAAAAATATTCTTACATCAGCTCATTTTGAAAATCCTAAGTTATTGGGGCTTTTTGAAGAGATGATCGAAAAAATGGACCAAGGCGATATCAAAGTAGAAGAGGCCGCTAAAGAGTTTATGTCTCAAGGTAATCGTATTTTGCGTAGAGCCATTAAATAAGTAGGAAAGCATTTTTTCAGATGTTGAAAGAGGATAGAGAGTATTGGATGAGGCGCGTTCGCGCGCCTCTACTTCTGCCAAAGTACATATATGAAGTGTAAGTACGTTAGGTGGGAGCCTTCAGGATAGGAGGATACATACAACGCAAATGATTTTAAAACTTTCAATGCCCCGCGCATCGAGAGCGGACAGCAAGGCGGGAAATTGCTTGTCCAACTATTATAAACACGAGGAATAAAATATGTTCGATCTGACGGGTAAAGTAGCCATTGTGACGGGATGTAATACAGGTCTTGGTCAGGGAATGGCTTTGGCTCTAGCAGGCGCTGGTGCAGATGTTGTTGGCGTAAATAGAGATGACCCAACAGAAACAATTGAATTGATGGCAAAAACAGGTCGTCAATTTCATAGTGTCATTGCTGACATGAGTAAAATAGACAGTGTTGACTATGTTGTTAAAGAAGCCGTATCTGTTTTTGGTAAAGTCGATATTCTTGTTAACAATGCGGGCATCATTCGCCGCAATGACGCGATAGATTTTACGGAAAAAGATTGGGATGATGTAATGGACCTGAATATTAAAGCGGTCTTTTTTATGTCTCAGGGCTTTGCTAAACAGGTTATCGCTCAAGGAACATCCGGCAACATTATTAATATTGCTTCTATGTTGTCTTACCAAGGCGGTATTCGAGTACCTTCTTACACAGCGTCGAAAAGTGGCGTGATGGGGGTAACTCGCTTACTGGCAAACGAATGGGCAAAGCATGGTATTAACGTCAATGCGATTGCGCCGGGTTATATGGCCACAGACAACACAGCGGCATTGCGTGCGGATGAAGATCGTTCTAGTGAAATATTAAGCCGTATACCTGCGGGTCGTTGGGGTACACCTGGTGACATGGCTGGACCGATTGTCTTTTTGGCGTCTGAAGCATCGCGTTATGTGAATGGTTATACCATTGCGGTAGATGGCGGCTGGTTAGCTCGTTAGCTTTTAAATCTTTTAGCTTTTAGGAAAAGATAAAGGAAAAGACGAGCTTTACAGGTGCATGCGGAACATTTTTTATGAAAATCATGTTTATGGAAACAAGATTTATCAAAACGATGCTTCCGCATCTTGCCGCAGTGATATTTTTGGTGACTTGTATAATATCTTAATTGTGAATTAAGTTTCATTTTGTAATGCTGGGATGTATCTATATGCAGAATTACTCTACAATTACAAAAACACATTTCAAAAAAAATGAAACTTATATGATAAATGAAGAAAATACTCAGCAAATAGAACCCGTATCTTCTGTGATGAAGGTATTTGCTATTCTAAACGCTTTAGCAGAACACAAGTCCTTAGGTGTTACAGAACTGTCTCAAATCGTCATGACGTCAAAAAGTACTGTGTATCGCTTTTTGCAAACTATGAAGATGTTAGGGTTTGTATCACAAGAAGGTGACGATGATCGTTACTCACTTACACTGAAGCTATTTGAAGTCAGTGCGCGAGCTTTAGAGCATGTTGATTTAGTCGAACTTACCGAGCCTTATATGTCTCGTATTGGTGAGCTGACAAAAGAAGCATTGCACCTTGGTATTCGTGATGGTGACGGCATTATTTATATATACAAAGTCGATGCTCAATACAACTTGCGTATGCAATCTCGTATTGGCCGCCGCAATCCGCTTTACTCTACTGCAATAGGTAAAGTACTGCTTGCCGAGCGCCCAGAAAGCTACATTCGTGATGTTTTGAAAGACACTGAATTCCTGCCTTCTACGGCCAAAACACACCGTTCTATAGACTCTCTTTTGGTCGAGCTAAAAGAAGTGAAAGATTTAGGTTACGGTGTGGATAACGAAGAGCAAGAAGAAGGCCTGCGATGTATTGCCGCGCCTATTTATGACCGATTAGGTAATGTTATTGCAGGATTGAGTTTATCTTTTCCAACACTACGTTATACACCTGAAAAATTTGAAAAATACGTTAGTTTGCTACAAGAAGCAGCAGCGAAAGTATCTGAAAAATTAGGTTACGCTAAGTAGTATTCATCAGTAATAGCTATCTGGAATATCAAAAGCTGGAGTGATTTCGCTCCGGCTTTCTTTTATTTGTTCATCTGCTTTTCTTTCTTATCTATTAGTCAGTTTATTCATTCGAATAGCCAACTTTGTAAAATTCGTTTTTTTATCGCGAAATAAAATAAATGAAACAGCTTTTCATAAAAGATTGAATAATGTTTTATCGCTGCTATAGTAGTCTTGTCTAAAACAAGAATACAAAGAGTTGTCCTATGTTTGTTTACAATAACGAAGTCCCTCTGGAAGATCTTGGTGCGGGTGTTTCACGCAAAATCATGGCCTATTCAGATAACATCATGGCAGTCGAAGTGCATTTTGAAAAAGATGCCATCGGCCCACTTCATAATCATCCACATGAACAATTAACTTACGTATTGTCTGGTAAGTTTGAGTTCACAATAGGGGATGAAACCAAAATTGTTGGTCCTGGTGACACGCTTTATAAAGAGCCAAATGTCATGCATGGTTGCCGCTGTTTAGAGCCAGGCGTCTTGCTAGACAATTTCACACCAGTACGAAAAGACTTCTTATAAACAACGTCTTGCGACATCGAATGACTTAAATGAATTCAGGAGAAAGTTATGAAAATTGCACTGATGATGGAAAACAGCCAAGCAGGTAAAAACGCCGTAATTCTAGAACAACTAAACGCGGTTGCTGGTCCATTGAATCACGATGTGTTTAACGTCGGCATGAGTGATGAAAACGATCACCACCTGACTTACATCCACCTAGGCATCATGGCGAGCCTTTTATTGAACTCGAATGCTGTAGACTTTGTTGTCTCTGGTTGTGGGACTGGTCAAGGCGCAATGATGTCTCTGAACGCTCACCCAGGTGTTGTGTGTGGTTACTGCCTAGAACCTTCAGACGCTTTCTTGTTTAACCAAATCAACAACGGTAATGCCATTGCTATGGCATTTGCGAAAGGTTTTGGTTGGGCTGCAGAACTAAATGCACGTTACATCTTTGAAAAAGCCTTCACTGGCCCACGTGGCGAAGGCTACCCAGTTGAACGCAGAGAACCACAAGTTAAAAACGCTGGTATCTTGAACCTAGTAAAAGCTGCAACCATGAAAGACAACTACTTGGATGGTTTAAAAGCCATGGACCAAGAACTGGTTAAAACAGCCGTAACTGGTGAACGCTTCCAGCAATGTTTCTTTGATAATTGCCAGAACCCTGAGATCGAAGCGTACGTGCGTTCGTTATTGTAAAAACCTCGACACACAAACACGACCTACAGAAAACCAACCACCTGTAGGTCGGCCTTCAGGCCGTCAAGAGGCGATCATACAATCACCTGTAGGTCGGCCTTTAGGCCGTCAAAAGCCGATCACACCAAACCACAACCAATCATATGTAGGTCGGCCTTTAGGCCGTCAAAAAGCATCTAGCCTTTACAAAACTTTCTTGACGCGCTAAAGCACGACCTACA
>NZ_FQVF01000002.1:0-475512 GCF_900129155.1 Marinomonas polaris DSM 16579
AACATCGGTTTGATACTTGGTTATCGCTATTTCAAAAAAGAATTGTTAAAGATCCAAGCACGTATTCGCGTGTTTTGAGACAAGCTAACGATAAAACGTCAGCGCACAACACAGTGCACCTCGGAACAAACGCAAAACGAATTGCTTGACGATCATAGAGGCGTTGAACCACCTGATCCCATCCCGAACTCAGAAGTGAAAAGCGCCATCGCCGATGGTAGTGTGGGAGATCCCATGTGAGAGTAGGTCGTCGTCAAGCTTTATATTAAGAAGGCCCTGATAGCTAACGCTGTCAGGGCTTTTTTTGTTTTGGAACCACGTCATCTGTCTCTTTACTACTTTTGGATTTACGCCATAGTCCGAAGGAACCAGTGGAAGACATCCGCAGGATGCCCGAAGGGGATGAAGCAAAGCTTGAGATCATTGAAGGTCGTCGTTCTCTCTACACATAATGCCGTTTTTAGTTTAGTCTATAATTCAGAATCCTAGCGACAGCAGCATTAAAATCCGGCCCTCGTTCCGTTTCTTCAATCTCATTATACTTTAGCTAGGGTTTTAGCCTCTTCTTTTAGCCAGCGTTTCAAGTATCTTATTGCGTCTTCATCTTTTCGACTTTCTTTGTAAGCTATATAGAAGTTGTCTCCAGTCTTGAATGAGCTACAAGGGAGTCTTATTAGAGTTGTCTCATCATGTTTTTCACTCATCATGTAGTCATTTACAAGTGCGATCCCTAACGAGTGTTTTGCGGCTTCATAAGCCAGCATAAGGTGACTGAATCGATGAAATTGAATGTGTTCAGGTAAGGTGTGTTTTAAACTAGCAAACCACCGCTTCCAGTCTTCTATGTGACGATCATAGATGCTGTATGAAGTAATAAGTGGGAATTGAGCAAGTAAGCTAGGAGTCGAGCTTAATTTATTTACTAGCTCTTGATGGGTTATTGCTCCCAATTTATTCTTAATCGTCTCAAAATAGCTTTGACTGCAAACAGGAAATAACTCTTCTTGATAGAGAGATTCAAATAGAAATCCTCGTTTTTCTTTTTCTGTGGTGATAAAAAAGTCAGCAGTTCGATCGGAAAGATCCGGAGTGCCATGACTCATCTCAATGCTTAATTCTAAGTTTGGATATAAGTGCTTCAGCTCTGGAAGTCTTGGTATGAGCCAATAGACAGCAAACGAGCTGTATACAGCTAGTCTGATGTTGGTTTTCTGTTGGCCTTTAATATGGTTTGTCGCTTCTTCAATTTGCAGCAATGAATTGCTGATAGAATCTAAATAATGTTTCCCCTCTTTTGTTAGCTCTAGGTTTCTTCCTTGTCTATGGAAGAGACTTTCCCCTAGGTGGTTTTCTAAAATTCTTATTTGGTGGGAGACTGCGCTCTGGCTGACATTGAGTTCGTTAGCAGCCAGAGAAAAACTGTTTAGCCTAGCAACAGCTTCGAAGACGGGAAGTGATTTTAGAGGAGGAAGCATATTCTTATTATCCAAATAACTAATACTAGTGGTAAATATATCACTTTATCTAATGGCATGTACTCATTAAGCTGATGCGAATAATACGTGCTCTCTAGGAGATAAGTTGTGTCGGGTCGTACAGTAAGCAGTGCTATTTTAATTCTTGTATTAGGAAGCTTTTTTGCAACCTTGTGCGATGTCTTTATTAAGATGGCAGGCGTTGATGTGGCTATTTTTCAGTTCACCTTTTTTCGTGCAGTCTTCATGTGCCTTATTCTTTGTCCTATCGCAGTGGCTAAATACTTAAGTTCACCTAGGTCAATGGCAACCTTGGGTTTAAAGTGGCATTTTATTCGAGGGAATATATGGGTTTTAGCGGCTGTTCTTCTCGTTATCTCCTTAGCTGAATTGCCTTTAGCGACAGCCAATGCAGTGTTTTACACTGCACCTATTCTAATAATGCTTTTTGGCGCTTTTTTCTATAAAGAGCGCTTAACTGTGGATGTCGTACTTGCTGCTGTATTGGGCTTTATTGGTACTTTGGTAATTTTAAGGCCGACTGAAGTGACGTTTGCCATGATAAGCGCGGTTCTTTTTGCGGTTGTGTTAGCAGCGAATAGTCTATTGATTAAAAAACTGCCTCAAGAGCAAAGTATGCTTTATGGTTTATTTGTTACTCAGCTTTTTGCTTTGCCTCTGGCCGGTGGTTTAGCATTTTGGGAAGGAGAAACGTTTGAAATTGAAATCTTGATTTACGCGGCAGTATCTTCAATTTGTTCTATTTTATACAGCGTATCCTGTCTTATTGGGTACCGTTATGTGGCATCGAGTAAAGTCACTAGCGCTGAATACTCAGGGTTGATTTTTGCATTTTTGCTAGGTTGGTGGGTATTTGGTGAAACACCAGACTTAGGTGTTTTCATTGGGTCGCTTTTTGTTATTACACCGTTATTGTATTTAAGTCATAGGGACATTAGGCGATTAAAGAAAGAGCAATTAATGTCTAATACCCGATCCAATTTAGGTGCTGGTTGAACAAAGGTTTTTAATCATTTGTTCAACCATATCTGTTAAATCTTCTGTATCTAGGTAGATGCCATCTATAAACAGTCGGGCTAGTCCGTGAAGGCTAGCCCAAGTTGTTTGTCCAATTCTGAGTGGCGTATTGTTACTTGGAAGGATATTTTGCTCTTGTAACTCTTCCACCCAATCAATCCATGCTTTAAATGTTTGCTTAGAAGCTGCTTTTAGCGAGTCACTTGGATTGCCAGCTTTCCATAGCGTTCTGCCATACATAAGATCATAAGTTTCATTATGTTGAAGCGCATATTCTAAATAAGCGTGAACATATTTTTTGAAACCTTCTTCAGCGGTGTTTTTTTGTGCTCGCAAAGAGTGGAGCATTTTCGCTTGCTCGTAAAAACCTTGTTCTGCTAGTGCGCAAAGCAGCGCGTTTTTATCTTTGAAGTGATGGTAAGGCGCCGTTCTTGAAACACCAACAGTGTCTGCAAGTTTGCGCATACTTAGACTTTCGACGCCTTGTTCTTTGATGATTAAAGAGGCGGATTCAAGTAATGATTTGGTGAGATCACCGTGATGATACTGTGTTTTTAATGTCGACATGGGCTGATTAAATACTTCTATCTTGACAATGTCAAAATGAAAACCTATCTTGACAGTGTCAAAATTGCATGCGGGCAGCTGCAATACCAAAAAATAATAAACAAAGTGAGTCAGATTATGAGCCATTCAACGTATCCACATTTATTTGAACCATTAGATCTAGGGTTTACTCAGCTAAAAAATAGAGTGCTGATGGGATCGATGCATTTAGGTTTAGAGGAAGTGAAGGGCGGAATCGAGAGAATGGCCGTATTTTATGCTGAGCGTGCTCGTGGCGGAGTAGGGCTTATTGTTACTGGTGGCATTGCACCTAACTCTGAAGGTGCTGTTTACGCTGGTGCGGCGACAATGGCATCTGAGGAAGATGTTAAAAAGCATCGAATCATTACCGATGCAGTGCACGCAGAAGGCGGGAAAATATGCATGCAAATCTTGCATACGGGCCGATATGCTTATAATCCAAAACTGGTTGCGCCATCTGCCTTGCAGGCACCGATTAATCCTTTTAAGCCTGAGGCGTTAACTCCAGAAGGCATTGAAAAACAAATATCTGATTTTATCAATGCCGCTACTTTAGCTAAAAAAGCGGGTTATGACGGCGTTGAGGTGATGGGATCAGAAGGCTATCTATTGAACCAATTTATTGCCGCTCGAACAAACCAGCGTGAGGACGAGTGGGGTGGAGAGTACGATCATAGAATCAAGTTACCGACAGACATAGTGAGACGAATTCGAGAAGCCGTAGGCAGTAATTTTATTATTATCTACCGACTTTCTATGTTGGATCTTGTTGAAGGCGGTAGTGATCTTGAAGAAGTGGTTAAACTTGGTCTTGCCATCGAAAAAGCTGGCGCCAGCATTATAAGCACAGGGATTGGTTGGCACGAAGCGAGGGTGCCGACAATTGCTACCAAAGTGCCGCGAGCGGCATTCACTTGGGTGACGGCGGAACTGCGTAAATCCTTATCTGTGCCTTTGGTCACCTCTAATCGAATTAATACGCCAGAAGTGGCAGAGCAAGTACTGGCTCGTGGTGATGCGGATATTGTGTCTATGGCGAGACCTTTCCTTGCCGACCCTGAATTTGTGTTAAAAGCAGAGCAAAACCGTGCCGACGAAATTAATACCTGCATTGCTTGTAATCAAGCCTGTTTGGATCATGTGTTCGATCAAAAAATGACATCTTGTTTGGTCAACCCAAGAGCGTGTCATGAAACTGAGATCATTATTACACCAGTTGATTCTCCTAAGCGTATTGCCGTTGTTGGAGCTGGCCCTGCAGGTTTAGCGTTTGCTACCACAGCGGCAAGACGCGGTCATATTGTTACTTTATACGACGCGGGCAAGGAAATTGGCGGGCAATTTAATATCGCCAAACGCATCCCTGGTAAAGGCGAGTTTTATGAAACTTTGCGATATTTTGCGCGTCAAGTAGAACTGACAGGCGTTAACCTTCAATTGAATACCCGGGTCGATGGTGAACTTCTAAAAAGAGAAAAGTTTGACGAAATTGTACTAGCAACCGGTATCTTACCTAGAACCCCGGAGATTGAAGGCGTAAAGCATCAAAAAGTAATGAGTTACTTAGATGTGATGAGTGGTCACCCTGTTGGTAAACGAGTTGCCGTTATTGGTGCAGGCGGAATTGGCTTTGATATCAGTGAATACTTAATTCATTCGGTAGCTCATAAAGAACAAAAGATTGAAGACTTCATGACTCAGTGGGGCGTTGATATGAGTTTTTCAGCTCGAGGAGGCGTTGAAGGAATCAAGCCGGTGTTTGAAAAAGCTGAGCGCGAGGTTTTCTTATTACAACGTAAGAAAAGCAAAGTGGGAGCTAACTTAGGCAAAACGACAGGCTGGATTCATCGTACAGAATTGTCGAAAAAAGGCGTCGTCTTTTTGTCAGACTGTGATTATCAGCGTATTGATGATGAAGGACTGCATTTAACGGTGAATGGCGAAGCTCGTTGTCTTGAAGTCGATACTATTGTCGTGTGTGCAGGGCAAGAACCAAACCGATTATTAGAGCGTGAGATTGGCCATGCTGTTCACTTCATCGGTGGGGCGGATGTAGCTTCTGAATTGGATGCGAAGCGAGCTATTAAGCAGGGTACCTTGTTGGCCTGCTCATTATAATTAGGTAAAAGACTTAGAGAGTGATGGTTAAAGATATTGATTCATCACTCTCATTATTTATTAAGCATGGATATTTACACTAACACTTGCCTAGTCGTGGCTATGTAGTGATGAACCTGATCCTCAATTTTAGAATCAACCATGGTTTCTGGACCACAATCATTAGGGCAAGCCATTTTTGGTGTAGTACCAAAAAGTCGGCATATTAGCGGGCGCTCATCGTACACTTCGCAACCATTCGGCCCTAAGTGGACGCAATTAAGCTCCTCTAAAGCTGTGTCATGCTCTGCATCCGATTTAACTGGTAGGCGTAACATTTCTTCCGAAGAAGCTGTAACAGGTCCGCAACAATCGTGACAGCCTGGTTTGCATTTGAAGGTCGGAATTCGCTCACGTAGTCGTGCAATAATGTCTCGGTCATTGGTCATGTGTTTCTGCCTTTGGGTCGCTGTTTTAGTATTATTGCTGATATCTTGAGCTTAATTTTTGCCCGAATACCTCGTAAGCTTTCTGTAAATCACTTTATCTCGTTGATTAATGGTGTAACTTATCACATATAAAATAGTTGATAAAAGTAACGATTATTGGCAACACATTATTAGAGTTGGAGTTTATGCAGGTATTAGAAGCATTGTTTGAATGGGTTAGCTTTCATTGGGTAACTATTATCGTCGTGTTGCATATCGGTTTGTCTGTTGTGACATCCTTGCATGTGCTGCTATTCAAAGAAAACGAACGTACTTCCCTTGCTTGGATAGGTCTGGTGATATTTTCGCCTGTCTTAGGCAGTTTGTTCTACTGGTTGTTTGGCATAAACCGCATTAGGCGCATAGCAAAGAGAGAGCATCCTCAAACACTCAAACAAGATTTTCGCTATAAAGAGGATTGTATCGATTTTCACTGCCTACCTGAAAACTGGCATTCATCTGTTATCGCGGGGTACGCTATTCATCCAGTGAATTATGTTGATGATAATAGTATTGAGCCCCTTGTTAACGGCGATAATGCTTATCCAGCGATGATAAAATCGATTCAAGCTGCAAAACATCACATAGTTTTATCAAGTTATATTTTTGATTACGACTCACTTGGGCGTCAATTCGTTAACGCATTAGCGCAAGCGCAGCAGCGTGGTGTGTTAGTGCATGTTTTGTTAGATGGCATTGGAGTTGGTTACAGCTGGCGCAAATCAGATAGGGCATTAAAGAAACGAGGTGTGAGAACGGCACAATTTTTACCTGCGATTTCGTTTACAAGCATTCGTTTTATTAATCTAAGAAACCACAGAAAAATACTCTGTGTTGATGGTGAGGAAGCTTATATTGGTGGCATGAATATCAGTAAAAGTAATCTAGTTAAGTCTGCAAAACACCCGATTGATGATGTTCATTTTAAGGTGACGGGCCCTGTTATTGATCAAATTAGCCAAGTCTTTATAGAGGACTGGTTCTTTGCTACAAGAGAGTTGATTCAATTTCCTTCCTATAGCCCAAGCACTCCGAAGGTAAAAAATGATAAATCCGTTGTCGCTAGAGTTATTCAAGACGGCCCCGATGAGCATCATAATAGGATTCGTTGGACATTAATTAACGCACTCGTTTGCGCGCAAAAAAGCGTTAAGATTATCACTCCTTATTTTATTCCAGACCAAACATTAATGACGTCTCTTCATGCTGCAGCTTTGCGTGGTGTAGCTGTTGAAATTATTGTACCGGAGCACAGTAATATTCTATTTGTAGATTGGGTTATGGAAGCCAATTATCCAAGAATCATAGAGCATGGTATAAAAATATATAAAAATAAGCGGCCATTTGATCACAGTAAAATAGTGCTTATTGATGATGTCTGGTCATTCATAGGTTCTACTAACTGGGATGCCAGAAGTCTAGAGTTCAACTTCGAAATCAATTTAGAGTGTTTTGATAAGAATCTGAATGGGCAGCTGACGGAATTATTTGAGTCCAAAAAATTCAATGCTGAAGGTGTGCTAGAAGAGGATGTTCGAGGCTTATCTATCTACAAGAAAATCCGTAATAACCTATTTCGTTTGTTTTCTCCGTATTTGTAATGCGAATCCTTGTTCGTTGTCGTTATCATTTTTAAAGGCTATTTTTTATGATGAAAAGTCGTTACAGCACTGTTGAATCGTTAAAAATAATGGGTAGCGCTTCGAAACAGGTGATAGGGCCAGACATCAAGGTATTGTTGTGGAATGTGTTTAAATGCAAACGAAAGGGCTGGCAGAGCGATTTTGCTTCCCTCATTGATAATAAAGATTTAATTTTATTGCAAGAGGCTATTTTAAATTCCCCCTTTGATGAAATGTTCAATCATTCTTCGCAACATCAGTGGATTATGGCAAGCAGCTTTAAAAACGTAAAATCTAATATTGAAACGGGTGTTAAAACCGGATCAAGCGTTGTGGCAAATAAGCATTTTTTTTCAGCATCTACTCATAGTGAGCCTATTACTAAAACTAAAAAAATGGTGTTGGCGACCGAGTATCCGTTAGCAAATACAACAGAATCTTCCTTTGAACAGTCGTTGCTCGTTATCAATACTCACATGATTAACTTTGTTTCTTTCGAAAAATTCAGAGCGCATCTTGACCAAGCTTTTCAGGCTCTAGAGCATCATAGTGGTCCGATATTATTGGCCGGTGACTTTAATACTTGGAACAAAAAAAGAATGCAGTATTTTGATGAGCTAGCTATTTCATGCTCGTTAAAAGAAGTGGACATAACTCGCCAGCCAAGGTTAAGTCATTTATTCCGTCATCTTGATCACATTTATTGCCGTGGATTAGGCGTTGTTGACGTGCATGTTCACACAGATATTCATTCTTCTGATCATTACCCAATCAGTTTGTCACTTCGTCTCGCAGGTGATTAGCTTTTTATACAGGCTAATCATTGTTGGTTTTTTACGCATTATCTAATAGTTTACTCAAGGCTTGTAGGCGGATGGATACTTCCTTTCTGTCCAAGTCTATTAGTTGCTGTTGCTCTAATCCATGTTCGATCATGAGCTTTTGATGACGGACAAAAGACCAATGAGTTGCATGATTTGCTTGTTCAGCAATACGAATCAAACCTTCTAATTGACGCAAACGCACTGCTAGGCACGATTGTGAATATTGGCGAATTTGGTCAAAGGCGATATTGGCTAGGGTTTCAAATGATGTCGTTTTGTAGGTTACTCGTTCTACTCCTTCTTCATCATAGGTTATGCCTTCGGGGAAGTTTTTTTGAGTCAAATCACAAATTGCTGCTGTGAGTTTATCTATGCAGGCGATAGCTGTGTATGGATCATTTATCCCGGGTGAAAGGGCTCTTAAGGCTATTTCAACCAGTTGGTGAACGGCAAATTCAGGGTCTTGTAATGGTGTGCGTTTTGGACCTAAGGTAAAACATTCGTGCAGTGTTTGTTCGTCTTTTGCTGAAAATTGTTTGATGTCACTTGTCATAACAACCATCCGGTTTACCACAAAGTCCCCTGGATTGATTAAGATATTCATGTGGCCATCTAGTTTGCTCATTATATCGGTGAGGTCAGCATAGTTGATGGTTTGAATATAGCCACATGAATGGCTTCTGAATTGGTTTTCTTTGTTTCTATCTTTTGTTTGGTTTGCTGCCGAAATTTTGTTTTGATTTGTTGAGGATCTTGTTTCTTCTTCCTCTTTTTGCAAATTAAAAATCTGATCGATGCTGTCTTTTAGTTCGGTATAAACGTTGTCTATGACGCTGTCAGATTGCAGATTGAGTGCAATGTGATGAATAAAATAAATGAGCAAAAGAATACCGCATAGCGTCATGACGATAGCGCCAGCAATAGTAAGACCCGGAAGGAAAGCTCCACCAGCAAAATCATCGGTTGTTCGAGCCAAAATTAGGCAGTAAATAAATAAGGAGATAAAAACACCAAGTACGACTTGGGTGCTTGAGTCTTCCATGAAGTTACGAATTAACCTTGGCCCAAATTGTGATGAGGCGTTGGTAAGAGCAACTATGGTAATCGAAAACGTGATACTTACTACCGTCATCATGCTGCTAGCCACTGTGGTGAGTAGGTCTCGAGTGATAGCCGCATCGGCATGGTATAGAAAACTCAGCCAATTTAACGAGTTTAGACCCGCGTATAGATCAATTAACAGTAGTAATGTACAGCTTGAAATAGTGAGTGATAAAATCAGGCATGGGGTAAACCAGAAGCTGGTTTTAACCGCATCGTATATTTTTAGTATCTTGGTGTTTTTTATTATCGATAATTGCAAAAGGATACGTCCTTGTGTGTTGTTGAAAATTGGCGGCTACTGACTCTTTTCGTTTGGCTCGCCAGTTTTTAGTAGTTTTAGCAAATCTTCTCTTTCTATGCTGCCTTTTAGTGCCAGGTCTAGCTGGTACTGATATTCGTCATTCCAGTCTATTGTTCTTGGGCTGAGCTCAGACAGGTCTCGCATGGCCGATTTCATAACCTTCAAATAAGCTTGAATATTTTGTTCTTGATCGACCAAAATATTTTTTAATGCTGTTGCGCTACTGTGTCTTAGATAAAGCTTAAGCACATCGGTTTGTTCTTCGATCGCTTTTATTTTTGCATCTTGCTGGGAAAGCGATTGCTCAAAATTTGAGAGTACAGCACTTTGCTCTGTGATCTTTTCGTTGACTAGGACGTCTTCTTTTGAAGATTGGACAAGAAAGTAAGTAACGCCAGAAGAAGCTGCGACGCTAAAAACAAAGCATACAAAAAAAGCGGCAATAAGCATGATTGGCTTTTTTTTAGGTGCTTCTTCCTGAGGCTTTTTCTCATCAATAGGTTTTGATGGCATGGTCTTTCCTTTGTGTTCTACTCATTGAAATTAATAGTGTGCTTGTTTGGCCCAAAAGGACAAGGCTTTTGTCACTCATGATCTTTCTAAATAGCGACGATGCCGTTTTAAACGCATTCAATAGTTTAGTTTTTTCCTGAGTGCACGTAAAATACGCACGAATTATTAGCTGTGAGTAATAACCTACTAAAATAGTCAGGTAAATACTTGATCAAAACAGTAGGTTTTGTGTACTATTTACCCTCACTGAATAATTTTAATTGGATAGCTTATGCGCCTGACAACAAAAGGTCGTTATGCGGTAACCGCCATGCTCGATCTGGCATTGCATTCGGATCAAGGGCCAGTGTCTTTATCTGATATTTCGAGTCGACAAGGGATATCGTTATCTTATCTTGAGCAACTGTTTTCCAAACTTCGTAAAAAATCTTTGGTTAACAGTGTGAGAGGTCCCGGCGGTGGATACCGTCTGAGTCGTTCGAATAATGATATTTTTGTTGCGCAAATAGTTGACGCTGTTAACGAGTCCGTCGACGCAACAGGTTGTAAAGGACGAAGTGATTGCCAAAGTGGTAACACCTGTCTTACCCACCATTTATGGTGTGATTTAAGCGATCAAATACACGATTTTTTAAATCAAATTAGCCTAGATCAACTCGTACGTCGAAATGATGTGCGCCTAGTTGCAGAACGGCAAGAATTCGAAAGCCGACAACGTTGTCTTGAAAATGACAAAATTAGCGCGGCCATTGTTGATTAAATAGAGAATAAATTAGTAGAGCTTAATGCGCTGATTCACAGTGCGTTAGTGACTATAATTGAGTGAGTTTTTATATGACTGAGCAGATAGATAAGGCGCTGGCACGGGAATACGAAGCGGGTTTTGTGTCTGATGTAGAATCAGAAACATTTGAGCCCGGTTTGGATGAAAATGTAATCCGACGTATTTCTGAAATGAAAGGCGAGCCTGAATGGATGCTCGAATGGCGCCTAAGTGCATTTCGTGAATGGTTAGAAATGGAAGAGCCTGAATGGGCATTGGTTGATTATCCGAAAATAGATTTTCAGTCTATTTCTTACTATTCAGCTCCAAAAAGTATGAAAGACAAACCTAAGTCTTTGGACGAGGTTGACCCTGAATTACTGCGTACTTATGAAAAACTTGGCATTCCTCTGATAGAGCAACAAATGTTGGCCGGCATCGCGGTTGATGCGGTATTTGACTCTGTCTCTGTTGTGACCACATTCCGTGAAAAGCTTGAAGAAGCCGGTGTTATTTTTTGCCCGATTTCTGAAGCACTGCATAAATACCCAGATCTTGTTAAAAAGTACATTGGTAGCGTTGTTCCGAAGAAAGACAACTACTATGCGGCGTTGAACTGTGCTGTCTTTACTGATGGTTCTTTTGTTTATATCCCCAAAGGCACTCGCTGCCCGATGGAATTGTCTACTTACTTCCGTATTAACGAACAAAATACCGGTCAATTTGAGCGTACTTTGATTATCGCGGATGAAGGTAGTCATGTAAGTTATCTCGAAGGTTGTACGGCGCCACAGCGTGATGAAAATCAGCTACATGCTGCCGTTGTAGAATTGGTTGCTATGGATAACGCTGAGATAAAATACTCAACGGTTCAAAACTGGTATCCAGGTGATGAAAACGGTAAAGGCGGTATTTACAATTTTGTAACCAAGCGCGGCATTTGCCATACCAATGCCAAAATTTCTTGGACGCAAGTAGAGACCGGTTCTTCTGTTACTTGGAAGTACCCAAGCTGTATTTTGAAAGGCGATAACAGTGTTGGTGAGTTTTACTCGGTTGCTTTGACGCGTGGTCGTCAGCAAGCAGATACGGGTACTAAAATGATTCACATTGGTAAAAACACCAAGTCCACCATCATTTCTAAAGGTATCTCGGCAGGCCGAAGTAACAACAGTTACCGTGGTCTTGTTCGTATGAATCCAGGTGCCGAAGGCGCACGTAACTTCACACAGTGTGATTCTTTGTTGATTGGTGATCAGTGCGGAGCGCACACTTTCCCTTATGTGGAAAGCCGTAACCCTTCTGCAATTATTGAGCATGAAGCAACGACGTCGAAAGTCAGTGACGAGCAGATGTTCTTGTGTCGTCAGCGTGGTCTTGATCCTGAAAAAGCCGTATCCATGATTGTGAATGGCTTCTGTAAGGAAGTATTTAAAGAATTACCAATGGAATTTGCCGTCGAAGCGGGCAAGTTACTAGAAATAAGCCTTGAAGGCTCAGTAGGTTAAGGAATTATTAAAGATGTCGAACACGAAAAGTTTGTTGACGATAAAAGATTTGCACGCCAGCGTTGAAGAAAAACAGATCATCAAAGGGTTAGATTTAGACATCAAACCAGGTGAAGTACACGCGATCATGGGGCCAAATGGCGCCGGTAAAAGTACGCTTGGTTATGTTCTATCAGGTCGTGATGGTTACACTGTAGACAGCGGTAGCGTGACGCTTGATGGTGAAGACTTGTTGGAAATGGAGACGGAAGACCGTGCCCGTGCTGGTTTATTCTTAGCGTTCCAATACCCTGTCGAAATTCCTGGTGTAAGTAACTTAGAATTCTTAAAAGCATCAGTTGATGCGCAGCGTCAAGCGCGTGGCGAAGACGCCATTACTTCTGCTGATTTCTTGAAAGAAGCGAAAGCGGCTTGTAAGCAAGTTAACTTGCCAGTGGCTTTCTTGAAGCGTGGTGTTAACGAAGGCTTCTCTGGTGGTGAGAAAAAGCGTAATGAGCTAATGCAAATGTTATTGCTTAAGCCAAAGCTTTGCATCTTAGATGAAACCGATTCTGGTTTGGATATCGATGCCTTGCAAGTAGTTGCTGAAGGCGTGAATAGCCAACGTTCTGCTGATCGTAGCTTTATTGTTGTGACGCATTATCAGCGTCTTTTGGATTACATTAAGCCTGACTTCGTGCATGTATTGTCTGACGGTAAAATCGTTAAGAGTGGCGATGCTTCCCTTGCACTTGAGTTAGAAGCTCAAGGTTACGCTTGGTTGCAGAAAGAGCCAGCTGAAGACGAACTTGAGGGGTAATGCATGAGTGAATGGTTAGAAAGCGCCATTGCTCGAGCGCAAGGTATCAATGATTGGCTTGCTCCAAAACGGGCGCACGCACTTGAACTTTTAGCAAATACCAAATGGCCAACTCGCAAAACCGAAGCGTGGCGTTATACGCCTCTTCGTCCAGTAGAGCGCACTCAAGCTAAAGTGATAAGCGATAAAGTTAATCTATCGCCGGTTGTAATTGCGGATTTATCCGCTATTGAATTGGTATTTGTAAACGGTCAGTTTGATCAAGCTCAATTAGCGAAAGCGTTGCCTGAAGGTTTGTCTATTTCCTTGGGTAGTGAGTTAGGTTCTGCTGAAAAAGCTGATGCGCTAAGTATTTTTTCAACGATTAAACCTGAGCGTCATATCTTTGGTTTAGTAAACGACGCGCTGGCACAAGATGTTGTGGTTGTGTCTGTTGCGGAAGGGGTTGAGATTACTCAACCAATTCGTATTAGTTCTTTGTTGAGCCAAGGTGCTGAATCTCATACTCGCGTTCAAGTTGTTTTGTCAGCAGGTTCTCGATTAACCGTTATTGAAGATGTTCAAGCACAAGGCGACAGCTTTAATACCGCCTTTGTTGAATACAATGTAGCGGCCAATGCACGTCTAGAGCATTACCGTTTTGCTTTGCAGACTGGTAGCAACGTTGCTATCGGCGGAAGTCATTTTAACTTGCATGACCATGCAAAAATGAACAGTACAATTGTTGGTTTTGGTAGTGATTTGTCTCGTTTGGATACAGACATTATTCATGCTGGTGAATTTGCTGATGCCAAGCTAAATGCCATGTATTTGTTGGATGGTAAAGAGCTGTTTGATCTTCATGCGACCGTTGAACACGCTAAGCCAAACGGTAAAACAGAAGAGAATGTTCGTTGTATCGTCGCCGATCGTGCGCGTGCTGTATTTAATGGTCGTATTCATATTCACCGTGATGCGCAGAAAACCTTGGCAGAGCTGAATAACCGCAACTTGTTGTTATCCGATAAAGCCGAGATTAATACCAAGCCTGAGTTAGAGATTTACGCTGACGATGTGAAATGTGCTCATGGTGCAACGGTTGCTCAGATTGATAAGCAAGCTTTGTATTACTTGCAGACTCGCGGTGTGAGCCGTTCGAAGGCGCAAGTAATGCTTAACTTTGGTTTTATTAACGAGTTGATTGATTTAATGCCAAATGCGGCGTTAGCGGAGTGGATTCGTCCTATTATTCGTGAGCGTTTTGCGCAAATGGAAGTGAAATAAGCGAGAATCGAATGAGTTTTGATGTAGCGGCTATCCGCGAGCAATTTCCGATTTTAAAGCGCGTAATTGACGGTAATCCGCTTATTTATCTTGATAATGCAGCGACAACGCAAAAGCCGCAGTGTGTGATTGATGCTTTGGTGGATTACTACACGACATGCAATTCCAATGTGCATCGTGGAGCCCATCGTCTTGCGGATGAAGCGACGCGTCGTTTTGAAGACGCACGCGACATCGTAAAAGACTTTATTAATGCGCCGAAACGCGAAGAGGTCATTTGGACTACGGGAACGACCGAGGCGATTAATATTGTCGCCAATGGTTTGGGCTCTTTGTTATCACCGGGTGATGAAGTCATTGCGACGGGAATGGATCACCATGCCAATCTCGTTACTTGGCAGCAAGCATGTAAAGTGTCCGGTGCGACTCTAAGAACCATTCCAGTGACGGATTCTGGCGAATTGGATCAAGCTGCTTATGATGCCATGCTAAATGAGCATACTAAGTTTGTTGCTTTTCCTCATGTCTCAAATGCATTGGGTACTGTGAACCCAATTAAAGAAATGACGACCAAAGCGAAAAAATTTGGCGCTTGGGTTTTAGTGGATGGCGCTCAAGGTGCCGCTCATGGCTATGCTGATGTGCAGGATATAGGTTGTGATTTTTATGCCTTTTCAGGTCATAAAATTTATGGGCCGATGGGTGTTGGTGTGCTTTGGGGTAAAGAGTCAATTTTGTCTACTTGGCCTGTTTGGCGCACCGGTGGCGAGATGATTTCCACCGTGACTTTGCAAGACGCTACATGGAATGTATTGCCTTATCGCTTTGAAGCGGGCACGCCCAATGTGGGTGATGCTATTGCGATGGGGGAGGCGATTCGTTGGTTTAGCGCCTTGGATCAAGATGCTGTTGCTGCACACGAAAAAGCTTTATTGGACCATGCCACAGAGCTTGCTGAGCAATTTGAAGGCTTAACCATTATTGGTACAGCCAAAGAAAAAATTGGCGTATTAAGTTTTGTGATGGATCAGGGTCATCCTGCTGATATCGGTTTTTTGTTGGACCGTCAGGGGATTGCTGTCCGTACTGGTGATCATTGCGCGCAGCCTTTGATGGCGCGTTTTAATGTTCCTGGTACTGCGCGAGCATCGTTCGCGATTTATAATACATTAGAAGAAGTTGACGCTTTGTTTGTGGCACTGAAAAAAGTGCGAACAATGCTGGCTTAGGAGGTTTCAATGACAGTAACAACGTTTGATCCTGTCTCTAGCGTGTCTTTAACCGCTTCTGCGCAGAAATATTTTGCCTCAAAATTGATAAAACAGCCAGGCAAGCTGATTCGACTAAGTACCAAAGAAAGCGGCTGTACGGGCTTTTCCTATGTGCTGGATATTGTTGATGCTGCTTTAGAGAATGACACTGTCTTGGATTTCGGCAATGTCACCCTTGCGGTAGATTCGCATTCGACTTCCATGCTGAAAGGCACCGAGATTGACTTGGTACGCGAAGGCGTTAACGAAGTTGTGAAGTTTAAAAACCCTAACGTTGTAGCAGAATGTGGCTGTGGCGAAAGCTTTAGTGTGAGTTAACTTCATGCAAAAAATGGTAGTAACACAGCGTCCTTGTCCAGCGCGACGAGTTCCAAGCGGTGAGCCAGTGAGTATTCCTGAAGGTCAGTTTATTACGATTAATCAGAGCTTAGGTGGCAATTATACCGTTACGTGGCAAGGTAATATGCTTCGTATAGATGGAACCGACGCTGAAGCAATTGGTCAGCAACCTGAGGTCTTAGATTTTAAAGATCTCGGCACGGGTGACATCAGTGAAGAGCAAGTCTGGCAGGCGCTAGATACAATTTACGATCCTGAGATTCCGATCAGCCTAGTATCGTTAGGCTTGGTGTATAAAGTGAGGTTAGATCAAGATTCAAAAACTGTTTTGATCGATATGACATTAACGGCGCCAGGTTGCGGAATGGGGCCTGTGTTGGTTGGTGATGTTAAGTATCGAGTGGCGAAAGTGCCAAATGTCGACTCAGTGAAAGTTGATTTGGTATTTGATCCACCTTGGTCACGAGAAATGATGAGTGAAGAGGCACAACTAGAAGCGGGTCTTTTCTTTTAGCAGCTTTTTGGGGATAGCTTCGGTCATTCATTAAAATCGAATACAATATGAAACGGCCTTGGCTTTTAGCCAATGCCGTTTTTGTTTTAATAGGCTTAGTGCAAAAAGAGGGTAGTCATGGCTTTACCTAGTACGGAAGACATCGTAGACGATATGTCGTTTTTTGACGATTGGGAAGATAAGTACAAGTACATCATTGATTTGGGTAAGTCTTTGCCGGCATTTGATGATGCGTGGCGTACGCCTGAGCGTTTGGTGAAAGGCTGTCAGAGCAGTGTTTGGATTCAGCCAGGTAGTGAGCAAGATGCCGTAAAAGGCGAAGTGCTGACGTTTGCGGTAGACAGTGATGCCATTATTGTTCGTGGCTTGCTTGGCTTGGTGTTAGCCGCATTGGATCATAAAACACCGCAAGAAATTTTAGATTTCGATATTACGGCGTATTTCGAAGAGCTGGATCTTGAGAGACACTTGAGTCCAACTCGCGGTAATGGTCTGCGTTCTATTGTGGGTCGCATAAAAGGCATCGCACAGGCTGCCGCTTAACTTTTTTAATTGTAAAAAAGCAGCCGTTTAATTTTTATTGGAGAGCTTTAAATGAACACCCCGGTTTACCTAGATAATTCTGCTACCACGCCAGTTGACCCAAGAGTGGCTGAAAAAATGATGGCGTGTTTAACGCAGGACGGCAACTTTGGAAACCCGGCTTCGCGTTCGCATCTTTTTGGTTGGCGTGCGGAAGAGGCGGTAGAAGAGGCTAGATTGCAGGTGGCTAGTTTAATTAAAGCGGATTCTCGTGAGATTGTTTGGACATCCGGAGCGACAGAAGCAAACAACTTGGCGCTGAAAGGTGTTGCTCATGCTTATCGCCAAAAAGGCCGCCATATTATTACTTCGATGATTGAGCACAAGGCGGTTTTAGACCCTTGCAAGCAGCTTGAAAAAGAAGGCTTTGAAGTGACTTATTTACAGCCTGATGTTCATGGTGTGATTTCACCTAATCAGGTTGCAGAAGCGCTTCGTGAAGACACTATTTTAGTCTCTTTGATGCATGGTAATAATGAGCTTGGTGTGCTGACGGATATTGCTGCAATTGGTGAGTTAACTCGATCTCATGGCGTGTTTCTTCATGTAGATGCGGCGCAAACCACAGGTAAAGTTGAAATTGATGTAAATGCCATGAAGGTGGATTTAATGTCGCTGACGGCTCATAAAACCTATGGACCAAAAGGCATTGGTGCCTTGTTTGTGCGTCGTTCGCCGAAAGTTAAGTTAGAGGCGCAGATTCACGGTGGTGGTCATGAGCGTGGTATGCGCTCTGGCACATTGGCAACTCATCAAATCGTTGGTATGGGCGAAGCATTTCGCTTAGCTGGTGAAGAAATGGAGCAGGATTGTGCTCGTATCAAAGCCTTGCGCGAACGTTTGTGGTCGTCTTTGACTGAGTTATCTGGCGTGCATCTTAATGGTGACTCAGATAACCGCGTTGCTGGTGTGTTGAATGTGGGGTTCTCTGGTGTTGATGGGGAAGTGTTGTTGATGTCTTTGAGCGATATCGCGGTGTCTTCTGGTTCAGCTTGTACTTCAGCAAGCTTGGAACCGTCTTATGTATTACGCACGATTGGTTTGGCTGATGATCTGGCGCACAGTTCTTTACGTCTTTCTGTGGGCCGCTTTACTACCGAGGAAGAGGTGGATTTTGCTGCCGAAATTATTAAAAACGCAGTGAGCCGTCTTCGATCCATAGCTTAAACGTAAGAATTGGTACTTTTGTCCTTGTTTGAATAAATAATGTTCGTTAGATCATACAATTTTAATGAATTGGTGCGTATAATACGCGCGCTGAACTTTTAAGTCCCGGGCCATGCAAAAGGCATCGCCCCTTTAAATTTAATTTGGAGTTATATCATGGCGTTAGAACGCACTCTATCTATCATCAAGCCTGATGCTGTTGCGAAAAACGTAATTGGCGAAATTTACACTCGTTTTGAACGTGCTGGTTTCAAAATCGTTGAAGCTAAAATGATTCAACTAGACGACGAATTGGCTGGTGGTTTCTACGCTGAGCACAAAGAGCGTCCTTTCTACAAAGATTTGGTTGCTTTCATGACGTCTGGTCCTGTTGTTGTTTCTGTTCTTGAAGGTGAAGGCGCTGTTCTTCGTCACCGTGAACTTATGGGTGCAACTAACCCTAAAGAAGCGACTGCTGGTACTTTGCGCGCAGATTACGCAACTTCTATCGATGCAAACGCTGTTCACGGTTCTGATTCTGTTGAATCTGCAACTCGTGAAATTGCTTACTTCTTCGGTAAGTAATTGACAGCTAGGACCTTTATGTCCGATCTGTTTTGTAAAAGCGGGCGCTAGCCCGCTTTTTTACAGAGGCTTCTGAAAAGACTTTTCTTTTCAGAGGCTTTTTTCGTTTACACTTAATGCTAACTACAGCAAGCGACATTGAATTATGACTGACATCAAAAAAGTAAACCTTTTGGGTTTATCCCCCGACAAACTGATTGAATTTTTTGAATCCATCGGCGAGAAGAAATTTCGTGCTACGCAAGTGATCAAATGGATTCATCAAAAGGGAGCGGAAAGCTTCGAAGAGATGACCGATGTCAGTAAGGCGTTGCGTGCAAAGTTAGAACAAATTTGTGAGATTCGTGGGCCGGAAGTGGTTTCGCAGAATATCTCTACCGATGGTACGCGTAAATGGATTATTCGTACTGAAGGTGGCAAAAACGATTGTGTTGAAACGGTTCTGATTCCTGATGGTGATAGAGCTACTTTGTGCGTTTCTTCGCAGGTAGGTTGCTCTTTGGATTGCAGTTTTTGCTCAACGGGTAAGCAAGGTTTTAATCGTAACTTAACACCAGCAGAAATTATTGGTCAGGTCTGGATTGCCATTAAGTCGTTTGGCCCGATGGACCCTAATGGTCCTCGTCGCGTAACAAACGTGGTGATGATGGGGATGGGCGAACCTTTAATGAATTTTGAGCCCGTTGTTGATGCGATGATCCTGATGATGCATGATCATGCTTATGGTTTGTCAAAGCGTCGTGTAACCTTGAGCACTTCTGGTGTCGTACCTAAAATCTATGAATTGGTAAAACGTACTGATGTGTCATTGGCGGTTTCATTGCATGCACCAAACGATGCGCTGCGTAATGAGCTAGTGCCAATTAATAAAAAATACCCGATTGCTGAGCTGCTTGAGGCTTGTCAGTTTTATTTGGCAAACTTGCCAGATAAACGTCACATCACGATCGAATATACCTTGATGTCAGGTGTGAATGACAATGAAGAGCAGGCGCATGAATTGGCTGAGCTTCTTAAAGTATTGGAATGTAAAATCAACTTGATTCCATTTAACCCATTCCCTCATTCTGGGTATGAAAAACCGTCTAATAATCGCACTCGTCGTTTCCAGAAGATTCTGGCTGATGCCGGTTATACCGTTACAGTTCGAACGACTCGTGGCGATGATATAGATGCGGCTTGTGGTCAATTGGTTGGAGACTTTCAGGACAAAACTCGTCGTAGTCAAAAATACATAGAGTTGCGTGAAGTGAAGAGTTAATCTATTTGAATTATTGATTCTGTATATGACAAGGATGTCGGTATGCGTTTATTGCTATTTTTATTGTATTGTTTGCTTTGTACGTCTTGTGCCTATCAAGTTGTTTCTCCAGACCCGCCTCCTATTTCGGAATCTAAAAAGCTGTCGATTGTTCAGACGCATCTTTTATTAGGGCAGTTGGGATTGGCGAAAAAGAAACTGGACCAGGTTGATGTTGCTTATCAGCGTCGTGATTATTGGCGATTGCTTAGTTTGTATTGGCTGAGTATTGAAGATTATAACAAGGCACTTTTGGTGCATGAAAAAGCTCTACAGAAGTTTCCCTATGATGATTTTATATGGAATAACTATGGAGTGCTTTTGGGGCTGAAAAAACATTGGGATGAGGCTTGTGAGGCTTTCGAAAAAGCAGGTAAAAAAGGCTTGTCAAAGCGTCAATCAGTGCAAATTAATCTTTCTAGGTGTGCTATACGTCAGAATCAAGTAAATTTAGCCGGAATCTATCTAAAACAAGCAAAAGAAATTGCGGATTTGCCTCTGATTGGTTTGATGACGGAGCTCAATCTTGTTTTAATACAGGGTAGTAATGACAAAGCTCGCTTAATTTTTAATAATATCCAGGCTGATAAAGAAACTGCCCGAGGATCGGTGCATTTTGATGAGTATAACTGTCTGTCGCGGCATTTAATTGCACGCGAAACTGACCCTACACTGTATTCATCTGCGAGTAATTTTACATGCCTGAATGGCTCAAGGTATTGACATGACAACTGAATTTCAAACGGATGCTTCTGTAAGTAAAACAAATATGGACACCATAAATATTGGTAATAGATTAAAAGCAAAAAGATTAGAGCTAGAGTTTGATGAAAGGCATGTTGCTACCGCACTAAAAATTCCTATCGATCAAGTTAGAGCACTTGAAGCGAATAATTTTAAATACTTCCGATCCATAACTTTTGCTAGGGGATTCCTGAAAAGCTATTGCCGTCTTTTGGGGATAGAGCCCTCTGAAATGTTACGCGCATTTGATAGCGAGCGAGAAGATGCAGAGCCAACAATTAAGCCTGTAGATAAGGTAAATAAGCAGACGAACTTTGGCGATCCAATAGTTATATTCATTTCTGTAGTTATTGTTGCTGTTCTAGTCTTTTTAGTTTTTTGGTGGCCTTCTCAGCCAAGCAAGCCTGTCGCATCAAATGAAATTAAGAGCGAAGTAAGTGAGCCCACTACTGCACCTGAACCTGCTTCTAATGAATCTCTTATGGATGACTTAAATGAGCCTTTAGCTATTGCTAATGTTTCTAGTTCAAACTCTAGTACGGGTACGGACGTTGCTTCAGGAAATGATGAGCAAGCTGCTAGTGTTCAGGTTGACAAGCCCGCTGACAATGGTGGTGTTGTAACTGGTCTTTCTGCTGAAACAATGGCAATTCTGGAAGAAGCTGGTGTTAGGCCTGAAGATGTTGTTAGAGCAACGGCAGAAGTTCCTGCTGAACTTGTAGCAACGCCGAAAGTACCTTCTTATACTGATGAGGTTGAAATTGCTTTTGATGCAGATTGTTGGACTGAAGTGCGTGATGCTTCGGGTAAAATCCTGTTTTCTGGCGTGAAATCTGCTGGTAGTCAGTTATCACTAACGGGTAAAGCTCCTTATCGCGTCGTGTTGGGTTACGCGAAAGGCGTTTCATCTTTGAAATACAAAGGTGAAGTATTCGATTTTTCTTCTTTTACAAATAAAGATTTGGCTCGATTTGAGCTCAAGTAGAGACTCTTATGCATTTTGAATCACCTATAAAACGCCGTCGTTCTCGTCAGATCATGGTTGGGAATGTGCCGGTTGGCGGTGGTGCGCCAATTAGTGTTCAGAGTATGACGAACACAGAAACTTGTGATGTTGATGCTACCGTGGCTCAGATTCGTGCTATTGCCGATGCTGGTGCCGATATTGTTCGTGTTTCTATTCCATCTATGGATGCTGCCGAAGCGTTCAAAAAAATACGTGAAGCCGTTTCGATTCCATTGGTCGCAGATATTCATTTCGATTATAAAATCGCTTTGAAAGTGGCTGAATATGGAGTCGATTGCCTTCGGATTAATCCAGGTAATATCGGTAATAAAGACCGTATTCGTGCGGTTGTTGATTGCGCTCGAGACAAAAATATTCCCATTCGTATCGGGGTTAATGCGGGGTCTTTGGAAAAAGATCTGCAAAAGAAATACGGTGAACCGACTCCTGATGCTTTAGTTGAATCTGCTTTTCGTCAAATCCAATATTTTGATGAGTTGGATTTCCATGAGTACAAGTTGAGTCTTAAAGCATCTGATATTTTTATGACGGTTGAAGCCTACCGGAAAATTGCCAGCCAAATAGATAATCCGCTGCATTTAGGGATTACTGAAGCTGGTGGGTTGCGCTCTGGTACAGTCAAATCTTCGATTGGCCTTGGTTTGCTTTTAATGGATGGTATTGGCGATACGCTACGAGTTTCTCTAGCGGCCGATCCTGTCCAAGAGATCAAAGTCGGTTGGGACATGTTGCGTAGTTTGAAGTTGCGTAATCGTGGCATTAATTTTATTGCTTGCCCAAGCTGTTCTCGTCAGAATTTCGATGTTATTAAAACAATGAATGAATTAGAAGAGCGTCTTGATGACATTACTGTCCCAATGGACGTTGCTGTTATTGGTTGTGTAGTGAATGGTCCGGGTGAAGCAAAAGAAGCGGACATAGGTCTTGCTGGTGGTTCGCCGAATAACTTGATCTATCAAGATGGTAAGCCGAACAGCAAAACGAAAAATGAAACGCTTGTTGATGATTTAGAAAGAATGATTCGTAAAAAGGCTCTCCTTAAAGAGCGGGAATTAGCCAATATCATTGTAAAAAATTAAGGATCCATTGTGGCTCGTAAAATTCAAGCGATCAGGGGAATGAACGACATTTTGCCTGATCAATCCTCTGTTTGGTTATATCTAGAAAAAACAGTGGCTGATGTTGTTAAGTCTTATGGATATCAGCAAATTCGTTTTCCTATCGTTGAAAATACGGATTTATTTAAACGCGGTGTCGGTGAAACAACGGATATTGTAGAAAAAGAAATGTATACCTTTGATGATCGTAATGGTGAGTCTTTGACTTTACGTCCTGAAGGTACTGCAAGTTGTGTTCGTGCTGCGGATCAGGCGGGTTTGTTGTTTAATCAAACTCAGCGCCTGTGGTACACAGGACCGATGTTCCGTTATGAACGTCCCCAAAAAGGTCGCTATCGCCAATTTCATCAAATTGGTGTGGAATCTTTTGGTATGGGGTCTGCTGATATCGACGCTGAGTTAATTATTTTGTCCGCTCGATTGTGGAAAAAACTCGGTTTGTTGGAGCATGTTGAGCTGCAATTGAATACCATCGGCTTGGCGTCTGAGCGTGAAACTTATAAAGCAGCTTTAGTTGATTATTTGACTGAGTTTAAAGATCAACTGGATGAAGATAGTCAGCGCCGTCTAGGTACGAATCCATTAAGAATATTAGATTCTAAAGATGAGTCGACCCAGACAGTACTTAAAGACGCGCCAAATCTAGAGGATTTTATTGGCGAAGAGTCACAAGCTCATTTTGATCTTTTACAAGCTATCTTGAAAGCTAATGGTATATCGTATGTTATTAACCGCCGTTTAGTGCGTGGTTTGGATTATTACGGTAAAACTGTTTTCGAATGGGTTACGACACATTTAGGTTCTCAAGCAACCGTTTGTGCGGGTGGCCGTTATGACGGTTTGGTCGAGCAGCTAGGTGGAAAATCAACTCCAGCTGTTGGTTTTGCTATGGGGATAGAGCGTTTAGTACTTCTGCTTGAAACGTTAAACTTGATTCCAGACGAAGCGAAATTTTCTACTGATGTGTTTGTTATTAGTATGGGTGATGATGCAGAGCTTGCTTCTTTTGTTTTAGCTGAGCGATTGCGTGAAAAGAATTCAAATCTTGTCGTTTTGCGCCACTGTGGCGGTGGTAATTTTAAGAATCAAATGAAAAAAGCCGATCGTTCAGAGGCTCGTTTTACGATTGTTTTAGGACAGGACGAGATCGATAACGGTATTTGTCAGGTAAAAGATATGTCAACGGGTGAGCAACAACCTCATTCAATTGACGATGTTGCTGCCTATATTAATGCCAAGTTGTAACTTGATTTAATGGAGTGTCGCTACTCATATATTTGGCGGCACCTTGCATGAGGAAGAAAAAGTGTCTGAATTAAAGACTGAAGAAGAACAAATCGAAGCGTTTAAATCATGGTGGAAAAAGAACGGCATAATGTTGGTCGTTGCTATCGCTGTTGCTGTTGGTGGTTATTTTGGTTGGCAGGCGTGGAAAACGAGCCAAGCTAACTATACTAGCGAAGCATCTGCGCTTTATCAAAACTTGGTCCAAGCCTCTGCTGATTTAAGTGATGAAAATAATCAAAAAACTGTCGTCTTTATCGCTAAGCAACTTGCCGATGATTATGGTGACACTGGTTATGCAATGTTCGGTCAATTATTCTTGGCTCGTGTAGATGCTGAAAATGGCAAATACGATGAAGCAATTAAGGCATTGGATGATGCTATTGCCAAAACAAAAGATATTTCTTTTGTGGCGATTGCGAATCTACGAGTAGCGCGATTAATGCTTCAAAAAGAGGATTATGCTGGCGCTATGGCTCGTGTTGAAAAAGTATCTGAAGAAGAGTTTGCTGCACAGCAGCAAGAATTGATTGGTGATATTTTAATCTCACAAGGTAAGCGTGATGATGCGCGTATTGCTTATCAGAAGGCTAGTGAGGCATTGGGCGTTGGTGTAAATCATCCATTGCTTGATATTAAACTTAAGGATTTGGTGAAAGGTTAACTATGAGCAAGTCTCTTTTTTTCGTCGTATTGTTTACTGCTTTGATCATTCAGGGTTGCTCTAACTCTCGTCCAGCTTTGCCAGACCTTCCTTCTATTGAAAGTAAGGTTAATTTAAAAACATCGTGGCGGACTGGTGTGGATGGTAATTTTGGTGAGTCTAGTGAACGTTTTAATCTTGTTGCAGAAAACGGTTCGTTGTTCTTTGTCACTGCTAAGGGAACGGTTTACGAACTTGCGCAAGAGAATGGAAAGAAAAAAGATACTTTCTCAACTGAATATAGACCTAGTGCAGGTGTAGCGCGCCATGGTGACGTTGTATATTTTGGTACGTATGATGCTCAACTGATTGCCGTTTCTTTAACAAGTAAATCGATATTGTGGGAAAAGACGTTAAGTTCTGAAGTGTTGTCGGAAGGCTCTTATGCTGCTGGTAAATTGGCTATTCAAACTGCTGATGGCTGGTTAAGTGTACTTGATGCTGAAACGGGTGATACTCAGTGGCGTGCGAAAGAAGATTTGCCATCTTTGACGGTACGTGGTACAAGCGCACCTGTTATTGCTGACGGCAAGGTTATTGCAGGTTTTGCCAGCGGTAAGTTGAAAGCTTATTCGCTACAAGACGGTAATTTACTTTGGTCGTATGAGGTCGGTAAGCCTGAAGGGCGTTATGAAATAGAGCGATTAAGCGATATAGATGGTCGTTTAGTAGTAGAAAACGGTGTTGTTTATGCTGTTGCCTACAATGGTACGCTTGCCGCTCTTTCGATTGAAAATGGTCGCCCATTATGGCAGCGTAGTATTCCTAGTTCTGTAGGTGTTGCCGTACGAGGAGAGCTGTTAGTTGCGGTTGATATGACAAGTAAAGTCATTGCGTTGAACGCTAAAAACGGCACCGAGGTTTGGGAAAATAAAGATCTTGTAGACCGAGATTTAATTACGCCAGAATTTTTCCGTGACTATGTTGCTGTGATGGATCGCGGTGGTTATGTTCATTTACTTGATCTAACAACGGGCGAAGTTGCAGCTCATAAAGTAGCTGATAATGGCGTCCCACCAGGTAGTCGCATGGTGGCAAATGACAAACAATTGTTTATTCTTACGCCGAACTCTAATGTGACGGCATTGAGCTATTGAAATCAGTTTCGATTTCTTTTAGCGATTTTTAAAGAGGCTGCCATCCCTTTTATAGGGGTGGTGGCCGCTTTGTATTTTTATAGGTAAAAAAATGATTCCAGTTATTGCATTGGTAGGTAGACCCAATGTTGGCAAGTCAACTCTCTTCAATCAATTGACGAGATCTCGTGATGCTTTGGTTGCCGATTATCCAGGCTTAACCCGTGACCGAAAATACGGTGACGGTAAACTTGGTGAACATGAATTTATCGTCATTGATACCGGTGGTATCAGTGGTGATGAGCAAGGTATTGATGAAAAAATGGCACGCCAGTCTTTGTTGGCGATAGAAGAAGCAGATGTTGTCTTGTTTCTTGTTGATGGCCGTCATGGTCTGAACCCTGCTGACGAGATGATCGCTAGCCATTTGCGTCGTTCTAATAAGCAGGTTTCTCTTGTGGTGAATAAGACCGACGGTATCAATGAAGATATCGCTTTGGCAGATTTTTATTCATTAGGTTTTGGTGAGTTACACCCAATTGCTGCTTCTCATGGTAAGGGCGTACATGTCCTAATAGATAAGGTCATGTTGCCATTTGCAGAGCGTGTTGAAGAAGCTAAGAATCAAATTAGCATAGAATCACGTGGCATTCGTATTGGTGTGGTGGGTCGTCCAAATGTGGGTAAATCTACATTGGTAAACCGCATGCTAGGCGAAGACCGTGTTGTGGTTTATGACATGCCAGGCACCACCCGTGACAGTGTTTATATTCCTTATGTGCGTAATGATAAAGAATATACTCTTATCGATACCGCAGGTATTCGTCGCCGTAAACATGTTAAAGAAGCGGTTGAGAAGTTTTCTATTGTTAAGGCTTTGCAAGCCATTCAAGATGCTAACGTAGTTATTGTAGTAATTGATTCCCATGAAGATTTGGTTGAGCAAGATCTACACATGATCGGTTATGTGTTGGATGCGGGGCGTGGTGTTATCATTGCCATCAATAAATGGGATGGTCTTAAAAAAGACGATCGTGAGCATATCAAGAGTGAAGTTGAGCGTCGTTTGGGTTTTGTTCCTTACGCTAAAGTGCATTACATCTCGGCCTTGCATGGTACTGGTGTTGGTGATTTGTACGATACGATTGAAAGTACTTATGAGTCTTGTTATGCCAAATGGACAACAAACCGTTTGACAAGAATTCTTGAAGATTCCATTGCAGAACATCAGCCTCCAATGGTGAATAGTCGTCGAATTAAGCTTCGATACGCGCACCAAGGTGGATCAAACCCACCACGTATTGTTGTTCATGGTAATCAAACGGATTCTTTGCCAGGAAGCTATAAGCGCTATCTTGAAAATAAATTTAGAACTGTGCTGAACATTACTGGTACACCGATTATTTTTGAATTCAAATCGGCTGAAAACCCGTTTGCTCCTAAGAAATAATCGTTATTTCTAGAATATAACTCAAGAATCTCTGAGTGCCTTTGTTAGAAAGGGGAGCTTGGAGATTTTTTTATGTAAAATGTATTAAATCTCTTTCTAAATATAAGGTTATTCACTATTCTCGCGCCAATGGCGTTAATCTTTATATAAGCCCCTTTTTTATAAGCATCGTTTGTACGTTTGCTTTCTTATTTTGTTCAAAGGACATCTATGAAAATCGCAATTCTTTCTCGTAATCCTCGACTTTATTCTACTCGTCGATTGGTTGAGGCAGGTGAACAGCTTGGGCATGAGGTGGATGTAATTGATACGATGCATTGTTATATGGACATTACAAGTAGCAACCCTTCCGTTCGTTACGACGGTAAGCCACTGCCTAAGTATGATGCGGTTATTCCAAGAATTGGAGCATCAGTTACTTTTTATGGTACGGCTGTGGTTAGACAGTTTGAGATGATGGGCACTTACAGTATTAACGAGTCCGTAGCGATCAGTCGTTCACGTGATAAGTTAAGGTCTTTGCAGCTTATGTCTCGTAAGGGTTTGGGCTTGCCTAAAACAGGCTTTGCGCATCATCCTGATAAAATAGGCGACTTGCTGAAAAATGTCGGTGGCGCGCCTGTAGTGATTAAGCTTTTGGAAGGGACGCAAGGGATTGGTGTCGTTTTGGCGGAGTCGAATAAGACTGCTGAGTCTATTATCGAAGCTTTTATGGGCTTAAAAGCTAATATCTTGGTGCAAGAATATATCAAAGAAGCAGGTGGTGCTGATATTCGCTGTTTGGTAGTTGGTGGTAAAGTTATTGCTGCAATGAAAAGACAAGGTGCAGAAGGCGAGTTTCGCTCAAACCTTCACCGCGGTGGCACAGCGTCTTTAATTCGATTGTCGCCTGAAGAAAGGCGCACAGCGGTAGAAGCTGCAAAAGTAATGGGCTTGAATATGTGTGGTGTGGATATACTAAGATCCAATAATGGCCCTCTTATTATGGAAGTTAACTCCTCGCCTGGTTTAGAAGGTATTGAATCTGCAACCGGCAAAGACGTTGCTTCTATGATTATTAAGCACATTGAAAAAACGGCATTTTTGAGTAGCACAAAAACAAAAGGAAAAGGTTAATGGGGAAAGCAACTTTAACAATTGGCGGTGTAGAGATTCCGCTAGGTGGTACTGCTCGTATAAAACTGCCAATGGTAAAGTTGTATACGGACACGAACATGTCTATGCCGGTGTTTGTAAAGCGCGGCAAGCGTTCTGGTCCGACCTTGTTTATTAGTGCTGCGATTCATGGTGATGAGTTGAATGGTATCGAGATTATTAGTCGAATCATTCAAAGCAAATATCTTGAGAGTTTAAAAGGTACCTTGATCGCAGTGCCAATTGTTAACGGTTATGGCGTGTTGAGTCAAAGTCGTTATTTACCTGATAGACGAGATTTAAATCGTTCTTTTCCAGGCTCTCAGCGTGGCTCCTTAGCGGGACGCGTTGCAGATCGTTTTTTGAGTGAGATTGTTTCTAAGGCAAATTACGGTATTGACCTTCATACGGGAAGTTTGCACCGTACCAACTTGCCGCAAGTGCGAGCGAATCTTGATGATCCTGAGACACTGGCTATTGCAAGAGCCTTTGGTGTTCCTGTTTTGATGAACTCTAATCTTCGCGATGGCTCATTACGTGAATGTGCCAATGATGTTGGTGCTAAGGTTATTTTGTATGAAGCGGGTGAAGCGTTGCGCTTTGATGAGCTATCTATACGAGCTGGTGTGAAAGGAATTGTTGGAGTCATGAGGCATTTGGGAATGTTGCCTAAGTCGCGCAGTAAAAAGTCTCTGTCTGAGCCGAGAATTGCACGCAGCAGTAGTTGGATAAGAGCCACTGATAGTGGTTTTACAACACATATCAAAGAGCTAGGTGATCTTGTTGAGACCGGTGATGTGCTTGCTGAGATTAAAGATCCTTATGGTGATATTTTAGATAAGGTTTTGTGCAAAAATGGTGGGATTATTATTGGTAAGCAAAATATACCATTAGTTCAAGAAGGTGACGCTATGTACCATATTGCTCACTTTTCATCCCCAGATGAAGTGGCAGGACATGTGGAAAGTATGCAGGATGAGTTGATGGACAGTGAAGCGTCTTTGAATTTGATCGACTATAAGTCGTCTTGACTCGATAACTAATGTCATTTTCATTATAAATGTCATGACATAAGCATGAAACAAGTAATGATAGTGTCATCTTCATGTGTCATATCGTTTTTTCACTTTTTTTTCACTAAAATCTCAACTTCAAAAGTTGAGGTCTTTTCATGTTTATTCTTCGTGGTTTGGTTTATCTTTTTGCTGTTGCTGGCGTAGCTCAGCTTATCTCTTTGGAAGGGTATCAGTCGCTAACTGCTGCTGAATACAGTGAGCAAACTCTTACTGAGCATCTGCAAGACTTCATGTCTTTCTTTAGCTGCATGTTATTTCTTTATGCTGCGCGTTTAGACGCAAAATTAAATATAGCCGCGACATTGCTCGGAGCTTTGCTGGCGATGATGTTTGTGCGTGAATCTGATTCTTTATTGGATCAGTATGTGTTTGATGGAGCTTGGCAAAGCATTGTAAGCATTATATTTATATGTGTTTTAATTTTTCTATGGGGGCGGTTTTCTTCAATTTACGCTTCTTTAAAAGAGTATTCTCTACAATCTAGCTTTGGTACTTTTCTAGCTGGATTTGTCACTATACTGGCGTTTTCTAGGTTGATGGGTCGTAGTTCATTTTGGCAGGCTGTAATGGGCGATTCCTATATGCGTCTTGTTAAGAATATTGTAGAAGAGGGGATTGAGACATTAGGTTATACCTTAATCTTAATCTCTGCTATCGAGTTGGTTATTGCTTGTCGTAGACGCAGTAAGCTAGCAAAGATAGAGCATAACTAATTTCTAATGTAATGAAAAAACGCGCCATGTTGAATAAGCATGACGCGTTTTTTTATGTCTGTCTCTTTGTGAACTTAATTTTGGGATAAGCTTACTGTTGGCGAGACTTTACTTTTGTCTTGCGGCGTTTTGCTGGAGCAGTTAGCCCACCATTAGTACGGCTACTTGCAGGTTTGGCATCGTTGCTCGTTTTGCGGCGAGCTTTTTCTGCAGCGGCATTCTTCTCCATAGTTGGTCTGTTTGACGTATGGGAAGCGCCAGTAGCTTGACCTGGTTTGGCTTTTTGAGGACGACGATGGATCTGCTTATCTTTCTCTTCCGCTGGCACCAATTTGTTATCACCATGACCGATAAGATCAGGGCGTCCCATTTTGATTAAAGTGTTGCGTAGGTCTTGCCAGTTGCTTGGGTCGTGATAACGCAAGAAGCCTTTTTGTACCGTACGTTGTTTGGCATCTTTGGGCGTATAAACGTCTTCACTCTTATAGGTAACTGGTTTTAGTGGGTTTTTACCAGAATGATACATAGCTGTCGCTAATGACATGGGCGAAGGATAAAAGGTTTGTACTTGGTCCGGTTTGAAGTCGTTGGTTTTCAACCACACAGCAAGGTTAAGCATATCCTCGTCTGAACTGCCCGGATGGGCGGCGATAAAGTAAGGGATTAAATGCTGCTTCTTGCCTGCTTCTTTGGAATATTTATCAAACATGCGTTTGAAGCGGTCATATGTACCCATACCTGGCTTCATCATTTTTGATAAAGTGCCTTGCTCTGAGTGCTCTGGAGCAATTTTCAGTAAGCCACCAACGTGATGGGTGACGAGTTCACGAACGTACTCAGGATCTTCTACAGCAAGGTCATAACGTAAACCGGAGGCGATAGATACGGTATGAATACCTTCAACCGCACGAGTTTTACGATATAGTTGAGTTGTTGGGCTATGATCTGTATTCAAGTTGGAGCAAATGGTCGGATAAACACAAGACAGTTTACGGCACGACGCTTGTACTTCATCGTCGTTACAGTTCAGGGTGTACATGTTGGAAGTAGGTCCGCCAAGGTCAGAAATATGCCCTGTGAAACCTGGCACCTTGTCCTTGATATCTTCAATTTCCTTCAAAATTGATTCGTGTGAGCGAGATTGAATCACTCGTCCTTCATGCTCGGTAATCGAACAAAAAGTACAGCCACCAAAACAACCACGCATAATGTTGATCGATGTTTTGATCATGTCATAAGCAGGAATGCGGGCTTTTTTGTATTTCGGGTGCGGCACACGTGCATAAGGTAAATCAAACACGCCGTCCATTTCAGGTGTTTCCAATGGAATCGGTGGCGGATTTACCCAGATTTCTTTCTTGCCATGTTTTTGAATCAGTGCGCGTGCGTTATGCGGGTTTGATTCAAGGTGCAAAATACGTGATGTGTGCGCGTATAAAACAGGGTCTTTAGAAACTTTTTCAAAAGAAGGTAAACGAATATAGGTTTTTTCAGGATCGAGCTTTTCGCCACGACGAAGTGGAGCAGGAATTACGCGAATAGGCATTACGTCGGACTCTTCTTCGTCCTTTGTCTGACACTTACCTTCTGGAATATATTCATAAGGGCTGTAAATTTGTTCTACTTTGCCGGGCCAATCCACACGAGTCGAATCGATTTCTGTATAGCCGCCAGGTGGGGTATTTCGAACAATAGTCGTGCCGCGAATATCGGTTAACTCATCAAGTGTTTTACCCATAGCCATCTGATGGGTTACTTCAATCATGGCGCGTTCAGCATTGCCGTAAAGTAAAATATCGGCAGTCGAATCGATTAGCACTGAACGGCGCACTTCATCACTCCAATAATCATATTGGGCAATACGGCGAAGGCTGGCTTCAATACCGCCAATCATCACTGGTACATCATGGAAGGCTTCTTTACAACGCTGAGAATAAACAATAACCGCGCGATCAGGACGTTTTCCGCCAATGCCATAAGGTGTATAAGCATCATCATTACGTACTTTCAAGTCGGCAGTGTAGCGGTTGATCAAGGAGTCCATATTGCCTGCAGTAACGCCAAAGTACAGGTTAGGACGACCAAGACGCATGAAATCTTCAGTGTTACGCCAATCTGGTTGATCGATGATGCCGACGCGATAACCTTGCGCTTCTAATAAGCGACCTAAAACCGCCATACCAAAACTAGGGTGATCCACATAAGCATCACCTGAAACTATGATTACATCACAGCTGTCCCAGCCAAGAGCGTCCATTTCTTCTCTTGTAGTTGGTAGGAAGGGCGAAACGCCATAACACTCAGCCCAATATAATGGGTAAGAAAAGAGTTCTTTGGCGGTTTTATGTCGTTTGATCATTGTTTACTCTTGGTATCGGGCGTAATGGCTAGCGATATTCTTTGTCATTACGAGGATACATGGCTTATCGGTGAAAAATTGTGCTGCATTATCCCAGAAAAAACCTAGGGTAGACAGCCTAATCTAGGCCTATTCAGGCTTATATTCTCTAAGGTTGAATACGCCATACACTTTCTTCAAATATGTTGTGTCCTTCCTCTTTATACTGAGGATTGGTCAGTGCTAGGTTTTCCGAGGCGATTTTCTGAATTTGACTCCCCCACAGTGATACAACACTATCTTCATTGACAGAAAACGGCGGACCTTGTTTGTCGCCATCATACTGTAATGAAACCAATAGCACGCAAGCAGATGAAGACAAACGATCAAGTGTATGGGTAACATACTCTTTACGTTTTGAATCTGGCATGGCTATCATTGCTGCGCGATCATAACAGGCATCAAAATCGGTTTCGTTGAATTGAAAATAGTCACCCTCGACAATGCGTAGAGGCAATCCGTCAACACTATGAACTTTTAAATCGCCTTCTTGATGTGTTTCAAAGGCCAAATCGTTATCACCTAAAAACTGAATCACCGCTAGAGAAGATAGCTCAACGCCTGTAACCTGATAACCTTGCTCAGCTAACCAGATCATGTCATTGGACTTTCCACATAAAGGCACAAGAATTCGACTTCCTTTTGGCAAGACAGGCCAGAACTCTATTAGCTTTGGGTTGACGCCTTCTTGATGAAAGCCAATACGCCCTGTTTTCCATCGATCCAACCAAAATTCATTTGTAATCACGATAACCTCGTTAAATTAGGCTTGTTTATGTTCTATGTGTATTGTATTTGTCTTATTTTACGTCGAACAATTCGTAATGCAAAAAATCCATTATAGACGGCAAAAAAGTTTTTTAACTGCCTATTTTTCGCATTTTACACATAGATTGTTGCAGTCTTCCATATGGAGTTTTTATGTCTTTAGACCATGCGCCAGATCATATCAAGCTGGCTGTTGATCTTATTGAGTTGCTTGAAAGTCACGATATTGATCCAAGTGTCGCTGTTGGTGCTTTGACCATTGCTTTGAGAGACTTTCAAGCGAAGCTTGAAAGAATAGATAAAGAGCAAGCGAAGCTTGAAAATACAGATAAAAAAGTAAGTGGAGCTTGAGTGAATAGACCAAGAAGAAACAAAATAGTTTCTCAGAGGCTTCATTCGAACTCGACGAGTTAAATTAAAATTGTTTTACCAATAGAATAAAAAAATAAGAGGTTCTATCTATGCAATTAATTGCACTTGTTGCCACAGCACTTGTCGCTCTTTTACATCTATACATTATGTACATCGAGATGTTTCTTTGGGATAAACCTAAAGGCATGAAAATATTTGGCTTGAAACCGGAATTTGCCAAAGCGAGCAAGGTAATGGCTGCGAACCAAGGGCTTTATAACGGTTTTCTTGCTGCGGGGTTATTGTGGGGGTTGTGGCTTGGTGTGGCAGGCTCACAGGTGACAGTTTTCTTTTTGCTTTGTGTGGTTGTTGCTGGTGTTTACGGTGCGATTACCTCAAGCAAGAAAATATTGTTTGTACAGGGATTGCCTGGGGTGATTGCTTTAATTGCGGTTTTATCAGCAGCTTAGCGAATACATTAAGAGGGGGAGGGTTATGTCGGTAAAAGAAAATATGCAGCTGATGGCGTCTTATAATCAATGGATGAATCAGGCTGTTTATAAAGCCGTTGGTGAGTTAAGTTATGCCGATCTAGTTGAAGATAAAGGTGCATTCTTTGGCTCTGTGCTAGGCACGCTTAATCACAATTTAGCGGCTGATATTATTTGGCTGAAACGCTTTGCAGACCATTTCATTGAGCTTTCTAGTCTAGATCTTGTTCGTGCGTTAGAGCGTCCGGCTGAGCTTAATACTCAGTTGTTTGATGATTTACTCTTATTGCAACGTAAACGTTTCGAGCTAGATAAGCAGATTATTACCATGATGGATGAAGTAACCGACGAGATGCTAGCATCGGCATTGGTATATAAAAATATGAAGGGGATTGATCATTCTCAACGGTTTGGTTTTACGCTGCAGCATTTTTTTAACCATCAGACCCATCATAGAGGACAGATAACTACCTTGCTTTCACAAATGGGAATTGACGTTGGTATTACTGACTTGATAATCACCATTCCACGCATGTAATTGTTATAATGCGCATAAATCTTATTTAAAAAGAGTTCTATTGTGCACACACTTGACCAACTTAACCGTGGAGAGTTGAAAGGCATTGTTCGCCTGCAGCTATCTGAGAATTTAACAGTTTTTCCTGAGGCTATCTTTGATCTAGCTGAAAGCCTAGAAATTTTAGATTTATCGAATAACAGTTTAAGTGAGCTACCAGCAGATTTATCACGTTTTAAAAAACTTCGTATACTTTTTTGCTCGAATAATCGCTTCACGCAATTGCCAGAGGTTCTAGGGCAATGCGAGAACTTGGAGATGATTGGTTTTAAAAGCAATCAAATTACTAGCGTGTCTTCTGATTCGTTGCCGACACTGACCCGTTGGTTAATTCTTACCGATAACAAAATTGACTCTCTTCCAGAGGATTTTGGAAAGCTAATACGTCTACAGAAGCTGGCTTTAGCGGGAAATCGTTTAACATCACTGCCTGATTCTATCGTTAATTGTCGCAACCTGGAATTGGTTCGCCTTTCGGCTAATCAGCTGGTGGCTTTCCCTGATGCCTTATTGGAGTTGCCTCGTTTGGCTTGGTTGGCATTCTCTGGCAATCCATTTTGTGCCGAGCGTGATCCGCATAATGAATTTAAAACAGTGCAATTTCGTGATTTGGAATTGCATCAAGTATTGGGACAGGGGGCATCAGGTGTTATTTCCTTAGCGACTTGGCGTGAAAATACCTTTGATTTTTCAGACACTGTAGCCGTCAAGGTATTCAAGGGTGAGGTAACGAGTGATGGTTATCCTGAGGACGAACTTGATGCATGTCTTGCTGTCGGTAACCACAGTAATTTGGTTCAACCTTTGGCAAAAGTGACGGAGGTTGATTGTTCTGCGCTGGTGATGGAGCTGATTCCTGCACATTATACGAATCTAGGTCAACCACCAAGTCTTATGTCTTGCACACGCGATACTTTTGCGGTGGATCAGCAATTCTCGATAGATAAAATAATTCGAATTGTTGAGCAAGTAGATCAGTTAGTCGCGCATTTTTGTGAGAAAGAAGTCAGCCATGGCGATCTTTATGCCCATAACATCTTAATCAATGAAGAAGGTCATGTATTGTTTGGTGATTTTGGTGCGGCATCAAAATATGCTAATTTATCGCCTCAGCAGCAGAAAGGGATTGAGCGAATAGAGCGACGAGCTTTAGGCTTCTTTATCGATGATATGTTGAGCTTGTGTGTTGAAGAAGATCGAAATAGCGACCTTTATAAATTGCTACGCTCTCACGCATTTTCCTAGATTATAAAGTTGTTTTAAACCTTATTTGTTAGGTAAAAAGTGCCCCGCATCTCATGCTCATGAAATGCGGGGCACTTTTACGAACTTAGTACTCTCTTAACCAAACTTAGTGTTTTCTAAGCCAAATGCTTAGAGCATTTGTTTGGCTTTTTCTGTTAAGCGAATGGTTTGATCGCAAGCATTTGCCAGCTCAATACCTTTCTTAACAAAATGACGGCTGAAGTATTCTTTATGCTCGTCGTGCTCATGGAAGTTATGAGGTGTTAGTACCGCCGTTAGAACAGGTACTTCCGTTTCCAATTGAACTTGCATTAAGGCGTTACAAATTGCCTGAGCAACAAAATCGTGACGGTAAATACCACCATCTACAACCAATGCCGTACCTGCAATAGCGGAATATTGCCCACTTTTTGCTAGCAGTTTTGCTTGTAATGGAATTTCGTAGCCACCAGGTACGGAGATAACCTCAATTAAAGAAGCATCGTAACCGCGAGAGACTAGTTCGTTTTTAAAGCCTTCAACGCAATTTAATACAATATCTTCGTGCCAAGTAGCATGAAGAATAGCGATGCGTTTTGTAGCTGGAGTGAAATCAATGTTATTCGTTGAGCTCTGATTCATTTTTTAATCCTAAATATCTAAGGTGAATCAGGGCGAACGGGCAGGCAAATACACCACTTTTAAATGGCATACCTTAAATCGGGCGTAGCAAAAGTTGCTAAGCCAATATAGGTCTTGTCTGACGCGCTCTCTATCATCCGGACTATAACCGTCGGCTCTGGAATCACACCAGATCTGCTGACCCTAAAAGAAAGGCTTCTTAAAGGCGCTCGCGGGCTTAGATTTTAGTTTAAACAAAGTCTTTACCGCCGGTGGGGAATTTCACCCCGCCCCGAGAACGAAGTCGGATAAATCCGACTGGTGAAATATACTCGTTTTCATCCTTGACTGTCAAAGAGTCTGCTCTTGTCAATTGTGGCGATTTTGTGACAATTTTGCCGTTAATTAATGGTTTAAATAACAAAAAGTAACTAATAACTGATAGTGCTTGGTAGAGCTTATTATCTAGCGCTATATAATATGAGCTGTTAAAATTCAGATTGCTCACTATAATGACCTTTTAGTCAAGAATGGTGTATCGGAAAAGTGGTTCTAGAATGGAGTCTCATATAGTGCACATTAAAAAGTTGCTTCTACAAAGCGTCCTGCTTGGTTCTTCTTTATTTGGACTAGCTGCTTGCAGCTCAGTTAATAAAAACGTTGCTCCAGATGAAGATACATATGAGATAGAAGACGTTGCTCAAACCAATGAGGCTGATTATCTCTGCAATAACATGCCTTTAAATATATTTTTTCATGCCGAACAAGCCCAGTTATCTTGGAAAGAAAAAACCTATGTACTTACTCATGCAATAAGCGCCTCTGGTGCATTTTATTTGGGTGAAGGCCTATCTTTTTGGATTCATGGTGATGAAGCTGAATTAGAGTTTAATGGCGTAGAAAGAAATCATTGCCGCCTTGTTCGTGTTGAATCCTAAACCTGAACATCACTCATTCTAAATAGTGGTGTTTTCATCCCGTCAAATTTGCAATCCGTGTACAATGGCCTCATTCGCGTCCTGTGGCGCTTGATTATATTGTAGAGAATGCATGAGCAAGTTATTTGTAATGGGTATGGGGCCCGGTGATTTAGGCTTGGTGGCACCGAATGCCACCAAAGCATTGGCAGTTTGCAGTGATTGGGTTGCTTACGGCTACTATTTAGATTTACTGGGTGAGCTAAGCGAAGGAAAAACCTTTCATAATCTGCCATTAGGTGAAGAAATAGGCCGCGCACGCTTGGCTCTTGACTTGGCTGCGCAAGGAAAAAATACTGCTTTGATTTCCAGCGGTGACATTGGCATTTATGCAATGGCGACTTTGGTATTTGAATTGCTGGATATGCAGTTACAAGGCAAAGAAAATCATCCTGAATGGCTGGATGTGGATATTGAAGTTATCCCAGGTATTTCTGCTATGCAAGCGGGCGCTAGCCGAGTTGGCGCCATGCTTGGCCACGACTTCTGCACTATTTCATTGTCTGATTTATTAACCCCTTGGGAAACCATCGATAAGCGCTTGCATGCTTGTGGCGCTGGCGATTTTGTTGTGTCTTTTTACAACCCCGTTTCGAAAAAACGCGATTGGCAATTGAACCACGCTCGTGATGTTTTGTTGCAATATCGTCCTGCTACCACACCAGTCATGATTGGCCGCCAATTAACTCGTCCTGAAGAAGATATTACCTTTACGACGCTTGGCGAATTAGATGCCAAAGACGTGGATATGTTTACCATGGTCAGTGTCGGGAACTCCGACACCAAACACATAGTCAATGGTGAGAAGAATTGGATTTATACGCCGCGCGGTTATTCTAAAAAGCTTTAAGAGCGCTTATAAACGTTTTAGCTCTTTATAAAAGATAAGGGAAATAAATGAAGGTTTACTTTATTGGCGCAGGCCCAGGCGATCCAGACTTGATGACGGTAAAAGCCGTCAAAACCATGGAACGTTGTCCGATTGTTCTTTATGCGGGTTCTTTGATTCCACCGCAGGTGATTGATAGTGTTCGTGGTTCAGCAGAGGCAATTTACGATACAGCGGAAATGAATTTGGATGAAACAACAGCAGTCATCGAAAAAGCCGCGCAAGAAGGCAAAGACGTTGCCCGTTTGCAGTCTGGTGATCCGGCTCTTTATGGCGCGATTGGCGAGCAAATTCGTCGTTTGGAAGCCTTAGATATTGATTACGAAGTGATTCCGGGTGTCAGTGCGGTTGCGGCATCGGCTGCGTTATTGCGTAAAGAACTGACGTTATCTGGTGTTTCACAAACCGTAATTATGACTCGTTATGAAGGTAAAACTCCCTTCCCAGAACGAGAGCGTTTGCCAGCTTTGGCGCAAAGTGGCGCGACGTTAGCGATTCATCTTGGTATCACTCGTATCCATAAAATCGTCGAAGAACTCATTCCTCATTATGGCGAAGATTGCCCTGTTGCTGTGTGTTATCGCACTAGTTGGCCAGATCAAGATTATGTTGTGGGAACTTTAGCGGATATTGTTGCCAAAGTAAGAGAGAAAAAATTCACTCGTACCAGTTTGATATTGGTCGGAAAGGTATTAGACACGGAAGATTTCGCGGATTCCTATTTATATGATAAAGGACAAGCGCATATCTTTCGTAAGATACACAAGTCTAAGAAAACATAATTTTAAAATACTATCCCTGAAAGTAAGAAGGATGAATCATGCAGTTGAATAAAATTCCAACAACAATTGTGACTGGCTTTTTGGGCAGTGGTAAAACAACGTTATTATCTAATGTGCTAAAGCAAGCGGCTGGAAAGCGTATTGCCGTGATCGTCAATGAGTTTGGCGAACTAGATATCGATTCTGATCTATTGCGCTCTTGTCCTCTTGATTGCCCAGAAGGTGTAGAAGAGGGAAGCCAGCGTAGTGACGACGGTTTTTACGAACTGGCGAATGGTTGTATTTGCTGCACCGTAGAAGAAGAGTTTTTGCCAGTGATGCAGCAGCTGGTTGCTCGTCGTGGTGATATTGATCATATCTTGATTGAAACCAGTGGCTTGGCGTTACCAAAGCCTTTGGTGCAAGCCTTCAACTGGCCGGGAATTAAAGAGCATTGCACAGTCGATGCAGTGATTACCGTGGTGGATGGTGCAGCAGTAGCGGCAGGCCGCTTTGCTCATGACGAAGACAAAGTACAAGCACAACGTCAAGCTGACGAAAGTCTGGATCATGATCCTAGCTTGCAAGAATTGCTGGATGATCAGTTAAGCGCGGCTGACTTAGTTGTGGTCAGTAAAAATGATTTGTTGGACGATGAAGAGCGTGCTCGTGTGCAAGCGATTATTGCTCATGAAGTGCCAAGTACAGTCAAAACTGTTTATATCGAAAACGGCGAAGCCGCGTTGGATGTCTTGCTAGGTATTGACGCTGCAACAGAAAGCCGAATTGATGAAGTACATAACCACCACGATCATCATCATGCTCATGGTGCACATCATGACCATGCCCACGACCATTTTGATTCTTTTGTCGTGACATTGGGTGAGGTTCAGTCTGATCTTTTGCAAGAAACCCTGACTCAACTTGTGGAAGAACACAACATCTTCCGTGTCAAAGGCTTTGCGGCAGTACATGGCAAACCAATGCGCCAAGTGTTTCAAGTGGTAGGAACTCGTCTAGATCGCTACTTTGATCGCCTATGGCAACCTGAAGAAGTGCGCAAAACGCAGTTAGTGTTTATCGGTAAAGGCATCAGTAAAGAGCAGATTGAGAATATTCTTCATGATGCTTTGAGTGCTTGATATTTGAACGAAGCGGCTGCGCTCGTGACGCTGTGGATAAGAGTCGAATAATCTGATGACAAGATTGATTTAGTAAAACAATTGGAGAAATAGTGCACTTATTAGCAGCCAAACCGGGTGGCTTTGTTGACGATGAAGGGATTGTCGATCTTAGGCAAACACCTGCGGACTTAGTGATTTTGGCCGCGGCTGATAGTGTGCTCGGTGCGCTTGGTAGCGCTCTTGATCAGATCCTTTCTCTTCATCGTGCCAATGATGGATGGGACAACACACGATTACCGAGTGTTCGCCTTGCCAATTGGATGCAGTTGGTCAAACCTGCCGCTTACGATTTATACGAACACAAGGTGCTCGATCACGCTAAAGTGGTCGTCGTTTCACTACTCGGTGGCGAGCACTATTGGGCGTATGGTTTTCAGCGCTTACAAGACTGGGCGAAAGCGAAAGCTGGCCGAATACTGATTGTGGTGCCGGGGGATGACTCGCAAGATCCATCACTAATGAACGTCTCCACCGCGAAACCAGAAGACTGCCATCGTGTGTGGCGTTATCTGCGTGAAAGCGGTCAAACAAACTCTCAGCAATTATTCTATTTCCTCACCGACCGATACTCTGATCAACCTTGTCCTTGGCAAGAGCCAACACCTTTACCCAGTGCGCTTATTTATCATGCCGGTCATTCGTCTGGCTTTACTCAGTGGCAGAACCACTATGCTGATTGGCTGGCGGAAAGTCGTCCTGTTGCCATCTTGGCGTTTTATCGTTCTCATCTACAAAGCGGTAATACTGCCATGTTTGATGGCTTGATCGAGATTCTAGAGCAAGAAGGGCTGGTACCGCTGGCCGTGGCCGTGAGCTCTCTAAAAGACGATGTATCGGTGGGCTTGATTGAGTCGCTGGTGGATCGAACGCAAGCCAAGGTGATTTTAAACACCACCGGCTTTGCAGCGAATCGTGTCGGGAGCCCTGATTTAGCCTCTGAACCGACGGATTTTCAATCTGCCTTTGCTTCGCCCATTCCGGTTTTGCAGTTGATTCTTTCTGGTAGTACCGAAGACGATTGGCAAGCGCAAACCCAAGGCTTACGCAGCCGTGATGTAGCCATGCAAATCGTTTTGCCGGAAATGGATGGACGCATTATTACTCGTGCTGTCAGTTTTAAAGCTTTAAGTCATTACAACGATATCGCCCAAGTAGATTTAGTGCGTTACGAATTGCATGAAGAGCGTGCGCGTTTTGTCGCTCAACTTGCCAAGCGTTTTGCGAATTTAGCCAGCAAACCAAACCACGAAAAGCGCATCGCTTTTGTTTTAGCCAATTACCCAACCAAAGACGGTCGTATTGGCAATGGTGTGGGTTTGGATACGCCAGCCTCGGCGGTGAATTTATTAAAAGTGCTAGAGAGTGCAGGTTATCCGATTGAGAATATTCCCGATCATGGTAATGCCTTGATCGAAGAATTACTTGGTGCGGTTACCAACAATCCTAACACTTTACATGAACGTGGTTGCTGGCAAAGCCTCGCCTTAGAAGACTACTTAAAGTACTTTTATCTGCTCCCGTTGGAATGCCAAAACGCAGTTTGGGATCGTTGGGGGCCACCAGAAGACGACCACAAATGCCGTGAGCAAAACGGCCAGCGTCGCATCATGTTGGCTGGGATTCGCTTAGGTGAAACCTTTGTCGGCATTCAGCCTGCTCGCGGTTTTAATTTGGATCTCGCGGCGAACTATCATGACCCTGATTTGATTCCGCCTCACAGCTATTTGGCTTTTTACTTTTGGTTGCGCCATGTGTATCAAGTGGATGCTTTTGTGCATGTGGGCAAACACGGCAATCTAGAATGGTTACCTGGTAAAGGAACTGCTTTGTCAGCGTCTTGTTGGCCAGATATTGCCCTAGGTCCGATGCCACATTTTTACCCTTTTATCGTCAACGATCCAGGTGAGGGCGCGCAAGCTAAGCGCCGCACGCAAGCGGTGATTATTGATCATCTTATGCCGCCCATGACCCGCGCTGAAACCTATGGCGACATGGCCGAGCTAGAAAACTTAGTCGACGAATATTACCAAGCCATGGGCATGGATGTGCGCCGAGAAACTTGGCTGCGCGAGCAAATTCTCAAAAAAGTTCAAGAGTCCCATTTGTTAGAAGAGCTTACTGGCGTTGAATCCGGTAATGACGATGCTGTGCTTGAAGGGCTAGATACGTATTTGTGTGAGATAAAAGAGGCGCAAATTCGCCATGGTTTGCATCGACTAGGAGAGTTACCCGAAGACGATAAACTCGCTGATACGCTGGTGGCCTTGTTACGTTTACCACGCGGTAGTGAAATCACCAGTCAAGGCATTCTCCATGCATTAGTAAAAGACTTTTCATTGGCACAAGACGATTTCGATCCAATGAAAAGTGAGCGAACGCCTTGGTTTGGTAATAAGCCTGAGCTTTTACAATCCATCAGTGAATTAGATTGGCGCACCCATGCGGACACTAAAGAACGCTTAGAGTTATTAGCCAAATCGCTAGTGAAAAGTCATTTGATTGGTGACGATTCAACAGATGAGTTAGCAACAAAGTTACCTCAAACAGCCGCGTTATTGGCTCACAGTAAAAAGCGCTTGTTAGTCGCTTTGCAGCAAAGTGCTCATGATGAAATCCAAGCGTTAATCACTGGCTTGGCGGGTGGTTTTATTCCCCCAGGCCCAAGCGGCGCGCCCACACGTGGCAGACTCGATACCTTGCCAACAGGGCGCAATTTTTTCTCTGTCGATAATCGAGCGATTCCATCACCTGCGGCCTGGGCGATTGGTCAGATGTCGGCCGAAGCGCTGATTCAACGACACTTACAAGAACATGGCGATTACCCGAAAGATCTAGGTTTGTCCGTCTGGGGAACCGCTACCATGCGAACCGGCGGCGATGATATTGCCCAAGCTTTTGCGTTGATGGGTGTTCGTCCAATTTGGGCACTGGGATCAAATCGTGTGACCGATTTTGAAATTCTTTCCTGCATGCAATTAGGTCGTCCAAGGGTGGATGTGACTTTGCGTGTTTCAGGCTTTTTTCGAGATGCTTTTGCCAATGTAATGCGGCTCTATGATGCGGCCGTGCAAGCCATTGCGGCATATCAAGAGCCGGGGAATGGCAACGTGATTCGCGCCAATGTGGAAGCGCGAAAAAGCAAATTACTTGCTCAAGGCATGAATGAAACTGAGGCGAATCGCCAAGCGACTTACCGTGTATTCGGTAGCAAGCCGGGGGCTTATGGCGCGGGCTTGCAAGGTCTTATTGATGAGCGTTGTTGGGACACCAAGGCTGATCTTGCCGAAGCGTATGTAAACTGGGGCAGTTATGCTTATGGCTCTTATATCGATGACGCTGATGGTGATCATAACAAGGGGAGTGGCGAAGGCGTCGAAGCCAAAGATGCGTTTATTGAGCGTTTGTCTCAACTGGATGCGGTGGTGCAAAACCAAGATAACCGCGAGCACGATATTCTCGATTCAGACGATTATTATCAATTCCAAGGCGGCATGACCAATGCGGTCACTGAGTTTAGTGGTCAAGCGCCGAGCGTTTATCATAGTGATCACTCTAACCCGAGCTCGCCAAAAATTAGGACCTTAAAAGAAGAGTTGAATCGTGTGGTGCGCTCACGAGTGCTGAATCCTAAATGGATCGAAGCTATGCAAACCCATGGCTACAAAGGCGCGTTTGAAATGACCGCCACCGTGGATTATTTATTTGCTTACGATGCGACCACCGATCTGGTGGCCGATTATCAATACGAGCAAGTTACCGATCGATTGTTGCTTGATCCAGAAAACCAAGCCTTTATGCGTGATAATAATCCCCATGCGCTAGAAGAAATGGGTGAGCGCTTATTAGAAGCCATACAGCGTGGCATGTGGCAAAATGCCGATGAGCACCGTGAAAAAATTCAATCCTTGTTGCTTGATTTAGATCAGCAACAAGAACAACGTCAGTGATCTTGGGCAGAAGATCTATTGTAACCTTGCTGGTCGAGTCTACACTCACTACCAGCTGAGATGATTAAAGTAGAGAGAAATGATGAGTAATAAAGAACAGGCCAAAAAGGGCATTATGATTTGTGGTCACGGCAGTCGTGATAAAGACGCTGAGCGTGAATTTGGCCTAGTGGCGAAAGGACTTAAAGCGCGTTATCCAGACCTTCCTGTGGAATACGGCTTTTTAGAGTTTTCTGCACCGAATATTCATATGGGATTAGACAGCTTAGTGAGTCAAGGTGTAGAAGAAATCTACGCTGTGCCAGGTATGCTGTTCGCTGCTACCCATGCGAAAAACGACATTCCTTCTGTGTTGACGACGTATGAAGAAAAACACCCAGGTTTAAAAATCACTTATGGGCGTGAATTAGGCCTACAAGATGACATGATCGAAGCGTTCCAAGCGCGTATTTATGAATCCCTTGGTCTTGATCCAGAAACCCCACCAGAAACTCTTTATGACACCCTTTTGGTGGTAGTTGGTCGTGGTACATCGGATACCTCTGCCAATGCCGAAGCGGCTAAGTTGACGCGTATAGTTAACGAAAACATGGGCTTTGGATGGGCGGATACTGTCTATTCTGGTGTGACTTACCCTTCTGTTGGTGTGGGCCTTGAAAAGCTAATGAAACTTGGCTTTAAGCGTATTGTTGTCGCACCATATTTCTTGTTCACTGGTCGTTTGATCAAACGTATCCAAGGTTATGTGGACAAGGTGGCTCAAGAAAATCCAGAAGTAACTTTCGTTCAAACACCTTATTTGAATGATCATCCTCGTGTAATTGATGCCTTCCAAAACCGTGTGAAAGAAATTATGCAAGGCGAATTACAAACGGGTGAAGAAACTCTAATGAACTCCTTCAAACGACGTCTTGCAGCGGGCGAAGTAGATGTTCATCATCACCACGCAGAGTTTGTTGATCCACAAGACGACACACAAGGTTTATCTGAGTTTGATACCAAGCATTTTACCAACTTGGTTCAAGCGTTAGATCATTCAGAAAAGCGTCACTCTGTTGTTCTTAAGCATCAGGATCACTCCCATTCTCAAGGGAATGGTCATTCACACGATCACTCTCATGGACACAGCCATTCGCACGATCATTCACATGGTCATAGCCATTCTTATGGACACTCACATGGCGTGTACAAACACATTGGTCATCCAATGGGTCCACGTACCATGATTGGCGAGGGGATCTGCTGCTGCTTTATGAGTCAGTTTACCGACGAAATTCTGGCAGAAGAGAAAGATAAAATCGAAGGTGACTGCACGAAAACGGCATTTGCTCATAGGTAGATAATATTTTCTAGCCAAAAAAAACCAGAGTGCATGCTCTGGTTTTTTTATGTTTTATAAAACGCGTTACTGAGCCGTTGCACTTTCTGTTTGTACTGTTTCTGTCTTAACCTCTGCTGGAGCTTTTGTCTCTACTTTCGCTTCTTCTGCTTTTAGGTTTTCTTGTTCTGCTGTTGCTTGTTTCGCTTTAGCTACCTTTTCTAACGCCGCTTTCTCTGCTGCTATTTTTTCTGATGATAGGTCCGCTAATGATTTTTTTGCATCAGCTAAGTTAGCGTTTAGGGTGTTAATTTTTTCTTTTAGAAGTTCGACGTAGGATTTTTGATCTTTCAGTTCTTTGCGTAGTTGCTGCTGTGCTTGAATAGACGCTTCTTGATCTTTTAGATTGGACTCGATGAATGCTACTAATACTTTTCCTTGGTCTTCGAAAGCTAAATCCCGACGATCTTCAGCATTAAGAGCATTGCTGATTTCAAGCAGTATGTTTTCGTAGATGATGGCATAGTCTTCATAATCTTTTTGTTGCAGTGCTTTAAGCTGTTTAACGGTTAGTGCTATTTGTTCAGCTCTGTTAATTGAAAACATTGCTGCTTCAGCTTGCAATTTGATTTTATCGATGGATCTTGGTTCTGCTGCAATAAATGCGGTTGCTGCCGTTAGTGATGCAGAAGCTTGAGATAAAGATTTTGGGGCATGTTGAGCTGTTCCCGCTTTGACGAGTCTGTCTAGTTCTTTTTTAGCGTCGGTAAGATAGATAGCTGTGACTGTTTTTATTTCTAGTGCTTGTTGTTTGGCTACTAACGTCGGTTGGGCGCTAATTGCAGCTTCAACTTTATCGTTTGAGACTTGGTCTACCAGTTTTTTAAGATCATTTTCTAGCTCTTTAACTGTGCTTGGGAAGTATTTTTGAGCATCAATTTTTTTAAGTTGTGTACGATATTCAAATGCTTCTGCTAACACCGATAGCGCTGCAGCTTTAATGTTAACTGCTTTTGTCATGTGTTCATTGAATTTGCTGATACCTTCTTCTGCAGCAGCAATGTTGGTTGTCGAACTAAAAAAGCCTGTGCTGCTATTTGCTTCTGAAGGATTAAATTCAAATTTTGCGTAGTACACTTTCGCTTCAGCTAATGCTTTGTTTGCATCTGTTACTTCTTCTGTAGCAAACCAATCTAGTTCTTCTTCTATGCCTTGCGCCATTTTCTTATTGGCAGCATCAATAGTTTGCTTGAGGTTGTTTATTTGAGTAATTGTCTCTGATTGTTTTGCATCGGCAGCTAGGTTTGAGGCAGAGTCTGGATTGGACGCACAACCAGCAAGAGTTAGTGTAATTACAGCGGTTAGTGCTGCAAATTTTAGTTCCTTTTTCATAACGATGTTCCTTGGCTAGATTCTAAAGAGGGGGATCGAGAGCGTTAAGATATTGTAAGGATTTTATTTTAATTGTGTAAGTCTTGAGGGCTGGTATTTATTTTAATCAGGGTGCTTTTATTGAATGGGCTTTCTTAGATAAAAAATAACCCCGCAAATGCGAGGTTATTTCGAGTGATGGATCGCTAATCTTAATTAGCTATTAAAGTGTAAAAGGGCGGTCGCCGTTTTCGTCTTTAATACGAGTTGGAAGCCCCATCTCATTTAGCAAACCCAAGAAAGGTTTAGGATCAAGTTGCTCTACGTTGCGCATTTCCTTTGCATCCCAAGTACCATTGGCAACTAAAATTGCAGCAGCAACAGGAGGTACACCAGCAGTATAAGAAATTCCTTGGCTACCTACTTCGTTATAAGCTTCTTTATGGTCAGCTACGTTATAGATGAATACTTCTTTGTCTTTGCCGTCTTTTTTGCCTTTTACCACATCACCAATGCAAGTCTTACCTGTATAAGCAGGTGCAAGAGAAGATGGATCAGGAAGTACTGCTTTTACAACTTTAAGTGGAATAACTTCTAAGCCTTCGGCTGTCTTAACTGGCTGCTCAGATAGCAAGCCTAGATTTTTAAGAACGGTGAAGACGTTGATGTAATGCTCGCCAAATCCCATCCAAAAACGTACGTTTGGAACGTTTAGGTTTTGAGAAAGTGAATGCACTTCATCATGGCCTGTCATGTAAGTCGTTTGTGAGCCAACCACTGGAAGGTCATCTGTACGGCTAACTTCAAACATTTTGTTTTCTTGCCATGCGCTGTCTTGCCAAGAGTAAACACGTCCGGTGAATTCACGGAAGTTGATCTCAGGATCAAAGTTAGTGGCGAAGTATTTGCCATGGCTACCAGCGTTCACGTCGATGATGTCGATGGAGTCAACGGAGTCTAAATAGTCGTTATAAGCAAGCGCTGCATACGCGTTTACGACACCTGGATCAAAGCCCACACCTAGAATGGCGGTGATGCCTTTTTCTTTACAGGCATCGCGACGTTTCCACTCGTAGTTGGCGTACCAAGGTGGTGTTTCACAAATTTTGCTTGGATCTTCGTGGATGGCTGTATCTAAATAAGCCGCACCTGTTTCCATGCAAGCTTCAAGTACAGACATATTAACGAAAGCTGAACCTACGTTAATGACGATTTGTGATTCGGTTTCTTGAATCAATTTAATCGTTGCTGGCACGTCAAGAGCGTCTAGGGCGAATGCTTGAATGCGGCCCTCTACCTTCATGCTGCCTTTGTCGAGGACACTGGATACAATATCGTCGCATTTCGTAACGCTGCGCGAAGCAATTGCGATATTGCCCAGTGTGTCATTGTGTTGGGCGCATTTATGTGCCACAACACGTGCCACGCCTCCGCCGCCAATAATGAGTACATTTTTTTTCATGGTAGTGCTTACTCCAAAATATTAACCGAAGCAGAATTAAGACAGATTCTGCTCAAAATCGTTGTAACCGAATTCCCTTACAAGCTCGATGCTGCCATCCAATTGGCGTATGGCAATAGACGGCATTTTGACACCGTTAAACCAGTTCTTTTTAACCATGGTGTAACCAGCTGCGTCTTGGAAAGACAGGCGATCACCCACTTGTAGTGCTTTATCAAATTTAAATTCGCCGAAAATATCGCCTGCTAAACAGGATTTTCCGCAAATCATGTATTCATGTTCGCCATCACAAGGAGCCATCTTAGCGTTTTCACGGTAGATTAGTAGGTCCAGCATGTGAGCTTCAATAGAGCTATCAACAACGGCTAAGTTTTTGCCATTAAATAGTGTGTCTAATACTGTGACTTCTAGAGTGGTGCTTTTTGTAATGCTGGCCTCACCAGGTTCTAGGTAGACCTGAATGTCGTATTTTTGGGCAAAATCTTTTAGGCGTTGGCAGAACTTATCAATTGGGTAACCTTCTCCAGTAAAGTGAATGCCGCCACCAAGGCTGACCCATTTTACTTGTTGGATCAAATGGCCAAAACGTTCTTCGATAAGATTTAGCATCTCATCAAAGCGTTCAAAACTGTTGTTCTCACAGTTATTGTGGAACATAAAGCCAGATATATAGTTAATTACAGTTGCGATTTTCTCTGGATCCCACTCTCCAAGACGGCTAAAAGGTCGTGCTGGATCGGCAATCAAAAATTCAGAGGTGCTTACTTGAGGGTTAACACGCAAACCACGGGTCTTGTCTTTACTAGCTTCTTTAAAACGATTGAATTGACCAATGGAGTTGAAAATGATTTTGTCAGAGTGATCTAGTACTTCTGCGATTTCATCGTCGGAATAGGCCACGCTATAAGCATGCGTTTCGCCTTGAAACTTGGTTTTCCCTAATTTGACTTCGTATAGAGAAGAAGATGTGGTGCCATCCATGTAGTCTTGCATTAGGTCAAATACAGACCAAGTTGCAAAGCATTTTAGAGCTAACAGAGACTTGGCTCCAGACTGCTGGCGCACATAAGCGATCTTCTCTAAGTTCTTCAGAAGTGCTGCTTTATCAATAAGGTAATAAGGTGTCTTGATCATGGCAACCTGCCCGTTAGTCAAAACGGTGTATTCTAGTGCAAAGGAGGGGGCTTTTTCTAGCTCAATAAAGGTATTTTACAGGGCTTTTTATGACATTTTGACGACTTTTACTAGGATTTGTCCTATGCCCATCTTTCTGTTGCTCATATTTCACTATAGAAGATGAACCGATCGGTCATTTTTCCTTAGTATTGGAGATAAACTAGTTGGATTTTTAAGACATTTAATCATTCATGGGATGACCGTAATGAATAATAGGCCTCTTGAGTATTTCCCTCTATAATCCTGCGCTATAAATTATAGTCCAGAGGATCGGATCTTTTAGGATTGCGAGTATTGTATTGCAGTAATCGCGTATAGACAGTTGAAAGATTTTTAAAGTGTAGAAGGAACATCTTAGTATGTTGATTTTAGTGATGGGGTTGGTAATTTTCTTTTTTGTGCATTCGGTTCGTTTAGTCGCACCGAATTGGCGTGAAAAAAGTATGGCAATACATGGTGAAATGCGTTGGAAGATGCGCTTTGGTATGATCACCTTGATTGCCGTTGGCCTGATTGTTATGGGGTATTCTCAAGCGCGCCTTGAACCTGTTTGGTTGTGGTTTCCTCCAGTATGGACGAGGCATTTGGCAGGTCTATTAGTATTGGTTGCTCTTTTCTTTGTCGGTTCTGCTTTAGTGCCGAACACGACGATGAAAAAGAAAGTGGGTTACCCAATGATTATTGCTATTAAAATCTGGGCATTTGCTCATTTAATCAGCAACGGAAGCTTGGCTGATGTAATACTCTTCGGAAGCTTCTTGGTTTGGTCTATTGTCAGCTTTGCTGTTTATCGCCGTCGTGATAGAAAGGCAGGTGTAATACGTGATCAAGAAGCTGGTGTTCAGTTTGATTTAGCGGCTTTCACTTTTGCTATGGTGACTTGGTTTGCTATTGCTTTTTACTTACATCAGGCAATTATTGGCGTTTCACCTCTGGTCTAATGCCTTGTTAAAGAGAGCTGAAAGTTAAAGAACAAAAAATGCCCTATTCAGGTAAACCTGAATAGGGCATTTTTATTGGCATCAGTCTCTTACGTTCTGAAGTGATTGATGTTTTTGGTTAGGTCATCGGCAAGAGATTTAAGCTCTTCGGCACGAGCGGCACTTTCAGCCGCAAGCGTTACTAGCTCTTTAGAGCCTCGCTGAATATCAGTCGTGTTTTGATTTACCTCTTCGGTCACACTGGTTTGCTCTTCAGTTGCCGTCGCAATCTGTGCCGCGCGATCATTGATTGTTGCAACCGATTGTTGGATTTTGTCTAGGCTGTCTTTTGCCTGATTGACGTCTTCAACGCTATTGTTTGCTCTAGTATGACTTAATTGAATTTTGCCTACTGCGTCTTTAGTGATTTTTTGCAAAGACTCAATCATTTTTTGAATTTCTTCAATTGAACTATAAGTACGTTGTGAAAGTACTCTTACTTCGTCAGCAACCACTGCAAAGCCTCGGCCTTGTTCACCTGCCCGTGCAGCTTCGATTGCAGCGTTTAATGCTAATAAATTAGTTTGTTCTGCGATTCCCGAAATCGTCGTTAAGATGGTATTGATACCATCAGCATTTTTGCTTAGATCGTTAATAACATTGGCAACCTCTTGAATATCAGTAGCTAGTGTTCTGATACTTTCTTAGCTTTTAAGTACTTGAGTTTGACCTATATTACCTGCAGCTACTGTCTCATCAGCATTTATTGCAGTATTGGTTGCGTTGTTAGCGATTTCTTGTGTTGCTTGTGACATTTGATGAATAGCAGTAGCGACCATAGAAATATTATGCTGCTGCTCTTCTAGTTTTAGCGAACTATTTTGTGAAGAGTCGTGAGCAATACTGGCTTGGTTTGCCAATTCATGACCAATTTTTTTAAGATGAGAGACCGTTCCGTGTAGTAGTACGACGAACTTGTTAAAATTGTCGACCAAAACGGCTATTTCATCTTTAGAGCTTGCAGTTAATCGTTGTGTTAAGTCGCCTTCACCTTGGGCGATTTGCGCCATACTGTCAGACACCCGGCGCAAGTCTTTCAGTAAAAATCGGGTAACTTGAACTGCTATCAATACAGCAATCGAGAGCAAAATAAACACAGCAATAATAATATTAGTACCTAAGCTAACAAGGGGGGCATTTAGAACATTTTTGTCCATCATCAACCCTAAAGCCCAAGGGCTGCCTTTTATGTTGCTGGCATACATATCTATATCTTTGCCGTCTAATTTAAGCTCGGTAAAAATGGCTTGATTACGAACTTTTTTGAAAAAATCGCTGGTTAATACTGGAGACAAATTCATAGCATCTTTTAATATGTGTTTTGTGTTTGGGTGAGCGATGATTTTGCCATTTCCATCGAATAACACACTATAACCATTACCTGCGACTTTCATCGCTAAAATACTATCTAAGACGCTGTCTAAAAAGACTAGACCACCGATAGCGCCAACAAACTTGCCATTAATCGTAATAGGTTCGACAAACGTCATGGAGAGTTGTTTGGTAGCCGCTGATATGTAAGGTGCTGTTACATAAGCACTGTTTTTAGCTTTGGCATCCATGTACCAGCTACGATTGCGAGGATCGTAATCTGCGCTATTTAGAGATGGATCATGGCGATACATGTCTCCATTTTCTAGACCCAAAAATGTCATACCAAACCCTAAGCTAGCTTGGGCTTGTTGTAAGATATTCTGGATATCTTTTTTATTTAGGTTAGGGCTTTCTTGTAAAGAAGTTTCTATCTTTTGTTTGATGGCTTGCATGGTGCCGATACGATCCCCAGACCAGCTATTTATATAAGTCGAAATAGCATTTGCTTGAGAGCCGGCTTCTGATTTTATACGGGCATCGCTATCTGATTTTAAGGCGTAAAGAGAAACGCCACCAACTCCGATAGCGACGATAATGGCCACAATTATGGACTGGAGGGTAATTTTAGTTTGTAACGAAAAGAGCATCCTTTTTCTCCTATGAAATATATTAGGTACACTAACTATCTTGTGTGCCGTATTTAAGTAAATTTAAAAGAATGAGCATTCTCTATTATTTAGAATAGGCTTGCTATGGGGATATAGTGACTTGATAGTTTTGATACTTTTGAATCTTTCTGTTATCGTCCGCGACCCTTTTCTATTAGCGATAACAGGTAAATATTAGATGATTTGTGGATTTGATTACGGAACATCAAATTGTGCATTAGGTATTGTGCAAGATTCGGCTGTGCGTTTGGTCGCTTTAGAAGGAGAACATGCTTTTTTACCGTCTACTTTATACGCTTTAGATCGAGACTTGATTACCGAAGCGGTCGGAAGAGGCCTTCAAGATATTCATTCAAGACAAGCCTTCGCAGAATTGCGTATGAATGCTTTAACACGGGCTAAGCGTGCGCGTTATGAAGAAGATATTGCAGATGAAGACCAAACGTTATTTTTTGGGCGCGCTGCGTTTGACGAATACTTTCAATGGCCTGAAGAAGGCTACTTCGTAAAATCGCCTAAGTCATTTCTAGGTGGCGCTGGACTGCGTTCCGAGCATATTCATTTCTTTGAAGACGTTGTGACTGTGATGATGCAGAACATCAAACAGCGCGCCGAAAAAAGCTTGGGTGCAGAAATTACTCATACCGTCATTGGTCGTCCTGTCAATTTTCAAGGTCTTGATGCAGAAGTCAGTAACCGTCAAGCGCTTGAGATCCTTACGACAGCAGGTAAACGTGCAGGTTTTAAAGAAATTGAGTTTCTGTATGAACCGATTGCTGCTGGTTTGGATTTTGAAGTGAAACTGGCTGAGAATAAAACCGTATTGGTTGTGGATATTGGTGGTGGTACCACCGACTGCGCGATGGTTCGTATGGGGCCTGACTACCTCAAAAAAGAAGAGCGTCGTAGTGATTTTCTAGCTCACACTGGTGAACGAATTGGTGGTAATGATTTAGACATACAGATTGCAGGCAAACACTTTATGCCGTTATTTGGTATGGGTTCGCTACTTAAGACGGGGTTGCCAATGCCGACTCAACTGTATTGGAATGCAGTCACAACGAATGATGTGTCTGCCATCGCGACCTTTAATAGTATGGAAACAAAGAATCAAATAAATCAGCTACGTTTAGATGCTGCACAGCCAAAGTTGATTGAGCGCTTCTTGCGCATGCGAGAAGAAAAACATAACTATCATATCGTGCGTAGCGCAGAAGAGGCGAAAATAGCCTTATCTGATGCTCAGAGTTATCTTGCTTCATTGGATTATATTGAAGCGGAGTTAACTGCTACTGTTACTCGTGAGGAACTGACGAAGTCAATTGCTTCACCTTTAGAAAAAATGCTGAACTTGATGACTGCTGCGATAGAGCAGGCAGGTGAGAAACCAGATTTGATCTATATGACAGGTGGTTCGGCAAAATCCCCGGTGATTCGTGAGGCTATTCAACAACGTATTGGTGATATTCCTGTTTTGGATGGCGACCACTTTGGCAGTGTGGCGGCAGGCTTAACGGTATGGTCTGAGCGTATCTTTAGATAAAGGTGGTTTTTTATCTTTTCAAACACTTTGATTTGATAAAAAGTTTGGTTTTTTATCCTGGGGATCTATCGAATTGATGTCGCTAGTAACTTTAGTTTTTCCATTATTGAGCAAAGATAATGCTGATATAATGTTTATCTACTAAACATTATTCACGGGGTATGCACTTGTTTAACGCTTTATTAATTCAAATAAGAGATCTTTTTGCGTGGAGTGATGTTAAGCGTCCCTGGCACCTGGCGGTCCTTGCTGCAGTCTGTGTTGGTATTCCTGCCTTGATTGGCGCGGCGACAGACCAGTTCGCAGTGGCGACATTGTCTAGCTTAGGGGCAATGGTCATTTTGTATTTGCCTAAAACGCGTACTGCACATCGAATGGTGACGCTAGCCATGTGCTCATTTGGCTTTATGGTGTGTTTTACCATTGGTTCTCTGTCCAGTTTTAACTCTTACGTTGCAGCTTTTGCTCTTGGGGCGCTGTCCTTTGGCGCTATTGTTATTACTCGATATTATCGCTTACCGCCTCCAGGTAGTTTTTTCTTTATTCTCGTTTCCGCGTTGGCGATTTATTTACCTTTTGATTTAGGTAAATGGTCATCGAATATCGGCATGGTTGCTTTGGGTGGGATGCTATCTTGTGGTCTGGCGTTTATTTATAGCTTAATGACAGGCGCAAATGATTTACCAGCAACAAAAGTTGAAACAGACACTCAGGTGAATGCGATTATTTTAGAAGGCGCATTAGTGGCTTTCTTTATATCTTTCTCTTATTTATTGGCTGTGTTACTGGCTTTACCTAACGCACTTTGGGTACCTATTTCATGTGCGGCTATTTTACAAGGTGCCACTTATCGAATGATCTGGCACCGAAATGTTCATCGCATTGTTGGTACCGCAATTGGTATGGGTGTCGCTTGGTGTTTGTTTTCTTTGCAGCCGAATTATTGGGTTTTAGCGTTAAGCATGATCTTCTTTCAATTTGTCGTGGAATTATTGATCGTCAAAAACTACGGCGCAGCGGTGATTTTTATTACTCCGTTAACGGTCATTATGGCTGAGTTTACTAGCGCTAATATGAGTACTGCCGTTTTACTAGAGCATCGATTGGTCGATATTTCTATTGGTAGTGCTATTGGAATTATTGGCGGAACTATCTTTCATCGAACATCTTTGCTGAAGAATATTGAGTCGCGTATGAATGCTCGCAGTTCTTTATCTGGACGTAAACCTTCTTAAAACTTTTTCAGACTAACAAACCTAGATGAATGCCTTTCTTCTTTGTATGAAGGGTGTTCGTTAAGCGTTCAGTATTTCCATCGCTTTAGTTGCTTAAATTTAAGTTAAACCGTACGCTTCGAATCTCTGGTAATCGGTTATTAATCTTGCATTAAAATAATGAATACCAGTTCTTGTGAAGGTGCCCTAATGGGTGAAACGGGAAACAGGTGCGCTCTTTGTTAAGCAATCCCTGTACTGCCCCCGCAACGGTAAATAAGTGATGTATTTTTCTTACTCCCACTGTCCATTGATAGAAATATCTTTGAATGGGAAGGGACGAGAGTTTTAGAAATACAGATCTGCAAAACACTTATCAGTCCGGAGACCGGCCTTCATTAATTAGGACTTTTCTTGTCGGCAAGCTTTGTCATGCGAAAGTCCGTTAATTTGAATCATACGGGTGAGTATGAAGCATATTTTGGAGGCACATAGTGCATATTGAACCTGGCGTCGTTGACGGCGCAAAAATCGTTTTGAGTTACGCTACAGCGTTGGCCGCTTTTGGATTTTCTGCTAAAGCTTCTATCGACATGATAAAAAAAGACGGCTTTATGTCTTTAATCGGTCGTAGTACTTTGACCACACTTTTTGTTTTTGCCTTTTTTGAACTCTTGCCTCATCACGCCGTCGGAGTGTCTGAAGTGCATCTCATATTAGGTTCAACGCTGTTTCTAATCTTTGGCCCAGCCGCAGCTTCTGTTGGCTTGATATTAGGTTTGCTAACGCAAGGAGTCTTCTTTGCTCAGTTTGACCTGCCTCAATATGGCATGAACGTGACGACCTTATTGTTACCTCTGTTTGCCATGTCTGCTGTTGCCCGTCGTACGATTGCTGAGAATACGGCTTATGTCGATATTAGCTACAAGCAAGCATTGAAACTGTCCCTAACTTACCAAGGCGGTATTGTCGCTTGGGTGGCTTTTTGGGCGTTTTATGGACAAGGTTTCGGTGCCGAGAACGTAGCGGCTGTCGCGACGTTCGGTATGGCTTACCTTAGTGTTGTACTGATCGAGCCGATTCTAGATCTTGCCGTATTGGCTGGGGCGAAAAGCTTACATCGCTTTAAGAACTCGTCTTTGTTTGAAACGCGTTTGTTTAACTAAGTAGAAAGCACAGTTCCAAATGCCCGCTCTGTTTACCTATAGTAGAAACAGAGCGGGCATTTTTTTATTGTCGGCGTTTATATCGACCATGCTCGTTAACAAATTCCAAAAAAGCTCGGTTGGCTTTTGATAAGTAACTGTCTTTGCGCCAAGCAATACCAAGATCTAGCCAGATTGGTGGATCAAAAGAGCGAGTGATGAGGTTATCGTCTTCTTCAATAACCATGGCGAGTAAAGTAGAGATGCCAAAGCCTTGCTGAGTGATGGATTTGATCAATGGAATCAAATTGGTTTCAAAACCAATTTTGGGCGTTTTTTTACAGGCTTTAGCCAGCTTATCGACGATACGGCGATGAAAGTAACCTTCTTTAAACATCACAAGCTCTTCATCGAAAAATGCCTCTGGTGAGATTTTTTCTAGTTGGCTGAAAGGGTGATCAGTTGCTATTGTGACGAGCATTTCTTCTCGGATCAGCGCTTGAGTTTCCAAACCATCGGGGAGCGTTTCAGCAACGATAACACTAAGATCTAATTCGCCATTTTCGAGCATTTTTTGCAGCTGCCAGGTTCCGCCTTCGATCACTTTGAGCGTAATAGTGGGGTACTTATGACGAAATGCCATCAGAATGGGTGGAAAGTAATAGGAGCCCAGCATACTAGGAATTCCCACTCGTACTTCGCCTTGGCTCAAACCTTTTAGCTCGCTCATTTCTAATAAGGCATCATCGGTAGCTTGAATGATTTTTTCTGCATGTATCAGCAGCTTTTTGCCTTCGTCAGTTAGACCAATATTTCGATCTGCCCGATGGATTAAGGTTAGGCCCAAATCCGCTTCTAGTTTTTTGATTGCCATACTAACAGCGGGTTGAGCAACGCCAAGCTGCTGGGCTGCTTTGGTAAAGCTTTCTGTTTTTGCGATGGCAATGAAATAACGTAGCGGCTTAATGTCCATCAATAACCCTTATGGATTGGATAAAATGAATATATTTTATTGATAAAATGGCGAGGCGTATAGTATCGCAATAATATTTGTTTGATTTGTTTTTGATGTCTGTGGAGTTTTGCTGTGATAGAAGTAGGTAGTTCGGTATTTTGGCGAGGAACCTTGGCTCTAGTCATTGGCTCTTTTATGATTTTTGCCAATGTGTACGTGACGCAGCCTTTGTTACCCATGATCGCTAACGAGTTTTCTATTAGTCCACTGCAAGCTAGCGGTAGCTTTACTATTACAACTCTTACGTTGGGCATATCCTTGCTTTTCTACGGTCCAATTTCAGATGCCTTAGGTCGCAAAGGGATTATGGTGATGACCATGGTTGGTATTACTTTAACCACCTTTTGTTTGTCCCTAGTACAAAGTTACGAATCATTATTGGCATTGCGTGCCCTGCAAGGTTTTTTTCTAGCTGGGTTGCCTGCTATTGCCGTTGCTTATTTGGGCGACGAATATACACCAGAAGCTTTGATGGTTGCTGTTGGCTTGTACATCAGCGGAAACACGTTAGGCGGCATTGGTGGTCGTCTGATTGGTGGTTTTGTTGGTGAATGGCTAGGGCGTTCCGCAACCTTTGGGGTAATGAGTGTTATTAGTCTGATTTGTTTATTGGCTTTTTTCTTTCTATTACCAAAATCACAACATTTCGAAGCAAAACCGCTACGCGTTGGTCATATCTTGATGAACATGAAGAGCCATCTGCAGAATCGTCGCTTATTAACCAGTTATTTCATCGGTGGTTTTAGCTTCTTCATTTTTATCAACCAATACAGCTACGTGACCTTCGTTTTGGAAGCCGCACCTTATAACTTAACCGCTAAATATGTTGGCTTGCTTTTCCTTACCTACTTGTCAGGCACATTGGGTTCAGCTATTTCGGGCAAACTTGCCAAACGCTGGAGTCAGCCAAACATTATGGTACTAGGTACCTGTATTTTCATGTTTGGTTCTTTAGTCACTCTTGGTGATTCATTATTGGCGATCATAGTGGGCTTATTGATAAACAGCTTTGGCTTCTTTTTGTGTCATTCAACGACTAGTAGTTTTGTGAGCCGCAACGCCAAACACGCCAAAGCCAGCGCATCTTCCTTGTACCTAGTGTTTTATTATCTAGGCGCCAGTCTTGGCGGGTTTTATCTTGATCCTTTCTGGCAAGCGGATGGCTGGACCGGCGTCATCATGGGATCTTGGTTAGTATTGGGTGTCGTCGTATTGGCGGGAGTTAGCTTGATTCGAGGACAAAAAGCCGTGCAAGCGCAGAGCTATTGATTGCGTCGTTGATCTAATTGTTGAGCTGTACATAAGCTCAACAAAGGGCGTTGTTAACCTAATTCAACGCCTGCATTTTTAAGTCTTCGATACTCTGCCAATGCCACTTTATCTGCCTCAATATCTAGAGGATTGGAATTAAGTGAATGCCAACTCACTTCGTCTGCCTCTAGAGACAATATTTCACCTTCCCAACGATTAGCAACGTAATAGTGAATGAGTTGAAGCTCGCCTGTTGGATGATAAAGAGAGCACAAGTGAACATAAGACTTTGGGACAATATTTAGCTCTTCTTTTAGCTCTCGTAACAAAGCCTGTTCCTGTGTTTCCCCCAGCTCCATGTGACCGCCAGGAATAGCAATCAGACTTGGATCATACTCCTTGTCCTTGGCGCGTTTCTCTAACAACACCTGATCGTCTTTTAGCAATATAAAAGAGACACATTCATGAACTTGCATTTAGATAACTCCTATTATTTGTTAAGAACCCAGCGAAAAGCTGTCATAAATAGTCTATTAAAATTACCATACTCGTTATTACATAATCGAATGCTTCAAACAGAGTGAAATATGAACACTAAAATATACAAAGAAGTGCTTTTTTTAGCCAAAGAACTCATGACTTGTGCTAACAAAAAAGACCAAGCGGGCTTTGATGCTTATTATGCAGAATTGAAAGTCATCTGTGACGACAACGACGGCACAGACAAAGATCATCCAGTGCAGTGGGAAACCCTTGGTGACTTTACCGACGATTTAGAACAGGCGATTGTTATCTACGATAAAGCTTTAGAAAAAGCCGCGGCAATCAACTCAAAAGACTATCTATCCTCCATTGGCTTCGCTGCCGCTCAACTAAAAATAGAGCTTGGCGATAACGCTAGTGCCATTGAATACCTTGAACAAGCTAAAATTCACAGCAATAAAATTATTGATAAAGAGCTAAAAGCGGAAATCCACGACGTGCTATTTGATCTGAAAAAAGCTTAAAGAAACAAGAGAGAAAAGAGACAAAGAATGGAACGTCCTACCAAGGAACAGATCAGCGAATTACCCTTATATATTGGCCTTGGTCTTTCCGACATCTACATCGTTGAAAACGAACTTGATGCCGCACAAGCCATAAAAGAGCTAGAAAACGAGACTTCTATCGGATTCGATACCGAAAGCAAACCGATTTTCCAGAAAGGCCAAGTCAGTCCGGGTCCATCGCTCATCCAACTGGCGACAGAGTCAAAAGCGTTCCTATTCCCAACTCGATTTCCTTCGGCTGTCGCTGCGGCCAAGGAAATACTAACCAACCCAAAAATCAAAAAAATTGGCTTCGGCATCAAAGACGATAACAAAGAACTGCGTAACAAACTCAACATCGATATCACCAACACGCAAGATTTGTCTGTCACCTTAAAGCAACTCGCCGGAGAGAAAAACAGCATCGGCGCCCGCGCCGCCGTCGCCATGGTACTCGGAAAACGCCTTGGCAAAGGCGCCCAAAAATCCAACTGGGGTGCTTATCCACTGAAAGAAAACCAGATTCTTTATGCAGCTAATGATGCGCATTCGGCTATATGTGTAGAAAGAGCGTTGCTGCGCTAGGCTTTATAAAGGTTTCCATTCAAACGCTTTGTATTCCCGACCGTTATTTCCGCTCTGCTGAGCGGGTAACTTTTTGCAAGCGCCCAAAAAGTAACCAAAAATTCGCTTTAAGATCTTTAATGCCTGCTTTTCTTCATATGAACATAACTGTTCCCTTACGCTCGTTATATCGTAAGGCATAGATTGTTTTTGCAGGCTTGAGAGAAGATATTTTTAACTGACTCTGAAACTCCATAAAGTCGCGCAACTTCGTTGCGTCGAACTGAGTTCATCAGTGATGCTGGTTTTTCGTAGGGCGTCATGAGCGAAGCGTGATGCGCCGTTAGGCATTATGGTCAGACAAACATGTTTAATTATTATCTGGGCTTAATTGTTCTTTCGGGAGGGGATGTGGTTGATGCGTGTTGCTGCATTTGTGGCGATTTGCTACAGTTCTTGTATGACACTTAGGAGATTTTATTATGTCTACAGCAAGTATTCGACTTGACCAAGAGCTGGTTGATAAAGCGGCCATCATGGCGAAAGTCTTAAACCGAACAACACCTAAGCAAATTGAGCACTGGGCGAAAATCGGTGAAATGATGGAAGATAATCCTGATTTACCTTATGAATTTGTAAAACAAGCCATCATTGCCAAAGCGGAAAAAGAAGCCGGAAAACTTGAGGAATACAGCTTTGGCTAACATTACTCAAGTTCTTCAAACAACCACATTTAAAAAAGCGGTAAAAAAACTGCATAAAAACCAAAAAGTGGATCTAGATAACGCGATCAGAGAATTGATTAAAGATCCGCTTCTAGGGCAACAGAAGAAAGGCGATTTATCCTTCCTTCGTGTCTATAAATTTAACATGGTGAAACAACTTACATTACTTGGTTACAGCTACGAAGATGGCACCGTGACACTCGAACTCATGGCGTTAGGTAGCCATGAAAATTTTTACCGTGATGTGAAAAATATTGTTTGAGTAGCTATGAAATGAAGGCATAGATATTTTCGGATGGTGCTAAAAAGGGGGAGATTGATACTGAAATTCCATAGATTGGCGAAATCGGCTCACTAACATAAAACCCGTGAACAGATTTGTTGGATGGAGAACAAAAAAGTAGGGCGTCATGAGCGAAGTGTGATGCGCCGTTGGGCATTAGGGGTAGACAAAAAAGTTTAATTTTTATCTGGGCCTAATTGATTTATTAGTTGCCGATTGTGTTAACTTTAGCCATGCGTCAGCTTGTTCAACGATTTCTAAGAACCGTAAATTTAAAGTGCTTTTGTATAGCCTAATTGGATTATCTTCTATATCGAGATCTACTAAATGCTGCACTTCTCTAGGAATATTTACTTCTTCGCCATAGCTTTCAGCCATAAGCCTGATTTTGTCAATTATTATTAGCCATTGTAAAGCGTGCTCAGGAGATAAGCTCACTGCTAGTGGCAGAGTATGCCTGAAATCTTCAATTCTGGTATATGCTGTTTGCATTGCAAATTTTAACGGTAAGAACTTAGAGTTATTGTTTTTCAAGATCGTTTTTTGATCATTCAACCAGCTTTCATTTAATGTGCTTTTATCGACATGTGATATAGCTGTTTCATGGCCAAATATTCTGCATCTTACATATGCGTCAAGTATTGAAGAAATCAGTGAGTCAAGTAACTCTATTGTTTTTTTATCTCTGCGTTTTCTTGGTAAATAATCAATAAGAATATAGAAAATATATGCAGAAATTAAACCAATAAGTAATCCGGTTGAGATGTTTTTTGTACCATCACTGCATAATATTTGTCCCATAAATGTATCGCTGAGAACAGGAAGGAGTGGTAGTTGAAGCTCAATTATAACTAATGATAAAAAGGCAAGAATTACTGCAACTAACAGTTTTCGTTCCTTTGGCTCTCTCAATATACTCAATCGTTCGATAACTCCGATGTTTGATTTAGTCATGCCAATGCCGCAATAAAAGGCGCACCTTAGCGCGTCCAGCCCACATGGTGATTTTGCCTTTTTAGGCCCACTTACTTGAGTCAGGCATTTCAAGACCTAACCCATACATTAATCGAATAATCTGTCCTTCATGCATAACTTCATGTTCGTATAAATTAGCTAATATCTTCTCTGTATTTTCAGACCATTGAATATTTGAAAGCACACTCTCAAAGTAGCTATGGGTTTCTAACAATGCCTTTTCATAGCTGAACTTATTGCTTTCATCCGCTAGCGAGCATTTGAAACCTTGCCACTCTCCAGCTAATAATGCTCGAAAGTAGCTTTCACGAGCACCAACAATGCACCAGAGGTGTTCTTCTAAACTTTAACATTTTGGCATATCTAACTTAGAAGATAATTGTACCTCGTTTATAGATTTGGCTAGTTCGTCCAGAACATTGAAACGGTCTTTAATGTTACAAATTACGATATCTCTCATAATCATCCTCGAAAATTAATGCCGTATTCAGCTGTTTATTTGCTGCAATGCTTTGTTATTTTTTTTGACTCTAAAGCGCTAACAATTTCTTGCATAAAGTTTTCAGGAGCAACATTTTTGCTTCGAGCAACATCTAGCGATATGACTTGCCATCCCTGCTCTAGAGCGTAACGTAAAGGCCCTGATTTATTAGCATCAAATGTAATAACTGGGTCGTTTTTTGACCTTACCGCTAGTTCGATATCAGCTTCTTGCTTGAAAAGTATCTGACTTTCTTTCCTCTTTTCAAAAGTACCATACTTAGAAAGAAGTTCAGATCTCACCGAGGCCTCACTTTTATCACAAAAACGACCAGCACCAAATCCTGACGACCTTTGATACTCTTTTGGAAAAAGGTCACTATAAAACCCAAATATCGGGTCCTCTTGAACTGAGGTCGTAAATGCCTTCAAAGCAAAATCTTTGACATACTCTTTATGCTCTTTTACCAGCTGTAATATCTCATACTTCCCATGTGTAGTTATAAATAGCTCATAGGCTTCCTTTGGGAAGTAATACAAAAGGTCAATGTCATTATCAGCGAAATAGTCCCATAGATTATTATCAAGAAATACTCTCACGCAAACTCCTTGAAACTATATAAGGGTTAAACAGTGGCGTAGCTACGGCTATAACTTTCTTTTGAACGGCCGCTGTATTGATAGGAAATTTGATTTTTCATCATTCGACTTCCCTGTTGAATTGCGGTGTGGTTTTTGGCGTATTACTGTTATTTTCTGGTTACTGGCAGCTTTAATACGTTATCTTTGCTTTGTTCTATGCCTCTTTTTACTTGTACTTAACGTAATTGGCAAGCCTTATTCTTTTGGTTCTTTTATCTACCCTCGCTGTGTTTTTGAAAAACAGTGGAGCCTTCTTTACGAATTAAAAACGTTTGTATGGAGCATGAATTCCGTGTCGGGCTGAAGCCGCGACCTACAATGAAAGCTTCGCTTTCAACGGCGGATTACGGTCGTGCCTCCCTTATCACGCCCTACGAAAGAGCGGCATCTCCGATGAAGTCAGTTCGACGCGACGAAGTTGCGCGACTCTATGGCGTTTCAGAGTCAGTTAAAAATACCCTTTCTTAAGCCTGCAAAAACAATCTATGCCTTTCGACAAGAATCGTCTTGCCAAAACGATAATAAACAAAGTGAATGAGACGTTTGGGCGATAGCCCGACAAAGAGACTTTTTGGTTACTTTTGCGGATCTGGGCAAAAGTTACACGCCCAGCAGGGCGGAATAAAGATTGGGAATAAAAAGCGTTTGCATGGAACATGAATTCCGCGTCGGGCTGAAGCCGCGACCTACAATAAAAGCTTCGCTTTCAGCGGCACATTACGCTTCGCTCATGGCGCCCTACGAAAAAACAGCACCACAGATGAAGTCAGTTCGACGCGACGAAGTTGCGCGACTTTATGGAGTTTTAGAGTCATTGTTTGACGAGCTATCTCCCACCGAATAAACAATCTATGCCTTACGATAAAAGTCGTCTTGCCAAAACGATAATAAACAAAGTGAATGAGACGTTTGGGCGATAGCCCGACAAAGAGACTTTTTGGTTACTTTTGCGGATCTGGGCAAAAGTTACACGCCCAGCAGGGCGGAATAAAGATTGGGAATAAAAAGCGTTTGCATGGAACATGAATTCCGCGTCGGGCCGAAGCCGCGACCTACAATAAAAGCTTCGCTTTCAGCGGCACATTACGCTGCGCTTATGATGCCCTACGAAAGAGCTGCATCACAGATGAAGTCAGCTCTACGCAATCCTGATTGCGCGACCCTATGGAGTTGCAGGGGCCGTTAAAAATACTCTTACTTAAGCCTGTAAAAACAATCTATGCCTTACGATAAAAAATCGTCTTGCCAAACTTAATAATAAACAAAGTGAATCAGAAGTTTGGGCGACAGCCCGACAAAAGATTTTTTGGTTACTTTTGCATCGATTGGCAAAAATAACACGCCCAGCAGGGCGGAATAAAAGGTTGGGAATACAAAGCGTTTGAATGGAGCATGAATTCCGCGTCGGGCTGAAGCCGCGACCTACTTCACAATGAAAGCTTCGCTTTCAGCGGCACATTACACTTCGTTCATGACGCCCTACGAAAACCTAGTCTCTATGATGAAGTCAGTTCGACGCGACGAAGTTGCGCGACTTTATGGAGTTTTAGAGTCATTGTTTGACGAGCTATCTCCCACAGAATAAACAATCTATGCTTTACGATAAAAATCGTCTTATCAAACTTAATAATAAACAAAGTGAATCAGACGTTTGGGCGACAGCCCGATAAAAGATTTTTTGGTTACTTTTGCATCGATTGGCAAAAGTTACCCGCCCAGCAGGGCGGAATAAAGGTTGGGAATACAAAGCGTTTGAATGGAACCAAAGAAAACAAAAAAAAGCCCCGCAGGGCGGGGCTATAAAACTAGGGAGTGACTTCGATAAGGTCACGTGCTGCTTTTACACAGCATTCTGATCTGGCGCTGCATTAAGAAACACAACACCAAACGCAGACTGTTTTCCCGTTACGCCATGTCTGGTATTACTGCGATGTAACGGGAAGATTTCTTTAAATGGCTTTGTTGTTCAATTCGGTATTTTTCAATACTTCATCAAGGTGTAACCAAGTTTCGATAACGGTGTCTGGGTTAAGAGACATGCTTTCGATACCTTGCGCTACAAGCCAGTCGGCGAAGTCGGCGTGGTCAGATGGGCCTTGGCCACAGATACCAACGTATTTACCTTGTTCGCGACAGGCGGTGATCGCCATTTTTAGCAGTTTTTTGACTGCTGGATTGCGTTCGTCGAATTTGTCTGCGATTAATCCTGAGTCGCGGTCAAGTCCAAGTGTTAGTTGGGTTAAATCGTTTGAACCGATTGAGAAGCCGTCGAAGTATTGTAGGAACTCGTCTGCCAGTAGGGCGTTAGACGGTAATTCGCACATCATGATGACTTTCAGGCCGTTTTGACCGCGAGCCAAGCCTTGTTCCGCAAGCAGTTCGGTAACTTGTTGTGCTTCTTCCAAGGTACGAACAAATGGGATCATGATTTGTACGTTGGTTAAGCCCATTTCATTACGAACTCGGCGGATGGCTTCACATTCTAGAGCGAAGCAATCGCGGAACGAGGCGTCGATGTAACGCGCGGCGCCACGGAAGCCAAGCATTGGGTTTTCTTCGTCTGGTTCAAACAACGGACCACCAACAAGGTTGTGGTATTCGTTTGATTTGAAGTCGGACAAGCGCACGATGACTGGTTTTTTAGAGAAAGAGCAAGCCAGCGTTGCGACGCCTTCGACCAGTTTGTCGACGTAGAATTCCACTGGGCTGTTGTAGCCGGCGATGCGGTGGTTGATTTCTTCTTGCAGCGCTGGTGTCATTTCTGCGTAGTTCAGCAAGGCTTTCGGGTGAATGCCGATCATGCGGTTGATGATGAATTCTAATCGCGCCAAGCCAATACCTGCGTTTGGTAGCATGGCAAAGTCGAAGGCGCGGTTTGGGTTGCCCACGTTCATCATGATTTTTACTGGCAATTCTGGCATGTTGCCGACTTCAGAGGTGATGATGTCGAATGGCAGTTCGCCTTGGTAAACAAAGCCCATGTCGCCTTGTGAGCAAGATACGGTGACTATTTGGCCATCTTTCAATACGTCGGTTGCATCACCACAGCCAACAACCGCTGGAATACCAAGTTCACGGGCAATAATCGCCGCGTGACAAGTACGACCGCCACGGTTGGTCACAATCGCAGAAGCACGCTTCATGATAGGTTCCCAATCTGGATCGGTAATGTCGGTAACCAGAACGTCGCCCGGTTGGATGCGATCCATTTCTGTAATAGAAGACAATACTTTCACAGCGCCTGTGCCGATTTTGTGACCAATGGCTCGGCCAGTGATCATCACCTGAGAAGTTTTCTTCAGGTTGTATCGTTCCATGCTTTGGGCATTGGCTTGGCTACGAACGGTTTCTGGACGCGCTTGAACAATGTAGATCTTGCCGTCGATGCCGTCTTTCGCCCACTCAATATCCATCGGACGTTGGTAATGTTTTTCGATGATGCAAGCTTGGCGAGCAAGATCTTGAATTTCATCGTTGCTTAATGCAAAACGGTTTTGGTCATCCAAAGCGACTGGAACGATTTTAACGAATTCTTCGCTGCCCGCTTCGGCGTATTCCATTTTTTGTGCTTTGCTGCCTAGGCTCTTACGCACAACAGCAGGGCGGTTTGCAGCCAGTGTTGGTTTGTGAACATAGTATTCATCTGGGTTCACGGTACCTTGCACAACCATTTCGCCAAGACCGTAAGCCGCTGTGATGAAGACCACTTCGTCAAAGCCAGATTCCGTGTCTAGAGTGAAAAGCACGCCAGAAGCGCCGATGTCACTGCGTACCATTTTTTGAATACCTGCGGACAAAGACACGCCTTGGTGTTCAAAGCCTTGGTGAACGCGGTAAGAGATCGCACGGTCATTAAATAGGGAAGCAAAAACGCGTTTGATAGAGGCTTTGATGTCTGCCAAGCCTTTTACGTTTAAGAAAGTTTCTTGTTGGCCTGCGAAAGACGCATCAGGTAAATCTTCTGCGGTGGCAGAAGAGCGCACCGCAAATGAGGTATCGTCTGCGTTGTCGTCACAAAGGGTTGCGAAAGCAGCTTCGATTTCTTGGTCAAATTCTGCAGAGAAAGTGGCGTCTTCAATCCATTGGCGAATCTTTACGCCAGTTTCAGCAAGGGCGTGAACATCGTCCACATCCAATGCGTCTAGTGCTTGATGGATTTTTTCGTCAAGGCCGCTTTCTGTGATGAAGCTTTGATAAGCATAGGAAGTAGTTGCGAAACCGTTTGGTACTTGAATACCAAGGTCTGTCAGGTTGGAAATCATTTCACCTAAAGAGGCGTTTTTCCCGCCTACTTCACCGACATCTTCCATATGAAGATCTTTAAACCACTTAATAAATTTGCTCACAAGAGACTCCAATTATTTTTTTCTTATTAAAAGAATTTGGCTGGTTGGCCAAAAGATGGCTGGTTTGCCAAGTGGACTTCAGACACTCATCAAATTGCTGTGTGCTCTTGTCAAAGCGCTGGGTCTGAGTTCATTGTATGTAGGGTAGTTGCTTTGAATAAAATCGATTATTCGATGTAGTTTTATTTCAATCGAAAAAACGAATGTCGTTAGATAACAACAAAAATGGGAAAAAACGCATGAAAGTGTATTTTGTATCAGACGGGACAGCGATCACGGCTGAGGTATTTGGGTCAGCAATGTTGTCGTTTTTTGACGTGGCGGTAGAGACCAAAAGTGTGCCTTTCTTGGGCACCAAAGATCAGGCAGAAGGCTTGAAGCAACAGATTAATTTGGAAGTGCAGCAAGGTGTTGCTTTGCTGGTATTTTATACTATTTCCGATGTGGCGATCCGCGAGATTATCGATTCTTGTAATTGCCATTGTTACAACTTGTTTGGTGATTTGTTGTCGCCGATTGAGCAAGCCTTAGGTGTCAAGGCTCAGCCGACAGCACAAAAAGCTCATGGTATGAAAGAGGGCGTTTACGATGGTCGAATAGACGCTATTAACTATGCTTTGGCGAATGATGACGGGGCTTCAGTGAAGAATTTTGCCGAGGCAGATATTATCTTGCTGGGAGTGTCTCGCTCTGGCAAAACGCCAACCAGTTTGTATTTGGCGATGCAGTACGGTATCAAGGCAGCAAACTATCCGATCACTGAAGATGATTTTTCCACGCCCGGTTTGCCTAAGGTGTTAAAGGATCATAAGAAGAAGCTGTTTGGTTTAACCATAGAAGCTCAGCGCTTACATGAGATTCGTACTGGTCGAATGGCGGCAAGTAAGTATGCCTCGGCTCGTCAATGTCGCTATGAAGTAGACGAAGTGGAGTCTTTATATCGCCAAGAACGCATTCCTTTTTTGAATTCGACAAAACTGTCTGTGGAAGAAATTTCCACCAAAGTGATGGCTGAAATGAATTTGGTGCGTCATAGGCAATAAAAATGCTTGGCGGAATGATCAGATAATTCGATGGGTTCATCGTTTTTGCTTGAAATTTAGACAATTAAGTAATGAAAATATTTCGCTTAGGCTAAAATGGCATTACAAATGCTTGTAAAAGACAGACAAATATCGAGTCATAAGGGCTATTTGTTGTGTAATTACCAAATTAACTCGAAGAGAGTGTGCAGATAATGCTAAGAGCTACGCTAACTTCGAGAGTATTTGGTGAATATGCTCTATAATAACGATTAATTGAGCGCGACAGTGACTCGGCAAAAGTGGCTTATTAGAAGTGACTTGTCAGAAATGGCTTATCAGAAGTGATAGCGAGTACTGCAAATGTTCTAAATAGTGAGATGTTCATATTTCTATTTTATAAAAGGGCGTCTTATTGAAAAAACCAAGGATAAAAATACATTGAGTAATAAAAAAATTAACGATCCACACATGCAGCGAGAAGCGTCTAAGTACGATAACCCCGTACCAAGCCGTGAATTCATTCTAGAGTTTCTTGCCACCCAAAATAAAAGCATGGGTCATTTAGATTTATGCAAAGAGTTTTCGCTGACTGGCGAAGACGAAATCGAAGCCCTCCGTCGTCGTCTCATCGCTATGTGCCGAGACAATCAAATGACCAGCAACCAAAATGACGAATACTCGCCGATTTTAGAAAGTGACCTAATTGAAGGTTACGTTCAAGGCAATAAAGAAGGTCATGGTTTCTTGTTGCGTCAAAGTGATGACGATATTTTCCTATCTGCCCGTCAAATGCAGAACGTGATGGATGGCGATAAAGTAAAAGTACGTCTTTCTGGACGTAGTGTTAAAGGTCGCTTAGATGGTGTGGTTGTTGAAGTCATAGAGCGTAAGCACAGCCAATTGGTTGGCCGCTACTATGAAGAAAGCCGCACTGCTTTCGTTACACCAGAAAATCCACGTATCGCCCAAGATATCTTGATCACCACAGAATCTGGCTTAACACCAACTCATGGTCAATATGTATTAGCAGAAATCGTTACCTACGCTGAGCGCGGCAAACCAGCTCAAGGCTTAGTTAAAAAAGTCCTTGGCGACTTTATGGCGCCAGGCGTTGAGATCGAAGTGGCGATGCATCGTTATGAAATTCCTAACGAGTGGCCAGCAGCAGTCGAAAAGCAAATCAAAAATTTCAAAACAGAAGTCGCTGACGAAGACAAAGAACATCGTGTTGATTTGCGTGACACGCCTTTTGTTACTATCGATGGCGAAGACGCGCGTGACTTTGATGACGCGGTTTATTGTGAAAAAACACCGGGCGGTTGGAAGTTGTTTGTTGCCATTGCCGACGTTTCTCATTATGTGAAGAAAGACACGGCACTAGATGAAGAAGCCATTGTGCGTGGTAACTCGGTCTATTTCCCAGGTCGCGTTATACCTATGTTGCCGGAAGTCTTGTCGAATGGTTTGTGTTCACTTAACCCAGACGTAGATCGTTTGGCGATGGTAGCCGAAGTATCCTTGACTACTAAAGGCAAGATGCGCGGCTTCAAGTTTTATGAAGGCATTATTCGTTCTCATGCTCGTCTAACATACAGCAAAGTCGCGAAAATGATCGACGATGAGCCAGAAGAGCAAGGTATTGAGCTACGTGAACGTTATGCGTCTATTGTGTCGCATATCGATGACTTAAAAGGTTTGTATCATGTCTTGAAGGGGTCTCGTGATGAACGTGGTGCGATGGAATTCGATACGATCGAAACTCGCATGGTGTTTGACGAGAATTCTAAGATTGAACACATTATTCCGGTTGAACGTAACGACGCTCATAAGCTGATTGAAGAATGTATGTTGTGCGCCAACGTGGCGGCAGCAGAGTTGTTGATTAGCGCAGATTTGCCAGCCTTGTTCCGTGTTCACGAAGGTCCAAAAGACGACCGTTTGTTAACCTTGCGTACTTACCTTGGTTTGCTGGGTTTAGAGCTAACTGGTGGCACTAAGCCAACACCAGCAGATTACGCGGCATTATCTGAAAGCATTAAAGAGCGTGCGGACGTTCGTAGTATTCAAACAATGATGCTGCGTTCTATGTCTCAGGCTGTGTATCAAGCGGATAACTTGGGCCACTTTGGTTTGAATTACGAAGCTTATACTCACTTTACGTCGCCAATTCGTCGTTACCCAGATTTGTTGGTTCACCGCGCGATTCGTTATTTGATTCGTGGTGAAGGCCGTCCAACTGTGCGTCAGGCGCATCGTGTGGCAGGCAGCCCAGAACTAAAAGAACGTAAAATCTACGGTTACACTCATGCGGATATGGATGGTTTAGGGGATTCTTGTTCCTTGACTGAACGTCGCGCTGACGAAGCAACTCGTGATGTAGAAGCTTGGTTGAAATGCCAGTATGTTGAACAGCACTTGGGCGAACCGTTTGAAGGTGTCGTTACCGCAGTGACTTCGTTTGGTTTGTTCGTTGAACTGCAAGGTTTGTTTGTCGATGGTTTGGTGCATATTTCAGGGCTTGGACAAGATTACTTTGTTCACGACATGGAGCATCAGGCGATTATTGGTGAACGAACTGGTCGTGTATTCCGCCTTGGCGATACGTTGAAAGTTCGAGTATCTAGTGTGAACTTGGAGCAACGTAAGATTGATCTGAGTTTGGATGAAAGCGCAGCGCGTCAACCACGTAAAAAAGTGGAACGTAATGAAATGACTGAACTTGAAATGCAATTGGCTCAGTTGCCGCCTATTGAGTTGGGTGGTCGTCCTAAGCCGAAGTCCGCTGCAAAAGTGGAAGGCGATAAGTCTAAAGACGGCAAATCAGCCAAAGATGGCAAAGAGTCGGATGGCAAGGCAAAGAAAAAACGTCGTCCACCCGTTTCAAAAGGCAAACGCATTAGACAGAAGAAATCGTCTTCTGCCGCGGCAGCGAGCGGTAAACCAGCTTCTGCAGCAGCGAAAAAGCCGAAGAAGCCAAAAAAGCCGAAAAAAAATAATGCTAAGCCAAAAGCAAAAGACTGATCTGAAGCTGTGAACTGAGCTTTATAGATGAATAACTTTCTAGATAAGTAAAAGGGGGGCGTATGCCCCCAAATTAATAGAGTAAAAGATGTCAGATTTAGAATGGATATACGGCATACATGCCGTGGAAAATGCGTTGAACCAACAGCCAGAACGTATTAAAGAAGTACGTTTTCAAGAAGGCCGTGACGATAAGAAAACTCAGCGTTTAATGCAGCTTTGTAAGGCCAATAAAGTGCGTCATAGCGTTGTTGCCCGCCGCGATCTCGATCAGTTGTTTACCTCAAATAAAGATCGTGTGGTTCACCAAGGTGTGGTTGCTTATACCACGATGAACAAAGCGGGTAATGAAGCGGACTTGCATACGCTAGTCGCTGGTTTAGATGAAACGCCGCTGATTATTATTCTAGATGGCGTGACGGATCCGCATAACTTGGGCGCTTGTTTGCGTAGTGCTGACGCAGCTGGTGCTCATGCGGTTGTCATGCCAAAAGACAATTCTGCGCCATTGAATGCAACAGTAAGTAAAGTAGCTTGCGGTGCTGCAGAAAGTATTCCTGTTTATGCGGTGACCAACCTTGCTCGCACCATGAAGAAGTTGCAAGACCAAGGTGTCTGGATCTTTGGCACAGCTGGCGAAGCGACACAAACCATTTATGAGCAAGACTTAACCATTCCGACGGCTATTGTGATGGGCGCAGAAGGTGATGGCATGCGTCGTTTGACTCGTGAGCAATGTGATTATCTAGTGAAACTGCCTATGGCTGGTGTGGTTTCTAGTTTGAATGTGTCTGTAGCGACAGGTGTTTGTCTCTACGAAGTAGTGCGTCAGCGCGCTGTTAAGGCCAAAGGTTAAGGGGCATCAAGCCTTGTTTAAGCAATTTAGTATTCCGGCACCTTCGGCAATTATTGCCGAAGAGTTACAACACAAAATTGATAACAAAACTAAGCCGTTAGGCGCGCTAGGAGAGTTGGAAAGCATTGCTTTTCAGCTTGGGAAGATTCAGCAAACGTTAACGCCTGATACGTCAAAACCTAAGATGATCATCTTTGCCGCTGATCATGGTGTTGTCGCTCAGGGCATTAGTTTGTTTCCTCAAGAAGTGACACCGCAAATGGTGATGAACTTCTTGATGGGTGGTGCCGCCGTGAGTGTTTTCTGCGATCAACATAAGGTACCGTTGCGAATCGTTGATGTGGGTGTTAATGCAGAATTAGCTGCGCATCCTTTATTAGGTGCGCGCAAAGTAGCATTTTCATCTCAGGACTTTAGTCAACAAGCCGCAATGACAACGCAGCAGTTAGAAAAAGCGATTCAAGCGGGTGTTGACGAAGCGAACCTTGCCATTGATGACGGCGTGAACTTGTTGATGTTCGGTGAGATGGGCATCGGTAACACTTGCGTGTCTTCTTGCATGATGACGGCGTTAATTGGTGTTAGTGCGACAGACAGCACTGGACGTGGTACTGGATTGGATCTTGCCGGGGTTTCCCATAAAGCGCAGGTTATTGAGCAATCATTAAAACGTGCTGAACAAGATACAGGCCAAATGATACCTGACTGGAGTGCACAAACTCTTGCAGAGCAAGTCGGTGGTTTTGAGATTTTGGCCATGGCGGGTGCGATGTTGCAATCGGCTCAGCGTCAAACGGCCTTTGTGGTGGATGGTTTTATCTGTTCTGTGGCTTTGCTGTTTGCACAAAAAGTCGCTCCGAATGTGCGTGAATATGCTATTTTTGCTCATCAATCGAATGAAAAAGCCCACAAGATGCTGCTCGATCATTTGAATGCGGAACCTATTTTGTCATTAGATCTGCGTTTGGGTGAAGGTTCTGGTGCTATTTTAGCTTATCCATTAATCAACAGCGCGTGTCTGTTTTTGAATAAGATGGCGAGCTTTGAGAGTGCAGGCGTGAGTGATTCTAAATAGATTTCGTTCGAATAGGCTACTGGCCAATAGAAACAAATAACTAGATAAGCAGAAATAAAATGAAAGGCATGATTATTGGCCCTTATTGGCAAGGCTTTAAACGTAGCCTTGTCACCTATACTCGAATCCCTCTGAAAGTGGATTGGAGTGATGATATAAAGCACATCCCAGCGGTGTGCTTTTTACCATGGATCGGTTTGGTTGTTGGTCTACTGAGCGCTTGGCCATTATGGTTTGATTGGTCAACGTCATTGCAAGCTCTATTTATGTTGTTAACCGCGGTGTTATTAACCGGTGGATTTCACGAAGATGGTTTGATGGACAGCTGTGATGGGTTGATTGGTGGCTGGGACAAAGAGCAACGCTTGTCGATCATGAAAGATTCGCGCATTGGAAGCTATGCTGCCTTGTCTATTTGGTTTTCTTTGACACTCAAATGGTTATTGTTGAGTGAATTATTGCAGGTGATTCCAGACTCGTTTCTAGGTTTTGTTTATACCTTAAGTGGTTGGTGTGTTGTGCATATTGTTGCTAGATTCATACCTCTGGTGTTAATGAATACGCTTGATTATGTGACCATGGGACAAAGCAAAGCATCTAGTATGATTGCTAAGTTGAATCCTAGTCAGTGGTTAGTGGCTTTGTTGCCTTGTTTGTTGATTGGTGTGCTAGCGTTTAATTTGTTCGATTTGATTCTTACCTTTATTTTTGCCGCCGTTTTAGTCTTTTTGATGCGCCTGTATTTACGTAAAAAAATTGATGGCTTTAATGGTGATACCTTAGGTGCGAGTGAACAGATAGGTGAAATATTTGTTGTCTTATGTCTGTTGGTATCTTATTCATGAAGCTTTATTTGATTCGACATCCAAGGCCAGAGGTTAAGAAAGGTCTGTGTTACGGTGATATGGATGTACCACTTGCCGATGGTTGGGAAGAGGGAGCACAAGCATTAAAAAATGCTTTGTCGATTGAATTTGATGGTGAGTCGAATGTATGTTTTCACAGTCCATTAAGCCGAGCAGCACGATTAGCTGAACATATTGGTGATGGCAAATCACAAGTTGTTGAAGCACTAAAAGAACTAGATTTTGGTGATTGGGAAGGATTGTGTTGGCAAGATATTCCAAAGCAAGAAATAGATCTGTGGGCTGACGACATTGTGCTCTCCGCGCCTTATAATGGTGAATCGCTGCAAGTTGTAGCTGATCGCGTTTGGCGATGGTGGCTATCGGTGAAAGATATGCCGATGGAAAATTGTGTATTGGTTGCGCACTCTGGTGTCATCAAGGTATTTGTCAGTATGCTCTGCCAATGGCCTTTGGATCAATGTCACCGAATAGATGTGGGCTTCAGTAGTTTGACGGAGTTTTTCATTCAGGGAGATTTGGTTATGTTAAAGCGTTTGGGTGCTGGTGACTGGGTATCTAGTCAATAACGGGTGCTTTTTAATGTTGGATTTGGTATTCGCCAAATCGTCTTAGGTTCGATTGAGAAAAAATAAAAAATGTTGCTATATCTTTTGGGTATGTTTGGGATTGCCGCGTTTGCAATCACAGGGGTTATTTCGTCCGGTAAAAAAGACATGGATCTTTTTAGCGTGGTATTCCTTGGTATGGTGACATCCTTGGGTGGTGGTACGATTCGAGACACGGTGTTATCTGTTGAAACGGTTTATTGGGTAAAAGACACGTCTTACTTATGGGTGGCGTTTTTGTCTTCAACCTTGGCGTTTTTTACGGTTCGATTCATCGAAGATAGACAAACCGTTTTTCATTATGCTGATTCATTTGGTTTGGCTCTTTTTACAGTCGTTGCAACGGAAAAAGTGCTGAACCTAGGTTTCCCGCCAACCATTGCTATCACTATGGGTATTATCACTGGTGTGGCTGGCGGCATTATTCGTGATGTTTTGAGTCATCGTCCGCCTTTGGTTTTAGGACGAGAGTTTTACGCAACCCCAGCATTTTTAGGTGCTTTGTTATTAGTACTACTTGAAAAAAACGTACCGACACATGAGTTTAACTCGATTTACGCGGTGGCTTTAGTCTTTATACTAAGGGTGTTCGCGATACATAAAGATTTGTATTACCCAAGTTGGTTGTTGTACAAGAAAAAGTAGTACAAGAAAAAACAGTACAAAAAATGACATTAAAGAGACAAATTATGACGGATCCTTCTCCTGAACAAAAAGTCACAGAGCAACATGTAGAACAAGCAGAAAAGAACGAAGCGCGCTTGTTGAAGAAAAAGGCGGTTGTTGATCAACGTATTGCTGCGGCAACGGAAGAGCGTGGCGTAACCATTTTATTAACCGGTAATGGCAAAGGTAAAAGCTCTAGCGCCTTTGGTACCATGGCTCGTGCTTTGGGTCATGGGCAAAAAAGTTCGGTGATTCAGTTTATAAAAGGGCGCAAGGCGACTGGCGAACAATTGTTCTTTGGCTCTCATCCATTAGTTGATTTTCATGTCATGGGGCATGGTTTTACGTGGGAAACACGTAATCCAGAGTTGGAAAAAGAAGCCGCTGAACAAGCGTGGGCCTTGGCTAAGAGTGTTTTGTCTGATCCCAGTGTGCATTTTGTTTTGTTGGATGAAATCACCTACATGTATAAATATGGCTATTTAAACGAAGACGATTTGATTGCCGCATTGAATTCTCGTCCAGCTCATCAAAACGTAATGATGACAGGTCGTACAGCACCACGCGTTTTGTTAGACAGTGTTGATACGCACAGTAAAATTGCCAATGAACGTCACGCTTTTGCAAATGGCGTAAAAGCTCAAGTTGGAATTGAATGGTAGTTCGCATCGCGAGCTACTTTTTCTGATTCATTTTATTTCCCTCTCTTTACCTTTCTTTTTTGTCTACGGCTTTGATCTAACCTGATCCTTCATAATGTAAAAAATGCGTTCAAATGAGATTTATTCTCAAATTAGCTGGATTTTTTAAAATTCTTTTACGATAATGATTCTCATTAAGTTCTATTTAGTATCATAACATATCGTGGAGGAAACAATGCAAGACTGGGAGCGTTTAACGAGACAAGCTAACCGGGCTTATTCAAATCATGCTTTTACTGATGCTGTGGATTTAAATCGACAGGCATTGATGCAAGCAGAGCGTTCATTCGATGAAGATTTTTATCGAGATGCTGAATCTGCTGTAGCAGCTGCTGCCGTGAGTTTTTTGAATATTGCCGAATCTTATACTGCCTTGGGTGACTTTATTTCCGCCAACACTCAATTTGAAAGTGCGGTAAATTTCTTACAAACCATTATTGCCCGGCCTGATATGGATGATGAACAGCGTGATCTCATTATGAGAACGGCAACTCATATTCGTTTTGAATGGGAGCTGTTTACTCAGAGTTATAGCAAGGAGGTTTCTGCGCAAAGTAGAGCCTTGATGCAGTCGTTGACTAATGCAGTGTCTATATCAACTGCTGTGATGCGTCATTAATTGTTAGGTGTTAATGGAAGGAATGATGATATGAAATTCATTATTAGAGTCATGTTGTTCAGTGTTTTTATTGTCATGAGCCAAGTGATTCAGGCACATCCTGGTCATGATGATTCACATTGGGCGAGTGATCTTATTCATGTTTTAACCGTATTGGCTGTGGGAAGTATTATTGTGGGCGGCTTTGTTTATAAGCTGTTACTACGTCGGCGTAAACAACTTGAGCGAGAGGAGATTAGTCATGATGCATAGTGTGATAAAAACATTAGATAAAGTGATCGGCTTTAAAACGGCACAGGCTCATTGTGACATCCCGTGTAAAATTTATGATCCTTCTACCGCTCAACTAGCGGCGCTGAGCTGTGTTCGCCTTATGGACTTGATTAAAGAAGTAGAGGAAAAAGAGTCATTAGGTGTAACTGATTTTGCTCAGATCTCTCGTTTGGTTAGCGAAAAAGAGTCAGCTTGTACGGAAGTGAAAGAAGCTGTTCGGATTATTTGGGGTGATTATTTTAAAGTGCCGCAATTTGAGCAAGTTCCTAATGTCCATGATTTAGTTCATTCCATCATGTTGCAAGCTTCAAAGTGCAAACAGGGAATTGATCGTGCAGAAGGGGAGAAGTTGGTTACTTTAGTGAATAACTTTGCAGAAGCCTTTTGGTTTACGAAAGATGTTCTAACTTATCGAGCACCTTGTCCTTATCCGCCTATGTTAGATGTGGTTTATCCAGATCTAAAAAATTAAAAGCCGTGTTTCAAAAAAATTAATTTAGTAAAGAGATTGCATAAAGGAGTGGTCATGCTTCATTTAATTAAGGTGCAAGGCGAAAGTATGGCTCCATTTTTAAATGATGGGGACTTTGTGTTTACCAGCCGTTGGCATAAAAAACTCAAAATAGGCCATCTTGTCGTAGTTGATCATGCTTTGTACGGATTTATTATCAAAAAAGTATTGCACATTGCCCCAGATGGTCAGCTTTGGTTGGGGGGGGAAAGTAATAAAAGTCTGCAGTCCGAACGAATTGGGTGGGTGTCTCCAAGGCGTGTTGTGGGAAAAGTCATTCACCGAATTTGTGCTACATAATTGGGTGTACATAAAATAAGACACTTTTAAAAAACTAGCTAAAAATTGCTTTCTGCTTTGATATTGGTCTTAGGCCTGTTTTTCTCTAAAATCCACGCCCCTGTAATACCAATAATTGATTTATCCAAAGAGAAATTCATGTCGACAGCAGAACTACCAAAAATGAAAAAACATACTCGTCTTGAGGATGTTCAAGCAGTAATTCTTGGCACCTTGATAATTGCATTGGGTGTGAACCTTTTTACTCATGCAGGTTTGTTAACGGGTGGTTCTGCTGGATTAGCTTTTTTGATGAAGTATTCAACTCCTTTGACTTTTGGTCAGGCATTTTTCTTGATCAACCTTCCTTTCTATATTTTGGCGATTCTGCATTTTGGTTGGGAATTCACCATCAAAACTTTCCTTTCAGTATTTTGTTTGTCGGTTTTTGCTGATATCACGCCTATGCTGGTTACCTTCGATAAGGTTAATCCATTTTATGCCAGTATTGCGGGTGGTTTTTTGATGGGGGTGGGCTTTTTAATGCTATTCCGCCACAACGCTAGCTTAGGTGGTATGAATATTTTGGCACGTTATTTAGCTGAAAAATATGGTATTTCCATGGGAAAATTCCAGATGGCTGTTGATTGTATGATTGTGCTGTTGTCTGTTTTTGTGGTGGATTACACCTTAATCATTATCTCGTTTGTCGGTGCCATTGCTTTAAATATGATTATTGCGGTAAACCATAAACCAGGGCGTTACATGGGGAATGTTTAAGTAGCATCATAAATACCTATTTAAGAGCAATTTATATTTTAGTGGCATAGTGTAGTGGTCAAGTAAAACTGGCCATCGCTTTGTAAGGTGCTATTTGGCTTCTTTCCTCAAAGAGTCGGTAGTGTATTAATGCTATTGTTGACTGTGTCTTTTTCAAGGACGTTTACCGTAGAAGGCATTACTTAGTAGATTATGTATAGCCTTTGCTTCTATAGGTCGAGGATTCCAATAAGGCGAGGCACAGGCTATTTCGACAGCTAAACTTATATCAGAAGCATTCATTCCTATTTCTTTGAGAGACGTTGGAGCGCCATGTTGAGCTGCTAGATCGTAAAGACCTTGTGCTGCATTACTAACCCCTAATGCTTTGGCGACTCTTGCCATTACTTCAGTTGTAGCGCTCTCATTGTAGGCAACTGCATGGGGAAGAATTACGGTGTGCGTTTCAGCATGAGGAAGGCTAAAACTGCCGCCTAGTGTATGACAAAGCTTATGATGAATAGACATACCTACTGCTCCGAGACACGTTCCGCAAGCCCACGCACCGAATAAAGCATCAGAGCGAGCCGCGCTATCTAGTGGGGAATGGTAAATAATCGGAATTGCACGTGCCAAAGCTTCTATTCCTTGTTCGGCTAACATAGAGATAAAAGGATTGGCGTCTTTAGAGTAAAGGGCTTCGATAGCATGAGCTATCGCATTCATTGCTGATGTGATTGTTATAGGTACCGGTAGCGTTTTAGTTAACTCTACATCATAGATAATGACTTCAGGTAATACCTTAAGGGTACGCTGAGTTGTTTTCACTCCATTCTCAGTTTGACCAATGATTGGAGTCGCTTCAGAACCTGCGTAGGTAGTTGGAATAACTATTTGTGGTAGGTTCGTATTAAGAGCTATTGCCTTTGCTAAACCTATAGTGGAACCGCCCCCGATGGCAATTATACAATCAGCTTTAGTTTCCATTACTATTTTCAGTGCGTCATTTGTTACTGTGATAGGAGTGTGCATCACTGCACCATTAAAGCAACCAACGGAAAATTCTCCTAGTAGATTAGAAACTTGACTGGCTGCCTTATGTTGGCCTGCTGTAGATAAGACTAGTCCGCGATTTTTTCCTAGCAGTCTTAGTTCGTCTTTAATTTGATATAAAGTATTGGAGCCAAAAATCACGCGTGAGGGAAGAGCGTTGTAAACAAAAGGTTTCATGAATTATATATCTCTATATAGTTGAAATAAGTCGGGAGAGACTGCTCTTATTGCTCTGAATCTAATGCTTGGTTTTCTAGTCTATCTATTTGGTGCATTGGCTCTGATATGGAAAGAGTTTGAAGGTTCAACCGATAAGGACTTGATTGAAACCGTAACGGGTGCCAAAAGTATTTAATGAATAAATAAAAAAGTGCCTATTTATGAAGTGACTGAAGTGACCTCATAAAGTTAGACACTTTTTTATCAAGAAAATACTTACATCAGTAGCATAAAGGTTCCAGCAATCGCAATACCGGAAATCCCTAACCAAATGACTAAATACCCCATGATGTCACGTGCAGAAAGCCCTGCTACGCCTAATAATGGTAACGCCCAAAATGGTTGAATTTGATTTGTCCAACCGTCTCCCCAAGTAAAAGCCATAATGGTTAGGGCCGGATCCGCTCCCAACTCATAGGCTGCTTGCATCATAATTGGACCTTGAATCGCCCATTGACCACCACCAGATGGAATAAAGAAATTCACAATACCTGCGCATAAGAAGGTAAGTACTGGAAATGTCTTGACCGTTGCTACCGATATAATGGCATTGGAAAAAATGGTGACTAATCCAGCTTTGGTCATCATACCTGCTATGCCGGCATAAAGCGGGAACTGGACAATGATACCTCGCCCAGCTTTTACTGCTAACTCAGCAGCGTGAAGATAAGATACGGAGTTTCTATGAAGTATTAATCCTAGCGCCAGAAAGATTAAAATCATGCTATTTAGATCAAGACTAAAGCTGCCGTTGATGATTTTAGCGATTAAATAACTTGCGGCTAATAATCCTAAAAACAAAGTGGGTAGTCGGCTGTGCTCGATCCAGTCAGAAAAGCACATTTTTCCCTCAAATGCTTTTACTTCAATATCGTCATCTTCCTTATCGTCTAGCAAAATGATTTCTTTTGGTTGCTTTTGTAGCATAAAAAAGGCAATCAATAAGACCAAAAGGACGATGGTTAGCGCTATATTCCAGCTTGAATATAGTGTTTGTGATACAGGTACAATCCCGATTGATTTCTCCATAAAGTGGCCAGGAGTTGCAATAACCAAAGGGATGGAAGAAGAAGGGCCACGTACTAACTCGCCGCCATAAGCTGCGGCGACAATGAGAGGGAAATGTACTTTTACACTACGCCCCATTGCTCTTGCTAAAATGGCGCCCGCCACCATACCAAAGCCCCAGTTTAGGTAATAGCAAACGAAGCTAACTAAGATGGTAAGGGCTAACGCTTGTTTGGGCGTGCTGGCCTGTTTTGCCAAAGCATTGAGTGCATTTTTTACAATTGGTGTCATTGCTAGAACATAGCCAGTCAATAAGACTAGGACCATTTGCATCCCGAAGGTAAATAATTTGGAAAATCCATCTCCCCAATAACCAACCATAGCCATGGGGCTTTGGCCAGCAATAGCAATGCCTAATACGAAGGTGATGGCTGTGAGTATAACAGCGAGTACAAAAGCACTCGGCAAGTATCGCTGCACAATACGCACGGAAAAATTGGTTATTGCTTCCATAATATTATTCTCTTTTTATTAGATGGTTATGTATCAATAAAAGTGATGGCTACAGTTATTTGTGTTCGCATTACGAATTTATCTTTGTTATGCGAACAAATTTAATCAATGTAACGGTTTTGATCAAGGTTAAAAGCAAATTAATTTAAAATAACTTTTTGTTAGTAGCTCACTTCGGTTGTATTTCTTGTTTTTTTGTATGAAAGCGCCCTTGTTTTATGATGTCTTAAGGTAATAAAAATGATGAAGCTCAGCCTTTGAGCTTACTTTTTGCTTCACCGGTTGTTCTTAAGGGACTATCACAGTCGAAACTAATAGTTAAAGTTCTGTATTTTTATCATTTTTGTGTCTTCTGGTTGCTTAACTCATGCTGGCGTTTCCTAACTGAGCCTCGCTCAGGTATTATTACGCCAATCAAAAAGACAGAGGAAAAGAGTTTGGAATTACTCAAAGTAGACAACCTTAACCCCTACCTAGATGATCTTGTCGAATTGTTATGCGATGCCGTCGATTCAGGTGCGCCAATTGGTTTTTTACCGCCAATGAGTGAATCTGAAGCGAAAGCTTATTGGTTGTCTATTAACGATGATTTGCAAGCCAACTCCCGCCAAGTTTTATTGATCCGTGAAGACGATAAAGTAGTTGGCAGTGTGCAAATTGCCATGTCACCGAAAGCCAATGCATTACATCGTTGTGATGTGGAAAAGCTAATGGTTCATACTCAAGCGAGAGAACATGGCTTGGGCGGTATGCTGATGCAAGGTGTTGAGCGCGTTGCGGCATCGATGCAACGACAGCTACTAATGCTTGAAGTTAGAAGCGATGACATCGCTCACGACATGTATGTCAATATGGGCTATATTCCGTTTGGTGAAGTGCCTGGTTACTCTCGTAGTGCGAACGGCATGTTGCATAACGCGACGTTTTTCTACAAAGAAATTGAAACAACCCACGAAGTATTCTCTTAAATTTAATTAACAAAGCCATAGGCGATACCCTTGAGACTTGATTTTTATTTATCCCACGTGACCGAGTTGGCACGTAAAGCTGCAAAAATTGCAGCATCAAAAGGCCGTGTAACTGTAAATGGTGAAGTGGTTAAAAAAGCCAATTACACCGTACAAGAGGGGGATCAGATTTGCCTTGATGATACCCTTTTGGCATGGCCATCTGAGGGATACTATTTACTGCATAAACCTGCGGGTTATGTGTGTGCTACTCAAGATCCAGACCACCCAACGGTTCTGGATCTTTTGCCTTCTCATCTAGGGCAAGAGTTAAAAATTGTTGGTCGTCTAGACAAAGACACTACTGGCTTATTGCTGCTAACCACAGACGGTCAATGGCTGCATCGAATTACCTCACCACGTAATGCTTGTAACAAACGCTATCGTATGATGTTGGCTGATCCAATTAGTGATGAAGATTTGAAACAATTAGAAGCAGGTGTGATGTTGAACGGAGAGTCACAACCAACATTACCTGCGGTAGCTGAGCGTATTAGCGATTGCGATATTTACCTGACGATTCAAGAAGGTAAATATCATCAAGTAAAACGCATGTTGGCAGCAGTAGGCAATAAAGTTGAAGAGCTTCATCGCGATCAAATTGGTCCGTTGTCACTGGATGCCGACATACCGGCTGGCGAGTTCCGTGCGTTAACAGAAGATGAAGTGCTTTACTTTTAAACAAAGCTTTAAGAGAGATTGAAAAATGAAAGAATTATCGATGGAAGAACGCGTTCAACTTTTAGTTGCGCCTGACAGCGAACGCTTAGCGTATTTTGTTGAGCAAGTAAAAGCCACAGAGCTAGTCTGGAGTTTGAGTAACGAAGAAGGTTTCGTCATGGTTGAAACTGACGATGGCGATTGTGTGATGGTTTGGCCAGATGCAGAATTTGCCAGCCAGTGGGCGATTGAAGATTGGGATGACTGTGAGCCTGTGTCTGTTTCCCTTGAGACGTTCAAAACTGAATGGCTACCAAGCCTTGTGGCAGACAAGATTACTGTAGCCGTTTTTCCGAATATTGAAGACGAGGGTAAGCTATCGACAGCGGAAGAGTTGGCTGCGCTGTTGGCTTGATCTTGGAAATAAGTATTTATAATTAGCCGCTTTCTTATTGGTTTTTCGTCATGAGGAGCGGTTTAGTTTTTATTAAAGTGTTATAGATATTTTTATAGTAACGGGACAATACAAATAAGGACTTAACTCCCCCATGAGCAAACGTCAAAACCACCGTGAAGAAGTCTTTGTTAAAATATTAGAAGCCGCTGAAATTGAATTCGGCTTAAAAGGCTATAACGGTGCCAGCCTTCAGCATATAGCTGAACGCGCAGGTTTACCCAAGCCAAATATTATTTATTACTTTCAATCTAAAGCTAACTTGTACAAGCAAGTACTTGATCAGACCTTGATGGGTTGGAATGATTTGTTTGATAAGGCGACTATCAACGATGATCCAGCCGTTGTATTGGACAGTTTTATCCGCGTTAAACTTAAGCAAAGCTTTGACAAAGGGGTTGCTTCTCGTTTGTTCGCTATGGAAGTGATTGGTGGAGCACTGCATATTGGCGACTACCTAAAAGAAGAGTTACAGCCATGGTTTAAATCTCGCGTAGCCTTGCTTCAATCTTGGATGGATGCAGGAAAAATGCGTCAATGCGACCCTGCTAGTGTCATCTACATGATTTGGGCAACCACTCAGCATTACGCAGATTTTGAGGCGCAAGTGCTAGCCTTAAGCGGAATTGAATCCTTGGGAGATGAAGATTTACACCGTATCGGTGATACTGTGAGCGGTATTATTCTCGCAGGTTGTGGTTTAAGTCTGCCTAAAACGAATTAATATCTGTTATTTCGCGTCTTCTCTCAATTGATGGATATGTTGAACCAAAGCCCGTAATTTTGCGGGCTTTGCTGGTTTTGCCATGTAGGTAATGTTCTGTTGCTTACATTGCTCAACTAATTCAGGATCGCGTAAGGCGGTGATCAACACTGCTGGAATGCTTTTTCCCGCACGGGCTCGAAGTGCTTTAATCAAAGACAAGCCATCTTTATTATCATCAAGATGATAATCCACTAATAGTAACTCTGCTTCTCCTTCTGCATTTAAGGCATCATTAAAGCGGTTAAAGGTGCGACAATCACATTGCCAATGAGTTAACAGCGTATTCATGGCGGTGAGGTTATTTTTTTCGTCATCAATACACCAAACATAGCAATGAGCCAGTTTTTCTTGTGGTGTAATTGTGGCTTGAGAGGTTGAAAAATCAATAATGTGATCACTTTGAGCCAAAGGAATACCGATGCTAAAGCAGCTACCTTTGCCAGGTATAGAATGTATTTCGGTACCTAATCCTAGTTGTTTCTGCATCCGACGAACTAACCCTAGTCCTAATCCCATGCCGGGCTCTTGGGTATTTTCCCAGCGATAGAAGTCATCAAATATTTTCTTTTGCTCGGTGGCTGGTATGCCAACACCCGTGTCCCATACTTGTAAATACACTACGCCAGCACGTGGTCTTACGCTTATTAATACGCGTCCTTTTTGCGTGTACTTCACCGCGTTAGAGACAAAATTTTGAATGATTCGGCGTAAGTAAATAGGATCTGTATGAACTCTAAAAGGCCTTAAATGTGTGGTTAAACGGATGTTTTTACTGTCTGCGATAACTCCAAATTCAGCAACAATAGGAGCGAGAATATCTTGCAGATTACAATCCACTAACTTGGGTTGAATGGCACCTTGGTCTAGGCGGGCGATCTCAAGTAGGGTTGAGATAAGTGCTTCGGTTGATTCTAATGAATCGGATAATTTTTCAATGACTTGGTTGGTGTTGTCTGGCAACTCTGTGGATTGCAAAATCCCCATATAGAGCTTGGCGGCGTTTAATGGCTGTAAAATGTCATGGCTGGCTAAGGCGAGGAACTCTGTCTTTGACGCATTGGCTTGCTCGGCTTCTGCTTTGGCGCTGATCAGAGCTTTTTCAGCCTGATTACGTCGTTCTATCTCTTGCATGAGTTCGTGGTTAACGCCTTGCACTTCTACCGTACGAGCTTCGACACGCTTTTCTAAGTCTATGTTGGCTTCTTTTAAGGCTTGCTGGCTTTCAATGTGTTCAGTGACATCGGTAAAGCTGGTTACAAAGCCTCCGTCAGGCAGAGGATTACCCACCATTTCGATGACTCGACCACTGGCTCGACGACGTAAGAATCGGTGCGTGCTACCTTTTTTAAGATGCTCTAAACGCTTGTTAACCAGTTCTTCTATGTCACCTACGCCACACTCGCCGCGTTCAGCATTAAAGCGGATTAGCTCTTCCACTGGCAACCCAACAGTCAACATACCTTCAGGATAAGGATAAAGAGACAGGTAGGTTTTGTTCCAAGCGACAATACGTAGGTCTTTATCGACCACACTAATGCCTTGGTCTAAATTATCCATGGAAACGAAGAGTAAGTTTTGGCTAAACTGAATGGCTTGGGTAGTTTCATCCAAGTAAGTCACCATTTCTTCTACCTTGATTTGTTTATCAATTAAGATGGAATTAATGATGGTACGAGCCGAAGAACCACCTAACACACCACCTAAAATGCGTTCGCAGTAGTCAACAAATAAACGATTTGGAGAAGCATTTGGTGGGATGGTTTGGCTGTAATCTTGTTCAAAGTTCGACAGAACTTGCTGGCTCTTTTGTTTGCCCAAAAAAGTTTCCAGCAAAACAAAAAAATCGCCATTAGTAGCCTTGCTCTTGGGTTTGAAAAAGCCTTTTTCCAGCTCTGTGGTTGGGCTAACAAAGGCGGTGGCTTGGATACGGTCTATCAAGCGCTCGGTGGATAATAAAGAGCCAACCACATAGCCAAAAATATTCGCTAGTAAGCTGATAAAAGCGCCGTAGCTAATAAGTTCTGAGCGCGACTGGGCATTTTCTAAGTCCCAATCCATATTACCTGTTAGAGGCAGCATCATGAGCAATACCCAACACAAGAAACCGAAGGTTAAGCCTGTATAAACGCCATGGGCATGGGCGCGTTTCCAATAAAGACCACCTAGTACGGCAGGCATAAGCTGTAACACTAGAGAGAAAGCCAATATGCCTGTGTTTGCTAATGACTCAGCATTGGCCATTTTTTGATAATACAAAAACGATAACAGCAATATCCCCATCATGGCTAAGCGGCGAATTAGCAATATCCGACGACGATATAAAGGCAAGGCTTGTTGCTGAGCGCTGGCTCTAGCCAACATCAGAGGTAAGATTACGTCGTTACTGATCATGATGCTTAGGGCAAAAGTAGCGATGATAATCATCGCAGTAGTAGCCGACATTCCACCTAGGAAAATTAACATTTGTAGTGGAAGGTTATCAGACGTTAAGGCGAACTGAATGACATAGGTATCAGGGTTTATATCAGCAGAGAAAAGATTCTGACCTGCAATGGCTATTGGTGGAATGAGGACTGCAAAAATCAGTAAATATAAAGGGAATAACCAACGCGCCATGTTGGATTGACGATTATTTTGATGGTCAACTACGGTGACATGGAACTGGCGAGGCAAGCAAATCACAGCCGCCGCCGACATGAAGGTTTGCATTAGAAATGTGAAGGACAAAAACTGCTCAGGGTTCCATACCGTGAAATCGACATTTTTGCTGAGTTTGTTTATATCAAACTCTTGAGTCATAAGAACCGCAACAATACCTACTGCGACAATAGAGATAAGTTTAAATAAGGATTCAGCCCCAATCGCTAGCATCATACCTGAACGATATTCAGTAACTTCGACTTTTCGAGTGCCAAATAGCATAGCGAAAATACCAATTAAAATAGTCGCCACTAAGACAACAAAACTGGTTGAAGACTCATCCTGATTGACAAAAAGTGCAAAGTTCGAGCCGATGGCTTTTAGCTGTAAGGCAATGTAAGGAATCACCGCGAGCATACTAATCAGTATGACCAAAGGTGCAGTCATTGGGCGTTTGCCATATCGAGAAGAGATAAAGTCAGCAATAGAAGTAATATTTTGTTTACGGCTGACCGTAATCATTTTTCTGAGTACAGGAAAGGCAAATAAATACAGTAAAATTGGACCAAGAAGAATAGGTAAATAACTCCAGCCTGATCGAGAAGCCTCACCAATCGAACCGTAAAACGTCCAAGCTGTACAATATATAGCCAGAGATAAACTGTAGACGAGCGGATGACGAGTCAGTTTTTTTGCTGTTGGACTTTCTTTGTCGCCCCAAATGGCGATCCAGAATAGACCGAGAACATACAGAATGGCTAACAGAATCCAGAAAACAGTCATTGAATAAATCACCTGAACTTAGGCTGATACGTCATTATTGTTTGTCTTAAGACTTTTGGGTCTTATTTTTATATAAATGTAACATAGCCGATACAACAATCCTCTACGACTTAGGTCGCGTAATTCATTAGGAAGGTTGTTTTGCTAAGAGATTCTTGCAGACTAGAAACTAATGCTAAACTTGTTTTTCTTCAGTTGACTATTTATTAACGTTAGGCGGTACGATGACCCAACTTCCTTTAAATGACGATATCAAAGCGTTCCATGCGCATCTCTATTACACAGACGAAGCGGGTGTTGAAATGGCCAAGGACGTGGCAAAGAAAGCTAGTGAGCTGTTCGAAATTCGTGTTGGGCGTTTCCATCAAAAGCCAGTAGGGCCGCATCCTGTTTGGAGCTGTCAGCTTTCATTCGCTGCAGAAACCTTTGGTAAGATCATTCCATGGTTGATGTTAAATCGCCAATCATTAGATGTTTTCGTCCACCCACTAACAGGTAATGACTATGTTGATCATACTCAAGGGGTTAGTTGGTTAGGTAAGTCTTATGTGCTTGATACTTCTCAGTTCATGCCGCCGAGTGTATGAGTTTTGTGCAAACTGATGAATAAATGGAGTACTAAGAAGTAATGGAAATCCGATTAGCTAATTTACAAGACGCCAATGCCATTGCCGATGTCGCTTCGGCATTAGGTTACCAAAATACGGTTTCAGAAAATCTTGCTATAAAGCGTCTTGAGCGATTGCTTTTATCTAGCAATGATAAAGTCTGGGTCGCTGAATTTAATGGTCAACTGATTGGTTGGCTGCATGCTCAGCACGCTTTTCGGGCCGCCTCGGCAGATTTTATTGAAATCCTTGGTTTGTCCGTTGCGGATCAAGCAAGATTAAAAGGCGCGGGGCGAGCTTTGGTCGAAAAAGCAAAAGAATGGGCTTTAGATGAGAAGATAGTATTACGAGTTCGTACCAATGACACACGCGATGGTGCGAAAAAGTTTTATACCTCGTTAGGTTTTACGACTACAAAAATTCAATCTGTCTTTCAACTTTAGGATTGGCCTGCAATTTTAGGATTAACTCGCTGATCAAATTTCGCTTTAAATTTGATCAGCTCGGATTTTTTTGGCGTTTTTTTTAAAATATTTGTCAAATATCCCTTTAAAAATCGTCGAACGTACCAAACTTCTAGGGTTATACGGTAGTTATTGAGCTTATGGGACGTTATCATAATGCCACAAACTATTGTTTGGGTTCGTGTTGTGGCGGTGTAACGCTTATTGTTGAAATGTAAGATTTGCTTGTATCAAGCGCTCGTTCCCTCATTATTTATTATTGGTTCATTAGGAGAATACAATGCAAATCACAGAAAACACCGTTGTTAGCATGCACTACACGTTGACTGACGAACAAGGCCAAGAACTAGATTCTTCTGTTGGTCAAGAGCCTTTAGTGTTTCTAAGTGGCGCTCAAAACATCATTGATGGTCTAGACAAAGCGCTTCAAGGCAAAGCTGCTGGCGACAAGCTTGCTGTTTCTGTTGCTCCTGAAGACGGCTACGGTGCTGTTCATGAAGAATTGATTCAAAAAGTACCGACTGAAAATTTCCAAGGTGTTGACGAAATCCACGTTGGCATGCAATTCATGGCACAAACTCCAGGTGGCCAACAGCCAGTAACCGTTATCGCAGTAGAAGACGATGGCGTGATGCTAGATGGTAACCATCCTTTGGCGGGTAAAACATTGAACTTTGATGTTGAAATCATTGAAGTTCGTGAGGCGTTGGCTGAAGAACTAGAGCATGGGCATGTTCACGGCGCTGGTGGTCATCACCACTAAGCACTAAATAAATAATTAAGCGGCTTCTGACTTATGTTTCAGAAGCCGTTTTTTTTTGCATTTAATAATTTGATAGTTAACTTTGCGAAGTCTCTACTTTGCCAAATTCCTAGAAAGGCAGAAAGATAAGTGTTTAAATATCGCCCAAATCTACATTGTGGCGATTTTGCTACTTTTTTAATAATGCACCGCAATCTAAAAGGGACTTGAGATGAAAAAGACGTTATCTGTGTTTTTGCTTTTTTTAAGCCATTCCGTTTTCGCGTTAGACTTGGCTAAATATCCAACGGAATTAACTTCTGGCGAAGGTGTAAACGTCGTCATTGCGCCGACCACTGACAATAAACAGGCTTTGGTGAAAGTAACTGGCGTGAATCACGAAATTGATGGCGTGGTTTTTCTTACCGAAATTAACAAACAGGGCGATGATCAAAGGCTCAAATACACCTTTGACGGCTCAAAAAGATCGTTGATTTATATCGCTAATAACTACGGCTGTTGCTCTTATGCCTTATATTTGCCAGACACCAAAGATGGTATTTACCTTGGCAAAAAAGATGAAGCGAAAGCGGATACCGTTCAAGCCATTTCTGCACTTTATGACCAGCAATTAAAGCAAGGTGTGCAAGAAAAATTAGCGATGTTTAATCGTGAAAAACATTTAGCGTATCAAAAAAACAAAATACAAGAAGCCGATGACAATGTCGTTAAGCAGTGTGGTACAGAGATGCCAACCAAAGTAGATTGGAATAAAATCTCTGACAGTGATTTGGGTACTTATGCCATTGCCGCTTATTGCGCACAAGTATCATCGAAAGTGGCTGATCAATGCGCAGCAAAACCAGCCTTCAAAGAAACAGCAAAAGATTTTAAAGCGATTAGCTGTGACTTTACCGATGAGCTTAAGTTACGGCTTAATGATCAAGTATTGAATTTTAAAACCGCACCTAAAGCACCAAACCAAGGTCAGTTTATCGAGGCTTACTTAAACAACATGTAATCGCCTTTCAAATCAGAAAAGCACTGCGCACGAGCAGTGCTTTTCTATACGGTAATTTTTATGTCTCATGATGCATTTTTTGGACTAAAAGACGCGGTTCTTTCCTGTCAGCATTGCGCTGATGTTCTGCCTTATCCCCCCAAGCCGATTCTGCAAATACACCCTAATGCAAAACTATTAATCGCTGGTCAAGCGCCAGGGCAAAAGACGCATGATATTGGTCGGCCGTTTGATGATCTAAGTGGCGAGCGTTTACGTGAATGGTTGGGGTTATCTGCTGATGAATTTTACGATGAGCAGCAAGTCGCTATCGTCCCAATGGGTTTTTGTTTTCCTGGGAATAGTATTCATAAAAGCGGACCGTCAACGGGAAAGAAATCAGGTGATTTACCGCCACGTCCTGAATGCTCGATCAAATGGCGAGAAGCTGTGCTTAATCAGCTGACTAATATTGAGTTAACGATTGTCTTAGGCGCTTATGCTCAAGCCTACCATTTAGGTCAGTCTGATAATGTGACTGAGCAAGTAAAGCAATGGCGTTATTGGCTAGAGCAAGGCAAATTAGTATTGCCTCACCCCAGTCCAAGAAACAATCGCTGGCTCAAGCAAAATCCTTGGTTTGAGGCCGATGTTTTGCCTGAGCTGAGATCACGGATTAAAGGCTTACTTCAGTTTCCCTCGTCATAACATAATGCTCTATGCCATCTTCCATATAGGGTTCGGATACTGTGATAAAACCGTGGGATTGATAAAAGCGTTCAAGATGAGATTGTGCGCCGATTTTAATCGGACTGTCTGGCCAAAGGTTAAGGGTTTCTTTAATCGCATTCGTCATTAGCACGTGACCTAATTTATCTTTACGGCTTTCTTCTGCGACTACCACTCGACCTATGCTGCTATGATCTGGATAACAATCACCTTTTGCCAAAAGTCTTACATAAGCGACCACTTTGTTATTTTGTAAGGCAAACAAGTGTCTCGAATTAGGCAGTGTATCCAAATTATCCATATCAGGAAAAACGCAGTTTTGTTCTACCACGAATACATCACTTCGAAGCTTCAGTAGGTCATATAAGGTGTAATTGGATAGCTCGCTAAATGCCTGACAGTGCCATGTGATCATTTCTTTTTTCCTATTCGAATCTGTTCAATTTTATTGGCAAATATTATGCCTAAGAAATCACATTATGAACATGAGGGAAGTAGCTTCCTCTAATAACGTGTTTTCGTTGTCTTTTAGGCAGTGATCTATTTGAATGAAAAGCACGTACAGAATAGAAACAGGAAATCACTTATATAAAGTTGGGTAGGGATAGAATATGAAGAAGGCTAAATTTCCACTGGTTATAATTTTTAGCTTTCTCTTGAGCGCCTGTTCGTCATCCTTTGTGTACAACAATATTTATTGGTTGCTTTATTGGTATGTAGGTGATTATGTCGATTTTTCGTCTGATCAAAAAGCTACGTTGGATGAACGTATTGCTGCATGGCAAAACTGGCATCGTTCTACAGAGCTTGAAAAGTACCAAACTCAGCTCAAAAATCTTAGAGCTAAACTAGATTCTGGACCTCTAAATCAAGAGCAATGGTTGAATGAGTATGATGAAGCACAACAACACCTTTATCACTTTCGTACTAAAATTGCTCCTGAGCTGGCAGATATAGCTCAACAACTGTCCCCTGAACAAATAGCAGGGATACTGTCGATATGGAAGGAAAAAAGACAAGAAAGGCAGGTTGAATTTGATAAGCAAACTGAAGAGGAGCAATTAAGTCGCAGAGAAGAGCGTCTAGCAGAATCAGTGGAAGATAATATAGGGACGCCAGATCAGCGGCAGGTCAATATTGTTAAAAAATACGCACTTCAATTTATTCCCACATTAAATGAACAAACTGCATATCAAACGACCCTTCAAGTTGCGGTAAGAGACATTTTTGTCAATCGTAATAGACCTGATTTTAAGCAACAACTTGTTGCCCTCATTAGCAACCCAGATCAATATAAAACGTCTCAATATCAAGCGGCTTCGGAGCACAATACACGCTTGTACGCCCAAATGTTTGCGGAGCTGAACCTTACTCTTACTCAAAAGCAAAAACTAAAGCTCGATGCTAAGCTGGAAGACTGGATCAGTTTAATTGACGATTTGATTTCAGGTTAGTTCTGTTTCAAACAGTGTATTGGCCTATAAGAATGAAACTGTCTGGCTTGGCATTTTTTAGAGAAGAGATTTTTGTTAAAGATATATCAATTATTTTCTTCAATATTCATTAGAAATGCGTTTTACTGATATCAATAAAATAATAAAAATAGAGGTCTGTAAAATGAAAACCATGCTTGAACACTTGTCCCAATACGCTTTTTACCACCAAGATCGTCGTAATGTTGCAACGCATTTTGTTGGCATTCCGATGATAGTTGTTGGAATTGCTGTTTTAATGTCTCGTCCACATTTTACCTTGCTCGACATAATGTTCACGCCCGCTCTCATCATTGCCCTTGCCAGTAGTGTTTTTTATGTCCGCTTAAACAAAATAATTGGCATTGTAATGACAATATTGTTGGCTTTGATAATTGGGTTCGCCGAGTTTGTTGCAGTTCAAAGCACATTCGTATGGTTAATCACGGGGATTAGTTTGTTTGTCGTAGGTTGGATATTTCAATTCGTAGGGCATTATTTTGAAGGTAAGAAGCCGGCATTTTTGGACGATATAACTGGGTTGATTATTGGACCTTTGTTTGTCTTTGTTGAACTGTTGTTTTTACTAGGGCTAAAAAGGGATTGGCAACAAACAATAGAACGTTCTTGCGAAAAACAAAATAAAGCTGTGAATAAAAAATAATTAAGATTGAAGTAGAATTGCTTGGAGCGGATTAGATAGATAAGGTAGGAACAGGAAGCGCTTAATGTTTTTATTCTAGCGCCATTTCCTTACAAGCCTGTTGGAGTAAGCCAAAATATCTGTTTTGAGAACAGATGCTTACCCAATAACTTTCTAGTGAACTTAACTGTTACAGCGTATTGATCTATTAAGCGTGTTGAGCAGAAGAAGATACAAGTGCTGATTTCAATTTGATTGCTACATTTTTAACGGCTTGAACAGCAGAAGAGATACCAGCAATGATATATTCAGCGCGTTCTGCACGAGCGATAGCTTCGTATTTTTCAGCATCAGTAAGATAAGAAGTGTTTACGTTCTCTAATAGCTCAGCAACAGATTTAGTGTTTTTCATGATGTATTCCTCGTTTATGGTTGTTTCAAAAAGCATCAAAACTTATTCCGTTTTGATGCTTATATAGTAGAAACTATGGGTAAATAAGACAAACGATAAAAAATACGCCTATACCTGAAAAAAACTAATCAATCGGACAGTTAATCATTATGTAAGTGAGTGAAAGCAATATATATAAAGGCTTTCAGCTTATTTATATACTGTCCAAAGGGCTACCATTTTGCTTTGCTGTGTCTAAACGTATGTAGGATTTTGTGCTCACGACGTCTGCATGGGCATAAAGTTGTTTGACTACTAAGTCAGTGAATTGCGCCATGTCTTTAGCACAAATTTCTACCATCAAATCTACGTCTCCAGTGACACCATGTACGCTAATTGCAGCACTTTTTTGTTGCAGAAAATTCATCACATTATCTCGTGCATTGGGCACATCTTTACTGACGGTGACTAATGTCCAAGCCATGACGCTGTAGCCGAGTTTTTGGTAATTCACCTGCGCCCGATAACCACTAATAATGTCCATTTCTTCTAACTGACGTAAGCGTCTTAGGCACTGAGATTGCGAGAGGTTAATACTCTCTGCTAACTGTGTATTGCTAAGACGGCCATCTTTCTCCAATGCTTGGATTATTTTGTAGTCGGTACGGTCTAGGGTGATTTCTTTCATAAAAGGCTCAATTTAAACAAAAATCTTGTATTACGTTAGTGATTCTCGCTTCAAATAGCAAACAACTTGTGTGGCATATTATCTATACTTTTATCATATTAGTTTGTTGTTGATGACAAGCTTTAGATTGCATCCGATAAGGGGATAAGGTTATGGCACCTAGGTTAGATTTGGCGTTTGTACGTTCTCACTTCCCAGCTTTTAAAGAACCTTCTTTAGCGGGTCAGGCGTTTTTTGATAATGCAGGTGGTTCTTATGCTTGTCAGGCGGTGATTGATCATTTAGATCAATATTATCGAGAAACCAAACTGCAGCCTTATCATCTTCATCCTGCGGCACAAAAAGCCGGTGCTCAGATGGATTTATCTCACGAGCGTTTAGCCTCTTATTTGAATGTGAAGGCCAGCGAAGTTCATCTTGGACCTTCTACTTCTCAGAATACTTATGTACTGGCGCAAGCTTTTGGCAAGATTCTAAAAGCAGGCGACGAGATCATAGTGACCAATCAAGATCACGAAGCAAACATTGGTGTTTGGCGTGCATTAGAAGTACGTGGAATCGTGATTAAAGAATGGCAAGTTGATGCAAAGACTGGATCGTTAGATATTAATGACTTAGAGACCCTTTTTACTGAACGAACCAAGCTTTTAGCCTTTACCCATTGTTCGAATATCGTCGCTGAAATTAATCCTGTAGCAGAGATTTGCACCCGAGCGAAAGCCAAGGGTGTTGCGACTGTGGTTGATGGTGTTTCATTTGCTGGTCATGGCTTACCAAATGTGGATGCATTGGGTGCGGATATTTATCTATTTTCTCTTTATAAAGCTTATGGAACGCATCTTGGTGTGATGGTCATTCGTGATGCCATGGCTGATAAATTGGGCAATCAAGCGCATTACTTTAATAAGGCTTATCGTCAAAAATGGTTTGTGCCAGCTGGACCAGATCATGCTCAAGTTGCGGCGAGCCGTGGAGTGTTGGATTACTTTGATGCCTTGCACGATCATCATTTCGATGCCACGGATTCTGGTGCTGAAAAAGCGCAGCGCGTGCGAAATTTGTTCCATGATGCCGAGCAAGTATTGTTGGCTAAGTTGCTTAATTTTGTTGATCAACATCCCAGATTGACCTTACTTGGAACGGCAGATCCTGCGAAGAGAGCCGCGACAGTGTCGATTATTCCTAAAGGACAAACGCCTCAGGAGCTGGCGCAGAAATTAGTTGATCAAGGCATTATTTGTGGAGCAGGGCACTTCTATGCGGTGCGTTTATTAGAAGCGATGGGGGTGGACACAAGTACGGGCGTGGTTCGCTTGTCATTTGTTCATTATACTAATGACGAAGAAATGGATCAGTTGATCGAGGCTTTAGATAAGGCGCTGTCATAACGGTACTTTTTAATAGTATTTTTGTTGTAGAGACAAGGTAGATAAAACATCTGCCTTGTCTCTATTTTTCAATTTACCTTATTTGTTTTTTGGTTCTGGCCAAGAATCATAATGAACCGCAGAACTAGCCTCTCGTCTTGGCAACCAGCCAGCCCTTTCTAGGTCTGGCGTGTCATGAAATATGTCCACATAACCCACGCACAAATAGGCAATGATATCGATGGATTCAGGAATATTTAGCGTATCGCGTATCACCTTGTCATGAACAATACTGACCCAGCCAACACCAAGGTTTTCCGCTCTCGCAGCTAACCATAGATTTTGTACCGCGCACACAGAACTGAATAAATCCATTTCTGGCTTCGCGGTTCGCCCTAATACAACAGAGCCTGTCCGGCTGCGATCGCATGTCACACAAATACCCAGTGGCGCTTCTTCAATTCCTTCTAGTTTGAAACTCTTATATTGCTCTTTACGCTTGCCTTCAAACAGTTCGGTTGCTTCGGCGTGAGCTTGCAAAAAACCTTGTTTAATTTGAGTCTTGGATTCTGCTTTGGTGACAAGAATGAAGTCCCAAGGCTGCATAAAGCCAACGCTTGGCGCATGGTGAGCAGCCAGTAATACGCGTTCTAAAACATCGTTAGGAATAGGGTCGGGTTTGAACTCTCGTCGTACATCACGACGAGAGAATATGGTTTTGTATACCGCGTCGCGCTCTTCTGGAGTGATGTTCATAATATCGACTTTCGCAATTGGATAGATCGATATTATGAGGAGTTATGATGTTTTATGCCAATGAGGAAAACTCGGGTCATCAGGAGTTTTTCTAAGTTTGGTTTTTGTTAATGTGGTCGATTTTAAGTTTGATTGCTACAAACCGCTTTTAGTAATAAATCATCGCTTTCAAGCGGATACCAGGTTGAAGTCGATGGCTGTTTTGAATCTGGGGAAGCTGTGAAAGATTGAGTAAAATCTGTTCTGGCGCCTTGTACGCAATCGACTATTTGTGGAACACGTTTCGCCATGTGGCGACGTTCAAAAAAGTACAAGTCGACTAGAACAAGGTTCGGATCAATTTTATTTTTTGCAGAATTCTCTACGTCGGCAGCGATAAAACGAAGAGTTTGTGGGAATACGTAGCTCCAAGGACGCCAAGGGGCTTCTTCTTGAACAGCTTTTACAACGACAACGCCTTCTGGCAGTAAGCTCGTTTGATGATCATACCAATCGTACTCACCTTGAATTTGAAAACCAAGCATGGTGGCACCAGCAAACACAGGAACCAGCCATTTCGGCGCAGTTTGTTTGGTTATCTTTCTTAACAACAGAGCAATACCTGCGCCGCCAATACCGGCAAAAACGGTAGCAATGAGTTCCCAAAACATAAGCGCTCTCTTTTTTGATTTTGTGTGGATTCTTATTATAGGGAAATTGGGCCTCACAAAGAAGTGAGGCCCAATGGTTAGAAGTGCTTTTTGCTGTTAAACCTTAGTGGTCAACTGCACCGCCTGCACCTTGAGGGTAACGAACGCTTTCAACAAGGTCTTGGATTTCTTTTGGTGGTGGCGCTGTCATCGAAGAGACAGTGAATGCGACTACAAAGTTAATCACCGCACCAATGGCACCGAATGACAATGGTGATACACCGAACCACCAATTATCAGGAGTATTGGCGAACGATGCTGTACCTGGGACGAAGAACCAGCCAAGGAATAAGAAGATATAAACCAAGGTAGAAATCAGACCCGCTAGCATACCAGCGATTGCTCCAGTGCTATTCACACGTTTAGAGAAGATACCCATCATTAGAGCAGGGAAGATAGAGGCTGCAGCAATACCAAATGCTAATGCTACTACCTGAGCCGCGAAGCCCGGTGGGTTCATGCCTAGATAGGTTGCCACAACAATGGCAACGAACATGGATATCCTTGCAACCCTGAGTTCTCCTTTGTCACTAATATTGGGGTTTATCGATCCTTTTATTAAGTCATGACTTATCGCAGACGAAATCGCCAATAGTAAACCAGCAGCAGTTGATAGTGCAGCCGCTAAACCACCCGCAGCAATCAGTCCAACGACCCAACCTGGCAAGTTTGCAATTTCTGGGTTAGCCAATACAAGAATGTCACCGTTAACCGTTAACTCATTACCAGCCCAACCACGAGCTGTTGCTTCGTCTTTAAAGGCAGGAACATCATTGTAGAACTGTACACGGCCATCGCCGTTTTTATCATCGAACTTGATAAGACCGGTAGTTTCCCATGTTTGAACCCAATCAGGACGCTCAGCGTACTCAATAGGTGCCGCCGTTGGGCCAGAAGGATAGATAGTGGTCAGTAGATTCAAACGAGCCATAGACGCAACAGCAGGTGCTGTTAGATATAACAAAGCAATGAATACTAACGCCCAACCAGCAGACCAACGAGCATCGGCTACTTTAGGAACAGTGAAAAAACGAATGATAACGTGTGGCAGACCCGCTGTACCTATCATCAAAGATAGTGTAAACAGAACCATATTCAGTTTGTTATCAACATCGGCAGTGTAATCTCTAAAGCCAAGTTCTCGCACCACTTCATCTAATTTTTGTAGCAATGGAATACCAGATTCAGTGTGATTAGAGAAAAGACCGATAGCAGGAATAAACGTATCCGTTAGCTGTAAGGAGATGAAAACGGCAGGGATGGTATAAGCAATGATTAGTACCACATATTGCGCAACCTGCGTATAAGTGATGCCTTTCATGCCGCCCAATACTGCGTAGAAGAATACAACAACCGCAGCGATCATAAGACCTGTGTTGTTATCTACTTCCAAGAAGCGAGAGAATGCCACGCCTGCACCAGTCATTTGACCGATTACATAAGTAACTGAAGCAATGATCAAACAGGCGACAGCTACTAACCTAGCTGTATTGCTGTAGAAACGATCACCGATGAAGTCTGGCACGGTAAACTTACCAAATTTACGTAAGTAAGGTGCAAGCAACATAGCCAGTAATACATAACCACCAGTCCAACCCATTAGGTAAGTTGAGTTAGCGTAACCGCCTGCTGCGATCAAACCCGCCATGGAGATGAAAGACGCTGCAGACATCCAGTCAGCAGCTGTTGCCATACCATTAAGTACTGGATGGACACCGCCGCCTGCAACGTAGAATTCTTTTGTCGAACCAGCTCGTGCCCAAAATGCTATACCGAAGTAAAGCGCAAAAGAACCGCCGACGAAAAGTAAATTGATAGTAAATTGATCCATGCGACTTACTCCTGAAGGCCAAATTCTTCATCAAGCTTGTTCATTCTCCAAGCGTAGAAGAAGGTCAAGACGATGAATACGAGAATGGAACCTTGCTGAGCGAACCAGAAGCCTAAATCAGCGCCTCCAATCATAATGCCTGAGAGCATGGGACGAAGTAGAATGGCACAACCGTAAGATGCTAATGCCCAAACCACTAAACTGCCTAGTATCAGCCTGAGGTTTGCTTGCCAGTATTTTTCTGCATTAATATTATGATCTGACACGGTAGATCTCCTTATAATTATTGTTATACGCCTTATTAATTTAGCAGGCAGTTGTCTAATAAGAAGTCAGACTTTAGTCGCATAGAGTGCTTTTTAATCAAGATATGCTCATGTGGGATTTACGCAACATTGCCTTTCGAAAGAGAGTAAGAGAAGTGAACATAAATATTAAACAAAAGATTCTTTCGGTTTGTGCTGAAAAAATAAAACAAAAAGGCGACGGCGTTCAAGTGTCGTTTTATGCTTTTTTTTCCAATAAAAACGATGCCCCCATCACCTTGATGGCTGTTGCTCGCTGGTGGATTGAAGAACAGCAACTGAATCACTTCGAAAAAGCCACCAAGATTTACGCCATGGTGGCATCGCTTGATGACTCATCAGTATTTCAATCATCTTATGCTGAACAAGATAAAGGCCTTAATCATCTGACGTTGAGTGTGACAAATCTCGATTCCTCTCTCGAATTTTATTGTCACCTGCTCGGTTTTAAAGCAGAAGTACGTTGGAATACAGGCGCCTATTTGTCATACGGGAATTGTTGGCTTTGTTTATCACTGGGTGAAGCCAAACCTAGTCGGGATTACACGCATTTTGCTTTTAGTTTTGACTCATCAGCCATGTCTCGCATTCAGCAAAAAAGTGCTTTTCAAGCCGTGAAGCAATGGCAAGAAAATAGTAGTGAAGGGGATTCTTTGTATATTGAAGACCCTGATGGCCACAAGTTAGAGCTGCATTCAGGTTCCCTTGCTACGCGTCTTGAGTCTCTAAAAGCTAAACCTTATGAAGGATTGGAGTGGTTACATTAAATCTGTACCATATCAACCCTAGTAAAGAAGAACGGACCTATTGGTGAAGGTTTTTAATCATTGCGTATGTCATAATCGACCAGTGACAGACTTGTCTTAGGAGACAAAGGGTGATTCAAGCAATTTTCGTGTCGAAAAAATCCAAACAAGCTCAAATAGGCATTGATGCCGTCAAAGTCGATGCGGGTAAAGGCATCGTAGGCGACAGATATTACGGAAAAAAGGGTGTCGACGGCCCAAATATTACCTTTGTTGAAAGTGAAGAAATCGCCGCTTTTAATGCAAACTTTGGGCAAAATATTGGTCTTTCTGCGACCAGGCGTAACATAGTGACCCAAGGCGTGCGACTTAACCAATTAGTTGGTCAAGAGTTCTCGATTGGCGATGTGCGCTTTTATGGCGTTGAGCTTTGTGAACCTTGTGGCTCGCTAGGAAAATCCCTAGCGAATGATTCTATCTCATCACCACAAGTTGTAAGAGGTTGGCTTCATCGTGCAGGTTTAAGAGCTAACGTCTTGAGTACTGGAATATTACGTACCGGCATGCAGTTTAATTTGATCCAGAAAGGCGCTAAATAGTACCTGTCTGAATCGTTTAATTAAACAAGATCCTCAGCCAAAACAAAGCGTTTAATGTCGTTAAATTCTTTATTAAAGGGTTGTGGCTGCGCGGTGAATTTACCTGCTAGGCAGTCTTTTATAATCTCTTCAGCACGCGTTAGATAAGTGTTTCTATCTTCTGTTTGACTTGGCTTTGGTTCTGCTTTTGGATGCTGCACTTTTGTTTGCAACAACAATAGTTCATTAAGCGACTTAGCTTTGGTTGATTTACCTTGGAAACGCCATAAATCAGTACCTTGGTCATAAGCGTAATAAGGCAATAGGGTCGTGCCGTGTTTCGCGACGAAATCGATAGCGTCTAAAATAAACATTGCTTCAGCATCGTCTAAGAAATAATTCAAATTGAAGCGAACCCAGCCAGGCTTTACCAGTTTCTCGCCTTTTCGCATTGCTTCTTGAATACGTTCCGATTCAGTTTTGTCGATACCTAAAAGCTGATGGCCATAAGGCCCAGCGCAAGAGCAACCACCTCGAACTTGGATACCAAACACATCATTCAGTACAGCGGTGACAAAACCGTGATGTAAGTAACCAAAGTCGGTTTTAATGCGAAAAGCGGTAATCGACAAACGCGCTGCGTCAGCATGACCTAAGCGTTCAATGTTTGGGTGGTCATGCCAATACTTGTCGATCAATTGCACGAGTTCGTGTTCACGGGCTTCGATCGTTTTATCACCAACGGCTTGTTTAAGCTGAAACACCAAGCCTGCACGAATGGATTCTAGAATTCCCGGTGTGCCGCCTTCTTCGCGACGTTCGCCAATCGGTAAAAATGTGTGATCTTCAGGTGTCACAAAAGACACCGTGCCACCGCCAATAAGGCTAGGTTTTGGGTTAGTTATTATGGCTTTTTTGACGATTAAAATACCTGAAGTACCCGGGCCGCCGATAAATTTATGGGTAGAGAAAAAGATCGCATCTTTGGCAAGAGCTTGGTCAGCACTTGGATTCATATCTAGCGCCACATAAGGCGCGGCCGCGGCAAAATCCCAAAAAGCGAGGGCATTATAGCGATGTAACAAGGTGGTAATTGCATCTTGGTCACACAAAATTCCAGTAACGTTAGATGCAGCGCTGAAACTACCGATGAGGCGTTTATTTTGTTTTGCCTGTAATTGCTCTTCTAAGGAGATTAAACAAACGCCGCCGTCTTTAGATTCTGGGATTCTGATTACTTCAATACCCAGCTCTCGCCAAGGCAATTCGTTAGAGTGGTGTTCATACGGTCCAATGAAAACGCAGATCTCTGATTTGTCAGACTCACTCAATTGACGCAAGCCTAATTGACTAATTAAGGTATTAATCGCGCTGGTGGCACCGCTGCCGCAAAATATCACCAAGTCTTCTGCTGACGCGTTGACGGCGTCTCGAATTTGCTGTCGAGCTTGTTCACGAAAGGCGGTAGTTTGTTGTCCGGTAGCATTGGCTTCAGTATGAGTATTGGCATAAAGCGGCAAGACGTTTTGACGAATAGCGTCTTCGATAAAGTCTAGACTGCGGCCAGAGGCGGTGTAGTCGGCGTAGGTTAAGGTTCTTGCGCCAAAGGGTGTGTTTATTTGTGTGTTCTTGCCGATGATACCGTCGCGAATGTGGGCAAACAGAGCTTCTTCATTCGATAGCGCTTTTGTGCTTTGGTTTTCAGTGCGTAGGTTTGTCTCACTTTGATTTAAAGTGCTTTCTGCGGCAGCAATGGACATGTTTCTTTCCTTATTTGGCTTGCCGCATTAATAAACCTGTTTATCACTCAATCTTTCATACTGGGCAAGGGCAACTGAGTTGTCCACTTGATTTGCTCCATGGCGAAGTTTGAGGTGACGTCGGTTAATGCGGTGGCGCTAATTAATCGTTTATAAAATTTGTCGTACGCTGGAATGTCTTTTACCAGCACACGAAGTAAGTAATCGTATTCTCCTGCCATGCGGTAAAACTCCACCACTTCAGGGAATTCAGCCACAACGCGAGCAAACTCATCGGCCCAATTTGCGTCATGCTGATTGGTTTTAACTTGTACAAAAACCGATACGCCAAGTCCTAGTTTATCTGCGTCTAAAAGCGCGACACGACGTTTAATAAATCCTGCGGTTTCTAGCTTTTGAACTCGTCGCCAGCATGGCGTTTTTGATAAGCCAACTTGCTGAGCCATAGCCTCTGTTGAAATACTATCATCACTTTGAATTAAGGCAAGTAGTTGCAAATCTATCTCATCTAAGTGCATTTTTGTTCTCTTTTTTGTTTATTTTTTAGATTTTAGTTTCTTATTGTCGTGTTTTTTTTCGCTTGCTGCAACTCGGTTCCTTGACCTAGCCAAATGGAGGAATTTCATTTTTCACTTGATGAAAAAAAACGCTCAAAAAGACAGATATTTTTTAAAAAATGAGGATATTAAGTGCTCTAGTGAAAGGGTTTTATAAATATTTTTTATCTGGCGTTCTTCCTTTGGGTTGTCATCATATAATCAAGACTGCCTTATTTGAGTAAGGTGACAGCACATTAATACAAATTTGGACGGTTAAATATTACAGGAGTAATCAATGATATTGCGTAATACAATTCGTTTTGTTGGTTTAAGTTTGCTTTCGAGCGCAGCGTTCGCCGCTAATCAAGTTGCAGTGTCGGATGACGTGATATTAAAGCAGCGTCAAGCACTGCAAGAAAGTACAAAGGGGCAAGGCGTTGGACCGCAATCACCGCGAGACATTGATATAAAGTTTGGTCGTAATATTCAAACCTTTGCACAAGCACCAGTCTCGAGCAATATGAACCTCTGCAATATTCACTTTCATAAAAATGCTGAACATAAAGGCGGTGAGTTTACTAAGTATGCTGGTAACGGCGACGGACAGGGATTTCAAACTGGTTATATCTATTCTGGTCAATTGAGTCAGCAAGAATTAGAGCCAGTGAAGGGAGGTGCTATCTGTAAAAGTAAGCATAGCGAACTATTTCCTGGCGATACTATTGAAGTGCATTACGTGTATTCCACGGCGCATGTTGAACCGGGTCCAACCCTGGGAGCCTGTATTATAAAGGGGGGAGCAAGCCCTCAACTTCGTGTAGAAACTCAAGTTTATGTAGCGGTGAATGATAACACAGCGCTTAACTTCAAGGCTTTGACGGCTCACGATGTTCGTAACGGTCTTTATCAAGCGACACACATTCCTAATAATACAGGCACACCAGTAACTTATGCAGGTTCTACGACAGGCCCCAGTTACAATGAAAAAGCGTCACCGTACCAAGTGACTTGGAATGTCCGCCCTAACGTGGCAAAGGTTGATATTCAATCAGTAGGAGACTGGTGCGATAGTCAAAATATCTACCAAGAAGATCACGCTCATGGTGTAAGAAACCTGATTACCAATCTAGATTTGCTATCAAAGGTTACCGATGCTAATTAAGTAAAAACAGCATGAATTCATGTTCCAGTTACTTTCTAGTTTTCGCATAAGGCCCTCTTTTTAGAGGGCTTTTTCGTTCTTTTGTAAAGCTTATTTTCTTTCTATCAGGTTTTCTTTAAAAAGCGTCTATATCGATTTTATAAAATGTTATATCATAACATTTCATTCTGTAGGAGAGAGTTATGGAAAGTATGCTAGGCAAATTGCCAGTTACGGTTTTATCAGGCTTTTTAGGTGCAGGTAAAACAACGGTTTTAAGCCATATATTGAATAACCGTGATGGTTTAAAAGTTGCGGTGATTGTTAATGATATGAGTGAAATCAATATTGATGCGACGACGATTAAGCAAGAAGTGTCGCTAAATCGCAGCGAAGAAAAGCTCGTCGAAATGAGTAATGGTTGTATCTGCTGCACCTTACGTGAAGATTTGCTTATTGAGGTACGAAAGCTTGCGGAAGACAATTGTTTTGATTATTTAGTGATTGAATCAACCGGTATTTCTGAGCCCTTGCCCGTAGCAGAGACCTTTACTTTTGCGGATGAAGACGGTGTGAGTCTATCTGACATCGCTCGCCTAGATACCATGGTCACTGTCGTGGATGCGGTGAATTTTATGAAGGATTATGACGATGCAATATCCTTGCGAGAAACCGGTGAATCCCTTGGTGAAGAAGATGAGCGTAGCGTGGCGGATTTATTGATTGATCAAGTTGAGTTTGCCGACATCATCTTGATCAGTAAAACCGATTTGGTGAATGAAGCGGAATTACGACAATTAGAATCCATCCTTCGTAGCTTTAATACTGAAGCGGAGATTATCCCAATTCATCAAGGCAAAATAGAGCCTAAACGATTGTTGGGAACCGGCAAGTTTAGCTTTGAGCGAGCACAACAAGCAGCTGGCTGGTTAAAAGAAATGCGTGGAGAGCATGTGCCAGAAACGGAAGAATATGGAATTGGGAGCTTTTCCTATTTAGCGCGACGACCTTTTCATCCGCAGCGTTTTTTTGATTTCCTTCATAATACTGAGGCGTTTGGGAAATTGCTGCGCTCGAAAGGCTATTTTTGGTTAGCGACTCGTCCAGAGTTTGCTGGTCAATGGAGTCAGGCGGGCGGTATTGCGCATCATGGTTTTGCAGGCATGTTTTGGAAAGCGGTACCTAAGGATAAATGGCCACAAGATCCAGAATATCTTGAATCAATAGCAGATCAATGGGTAGAGCCTTTCGGCGACATGCGTCAGGAGTTGGTGTTTATCGGCCAAAATCTGAAAAAAGAGGCTGTGATAGAAGCGTTGGATGCTTGCTTGTTAAGCGATCAAGAATTGCTGGCAGGAAAAGCAGTATGGGCCACATTGCCCGATCCATTTCCTGAATGGCAAGAGGTTGCTTAAGCTTACTCTTGCTCTGTTGCTTTTCCCCCAATGCTTGGTTAAAACTCTGAGTACTTTGATGGATTATAACGCTCACTAAGCTTGTATTAGGAAGTTATTTTAATCTTGTATCTGTTCAAATTTTTTTTATATTTGCAGTATTATGCGAATATAAAACTCTATCTGGGCTGGAGAAATATGGATATTGATTTAAAGGCATTACTCACACATTACCTTCGTCAACTTGATAATATGTTGGAACAAATTCCAGAGGAAAGCTTTTCAGCTTCGCTGTCAGATAACATGTTTTCTCTTGCGGGTAATGCTCGGATAGCGGCTAATTTTGCTTTGCGTGGATATTGCCCGCTTGTTGGTGTTAAAACGGTTTCTTTTGATCTAGGGAGCGATGATCAAAACGCAGTACGGGAACAAATTTCCGCTACTTTAGATTATCTTGAAGGGCTACCTGCAGTAGAGACCTTGAATAAAGATGTGTTGCTTAGTGAGAAGGCGGGATTTACTGAACTGAACCTGCCACAACCTGAGTTTTTACATCATTATATAATGCCTAATTTTTTCTTTCATATCAGTATGGTTTACGCCATTGCGAAATCGGTTGGTGTCGACTTAGGGAAGGCAGATTTTGATGGTTATCACAGCTATCCAGTCGGTTTTAGTTGGTTAAAGCCTTAAAGGAATCAAATGAACTGAACTAAACTGTAGCCTCTTTTGTTTTTCAAAAGAGGCTAAATTGACTCTAATTACTTCTGTTCTCCTTCGTTAATTGGTTCTAGCACTTCCACAGTTTTATTTTTTAATCTATTCATTAATAAATGAATGTCTTCTTTTATCATCAGTAAAACAGGGATCAAAATTAATGTTATCACTGTGGCAAACATGATGCCGTAGGCGAGGGACACGGCCGCAGGAATGAGCATTTGTGCTTGTCTTGAGGTTTCCCAAAGAATCGGAATTAAGCCAGCAAAAGTGGTGAAAGACGTCAGCAATACCGCACGCAAGCGGCTGCGGCAAGCGAGACTGATGGCTTTTTTGACGTGGCTGGTTTCATGACGAAGGTCGTTGAAGCGAGACACGAGCAACAGACTGTCATTTACCACAACACCGCTGAGCGCAAGTATGCCGTTCAGAGAGAAAATCCCCAACGCTAAATTGTTCATCCAATGACCAAGCAATGCACCAATGATTCCGAATGGAATCGCCATCATGATGATAAGCGGCTGCGAGTAAGATTTTAGAGGTATCGCCAAAAGTCCATAAATGATCAAGAGAGCGATGAGGAACATCTCCGACATAGATGACTGAGTTTTTTCTCTTTGTTCTGCTTCCCCAGAGAAATAGATCGAAACTCCGGCAAACTGACGCTTCATCTGTGGTACGACGGCTTTTTGTAAATATTCGACGACTTCTGTTGATGACATGGCGTCTTTATCAACTTCGGCAGACAGATACAAAGAGCGTTTGCCATCAATGCGAATAATACGAGTCTCTGCATCTTCTTGAGACAGCGTAGCAACAGTTGAAAGTGGTACGCGGGTACCGTCGTCTAAAACGATTTTGGTATTCATTACGGCGGCTGGTGATTCTTTTTGTTCGCTTGGATAGCCTAAGCGTACTTCGACTTCCGAGTTGTCTCGCTGGTATTTTTGTACTACCTGACCATCAAAATTACGGGCGACTTGAGTGGCTAAATTGCTGGTGGATAATCCTAATAGTCGACCCTGATCGGTTAGTTTTAGGGTGAGTCGAGACTCGGTAGGCTCATTGTTTTGCTCTATTCCTGTCACCGCTGGTAGTGTGGCTAATTGCTTTAATAGTTCTTCCATTGCACCGTTAAGAACACTTGTGTCATTACCGCGCAGTTCAACTCTTAACGCGTCAACTGTTTCACGAGCACTACGAATTCGTAGGTTTTTTACACCTTCTGGCATGCCTGAAAGTTGCTGCCATTTGCTAGCAAATTGCGCTGAGGTATAAGGTCTATTCTCGTCTAGCTCTATGCGTATGTTGCCAGATTGATCATCACTTGCCGTGACTTGGATGTTTTTGATGGCGACATCGCCTTTCGGTTTAGGAGCTTCTTTAGGTTTTGCCGAGTCTTTTGGTTTTTTGTCTGATTGCTCCGCGCTGTTAACTGGTGGACGTCGGTGTTCGCCGCCATCGGTGCGTAATGCGATGTCGGCTTGATACGCTTTTTGCTCTAACTCAAATAAAACTTTGTTGGTTTGTCCGTAGCTGACGTCGTTGTACATGGTGAGTGTGCCACGCACTGTATCTCCTGGAATTTGAGGGAAAAAACTCATCCGGATAGCGCCTGTAAATGGCATGGAAATAACCAGTACAAAAATAGCGATGAAAAACAAGCAAACAGCGTACCTATGATTAAGCGCTAGATCTATTGTCGGGCGGTAGATACGCTCGCTGAACCACTGCAAACCAAAATCTGCACCTTGTTGAACCATAGCCCATGCTTTAGATATTGGATTGGTGCGAGTCGATTTTTGTGTATTTATGTGGGCAAGGTGAGCTGGTAGGATAATTTTAGATTCGATTACCGATAGAATTAAGCAAATAGCCACGACAGTAGCAAATTGAGAATACAGTTGCCCTAAACGCCCTTCAATATTTGATAGAGCCCAGAATGCTGCGACAGTAGTGAAAACGCCAAATAGTGTCGGAATGGCGACTAACATAGTGCCTTTTATCGTATTACCGATGGTGTCGCCTTCTTTTGACCTGACAGTATAGACGCTCTCACCAACCACAACGGCATCATCAACCACAATCCCTAAGGCCATGATAAAACCAAAGGTTGTAAACATGTTCAATGTCAGGCCGATGCTTTCCGTACCCATGAAAAATAAAGTGCCAAAGAAAATAAACGGCAACCCCATGGCTACCCAAAATGCCACAGTGACGTTCAAGAATATCGCTAGCAAGATAAAGACGAGTAATACGCCTGTAATGGCGTTTCCTATCATCAATTCTAAGCGTTGATTAATCGATTCACTACGATCATACCAAGTGCCGAGTTCGACATTAGCTGGTAAGCGTCCGCTGTCCTGCCAATCTTGAATGACAGCTTTTGCTCCGATCACGGAGTTGGAAATATCGCTGGTGCCTGTAGTTAGAACTTGAATGCCTAAACTATTTTGGCGATTAAAACGCGATAAAACATAATCATCTTCGTCAAATGTGTCGCGTATGTTAGCGATATCGCCCAGTAGAACTTTCCCTCCAGATAGGTTGGAAATAACGGGAATTCGAGCAAACTCACTTTTTATGTAGGCTTGCTCAGATGCGCTGATGGTTAAGTAAATGTTTTCGTCCCGCAACGTCGCGACTTGAGCTGGAGATGATTCGGCATTGATTGCAGTGGCAATATCGGACAAAGTGAGCCCGTAAGCTTCAAGTTTGTTTTTATCAATGTCGATCATAATGGTTGGGTCTAGCCAACCAGATACTGAAGTCGCACTGATGTTTTCGTTTGCCAATAAATCAGATTCTAATTCATCAGTAAGCTTTTGTAGGGTACGTCGATCTGCATCACCATAGAGTTGAATCCAAATTGAGTGTTCTTCGCGAGTGGCTTTAGATACGACTGGCGGATCGGCTTCATCAGGAAAAGAAGAAATCTGATCAACCTTATCTTTGACATCGTTTAGGAGCGTATCTATGTCATAACCATCCAGCATTTCGACAGTGGTGCTGGTTGATTTTGCGGTTGATGAAGTTGTAATGGTCTTGATGCCAGAGACACCTTGTAAGGCTTCCTCTAAAGGAATGGCAATACCTTCTTCGTTTTCTTTGGCTGAGCCGCTGTCATTGCTAACAGAAATAGCCACGCGGTTAGGCGTTAGGCTTGGAAAGGCCTCTTTATTCAGCGAGCCCATGTTCAAAACGCCTAAGCTGATAACCAGAATTAGCAATAAATTCGCGGCAACTGGATTATTGGCAAACCATGGAATAATGCCTTTCGGCTGATCAGTCGGGCTCATGGTTTCACGCTCTTATCATCTGATGTCGAGGTATTTAATGACTTAACAAGAGTGCCTTTTAAATAACTGTTATAAGGTTGTACAAGCACTTGATAGGGTTTGTTTAGCATGGATGTTGGCACCTGAATATAAACGTATTGAGAGTCAACAAAACGAGGAGTGGTTTCAAAGGCAGCTAGCCGACTATCTTGATCTATGTACCAGATTTCGCTCTTTTGGCTTAAGGCCGTATTAGGTAGTTTCCAAAGGTTGTCGAGGCGCTTGCCTTGAATCGACACTTCGACAAAAGCTCCCGGGATTAACGCTGGAGTCTGATCGAGTGGGCGGTCTAAGCTAACCAACAAGCTGCGCATGCGAGTCGTTTCGTCGATGTGTTGGTTGACACTTAAAATTTTACCTTGCCAAGAGTCATTGTTATCAATGCTTGAGATTAATGCTGGCCAGTTGTCTTTTAGTAGCGTTTTAGTATCGGGGAGCTTTAGCCAATCACTGTTGGATAAATCGATTTTAATTTCGGCTCGATCGACGCTGTATAGTATGCCGATCTCGCTTCCTGCACTTAGATATGAGCCAAGTGAAACATTACGAGTGACTATTAAAGCGTCAAAAGGTGAGGTTAGTTGGGTATGCTTTAATCTGGTTGTTGCGTTGCTTAGTTCAGCCTTAGCAGCTTCAACATCAGCTTTAGCTGCTGCTAATTGTGGCTCTCGTAATACTAGGTCTGAATCTGGATCACCTTTAAATCCAGCGGCTGCCCATTCTGCTCTAGCTTGCTCACCTTGGCGAGCTTCCTCTTTGAGCGCAAGCTCTGCGGTTGCTAGAGTGTTTTTGGCACTGGCTACTGCACTGTTTAGTTCGCTGTTTTGTAATTGGCCTAAAAGATGACCTTTCTTGATGACTTGGCCAGACTCAAATTGATTTGAAATGCTAATAACTTCGCCGCTTACTTGGCTTGTCATTGTCAGAGAATACCTTGGCTTAACTACACCTGATGCCTTAATAGTGGCCGCATAGCTACCAGTGTTGGCGGTGATTGTTGATAATTCTAGTGCTTGCGCTGGCGTCTCAGGGCGCGGTGTTTGCAATCGATTTTGCTGTGTTTCAATAGCATGGATAACATAAAAGTAGACACCTGCTATTGCAGCACCAGCCAATAATAAGGTGATCCATTGTGAAAGATATTTCATTAAGGTTTTACTCCAAGCCCGAGTGCGAGCCCCAAATCAACTCTGTTTGATAGGTGCTGATAAATTAAATTGTCCAATTGTGCTTCTAGGTCAAAAGCAGTGGTTTGCGCATTGATTAAGTCATTCAGTTCGACCAAACCTGTGCGGTATTTTTTCTCGTATTGAGTGAGGTTCTTTTTGGCGCTAAAAAGTGCTTCATTAATGTGGCGGACTTGCTGTGATAGGACGCGTTCTTGCCCCAAGGTATTTTCTACTTCGTTGACGGCTGTGAGTAGGGTGTCACGGTAATCTTGATAGGCTTGAGCGGTTTTGAGTTTGGCGATTTCTGCAGCGGCTTTTAGTTTCCCACCTTGATAGAGTGGCTGAGTTATTTGTGCTAGCAAAGACCAAATAGGCGAACCAAACAAAGCCGCTCTTGGCGATGCTGCTGTTTCGCTTAGTGTTGCGCTTAGGCTGATGCTGGGAAGCATGTCTTTATAGGCTACAGAGGTATTTAAATCGGCGGCTTCAATAGTCAAATACGCAGCTTTTAAATCCGGTCTGCGTTGTAAGTTTTGTTGTGGTAGGTCGCTTAATGTAAGGCTGACATTGGGGTAGTTTTGGTTGGTAATGAAACTCAAACTATCTGTTTTGCCTAAGTAAAGTTGCAGGTTGCGTATTTCAATAGCTAGGTTTTCTTTGTATTCCACTAGGTCAGCTTTAGATTGAGAAGTGGAAGTACGAGATTCGTCTAGTTCTTCTAAGTTGCCAAGTCCATTTTTAAAACGTTTTAGAATTAATTGCTCGTTTGCTTCTAACAGTTTTAGGCGTTTCTGCTCAATATCAATGGCATGTTGTTTCGCAGTAATAGCCAGCCAAGTTTTAACTACATTAGCAACTAAGGTGTCACGGCTGGCTTGATATAAGGCCTCGTCACTGGCAAGCGTTTTGGCCGAAGCTTGTTCTGCTTGAGCGAGTTTTTGCCATAAATCGGCCTCCCAACTAATGCTTAAACTGGCTTTGTAGTCGGTATTGCTGCCTTCTGATTTGTTACCAGAAAAGCCTGCTTCGACGCTAGGTAGAGAATCGCCCTGTTGGCTTTTTAAACTCCATAAACTGGCTTGTAGAGTCAGCTGCGTTTTTTGCAAACTAGGATTCGCTTCTAGAGCTTGGGTAATTAGGCTATTTAGTTGTTCATCTTGTATCAAATCTGTTAAATAGCTTGCAGGAACGACGTTGTCCATTGTTTGCCATTGGGAAGTTTTAGTTTTGCTCGTCGAATCTAGTTCTTGTTGCGCTAATTCAGCGTAGTCTTTGCGTTTCTCTGTATTACTACAGGCCGCTAATACCAGGCTGAGGCAGAGCAACCCTATATTTAAAAAAGGCCGGTTGAGCATTTAATATGTCCTAGTAAAAGAGCTGAATCAGTAACGTTTTTTTACACGCTATATTTTTAATATAAGAAAAGTAAGTCTTTGGATTATTACGTTTTTGGATCAAGGCTTTAAGTGTATTTGCGTTTCTTTACAGTTTACCTATCTAGCTGAGAGCAATTACAGATAAAGCAATTACTTATTAGACTGCTTTATCTGTATCTTTTACGTCATGATAAGATTATTTGGTTCACCCTGCTTTTGCCCGTTGTTCGAAATTTTGCAAAATCATTGCTAAGGTTTTGATTGCCCACTCGCGCCTTTCCATACTTTGCTCACTGAAGTTAAGTCTAAAGCAATTACGATACTTGCCCGTTGCAGAAAAAAGCGGGCCGGGTGCAAAGCCTACGCCTTCTTCGCGGCAGCGTTCAATCAGCTTCATGCTGTCAATACTGGGGTGAAGCTCTACCCATAAGATAAAACTACCGACAGGGTAGCTAACTCTAGTATCGCTGGGTAAATAGTTTTTTATCACGCTAAGTAAATGGTCTCGCTGTTGCTCGTAGTCTTGTCTCATTTTTCGGATGTGCTTAGCGTAGCCTCCTAAGCGAATAAACTTCGCAATGGCAAGCTGGGGAAGAACTGGACACATAGAACTACTTACGTACTTGATGTGAGTAACTTTGTCTCGATAACGCCCCGGTGCAATCCAGCCAACCCGCATGCCAGGCGCAATGGTTTTGGAAAATGATGAACACAGCAGAACTCTGCCATCTTCATCAAAGGATTTGATGGTTTTAGGACGTGGGAATTGATACGAGATATCACCGTAGATGTCGTCTTCTATTATGGCAATATCATAGCTTTGCGCGAGTCGATAGAGCTGCTCTTTTTTGTCTTCTGGCATGGTGTAACCCAGCGGGTTATTGCATGTTGGTGTGACAAAAATCGCCTTAATTGGCCATTGGTCTAACGCTAACTCTAATGCCTCTAAACTGATACCAGTTTCGGGATGGGTTGGAATTTCCATCGCTTTAAGGTTCGCCGCTTTGATCGCTTGCATGGAGCCGTAGAAACTTGGAGACTCGATGGCAATAATATCGCCAGGTTCTGTCACCGCTCGTAAGCAAACAGATAGCGCTTCTTGGCAACCTGAGGTAACGACTAAATCGTCTGGGTGTAACTGGCAACCGGACGCTACGGCTAGACGACAAAGTTGTGTGCGTAATTCTTCCGTACCACGAATGTCAGCGTAACCTAATCCTAATTCTGGTTTTTGTTTGGTAAGATCTGACAAAGTTTTGAGTAAAGGCTTCAAGGTTGTCGCTTTCATATCTGGCATAGCGTGCTGCAACTGTACGCCTTTGTTACCACTGCGATTCATCAACATATTGAGCACTTCTTCCCATTGGGAAACTTCCAAAGGGCGCTGTGGTGGTCTTGAAATGCTGGGCAGATTGTCCTTTTTGCGTGAGCAAACAAAGTAGCCTGATTTTGGTCGAGCTTCTACCAGTAGCTCTTGCTCAAGTTGCCTATAAGCTTCTTGTACAGTTGAAATGCTGACACCATGTTCTTGGGCTAATTGGCGTACAGAAGGCAGCTTGTCGCCAGACTTATAAAAGTCATGTTGTATGTGTTCACGTAAGCGGTTGGCAAGTTTTTGATAAAGTGTCATAGCATCTCTCTTAAAGCCTTCTTGGTATCTGTATTGATTATAAAGTGTATATTTGCCATTTATGACCATACAGATTTAGGTTTATTCGGCCATACAGTGCAAAAAAACCTCTCACTGTATGTTTAATAAAGTGATTTTTTGAATCTGTATCGTATTCCTGTCTTCTCTTAAAGTAGTTACTCATACACATAGTGCTTGTTAAGCCCTAATTAGTGCAGTTTACAAGTAGTCTAAAAGGAGAGGGTTATGTTAGTTGTCAGCTTATTTGTTTGTATTCAACAAAGTATAGAGCGTTTTCAAACGCGTAAGAAATTGGCATCTCTAACTTCTCAGCAGATGATTGACATAGGCATGACAAAAGAACGCCATCAGGCTGAGTTGTCACAAGCGACTATTGTTGGACTTATGCGAGATGTAATATTCCTTATTAAAAATAAAGGGCAGATGTCATGATAGATGTATCTTTTTTCTTAGCGCTTGCCATGTTCGCTTTTGTAACTTCCGTGACACCGGGCCCGAATAACATTATGTTATTGGCGTCAGGGGCGCAGTTTGGTTTTCGTCGAACCTTACCGCATATGCTAGGGATTGTACTTGGTGTCGCAAGTTTGTTGTTGTCTACTTTAATGGGGCTAGGTGCGTTGTTTACCTGGTATCCGCCTCTATACAACGTTTTAAAATGGGTTGGTTGTGCCTACTTACTTTGGTTAGCATGGAAAATTGGCAGTGCTCCAGTGGGAAAATTAGAAACTAAAAAAGCGCCATCTTCACCAATGAATTGGTGGCAGGCTTTGCTTTTTCAGTACGTTAATCCAAAAGCTTGGATGATGGCGATTGGTTGTGTCAGCTCGTTCGCAATTGCTGGAGATTTATATGTTCAGTCTGGTTTTTGGATGATCGTATTGTTTGCTGCGATGGGATTTCCTGCTATTTCTATTTGGGCATGGGCTGGAGTGAGTATTCGACGTTGGTTAACTGATCAAAAACGCCAACGAATCTTTAATTTTTGTATGGGGATTGCCACAGCCTCTACATTATTACTGATTATTGGTAATTAAACGCCCGGAAGAGGAGCGACAAGTGACAGGTAAACAGGAAGAGCAAAGTATTTCGAAGGATCACGAGTGGAGTCTTTATATGATAAAGACTCGCTTGAATACGCTTTATACTGGTATTAGTACCGATGTTGATCGACGCTTTAAAGAGCATTCCGGCGTGAGTAAGCGAGGTGCTCGCTATCTGAAGGGTAAAGGACCGCTTGAATTAGTATGGCATCAATCTGTTGGTTCAAAGAGTGACGCCTTAGTATTGGAGTATAAAGTAAAAAAATTGAATCGACGCCAAAAACTGAGCCTCATAGAAGGCGGAATAGACTTAACGGCATTAAGCCAATCATCTCGAAAAGAGACTAGCCTCTAATAGATAATATAAGCTTGTCTTTCCTGTCGATCATTCGTAGCATGTCATATATTTTGTGATGCTTGCTCTGGGAGGCAGGAGCTATGATAAGTCATTTTGACCACATTGTTTTGACCGTGGCAAATATCGACAAAGCCGTGTCTTTTTACGAAACCGTGTTGAAAATGGAGCCGATTTCCTTTGCAAATGGGCGTAAAGCCCTGCGTTTTGGCCAACAAAAGATCAACCTCCAATTGTTGGGTCAAGAACTGCGAAATCATGCAATGGAAGGATCTGGCGATTTATGCCTGATTACCAACTGGACCATTGACGAAGTTGTCACTCATTTGAAAGCTTGTAAGGTTGCTATCCTAGAAGGCCCAGTGACGAAATCTGGCGCATTAGGGCCAATCCAATCTGTCTATTTTAATGATCCAGATAATAATCTAATAGAAGTCAGTGTTTATTCAGAAATCACAGAGTAACAGTTTAATAAAACTATTTAAGAGTCAGTAAGGCAGGCACTATTTTTTGTTAAGACGCCGCTTTTTTTAGTACTTCTTGTTATCATGAATTTTTTACTTTTTATCTATTGAAGGGACTCCCAGCAAGACTATGAAAACTGTATTAATAGCGAAACAGAATCTTGAGAAAACCTATTCAGGCGCTTGTCGTAGTGTTCATGAAGAGATCAAGTATTTTTCTTCAGTTGGGTGTGAAGTACATACTATTTCTGAAAATGCCAATGTAGAAGATATAAACAAAAGCGGAGGCATTTCGCATAAATCAAAGCGATTTTTCTGGCAAAAAAAATTCAAGCGTAGAATTCAATTTAGTAATGAAACTTTAAAGCTAGCCAAAAAAATCAAAGCGGATTTGCTTATAGGTCATGGGGATTTACAGCATCCAGATGTTCATTTTATTCATAACTGCGTACATTTAGCAGCAGAAAAAATTCATAATAAGCCACTATCTAAAAATGATGAAATGTATTTAACCCATACGCCTATTTTTCAAAATCATCAGTTTAAGCATATTGTGGCGAACTCTTATTTGACAAAAAATGAGCTAATTGCACGTTTCTCTGTGCCTGAAAAAGATATATCGGTTATTTATCCCGCCATAGATGAAAGCCAGTTTAAGATTTTGTCTAACGAGGTTAAGGCTAGAATTCGAAAAGACCTAGATGTAAAAGAAGATGAGCTTTTAGTTGGTTTGGTTACCTCAGGTAATTTTAAAAAACGTGGTATTGACCGTTTTTTTGAAGCCATTAGTCTCTTGCCAGAAGAGATAGCTAACAAAACTCACTTTGTTTTCGTCGGAAAAGATCAATTGACTCAAGAGTTTCAGGCGATTTTAGACCGTTCTCCCTACAAAAATAGAGTGCGCCAACTTCCTATTATTAATAATGTCGAAGAATATTTTAATGCTCTAGACATCTTTGTTTTACCGGCGAGAATAGAAGAATTCGGGCGCGTTGTTGCTGAAGCTATGGCTTGTGGCGCACCTGTGATTACGACCAAATGGGTTGGTGCAAGTGAACTTATGAAAAATGAATCGGCTGGCTTTATCTACGATGGAGAAAGTAATCAAGTATTAGCTAATCTAATGGATGCTTTGCTAAGTGATAAGGCGCTGCGTGACCGAGTATCTTTGGAAAACCAAGAGTCTGCTAAAGATGTGTATGAATCTGCATTAGATGAGAAATTTAATGCTGTTTTTAATGCTTATCTTCGTTGAATTTTAAGACATAGTGCATTCATAGAATGCACTATGTCTTTTCTAGTTTATAAGTCTTGTATCGCTTTTAGAACTGACAAATAACTTTTTTCTTCATACGCACCAAACCCGCTAAGTTGGCGGGCTTTTATTTTTGTGAAAATGGGTTGTGTTAAACCCGTTAAGAAGCGCGTAATCAATATCGCTGTGACTTGAGTCGCTGGGCTTTTGTTTCCAACATGTTGAGCGAATTCTCGAGCGTACTCTGCTAAATTATCCTGCCACGTCACATCACTATCTATGTCTGCTTGCTGTGAAAAGACCAGAACCTTTCCTCGACAAACCGAGCAGTGACCACAATGTTCTGGTGAATTCTGATCACCAAAATATCGTGCTAAATTATTATTTAAGCAGTGATCCAATTGGAAGAAGCGTATCATGGTGGCGATTCGTGCAACTTCAGCACTTTGTTTTTCTTCTACATATTGATGCAATTGGTTTGCTAATGTCTGATGGTGAAAATGCTCGCTATGGACTTGATACACTTCAGTCAGGCCTTTGCTTTCTAGCGTCAGAACATTGTGATCCGCTGCGAATTCCAAGACTTGTAATACGTCGCCTCGTGATAAGCCCGCTTCGTTAAATAGCTTATCAAAATCAGGTGTGCCCCAGATTTTCTTGTATTGGATGCCTTTTAGAATTGCATGGTAGGCAGCTTGCCACTCGGTTGGGATTTGATTGGCAAAAGCGATTCTATCGCCTTCCCATTTAATTTTGATATCCGCGTAAAAACTGTATTTTGGCGTGAGCGCACCGAATAATTCGAGCTGCACCAATAAGGTTTTGAGCGGTAAAGAGCGAATGTTGGTGAGATTGGACAATCCGTATAGCTGTGTTTCCCATTCGCTTTCGACTGTTCCTTCACTGATGCAGCGCAGTAAATTATCTATATCCTGAGGTTCTGGCGTATCACCATAAACAAAGTTTTCTAAGGTGCTTAAACCTTCCAAACTGGCGAGCATTACACATCGGCTCGGTTGGTTATCTCGCCCCGCACGGCCAATTTCTTGGCTATAGTTTTCGATTGATTTGGGTAAATCAAAATGCACGACTAAACGAATATCAGATTTATCGATTCCCATGCCAAACGCAATGGTCGCAACGATAATACGTGTTTTACTATTCATAAAGTTGGCTTGAATAGCGCTGCGAATATCACTATTCAAGCCTGCATGGTAGGCGACAGCTGAGTAGCCATCGGCTTGTAGAGCGCGAGCGACATCTTCGGCCGTTTTCTGCTGAGTAACATAAACGATACTCGCGCCTTGGATTTCATTGAAAATATTTTTTAAGACGTTTAGCTTTTGATGGCTTTGTACGGGTATAAGATCAATATCTAAGTTGTGTCGGTAAAAGCCAGTTTGCACTATATGTTCAGGGTATATGGCAAACTTTTGCGCCATGTCTCTTTGCACTCTGCGTGTCGCCGTGGCAGTTAACAGTAAGACTAATGGAATGGCCAACTCTTGTTGATAAGAGGGTAGTTTTAGATAGTCCGGACGGAAGTTATGACCCCATTCTGAAATACAGTGAGCTTCGTCGACTACTAACATAGAAATCGGAACGCGCTTGATAAAACGACGAAAACGCTCATTTTTAAAGCGTTCAACCGAGATCATTAAAATCTTAATAGCGCCACTCTGTACTCCAGACATAACAGCTTGGCTTTCATCTTTGCTTTGACTTGAATCTAAGCAAGCAGCGGGAATGCCTTTTGCGGTTAAAAACGCTAATTGATCATGCATCAAGGCAATCAATGGTGAGATCACCAACGTCAAATTAGGGAGTTGAGTGGCGGTGAATTGGTAACACAATGATTTACCAGAACCCGTTGGGAAAACCGCGAGCGATGAGTATCCAGTCAGAAGCTGTTCAATAGTTTGCTTTTGACCTTCACGGAACTCGTTGAAACCGAACAAAGAATGAAGAGAGTGTTCTAATGGTGCTGTATTTGAAGGCATCATCGTGAAATTTGTCCCCATTCTAATTCGCAGTTTTTTAGCTCGTTTAAGTGATTTATCCAGTAGTCTTCACTGCCAAACCAAGCAAAAGCTTTGGTAAAAGCAGGGTCATGCCAACGGCTTTGTAGCCATGCAGTGTAACTAATGACACGCACACATTTAAAAACATCGACTAAATCCAATTCACGAGTTTCAAAAGGCAAATAGGTCTCGTAACCTTCAATGATTTCGCTTAATTGTTGTCTTGGATTTTCTGTTTGAGTAATGTGTAACCATAAATCTTGAACGGCAACACCATTCTGGCAATCATCAAAATCTAATAAATGAAATTGACCGTCGTGCAACATCAAATTACTACGGTGACTGTCACCATGAATCGGTCGAAGCTGCCTTGGCCAATAGCTCTTAATGCTGGCCTCGCACATATCTCGCAGCGTAGCGATTTGTCTTATATAAATAGGCTTGAGCTTTTCAGGCAGCTGTAATTCTTCTGCTAGTTCTGATTGTCCAAATAAAGTACGCCCCGTCAAAATCTGATTAGCTGCATCATCCATTTGTGATAAAGGAGAGACACTGATGCGCTCTTTAAAGGGAGTTGTCGATAGAGTTTTGTGAAGCTGACCGATGAGTTCGCCAATTTGATAAAGCTGATCAAGGTTGTCTGCTTCAGGGTGTTGCCCAACTAGACGTGGAGACAAGCAAAAATACATGTCGTTATGACGAAGCAAACTCTCATCACTAAATTCCAATGGGGCAACAACAGGAACGCCTGCGGCTTTGAGCTTTAATAATGTTTGGTGCTCTTCTCGAATCTGCGCTTCGTTCCAGCGTTCTGGGCGGTAAAATTTTGCAATGACAGGTGATGCCTCTTCAATACCAATCTGATAGACCCGATTCTCGTAACTATTTAAAGGGTAAATACGAGAATCGCTCCACAAACCGGTTGACTCTACGGCATCTAAAATGACATCTGGAATAAGGGACGAAAAGGAATGAGTAGCCGTCATAAAGGATGCTCTGATATTAAAAGATAAACGTGTGTAAGTGACGATAACATCAATTTTTAAATTAGCGCATGACCATAACGGTGTGGGGGGATTATAGCAAGCCGAGGCGTTTTTTAAGTGTGTGTTTTTGAGCGTCAGTGAGGGGAGTAGCTTGTCCTGATTTAATCAAACGATTCCATTGTTTCCATGACTTTATAGCTTCACCAACATGGTCCCGGGTAAGGTATTGCTGGATTTCTACACGAAAAGAGTTGGATATCGCTGCAGGGTTGGCTTTTCCAAAGGTTCGCAGCCGGACAAGTGTGCGTTTAAACTTCTCTGCTAGCTTTGAGTTGTCCGAGCTGTTTGCCATTATATTAGTTAGGCACTTTAAATACTCATAATAGTATTCGACCTTTTCATGGCTGGTTTCACGAGTTAATCGAATGACTTTTGAATACGCTTGTTCAGCAGTAGGCCAATCGTTTAATTGCATACTGATTTGAGCGAGGCGTAATGCGCGTTCTGTGGAGCGTGGAGAAACGTCTAAAACACTGCTCATAACAGCTTGAGCGTCTTCTAGATTACCTAAATCTTCGTGTGCGTCAGCAAGTAAATCATAGGCAGATAAGAAATGACGACTTAAGCCAATAGTGTGTTCTAGTTTTTTTATGGCAGCAGCGACGGTACCGAGTTTGAACTCGCATAATGCTATACCATAATGTGCCCAAGCTAGGTTTTTGCTTTTTTGAATGATAAGCATGTAGTGGTTTTTTGCATCTTTGTAACGGCCCCGTGCATAGAGTGACTCTCCAATGATTTTTAAGCATTGGCTCGCAAGGTTAGGATATTGCGTCATGATGGCTTTAGCTTGTGCTTCCATCTTTTCAAAATCATTTTCTTTTCTAGCTGTATTAATACCTTCGAAGGTTTTCTTTTGTTTTTGGACTCGCTCGAAGCGCCGGAAAAAAGCAGCTGGTGGAAAGGGTTTAACTAAATAGCTGTCTGGTTGATATTCCAGCACGCTAACAACGCTTTCATAAGCTGTGTCGGCGGTAATCATAATAAAAATAGTGGAATGGTCTTGGGAGTAGTTCTTACGAGAGGTCTCTAAAATTTGCTGACCGTCAATGCTGCCGCCAAGGTTGTAGTCTGACAACACGACATCATAAGGTCTTTCTAGAATTCGCTTGATAGCAGATTGTCCAGAAGGTTCCACGTCTATATTAGAATAGCCCATTGACGTCATTAAAGACTTCAACATGAGTCGCATTTCACCGATATCTTCGATGATCAAAACACGCTTTTTTGATAGGTCGATAAGTCCTTGATGGATATCATTTGTGTTTTCAACGCCAAGGGCGATTACATCTGTCAAAGGTACTACCTGACTTTAATGAGCTTGCAATAAGTCTAATGCCTTATTTATATCACTTGAAAAACTAAAAAACTTATAGTGATCGTAATTTTATAGATTAAATCTGGAAGTTTTCAGGTTTTTTTATTTAATATCAACAGGGTAAGAGAGATTTAGATTTGTTACAGAATGTAACTTTTTGGGCGTTATTTATCTAATGATAAGATTTTCTAGGAATTGAACTTTTCTGTGTCCATCAGGGTTGGCGTAAAAACGATAGCAACTTTTTTACGCCAACTATTTATAAGCCTAGTTTTCTTTTCAAAGTGAGCTCTTGCTCGTGCGATATCGATGAGGCTTTCCCTGATAGTATTAATTGTTTCCATTGTTTCCATGATTTAACAGCATCATTTTTACGCTCACGATTAAGGTGTTGCTGAACTTCTACACGAAAGGAGTTTGAGACAACAATAGGGTCGTCTTTTCCTAACATACGCAATCTCGTCAAAGAGCGTTTAAGTTTTTCTGCTGTTTGTGGTGCCTGATCGTCATTTTCTTGTATCGCAATGAGGCATTTTAAATGCTCATAATAATATTCTATTTTCTCATGTTGAGTGTCTTTGGTTAAACGAATGACTCGTGAATAAGCTTGCTCAGCCATTTTCCAATCTTTTAGTCGAACGCTGATTTTTCCAAGTCTCTTTGTTCTTGCTAGGGATCTAGGAGTTATCTCTAGGCTTGCTATCATTGCTTTTTGAGCTTCTTTTAAGTTGCCTAGCCTTTCTTGTGTATTAGCAAGAGTGTCATACGCAGGTAAAAAATGACGGGTGATGCTGATCGTTTTTTCTAAGCTTTTCACTGCAGATAATGGTTGTTCTAAGCCTAAATCACACTGGGCAATCCCGAAGTGAGCCCAAGATGTCTCCTGATTGTGTTTGAGTACTCGCATGTAATGTATCTTTGCTGCTTTGTATTCTTTTCTGGATAGCAATGATTCGCCAATAACTTTTAGACATAAACTGCTGTATTGAGGATGTTTGATCATGATGACTTTGGCCTTACTCTCCATCATCTCAAAATTCATTTTACCTCGATGTTCATCCACCTCAGAAAATATATTTTTTTGTAGCTTAATGCGACTGAGTCGTCTGTGTAGAGTCGCAGGAGTAAATGGTTTCACCATATAGCTATCGGGGCGATGCTCTATTGCGCTGACGACACTGTCATAGCCTGTATCGGCGGTAATCATGATGAAAATAGTAGAATGACTTAAAATGTTATTTCTTCGTGAGGTTTCTAAAACCTGTTGGCCATTAATGCGGCCACCAAGGTTATAGTCAGAAAGGATAATGTCGAAATGTTTAGCTGCAATGCGCTTGAGTGCACTCTGCCCAGAGGCTTCAGCTTCTATATTTGTGTAGCCTAATGAGAGCATCATTGATCTCAGCATTAGGCGCATTTCATTCATGTCTTCAATGATTAGTACCGATTTTTTTGTAGTATCTTCTACGCTATTTTTCTTACTATCCTCTGCTGAACTAATATCTGTCACTATTTAACTTTCCCGGCCTGATCTATTACAAAACAATTAATAAAATTACAAATGGTTACATTCGCGTTTTATACCATGCTTGGCTGAGTCGCCCTAGTGTTTTCAGGTTGATTTAACTAGGAAAAGTTGTAAGTAATAAGGAAGTCATATTTTTAGGGCATTTCACTTATTGCTCAATGCATTAAGTTCGCCGTCAATACAAAAATATCCATATAGCCTTGGTCACCATCGATTGGTTTAATGGGCTGAGCACTGTGAAAAAACTTACGGTCGTTGAGGACGACAAACTCCCCTTTATCAAAATCATGGCTAATGAGTGCGGGGCTGTTTCTATCTAGGTGAATATTGATATTGCCGCCTTCAATATTATGACGTTGCATTACATAAATACCGATGCGATCAAAGCCATCCTGATGAATTCCTTCTGGCGCCACTTCAGCGACCTTATGATCAGCAAAAATACGCAATTGATGTACTTCGATAGGGGTGCTATCAGCCACACTAGCCATTTTCTGAAAGTGTTCAAATAATTCCACGAAGGCTGGGTCTACGACTATTCTGTCGTCAATTTCTTCATAACTACGTACAACGTTACCTTGGAAATGGTTGATGCTTTCATCTTGTACAAAGGCTTGAGAAGCTAGGCGATGTAGCTGGCCTTGCTCTAGTGTAAAGCGAGAATAACGACGTAAACGGAACTCACCATCAGCGTAAGGATTTGGTGGTAAATGATCAAAAGAAGGCGTTAGGTGATCAACGCTATCTGGGGTTAGTTGTCCCAACTCAAGGTAGAAAGATTCTGTTTTAACTTTGTTGGTGATCATGACATTTATCCTCAGTATGTTCGTTGGCAGATTATGCGCAACGACGTTCTTATTTTTGTTGTGCTTCGTGAGCTTGCTTTCTAGTGTAGTTGGATTGCGGGAGAATTTTTCTGCTTTTTATGTGTTAAAAAGCAGTTTTATGGGTTTTATAATTCTTTTTAATATATTTTTGTGCATTATTTATCTAATTTTGAAAAACGATGTATGTACTTCTATGAATGAATGCTTTCCTAAAGAGACGGTATATTGCTAGGTGAAAATAGTTGTCTTTGATAATAGGATTATCCCGATAGCAAGCATGTTAATTTTTTTCAGTGCGACTTTAGTCTTATGTTCTTCGTTTTGTATTGACCTTCAACAGCCATAGTTAAACACTGGGAAGAAATAATAATGAAAAGGAAGGAAAGAACGATGGTTTATTTCCAGTGGTGTGGTGTTGTAGGGCTTCTCGTAATTTTTATTTTAGGTTACATACAAGGCACTGTTCCTCAAGCTTATGCTGGTGCAGGTCTTTTACTATGTGTCTTTTTAGTCTTGCCAAAACTAGTGCGAAGTACATTTACTTCGAGCTCTAAAGAGGCCGATGCCGCCAAGGATAATGCATCAACTTCGTTTTCTGAAGTGAGTAAAACAGTTACTCGTGCCACATCAAAGATGGCCATGGGGGCGGCCGAAGTATCTCATTTTGTCGATACGTTAAGTAAAGACATACATCTTACCCATCATGATAGCGAACAGATTTCTCAAGCAGTAGAAACGCTGTCAGATACTGGATTGACGCTGTCGACTAACCTAGGTCAGCTAGCTCGTACTATGAGTGAAACGGCGCAATCGAGTAGAACAGCCCAAACAGCCTTGTCACAAAGTGCCGATCAGATCCATGAGCTCACAGGGAAAGTGCAAACCGCCAGTGAGCAATTAGCTTTATTAACCAAAAGTGCCGATGATATCGACAGTATTACAGCGGTTATTAAGGGCGTTTCTGAACAAACCAATCTATTAGCACTCAATGCCGCAATTGAAGCTGCTCGTGCTGGTGAGCAAGGTAGAGGCTTTGCGGTAGTGGCGGATGAAGTGCGAGCGCTAGCTGCTAAAAGTGCTAGTGCGTCAGAGCAAATCTCGAGTTTATTGACAGACGTACGTCGTAACAGCGAATTAACCAATCACGAAATGTCGTCATTAAAAGGCTTAACCGAATCTTTATCAACGACCTTGTTAGGAGAAACGCAGCGCTTTATTTCTTTAACGGAAGAGGTTCAAAATGCCTCTGCCGTATTGTCGGAAGTCGAAAGTGCAGGAGAGGAATTAGGCGCAGCCAGCACGCAGATAAATGGTTCTATTTCGCGTATTCGTCATTCTTTGCAAGATATTTCTCAGCGCAGCGATAAATTGTCAAAAGAAGCGTCAGGTTTAAGCAACGGAGCTGAAGTGGTTTTTAGGGAGCTAGACAAGGTTGATCAATCATTGTTCTTTTCTGAGTTACTTATGGTTGCCAAAACATCTGCACAAGCTATTGGTCAGCTATTTGAAGAGGCAATCAAAAAGGGTGATTTAACTCAGCAAGCGGTTTTTTCTAGAGACTACCGACCAGTCAATAATACTAATCCACAGAAATACAATACTTCCTATGATGCTTTTAGCGACCGTGCTTTTCCAGCTATTCAAGAAGCGGTTCTAGAAAAATATGAGCAGGTTATGTTTGCTGGTGCGGTGGATGTAAATGGCTACTTCCCAACCCATAACAAAAAATTTAGTCAGCCATTAAGTGGTGATTATGAAAAAGACTTGGTGAACAACCGCAGCAAACGTATTTTTAATGATGCCACTGGCAGCCGATGTGGTTCTCATACTGACAGTTTTTTACTGCAAACTTATAAACGTGATACGGGAGAAATTCTCCATGATCTTTCCGTGCCTATTTTTGTAAATGGTAAGCATTGGGGTGGTTTCCGCATGGGATTCAAATCTGCAGCTTCATCCTAATAGCGAAAGCTAGTAAGAAATCTCTACTTGGTATTTACCCAGTTGTGTAGACACAGATACGCTATAGTGACGGTCGTTATTACTTTATGGTGGTTATGACTGATGAGCAAACCGGAAAATGTTGAGAATGCAATTGTTGATAGGGAAAGAGTTGATAGTGGAATAAAAACATTCTTGCCTTTTTTGCGTCCATATCGACGTCATATAGTGTTGGCTTTGATCGCCTTAGTTGTCACCGCTGGAACCATGCTGAGCTTAGGCAAAGGCGTGCAGATGCTTATTGATCAAGGTCTAGCATCTGGTTCAGAGGCTGGCTTGACTCATGCCTTGATGATTTTCATCGCTTTGGTATTTTTATTGGGTATTGGCAGTTTTTGTCGCTTTTACTTGGTGTCGTGGATAGGTGAGCGAGTGGTGGCCGACATTCGTCAAGCCGTGTTTGCGCATTTGCTCACTTTGTCGCCTTCCTTCTTTGAAGATAATTCTCCTAGTGAAATTCAATCCCGTATTACCTCTGATACCACGCTTTTACAAAGTGTGATTGGCTCTTCTTTGTCGATTGCCTTACGCAGCAGTTTGATGTTGATTGGTGGGATTTTATTCTTGCTGGTGATGCATTTTAAATTAACGCTTATTTTGCTGACCTGCGTACCTTTTGTGATTGTCCCCGTAGTGTATTTTGGCCGACGAGTGCGACGACTATCGCGTGATAGCCAAGATGAAGTAGCTAACGTGGGCCGCTATTTATCACAAGCATTGCGTCACATAAAAGTGGTACAAGCCTTTACCCACGAAAAGCATGATGCGCAACGTTTTTCAGCAACGGTTGATCGCGCCTTCAATGTAAGTGTGAAACGTATTCAGCAGCGCTCTTGGCTAACTCTGATGGTCATTTTGTTATCGATGAGTGGCATTGGGGTGATGTTGTGGTTTGGTGGTAAAGACGTTATCTCAGGGGCTATCAGTGCTGGTGATCTAGCAAGCTTTTTGTTTTATTCCATTATTGTCGCTGGCGCGGTTGGTGCCATTTCTGAAGTAATGGGCGAGTTGCAGCGCGCTGCGGGAGCAGCGGAGCGCATTATGGAATTGCTTAGTGCAAAAAGCGTTGTGGTAAGTGGTTCTACCGAATTTCCTTCTCAGCGTATGGCTGAAATTCGTCAAGGCGAAGAGGTCATCAAGTTTGATAATGTCGAGTTCCGTTATCCAACAAGACCTGATTATGCCGCGTTGAAGAATCTTTCTTTTTCTATCAAGCAGGGTGAAATGCTAGCTTTAGTTGGGCCATCAGGAGCCGGTAAATCTACCTTGTTTGAATTGTTGCTGCGTTTTTATGATCCTCAGCAAGGCGGTGTTTATTTGGCTGGTGAGAATATTAAAGAGTATTTCTTAGACGATCTGCGCCAGCACTTTGCTTTGGTTCCACAGGAAACGGTTCTCTTCGATCAAACAGTTTACGATAACTTGGGTTACGCCAATCGCAATGCCAGCAAGGAGTCTATTCAGTATGCTGCTTCGCAGGCGAATGCCCATGAGTTTATTGCTCGTTTGGATAAAGGCTATGAAACTCGTCTAGGAGAAGACGGCGTACGTTTGTCAGGTGGTCAAAGACAGCGTGTAGCGATTGCTCGGGCGATATTAAAAGACGCACCGATTTTGTTATTAGACGAAGCAACAAGTGCTTTAGATGCTGAAAGCGAAAACAAAGTCCAAGCCGCGCTTGAACCTTTGATGAAGGGTCGAACCACCTTGGTGATTGCCCATCGTTTGGCAACGGTATTGAACGCAGATCGAATTGTTGTGATGGATCAAGGGGAAATAATCGCCCAAGGAACGCATGTCGAATTACTCGAAACCTGTGCCTTGTATAAACGATTAGCCGACTTACAGTTTAATCAACATGATGACGCTCAATCTGATTAAAATTTACCAACAAATACTCCACGATAAGCGCAATGGAGTGTGTTGTCTGTAATGGATAATCCAGGAGTTTGGTAAAGCGTTTCTATGTTGTCGTTTTCTGTAGGTAACGGAATACTAAGTGGCGCATCGTCACTATAGAATACTATCCAAAAACTGCTGGAATGGTCGGCTGGTGTTAGTGTTAGCGCAATGAAGTGACGGCTGTCATCAGCCCAGTCTTCTATCGTCATTGCTTCGCTTTGTTCGTTGAGCCAATGGATTTTATCTGACGACGTATGTTGATAAAGTGGATCATCTTCTAAACGAATTTCTGCCAAGATAGGGTAGGTTTTACGCAATGCCATAAGCGTTGAGATGGTATCTTGGATTGTCTTTCTCGCATGGCTTGTTTCGGTGTCTAGGTTTTGCCAAGTTTGCCACGCAATGACGTTATCTTGGCAATAGGCATTGTTGTTACCTTGTTGGCTATGGGACAGTTCGTCACCACCTAAAATATGTGGTGTGCCTTGGCTTAATAGCAGCGTCGCCATAAAACAAAGCTGCTGATTCAAGCGCTGTGCTTGAATATCTTTGTCGTCTGTTTCACCTTCTGCACCAAAGTTTTGACTGATATTTTCACCATGACCATCACGGTTTTCTTCCATATTGGCAAGATTATGACGATGGTGATAAGACACTAAATCCTTCATTGTATAGCCATCGTGGTAAGTGATGTAGTTAACCGAGTTTAGCGCGCTTTTTTGACCTTTATGGAAATAGTCTCTTGATCCCATAAGACGTGTGGCAAATTCTGGCACTAAGCCATCATCACCACGCCAGAAACGACGAATGGTGTCTCGATATTGGTCGTTGCATTCAAGAAAGCCTTTTGGAAATTGTCCAACCTGGTAACCGTTTGGACCAATATCCCAGGGCTCCATCACAAGGCAGGTTTCGCTTAAAACAGGATCTTGAAGAATGGCTTGTAATAAAGGCGCTTGTGGCGTGAAGTCGTGATTTGTGCGACCAAGATCCACACCCAAATCAAAGCGGAAACCATCGACGCCCATCACGTCAACCCAATAACGCATACTGTCGCAGATAAGACGAATGCTGGTGGGATTGTAGGTATCGACGCAGTTACCACAACCTGTGTAATTCAAATATTGACCATCCTGATGGCGATAGTAACGCGCATTGTCTAAGCCGCGATAACACACGCTGGATTGATCTAATTCACTTTCAGCTGTGTGGTTATACACCACGTCTAAAATCACCTCAAAACCTGCTTGGCGCAATCCATCAATCATTTGTTGGAACTCAACAATCGCGTCTTTTATGGCGTATGAAGGCTCGACGGCAAAAAAGCTAATCGGGTTGTAGCCCCAGTAATTGTTGAGCTCCAATTGCTGTAAATGACGTTCTGTCATAAAGCTAAAGCAAGGCATTAATTGAATCGTAGTAATGTTAAGACTTTTTAAATGCTCGATGCCTGCGGAAGAAATGACACCAAGGTAAGTGCCTTGAAGCTCGCTCTCGATTGGCAGGTTTTTGCTAAAACCTTTGACATGTAATTCATACAAGGCACGACTAGACGGTGTGATTTTGGCTCTTGCAGGTCGATCTGATTTTGCTTCAATGCTACGGACAATAGACTTAGGAACGCAATACGCTGAGTCTGTAGGATGCGATTGACCTTCTTTTGTTATCGCAGCTTGGTCTTCGTGCCAAACCAGTTTGGCATTTAACTCTTTTGCATAAGGGTCAATAAGCAGTTTTCGCTCATTGTAAAGCAACTGGAGTTCTGGTTTGAATTCGCCTTTAGCTCTAAGGCCATAATGCTGACCTTCTTTTAAACCAAGTACTTCCATGTACCAAATACCCTTATTTTTATTAATAAAGGGTAGGGGTTCTTGTTCATTATCTTCTTGATCAAATAAACACAAATACAGCTGAATAGCGTCTTCAGCGACAACGGCGAAATTAACACCGTTTTCGGTCACTGTGGCGCCTAGAGGAAAAGAGGAGCCATCGGAAATCTGGTGTGCTTGGTTCATTAATACCTCTAGATGCTATTTATGTTGCTGTTGTTATTACTAAATGTTGTTAATGCTAGCGATTAAGACTCGCCTAACCATTTTAATAAAACGCCAGCAAGTGGTGGTACTTGCAGTTCAATACTTTGATCCCGACCATGGCTAACAATAGTCTGTGTATCGTATCCTTTGCTTTTGGCGAAGCCACTGCCGGTATAGCTTGTTTCATCCGTATCCATAATGACTTGGTAACGACCTGCCTTAGGCACACCAATGCGGTAGTTTGCATGAGGTGCTGGCGTAAAGTTAATCACAGCGACCGCATGCTCATCACTGTCTTTGGCTTTACGTGCAAAGGCCAAAATACTGTTGGCGCTGTCATCGTAGCTGATCCATTCAAAGCCTTGATGGGAATGATCAAATTGCAAACTCGCTTCGTTTTGATAAAGATGATTTAGGTCTTTTGACAGCGTTTGCTGAGCTTTATGGAAATCGGTGTCTAACAAGTGCCAATCCAAAGAGCGTTCATGGCTCCATTCTTGACCTTGCGCAAACTCGTTACCCATGAAGTTGAGCTTCTTGCCAGGATGGAAATACATGTAAGCCGAAAACGCGCGTAAATTAGCGAATTTCTGCCAAGCATCGCCAGGCATCTTGGTAATCATTGAACCTTTGCCATGCACCACTTCATCGTGAGAAATAGGCAAGACAAACTGCTCGTCAAAGGCGTAAACCATACTGAAGCTAAGTTCGCCTTGATGATGCTGGCGATAAATCGGATCTTTTTTAATGTAAGCTAGCGAGTCGTTCATCCAGCCCATATTCCATTTGAAGCCAAAGCCTAAACCATTCATATAAGTTGGCTTAGACACACCTGGAAAGGCGGTAGATTCTTCCGCTACTGTAAAGCAGCGCGGATGATTCAAATACACGGTTTCGTTTAAACGGCGTAAAAAATCAATGGCTTCGTAGTTATGATTGCCGCCGTCTTTGTTAGGAATCCATTCGCCATCTTCACGGGAATAATCCAAATACAACATTGAGGCCACGGCATCAACGCGTAAACCATCGATGTGGAATTCTTCTAACCAATAAACGGCATTACTGATTAGGTAATTTACTACATGCTCTTTACCAAAATCATAGATCAACGAATTCCATTCTGGATGCCAGCCTTTTTTAGGGTCTGGGTATTCGTATTGTTTGGAACCATCGAAGTTCGCCAAACCGTGGCTGTCGGCTGGAAAATGCGCAGGAACCCAATCCATGATCACGCCGATGTTGGCTTGATGAAGCGCATCGACAAGGGCTTTGAAATCTTCTGGTGTACCAAATCGAGATGTTACAGCATACAAACCTACAGGCTGATAGCCCCAAGATCCATCGAATGGGTATTCAGTAATCGGCAATAATTCGACGTGTGTGTAGCCCATTTCTTGAATATAAGGAACCAGCTGATCTTTGATCTCAAGATACGTCAGCGGTTGATTGTCTCCTTTGCGACGCCATGAACCGATGTGCAATTCATAAATGCTCATAGGTCTTTCATAGATGTCTTCGATAGGGCGTTTAACCCAAGCGTCGTCTTGCCATAAGTGCTTATTATCAAAACAGGTTACGCTGGCAAAAGAAGGATACTGTTCAATACGCTGTGCATATGGATCACTGCGATGAGGAAGGATTTCACCTGATTTTGAGCGAATCTCGAACTTATAACGGGCACCGTGATTAACGTCAGGAATAAACAATCGCCAAATGCCATCGCCATTGCTCGACATTGGGTGAATGCGACCATCCCAAGCATTAAAGTCGCCAACCACAGACACAGAGCGTGCTGCTGGCGCATAAACCGCAAAGCGTGTGCCTTGAATGGTGAGTTTATCGTTTACCTTGGCACCAGCGCGAATTGCCCCTTGGCTTTTGTATTGATTTGCTTGATGGTGCTTTGGGTCGACAAAGGTCGTATTAGGGAACTGGTATGGGTCGACCAGCGTATAAGTGCTTTTGTCTTTATAAGTAATTTCAAGACGATAATGAAAGCGCGTGTTTTCTTTTGGCCATTCGGCGTGAAACATGCCTTTATCATTGGTCTCGCTCATTGTGGCGAGCACTTTGTCTGATTCTATGGCTAATACACGAATAGAGATCGCTTCCGGTTGCCAAACAAGTAGCGACAAACCTTTTTTAGAAGGTGATGTTTGTAGTCCTAAACAGCCAAATGGGTCTGAACAATGTGCATTCAGCACATCGTTAATTAGGGCGTTTTTTATTAAATCCATTCACTTCTCCAGCAAGAGTGAGTGTGTTAACTCGATGAGTGTTGGTGCTGATGACTGTGAAGTTTGCTCACTGCCCAACGCAAATATTGGTTTACTTTATTTGGTGTTATTTGTGCAAATTCATCCAATGCGGCTTCTGCCCAGCTTTCTTCTGGGTGTTCTGCTTGATGTTGCTTGGCGTGATCCAGAGCGGCTTGGGAAACTAGCACAGGCAAGTTGATTTCTTGATCAAACTTGCAGTTTTTATGTTGCTGGCAAAACTGTATGAAGGCATACAAACCTTCAAAAATAAGGCTCTTATACCAGCTTGGATGAATATCTGATGTTAAGGTTTCAATCAGCAGGGCAAAGGTGTCTTCACCTGGTGTCATTGAACTTAGCGCACGTTTGCAATCCAGCGCGGTATTACTCTGTGAATCACCAAACACAATGGTATTTGCATGACTTAAGCTTCCCCAGAGTTGCAATAACATAGATTCTGGGAGCTTAGTGATCATACCTTGCTCAGAACGCCAGTCAAACCAGTCGACATCTTTCATCTTACTTTGTGCATCGGTACTGTTGTGATAACGCATGTTATTTGCCACATGTGCGTATTCATCGTGCTTCTGTTGTAACACTTGAGTGAGTGCTTCGTAAAGCTCACTAGGGGAGACCTTGGATAATGTGTCAAAAACTGGTGCATCGTCTTCTGGATCAAATTGTCGAGCGCAAAGCATGGCCAAATTGTGAATACGAATAGTACGAACACCTGAAAAAAACTCAGGATGTACTTTAATTAGCGTACCTGCGATAGCAATTAACTCATGGCAAATAACTAAACCAATAGGCGATGACGAGACACTTCTCAGCATGTCTAAAATGGCATCTTGATGCAGTGGTGAACTGATATCGACTTCCGTTTCCGGCGTTTCACCTATCACCAACAAGCGCTGACGAACGGTAATGTCGGCAATGTAGGTCGCAAGATCCGTTGATGGTTTCAAAATCAAAGAATACAGTATTCGTGCAGGGCGCCAATTTTCTGACAATAGCGCTTGAAGGTAGACACTATTCAATACTTTATAAGCCGTAATTGCTGGCGTTGAGTCTGGTATGGTACTCATTAATGCGCGACGACCACCAAGCTCCATTAAGCAATCTACCGCTTCGTCTAAGCTAGGTTGATCAACTAGGCGAGCAAGCAGAGCATCGGTTTCGGCGGCTTTAATGCTAGCTGTATCGTAGGCTTTAGGCTTGTCAGCCAAAGGCCAAAGAGTATCGTGAACCGGCAGTTTGGTTTCTAACTGTTTATGGTCAAGTGAGCTAATTATAATGGCGCGACGATTACCTGACTTAAAGGCATTCTTAGCTGATTGAGGAATTACACGGAATTCTTCGTGCTCACGTTTTTGCAGTAAGCGAATAAATTCAAACAGTTCATCGCTGCCTTTCATCTCACTCATTGCTTCATCTATGAGAATGCTGAAAACAGCATTGGCTTGATAATACCAATGATTGGCGATGGTTTTTAATTCGTTACGAATGTGTGCTTGGAATAGGCTAGGATCAATTTTTCGATAGTCTTTGTCTTCATTTTGAATCCAAGACAAACACAAATAACTTTCGTCATTGATACTAAATGCCTGAGATGTAGCCAAGCTATTCAACGCACGATTAGGGCGACCAGTAAGACCCAATGTCTCGGAAGCACCAAGATGACGGTAGGTTTCAACCAATTGATCGGCACTAATGGCTTTCAGTGGCGCAATGTCTTCAAGTGTTTGGCAAAGACATCCAGCGTTTAGTAGCTTTTGTTTGACCTTGTCATTTTGTGCCAAGATAACCATGGATGTGGTGACTTTGTTTGGTCGGTGCTGGACTCGATGTAAACCAAGAGGATCGAGATCATCAGTGGTGATCAGCTCTTCATCGAGCATTTTACCGACTAAAAATAAACTTTGTGCCCAAACCAAAGGTAGGTTGTCATTGGGAACACGTTTTTGAGATCCAGGCTTTTCTTTCTCCGCTAAAATATTTTCTTGCGGCACATAATAAAGTTCTGGCAGCAGCATCTGACCGTCTTTTTCGACCATTAACGATTCGAGTTTATGACGGTAGAAGTTAGCGCTTTCCCAATCTCGGGCAAATAAACGATCGATATAAAGATAAGTGAAAAACAGCGGCCATTCGGACTCAATATGTTCGAAATTAATCAACTCATCGTATTCGTAATAGATTCTGCTTTGATCTTCTAGTTCGGATTGGTGACCGTCTAATAAAAAGCGTTTACAGCCGTATTCGCCACCCAATTTGCTAATGATTTCTTTGCGTGTACGACGAGTTAATTTTTCATCGTTTACCGCGAAGGCAGGGAAGCCAATGATACTAAGAATGGCGCTATCAACTTCTTTGGAGCGAGATTCTTTAGGCAGCAAGGATTGCAATACAGAACCCGCGCGAGCTACGGCATCAGCAAAGGAATGCACTACTGCCCATTCGGGACCTTCTTCACCAAATAAATTTAGTCCATCCATGGCTTCCATAGCAGCTTTTGCCATACCCACTGAGCTGGCGTTTATTTCGGCTTTACCGTTATTTACTTTATTGCCTCGCTCCCAAATACCGTAATCTGGGGTGCGATAAGTACGCGAGATATAATAAATAAGGTTTTGGATGAAGTTGAATTCGTCACGAGAAAAGATCAGCTTGCTGCCAGCTTTGGTCATTTGTGCCAACATCAATAAATAAAAGCTGGTGGCATCAATTTGTAAATGTCCCCAAGCGTCATCAGCGACGGCTTCTAAACCCGTTTTAGTATCGTATTTGGCGTGCAAAGCGTCTTTAGGGTCTAGGCTGTGCTTGAAGGCTTCTACTTTATGGGATTGACGCATCATGGCAAATAATAAGCCGCGCATCATTTTTATACAGGCGAATTCAAGTTCATTGGCACGCTTTTGAGGGTTGGAAGCGCGCTTATAGGCTAGATGTAAGGCCCATACGGCTTGAATACTGTAAACATTGTCTCGTACCCAAGCATCGGTGTAGTTACCGTGATTGTTAATGCTGGTGCTAGCAGGAAAAAGCCCTGTTACTGGGTGCTGGCGGGATAAGATAACCGCTTGGATGTGTTGATAAAGAGAATCTAGCTTATCTTGCGTATCAGACGCCATGTTCGATCCTTTATGAAACTCTGTTGTTTAAAGGCCTAAAGCTTAGTTCGTACTATAGTACTACTTAAGTCTAAAACCACTATACCCAAACATAATGTGACTCACCAAGAAGTTAAAGTACTAAAGAAGCTTCTTTTTTACTTAATTTTTAAAAATGTCGTGATTTCAATTAAGTCAGGCATTTATGCACAATTTTTGAGCAGAAAATATTGCTTAAGTGCAGTTTAAGGTGCGTTATTGAATGTTTTATGACGCAAGGACAAGATCTTAGAGAGGTGAAAGAGGCCATGGGTTTTTAAGTGCATGACCTCTTTTTATGTTTATATAAAAAGAGGTATAAAAACGCTAACAGTTAATAGTTAAGTACTGAACTGATGAACCAATTGACGCAATTGGCTGGCACAATCTTGTAGGTTGTTTACCGATGTTTGAATATCCGTGGAGTTGTGGTTGGTTTCTTCACAAATGTTCGCAATATTTTCTAGGGTTTGATTAACTGTTTGTGATGACTCAAATTGACGATCTGCGGCTTTACTAATGCTGCTGTTCAGTTTGGAAATAGAGAGAACGCCATTGGCAATCTGAGTAAACGCTTGCCCAGCCTGAGAGGTTTGCTCTGCTCCTTGGTTAGCCGTGTTTCTGGCAGACTCCATGACTTCTACAGTATTGAGTGTTTGCTGAGTTAGTTGATCAATCAAACCTCCGATTTCAGTTGCTGCGAGTTGTGAGCGCCGGGCAAGTTGGCGCACTTCGTCAGCAACAACTGCAAAGCCGCGACCCTGTTCACCAGCACGAGCAGCTTCAATCGCTGCGTTCAGTGCTAGTAGGTTTGTCTGGTCTGCTACTTCAGCAATGATGCCTAGCCTGTCATTAATATGAGTAACGTCTTCTCGTAATTGTTGAATTTGTTTAGCTGCATCGCCTACTTCAACCGATAGTTGCTGAATATCTTGGTTAGCTTTATTCATAACACCAAGACCTTGTTTGGAATGCTGGCCAAGTTCTTGTGTTGTGTTGTTGGCTTGTTCAGCAATGGCAAGGGTATCCTCAACTGACGTCATTACGCTTTGCATCAGCTCTGTCGCTTTACCTGTATTGGATAATTGTCTGGCGACGCCTTGCGCTGTTTTGGTTGTCGAATTATTCGTTTGACCAACGATACTGTCTAAGGTTTCGCTGGAATGGCTGACATTGCGCACGATGGATTGGAAATCGTTCATCATGCTGTTGAACGCACGCGCCATTTCCCCCATTTCGTCTTGGCCAGTAAATTCAACACGTTGAGTAAGGTCACCCGAATGTTGTACCGACGTCATTGTCTTGCATAGAGAAGTCACACGGCTAGTAACCAAGTGAATAATGTACAAAGCGGTTCCGCCGACCAGTACAGTTAATAGGCCAACGACAATGGCGTAATCTATTAAAGCTTTTAAGAAAAAGCTGAACACGGCATCCATAGACGCGGTAGCAATAATGGTAATGTTCCAAGGTGTGAACGTAGATGCGCTGGCAATCATTCGGTGAGCTGCGTCATCGTTACCTTGATACTCAAATTCTATAGTTTGATAATTCTTTTTAGACGTCGATGGTTGTGACCTGTTTAGTTCGTCAGTTAGGGATGAAGGCGAAGTGCTACTTTTATAGTTTGCTGGAGCGCTAAGTAAAGTACGGCTGTTTTTGTTGATAATCCATAGGCTTTGTTGATCGCCATAACTGAATTCAGATAACAGTGTAATAGCTTGTTGCTTTGCTTGTTCTGCTGTTAATTCACCAGATATTTGTTTTTTATAAATAGGAGATAGTGTGGTGTTTACGATATCTAATATGTCTTGGGTTCTATCTTTTCTGGCGTCTACATGGCTGTTAAACAATGAAGAAAGAGATACGAGAATAAGTGCCGTGGTTCCCATGGACATTAGTCCAATAATAGCCCATAACTTGTAACGAATTTTTATGTCATTAATGCGATCCAGCATGTCGCCTCCGTTAGGTTGGTTTTGCGTATTTGACGCCAATAAATGGAGCTATTGAAATGGCTGCTTTGAGATAAAAAATGGCCATGATTCCTAGAGTAGTTGTTTTTCTATATATTGCCTAGTGGGTAAAATTGAGATGGGTCATTGTTTTTGTATTTAGATATTTAATTACTCGATGAACGTAGGTATAGAGAGATAGTGTTAAATTATTTATTTATTTTTTTAGTTTCTTTTTTGTCAGCTACTATTTTGCCCTTGGGCTCAGAAGGTTTGTTGCTTTATTATGCAAATGACGCAACCTTGTCGGTATTTTATCTATGGATTTGGGCAAGTTTGGGGAATACATTAGGGGGGTTAACAAACTGGTTCTTAGGGCTGTATTTGATTCGTTTCGAGCACAAAAAATGGTTTCCGATGAAGGCGCCCACTCGACAAAAAGCAGAACGTTTTTTTAATAAGTATGGTATTTGGAGCTTATTATTTACTTGGCTGCCTGTTGTTGGCGACGGGATTGCTTTAGTATCGGGAATGTTGCGTACACCTATTTGGTATTTTTTACCTTTGGTTTTGATTGGCAAAGCGGCTCGTTATGCCTTAATTTTGTGGGGACAGCACTTACTATTGACTCTGTAAGAGGTACGGATAAAAAAGTCCATGATAGTAAGCGCGAAGTTCTAATGATGTACATGGAGAATAGAATAATGGGAATGTCCAAAAAACTGATCGTAGTGATGGCAGGATTATCATTAGGTGCTTGCTCATCTCTGGACGATAAAAACACCTTTATGACCTATGGCGATTTGCAAGATAAAGTTCGTACTCATGATGAACAATGGCAAAACGTACAATCGAAATTGGATAGAATTGACGAGCTAGAAGCTGAAGTCGCAGCATTAAAGCAAGGTAAGGCTCTGCCAACCAAATCTGCAGCAATGTCAAATAACATGGCTGGTAATGGTATGTCGACTAGTGCAACTATGGCGGCTGTAAATGTAGCTCCTGCTGTTATGCAGGCACCTATGGACAGTCAAGGTAATGCTGATCTAATGACTATCGATCCAGAAGAAAACTTCGAGATGGATAGAGCAGCTCCTCCTGTTGTCGTTGCGCCGGTGATGGCAACAAAACAAACGACAGTGACTGGAGACGAATACGGTGTGCAAGTGGCTTCTTATGGTAATCGTGATGAAGCTGTTCGTGGTTGGAGAGTATTGCAGAAGTCCTATCCAACGGTTTTTAACGGTTTAGAGCCATTAGTGAATCAAAAAGAAGTCAATGGTCGTACTATGTATCAGCTTAAAGTAGGGCCATTTGTGAATAAAACTTTTAGCTCAGACTTTTGTAAAATGTTAAAAGAAAAGGGCAAAGATTGCCTAGTCACGCAATATAATGGTGAGCCTTTCGCTAGCAACTAAATTTTTTTAGTGAAATAAAAAAGGCGCATTTTATTTCTGTAAACCAGAATATAAGACGCGCCTTTTTAGTTTGGAGCTAGGATAAGTTTAAATAAGTAACCTACATCAAAGGAAATGCAGAATCATAGATTTTGCCTTGACCGTCTTCGATGGTGATTTCGCTTTTATATTTATCATCTTCTAATTTAATCAAACCTTGTTGTACAAAACTATCGATGATCATTAATGCCTGTTGTTTTACTTCTGGTGCATTCAATGGTGCGCGCATTTTACTGGCAATGAATTGCTCTGCTAGGCTGCGTACCAAGGGTTCATCTGCTTCAAGATTAGCTGTAACAATCGCGTTGTACAACCAAAACTCAGGAATAGAAAGCTCCTCAATAGTTGGTGTGCCAATATCGGCAAGTTTGCTCGTTAGCGTTGCATTGAAGCTACCTTCAGGGAAAGTTCCACTGAAATCAGTGATGTTGAATTCTGGTTTCGCTGCAAGTAACTCACCAATATTATCTTGCATAAAAGCCAATATTACTTCGTAAACGGCATCTGACGAATGGGTTTCAGCTAGCAGGTTGTCAGAAAAGTTTTTGTAATCAATAAAGAATTTATTGCTCAGCTTGGTCAGCTCAGTGACTAAAGAAAGATCACTCGCTTTAAACTCTCCAAACATGGCATCTTTAATAAGGTAACCAATTTCAATACTACCTAGTTGCGTTTCCTTATCTAAGCTAGAACCCATTTCAATATTTAGACCTGAAAGTTCAGTATCAGCACCTATATTAAGCTTTTCAAGGTTAAAGTCTGTTGTGCTGTCATAAAATCCACCTTGCATGATGGTAGCTAAGTTTGCGTTCAACTCAATGGACAGTGTGAATCCTTCTGCTTTAACTGGAGTATAACCGTCAACTATATCAATTTGATCTAAGGTGCCTTGGTAGATGAATCCTTGATCTGTCATTTCACCTTGGCCTGCGTAACCACTAAATTGAAATGTATTAGCTGGGTTACTAAAGGCAGGAATACTATCGGCTACTTTGAAGTTACCTGTAAAGCCGCCAAGCACAGAAAGCTCATATAAAGGCAGGTCTTCATTCCATTCTATAAAGTTACGTTGTTTGTCACCTGTATAACTAATTTCAGTATCGTACAAACCAAATAAGCCTTGGCTTGAAAGCAGTAGAGGGCCGTAATGCGTATCAATAATGAGTTCGGCTTCAAGAACTCCTTCTTGAATTGTTGGATCGATTTGTGTGGTATCAAAAGTTACAAGCACTTTATTTTCAGAGCCGAACCACGCTAAATCTGTAGACACAATATTCGCTGTATAGCCTGGAGCTTTATTAATATTTGAGATCAGTTCCGCGACTTTTTCTTGATGCTTAGGAGCGATAAATTTAGGTGCCACTAAGCAAGCAGCAACAAGCGTGAAAACGAGCACGGAAAGTATTTTCTTCACTGGAAGTTCCTTTTCATAGGATGGGTTAAGGTGCGCGTATGATACAGACTAATTCTTATGAAACAAAATGAAGACGGATGTTTGTGAAGAAACTTAAAGAAAAGTTGGAGTGTTTGAAGTGTTTTGTTTTTTAAAAGGTTTAATGCACAGAAACATTAAGTTCTTATATAAAATTCACTACCCAGCGATACTGTGAAAGCTGGATAGTGATTTAAGTTAACTTATAACTGAAAGGGAATATAAAGAGCGATAGCCGGGAAAAAATATACAGCTAGCAAACAGCCAAGCATGATAAGTATAAAAGGCCAAACGCCCTGAATGACTTCCGAGGATTTCCCTCCAGACACCGATTGAATGACGAAGAGATTTAACCCAACGGGCGGTGTAATCAATGCGCACTCAATCATGATCACAAAGATGATAGCGAACCAAATTGGGTCGATACCTAACATGCCAAGCGATGGGTAAAGTACTGGCATCATGATCAATAGCATAGATACAGACTCAAGAAAGAAGCCCATAATTAGCAAGACAAAACACACTGCCGCAATGAACAAACCTACTTCAGATATATTCTCACTGACTAACATCGAAATATCTTGAGGAATTTGGTACAGAGTAATGGCTTTACCAAAGACTTTCGCGCCAGCAATGATAAGAAAAATCGTCACCGTATTTTTCATTGTGCTCATAGCTGCGGCTTTGAATTTCTCAAGGCTAAAGGTTCCCATCATGATGACAATAATCAGAGAAACCGCAACACCGACACCTGCAGATTCAGTTGGCGTGAATACACCAGTATAAATACCGCCAATGATGATGCTAGCTAGTAACAGCGTTGGTATTGCTCGTAAGCTGGCACTTTTGCGTTCAGCGCTAGTAGCCTTTTCACTTGGCGTGTAATCTTTGCTGAAACGTGCGTAAAAAAAACAGTAAACAATGAAGCTACCTGCCATTAATAAACCGGGCACGATACCCGCTAAAAATAAATCGACAATGGATTCTTCGGTAATAACGCCATATACGATCATTGGAATAGAAGGCGGAATCAGGATACCCAAGGTACCGCCCGCGGCGATTAAACCGTATACGAATGGTTTGTTATAGCCTCGGTCAGTCATTTCTTTGATAGCTACGTTTCCTATGGTTGCCGCTGTAGCGACAGATGATCCAGAAATAGCCGAAAATATAGTACAAGAAGCGATTGTGGCAATGCCAAGACCGCCAGGCCAATGACCGACCCAAGATTGTACGGCTCTAAATAAGTCTTTGCCTATGCCACCTTGCAGCAAGATATTCGACATCAATAGAAACAGTGGAACAGATAATAAAATAAAGCTGTCGAAGGAAGAGTAAAGCGCTAGCGGCGCCATCATTGGTGAGAAGCCAGCTAATAACAGCATCCCTAAACCTAACCCACCTAAGGCAAAAGCAACAGGTACGCCGATTAACAACGCTAAGACCATGATAACCAGTAACAGGATAATCGTCATTATAGTGAAACCTCTTCGTGTTCTTGATAATCACCCGCGAACATCAAAAATATTTCCATGACGGCTTGTAATGTTAGTAACCCAAATCCAATAGGGATGGCTGATTTTGTTGTCCAAAGTGGTAGCCCCAGCATACTTGCTGATGCAGAGCCCATTTCAATGGATTCTTTTAATAGTTGATAACCATAAAAGGTAATAAATCCCGCGAAGAAGATGATCGATAATAGCGCGACGAAGTCAGACAGTTTTTTCGCTTTTTCACCCAGCATATTGGTTAGAAAATCGATGCGAATCAGTGCTTTGTTTTGCAATACCCAACTGGCGCCTAAACAGGTTGCCCAAATCTGACAAAGCAATGATATGTCTTCTGACCAGATAGTAGGTGCAGTAAATATATAACGGGCAACGACTTCATAAGTGATAATTGCAGCGATGAAAACAAACAGTGCTGCAGATAGCTGGCCGCATAATCGAATGACTCGGTAGTTTATACGAACCCAAAGAGCGGGGTGTTCTGCTCGCCAAGCTGACAAGTCCTGCTTTTTTTCTTCATGGTTGGACATAAGCCAATACTCCAAAAAACAACGAAATATCGCGGATGAAGGGCTCATCCGCGATATATTTTTATAAGCTTAAAGGTTTTCGGCAGCTTGAATGACTTTAAAACCGAGTGGACCTGAATTATCTAAGAAAGATTCTTTCACAGAGGTGGTCGCTTTACGCCAAGCGATGATGTCGTCATCAGTAAGATGAATCACCTTCATGTGTTTTTCAGCATCTACGATAGCATCGCTCTCGATTTTTTTGATTTTATCTCTTAGCTCTACTTCAACTTTACGAGCTGCATCAGACAGAATTTTTTGATTATCAGCAGATAAAGATTCCCATACTTTTTCATTGATAACAGTTAAGAACTCAATGTCAGCATGATTTGTTAGGGTAAGGTAATCCATTACTTGGTAAAGCTTACGTGGGCCAACCGCAGATACACCTGTCATGCCTGCATCGACTGTACCTCGTTGGTAGGCTAGGAATTGTTCAGAGCCAGATAGCGATGTTGGTGCGCCGCCTACTGCGTTAACAAATTCACCTAATGTTTTACCAAAAACACGAACTTTCATGCCTTTCATATCTTCTGGTAGTTCAATTGGTTTTTTCTTAGAAAGTAACGCTACGCCACCATAAGCTTGCCACCATAATGGACGCGTACCGGTTTTTAGAATGGCTTCATCCAGTAATTTGCGAACTTGGCTATCAGGGCGAGTTGCAGCTTCTACCTTGTCTTGGGAAGGAAACATGAAAGGCACATAAAAAACATCTACTGCTGGAATAGTACCTGCAAGCTGGGAAAGACTCATTACACCCATTTCAATGGCGCCAGAACTCACTGCTTGGTGCACTTCGCTGTCTTTAAACAGTTGTGCAGAAGGATAAATTTTGATCTTAATATCGCCATGGCTTTTTTCTTCTACTTCTTTTTTGAAGTCGACAAGGTTTTGACCAAGATGATGTTTAAGAGGTAATTGCAGCGAAATCCCTAACGTTGTTTCTGCTAATGTTGGCAAAGAAGCCATCAAAGTAGACGTTAATAAGCCAGTTTTTAGAAGGGTTTTATAATTCATGGTAAAGTCCTGTTTTCTTATTAATCATTATTTTTATAGTTTTATTACTGCTAGTTTTTTTATTTTAGTGCTTTTCAATACGAGCTTTAAGATCAATGACACTTTGTGATAAAGGTCTTGTTTCAGTTCGTAAGCCTGCCTTGGCAACTTGTCCTGATATATCGTGTTCTAGTAATTCTGGTAGCTCGCGAGCCATGACTAATAAAGTAGTCAAATCTACACCCGTATCTAAACCGATGGATTCTAGCATGTGAACTAGGTCTTCTGTACAGATGTTACCTGTGGCTCCTGGTGCGTAAGGGCAACCACCGATGCCACCTAATGACGCATCTAGTTGAGTGATACCAGCAGACAAACCAGCAAGCGCGTTCGCTAATCCCATACCGCGCGTGTTGTGTAAATGCAACGTCACATCGAGCGCTGGAAAAATATCGCGAACTTGCGAACATAACTCATAGACTTGTCTTGGTGATGCCATACCTGTTGTGTCAGCAATCGAAATACTCTGAATGCCAATATCAATATATTGATGAATGACTTTGATTACACGCTCAGGAGCGATAATGCCTTCAAAAGGGCAGCCAAATGAAGTGGCTAATGAAGCATTAATTCGAGTGCTACTGCCTTTCATTAACTCGCAAATACGTATGAATTGCGCCAATGACTGCTCACATGACATACGCATGTTCGAAAGGTTATGCGATTCACTCACCGACATAACCAGGTTTACTTCATCCGCCTTGGTCGCCAGTGCACGCTCTGCGCCTTTTTCATTGGGAACCAGTGTCACATAAGTGACCTTGGGATTACGCGTAATGCTATTCATGACTTCTTCAGCATCACGCAAATTAGGAATTGCCTTTGGTGATACAAAAGAGGTGACTTCGATTTTATTTAAACCAAGTAAAGATAGGCGGTCGATGATCTCGATTTTCTTATCTGTTGGTATAAAAAGCGCTTCGCTCTGAAAACCATCGCGAGTCGCAACTTCGTTAATTCGTACCTTGGTTGGTAGATTCTGCATGAACATAATAGGCTCCTAAATCACACCCTTGGCACGTAGCATGGCAAGCTTGTCTTCGTCTATTCCAACTGAGCCTAAAATTTCGTCTGTGTGCTCGCCCAGTTTTGGCCCTAGCCACTGAGTTTTGCCAGGTGTTAGGCTTAATTTTGGCACTATGCCAGGAAGTGATATTTTATCGTCACCAGAAAGCGGATGTTCAACAATCATTTCTCGGGCATGAAAGTGTGGGTCGTTAAAAATATCTTCCGCATTATTAATACCACTAGACGGCACAGCGGCTTCTTCCAAAATGGCGAGTGCATCTTTAAGAGAGTGCTGAGATGTCCAAGCTTGAATTGCTTCATCTAGTTCGTCGGAGCGTTTAGCTCGACCGTCATTTTGCGCTAATTCTGGATCGTTCGCTAAATCTGGTCGTTCCATCGCATTCATTAAACGCTTGAAAATACTGTCGCTGTTAGCGGCAATAACAATGTAGCGTTCATCTTTGCTCATATAAGAACCAGATGGCGCAATACCTGGCATACTGGCGCCAGTACGTTCTCGTATAAAACCGAACATACCGTATTCAGGGATCAAACTTTCCATTACACCGAACACAGATTCGTATAAGGCAACATCGATAAACTGCCCAGTGCCGTTATTCACTTTTAAGTGATGCATCGCCATCATGGCGCCGATTACGCCGTAAAGTGATGCAAGAGTGTCGCCAATGCTGACGCCCACTCGAACCGGAGGTCTATCAGGATAACCAACAAGGTGACGCAAGCCACCGATGGATTCTGCAATCGCAGCAAACCCAGGACGAGAAGAATAAGGTCCATCCTGACCATAACCCGAAACGCGTAACATGATGAGTTCTGGTTTGATAGCAGATAATTGCTCCCAACCAAGATTCCATTTTTCTAAGGTGCCAGGACGGAAGTTTTCGATGACTATGTCTACGTCTTTTACCAAGTCATGGATGATGGCTTGGGCATCCGCCGATTTAAGATCGAGCGTAATAGATTTTTTATTGCGGCTTTGTGAGTACCACCAAAGAGAAGTGTCTTTGTACATTTTGCGCCATTTGCGCAATGGATCACCGCTTCCGGGAGGTTCAACCTTAATTACTTCTGCGCCGAATTGAGCAAAAATGCTGCCAGCATAGGGACCGGCGATGAGAGATCCCAGTTCTAAAACGCGTACACCCTTTAAAGGTAATTCGGTTTCATTGTTAGAATTTGTGTTAGATGACGAGTCGCGTTGGCTCATTCTCGTTTCCCTTAATTATTTTTTGTAATTGTTGTAATTATCATCTTTTAAACTAGAGCAAGAGCAAAGCGCCTAAATGTTAGGCTGCCATCTCTTTAGGATATGGCAAGATTGATAGTCATTAAGTTGTACGTAAATGGGTTAATAAATGGTGAGCGGCGTCGAGCAGTTGATCCGAACTGCGAACACAGATCTTAAGTTCTCGATGTGCCCAGCTGTCCAATAATGGTAAGGCCTCTATTCGTGAAGCTTTTATGTAGGGTCGAGCAATGTCGATAGGCATAAGTCCTATACCAAGTCCTGATTCCACCATGCTGCAAAGCGCTTCATAGCTGGTGACTTGAATGCGCATATTTAGTGGTAAATTGGCACTGGTAGACGCATTAATCATTTGGTTATTGATAGCACTTCCTGTATGTAAACCGACATAGTCATGCCCTAAAGTGTCTACAAACTTGACCTCTTTGTATTGTCCAAGAGGGTGCCCAACCGGAGTGATGACCACAAGACGGTCTGTTTTATAAGGATAGATAGAAAGGTCTGGGTATTCTCTTGAAGCGATGGTGACAATACCAATATCTGCTGCATTCTCTGCTACGGCACGAATGATTTCGCTACTGATTTTCTCTTCCAAATGAATTTGCACCAAAGGGTTTTGGTTCAGAAAAGAGCGCAGTTGTTTAGGGAGAAATTGGCTGATAGCAGAAATGTTGGCTACCATTCGAACTTGCCCTCGAACACCGTGGGAGAACTCATTCATTTGGTTATAAATATCATCTAACTGATGCAGCACGCCGCGGGACATCTGTAACAAAGCTTGACCAGCAGGAGTGGCAACTACGCCGCGATTGGTGCGCATCATTAATGGGGTATGAAGCAATTGCTCTAATTCCTTGATGCGTTTTGATACAGCAGAAGCCGCAATGAAATTCAATTCGGCAGCGCGGGCAATTGAGCCTTGCTCTATGACGCAGACGAACAATCGCAGGGAAGTTGGGTCAATTCGCATTCAGGATTCCATTCATATTTTATTGCTTTTTGTGGCTGATTCTTGCTTTTATATGATGTTAAGCGCGCAAAGATCATATCTCATCTTACTTTTTTCTCATACTATAGCGGCGTCTTTACTACGATTAAATGTTTGTGGTGTTAGGCTATTTTTGCCGCTATTAATTTTTACAAGGGTTGTCACAATATGGTTTTCGAAGAGTATTCTCAGATAGTAAAAGGATTTCAGCTTGAGGCGTCATTATCGTTAACTGATAGTTTTGACGCATTGTGCGCCGCGCAGGATGCTCTGATTACTAAAATTGTCGAGAAAGGTGCCACGATCGCCGGTTGGAAAATTGTCGATAAAGATGGCGTGATTATTCTTTCTCCTATTTTTGACTTCCAAGTATTCGCCAATCTTGGCGACACTATTCCACATCAAGCATTTCGCGGTACTGAGTTAGAAGTGTGCTTTCAATTGACTGTACCAAGTACGACAGATGCAATGAATGAATTGGTTGGTGAATTGACATCTTTTGCAGCTGTCGAACTGATTCGTCCGGCTATTCACCCTACGAACCATTCAGCGTGTGATTTCTATTTCAACTACGGTGTTTTTGTCTCTCAAAAGCCAGTAGCTGGGGAGATACTTTTTGAAGGTGGTAATCAAGGTTATACCTTCTCTGCAGGATTGGATCAGCTTGTAGAGGCAAAGAAAGACGTGGTGAAGAAAGGTATACTTCAATGTATTCAACGAGGCTACGGCAATAAAGACTACTTTTTTATTACCGGAACCTTAAATGGATTAGTGTCAGCCGCTGAGTCTTTAGGTGTGAACCGAGTTATGAATCAGGGTAATGCTATTATTCAATTTGAGATAGTCTAATAGCTTCATTAATTGTGTCGCTTCATTAATTGTGTCGTTTCATAAGAAGTGCTGCTTTATCGCGTTGGTCCTTGCGTTTCTTGGACCTTAACATCGAGATTGAGCAGCTCTACCGGTGGCCCGAACTGGGTGTAGATTGCCACATCAGCAGCGTCTCGCCCAAAAGCGATAGCGACACGACCACCTTGTAAATCCGCTTGCGTTGGATCGAATGTGTACCAACGATTGCCAACGTAGGCTTCAAACCACGCATGTAAATCCATCGGCTCTAAGCCTTCAAGATAACCGACCACCATGCGTGCAGGAATGGCAAGCGCTCTACAGCAAGCAATGCCCAAATGTGCCATGTCTCGACAAACACCTCGTCCTAATCCGTTTAGCTCTGATGCACTTATGTTTTGTTCGCCTTCACCCGGTGTATACTGAATATTTTTGCGAATATAATCGACGATAGCACTGCATTGGTCATAGCCTGGAGTTAAGCCTGCAACGATGGATGACGCCATTTCAGTAAAATGATCGGAGTCGCAATAACGACTAGGGTGCAAAAAAGGTAAGGTTTCGTCGGGTAGTTGCTGGATATCAACAAAAGGCGCGCCGGGTGCAGTATCTGAAGCGTTGGCGGTTTCTATTACTACAGAGATACGAATCGAAAAATGTCCGACAGGAGCGACTAATCTTTGGCATAAGTTTCCAAAGGAATCGGTAAACTCAACTGCTGGCACACTAGGCGACAACACATATTCTTCTCGAGCAATCCATTGTTGCATACCGCTACGAGGGCGTAACATAAGCACAAAAGGTGACGGTGTCTCAATGTTGAACTCAAGAGTACTGGATGCTTCTAACCACATAAAACAACTCCCGAATTGATGGTTTACTCATTACAGTAGCAGCTATAAGTATGATCAGCTATAGAACATCTTTATATCTACGCTAAATAAATGAATGTGTGTTTAACTTATTCAGGTCTAAGCATCTAATGATGAAACATGGCTGATATTGCTGTTTTTAATACTTCTTATGATAAAAGCTCCCGTTTGATCTTTGCTTAGAATAATATCCTGGGACCCCATGATAAGAGCTTATGCTCTAAATACCTTTACCTATGGTGATGATCTAACCGGACGTATTTCGAATGACGACAGAATTACATAAAAATAATAATTTTCTTAATGCGCCTTTACCCTTTGTGTTTCTAAAAACAGCGGCACCGATTATTTTGATCATGATGGTGAATGGTTCGTTTGCGCTGGTGGACGCGTACTTCCTTGGTGTGTTTGTTGGCGCCGATGCCCTAACTGCCGTTACTTCTATGTTTCCTGCTTTTATTCTGATTGTTGCTTTGTCAACGTTAGTATCGAATGGTTTTGCCAGTTTGATGGCGCGGCAATTAGGCGCGGGAAATGGATCTAGTGCCGTGGAAGTGTTCTCGCAAGCGATTAGTTTGTCTTTAGTGGTCTGTGCTGTGCTGATCTGTTTGTTTTTACTAGGTGGACACGCGTTAACAGATGCTGTGAGTAATGGCTCAAATCTGATTGCCGATATGAGTTATCGTTATATATCTATTTTGGTCTTTTTCTCTCCCTTGGTCTTTGTTCTAGCTATTAATGGTGACAGTTTACGCTGCGAAGGGCGCGTTTCTTTCATGGCGTCGGTCTCTCTTTTGTCAGTGCTACTGAATGGCGTATTTAACTATTTGTTGATTGTCGGTTTGAATTGGGGGGTAGAGGGTTCTGCTTATGGCACTGTTTTGGCACAAACGGTCTCTTTAATTATTGTTTTTTGCTATCGGAAATATCAGAAAAACGAGCTTAACCTTCAGGTTGTGTCGTTTTCAAAATCTCGACAGCATTGGCTGACGTTTTTGTCTTTAGGAGCACCTTCGAGTTTAAATTATATCGGCTTGGCATTAACATCTGGTGCTATTTTATACAATTTGCAAACGTGGGATGCTGCTAATTATGCAACGACAGTGGGAGCTTATGGCATTATCACGCGTTTAATGACGTTTATTTTCTTGCCTTTGCTTGGGCTTAGCATGGCGTTTCAAGCGATTGTTGGTAACAACTTTGGAGCGAATGAGTTGAGCCGAGTAAATGCCAGTATTAAAATTGCTCTGACTATTGCCTTTGTTTATTGCTTGTTATTGCAGACGATAGCTTTTGTTTTTAAACGTGATTTAGGGATGTTGTTTGTTAGTGATCAAGCCGTGATTAGTGGGGTAGTACGAATTTTACCATTTTCTACTTTGGCGCTTTTTCTGGTTGGCCCGCAAATGATGATTAGCATGTTTTTTCAAGCCATTGGTGATGCAAAAAGAGCAGGCATTTTAGGCATAATGAAAACCTATGCGTTCTCTCTTCCGTTGATTTTTATTCTGCCGTACTTCTTTTCCGAATGGGGGATTTGGTATGCGGCTGCGAGTACTGAATTTCTTGCATTGTTACTGACTGTTTTTGTATTAAGTCAGCGTAATCGAACTCAAAACACAAGTCTTGGATTGTTTTTTAAAGAAACACAATGAGCTTTTAAAATACTCATTGTGTTTATTGTTCTTAAAGGTTTCCAACACCACTAGCACCACTGAGTTTGAGTGCTAAAGAAGGCCCTAGAGAATTGTCTATCGAAAAATGATGATTGGTTTTTTCAACTGAGATTTTTGTTAGACGAGCTAGAACACATCCGCTGTATGACCACGAATGACCAGTTTAAGTTTATGGTGAGAATATTTAAGGTATGGCCGTACCCTAATTAAGGCGATCTTGATGTGTCTTTACCAGCTCTGAAAGAAAATCCGCCACAGCGCGAGTGCGTTTCGATTGGGTTAAATCAGTCTGGATAACGAGGTAAATTTCTTGATTGACCTCTGGTGTGTCGATAAGGCAAACAAGTTCAGTGTGCTGTGCTACTAGGTGTGGCAACACCGCCACGCCGATTCCCGCAAGGCAAGCACTTACTTGTGTTGCTACCGATGTGGTGGTGATAATGGGCTCTTTTCCTGCTAATTGATTGGCTATCCATTGTGCTGCGGGCAAATGCTCGTAATGCTCTCCCCATTGAATAAAATTGTCATTAGCGTCATCGCGTTCCTTTTGGTAATGAGTGCTGCAGTAGAGTCCGTAGCCTAGCGTACCAACATGTTGGAAGCTGACATTGCCATTGGTTGGACGCACCATACGTAAGGCAAGGTCAGCATCTCGACGATGTAAATTGGCTGTATGAATGTCAGTGACAATATCGATGTGTAAGTTAGGGTAAGTTTGCTGAAAACGGCCTAGTGCTGGCAAAATGAGGTGAGTGGCGAGGTTTTCAGCCGTAGCGACTTTGACCCTTCCGATCAGTTGAGATTCCTTTTTCGCACTCTTGGTAAACGCAAAAGCGGCGGCTTCCATTGCCTCTGCTTTATTTAATAGATTTTTGCCTTCATCCGTCAGTTGGTAGCCTGTTTGAAAACGCAAAAAGAGCGGTGTTTGTAGACTTTGCTCAAGACGTTCTATTTTTCGTGATAGCGTAGCAATTCCCATGTCTAGGGATTTTGCTGCTACGGTAAGCGTGCCGAAACGGGCAAGCGCCAAGAAAGCTTTCGTATCGTCCCAAATCATCTCTTTCATAAGATATTCCGCTAAAGTTGTTTTTCAATATTGAAAAATGACTTCTCTATTTTTTCTAAATATTTCGATTATAAAAAATGACATAGTAACAAGCAATGTAACTGGTGTCCTTTTATGAAGTGTTTAGGAGAGAAAAATGAGTGAAGATCGTTATCAATTAGGTTTGAAAAAACTCGCTGAAATAGACGGTGAACAAGGCCAGAAAGTCGTCGATGCACTACAACCTATCGCGCCAGATTTCGCTACCTTGATGATCGAGTTTGGTTTTGGTGATATCTATAGCCGCTCTGGTTTGGATTTGAAGTCTCGTGAAATCGCTACCGTGGCGGCCTTAACCGCATTAGGCAATGCCGCACCACAATTGAAAGTCCATCTTCATGCTGCGCTCAATGTGGGCTGTTCACCAAAAGAAATCATCGAAGTGTTGATGCAAATGGCACTTTATGCTGGCTTTCCAGCCGCGTTAAATGGCCTTTTTGCCGCCAAAGAAGTATTTGCTGAGCGAGGTATTGATGTGACAGAAGGGGCTGATAAATAGCTTGTTAGCAAAAAGAAGAAAGGGCTGTCTATTCATTAGAGAGCCCTTTCTAGTTAGTTTCTATAAGCGATGTCTAATGGTTATTTGACTGCTTTAGCGTTAATACTCAATGCCATGGCCTCGGCGATTTTTATACCGTCGATAGCTGCTGACATGATGCCACCGGCGTAGCCTGCGCCTTCACCTGCTGGGAATAAGCCTTTTGTGTTGATGCTTTCTAGGCTGTCGTTATCACGTTTGATATTGATTGGTGCTGAGGTACGTGTTTCTACGCCAGTCAATAAAGCATCGTCAAAGGCAAAGCCTCTGATTTTCTTATTAAACGCTGGAATAGCTTCGCGAATCGCTTCGATACAAAAATCGGGTAAGGCATCCGCTAGGTTGGTTAGCTTAATACCCGGTTTGAAAGAGGGTTCCACCGTTCCAAGTGCTTTTGGTGTTTCGTTACGTAAAAAAGCACCGACGGTTTGAGCTGGCGCATCGTAGTTGCTGCCGCCCAATTCATAAGCAAGGCTTTCTAGTTTGCGTTGGAATTCAATACCAGCAAGTGGTCCACCTGGGTAATCGGAAGGATCAATGCCCACCACAATGGCGCTGTTGGCGTTACGCTCGTTACGAGAATATTGACTCATGCCGTTGGTGACCACACGATTTTCTTCCGACGTAGCGGCAACTACTGTACCGCCTGGACACATGCAGAAGCTGTAAACGGAACGACCATTTTTACAGTGGTGAACCAGTTTGTAATCCGCTGCCCCAAGAATTTCGTTACCCGCATTTGGGCCAAAACGTGCTTTATCGATAGACGATTGCTCGTGCTCAATACGAAAGCCAACCGAGAAAGGTTTGGCTTCGATATACACGCCTTTATTGTGTAGCATTTCGAAGGTGTCGCGAGCACTGTGACCAATGGCGATAGCAATGTGCTTGGAGTGTAATTGTTCGCCATCAGCAAGGGTAACGCCAGTGACTTGGCCATTTTCGATATGTAAATCATCGACGCGGCAGCTAAAACGAATCTCACCGCCTAGCTCAATAATCTGTGCACGCATTTTTTCGACCATGGCAACCAACTTAAAGGTACCAATGTGAGGTTTGCTGACGTAAAGAATTTCGTCCGGTGCGCCTGCAGCAACAAATTCATTAAGGACTTTTCGGCTGTATTGTTTAGGGTCTTTCACTTGGCTATAGAGTTTGCCGTCAGAGAAGGTTCCTGCGCCGCCTTCTCCAAACTGTACGTTAGATTCTGTGTTCAGAATCTTCTTACGCCAGAAACCGAATGTGTCTTTGGTACGTTCACGTACTTCTTTACCACGCTCCAACACGATTGGCTTGTAACCCATTTGCGCTAAAACCAAGGCTGCTAATAAGCCACATGGACCAAAACCAATAACGATAGGTCGTTCAGTCAAAGTTACCGGTGCTTGTGTAACCGGATGATAATCTAAGTCTGGTGTGACTTTGATTTGCTGGTGATCCGCAAATTGGCTAAGCAAAACATCGTTACACGTCGTTTCAACATCCAAAGTGTAAATCAACATGATATTAGTTTTCTTGCGCGCATCGTATCCGCGACGAAAAACGTTAAAGCTAACGAGTTTCTCGGCTGGAATTTCAAGCATGGATAAAATTGCGCTTTCTACTGCGCTAGCGTCGTGATCAAGAGGAAGTTGGATATTGGAAAGTCGTATCATAGGAATCAATAGTTAGAATGCTGGGTCAATGGCTAATAGCGGGGATAATACGATATTTTCGTTGAAAAAGCTGTTCTCAAATGGCTGCGAGATGGTTTTTCTAACAAGATTGACGTTCTTTATTGTTTGAATAAAAGAGGAAGACGAATAGACAAAGAAGGTGTATTTTTTGCAAGAAGCGTTTATTGAGTTACATATGTGTCTATAAATAAGAGGTTTTTAATGTCTTCAATCACTTTTCGTACACTGGTTCTGTCAACTGCACTGCTAACGGGCGGTTTTTCGTTCACCGCTTTTGCTCAAGAATCTGATTATTCGGCCAAAGACTTAAACGAACAGTTGGTTATGTCGACCTTGTGGATGCAAGCCTCTGCTGAATATAAGGCTTTGTCTTATCAAGCGTTTAATTTGGCAAAAATGCAATTTGATCAATATGCTAGCCAACATAAAGGCAGCAAGAAAATCGCGGTGATTGTCGATGCTGACGAAACAGTTATCGACAACAGCGGTTATCAAGCTTGGTTGATCGGTAAGGATTTTGGCTATTCAAGCAAAACATGGGGCGAATGGATGGATGCTGCACAGGCGAAAGCCATGCCGGGCGCGACTGAGTTTCTGAACTATGTGGCGAGCAAAGGTGGTGAAGTATTTTATATAACTAACCGTAAAGCATCAGGTTTAGAAGGCACACGTAAAAATTTAAAAGCTTTAGGGTTTCCTAATGTGGATGATGCGCATTTGATGTTGAATACGTCTACTAGTAACAAAGAGCCTCGCCGACAACAAGTGGCAGAGAGCTACGACGTTGCGTTGTTGATGGGTGATAACCTAAACGATTTCTCCACCGATTTCAGAACCAAGGGTTTAGCGGAAAGTGATGCAGCGGTTGAGAAAAATAAAGCGCTGTTTGGTACAACATTTATCATGTTACCTAATCCGGCTTACGGTGATTGGGAAGGTAAAGTTTATGATGGTAATTGGGGCGCTTCTGCAGCAGAAAAAGACCAAATGCGTAAGTCTAAGCTTAACGTTTGGCAGCCAACGAAGTAGGTTTCTATTTTAAATATTAAATAGCTTTGTCATTAACAAGCCGCTTATCTGAATGGATAGGCGGCTTTTGTCTATCTTAGCTAAGAACTTACCTAAAACATACCGAGAATATGCCACCAGACGAAGTTCAGTGGTAGCAGTATCAAGCTTGTTAAAACAAAGGTCGCTAAGCAAACCTTAGTGACGGCGCTGATGGATAAATTGCCAAGCGCAATCGCGGTAATCAGTGGCGGCGCCTGATAAGGCAGTAACACGTTGGAAAAAGCCAATACTTGCGTCATTAGCACTGCATGGCTAGAAAGGCCGGTGATGCTGGCTAAATGCTCAGCCATTGGGGTCATAATAGCGGGAACACCTGCCAAATTAGTCACCACAGCCACGCAAGTGGAAATAAATGTCAGCAAGCTCAAATTCAGTAAAGTTGAATCTTCTGAGAAAGGAATGACTTCGGTTAAATAATTAACCAAGATATTACCAAGGCCTGAGTAAGCAATGATCGCGCTTAATCCTATAATGCCTGCGGCAAATAGCAGTGTGCCATACTGAATGTCTTTATCGATGCTATTTTTTGCCATCAATCCAAGGCTTGGCCATAGGCAAACTAATGCAGCAATTAGCCCAACCCAACCTGCTGAAATATGATGCAGCGAGTCTGTGAACCAGAAAGCAAAACAAACACAAAGCACAATTAACAACCGTGTTTCTATTTTTGTCATGGCTGACTTTTCGATTGTCGCTTGTATCGCTTGGTTTGGTGCTTTATCTGGAAAAAGCCACAGAATAACGCCAACAGTCATGATTAACTTTCCAAGTCCTAAGATAGGGAAGTGCAAAAGTAGATACTCACCATAAGAAAAGGGTGCGTTATAAAGCGCTTCGGCCATACCTGAAAGCAGCATGTTAGGCGCGTTCGCAGGCAAGATAAAAAAGGCAGGTAAAAAGGTTCCAAATGCCGCGGCCAATAACATGCCTTTTCGGCCATTAGAGTCTTGATCATAACCAAAATGATCTGCAAGGGAAGCAATGATCGGGATGATGAGTACGATACGACTTACGCCAGAAGGAATCAAAAAGGCCAATCCCATCGCAAACAACGCAATTTTGATAATAGTGCCTTGGTAGCTATTGCCAAGAATCAGCATTAATAAACGTGTTGCGCGAGAGTTGATCCCCGTATGATTAATCGCTGCACCGAACACCATACCGCTGAAAAGTAACCAAAATGTCGACGATTGGAATCCTGCGAATATTACTTGTGTCGGAGCGAGCTGTGTTGCCGTCGCAAAGGCAAATAAGCCCAAAGCTGGCCAATAAGCTGGCACCAGAGACGTCGCCCAGAAGGCGATACAAATGAACAGCAATCCAGCAGTCAGCGATTGGGGGAGCGTTAGAAATTGATAGGAAATAGCGCCTATGGCAAACGTCATCGCTAAAATTAGATAAAGCGGCCAGCTAGGTTTGCTTGGGATATTCAGTGAAGGTGTCGGTGTTGTTTTGGTGACATGTGGAGACTTATTTTTATTATTCATTTGAGGCTCTAAGGCATAAATCCCGCCTTCTTTGAAAAAGAAGGCGGGATAAGATGACTAGCGAAGGTTAACTGCGGTTGCTTCGTCAAAACCTAACATGATGTTTAGGTTTTGTACGGCAGCGCCAGACGCGCCTTTACCGAGGTTATCCAGTTTTGCGACAAGAATGCCAGACTTGTTGCCTGGTTCACTTAGAACCGAGAGTTCGATTTGGTTTGTGTCTTCAAGACCATGTGGCGTCAAGAATGGTGCTGAGTTATCGGCAACCACATTAAAGCCATTTACCGTTACAAACGTGTCGTTGGCATACACTTCGGCCAATTTAGCTTGTAACTGCTCCATGGTGACATCGCCTTTTAGCTGAATTGGCAAGAAGGTCAACATGCCCTGGCGGAAGTTACCAACACTAGGAACGAAAATGGGTGCGTTATCCAAGCCTGACCATTTTTTCATTTCAGCTAGATGTTTGTGGTTGAAAGACAAACCGTAAGCACCGAATATCGGCGCATTGTTAGTGCTTTCATAACGGTCAATTAGCGCGTTGCCGCCACCACTGTAACCAGATACGGCATTGATTGAGTAATCATAAGACGCGGATAATAATCCAGCTTCAATCAATGGTTTCAATAGCAAAATCACGCCAGTTGGGTAACAACCTGGGTTAGAGACAAACTGCGCATCTTTGATTTTGTCGCGTTGAGTGACATCAAGTTCAGGCAAGCCATATACCCAGCCTTCGGCGACACGATGGACAGAACTCGCGTCCAAAATACGACAGCCTTCTTCTTTTGCCAAAATAACGCTGTCTTTTGCGGCATCATCTGGTAGGCAAAGTACTGTTACATCGGCTTCTTTCATCAGGCGACGCTTTTCTTCTACATCGCGTTTTTTATCTTGGTCGATACTGATGATTTCAATGTGTGGGTGGTTAACTAGACGGTCTTTTACTTGAAGACCTGTTGTGCCTGTTTCGCCATCAATAAATACTTTTTTCACAGCGTGATTCCTTACTGGATGTCTTAAATCAAAGCAAAAGCAGGAGGTCAATGTGAGTTTCCTGCTTTTTATCGAATGTTTGGGTCGAATGTTATCGTGAGCAAATAGTGTAATGCATCATGGTGCAGCTTAATAGTTGAGAGCTTTGCTTAATCTTAAAAAAACTTATTTATCACCTCTTTGATGTAAATAGCGTAAGCCAAGTGCAGCGGTTAGCAAAGCAATAATGCCTCCACAGGCGATAGCCCAACGAGCACCGAGTAAGTCGGCAGTCCAACCGACCAAAGGCCCACCAATTGCCGAACCTCCTACAGAGGTTGCTAACAAAATAGCAATGACTCGACCGCGTATGTATTTTTGTGCACTGAGTTGAATTAGGCTGTGTACGGATGTGGTAAAAAGTTGAGTAGTCATGCCTATTAAACTGAGTGAGACAGCAAATAGCCAAAAATTAGGAATGATCGAGGCTATCAAGGCAATTCCCCCAAAGCCGATAGCTGAAAAGGATATAAAACGAACATTAGGGTTTTCTCGGTTAGCGGTAATCATGGCGCCGACAATAGACCCTACTGCCATAATAGACATCAGAATGCCAAATTGCTGAGAGTTACCAGTAAACACATGAACGGTCATTGACGTCAGATAGACAGTGAAGTTTAGCCCAAACATAGCGAAGAAAAAGAACATGGTGATGGCAATGATCATGTCTGGACGTTGGCGAATATAATGAAATCCATCAAATAAGGTGGCTTTACTAGATTTGCTAGAATCACTTTCGACGCTTGGAAGTAAATTTACTGGTTTGGCCTTTATCATATAAGTGATGGCTATAATTGGGATAAAGGACAAGGCATTTAGCGCAAACACCCAGCCAGCACCCATTAATAGAATTAAAAAACCTGCGATAGCAGGGCCAATCATCCGAGCGCTATTAAATGAAATAGAATTCAAAGAAACTGCGTTAGCTAGATCTTTATCAGCAACTAAATCGGCTACGAATGCGTGTCTCGCTGGAGTGTCGAATGCGGTAAAGCAGCCGAGTAAAAAAGCGAAAATATACATGTGCCACAGCTCAAGGTGACCATTTAGAATCATGATGGCTTGAACCAGCGCGAGCAAACCGCGCAAGCTTTGTGTGACGATAAGTAGTTTGCGGCGATCGAAGTAATCAGCAGCCCAACCAATGATAGGTAAGAAAATAAATTGCGGAGCAAATTGCAGAGCGACAACAATACCTACTGCAGTGGCGTTTCCGTTAGACAGTTCTGCAATCACAATCCAATCTTGCGCAGTACGTTGCAGCCATGTGCCAATATTTGAGACAAAAGCTCCCATTGCCCAAAGTCGATATTGCGGGTTGCTCAATGAGCGAAATGTTTTGTGCAAGATTATCTCCGATGATGCGGCGCTTTATGTAGAAGCTTTATATTGAAACGGTGTTTTGAAATTATAGCAGGTTATTTTTTAGAAGAAATGCATGATAGTGAATCTGCTTGATCAACTTGGTTGAGGTTGTGCGACAGGTTACACTTTCGGCTTCTTAAATCAGTAATGTATTTTTATGAAGAAATCCGATAAAAAAATCGATAATGCACTTCGTGGAGCGTTAACGAATGTGTGTGAAACAGCACTGGGTTCAGTGGAAGGTTTTGTCTGGCTAACGCATTTAGTTAATTACAATACGTTTCCTAATTCGCTAAAGATCGTTTGTGTTTTCGAAACCGATGAGGCCTTGTCTAAAGCCATTGAGGCGAAGCAAGATGATTACTTTTATACGCTTATTAATAATGAGTTAAGCACCGTAAACATCAAGCTAAACCAGCTTCGTCAGCAAGTTAGCTTTGATACAGAAGAAGCTTGCGAGCGCTCCCATGCGGGAAAATGGAATGAACGGCTCGCCAAACTACAAAGTAAAGTGGCGCTCCATTAATGTATTTAGCACTAACTTTTTAGTGCTAAATACGAATATTCTTAGTCATCTGCTTGAGCTTGAATGTCTTTCATGGCTTTTTGAAGTTGTGGGTTTTTCTCTTCAAGGTATTTTTTTAGACGAGCAATAAATACGGTGTTTTCATGGAAGGGTACACCTATCTGATGTGCATCGGCTACTTCCACCATAGATACTTTGTCGTGCTGATTAAACACGTCAATCATCTGTTCGGCTTTTTTATGAGAAATGCCAAGTGCTTCAAAAGCAGACCGTCCCATACGCAAGCTACTGTCGTAGTTTTCTCGAATAATGTCGCGACATCCCGAAGCCCATAAATCGTAAACGTGATTGTTGTCGAAAGCTCTCGCGATAACGTGTAGATCAGGGTAGTGCTCTTTGACATATTTGACGAGCTTGGTAATTTGCTCTGGATCATCAATGGTAATAATCAACAATGATGCTTCATCTATGCCTGCGGCTTCTAATAAGTCTGGACGGGTGGCGTCACCGAAGTAGTTTTTAACGCCAAAATGCTGAAGTGCTCTTAATCGCTTTACGCTGAAATCAATCACTGTTGAATGATAACCAGCCAAACGCAAAAGGTTGTCTATCGTACTTCCCATTCGTCCGGAACCAGCAATAATGATTTTATTGTCATCGGGTAGTTCATCGTGTGTGCCGGCAGTTTGGTCGGTGGCATAACGAGGCGCGATAACACGATCATAGATGATGAATAGCATTGGCGTGAGCAACATAGACAACGCCACGACAAGTAGTAGAATGTCGGCAACTTCTTGTGATATCACTGCATTACTGACAGTAAAAGACAGTAAAACAAAACCAAACTCCCCGGCTTGGGCAAGGCCTAGCGCAAACAGCCATTTGTTTGAACCACGAATGTTAAATATCCGTCCTAATATTAACAACGTGGTAGCTTTCAGCAGAATTAGACCAACAGTTAAGCCAAGAATAGAGAAAAAATGACTAGAAAGTAGGGCGAAGTTTATGCCAGCACCGACGGTCATAAAGAATAATCCCAGCAGCAAGCCTTTAAAAGGAGCTATATCACTTTCTAACTCATGTCGATAAGGTGAGTTAGCCAACACCACGCCAGCTAGAAATGTTCCGAGTGCAGGAGAAAGTCCAACCAAAGACATGAGTAGAGTTGTGCCGATAACGAACATCAACGCGGCGGCAATAAAAAGTTCTCTTAATTGTGTGACTGCGATAAAACGAAAAATAGGCGTAACTAAAAAGCTACCGCTTAAAATCACTATACCAATAGCGCCGATGGTGACTAATGCAGTTTGCCATGCTTCTAAACCATCGACTAAAGATACTGAATGGCTTCCACCCTGAGATATCTCTGCCGCATGACTTAAAGATTCGATGAGTTCTGGTGTGGCAAGCAGAGGAATAAAGGCCAACATTGGGATAACGACAATATCCTGAGCGAGCAATACGGCGAAAGATGATTGGCCGCCATCTGATTTCATTAAACCTTTTTCAGTCAATGTTTGAATGACGATGGCGGTTGAAGATAGAGCAAGTACTAAACCAATAGCTAAGCTGGTACGCCATTCTTGGTTTAACAGCATTCCTAATCCCATAATAAGAAGGGCTGTTAACACAACTTGCCCACCACCTAAGCCTAATAATTTAGACTTTAATGCCCAGAGTTTTTTAGGGTTTAGCTCTAGTCCGACAAGAAATAACATCATGACAACACCAAGTTCGGCAAAGTGTTGAATAGAAACAATGTCTACTTCTAATAGGGTTAGTAATGGACTAATAATGATGCCAGCTAACAGATATCCTAAGACAGACCCCAGTCCTAGGCGTGACGCAATAGGAACAGAAATGACCCCCGCAACCAAAAAAACAAAGGTTAATAGTAGTGCGTCAGTCATTTCATCTTTTCCTTTTCTAATAACTGAATAGAAGAACTAAATGTTTTAATACTTTAAATCGCAGTTTTTGCTGTGAATTGTTTGTTATCGTTTTATTGCATATCGCAAACAGCTTGAGCAAACTGATCAACACTATTCCAATCGGTAAATTCTATATTGGTTTTGGGATCTGTTGGCCCTTTTGTCATCCACATTATGAAGCGGATCATGTTGCGATCGATAAAACCGTATTTTGGATAGTTTAACTTACCAGCAAAAACACCTTCTAAACTTGGCTTCCAATCTAGTTGAGCCAAAAGTTTAATAATGTACGGGTTGGTATCAGGTTGGCACTTTTCAGGTTTACGAGCAACAAGGTTAACGGTGTAAAATGCACTTGGTTTGCTTTTAAGCTGAGTTTTATTCTGCTCAATAAAATCAATCACAACTTTCTGATGTTTGCCATAGCGTATACTGGCACCAATGACTACCTTGTCGTGATTGGCTAAGGTTTCAGCGCTTGCTTCTTCTACTGGTAGAAGGGTGACGGTATGGCCTTGGCTCTCGATAATGGCTTGCATTTTAAGGCTTATCTTTTTTGTGTGACCGTCTGTTGTTGAATAAATCAGTAAAGTATTAGACATGGTGATTCAGAAAAGCTGCCTCTGTTGGAGTGGAGTGAAAACGAATAGAGGGACTTGTTATAAACACTCAAAGGCTTGCTGTAAAGGACACTTGCTTTTCTTCCCGAATTTTATCTACTGTTGCATAAAAATCGTATAAAAATATCACATAAAAAAAAGCGGACTATTGAGTATAGTCCGCTTTCTGTTTTGCTAATTTGAGATTGCTCTTAATATTACTCAGCAGAACTGTGTTTTCGAGCGCGGATATCGGATTGTGCGCTACGGTAAAACTTTTCTTGTGGTTTAGATCTGGTAACTTGATCATCATCGCTGTCTTCATTACGAAGTAACATAAAGTCAGCCACACGTTGCTCATCTAAACGATTTGCCTTAACTGCGCCTTTGATGGCACAACCAGGTTCGCCTTGGTGATGACAGTCACTGAAACGGCATTCTTTTTCCAATGCAATGATGTCAGCGAAATTGGCAATAGCGCTGCTATCGAATTCAGCAAGTTGTAGTTCACGCATGCCTGCAGTATCTAGCAAAATAGCACCTGATGGCATGATCTTTAAGGCGCCCGAATCACCAATGTTTCTTTGTGCTTTGCCTTCGGCCGTGGTTTGCATCAAGGTATTGATCAATGCAGATTTACCAGAACCAACCGCGCCAAGTAAGGCAATGGTTTTACCTTTCTTAAGCAAAGGCGATAAACAGCGTAGGCTGTCAGCATCCAAAGCATTAACCGTTTCTACGATGAGTAACGGATCAAGTTTTTCTACTTGGGCACGTTTTTCAGCTGCGTCATTACAAGTATCTGCTTTTGTAAGTATAACAACTGCATCTGCTTGAGCTTCATGAGTAAGTTCTAAATAACGTTTAATCAACGCTAAATTGAAATCTTGATTTAATGCACAAATTAAAAATACAGTGTCTATATTTGAAGCGATGTTTTCAAATATAGAACTTGGTTCTAAAAGGCGTAGGAAGTTTTGTTCAGTGTCAGTAATAACCCAGTCACCGACAGCCATGCTTGGCATATCGGAATGGTTTTCTAAAGTGAAAAAGCCGAATTCACTGACAAGCTCGTAGCTGCTGTCTTTTTGAGAGCAGATACGTGCAATGCGGTTAGATTCTAAATCATCCAATGATAACTGTTGTTGAAAGTAAGCCTGCCAGCCTAAGTCCAATAAAGTAAACGTGGAATCCATTGATATTACCCCAAGCGAAATACGCCATCGTAAATAAGAAGCAATGCGCTTCAATTAGTACAACCGAACATAAGCAAAAATTTGATTATGTTCTAGCCAGAAAATACACAAAACACCAATGCGTTATAAACCGTTTTTACAAGGCGCTAATACACGAGATTAGCACAGTGTGTGTGCGCTACAAACAGAAATATTAGTGCCATAAAAAAGGTTTATCATCTTGGTATTTATATTGAATATAGGCATAACATATATAACCAATATAATAATCCGTTAAGGGCTTATTAGGGCTCTTAAACTGCTTTAATAGAGCACTTTTCAGGAACTTGCTGAGTAATACAGTGGATGTTTCCGCCACCTAATAATATATTTCTGGCGTAAACACCTATTACTTTATGCTCAGGAAATGCCTTTTGTAGAATCTCCTTTGCTTGTTCATCAGTTTTTTCGCCGAATGTTGGAAATACAACACTGTTATTCGTAATTAAAAAGTTGGCGTAAGAAGCTGCAAGACGTTCTCCGACTTGGCGATTCATATAATCACTTTCTACTAAGTTTTTTGCTTCATCTTCTGATACAAAAAGCGGCCCCGGCATCGGAAGCTTAATAATCTCTAGTGTTCGGCCTTTTGCATCGATTGCTTGGCTTAGGACTTTTAGCGCCGCTTTACTGATGGCATATTGTGGATCGTTTGAGTCTTCACAATCTGTTAATGCGACAACACCTGGACGAACAACATGCATAATGTTATCGACATGGCCGTTAGTCTCATCGTTATAAAGCCCATCTTTAAGCCAAATGATTTTTTCAACATTTAAGTACACCTTTAATAGGTCTTCTATGTCTTCTTTGCTTAAATGCGGATTACGGCTTGGGTGAAGCAAACATTCTTCTGTCGTATATAAGGTGCCTTCACCGTCCACATGAATGGAACCGCCTTCTAAAATTAACGGCGCGTGGTAAACATAGTCACCTGTGACAGTGGCCATTTTTGCGGCGACCGCATTATCTTGCTCCCAAGAATCGTATAAGCCGTCTAGTTCGCCACCCCAAGCATTAAATTGCCAACTATTTGCACGGCGTTCGCCTTGATCGTTCACTACATAGGTCGCACCTATGTCACGCATCCAGCAATCATCGGACGGCATCTCAATGACTCGGATTTTACTAGGCAAAGCGAGGCGAGCTTGTTCATAATTCTTGGCATCGGCAATGAAGGTGACGTCTGTTGATTGTGCGATTGCTGTAGCAACAGCAACAAACTCTTTTTGAGCATGTTTGCCTTTTTCTCGCCAGTTGTCTTCGCGGGTTGGCCAAGCCATCCAAACTTGCTCTTGCGGTTCGTGTTCCGCAGGCATACGAAAGCCATCTAATCTTGGTGAGGTGTACAGCGTAGAGCTCATTAATATGTCCTTAAAGGTCGCTTTTATAAATAAAGCATAGATTTTGGCCAATTCTATGGCAGACATACAAACATTCAAGAGTCTTTTTGTGTATTCCATGAAATTAGCTGTTTATTTTGTAGTGTTGTCTGTTTATTTCGTGGTGTTTCCTGTTTATCTCAGAGCATTGATGGCTTATGAGCCACATTTTTTGCGTCTTTACAATTACTCGACGGAAACAGTTACCGAGTAGTTTTGTAAAAACTACTTATTAGCTTGCTGTCTAGTAGTTATGTTGGATGAATGTTTTTTAATAAAATTCTTTAATATCAATATCTTGTGCGTTTTTTTGAAAGTTGGCACAAGCTTCGCAATACTCTAAGGGAAATCAACGATATGAACTTCAGTTCTTTTGTTCAGGTCGTTGAGTTGATTACTTGGGAAGGCTGGATATAAACGCAGCCATGACGCCCAAATTTTAAAAAACTAAATGGAGGTTACCATTATGAATATTAAACGCACTCTACTAAATACCGCTTTGGTTCTTGTTACTGCTGGTACATTGGCAGCATGTGATCAGAGTTCTGATGACAACAAAGTAGAAGACGCTATGTCCAATGCTGGTGATGCTGTTGAGCAGACAATGGATAATGCTGGTGAAGCGCTAAATAACGCGGGCAATTCAATTGAAGACACTATGACAGATACAGGTAATGCCATTGAAGACAAGTGTGAAGAAGCGAAAGAAGGCATGAACGCCAAAGACACTGATTGCTAAAACGAACAGAAAAAAGGCCGAGTTGATCGGCCTTTTTTCTAACGTTCTTTTTAAGGTAACTGTTATTGCTTTATAAAAAATCGGTATGTTCGTATTTATCGAGTTTGTTATATAGGGTTTTGATACTGATACCAAGTTGATGGGCAGTATCTGTTTTGTTTCCGTCATTGTTTTTCAGTGTTTTTAAGATGGCGATTTTTTCTATGTCATCTAGGCGCATACCAGTAGGAATACCTGCTGTTTTGTCTATCTCGGTTTGCTCACTGAGATCATTGGTTATTAGGTGTTCTGGATGAATAATATGATCGGCTAGAATGTAAGCCCGCTCAATGGCATGTTTTAACTCTCGCACATTACCGGGCCAAGTATAGTGGTTAATCTTTTCTAGACTTTGTGCTGAAAATTGTTTGTGTTGGCCATCTTTAGCGTTGCGGTAAGACAAAAAGTGTTGAGCAAGGCCACATGCATCACCTTCTCGGTCTTTTAATTTTGGAACCATGATAGGAAATTGAGCTAAACGAAAATAGAGATCTTCGCGGAATACTTCATCGCGGATAGCATCGCTTAATGTACGGTTAGTTGCAGCAATAATTCGTACGTTGGCCATTTTTACTTGTTGAGCGCCGACTGGTTTGTATTCACCACTTTCGAGGACTCTTAAAAGTTTTACTTGCTGTTCGTATGGCATCTCGGTGACTTCATCTAAAAAGAGTGTACCGCCTTCTGCTTGCTCGAAAACGCCTTGATGATCTTTGTGTGCTCCGGTGAAAGCACCTTTAACATGGCCGAATAATTCACTGTCGATTAACTCCGGGCTAAGCGCACCGCAGTTGATGGCGACAAAAGGACCTTCAGCGCGTTGGCTGAAAACATGTAAAGTATTGGCGATAAGTTCTTTACCTGTACCGCTTTCGCCCATGATAAAAGCATTGGCTTTGGTTGCTGCGACTTTTCGAATAGTGCGATAAAGCGAATGCATGGCAGTTGATGAGCCGACTAATAAGCCAAATTGATCCAGATAACTGGTTTGGGTATTGGCATTTTCGTGAGAGCGGCTTAGTTCACTAAAGACTTCTTTCAAGGAAGATTCAATCAGCTTTAAATTGTAAGGCGCACGATAGTGAAATCCAGCACCTTTATGCATTAGGTGATCTAATATTGGATCTGGTTCGCCTTTGCTGAAAAATAAGAACTCTGTTTTATATAGAACAGGGCTGCTAATAAGTTCTTTTAAGGCAACATCATGCAATGAATTTACTTCGATAAGAGCAACATCACATTGAGCGACAGATAGCTGATCTAGCCAATTTTCATCTTGATGACTAATGTTTAACTCATACTGTCGAACGCCATTTAAAGAAAGTAGATTTGAAGCTAATAATGGATCTTGAACATGCATAAATAGCTTTGGTGAAGACATTATTATTTTCCCTAGATAGAACAGAAGAGTGATCGTGAAAATTTATAGAGTTATGGAATCATAGGTAGATAAGCTTGTCCTAGCCTTTTGCAGTAACTTTGCATTAAACACGGCCTTAATTATCCTTATTTGCACAAAGCTCACCCTTTTTTGAAAGGAGACAGACATGCTTAAAGACCATAGAACAGAAAAAATGCTTTATCCCAATAGGGATTCACGTATTTTATGTGACATGCTTTCTATGTGTTTTGACGGTTTTTTTGCTAACTCGGCATTATGTGGGCGAGTAGGGAATACACTTGATAAGCACGTGTTTAAAAAAGTGTCGTCTTTGTATAGGCGGTTAGCTGAACGCCTGCTACATAGTGTAGGAACGCTGCCGGAAGATACTGGTACAATGAACCCAGAGCCTGGCTATATAGCAACAGCATACTTATCTGCCCTTAATGCGGCGGATAAACATGCATCGAGTCGTGTCATGTCTGTGAATTGGCAGGTAATAAAGCGTATCGGGAAATTAGTTCGAGAGTTAGACAATAAGTTATTTGCCAGCATGATTATTGATTATTTGGCGTGCATTCAGATGGTATTGGACAATGCGCAGAAACGCAGAAAAGCCGCTAAGTTGGTTAAATAAAAAAAGAGCCTAATTTAAGCTCTTATTTTGTTTGTTTACTTAACGATAATTAGGTTATTCGTTATCAACGACTCGATAGTCTAATTTACCAACAATAGTACCGTTATTACCTGATGTGGTTACATTGAAACTTGCGTTATTCTTTTCTTTTTTGGGGTTAACGGTCGATATGACTTCGCCATTAACAACAAGTTGATACGTTTCTGAAAACGTAATATGCATGTCTTCTGATTTAGGGTTCTCAAACAAAATATTGTCTTTTAAACGAATGACTCGACTTTCGCCGCGAACCCATTGACCCACAAGTGGTTGTGCTTTAAATGTCATGTTGTCATGAGTAACCGTCGCTTCAGATAAGAAAATTCGAATTAAGTCACCATTCATAGCGACTTTTTCTCGGTCCTCTACACGTGCATTTAACAAAGCAATGGCGGTATTCGTCTTGCTGATGTATGAGCGTAACTGCTGAATTTCTGAGTTAATTTCTTTCGAATTTAATTGCCCTGTCGCTAATAGTCTTGGTAGCTCGGGCGCGTTTCCTACTCGATTTTTGAGTTCTGTAAAGTTGGCGTTAGCCAATTTTCTTTGTGTATTAAGTTGCTCGGCCAGATCTGTATTACTATCAGGACTGCTGGCTTTCGAGCCGTTGCTATTATTTGTCTCAGTAATAACACTCGTTTCTACAGTAGCAACCTCGTTGTCTGTAGTTTTGCTTGGTTTAGTTTGTTCTGTGTTTACTGTGTTTGGAGTAGAAGTTTTCTCAGTTTGCTTGTTTTGTAAATCTTGAAAAATTGGCATCGAGCAAGCACTTAGTAAAAGCGTTGCAAGTAAAAGGCCAGAACGAAATGTAGGCATTTAATAATCCTGAGATTAGAAGCGAAAATAAGTGACTAAGTATGCGGCATGGCGGATAGTATGTCGAGCTGAAGTACCTGTTGCCGATGCGAGTATCTTATTTAAAAGTGTAAATAAAATCTCTTATGAATCTTTGAGATAATAATGTAATACAGAGAGAGTGAGAGACAAGTTAACGGCTCGTCTCTCTTTGGACTTTATTTTTGTGACTGATTCCACAAAATACATTCGTCTAGCGTCACGCCTTTCCCGCCAAAAATATCTAGCGCACTGCCGATAGTTAAATCAACTAAGCCATTGGACAATTCATTAACACGCTTAAGGTCAGCCAAAGAACGAGCGCCACCTGCATAGGTTACTGCAACCGGGCAGCCTTGACCAAGTAATTGAACCAAATCTTCGTCAATACCAGCCTGTAAGCCTTCAACGTCTGCAGCATGAATAAGAAACTCATCACAGTGGTTTGCCAATTCAATAAGGTTTTCTTGGTTTACTTGAGTAGATGTAATGGTTTGCCAGCGATCGGTCGCAATATACCAGCCGTCTTTTGTACGACGACAGCTTAAATCTAATACTAAACGATCAGTACCTGTTTCGCGTTTGATTTTGTCTAAGCGATCCCAAGAAAACTCACCATTTTCAAACAAATAAGAAGTGACAATAACGTGAGAAGCGCCAGCTTTTAAGTAGCTTTCAGCATTGCTACTGTTAACACCGCCGCCAAACTGTAAACCATTAGGATAAGCGCGCAGTGCGCTTAAGGCTTCTTCTTGGTTACCTTTTCCTAACGCAATAACATGCCCTCCAACGAGCCCATGTTCACGATACATATTGGCATAATGCTCAGCATTGTGTTCGCTGATAAAGTTCTCTGTGGCGCCTTTGTCATTCAGACTGCCACCAACAATTTGCTTAACTTTGCCTTGGTGTAGATCGATACAAGGACGGAATTGGGTCACAAAAAACTCCTATTTGGTCAGAAAAAAATGGCGATTGTAACCGATAATGTACTGAGAAACGATGTACCAAAGCAAACACTTATTAAGCCTGTTATAATCGTCGGTCATTCAAATAGAAAGATATATAAAGCAATCATCATGCTACAAATTACCCTCGCCGTGGCGATCCCAGACCACGAAATTGAATTGACCGCTATACGAGCACAAGGCGCAGGCGGCCAGAACGTGAATAAAGTCTCTTCCGCCATTCACCTTAGGTTTAATGTCGCTAGTTCTTCTTTGCCGGAATTTTATAAAGAGCGTTTGTTGGTGTTAAGTGATTCTCGTCTTACTAAAGATGGTGATATTGTGCTTAAAGCCCAGCAACATCGCACCCAAGAATTGAATCGAGAAGACGCATTGGCAAGACTTAAAGAACTGATTCTTGAAGCTGTTCGTGTGCAAAAAGCGCGTAGACCGACCAAACCATCGCGCTCTTCGCAGAAGAAACGAGTTGATCAGAAAAAACAAAAAGGCCAAATCAAAAGTATGCGCCGTAGCAATTGGGATTAGAATTTTACCTTACGTTATGAGTAATACTTGTTTTTCCAAAGCGTAATAACCTTGTAGTATTATGTCGTTACTTTTTGGGAATAATAAAAATAGGTTTGCTTACCATGAAATTAGAATCTCTTGCACTGCATCACGGTTACACATCTGAAGCTACAACTAAAGCGGCAGCCGTTCCGATTTATCAAACGACATCTTATACCTTTGACGATACCCAACACGGTGCGGATTTATTTGACCTGAAAGTCCAGGGCAACATTTATACCCGTATCATGAACCCAACCACTGACGTTTTAGAGCAGCGTGTTGCAGCAATGGAGGGCGGTATCGCAGCTCTCGCCGTAGCATCAGGTATGGCGGCGATTACTTATGCACTACAGTGTATTTGTGATGTTGGCTCAAATATTGTCAGCACCAGTCAACTTTATGGCGGTACTTACAATTTATTTGCTCATAGTTTCCCAAGACAAGGCATTGAAACCCGCATGGTATCTGCGGACGATCTAGCTGGGTTTGAAGCAGCGATTGATGATAATACTCGCGCTATTTTTTGTGAATCTATCGGTAATCCAGCCGGTAATATAGTTGATATAGAAGCGCTTGCTGCCATTGCTAATAAGCATGGTATCCCACTTATTGTTGATAATACTGTGGCAACACCATTTTTATGTCGTCCTTTTGAATTGGGTGCGCACATCGTGGTGCATTCATTAACAAAATACATTGGCGGTCATGGCACGACAGTAGGCGGTATTATTGTTGACTCAGGTAAGTTTGATTGGGTGGCGAATAAAAAGCGTTTCCCTATGTTGAATGAACCAGATCCCTCCTACCATGACGTTGTTTATACGGAAGCCTTGGGCGCCGCTGCTTATATAGGTCGTTGTCGAGTAGTGCCTTTACGTAATACTGGCGCAGCGTTGTCTCCACACAGTTCATTTTTAATCATGCAAGGTTTGGAAACGCTAGGACTAAGAATGGAGCGCCATTGCTCTAATGCTGAAAAACTAGCGGCATTTTTGCAGAATCACGATAAAGTGAATTGGGTGAATTACGCAGCGTTACCAGATAATAAATACAATGAAATGAGCCAACGAATTACCAGTGGTAAAGCGTCTGGTGTACTAAGTTTTGGTATTAACGGTGGTATCGAAGCTGGAACACAGTTTATTGATGCACTACAAATGGTACTACGCCTCGTCAATATTGGTGACGCTAAATCTCTAGCTTGTCATCCAGCATCAACGACTCACCGTCAGTTGAATGACGAAGAATTAGCAAAAGCTGGCGTTAGCCGCGATCTGGTTCGTATATCTGTCGGTATTGAAAACATCGAAGATATTATTGCGGATATTAGTCAGGCGTTGGACAAGGTAACAGTTTAAAATCCAAACTTAGTTCTACTAAGAGGCTGCGTATTAACGTGGCCTCTTTTGGATTGCGAAAGCAAGAGGTGTAAAGCTATGTCAGCCAATCATGAAACTGATAAAACCATAAAAAGTCCTTGTATTCGACATTGCTGCCTAGATGGCGATGATGTTTGTGTGGGTTGCTATCGAACCATAACTGAAATCATGGATTGGCAAAAATCTACGCAGAGTGAAAAACTGGATATTTTGGCTAACTGCTCAATTCGCAAACAGAAACACGACTCTCTTTATCTTTAACTTCCTCCGATCATTTACTGTATTTTTCTCTCCTTCTAATTCCTCCTAGCTAGTTAAATTTCATTATTTTTAATATTTTTTACTTTTTATAAGTTTTTTAAATAGCGCTGTAAGAAAGTGATTTCTATCTACGTCTAACCCTCAGAAACAAAATAAGGGTGCTTGGATCTTTCCAAGTTTTTAGATGACATGGGTAGGTGGCTTACCTTGATTGCAGAATTACAAGCATGGCTAACATCGGGAACAACATCGCTGGCTTTGTTGTGTGTTGGTATTGTGCTCTTGTCTTATTTACTCGAAGACCTTGCTATTGCAACGGCAGCGACTTTATCTGCTCTCGGTGACATGCCTTCATCACTTGCTCTAATGGCGATTTTTATTGGCATCGCGACAGGGGATTTGGGGTTGTATGTCTTGGGGCGATATACCCGAAAAGTTAGATGGCTGCGTTACCGAGCTTTAAGCAATTCTTCGTTTAAAGTCGTAAGAAAAAAGCTGACCCAGCGTGCTTTTTTGAACCTCTTCTTGATTCGCTTTATTCCCGGTTTAAGGACCATTGGTTTTACCTTGAGCGGTTTTCTCCTCATCCCGTTACCTGTCTTTTTTAGCGCCGTTTTGCTTGCCACGTCTATTTGGACGCTGGTGGTATTCACGCTGATTTACCAAATAGGCAGTAGTGTCTTTATGCAAGTCTCAGAGCTGAAGTGGGTACTTATTCCTTTGGTATTTGGCCTGTTGTTTTTAATAAATCGTTTTCTTAATAAATCGTTTACGCGAGGTATGTCATGAGTGCCATGGTAGAGGGGCAGTTCATTGCGCCGAATAAAATTAATGCTGGAATGCCGCTGCTCCACGTAGAAAAAGAGGCGAGTATTTCGCCATATGAATTCATGCCTGGCTGGTTTTTTTATGCGCCTGTTGTTGTGCAGAGTCTGCTACTCGGTCTTCGTCACGGCGATGTCTGTTTACCATTAATCGCCAATCCGAGCATCAAGCTCAGTGGCATGGTGGGCGAATCTAAAACTGATATTTTGAACTTGGCGGGCCCAGTAGCCAAAAAGTGGATTGAACCTTTTATTACTCTGACAAAAAACCAAGAGAATACAGATACTCAGTTAGAAAGCGCCTTGCAAGCAATGGACGCTGTTCAGTTGTCATTCCCGATTGTGGCTAAGCCAGACTTAGGTTGTCGCGGTGTTGGAGTCAAACTGCTGAAATCCAAAGCACAACTTTATGATTACATCCAAAGCTTCCCTCTATCTGCAAGATTTCTTCTTCAGCGTAAAGCGCCATACCAAGCGGAAGCAGGTGTGTTTTACGTGCGTTATCCGGGGCAGGAACAGGGCCAAGTTATCTCCATTACCTTGAAATACACACCAAGTGTGGTTGGTGATGGAGCGCACAGCTTGAGACAGCTTATTGAGCGTTGTCCGCGTGCGGGTCAGTTAACCCATTTGTACTTCCCGCGTCATACACAAAAGCTGGATTGGGTTCCCGCAGACGGTGAGGAATATCCCCTTGCGTTTGCAGGCAGTCATAGTCGCGGTTCGATTTTTCGCAATGGCAATCAATACATTACTCAAGCGCTAACACGTAAATTGGATGAGATCTTAAAGGACGTCGATGGTTACTACTATGGTCGTTTAGACATCAAGTTTGCCGACATTGAATCCTTTATGACCGGTGAGAATTTTTCCATTTTAGAAATGAATGGCGCGAGTAGTGAGGCAACGCATATTTGGGATCGCAATACCAAGTTATCCGAAATTTTTGGCACCCTGCTCAAACAGTATCGAATCTTGTTTGAGATAGGTGCTTTGCAAAAAAAACGCGGTTTTAAATCACCGCCCCTTCGAGCTTTATTGAAAGCATGGCGAGAAGAAAAAGCTCTGATTCAGCATTATCCCAGCACTGACTGAATGAAATAAAAAAGTGAGTTTGAGGTGTTAGCTAAGGGCAATTTTTGGAAGGAAAGAATTTATGCAATCGGTATTAAAGAATAGAGAAGTAAACGCGTTGCTACCAGCGGATTATTCGCCAACCGTAAAAGGTTGTTTAGAGGTTTTCTCTCAGGCTTCTCGCTGCTTACAGATACTGGATGACGAAGGCTATCAAGCGTCGATAAAGCCTTTCGTTAGCAGCTCTATCGGTGAGCATTTTCGCCATTGGTTGGATGTTTTTAATGCCATATATCGAGCGGGCATTGTGATTGATTACAACCATCGTCGTCGCGGTCATGCGGTAGAAACATCACGTTCTATTGCATTGACTGAAATCGACGAGCTGACAAATTGGCTTACTTCCTTGTCCGTAAAAGAGCTCAAGAAAAACGTGAATGTTTTGACGGAAGTCTCAGTGTCTCATACGCAAGCGTGTCTTATGTCATCGACTTTAGAGCGGGAAATTATTTTCGCTGCGCTACATGCGAATCATCATTTTGCCATGGTGAAAGTCGCCGCAAATTTGATGAATAAGCCAATCGATGACGATTTTGGTATTGCGCCAGCCACAGCAACTTTTTTGCGGGGTCAATAAGTATGTGTTCAGTTTCTTGGTTGGTAGAAGAGTCAGGCTATCAATTATTTTTCAATCGTGATGAGCAAAAAACGCGCGTCGCTGCATTGCCGCCACAGTCTTTTATTCAGCAGGGAACTCAGATTTTGATGCCAGTTGATCCTGTCGGCAAAGGTAGCTGGATCAGTTTGAATGAACAGGGGGTGTCATTGTGTTTACTGAATAACTATCAAGGCAAGAAGCCAGCAGGCGAGCTGATTAGCCGCGGACAACTGTTAAAGCGCTTATCCAGTGCGACAACAGTCGCCCAAGTCGAACAGCAATTTGCTCTGCAGGTTCTTGAGTTGTTTGCGCCTTTTACCTTGCTAGCTTTTGAACTGGGTAATAATAAGGTTAGAGAATTCCAATGGGATGGTGAAAGGGTCTCTATTGCTTATGCCACATCACCGCATTTTTCTTCTGCAGTGGCGTTAGAAAGCGCTGTTGCTTATCGACAATCTATCTATGGCGAACTCGCCGCCAAAACGCCTGTCGATTTGTTGTCCTTTCATTCTCAGCATCATCCAGAACATTCTCACTTATCGGTTTGCATGCATAGAGAAGACGCTGAAACCGTTAGCTTCACTCGCATTCGCGCAGCAAAAGACAATCTTCAAATGAGTTATGCGCCCGGATCGCCTTGCTTGCATTTAACACCAGAAGCGCTGGCGGAACAGACTTATCGTTTTCAAGGCAATCGATTTCGAGACAATCGTTTTCAAGAAAAGGTTCCCCTTGTTGGTATTCCCCTTTAATCAAAGTTTAGGATTTGTTATGACGCGTTTAGTGATGTTTTTAGCCTTGTTTATAAGCAGCCTGGCATTTGCGCAAGATGAAATTTACACAGGTTATTTTAGTAATAAAGCCCTGAGTGGTTATGACACGGTTGCTTATTTTACTGACCAAAAACCGGTCGAAGGTAGCGCTAAGTACGTGACCGAATATAAAGGCGCAGATTGGTATTTTGCCTCGCAACAGCATCTCGATATGTTCAAAGCAGAGCCCGAAAAATACGCTCCTCAATATGGTGGATATTGCGCGTGGGCGGTGTCTGCCAAAAACGATTTTGCCTCTGCTGATCCAAAAGATTGGGCGGTGGTCGACGGCAAGCTTTACTTGAATTATGACGACGATATTAAACGCAAGTGGGATCAAGATCCGGCTTTGCACATCAAGCAAGCGGATGCCAATTGGCCGACTCTTATTGGTAAACCCTGATTCGCAAAAATGATTCGCCAACCCTGATTCGTAAAAACGGATCAAAAATAATATTAAAAAATAAGGTTAATAAAGATGAATAAGCAATTCGTGAAATATGTGCCAACGGTGTTTATCGCCTTTGTGTTTGTGCAGTCACTGTTTTTTAAATTCACTGGTTCCTACGAAACTGATTATATCTTCGGCGTGTTGGGCGCTTGGTCTGGTTTGGAATTCTTCGGGAATTATGGTGGTTATATTATTGGTGTGGCCGAACTGATTACCTCCATTTTGCTCTTTACCCGTTGGCATGGCTTGGGGTCTTTGATGGCGATGGGCATTATGAGTGGTGCGATTATTTTTCACCTGTTTACCCCACTGGGTGTGGTAATGCCTGAGTTTAACGAAGTTGGTGAAGTCGTCGGTAACGACGGTGGTTTGCTGTTTACCATGGCGTGTTTGGTTTGGTTAAGTGCGGCGTTTTTATCGCTTCGGGATTTAAAAAATCCGCAAGGCATCCTAAATAAAATTGTGAATAGCGGAGTCTAATTATGTTAGCCAGTCCTATTCGTTCGCCTAGTTCTTTTCGTTTACCAAGTCCTTTTCGTTTAAAAAGAGTCACGCCATTTGGTGTTGGGGAATCCGTTATTGAATGGGCGACAGGACTCGCTAAATTAGATCGCTTGTATCAACAAAGACCAAGCAGCCAGACCAGTTTTGAATTTATGCGTTATACCCTTGAGGCGTTGGATATTGATTATTCGATTGCAAAAGGCAGCGTAGAAAATATTCCTCAAAAAGGCCCTGTGGTGATAGTAGCTAACCATCCACTTGGAGCGATTGAAGGTGTGGTCTTGGCCGATTTGGTTGGACGAGTTCGAAGTGATGTAAAAGTGCTGGCTAATGAATTGCTTAAGCGTTTGCCGGAAATAAGTGACTTATTTATTGGCGTCGATGTTTTTGGTGGCAAATCGGCACAACGCACCAATGGCAAAGCGATTCGTGATGCTCACCGACATTTGGCTGATGGCGGCGTGCTGATTGTATTTCCTGCTGGGGAAGTATCGACTTATCCGAAAAAATCTAAGGATCAGTCTGCAGAAAAGTCGAGAGAAAAGCAGACATTGGCAGACATTGAATGGAGTCAGTCGGTCGCTAATTTCTTAAAACGCAGCGAAGCGACCACGGTGCCGATTTTTATTAATGGCCAAAACAGCGCGCTCTTTTATCAAGTAGGTCGTATTCATCCTTTGTTGCGAACCGCTATGTTGGGAAGGGAGCTACTTAATAAGAAATCCTCGGTGATTGAGATTTCCATTGGCAGTGCCATGCCGTTTTCGGAGGTGAGTCAGTTTGAGAGCAACCAAGATCTTGTTAGTTACTTGCGCTTAAACACCTACTTAATGAGTCCTCAACATGCTCAGGAACGTGTGTTCCAGCATGGCAGCACAGATTTGCCAATCATTGCGCCAGTTGATCAAGATTTATTAGAAGAAGAAATTGCCAGTCTGCCAGGCGAGATGCTGTTGTTACAACAAGGCGAGTTCAGTGTTTATTGTGCCCCAACGCAATCGATCCCTTTACTGATGCAAGAAATTGGTCGTATTCGAGAAGAAAATTTTCGTGCTGTGGGCGAGGGAAGTGGTTTAGCCTGTGACGTGGACGAATACGATCTTTATTACCACCAATTGTTTGTTTGGCATCATGGTAATAAAGAAGTCGTCGGTGCCTATCGAATGGGGCTGGTGGATAAACTTATTGAAGCACATGGTTTAAAAGGTTTGTACTCACGCAGCTTGTTTAACTATGACCAAGCTTTTATCGACAGCCTAGATCACAGCATTGAAATGGGGCGATCTGTTGTCGCGGCTAAGTATCAAAAGAACTTAAATTCACTGCTTTTACTTTGGAAAGGCATTGCGACCTTTGCCTATCGAAACCCCAAATATACGCATTTATTCGGTCCTGTGAGCATCAGTAATGATTACAGCCATACGGCACGTCAGTTAATCGCCGCGACTTTGTCGATCCATTATTACGACAAAGAGAAAGCCAGTTTAGTGATGCCATCGACGCCACTACGAAACAGTGGCTCGGTATTTTGGCAACCTAATTTATTATCATCGTTGGCGAGTGTTACGCTGCTTTCTAAAGTTTTATCGAGAATGGAGCAGGGCAAAGGCTTGCCTGTATTGATTCGTCAGTACTTAAAAATGAACGGCAAGTTAGTGTGTTTTAACGTCGATCCAGCGTTTCATTATTCATTGGATGGATTGATTGTGGTGAATTTAAAAGATGTGCCTTTATCGATTCTGGCTAAATACATGGGACAGGATGAAGCTAAAATTTATTTAAGTGATACGCCTAAAGTGTGAACGCCAAATTAAAATAAGGGGACTTAGCAGTAGTAAGTAATAACGATGTAAGATCATCGCTGTTACTTACTACGAGTGTTCATTTCGCGAATGATTTCAATGACCTTATCTGGATACTGCAGATTTATGATGTGTCCCGCACCTTCAATCCACTCTACTTTTAGCTCACTATTTTTAAATAAGCTTGTGGCGTAAGTCGCACTTGCTGGATCGACCAAGGTATCGTTTGTGCCTTGCAGAATAGTAATGGGTGTCGTTAATTCACTCAGATTGTTTTGGGCTGCTTCTAAGCTGCTAGTTAGATCTAATACTTCCATATTGGAGTGGTTCCACATATCTGAGATCAGAAAATTTGGTGTCCAATCGAGTAGCGTATTATACCAACGAGCCTTTGCTAGTTCTGGTTTTAGATCACCAGCTAGAATCACCACACCACGAACAAAGTCAGGGTGATCTGCTGCTAAAATAGGCACCAAAGAGGCTCCTAGAGAATGACCAACCAAGATGATTTTTTGTTTTCCATTACGCTCCCAAATATTTTCTAGCATCGGGCCGATCATAGCTGATTGAGTTTGTAACTTAGTTGGAAAGTCCCCAGCATAAGTCGATTTCCCCCAGCCCGGTCTATCTATAGAGATAAGACGAAAGCTTTGTTTGAGTTTAGCGTCTTGAAAATAGCGGGCAAAAGAAGTCCAATCTCCCGGTGTGCCATGAACAAACACTATGGTATCGCGCGGTTTTTCACTTGGGTCACTGCTGGCGTAGTGAAGCTTAAAATCGCCATCAGGGCCTTCCATATACAAAACATGATCTTGAATGAGCCCCGGCGTATTTATAACCTGTTGAGCAATACCTTCATTTTCTTTTATTTCTTTAGGCATGCTACAAGCAGCTAAAAAAAAAGTCGACAGACAGATAAAACAGAGCTTTAAGTAAGAATGTATAGTGTTCAAAATTAATCTCATTGATGAGGTTCCAAAATAAGAAAAATGGCTCTGTGTGAAAATAATTCGTTTGTGCTAATGATTATACATTTTATACGTTAATACTTGCCTATCATTTTTGTGTCGCCCTCCCGAACTAATTAATTTCTCGATTAATCACACCTTTTTTACTACTTATTTCTTTCACTCTCTTTATCTTGATCTAACGCAATGTTTTGGATCGCAACTACACTCATAATCCAGCCTTATAGTAAGCCTTATAATTTTTTGAGGCTTCGGTGGGCGTTGGATAACAAGAACACTCAATGAAATAAGTGTCTACGATCGTCTTTTTTCTCAATCAAATGAATGGGTTGAAGTTATATGATTAACGAAGCTGTAGTGGAATTATCGCGATTTCAGTTTGCTTTCACTGCTCTGTACCACTATTTGTTTGTCCCGTTAACACTAGGGATGTCTTTCTTACTTGCGATCATGGAGTCCGTCTATGTCATAACAGGTAAGCAAGTCTACAAAGACATGGTTAAGTTCTGGGGTAAATTGTTTGGTATTAACTTTGCGCTAGGCGTAACAACAGGTTTGACGATGGAGTTCCAGTTCGGGACTAACTGGTCTTACTACTCGCATTACGTTGGCGATATTTTTGGTGCACCTTTGGCCATTGAAGGCTTGATGGCTTTCTTCCTTGAATCGACGTTAGTTGGTTTGTTCTTCTTTGGTTGGGATCGCCTAAGCAAAGTGAAGCACTTGGTAGTGACTTGGGGCGTGGCGCTAGGTTCTAACTTGTCGGCTTTGTGGATCTTAATTGCCAACGGTTGGATGCAGAATCCTGTAGGTTCAGAGTTCAACTACGAAACAATGAGAATGGAATTGGTTGATTTCGGTGCTTTATTGTTTAACCCAGTTGCGCAGGTGAAATTTGTTCACACTGTATCAGCAGGTTACACAACGGGTGCGATATTCGTTCTTGTTATTTCAAGCTACTACTTATTAAAAGGCCGTGACCTTGCTTTTGCTCGTCGCTCATTTGCGATTGCTTCTGCGTTTGGTTTGGCGTCTATCTTGAGCGTTATCCTTCTAGGTGACGAATCAGGTTACGAGCTAGGCGAAGTGCAAAAAGTGAAATTGGCTGCGGTTGAAGCTGAGTGGGAAACACAGCCTGCGCCTGCGGACTTCACGCTAATCGGCTTCCCGAACCAAGAGCTTCAAGAAACCGAGTACGCGATAAAAATCCCAGGCTTAATGGGCTTGATCGCGACGCGCTCCCTCGACAAAGAAGTAGAGGGCATCAAAGAGCTGAAAGAGCATAACCGCCAACGTATTATCAATGGTATTTATGCAAACCAGTTGCTTGAAAAATTGCGTAGTGGTTCAACGGATCCGCTGGTAAAAGAGAACTTCGAGAAAGTGAAAGACGATCTTGGTTACGGTTTGCTAGTAACCGCATTTAACGAAGACATTAACAAGGTGACCTCTGAAGAGATCGATCAGGCGGTAGAGTATTCTATTCCTCAAGTTGCGCCGTTGTTCTTTGCCTTCCGTATCATGGTTGGTTGTGGCTTCGTGATGTTGATTGTTTTCGCTGCTGCTTTCTATCAAAACGCACGTCGTCGTATTGGTAACAATCCTCTGTTCCTTAAGTTCATTATGTTGTGCTTGCCTCTGCCTTGGATTGCGAATGAAGCAGGCTGGTTTGTTGCAGAATATGGCCGTCAGCCATGGGCGATTGGTGAGATTTTACCTGTTCACGTTGCGGTATCCAGTTTAACGGCTACTGAGATTTGGATAACGATTGCTGGTTTTGCCGTGTTGTATACCACGTTCTTGATTGCCGAGATGTACTTGATGATTCGTTTTGCTAAGCAAGGTCCTTCTAGCTTACATACTGGTCGTTATGCACTTGAACAAGAAACGTCTCAGCTAAAACAAGAGGTGTAAGATGGATTACGAATTATTAAAAGTCATTTGGTGGGTATTGATCGGTGTTCTACTGATCGGATTCTCTGTGACAGACGGTTTTGATATGGGTGTTGGTAGCTTGTTGAAAGTGATCGGCGGTACTGATTCAGAACGTCGTATTATGATCAACTCGATTGCACCCCATTGGGACGGCAACCAAGTTTGGTTTATCACAGCGGGTGGTGCTTTGTTTGCTGCTTGGCCTGTGGTTTACGCAACATCTTTCTCTGGTTTTTACTTTGCGATGATGTTGGTGTTGGCGGCGTTATTCTTCCGTCCAATCGGCTTCGATTACCGTTCTAAACTTGAAAATACAAAATGGCGTACTAGCTGGGATTGGGGGATTACCTTTGGTTCTGCTGTACCACCTATTATTTTCGGTGTGGCATTTGGTAACTTGTTGCAAGGCGTTCCATTTGAGTTTGACCAATATTTGCGTGCGACTTATACCGGTTCTTTCTTTGCACTACTAAACCCATTTGCGATTGTCTGTGGTTTGGTTAGCTTGCTAATGTTAATGACGCAAGGCGGTGCTTGGTTGCAGATGAAAACAGATGATGCCTTGCTTGTAAAAGCCAGTCGTGTCACTGCGATAACTGGTGCATTAGCGGCTGTGTTGTTTATTTTAGCAGGCGTGTGGTTGGCTTACGGCATCGATGGTTATGTCATTACCAGTGTCATTGATGGCAATAAAGTCATGACACCATTAATGAAAACAGCAGAAGTACAGCCTGGTGCATGGTTAGCAAACTATGAAAAAGTGCCTGCGCTTATGTTGGCTCCTCTCATTGGTATTGCGGGTATGTTGTTTGCTGCACTGGCGAGTGTAATGAAAAAAGGCGCATTGGCTTTCTTGAGTTCATCATTAGGTATTGCCGGCATTATCGTTACCGCTGGTGGATCAATGTTCCCATTCTTGATGCCTTCTTCAAGCTACCCAAGCATGAGTTTGACTATGTGGGATGCGACGTCGAGTGAGAAAACCATGATGATCATGTTTGTTGTGGCTTGTATCTTTGTGCCAATCGTTCTTGCCTATACCTTATGGAATTACTTTGTAATGTATGGTCGTTTGACGAAGAAACACATCGAAGAAAACAATCATTCACTTTACTAGTCATTGGCAAAGAAGATAGAGCTCGCAGAGCTCTATCTTTAGTAACAAATAGAGGAATAAGTTATGTGGTATTTTGCTTGGGTTCTTGGCGTATTGTTGGCCTGTTCATTCGGCATCATCAATGCGGTTTGGTTAGAATTTAGTGGTTACGAAGGTGAAGAGGAGCAAAAGTAAGCCTTATGACGAGAGAGAAGGGAGCACAAAAAACTCGTCGAACTGGTCGAATTAAAACACCGGAAGCGGTATTTTTGGGACAGTTAGCGAATCAGCAGTCATCAAAATACCGTCTTGCACAAGGCTTCGGTGTTCTGTTTGCCGTGTCTTTGGTGTTGCAGGCTTGGGCGCTAGCGAATGTATTTTCAGATATGGCGCTGCACCAGTCTTTTTCTATATCTCTCTTAGTCGTTGGTTTATTTGCTCTACTAATCCGTGCCTTGGCTAACTTTGGTCGAGAACGTATTTGCACTAGCGCAAGCCGTGATATTCGTTACGGCTTGCGAGGTAAATTGGTGTCGCATCTGACAAATCTTGGGCCAGCGCGCTTAAGAATCGAAGAAGATGCGGCGCTTTCTACTCGTGTTTACGAACAAGTAGACGCGTTAGATGATTTCTTTAGTCGCTATAAACCACAAGTGTTTATGGTGACCTTAATTCCTTGTGTGATCCTACTCTCCGTTGTTTCTATTTCTTGGATCGCCTTCTTTGTTTTCATGATGACCGCGCCTTTGGTCATTATCTTCATGATCTTTGTCGGCCACAAAGCCGCACAAGCCAACCGTCGGCAATTTAATGTATTGGCCATGTTGTCCAATCAATTTATGGACTTGAACCAAGGTCTTGCCGAATTAAAACGCCTGAATAGAACTAATGAAGCACGAGAACGTTTGTCTGATAGTGCCAATGCCTATCAGAAAACCACCATGAGTGTTTTGGTGTTGGCATTTCTATCTACCGCCACCCTTGAGCTTTTCGCATCATTGTCTATCGCCATGATTGCCTTGTATTTAGGGCTTGGCTTATTGGAAGTCTTGCCATGGCAAGTCGGATCATCACCTGTTACCTTGACTCAAGCCATGTTCCTTTTATTGCTCGCGCCTGAATTTTATTTACCCTTGCGTCAGCTGGGTAACGATTACCACGCCAAGCAAAAAGCCGAAGCCGCCGCGACCGATTTATTAGAGATTTTAAACGCGGCGGTTCATACCGCTGCCTCGCAAGAAGAAGTAAGTCGTGTTGCTGGATCGAATAATGCTGCAACCACCAATCAACTGACATCTATACAGTTTGAAAACCTAAGTTGGCGAGAAGACGGTCGTTATCGATTAGCGCCAATCACCGCGACAATTAACAAAGGCGAACGCGTCTGGTTGAGCGGTGAATCGGGCGTTGGGAAATCCAGTCTCTTGCATCTTTTACTGGGTTTTGAAGAAAACTACCAAGGAATGTTTCTCGTGAACAGTCAGCCGTTTGGTGAACTGGATTTGGCCTCTTGGCGAGCAAAACTCGCTTGGTTGCCACAAACACCAGAATGGGTAAACGGCAGCATTCGTCGTAATTTACTTTTGGGTCTTGGCAGCAAAGAGGGAGCAGCGCTTCCAAGTGAAGACGAGATAAATGCCGCGCTGCGAGAAAGCCAATGTGATGACTTTATTCAAGCGTTACCAGCAGGACTGGAAACTAAACTAACCGAGCTAGGCGCAGGGCTGTCTGGCGGACAAATGCAGCGTCTTTCTATTGCCCGAGCTTTATTGTCAAAAGCGGATATGTGGCTGCTTGATGAACCTTGTTCTGGCCTCGATAAAGAAACCGCTCAAACGGTGCTTGAGACGTTGGAAAAAGCATCAAAAGGCAAAACCTTACTCATCGTTAGCCATGACACGCATCCCATTGCATGGGTCGACAAACATTGGGCGTTAACCAAAGGAGGCTTGCATGAGCAGTCACGCAAAGAAAACCGCCAAGCTATCGCTTAAGCGCCTTTTATTGGCGAATCCTTGGGGATTTATCATTCCCGTTATGACTGGCATCGCCGCGACCTTGGCGGGTGTTGCGCTGTTAGGCATATCCGGTTGGTTTATTTCTGCTGCGGGTCTTGCGACGGCACTGGGTGGCGCGCTAGCTTTCAACTATTTAACGCCCGGCGCTATCGTGCGAGGCATGGCAATCCTCAGAACAGCAGGGCGTTATGGCGAACAAGTTACCGCGCATAATCATTTATTGGGATTACTGCGAACTTTGCGTCTTTGGGTATGGGATCAACGAGTCGCGAAAGACGTGGCGAACCTTCATGAACAAAGCCGTGGCGATTTGCTACAGCGACTAGTCAGCGATCTTGACCAAATTATTCGTTGGCCTTTGGTCGTCTTCCTGCCTTGGATCTATGCGTTATTGGCGTATGCCGCTGTAGCGATTTTTGCCTACTTCATCTTGCCCTCGTTACTGTGGCCATTATCTATTGCTGCGCTATTTCATGTTTTCGTTGTGCCTTATGTATGTGGGCATTTTGCCAGCCATGCGGTGCACGTTGGGCAGATTTTAGGTGTCCACCGTCGTAGTCGCTTTGTCAGTTTGTTTTCTGCTTTGATTACTTTGACCATTCGTGGACATTGGGGAGATTACGCGCAACGCCTTGGTGAACTGGACGAACGACAACGGCGCATGGAAATTCGTATCCAGCAAGCCGTGAGTTTGGGTCGATTATTGGCTTATGGTGTGACTATTATCCTACTTGCTAGCAGCTTCTATTTATTGGGCAGCTTTGATGCAGAAACGAGTCGTTGGACATTATTAGACGGTGTTCAAGGCACTTGGGTTGTGGGGTTTGTCTTATCTTTATTAGCAGTGAATGAGCTGGTATTGCCCTTAGTGCAATCCTTTGTCGCACAAGGTCAGTCTCAGGTTGGCCTACGTCGTTTAAATCAATTACATCAAGATGCCAAAGTCCAACCAGAAAGCAAAACACAAGCGATTCATCGCATGTCATTCAAACATTGGCGTGGCTTTCATGCCTCAAGTGGCATGGGCAATCAGGCAATTGATTTTTGTGTTCAAACTAGTGAATCAATATGGCTTCGTGGCGCCAGCGGTTCAGGCAAATCTACCTTATTGGCCTCCATTGCAGGCGACTGCTTGTCCTCTGGTGATGCATTAATTAACAATGAAAAATGCGACCTTTACAGCAACCAATCGTACCAAGCACAGCTAAGCTACTTACCCCAATCTCCCTATATCTTCCAACAAAGCATTGGCGCGAACTTACGCCTTGGCAACCCAGAATCAACCGACGACGAACTCTGGTCTGTATTGGAAGCCGTCGCCCTAGCTGAATGGGCACGCAACCTACCCAATGGCTTGGAAACCTTACTTAGCTCACAAGGCCGCAACCTTTCTGGCGGACAACGTAAACGCCTCGCGTTGGCGCGCCTGCTGCTAAGACAGTCTCCCGTCTTACTACTAGACGAACCCTTTGATGGACTAGACAAAGCTACCATTGAGACTATTTGTCACTCGCTTCAGAGCGACTACAAACCGGATATTTTGATTCTCGTCAGTCACGTTAGCAGTCGCATCGGCGACAGCTCAAGAGTTATAGAGCTTTAGCTCTATAACTCCCTAGCTAATCGTAGGGCATCATAAGCGCAGCGTAATGTGCCGTTGAAAGCGAAGCTTTCATTGTGGGTCGCGGCTTTAGGCCGACGCGGAATTCATGTTCCATTCAAACGTTTTATATTCCCGGCCCTTTTTCCGCTCTGCTGAGCGGGTAACTTTTTGCTAGCGCCCAAAAAGTAACCAAAAATTCGCTTTACGATCTTTAATGCCTGATTTTCCTCATAGGAGCATGATTGCTACCTACGCTCGTTATATCGTAAGGCATAGATTGGCCTTGCTGTTCGAGAGAGTCTTTCTGTTAATGACCCTGAAACTCCATAAAGTCGCGCAACTTCGTCGTGTCGAACTGACTTCTTGGGTACTAAATTCCCTCCCCTTATGTCTTCCAAGGGGAGGGTTAGGGTGGGGTTGTTCTTTGGGGCTTCAAATGTATTTGCTTCCTCTCAATTGCTTTTAACTGCAGGTTTATTCCGCTCTGCTGAGCGGGTAACTTTTTGCAAGCGCCCAAAAAATAACCAAAAATTCGCTTTATCGGGCTATCGCCCAAACGTCTAATTTATTTTGTTTAAGGTAGCGTTTAGCAACACGACTTTTACCGTAAGGCATGGATTGTTCAATTGGTGGGAGATAAACCTTCAAACAATGACTCTGAAACTCCATAAAGTCGCGCAATCGGGATTGCGTCGAACTGACTTCATCGTAGCCATTCGTGTAAAACCAAAGCGTAGGGCATCATAAGCGCAGCGTAATGTGCCGATTGAAAGCGAAGCTTTCATTGTGGGTCACGGCTTTATCCCGACGTGGAATTCATGTCCCATTCAAAACGTTTTGTATTCCCGACCTTTTTTCCGCACTTTAATTCAGGGAAAAGCTGAGCGGGTAACTTTTGCCAAACGACGCAAAAGTAACAAAAAGGTCTCTTTGTCGGGCTTTCGCCCAAACGTCTCATTCAATTTGTTTAAGGTAGCGTTTAGCAACACGACTTTTACCGTAAGGCATAGATTGTTTATTTGCTGGGAAGTAGATCCTCAAACAATGACTCTGAAACTCCATAAAGTCGCGCAACTTCGTCGCGTCGAACTGACTTCACCGTAGTAAAACCAAAGCGTAGGGCATCATAAGCGCAGCGTAATGTGCCGTTGAAAGCGAAGCTTTCATTGTGGGTCGCATTTTCTTCTCGACAAACAATGGCCCCAGATCTAATAAAGAAAATGTATTTTATGTCTGCATATACAGTTTATTTTTTAATAGAGAACTTCCTTGCGCGTTTAGCCACTTTAAATAAACCAATTGTACGCGTTTTGTACTGGTAGAAAGTAAGAAAGTCTTTTAGTATCAATGAATAAGGATTCATAGAGCAGAAATAACGTGCTGTGGATAAATGAAATAACGCGCACGCTCGTTTTTCCAGTTTTAGACTTTGTCAATATCTATATTTATGTCTTTAAGGTCAGTGACTTATAGTGATGCTAAGGCAGTTTCTGAAATATGTAAACGCGCATGCGCATTAAAAAAATGTTAAATGAAATCGAGCGGAAAAAGTATGTCACAGGAAAAAAGTATAAGAATCTATATTGATAATTTTGTTGGTGATGACGGCGAAGCTTTTGCGACAACTTTGAAAGAAAAGCTGGCGGGATTGAAAATTGATTCGATGTATGAAACTTTCAGTTTTACTGACCTAGGTGAAGGAAATGAAGCAGATCCAAATAATGAAGCTAATACTATAAGCGCAATCAATAATTCTGATATCGTCATTCCGATAGTCACTACTAGTTTTATAAGTTATGTAACCCCGAGGATAGAGTATGCTTATAATTCTATTATTGGTTCTAAAAATCGATACTTTTTTCCAGTATTACTAAAGGCGACAGACTGGAGTAGTCATGAATGGCTAGTGAGGTCTCAGCTAATCCCTAGAGATGCCACCCCGCTTTATGAGCACAGCGATAATGAACAAGAAAATTCAATTAATGAGCTAATCAAGTCCGTTAAGACCTCAATTGTGAGGTTATCAAAAGAATTTCATGAAGATGTAGAAAAGCCAGCAGCACAAGGTAATGGAAAAGGTCTTGTTTTTATTTCACATGATCACGACGATGCAGACTTTGCAGAGTTATTGAAATTAAGACTAGAAAAAGAAGGAATTGAAAGTTGGATAGATACAGAAAGGCTTAAAATTGGCCAAGATTGGAGAGAAGAAATTGACCAAGGCATTAAAGATAGCGTGGCTGTAATAGCCATTATGACTCCGGAAGCTAGAAAATCTGAATATGTTACCTATGAATGGGCATTTGCATGGGGGAAAGGGAAAAAGATATTCCCTCTAATGCTAAAACAAACACAATTGCACCCAAGACTTGAGTCCTTACAATATTTGAACTTTACAAATAACCCAACTAGGCCTTGGGAAGAATTGATCTCTTCAATACGAGAGGTTATCAATTGAGGGTAGATCATTTAACAAGTCAATCAACTTCGCGCCTTCGGCGCCGGACGCAGCAAAGCTGCGCAGGTTATTGAGGCGTTAACCCTCACTGGAGTCGTATGAAATTATCGTTAATCGCAGCAGTTTCTGAAAATGGTGTGATAGGCTCAGGCTTAGATATACCTTGGTCTGTTAAAGGTGAGCAGTTGCTGTTTAAAGCTATGACATATAATCAATGGTTAATTGTTGGTAGAAAGACTTTTGAGTCTATGGGGAAGCTCCCAAATAGAAAATATGCGGTAATTACTCGCTCTGGGTTAAAATCAGACGATAAAGATGTATTCTATTTTTCATCAATTGATAATGCATTATCTACACTGAAAAATGTTACCGACCATGCATTTGTGTCTGGTGGTGGAGAAATTTATAAAGCACTTATCCATCGCGCCGATTCACTGCACATATCGACTGTCCATACAGATATTGACGGTGATGTGTTTTTTCCTCAAGTTCCTGATGGCTATAGTGAAGTATTCAAACAACGATTTAGTTCAAACTTAGATTATACGTATCGCATTTGGCAAAAGTAGATTTAGGGTCAAAAGTAGATTTAGCCATAAGAAGCGGTGGCAGTTTTGGAGATAGAGTTTTTATCAGTCCCAACCCCCCCTAAGAACCCCAGCATTCCATATCAAACCGGAGACAAAATGGATTTAGTCTTACCATCCTCAAAATATATCCAAAGCTATAACGAATACATCGAAGAGTTGGGTGATGAAGTTCGTTATCCTTTTCCTATGGGTTTTGATCATCAAGATATAGCACAATTGAAATACAGCAAGATTCGGGTCGGCAGTCATCATTTCGTTTCCTAATATGACATCTGTTCGGGCACGTGCCCTTTAATTGTCAGCAGAAATAGGAGAAATAATCGATGAACATACTGGCCAACAAAGTTGCTATTGTTACCGGTGCCAGCACTGGTATTGGCTACGCAACTGCGAAGCTTTTTGCGAAAGAAGGTGCTGCCGTCGTGGTGGCTGCACGGCGACAAACAGAGCTTGATGATCTTGCGGGCTCAATCAATGCGGAAGGAGGGCGGGCGCTGGCATTAGCGGGTGACGTTGGTGATGAAGCTTTTGCCAAAGCTCTGGTAGATAAGGCGGTAAGTCACTTTGGTGGATTAGATATCGCTTTCAACAATGCAGCTATCTTAGGTGCTATGGGCCCTGTCTCGGAGATGTCGCAAACGGATTGGAATCAGGTCATTGCGACGAACTTAACCAGTGCATTTTTGGCGGCAAAGTACCAATTGCCTGCTATGGAAGCCCGAAAAGGAGGTTCGTTAATTTTTACCTCTACCTTTGTTGGTTACACCGCAGGTATGCCAGGCATGGTGGCCTATGCAGCCAGTAAAGCTGGTCTTATTGGGTTGACTCAAGTGCTGGCAACAGAGCATGGGCCTCAGAACATCCGAGTTAATGCTCTTCTGCCTGGTGGCACCGATACGGCAGCGGGACGTGAGTTTGCCAATACGCCAGAAGCATTGGCGTTTGTACGCAACCTGCATGCTCTTAAGCGTATGGCGACACCAGATGAAATTGCTCAGTCCGCATTGTATTTAGCATCCGATGCCTCGAGTTTTACAACGGGTTCCGCGATGTTGGTAGATGGCGGTGTTTCCATAAATCGTGTCTGAGAGAGGTCGCGCCATGTCGGATTATGATCGAATTGCAAGCGCTATGGCTTATTTGGTTGATAGGGCAGTGGATCAGCCCAGCCTTGAAGAGATAGCCGCCCATGTGCATTTGAGTCCGTATCACTTTCAAAGGCTATTTTGTCGGTGGGCGGGAACTACGCCGAAGCGCTTTTTACAGGTCCTGACATTGGAGCGAGGCAAGGTGTTGCTGGAGAATTCTCATTCCTTGCTCGAAGTATCACATGAACTTGGATTAAGTGGTAGCTCAAGGTTACATGACCATTTTGTACAGCTGGAAGCTGTCACACCTGGTGAGTATAAAAGTCGAGGTAAGCAGGTTCAAATTGAGTACGGCGTACATACCACCCCACTGGGGCCTATGTTTGTCGCGGTAACCCAGCGGGGTGTTTGCCGAGCAGAGTTCATGGACTGCAATAACATGGACGAGATGCTAGATAATTTGCATAACGCTTGGCCGCTCAGTTCAATCAGGGAGAGTCTCCCATCTACGCGCCATGTTGTTGATGCGTTTTTTGGCAGTGATACAGCCGCCAAACAAGGTCCGCTATCGATCCACGTGAAGGGGACAAATTTTCAGATCGCTGTATGGCGGGCGCTGCTAAAAATACCACCGGGCGCTGTGGCCAGCTATGCTCAGGTAGCCACAGCACTTGGTGCACCCCGATCTGCAAGAGCCGTTGGTAACGCCATTGGGGCAAATCCTGTTGCGTTACTGATTCCCTGCCACCGAGTGATACAGCAAAGTGGGGCGCTTGGTGGCTACCGTTGGGGCCCTGCCAAGAAGCTTATGGTACAAACATGGGAAAGAATGCGGGATGAAACGGTTGTACAGTAATTTAGATTGAGATGATAAATAGAGGGGGACGCCAAGCAAACGTTTCTTGATGTTCAGCAGGTATTATCATTGCCTCAGTTAGATATCGAGTAGAGCGTTATTTGCCGACAAAGAACGCATTATGACAAGTCACGTTTTGACGGCCTAAAGGCCGACCTACAAAAGTAATCGCAAATAATGTTCAGATGAGTCTATCAAAGCGTGATTCGTTGAACCTGTCTCCCTCTCCGAATCGCATCCATTTTCTACAATTCCATTGACTTTCATCTGTTCTTTATATAGAACGTTCTATATAAAGAACAATTTGAGATGCATTATGAATAAACCCATTCTCGGCTCGTTGGGTCGAAATATACAAAAATTGCGTATGGCAAAGGGGCTGTCTTTGTCTCAGCTTGCGCTAGATGCTGGGCTGGCGAAGTCTAACTTGTCTCGTATTGAGCAAGGTGAGGGCAATCCGACTTTAGAAACGATTTGGCGTTTGGCCGTACAGCTGGATGTTCCGTTTGGGGATCTTGTTGCCAGTGTGGAGTCGCCACTGGGAGAAAACGGTGTACAGGTAAGGTTGATCGATCAAGGCGAGGGGAATCCTCGCGTCGATGTGTATTGGATGTCTTGCGCGCCGAACACTGTTAAGCAATCAGAGCCGCATATTGCTGGTACGACAGAAGCCATCACCTTAATAAGTGGGAAATTGTTGGCAGGTGAAAATAATGATCTGCACCATTTGGAAATTGGCAAAGCCCATACTTTTGCGGCCGATGTTCCGCACTGTTATCAAACTGACGATTCATGGGCGACCTTAATGGTGGTCATTACCTATGCTAAACAGGACAGCACTAAACAGGCTGATGCTAAACAGAACGATGCCATACAGGAGGTAAAATCATGAGTACGACAACCCAAATTCTTGCCGGAACACCTTGGAAGCAGGGTGTAAAAGACGCGATTCCGTTACTTGGCGGTTATATTCCGGTGGCCATTTCTTTTGGTCTGATTTCCGTTCAGTCTGGCTTTAGTGTGTTAGAGACTATTCTTATCTCTGCCTTTATTTATGCAGGCGCATCACAGTTTCTTTTTGTTGCTATGGCCGCTTCTGGCGCACCTCTATGGCTGGTGGTCATCATGACGTTGTTAATTAATGCACGGCACATTGTTTATGGGCCAAATCTTTCACCCTACCTAAATCATGATAAGAAGTGGCTTCCACTCATGCATGGTTTAACGGATCAGATCTTTGCGCTTGCTCATGCCCGTTTGCCTCAGCTTCCAGATCAGGCGCGGATAGGCTGGTACACTGGCGCGGCGGTGTTGGCTTGGCTGAGTTGGGTTGCTGGTACCGCACTGGGTGCCATTGCCGGTGACGAATTGACGCAACGTTGGCCATTAATCAACGATATTTTGCCATTTGCACTACCAGCGCTGTTTTTCGTTTTAATCGTTCCACGTTGCAATAATCGTCTATGGACACTGACGATTGCCTTGTCAGCTGTTGCCTCTGTAATTTTGAAAATGTTAGGTTACCCGAATGTCGCTATTCCATTAGCCGCGATGAGCGGTGCAGTGCTGTTTTATGCGTTAAAGAATCGACGTATTTTGGGAGGACAATGAGTATGGATACATCTATGTGGTTGGCACTTGTCAGCATTGCCATTGGCACGTATTTGCTTCGCCTCTTGCCGTATATTTGGATGAAACGAAGCTTGGCGAAGAGACAAACGGAGGACGGCATAGGATCAATGCCGACTTGGTTAACTATATTGGGACCCACCATGATCGCTGCAATGTTTGGTACTTCTTTAGTGCCTACTCACTCTGATGCTTTGTCATGGCTAGCGACTGGTCTTGGGATACTGGTTACCTTTGGAGTGTGGACGCGCACACGATCTATGGGCTTGCCTATTTTATTTGGGGTCGTGGCATTTGGAATGGTGACGCTAATTTTACCTATATGAAAAAAATAGATTGCTAAGACAATAAATAGACAAGTCAATTTGTGGTAGATGAAAAGCTAAGTTTTTTCATTTGCCACAAAACCCCTCTAAAACATTTCCTCCTATGGATAGCTTGTTGTCTCCACTCAAGGTACATTGGTTACTCGATCTGTACATTTATTAAGATCGACATTGGTTAGTTAAGGCCTACCAGCGTTATTTCCTGGGATATTGGCGTTCAAAGGAGTGCGAGATGCAAGCTAAGTTTACCGTTCAAATTGATTCTTTCCATAAAATCAGCAACATTCAAAATGCGTGGTCCCATGAGGATTATCGTGCCCTAATGAGCATTATGGATTTTGATGATGATGTGGATAAAATGGACGCGGCAGAGCTCAGAGAAATGTGCATGATGTCACTAAATGATCTTGAGCCTGCGGATGCCGCAAAGGCAGTGCTGACTCATTTATTCCCTGAGTTATCTAAAGGGAAAATAGATCAAATTAGCCACGATATGATTGATGATCGTTCGTGGGAAGAGTATCCAGATTGCTTATTTCATGAGCGTTTCTTTAGTGCTTATGCCTTATTGCGCGAAGCTTTTAATGGGATATTTGCAAAGCCAACAGGTGTTGAGCTTGTCATTACGGTTGCCGCTGAACGTGTTGAAGACATGGCGATTTTTGATGAGTCATTACATTCTTCAATTGTGCGGTTATTGGCTAGCGGACAAGGCGATGATGCGTTAATCAATCGCTTATACGAAGACCAAATCAAAGGGACGAAGTTTCCCGAAGCTCCGGGTCTGGTGTGGCAGTTGAAGCAGATAGCAGACGCTGGTTTAACGCGTCAATTTAGTTTGGTTAGTTCCTATTTTTGGATGGAAAACTTCGAACAAGTTGAAAGCTTTGATGCAGTGTCTCATGCAGACGAAGAAAATTAGTCTAATAGCGTGAGTTGAATCAGTCTTACTAAGACGACAGAAAGCGGATCAAATGATTCGCTTTCTACTTTTCGAACTTGGCAATAATTAGGTATTTCGATTCAAATCAGGTTTTAATAATAGGCATCAGATCTATTTTTTAAACATTACTTTTTTATGAACGAAAGTACTTAATCACGAGGTTTAAGATGACCAATTCCCCTATTCAAATTGTTTGTCAAAGTTGCACTACAAAAAATCGCGTACCTAAAGATAAGCTTGGCAATAAACCTCTTTGTGGGAAGTGTAAGCAGCCAGTTCTTTCTACAAGTCCTGTTAAAGGAAGTGATCAAAACTTTAGACGCTATATTACAGATAATGACCTTCCTGTTGTGGTGGACTTTTGGGCATCTTGGTGTGGACCATGTCAGCAATTCGCGCCAATTTTCGAACAAGTAGCAGGTGAAATGTCGATACAAGCTTGTTTCTTGAAGCTAGATACTGAGCAGAGCCAAACAACGGCTGGTGGTTATAATATTCGTTCTATTCCTACTCTAATGATATTTCATCATGGCAAAGAAGTGGCGCGTCTATCTGGCGCTTTGCCAAAAGCACAGTTTCAACAATGGTTAGCGCAGAATTTGCCAGCGGTTTAAGATGTTTTGGATATTGGCAGGACGTTAAACGCTGGTATCAAAATGCATTTCTACAAACTTCTCGTATAACGCTTCTTCGGTTTCACGTCTGTCAGGGTCGGGTTTTACACAGTCGATCGGGCAGACGGCGACGCAGGTGGGTTGGTCGTAGTGACCAACACATTCTGTGCATTTATCTGGATCGATGACATAAATCTTCGCGCCCATGGTGATGGCTTCGTTCGGACATTCTGGTTCGCACATGTCGCAGTTTATGCATCGATCGTTGATTAATAATGCCATGCTGTAACCTTTACGCGGTTACGCTTGCATGAGGTTGGCGGGTGGTTTGTCCTTCCGCTAGATTTCTTAATAAGATACCCATAGACGCCTCGATACCTTGAGGACAAGGAATAGAAACCACATGACCACTGCCTTTGGCGACGTCGATAGGGTGACCTTGTTTGTCGTTTAGTTCGCTTAATTGAAAGGTGACATTGCCTTTGGGTGTCATCAGTTCCAAGGAGTCGCCAACACTGAAGCGATTTTTCACTTCGATGGTGAGTGAATCGGCGTTGGTTGCTATGACTTCGCCGACAAACTGTTGCTGTTCGCTGATGGAGTTACCCGTTTCATAGTTTTGCAAATCCACATGGCGATGGCGTTGTAAAAAGCCATCGGTGTAACCTCGGTTGGCAAGGTTTTCCAAGCTGCTAATGAGGCCTTTATCGAAGCTTTTGCCAGCGACAGCGTCGTTAATGGCTTGGCGGTATATTTGTGCAGTTCTGGCGCAATAGTAAAATGACTTGGTGCGGCCTTCGATTTTTAAAGAATGTACGCCCATTTTGACCAGACGTTCTACGTGTTGAATGGCGCGTAAGTCTTTTGAGTTCATGATGTAAGTGCCATGTTCGTCTTCAAACGCTGGCATGTATTCGTCTGGACGACCGCGTTCCTGTAGTAAAAAGAGCTGATCGCTTGGCTCTTGAATTTGTACGGCAGACGCTTGAGCTTGCAATGAAGTGCCGCTGCTAGCAATGATCTGGCCAACGTCATCTTGTGTTGCTTCGTGGGCATTGTATTCCCAGCGACACGCATTTGTGCAAGCGCCTTGGTTTGGATCGCGTTTGTTCATGTAACCCGATAGCAGGCAGCGGCCAGAGTAGGCCATGCACAACGCGCCATGAACAAAGACTTCTAGTTCCATATCTGGCACTTTTAGGCGGATTTCTTCGATTTCATCTAGTGATAGTTCACGCGATAAAATAACGCGAGAAATACCTTGTTGTTGCCAGAATTTAACTGTTGCCCAGTTGACTGCATTGGCTTGTACTGAGAGGTGAATCTGTTGATCGGGAAAGGCTTCGCGAACCATCATGATAAGGCCTGGATCAGACATGATGAGCGCGTCTGGTTTGAGGTCAATAACCGGTGCTAAGTCTTGCAAGTAGGTTTTTAATTTTGCATTGTGAGGTGCAATATTGCTCACCACATAGAGCTTTTTGCCCAGCTCGTGTGCTTCATTAATGCCAATGCCAAGTTTTTCCAAATCAAACTCGTTATTGCGCACTCTTAACGAGTAACGTGGTTGTCCTGCGTAAACAGCATCTGCGCCGTAAGCGAATGCATAACGAAGGTTTTTTAACGAACCTGCTGGAGATAATAGCTCAGGTCTAAATACTTCAGGCTTAAAGCTTTCTTGCTGTGACATTTTTTCTTGAGACATAAGGCTCACCGATCGATCAAAACGCGCGGAGTTTACCTGTGTGTTAATTGAACTCAAGTGATGATGGCGGGATTGGTGGCTTAAATAATGTCTGTTTGATCTAGGTCAAATTTCATCAATTACAGAGAAAAATTTAAGGTGCCAGATTCCCTTAATAAGCTAAAAGAATCTGACCCTGTTATTGCGTCTTTACTCAGTTAGAAGTCGTACGCGGCTGAGATGTAAACTCGACGACGTTCACCAACAAATGAACCAATTTTATCGGTGAAACCGCTGACAGCGTATTCTTTATCTAACAAGTTTTTGACGTTCAGCTGGAATTTCCAATCCTGCCATTTTGTCTGCCATGACATGTCGTAAACCGTGTAAGGTTTGACTATTTGATTATTGCGGTTCTTTTGTTGGCTAACGTAATCTGCGCCAAAAGCAATAGAGGAATCTATGCTCGGGAAGTCGTAGCGACTCCAAAGGCCGAGTTGATGATAAGGCGTGTTGGCAAAATATACGCCATCTGCAGCATCGGTTACTTTCACATCGTTGTAGGCATAACTGACATTAGCTACCCAGCGAGGTGTGATATCAGCCAGTGCATCAACTTCAAAACCTTGACTGCGGATTTTACCGATAGAAATATACTTACTTGTATCATCCGTATCCTTTTGAAGGATGTTTTTACGGTCGATATGGTAAACAGCTAGGTTGATATTAAGTTTGTTATTGAAGAAGTAGCTACGGACACCTGCCTCTAGCTGTTGGCTTTCTTCAGGATCAAAAAACTCTCCGTTTTTTGAGTTAGCTTGTTTCTCTGCTTCTTGTGGTACGAAACCTGTCGAGAATGAGGTGTAAGGCTTCCAGTTGTCATTGATTTTATAGGTTGCACCGATTCGGCTGGAGTAACCTGTGTCGTCATACTCTTGCTTAGCGGAACTGGAAGTGTGGTCTTGGTATTGTTCTTCAAAACGGTCAATACGAGCGCCAGCTAGTAAGTCTAGCTGATTTGTGATTTTCCATTGGTCTTGAATATATAAGCCAATTTGGTCTGTAGTGGTGGTTTCATCAGTTTTTAAGTGCATGGTGTAGCTATTGACGTCATCTTGGCCGTAGATAGGGTCAGTTAGGCTAAGATTGGAAACGCCATCAGCTTTATTTGCGTAACTGTAGAGAAAGCTATTTTTCTGATGAAAATAATCACCTCCGACTAACACTGTATGATCACCTAGCTCGGCGATTAAATTGCCAGCAAATGTAATGCCTTTGCGAGTACGGACTTGATCTCGGTATTGTCGTTGTGTTGAATCTATGGTGCCATCGCTATTGCTATCTAGCAGTTTGTTTATTTCATGATATTTCTGAGTCTCTGTGTTTTCGAAGTAGCGAACTGAGAAATTGCTGTCTAGCCATGAGTTTATGCTGTGGTCTAAACGCGTTTGAAAGACTTGCGCGTCTAGCTCTTGGAAATCGGATTTTTCGTTATTATTCCAAGACGTGTCAGCCAAGAAGTTGCCATCATCATCGGTTGGAATGCCGCGTAAGCGGGCACCGGAGATGTATTGATGAATGTCTGTGTATTGAACGGTGAGGGTATTGTTTTCATCGATGTCCCAAGCGTAACCAAGATCGATAATTCGGTTTTCTTCTTCGACATTATTACGATAGGAATCTTGACCGTCGGAGTAAATACCAACACGGTAGCGTTGCGATGCGTCTTCATTGGCTGGGCCAGAGGATTCGATGCTACCACTTAAAAAATCTTTATTGCCAGCGCTGACTTTTAGAGTGTTTTTCTGTTCATACGCCGGCTTTTTAGTCACATAGTTAATGACGCCACCAGGTTCGCCTGCGCCATAGGCTGCACCAGATGGACCTTTAAGGACTTGTATTTGTTCTATGGTAAACAGCTGAGGAATTGAAAAGTCACCAAAAGGGTCGCCTTTCAGACCGTCATAGAGTACTTCGTCTTGGCTAAAGCCTCTTAAGGTCACAGTGGAAACGTTATTTTGCGACATACCTGAAATGGATCGATAAAGATCGGTGATCTGTCGTGCAGCCTGGTCTTCAATCAAAGCCTCAGTAACCACTTGAACAGACTGTGGTGTTTTATCAATGGGAGTTGATGTTCGAGTGGCAAGTGCAGCTTCATCTTCTTTGTAATAAGACAGAGCACGGCCTTGTACCTGAAGTGTTTGAAGTTCTATGTTGGATCCATCCTTAATTTTGTTATCTCCATCATTGAGATAACTGTCTTGTGTGATGTTGTTTGCAGCATTTTCGGCAAAAATCACAGTAGAAAAAACAAGCGCACCACAGGCTTGCATCATCATTAAGGTGGTTCTTAACGTCATAGGAAAACCAAGTTGAATTGAATGAGTTGCGTATAATAGTGTTTATGATATTCATTTTCAAATAGGAGTTGATTTACAAAAGATTCAAAATGCAGAGTTAATCGCTATTAACGTTAATACTATATTAGGGAGAGAGATAAGGTAGAAGGTGAATTATTAAAAAACAGAGGGAAGGCAGAGCGGCTTTGTATACAAAAGCCGCTCTGCTTGAAGACTAGGCTTTTTCAGCAGCGAGTTTTGACGCTTTAATGTAGCCTTGTATGGTGTCTTTTAGTTGAAGGCGTTGTTTCTTTAACTTTTCTTCTTCAATCGTAGTAGCCGGGATAATTTCCTGCTCCATTTTTTCCACTTCTTTTGTTAAGTGGTTATATTCATCATAGAGCTTTTTAAAATGTGCATCATCCATTTTTAGCTGGTGGATGTCTTCTTTGTATTCAGGAAATTCGTTTACTAAATTATGGTCTTCAATCGGCATAATTGCCTCCTATACTTGCTGGCTTTCGTTTAAGACTAACCTAGTTAGGTTAGTCTTCTCTTGATGTTGGTCAGGTTTTATTCACTCTTTAAAAAATTAACTAATAAAGAATGTAACCAATTACTTTGCTAAATAGGGATTTCAAACGCTGCTTATACAGTTATGGCCCGTTTATTTCAGTTTTCAATGGAGAGTGTTAAGTCTAGATGACGTTGCACTATATCGTGGGTTTCTTTGCGTCTTTTTGACATTAAAAAGCCGCGATAGAGGTTTCTATCGCGGCTAACTTGGTAAATTTTATTGGTATTAAAGAGCTTCTAAAGATAGGTGACTTAAAAATTCAGTTCTATCCTTGGTTTGCTGCTTTTAGATAGATCCACTTCGGGTGAGCAAAGAAAAACTCGTGAAGACGAAATACCTTCTTTCACCAAATAGTCTTTCAAATGATCGGCACGTTTTTGTGCTAGATTGCTTGCGGTTTCCTTCGTGTCGTTATCGATAGATACAGGTGGTTTTTCAAGGCCCAGATCGAGATAACTAGCAACGCCGCAGGCTTTTAGCTGGCTGTCTTTTTTGTCTTTCATTAAGGTAACAAGTTGCTTTAAAAAGGCATCTTGCGAATCGTTTAACTTGTCATCTTCAGCTTCAAAAATTAAAGGTTCAACACGGATCTTGAGTAGTTGATCACCGGCTAATTGAGCAATGCTAATAACATTGGCGTATGGCACAAAAGTTTGCATCAAGTAGGTGCTTGATGCGCTAAATAGCGCTTTACGCACAGGTAAGAGCAAGAAGTCCTGCCAGCCGAATTCAGGTTTTTCAATATCGCCCGATAGAGGAATATCTAAATCAATATTGTTGTCGCTGTCTTTTAAAACGCTCACGGCGATATTAAGCGGAACAGCACCAGCCTTGATAACGGAGCTGCTTTCTTTGCGTCCGCCAAGGTCGAATTCTCTTAATACAATATGGGAGTTGCCACTCAACACTCCGCTATCTGCGTTGAGTTTTAAGTCTAGATCCAGTTGTCCAGAGTCTATTTGGTAGCCTAAAACATTAGCAATATAAGAGGAATAGGGTGGCAATTCGGCTTCACGAATAACCAAGTCACTTTTTAAGGTGAGTTTATCAGCTAGTGGCCAAATAGTTATGTCACTCTGTAGAGTGGCGTATTTACCATTGCGCGCTTTTAGCGCCAATACTGTGGCTTGGTCTTTTTTCTGCGTATTTAGATTGCGCAATGATAGTGTGTCGATGTCTAAAGAACGTTGCAATGTAGGAGAAATACTCTTGTCTTGCACATAAATACTGGATGCTCCAGTTGTATCGTAGGCATCCAAAATTACGTAATAAGGTGCTTTAAATGCAGGATTTTGTTCCGCATCCTGAGTGTTGCTAACGGCATTTTTAGCGTCTTTTTCTCTTGGAACGTTTGGATTCTTTAGTACAGGCTCAGGCGTATTTTGCTGTTCTACATCGACAAAAACGAGGTTTTCTATACGCTTTTGAGCATCCAATATTAGGCTTACTTTGGCTGAATCCGTAGTGATCTGTTTGATTTTAGCGCCATCTTGAGTAGCTTCAATTTTTTCTACGTTGATACTGCCGATATGGCTTAACGGTGGAAGTGTTTGTTTGTTACCTGCATCCGCAACCAATTCGGAAACAGTTAAATCCATGACGCTTAATTGGGCTAATGAGGCGTCAAAGTCTTTATCTTGCTGAGTAAACGAAAGGCCACTAATGTCGGCATTCTTCCAAGAGGCAATGCGCTTTTTATTCGTCAACATGCTGTCCAGTGATTCACTGGTAAAGTTGAGGTTAGTACCTTTTATTGCTGGAGACTGTTGATTAGCTTGCTCTACATCTAATTGGTCTGCAGTCAGTTTGGCGGCACCTAATGAGAATTGTTTCTCGTCACTTTGTGTCCCTTTCAAGCCTTTAATATCGATAGACAATTGGCTATTTTGAGCTGAAAGTGTGTCGCCATTTTTTTGCAGAGAAAGCGTATTTGATAAATTGAACGTGGCGTAGTCGGCCGTATTTCCGGCTTGTTGTACGGATAGACCATGACTTTGTATTTCCGCAAGTAAAGAGGCGGTAAGAGCTTGATCGTTATCCATAGTAAGAGCGATATCGTTTAATGCAATGTGCAGTTGCTGGTTTTGTACAGCAAGGCTTTCTGATGATAGGGAAAGCTCATTCATGTCCAGTATTGTTGAGGCAGCATTTGCGGTCAGCCCCGACTGTTTATCCTGTTTGACATCGAAAGGCGTGTTAAACGTCAGATTATCAAATTGTACGTTTTGCTCAGCTTGAGCAAAGCTGGATTTTCCTAACTGTAAATCAAGGTTTCCGCTGGCAGCTAATCCAAGCTCATTCTGCTTAATATCAAATGGGGTGTTTAGTGTAAGCATATCAAGCTGGGCTTTTTGCTCTGCCTGAGTAAAGAGCGGCTGCTCTAACTGCACATCTAGTTTTCCACTTGCTGCTAATCCCTGTTTATCACGTTTAACATCGAACGGCGTGTTTAGGGTTAGCTTATCAAACTGTGCAGCTATATCCGCCTGTGCAAAGAATGACTGCGTAGACTGCAGGTTAATAGTTCCAGTCGCGGCCAATTGTTCAGCGGAAACAAAGCGGGCATTGGCTTTTGATATCGATAGTGACGTAGATTTGGTGGAAACTTTGTCTTGTTCGCCTAATGGTAAATTTAGGTTATCAACTTGAGTGTTTAAAGTTAGGTTTTTAACATCAAAAACAGGTGCGCCATTCACTTGCTGTTGTGAAAATTGAAAGCTTCCAGCGAGATCCAATTGGCCTTTGCCTTCGTTGTAAGGTGAAGGTAAAAAGTGGCGAAAGCTCTCTATCAGCAAACGCGTATTTTTAATGTCGACGTCTGCGCTCGCTTGTACTGGTGAATAATCAAACTTGCTTTCTAAGGACAGCGTGGTTTCATTGACTAGAGTAGATAAAGCAACCTCGCCTTTCCATGATAGTTCTTGGCCGGATAGATCTTTTATAGATAGATTAGTTAAGACGAATTTATCTAATTCGGCAGGGACGTTTAAGTCTGGTTGACGAGATAGGTTAACTTGGCTGTCAGTGAATGAAAATGAAGGCAGTTTTATTGTCCAAGGCGCACTTGGGTTTTCTGCGGTTTCTTCTGTTGCTTCTGGTTCTTGTTGATCTTCAGGTGTGATGAATTGAGAAGTATTAATACCTGCAATAATCCAGTCTTTCTCGTGCTGGGCAACTACTAAGTTTAAACCTTCAATTTTGGCTTCTGAGATATGAACTGTTTTAGTTAAAAGCGGCCATATTTCGACTTCAAAAATAGCGCGTTTAAGAGTGAGAGTATCTTGGTTTTTGTCATTGATGACGATATTTTTCAAATCAACTTTAGGGGGGAAGAAGTCAATAGACAGCTTGCCAACGGTAACATTTTCGTCTTGCTCTTGAAAATAAGCTATCAAATAGTGCTCTGCTATAAATGGAGCAGCTAGCCACATTGCGCTAGTGAGACCAGTCAGAGCCGCAAATGGATAAAAGACAAAGTGTCGAAAATGTCGGCGTGTCATCATAAAGTGCCTTTCTGCTTTCTAAATAGTAAATAAGTGAATATGGATTAGCTGGTTCTGTCTTTGTCTTCGGTGCTTTTTAATGCTTTTTCTGTTTCTGTTTCTGTTGTGTTTTCTGTGATTAGTGGGCTTTCAGAACGAATAGGCATGCGTAATAAATAGGTGCTTACACAGAGCCCTATGGTGATTAATCCTATGGTTGCCCATAAGCGAGAAACAATAAAGATCGAAATCGCCATACCTGCCCACATAAAAATGATGGCGCGGTTTCTTGCTTTACGAGGAATGCCATCTGAGGATTGCCAGTCGCGTACAATCGGGCCAAAGAATTTGTGTTCCATGAGCCAAGTATGGAATCGTACAGAGGAGCGAGAAAAACACCAAGCAGCGAGTAATACCAGCGGCGTAGTAGGAAGCAAGGGGAGAAAAATACCAATAATGCCAGTGATCAGAGAGAACCACCCCAGCATCAGATATAAGATTCGCTTTCCTTGCATAGTAATGTCCGCTTAATAGGTAAAAAAAGAAAAGTGGGCTTTAATAACTCAAGCCCATTCTCATTATGACGTTATTTTCCTGAATGGAAAATAGCCGCCATACTATCTTCGGCTTCATTTTCAACCAAAGGCCAGCCGCCTAAACGTTTTAAACGGTTAACCATTTCACAAAATAGTTCTGCAGTTTTTTCAGTATCATATTTCGCAGAATGTGCTTCTGAGTTACTAAACGGAATAGAAGCCGCTTCACACGCTTTCGCTAATACGGTTTGCCCAAACACTAATCCAGCGAGACTTGCAGTATCGAAGCTAGAGAATGGGTGGAATGGGTTACGTTTAATGTCGGCTCGTTCAATCGCGGCATTCAAAAAGCCGTGGTCAAAAGCTGCATTATGACCAACTAGGATGGCACGTTTACAGCCGACAGACTTTAGTTCTTTTCGAACTTTACTAAACATTTGATTGAGAGCTTCAGTTTCTGGCATGTCTTGTCTGCCAGGAGCAAAAGGGTCAATGCCAGTAAAGTCCAGCGCCGCTTTTTCAAGGTTTGCACCCTCAAATGGCTTGATCAAAAAATCCAATGTTTCGTGGATATATAAGTCGCCATTTTCATCCATTCGCAGGATGCTGGCCGCCATTTCTAATAAAGCATCTGTTTTTTGATTAAAGCCTGCGGTTTCTACGTCGATAACAACAGGTAGGAAGCCGCGGAATCTATCTTTGATTTCATGGTTTGACAAAAGAAGGTCCTTAATTCTGCCGCTTGATCAACAGTAACGGTATACAATAGGATCGGATCATAACACATTTGATAATGCTTGAACGAGATGTCTAAATGGGAATTCCCCAACAACTTCTAATTCGCACCACATTTTTATTGGCTATTGGCATGGCATGTACGCAGGCCAATGCCATAACTCATTACCAATCTGGTATTTCGGATTCTGAGTGGCTACTTTCGGGCGATATTTTTTCGTGCAGTTTAACGCACCCCGTGCCGAATTACGGTGAAGGCCACTTCATAAAAGAAGCTGGCGAACCTATGAAATTCATTTTGCAGCCGCAGAACGAAAAACTCGGCCCAGGTCAGGTTTATATTATTTCTCAAGCACCAGATTGGTCGCCAGGTTTAAAGCCAGAAACCTTAGAAATTTTACCTTACCCAGGTTACGGTTTAACGGTTGAAGTAGGTGGACGAGTCGCTGAACGGATGCTAACAAGTTTGGATCGTGGGCGTCATCCTGTTGTGGCAGGAACCGCTTGGGAAAATAATCGTGAAACGATAGAAGTGGGTTTGTCGAATATTAACTTTGCGCCTGCTTACAATGAGTTTAGACGCTGCTTGTCTAGTCTGTTGCCAGTAAATTATGACCAGATTGCCAGAACAGCGGCCTTGTTTCCGACCAATGGCGTGAATCTTACGGATCGAATTAAGGCTCGTCTGGATCTTGTCGCCTTGTATGTTTCTTCTGACCCAAGTGTTGAATACATCTACATTGATGGTCATACGGATGTTATAGGTTCTCGCCGAGATAACCGTGAGTTGTCAAAAGTTAGGGCAGAAAAAGTCACCTCTTATCTATTAGAGAAAGGTGTTCCTGCGGGAAAAATTATTTCTCGATATCATGGTGAACGCTATCCTTCCACCACGAATAATACGGCCCAAGGTCGAGAACGTAACCGACGAGTAACGATTCGCTTAGAGAAATCATCTGAGTCGAGTTAATTTATAAATTATTATAGATTTCTGTGATTTGCTAAAAGAGCCTCGTTTTGCCGAATTATATGTGCAAAACGGGGCTTTTTACTTGCTAAGCAAGAATCGAGATCTTACACTTACTGCCCCTTTTTTAAATTTTTTGCGCCGCCATGTTCTGGTTTGAAGGCACTGGTGAGGGAGCGCGAGCTCGTTGAGGAGAATAGAGATAATGTCTGACGTGAAGAAGGTAGTGCTTGCCTATTCTGGCGGCCTGGATACTTCCGTAATCGCGAAGTGGCTTCAAGAAGAGTATAACTGTGAAGTGGTTACCTTTACCGCTGATTTGGGTCAGGGTGAGGAAGTTGAACCAGCTCGTGCTAAAGCTCAAGCGTTGGGTATTAAGGAAATCTACATTGAAGATTTGCGCGAAGAGTTTGTTCGCGACTTCGTTTTCCCAATGTTCCGTGCCAACACTATTTATGAAGGCGAATACCTATTAGGTACGTCTATTGCGCGTCCTCTGATCGCTAAACGTTTGATCGAGATTGCCAATGAAACTGGTGCCGATGCGATTTCTCACGGCGCAACAGGTAAAGGTAACGACCAAGTACGTTTTGAGCTTGGCGCTTACGCATTGAAACCTGGTGTTAAAGTGATTGCTCCTTGGCGTGAATGGGATCTAACGTCTCGTGAAACCCTAATGGCATACTGTGAAGAGCATAAAATCCCAGTAGATTTTTCTACTAAAAAGAAAAAATCTCCTTACTCTATGGACGCAAACTTACTGCACATTTCTTTTGAAGGTGATCAGTTAGAAGATCCATGGACAGAGCCAGAAGACGACATGTGGCGTTGGTCTGTCTCTCCAGAAAATGCTCCAAACGAACCAACTTACATCGAAATTGGTTACGAAAAAGGCGATCCTATTTCTATCAATGGCGAAGCAATGTCTCCAGCGACTATCTTGGAAACATTAAACAAGGTTGGTGGCGCGAATGGTATTGGTCGTGTTGATATCGTAGAAAACCGTTTTGTTGGTATGAAAGCCCGTGGTTGTTATGAAACACCTGGTGGCACCATCATGATGAAAGCACACCGTGCGATTGAGTCTATTACCCTAGACCGCGAAGCGGCGCATTTGAAAGATGAGATGATGCCTCGTTACGCTAAGTTGATATACAACGGTTTCTGGTGGTCAGAAGAGCGTCGTATGATGCAAGCTTTGATCGACACATCACAAAAATACGTTAGCGGTACAGTTCGTCTGAAATTGTACAAAGGTAACGTAAGTGTTGTTGGTCGTCAGTCTGAAAACAGCTTGTTCGACAGCAAAATTGCTACTTTTGAAGATGATGCTGGCGCTTACGATCAGAAAGATGCAGCAGGCTTTATTAAGCTAAACGCACTACGTATGCGTATTGCCGCTCAGAAAGGTCGTGGTTTTCTAGATAACGACAAGTAACCACTTGTTGATTTAGAAAAATAAGCTTTCAAAAAACGCTCCATTCTTGCAGAATTGGAGCGTTTTTTATTTTTGTACACTTGGTCAGTATTCGCTGGTTAATTGACATAGCATGTCGCTTTGCAGAATGAGCAGTAGAATAAAATGTGCCGATACGATGCACGCTGATCTGAAGGAAGAGAATTATGACAATTTATAACTTTGGTTCGATTAACCTCGACCACCTTTATCAGCTAGATCATTTTGTCCGCCCCGGCGAGACCATGGCTTCTAATAGCTATCAGTGTTTGTTAGGTGGCAAAGGAGCAAACCAATCTGTTGCACTTGCTAAAGCGGGCGCTGACGTAAAGCATGTCGGTGCGATTCATCACAGTGATCAAGCTGTTATTGATCAGTTAGAATCCCTTGGTGTGGATACAGGGCTGATAAAGCGAATTGATGTGCCAACGGGTCATGCGATTATTCAGCTAACCAAAGAAGCGGAAAACTCGATCATTCTATACCAAGGCGCGAACCATGCGCTGACGGAAGAACAAGTTGATCAAGTATTATCACAGGCAAACGCTGGTGATTGGGTGTTGCTGCAAAACGAAACGAACCTTATCGAATACATCATGCGCAAAGCGCAAGAGAATAAAGTTAAGGTCGCGTTTAACCCAGCACCAATGGACGCTGAATTGACCAAAAAAGTACTTGGTTTTGTTGACCTATTAATCGTTAACGAAGTTGAAGCCATGGATTTAATTGGCACAACGGACATAGACAGCACCATCGTTGCTTTCCCTAAAGCTTACCCTGAACTGGCCGTGTTAATGACCCTTGGCAAAGCGGGTGTGTGCTACTTTACTGGAAAAGAGAGCGATCAAGAGAACAATTATGAAGGTGGTTTGTCAGTAAAGGCATTTTCTGTTGAAGCGGTTGATACCACGGCGGCTGGCGATACGTTTATTGGTTTTTGCTTGTCTTCTCTAATGAATGGCGAAGACATGACGCAGGCGATCACTCGCGCCTGTGCTGCATCTGCTATTTGCGTTACTCGTTTAGGCGCTGCGTCATCTATACCAACACAAGATGAAGTGACGGCCTTTCTTGCCAAAAACAGTTAGCCAAAAACAGTTAGCCAAAAATGTATAGTTAAAAGAGGAAGTGAAACATGGCTCGTAAAATTATTATTGATACAGATCCAGGTATAGACGATGCAATGGCGATCTTCTTCGCCTTTCAAGCACCACAGCTTGATGTATTAGGTCTAACAACAACGTTTGGTAATGTGTCTGTGGATTTGGCAACACAAAATGCCATCACATTGACTGAGATTGCTAAGGTAAATGTACCGGTTGCCAAAGGCGTAGCTGTACCAAGCAAGATTGCACCTCGTCCACATCCTGATTTTGTACACGGCAAAGATGGCTTTGGTAATATTGATTGGCCAGCACCAAAAGGTAAGGCAATCGAGAAAAGCGCAGCGCAGTTTATTGTTGATACTGTGCGTGAATTCCCAGGTGAAGTAACCATTATCGCTCTTGGGCCATTAGGTAACTTGGCAAAAGCTTTAGAGCTTGATCCAGAAGTGGCGAACTTGGTTGATGAAGTTGTGCTGATGGGTGGAACTGCGATTGAATATGGTAACGTATCGCCTGTGGCAGAAGCGAATATCATGAATGACCCACATGCTGCGGATCTTGTTTTTACAGCTGCTTGGCAAGTTACCATGATTGGCCTAGATGTCACTCATCAGGTGTTATTAGACAATTCAGTATTAGAGCGTATTAAGAAAGCCAACCCGACTGAAGGTGGTTTCTTGTATGATTGTGCTCAACATTATATTAATTTCTATAGCAGCCGCTTTGATATGGATGGTTGTTATTTCCATGATGCATCAACTATTGCTTATGTTATGGATCCGAGCATTTTTGGCGTAGAGCTTGGCGCTGTTCGTGTTGCGTGTGAAGGTATCGGCATTGGGCAAACTATTTTTGCACCACAAGGCATGAGCTTCCCTGAACCGCATTGGAACGATGTACCGATGACACAAGTTTGTATGGAAGTGGACAGTAAAAAATTATTAACCTTGTTTGAGACAACATTGTCTTAAAACGTTAGAATGGCACAATCAAACTCGAAGGCATGGTAAGTAACTTCCATGCCTTTTTTATTTATAAAGAGAAAAATATGAAATTATTAGTAAGAAACCTTGCCCGTAACACCACAGAAGACGAATTGAGAAGTTTGTTTGCCGTTCACGGTACTTTGCAATCTTGTACTATCGTGATGGACAAAGAAACAGGTGAATCGAAAGGCTTTGCGTTTGTTGAAATGCCAAAAGTAGGTGAAGCGAAAGTAGCAATCAAAACGCTAAACGGTATGGACGTTGATGGCTCTAAAATTCGCGTTAAAAAAGCAGAAGATACCGCTAAAAAAGATGAAAGCGACGCTGAATAAATAATCGTAAATCTTTATTCATCAGAATGAATAAAGAGAAGAACGACCCGCTTTCCTAGCTTATCTTTATTATGAGCTAGGAATGAGCGTCGGCGAACTCTTTGATAAAGTCCACGTCTTTGCTTGAAATAGTGTGATAGGTAAGTTTTATATAATGCTTATTATGCTCGTTAAAAACATCCAGTTGTGGGTCGCATAATGCTTTTATTGTGGCCGTTTTCCCTTCATGAATTGCCTTTAGTTCTAGCTTCACCATTTTTGATCCTTGCAAACCGTCGGGCGCTTCCACTTCTATCATTTGTGTAGATATGTGTGTGCAATGGATCGGCATAACAACGCCATTGGTTAAATATAGAGAACCTGTCCAAAAACAGCGAACATAAGGCGAATGTGAAATAGACATTGGTTTATCCTTTACTGGGTGAAGATCCAAGGTCATTGATGACTCTTCTAGGACAGCCATTATAGTGCAAGAGTGCTGAGAAGTGATAGCTAGAAAAAATTGATATGAATCAAGATGTTGCTGAGTACTTATTAGCAACATCTTGATTGGAGAGAAGTATTGCGAAGGCAGCAAGTGCCTTTTAGCTTTGTTGCTTAATAGTCTCACCTAGGGCATTAATTAGACTGTCAATTTCGGACTGTTCTGTTGTAAATGGTGGTGCTAATTGAATGGTGTCGGCACCATAACGAACGTAGTAGCCTTTGTCCCACATTGCCATAGCAATTTGGAACGGGCGTTTAGCTGGTTCGCCATCTATTGGAGCAATGGTAATACCCGCCGCAAAACCGTAGTTACGAATGTCAGTGATCATCGAGCTGGCGTCTTTTAGCTGATGAACGCTATTTTCCCATGCTGGACTCATACTGCTAACTCGTTCAATCAAACCTTGTTTCTTGATCTCTGCAAGGGAGGCTAATCCAGCCGCGCAAGCAATTGGGTGAGCTGAATAGGTGTAACCATGAGGGATTTCTAGCATGTATTCCGCACCACCGTTATCCATGAAGGTGTCGTAGATCTCTTGTTTAAAGGCGACAGCGCCCATTGGAATAACACCATTAGTAACCTGTTTTGCCATGGTAATCACGTCAGGCGTCACACCGAAGGCTTCTGCGCCGGTTTTTGCGCCCATACGACCAAAAGCGGTAATAACTTCATCAAAGATCAATAAAATATTGTGCTGATCACAGATTTCTCTCAAACGCTGCAAATAACCTTGTGGTGGAACGATGACACCAGCCGAGCCCGACATAGGTTCAACAATCACCGCAGCAATGTTCGATGCATCATGCATCATGATTAGATTTAGCAGATCATCCGCGCGCTCTTTGCCTTGTTCAGCCATGCCTTTTGAAAATTCGCTACCCGGCACTTGAGTATGAGGTAGGTGGTAGGATTCTAAGCCTTGACCATAAAGCGTACGGTTCGCAGGAATTCCGCCGACGCTAAAGCCTGAAATCCCCGCCCCATGATAACCCTTAGCACGGCCGATAAATTTAGTCTTCGTCCCCATGCCTTTTTTACGCCAATAAGCACGCGCAACTTTTAACGCAGTATCGACAGATTCAGAACCAGAACCTGTGAAGAAAATACGGTTTAATCCAGCAGGCATAAACTCGGTAATTTGCTCGGCTAACAAGAAAGACTTCTCGTGACCGAATTGAAAGGCAGGGGAGTAATCCAGTGTTTTGACTTGCTGAGCCACGGCTTCATTAATCGCAGGAACACTATGACCCAAACCACAAGTCCATAACCCAGACAAGCCGTCAAAAATCTTTCTACCATCACTGTCGGTGTAATAGTTGCCAGCGGCGGAGGTGATAATGCGAGGATCTTTTTTGAATTGGCGGTTGCCCGTGTAGGCCATCCAATGTGCGTCAAGTTGAGCTTGGGTTAAACGGTGACTCATAGCATTCTCCCTCTATAAAGTGAAATATCAATAGACTAAGAATGCCGAGCTAGAAAGGTTTAATAAATGTGATGTTATTTAATTTTAGGTTAGTCTTTAGTTAACTAAGAAAAGTAGGAAAATTAAGTGGAGGTCTTGTCTTTAAATTCACACAGGTCTTCAATAATACATGCATCGCACTTAGGCTTGCGAGCGACACATATGTAACGACCGTGAAGTATCATCCAGTGGTGAGCATCCAAAAGAAATTCCTTCGGAACAAACTTTAACAGCTTCATTTCCACTTCTAGGACGTTTTTGCCTGGCGCTACTTTTGTCCGATTACCAAAGCGAAAAATATGCGTGTCGACTGCCATCGCGACTTGGCGAAAAGCAGTGTTTAATACCACGTTAGCGGTTTTGCGGCCAACACCGGGGAGCGCTTCGAGTTCTTCGCGAGTTTCAGGTACGACGCTGTTGTGTTTTTCGATCAGAATTTTGCAGGTCTTGATGGCATTTTCGGCTTTGGCGTTAAATAGGCCAATGGTTTTGATATAGCTTTTTAGACCATCAACGCCAAGCGCCAACATAGTTTCTGGCGTATTGGCGACAGGGAAAAGTTTTCGTGTGGCTTTGTTGACGCTTACGTCAGTGGCTTGCGCAGAAAACAACACCGCAATCAAAAGCTCAAAGGGCGAGCTGTATTCCAACTCGGTTACGGGATTTGGGTTTTCAGCTCGTAAGCGAGAAAAAATCTCGTAGCGTTTCTCTTTGTTCAAAATAAATAGCCTTTGTTCACTTTTGATAGCCTTTGTTCAAAATAAATAGCTGTTGTTCACTTAAATAGCCTGTGGGATAAAAGTTAGCTTACTTGCCCAGTCACGCGAACACGTTTCGAAGCACTTGGGCCGTCTTTGGCTTTTTGTGTTGCGACACGTTTTTTCTCGCGTTCGTCTAGGTAGTTTTTACCCGCGATCAATAAGCCTAAACCAATAAACGCACCCGGTGGTAATACGGCAAACAATACATTTGGGTAGTCGTTAAAGATAACGATTTTCCAATGAATTGCCATGTCGCCGAACAACAACTGCATATCTGAAAACAATGTGCCTTGTCCGATTAGCTCACGCATTGCGCCCAAGGTAACAAGGATAAACATGAAGCCCAAACCCATCATAAATCCATCTAGTGCCGAAGGTAGCACAGGGTTGCGGCTGGCAAAGGCATCGGCGCGGCCAAGGATTGCGCAGTTGGTTACGATAAGCGGGATGAAAATCCCCAAAATTTGATAAAGCTCGTAGGTATAAGCCTGCATTATCAGTTCGATACAGGTGGTAAACGAGGCGATAATCATCACAAATGCAGGTAGACGAACCGCATCGGCAACATAGTTACGAATCAAGGAAACCGCAATATTGGAACCCATCAAAACGACCATGGTTGCTAGCCCAAGGCCCAAGGCATTTACCACTGTGCTGGTTACCGCCAGCATAGGACATAAGCCGAGCAACTGAACTAGTGCGGGGTTGTTTTTCCAAATACCGTTGTAAATAATTTCTGCGTAATTGGCGCTTGGCTTACTCTCGTCTTGAGTAGCGTCAGTTGTTGCAGTTTCTGCGCTCATTTTCATTTGGCTATCCTAATACGCTAGCAGCGTATCTTTGTGTTGATCAAAATAAATAAGAGTATTTTTTACGGCACGAACGACGGCGCGAGGTGTGATAGTTGCACCGGTAAACTGGTCAAAATCCCCACCGTCTTTTTTCACGCCCCAGCCTTTTAGACTGGGATTTTCTAAAGACTTGTTGGCGAAGCTTAAAATCCATTTGGACTTTTTAAGATCAACCTTGTCCCCAAGCCCAGGTGTTTCTTTATGGCTGATGACTCGGCTGCCTGTGACTACGCCGTTTTTATCAATGGCAACGAGCATGTCTAAATTACCGTTATAGCCGCGTGGTGCGATGGTCTCGAAAATGATGCCAGAGACTTCGCCGTTCTTACGAGCGATGTGAATCTTTATGCCTTCGTCGCTTCCCAATAAAGGATCTGCTGGCAGAATGGCGGTGTCTTTGGTTAAGTCGTTATCGTACAAATTGGCTGGCAAAATTTCGTTAAAGGCAGAAATTTGCGCATCCAGAATATTGTTCTTAATAGTGTGATCTGTCAGCTGGTGAGTGATGGCAATGAGGCCAGCCGTCAGCACCGCGAAGATAGCTAGACCAAGACTGTTACGGCGAATAGAGGCGAACAATTCCATTAGTTATCATCCCCAATTTTTAAGCCTGTTTTGGCTTTTTTATGACCGTAGGTTCTTGGTTGTGTGTAGTAATCGATTAATGGTGCTGCAAAGTTCATTAGCAATACGCCAAACGCCACGCCATCAGGATAACCACCCCAAGAGCGAATGATGTAAATTAAGATACCAATGCCCGCGCCATAAATCAGTTTGCCGCGATTACTGGTGCAAGAAGACACAGGATCAGTAGCAATAAAGAAGGCACCAAACATGGCTGCGCCAGTGGTTAGGTGGAAAAAGGGCGTTGCGGTATTACTTGCATCAAATAAATGAAACGCGCCAGACATTACTAACAAAGCGCCTAAAAGTGCTACTGGCGTGTGCCAAGTAATAATACGCAACCAAATCAGAGCAAGACCACCCACAAGGTAAGCCAAGTTCACCCAAAGCCAACTGTTTAGGCTTGGGCCTTGTAGCGCTGCAATGCTGCTAAATGCTGCTTGGGTGTCTAATAAATCTTTGTGTTTGAAACCATCTAATGGCGTTGCCATGGTGTAGCTATCGATCACGGGTAAGTGATGGAAAATAGCCTGCAAGCTTTGCATGAAAGACACTGTTTCACCGGCGGTTACCATGTCTTGCACACCAAGCCATTGGCTCATGGGTACAGGAAAAGACACCAGTACGATGGCGTAACCGACCATGGCAGGGTTGAATGGGTTGTTTCCTAAGCCGCCATAAAGCTGTTTAGCAAAGATGATAGCAAAGGCCACGGCAGTCACTGTTACCCACCAAGGTACAATAGGAGGAAGAGCAACGCCTAGCAGCACAGCCGTTAATAGCGCACTGTAATCTTTCAAGAAGAACCCGACAGCACGACGACGAATTGCTAAAATAGCCGCTTCACTTAATAGTGCCGTGATGCAGGCAATCATTAGGTTGATTAGCGTGCCCCAGCCAAATAACCAAGTTTGCACCACGATGCCAGGAATGGTCGCTAAAATGACCATTTGCATCACCCAAGAGGTGCGACGTCCTGCACGTTGTGTGTGGGGGGAGGTGATCCTCAATAATGCCATTTAACGATTCTCTTGCATGTTGGTTTGCGAATGAATAAGTTTTTCTAACAAGGCTTCAGCACTGTGTAGACGTTGTTCTGTGGACGCAATCTCTTGTTTAATGCTGTCCGCTTCTTCCGGAGTGCTTTCTAAACGCTTATTCAGTTTGTTGATTTGCGCTTTGGCCAAGGCAACGGCGATTTTTTCTTTTTTGATCTGATTTGCCAAATCCATTTCTGGTTCGGCTTTGGCTTCACTTTTAGTAACCGCATCCGTTGTTTTCCCTACTGGAGCAGATACTGGAGCTGCAGCTGGTGTGCTTTCTTCTGCTTCAAGAGCTGTGAGCTTTTCTTGCGCTTCGATCAGTTTTTTGGGCCATTCTGATGCTTCTATTTCGCTTTCATCTTTGCCTTGCTCTTTCAGAAGCTGGATGTTTTTCTCAGCTTTCTTAACACCAGCTTTGGCGATGGCAAGATCAATTTTGCGTTTCTTGGCGGCATCAGCATCGACATTTGCGGCGGAAACTGGCGCAGCAGCAGCCGGTACGGTTTGCTCTGTGGCTTGTTCTTTTTCAAGCGTCGCGAGTTTTTCTTGCGCTTCGATCAGTTTTTTAGGCCACTCTGATGCTTCTATTTCGCTTTCGTCTTTGCCTTGCTCTTTCAGAAGCTGGATGTTTTTCTCGGCTTTCTTAACGCCTGCTTTGGCGATGGCAAGATCAATTTTGCGTTTCTTAGCGGCATCAGCATCGGCACTGTTTGGTGCTGCTTCTGTTTTCTGCGAAGCGTCTTGTGGATTGGCCAACGCTTTTTCTAGCTCATCAGCTCGTTGTTGTGCTTCTTGCAACTGCTGGCGAATAGACTCGATTTCTGGTGCTTGAATTTCTTCGGCTTTCTTCAAGGCTTTTTCGACTTTCTTCACTGCGGCTTTGGCAATGGCAGCATCGATTTTTAGCTTTTTCAGTTCATCGCTAATTGCAGCTTTCGGTTCAGGTGTTGCCGCGTTTGAGCTTGGCTGAGGGCTTTCACTTAGCTTGCTTACTGTGTCTTGTGCAGCTTTTAGATCTACTTCAAAAGCGGTGATCTTATCTTTCAATTCCTGATCATCAGGCGTATCAGCAAGTTGCTTTTGCAGTTTCTTCAGTTTAACGCCAATTAGCGCCACATCCACTTTAGCTTTTTTCAGCTCGTCGCTAACCGGAGCAGGGCTTGGCTTAGCTGTAGTTGTTGCCGTTGCTGCGACGGGAGCCTCAGCTGCCGTTTTAGCCAGCTGCTCTTCAAGAGCTGCCAAGGTTTTTTCTTGATCGGTAACCTGAAGTTGTAAGTTATTGATCTCTTCAATGTGTTCGTTTTCTTGCGCTTCAAGCAGTAGCTTCTGTAGCTTTTTCAGTTTTGATTTGCCAATGGCGATATCGACTTTGAGTTTTTTCGATTCGTCGCTGATAGGTGCAGCAGCAGTTGGAGCTACTTTTGCCGGTGCGGCTTTTTTCGCATCCGTGGCTTTGCTTGATGTCGCTTTTTGACGAGCAAGACGCTTCGCTTCTTTTTCAGCGGCTTCTGCGTCTTGACGCGCTTTACGTGCTTCAAAACGTTGTTTGGCTAAGTCGGATTTTACATTGGCCTCACGAGCTTCACGGATGCTGCTCTTGCTGTGACGGTAATACTGCACCAATGGAATGCTGCTTGGGCAAACGTAAGAGCAGGCGCCACATTCTATGCAGTCGAATAGATTGTGGTGTTCGGCTTTTTCAAACTCTTGGCTTTTACTGAACCACAGTAATTGCTGCGGTAATAAGCTAGCAGGGCAGGCTTGTTCACACATACCGCAACGGATGCAGGCTTGCTCAGGTGCTGGCGCTGGAAGCTCTTTTTTGCTGGCCGCCAAGATGCAGTTACTGGTTTTGACAATCGGTACAGCGGCTGAATCTAAGGTGTAGCCCATCATTGGGCCGCCCATGATCAAACGGCTGAGTTTTTTCTTTTCAGAATCGGCGTAATCCAATAAATGCGCCACCGGCGTACCAAGTAGCACTTCGACGTTTTGCGGATTTTTTAACGCGTCACCAGTCAAGGTGGTAAAGCGTGAAATTAAGGGTTTACCAAGTGTAATGGCGTCGTGGACCGCAACACAGGTGCCGACGTTTTGACACAAAATACCGATGTCCGCTGGATATTGTCCGCTTGGGACTTCTTTGCCAGTTAATAGTTGGATTAGTTGTTTTTCGCCTCCTGAAGGGTATTTAGTCGGCACAACTGCAAGTTGAATCTTGCTGTTGCGCTTGATGAGTAGCGATTTTAATGCGGCGATGGCAGTCGGTTTATTGTCTTCAATACCAATGACAACGTTATCGGCTTCCACAAGATGTTGAAGTATTTCTATGCCTAAAACCAATTCTAGCGTTTTTTCACGAATCAGCATGTCATCTGCGGTGATGTAAGGTTCGCATTCTGCCGCGTTAATAATGAAATGTGTCAGTGGGTTCTTGTGTGCGCCTTGTAACTTAACTTGAGTTGGAAAGCCTGCGCCGCCCATGCCGATGATGCCCATTTCTGACAAATACGCCAGCACGTCAGTTTTGCTGATGTCTTGCCAGTTGCTTAATGGCTCAAGTGTTGTCCATGTTTCATTGCCGTCTGGCGTGAGGATAATACAAAGGTCGCTTAAGCCAGATGGATGGGCAATTAAGCGTTCTTCAATAGCGGCGATAGTGCCTGAGGTTGGCGCATGTAAAAAGCTGCTCAAAAAGCCATTGTTAATAGCTATGGTTTCGCCTTTTAACACCTTGTCGCCGACTTTCACTAAAGGACGAGAGCTCTGACCAATGTGTTGTCCAAGCGGCAAAATAAGCTCGCTCGGTAGGCTTGGTTTGCCCAAAGGCAATTGCAAAGATTGAGCTTTGTTTTCCGGTGGATGAATGCCGCCGTGAAAAGAGAAAATGTTTGCTGTTTGCATTAGTGCGTAACCTCCGCTTGGCGGTCGGTGGCAATAATGTTTAACGAGGTTGCCGCGATACCCTGCGGTTTGTCCCAAGACCAAGTTTTCGCTGTCACGCCTACTTCTACCATATCAATACAATCTACAGGACAAGGCTCGACACAAAGGTCGCAGCCTGTGCATTCATCCGCTATGACGGTGTGCATTTGTTTCGCTGCACCTAAAATCGCGTCTACAGGGCAAGCTTGAATGCACTTGGTGCAACCGATGCATTCATCTTCACGAATAACAGCCACACGCTTTGCGCTTTCTGCGCCGTGATCGCCATCCAAAGGTACAGCTTCCACATCCAGTAAGTCGGCTAAGGCTTGGATGGTTGCTTGGCCGCCCGGAGGGCAATGGTTAATGGCTTCGCCGTTGGCAATGGCTTCTGCATAAGGGCGGCAACCTGGGTGACCACATTGGCCACACTGAGTTTGTGGAAGTAAGGCGTCAATTTGGTCAACAATCGGATCGCCTTCTACATGGAAACGCACATTGGCGTAACCCAAAATTGCGCCAAAAATAAGTGATAAAAGAACTAAGATCCCGATAGCGAGTAAAACAGTAAACATCGTCAGGCTCCTAAATCTGCACGAGGGCGGTGAAGCCCATGAAAGCTAGAGCCATAAGGCCTGCGGTAATCATACCGATTGCAGAGCCTTTAAAAACAGTCGGCACATCTGCAACGTTAATTCGCTCACGCATGGCAGAGAACAGAATCAATACGAAGGAGAAACCAACCGCAGCACCAAAACCATAAAGGATAGATTCAACAAAGCCGTTTTGTTTGCTGATGTTTTGCAGCGCCACACCCAAAACCGCGCAGTTTGTCGTGATCAAGGGTAAGAAAATCCCTAATACACGATAAAGCAGAGGGCTGGTTTTATGGACAACCATTTCGGTGAATTGTACAACCACCGCAATCACCAAGATAAATGAAATGGTTTGCAGGTATTCAAGTCCAAACGGCTGAAGTATGTAGGTATAAGTGAGATAGCTACATAGGCTCGACAATGTCAAAACAAAGGTCGTGGCCATTGCCATACCAATAGAGGTTTCTAGTTTCCCAGACACGCCCATGAAAGGGCATAGGCCCAGAAACTGTACCAATACAAAGTTATTAACCAGAATGGTACTGACCAGAATCAGGAGATATTCAGTCATCTCAAATCCAAAACATGTGGTGAATATTGTGTGATTTTAGATACTTTTAGAGAAAAGCATCTGCGAGCGTAACTATACCAATCTGCTTATAACTAACAAGACTAAAGCTTTTGTATTTCTAGTCCGATTTAGTATATAGATAATAAGTTATGCTTATATAAGTTTGGTTTATGTTTCTTTATTAATGCCAATGCCCACCTTATTAAGAATGTTTCTTATTAACTGAGGTGAGCATTGGTTTGTATCGCATTTTTTAGAACTTTACTGAGAAGCTCTGATGCTTGCTTAATAGTCGCTTACATCACGCGTTGGCCAGGTTTCGCGCCAGCATGAGGTTCTAGTAGGTAAATTTCTTCACCACCAGGTCCTGCAGCCAACACCATACCTTCTGACATGCCAAACTTCATTTTGCGTGGTGCAAGGTTAGCAACCATTACAGTGTGTTTGCCTTCTAAGTCTTCTGGTTTATAAGCAGATTTGATACCAGAGAATACAGTGCGAGTTTCGCCACCGATATCCAAAGTCAGTTTTAATAGCTTATTGGCTTTTTCAACGTGCTCGGCTTTTATGATCAAGGCGATACGCAAATCTACTTTCGCGAAGTCATCAAAATTGATTTCTGCTTCGATTGGTTCTTTGCTTAGTTCGGTTTCTGCTTGAGTCGGTTGTGCAGCTTCTTTAGCAGCCGCTTCCGCTGCTTCTTCTAGCTTGCCTTCTTCGATAATGGCATCGATTTGCGTTTGCTCAATACGACCCATTAGCGGTTTAAAGGTATTCACCGTACGACCAAACAATAATTCGCTGCGATTGTCCCAGGTTAGCTCTTTGCCTAGGAAAGCTTCAGCGTCGGCGACCAAGTTTGGCATGACTGGCTTCAAGTATGTCGCCAAAATAGCGAACATGTTTAAGGCAACAGTACAAACGTCTTGCACTTTCGGTAACGTCGCTTCGTTTTTTGCTAACACCCAAGGTGCTTGCACAGCAATGTACTCGTTTGCCACATCAGCAAGACGCATCACTTCACGAATCGCTTTACCGTATTCACGGCTTTCAAAGTGCTCGGCAATCACTTCGCCCGCATCGATGAAAGATTGGATCATCTCTGCTTCGCTCACATCGCTGGCTAATTGACCGTCGAATTTTTTGTTAATGAAGCTCGCTGTACGACTAGCAATGTTAACCACTTTGCCGACTACGTCAGAGTTTACGCGCTGCAAGAAATCACCTAGGTTAAGGTCGATATCATCAACGCGAGAATTCAGTTTTGCTGCGTAGTAGTAACGCAAGTATTGTGGGTCCAAATGCTTCAGGTAAGTACGGGCTTTGATAAAGGTACCACGTGACTTCGACATTTTTTCGCCGTCAACCGTTACATAACCGTGCGCATTAACCGCTGTTGGTGTGCGGTAGCCAGCACAGTCCAACATTGCAGGCCAGAACAAAGCATGGAAGTTGATGATGTCTTTACCGATGAAGTGATAAAGCTCAGCGTCAGAATCTTTACCCCAGTAATCATCAAACTCTAATCCTTCCGTACGATCACAAAGGTTTTTAAAGCTCGCCATGTAACCAATCGGTGCGTCTAGCCAAACGTAGAAATATTTGCCCGGCGCGTCTGGGATTTCAAAACCGAAGTAAGGTGCATCACGGCTAATGTCCCACTCTTTTAAGCCTGAATCCAACCATTCAGATAGCTTGTTAGCCACTTGGTCTTGCAAAGTGCCGCTGCGCGTCCATTTTGTAAGGAAGTCTTGGAAGTCTGGCAATTTAAAGAAATAGTGTTCAGAGTCTTTTTCAATCGGCGTCGCACCAGAGTAAACAGAGCGAGGATTGATCATTTCCATTGGCGTGTAAGTCGCAGAACATACTTCACAGTTGTCGCCGTATTGATCTTCCGCTTTACACTTAGGACAAGTTCCTTTGATGAAACGATCCGCAAGGAACATTTCTTTCTCTGGGTCATAGGCTTGCACGATAGAGCGAACAGCAATTTTGCCATTATCACGAAGGGCTGTGTAAATACTGTTTGAGAATTCACGGTTTTCGTCAGAATGCGTAGAGTAGTAGTTGTCGTAACCGATTAAGAAGTCATTAAAGTCAGCCATGTGTTCTTGGCGAACACCCTCGATCAACTCTTCTGAGGTGATGCCATTTTGCGCGGCTTTGATCATAATCGCCGTGCCGTGTGCGTCATCCGCACATACCGCTGTACAAAGATGGCCGCGCATTTTTTGAAAACGCACCCAGATATCTGTTTGGATGTGTTCCAGCATATGCCCCAAATGGATAGAACCATTTGCATAAGGAAGGGCGCTGGTGACTAAAATTTTGCGTTGCGTTTGTGCCATTTTTGATAAGCCTGCTGGATTAAAAAAGGTCGGGTATTCTATCAATAATTAGGTGCAGATGACGAATAAATAAAGTGTCTAAAGGATAGATAATCTAAAAAGGCGTCATTATAAGTCCCAATCTGCCGTGTGCAAGAGCTTGTCTCCTCTCATAGACCTGCTTTTCCGTTTTCTAGGCTTGCTTTTCTGCAATTTGCCCCCAAACTTGGCACAACGTTATAAACTAAACACTCTTTAAGAAATCGTTGCGCGATGTCACGAGCGAAGCATAGTAGTCGAGCAATGGTGTCTTTATATTACCGCCTTACAAGGAATCCCCATGTTAACTGATGCCCAATTACAGGCGACTTTAGAAACCCTAATCGATGACAATTCTGGTCAAGCTTACGGTGCTGTTTGGAACGTCGTCGCAGATGATAACCGCGTTCATGTCACCTTGACGCTAGGTTATCCTGCGCAATCAGAACAAGCCGTATTAGAAGCTAAGATAAAAGAGTTAATGGCGGATTCACGTAGCTTGGTGCTAGACATCGACTTTCAAGTCAAAAGCCACGCGACTCAAGGCAACATCGCAGGGCTAAAAGGCGTGAAGAACATTATCGCCGTGGCGTCTGGCAAAGGCGGCGTGGGTAAATCCACTACCACGGTTAACCTTGCCCTTGCCATGGCAAAAGAGGGCGCTCGCGTTGGTATTCTGGATGCGGATATCTACGGCCCAAGCCAAGGCATGTTGCTCGGCTTCGCCGAGGGCACTCGTCCTCAAGTGCGTGAAGACAAATTCTTTGTGCCGCCAACTGCGTTTGGCGTACAAGTCATGTCTATGGCGTTTCTGACGACTAAAGACACGCCTGTTGCATGGCGTGGTCCAATGGTGACTGGCGCCTTGATGCAGATTTTGACGCAAACCGATTGGAACGATCTCGATTACTTATTCATCGATATGCCACCGGGCACAGGCGACATTCAACTTACCCTAGCGCAAAAAGTGCCAGTGGCAGGTTCCGTCATCGTGACAACGCCGCAAGACATCGCTTTGCTAGATGCTCGTCGCGGAATCGAAATGTTCAACAAGGTAAAAATCCCCGTATTGGGCGTGGTTGAAAACATGTCGACGCACATATGCTCCAACTGTGGTCACCACGAAGCCATCTTTGGTGATGAAGGCGGTGCGAGCCTAGCGAAAGAATATAACGTCAATGTATTGGGTAAACTGCCATTAAGCCTAGCGATCCGCGAACAGAGCGATGCTGGCCGACCAATCGTAGTAAATGCACCAGAAAGTGATACTGCAGGCATTTATCAGTCGATTGCACGCAAGCTTGGTGCTACCCTTGCATCCCAACAAGGCTCTGAACAAGGTGCGCAATTTGCCATGCCGACCATAAGCATGAGCGACGATTAAAAAAACACCGGAATCAGAGCGATTAAATAGAAAATTGAGGAAAAGTAATGCGTTTGTGTGACCGAGATATCATCAAAGCCCTAGACGAAGGTTCCATTGTCATCGAACCTCGCCCCGACAACAGCGTCATCAGCGGCGTGTCTGTTGATTTACGATTGGGCAATTCGTTTCGGGTCTTTCAAGGTCACCCAGCACCTTACCTCGACCTAAGTAGCTCTAAAGCCGACTTAAGCAAAGTCATCGAATCCGTCATGAGCGAAGAAATTATCGTCGAAGACGGCAAACCTTTCTTCATTCATCCAGGCGAATTAGTACTTGGCGTGACCAAAGAATCCGTTACCTTGCCTGACAACTTAGTCGGCTGGCTCGATGGGCGTTCTTCCTTAGCGCGCCTTGGCTTAATGGTTCACGTAACAGCACACCGCATCGACCCAGGTTGGAGCGGCGGCATCGTATTAGAATTCCTCAACGGCGGCAAACTGCCAATCGCCCTAAGCCCAGGCATGACAATCGGCGCCATCAACTTTGAAACCATGTCGGGGTCTGCGGATCGTCCTTATAACAAGCGTGATAATGCTAAGTATAAAGACCAGACCTCAGCGGTAGGTAGCCGGATTTCAGGTGACAAATCCTAGATTTTTTTTAAGATCGACTAGAAAGAGGTCTCGGCCTCTTTTTTGTTTTAGTTCTGTAGGTTCCATTCAAACGCTTTGTATTCCCAACCTTTATTCCGCTCTGCTGAGCGGGTAACTTTTGTCCAGATCCACAAAAGTAACCAAAAGGTCTCTTTATCGGGCTTTCGCCCAAACGTCTCATTCACTTTGTTTAATGTTGGTTTAGCAAGACGATTTTTATCGTAAGGCATAGATTGTTTATTTAGTGAGAGATAGATCGTCAAATAATGACCCTGAAACTCCATAAAGTCGCGCAATCGGGATTGCGTCGACCTGACCTCTTCGTAGCTATTCGAGTAAAACCAAAACGTAGGGCATCATTAGCGCAGCGTAATGTGCCGCTGAAAGCGAAGCTTTCATTTTCTAAGGTAGGTCGTCCTTCAGGGCGACGCGGAATTTAGATTCCATTCAAACGCTTTGTATTCCCAACCTTTTTTCCGCTCTGCTGAGCGGGTAACTTTTGTCCAGATCCACAAAAGTAACCAAAAGGTCTCTTTATCGGGCTTTCGCCCAAACGTCTCATTCATGTTGTTTAATACTGGTTTAGCAAGACGACTTTTATCGTAAGGCATAGATTGTTTTTGATGATGTTAGGAAAGATATTTTTAACTGACCCTGAAACTCCATAAAGTCGCGCAACTTCGTCGCGTCGAACTTACTTTATCGGTGATGCTATTTTTTCGTAGGGCATCATAAGCGCAGCGTAATGTGCCGCTGAAAGCGAAGCTTTCATTTTCTAAGGTAGGTCGTCCTTCAGGGCGACGCGGAATTTAGATTCCATTCAAACGCTTTGTATTCCCAACCTTTTTTCCGCTCTGCTGAGCGGGTAACTTTTGTCCAGATCCACAAAAGTAACCAAAAATTCGCTTTAAGATCTTTAATGCCTGATTTTCTTCATAGGAACATGATTTTTACCTACGCTCTGGGGTAGTAAGGCATAGATTGTTTATTTAGTGAGAGATGGGTCGTCAGACAATGACTCTGATACTCCATAAAGTCGCGCAATCGGGATTGCGTCGAACTGACTTCTTCGTAGTTATTCGTGTAAAACCAAAACGTAGGGCATCATTAGCGCAGCGTAATGTGCCGCTGAAAGCGAAGCTTTCATCGTACCCGATGCAAGTCATTCCCCACAAGGGGACAAGTGCCCGCGAAGGCGGGAATCAATCTTTGACGGTTAATGATAGAGTGTTTATTTAGCTTGATTTGGTGTTTTTTTTAGGTTGATAAATGTACAGTTTGTTGACATCAACATTATAGATAGCGATACTAAGTGGGTAGATGACGTGGCGGTAGAGGCATCCCCACATGAAAAACACCAACCTCATTTGAAGCCGCGGCGGTAGAGGCATCCCCGCAATAAATAGCATCAACCTCAATGGAAGTTCTACTCAAAAAGCCCTTATTTTATAAGGGCTTTTTGTTTTTTATAACAAGGATAGTTATGAAAATAAGGCTGTTAACAGAAGCTGCTTACAATCGAATAATTACACTAAAAGAAACCATGAGTAAAAAAGATCGTGGTTATGGTGTGATTCCAGTCAAGATTCAAAATATAACCTTTGCGATTCCATTCAGAAGCAATATGGCTCATAAACATGGGTTTAAAACCGTATTCCACAATGGTGTATGGAATGGCGTTGACTACTCCAAAGCCATCATCATCGCAGAAGACGACCTACAACCCAAAGCATTCAAACTTCGTAGCGAAGCGGAATACCAAAAAGTAAAAAATAACAAAGACAAAATTCAACGGCAATTTGAAAAATACGTAAACGACTATGTCTCACAGGCCAAATTGGGAACGCTCCCGAATCTACAGCGCTTTGGTTACACCACATTGATAAATTACCATGAAGAGCTTGGGTTGTAGGGTGTTATGAACGCAGCGGCTATCTAATCAAAAAACGCAGATGAAAGCGTAACTTTCGCATGTAGATCGTCCTTCAGGGCGATAAAAAGTTCTAGAGCGTTTTGTACTGGTATGCAGTAAGAAAGTCTTTTAGTATCAATAAATAAGGATTCACAGCAAAAAATAACGCGCTGTGGATAAATGAAATAATGCGCACGCTCGTTTTTAAGGCTTTGGCTTTTGTTACTAGCTTAATAAAGTTCTTATTATTCAGAACTTTATTATGGTGCTTATGTGCTTTACAAAATTTCTAAACGCGCATACCCATTATTAAACTGTTAGCTTTTAGAAAGGCATTGCTACATTAAATTAGGATGATCAAATGGAAAGCATACAAACAAGTTCTGCCTCTGTTCGTAATGAGTTTCACAAGTTTAATCAAAGTAAAGTTATTTCAGAATATATTTGGAACGCTTTTGATGCTAATGCAAATGAGGTTCACCTAAGATATATCACTGACGGCTTAGATACTGTGCAGTCCATAACTATAACAGATGATGGTGACGGTATTGACCCAAACACACACGAGTTAACTTTTGGGAAATTTAAAGATTCTCCCAAAAGGGCATTGCTTTCGCCAACAATTAAGGGGCAAAAAGGACTCGGGCGGTTTTCATTTCACAAATTAGCAAAGGCCGTTATTTGGGATAGTGTCACATCATCAAATTCATGCTCAATTAAAATAGAATCAGATAGTCTGAATAATTATGATGTTGATCATAAACGTGAATGTTTTTCTCCAGTCAGAACCGGGACAAGAGCGGAGTTATTAGGAGTATCTGAAAGCAATATCAGCGGTAAATTTTTGAATACACAAGTTATTCCTATTTTAATTCAGGAGTTTTCTTGGCTTCTCGCTTCAAGCAGTAGAAAGAGTATTTTCATCAATGGAGAGCCGATAAACTTATTAGGGCACCAAAAGAAATCCATAAAATTTAATGTTAATAGTATATCTTTCGATGTGCTATTGATAAGTTGGAATGAGAAGCCAAAAGAGAATTCTTACGTCTATTTTGTTAATTCTGAAGATAAAATAAAAAATAAAATCAATTCTGGACTTAATAAAAAAAATGGATTTTATCCTAGCGCTTACATAAAGTCAGAGTTCTTTGGCGGTTTTGATTTTTTAGAAACAGATTTAATTAATGATAAATCGGCAGAGCACAATAAAATTTACGACGAGGTAAAACACAGGGTTCTATGCCTATTAAAAGACCTACATGATGAGTTTCGCGAAATTGCGGCGGATAAACTAATAGATTTATATGAGAAAGAAGGGATTTTTCCTGATCATTCCAAAGATTCAATACCAATGAGAAAATGGAAGTATGAATCTCTAAAGAATACCATTCGAGTCTTGTATAGCGCAGAGCCGAGTATATTCGGCTCCCATCTAAACAAAACACAAAAAAGAATAATTGTTAAACTTTTGGATAAAGTTACTGTTAGTCCAAGTGATGACTTGTTTGATGTGCTAAATGGTGTTGTCTCATTAAATAATGAGGAACAGAGCAAACTCGCTGATATCTTGAAAGATACAAGTTTAGGGAATATTACAAATGCGATATCTGAAGTTAGAGCAAGAAAAAAAGTAATTGATATTGTGAATGACCTTAATGAGGAGTACACAAAAGCAACTAAAGAGGTCGGTGAGATTCAGAGTGTAGTAGAAAGCAATCTTTGGTTATTCGGCGAACAATATCATTTGCTAACAGCAGAAGAGCCTGATTTTGAACAGGCTCTAAGGGAGCTCTTGTCTATTCATGGAAACGAAGAATATTATCAGAAAGGTTCCATAAAACACCCTGACAAAAATAAAGAAATGGACATTTTTGCTATACGAAGAAATTTCGATGTTGATGAAAAAGGTAATGAGTTCTATAGATGTCTTGTAGTAGAGCTAAAGAGGCCGTCAGATACGTTAAAGGATAAACATTTAGACCAAATACAGAAATATTTTAAAGTTATCTCTTCCAATCATATTTTCAACGATGGACTTCATAAGTGGGATTTCGTACTTGCAGGTCGAAAAATAACGAATGATCCTTTAGCTAGAACAATGATAGATGCTCAATTAGAGAATTCTAAAAGTCATGGAGAGCCTGGATTAGTAATGAAGACCGATAGGTTTAAAATATCTATTAAGCCATGGAGTCAGGTATTCTCTGAACATAATATTCGTCACAAACATCTTTTAAAGCATTTGGAAAGTAACAAAACTAAAGTTGTAAGTGGAAAAGATAGTTTAATTGAACAAGCGATTTCTATCGGTAAAACCATCTAGATTTGTATTGAATACTAGGGGGAATCTAACAAGCGCGTGAATATTATCTTCGGCAATATCACCTTTTTTTGCTTGGATAAAAATGGCGCCATTTAGCTTGGCCTGTGACGCAAGCGTTATTTTATTGGGGGTGATTGTGCGATACGATGAATTATCTGAAGAGTTAAAAAGTGCTTCCTTTGAATTTTTTTATTGGTTCTCTCGGTTCGAATATGTTCTAAAGGAAAACGGTTTTCTGAAATCCGAAGAGCAAGGAGCAAAGGCGGAGCCTAGCTGGTATAAGTTTAGGGATAAATTCAAAGACCAATATCATGCATCGAGTGAGGCTAAAGCCTTAATCGACCTACATCCGAAAAGACAAGTTGTTTTGGACGGAAGAAGTTTAGAGTGGGTCCCTGTTGGTTTGGATCACTGTAATAATGATTTATGTATAGTTATTACGATGCTATGCACTATCAGAAATAATTTGTTCCATGGTGGCAAGCATGGGGATTTCGAGGTTGACGATAAGCAGAGAAATCTATCCCTCCTGCGCCAAGCGAAATCAGTATTAGACCAACTTGCTACACAGTTTGGATATGGTGGTGACTATACACGTTCATATTAAAGAGATAACAAGCAAAGGTAGCATCGCCACTGCGTGGCTAGATCTTGCTATGCTCGGCCGCTGCTTTGAGCTTTAAATACCAAGGAGAATCATGGATAAACCGCACCAAAGGATAGGATCAAAATCCAATGCTCATGTGGGAAGAGACTTTGAGTTGGCTGCGCAAAGTTTCTTTGCCAATGAAGGGCTTTCTCTTAGTCTTAATATAAAGATTCCTGTTGGTATTGGTGAAATTAAGAAAGATCACGCCTTTGATTTAGGTTGTCTAAATGAAAAGGTGTTAGTTGAGTGCAAATCGCACAAGTGGACGGCACCAAATGACAATGTTCCAAGCGCTAAGTTAACTGTTTGGAACGAAGCTATGTATTACTTCTTAGTCACTCCTTCAGGTTACCGGAAAATAATGTTCGTACTTCGCGACTACAGTAAAAAGCGCAAGGAAACGTTAGCGGAATACTATATTCGTACTTATAGCCATTTGATTCCTGAAGGTGTTGAACTGTGGGAGTACGATGAATCAAATATGTCAGCAGTACAGTTGGCATTTAACAAGTTTAGCCCGCAGGATGCACAAAAAAACGCGAACTTCTGCTAAAGACGTTAAACTCCCTTCGACGCGACGAAGTTGCGCGACTCTATGGAGTTTCAGGGGCATTAACGTAAAGACTCTCTCTAGCAGTAAGACTAATCTATGCCTTACGATAAAAGTCGTGTTGCTAGACGTGATGTTAAACAAAGTGAATGAGACGTTTGGGCGATAGCCCGATAAAAGATTTTTTGGTTACTTTTGCATCGATTGGCAAAAGTTACACGCCCAGCAGGGCGGAATAAAGGTCGGGAATCCAAAGCGTTTGAATGGAACCCAAAGAAAAAACTAACATCAACCACACGAAGTGTCCCAAATCTATGCGTTTGTTAAAGTCGTCTATCCATCCAAGCCTCGAGTCTCTCGATCAATCCTCTTTTTTACGTCTTGCTGCCCGTGGGATTATTTTAAAAGGCGAGGATATTTTGATGTTGTATACCCAGCGTTACGATGATTACACCTTGCCGGGTGGTGGCATTGATGAAGGTGAGAATCAGGTGGAAGGTTTGATCCGTGAGTTAACAGAAGAGACGGGGGCGCGGAATATTCGTAATGTCGAGGCGTTCGGTTTGTATGAGGAGTTTCGACCTTGGAATAGGGATGGTTTCGAGATCATGCAGATGAAGTCTTACTGTTTTACCTGTGAAATTGATGAGCAGTTAGGCGAGACGAGTCTGGAAGATTACGAAGTCAAAAACGGTATGAAGCCGGTGTGGATTAATGTCCACGATGCTATTAAGCATAATCTAGATACTATTGATAATAGCGATAAAAAGGGCATGTCGATTGAGCGGGAAACCTTTTTGTTGTTAATGATCAGGGATGAGTTGTTGGCTGTCTCAAGCTGATGTTTTTATCCTTAAAAGCCTGTCACTGCAAAGTCTAATGCGCCAAGTATGTCATCTCTGAGGTGGGCGAGTGAGCCTATTGGTTCTTTTAAGATCCTGCTAGGAACGGAGGCGATTTGTGGTGTCAGTAGGATGAGTTGTTCGTTGTTGTATTCGATGATTGGGGTGAGTATCTGCATATTTCCATTTTTAAAGTATTCCAGCTTTCCCAAAGGAATGACGATTCTGGTGGTGAGATCTGAGAGGATGGGGTTTTGGATGTCGAGAAGAAAGGGGTAGGCTTGTTTTGTCGCTTTGCTTGGGTTTGTGTAGACATCAAACTGTGTCATTAGAACGTCCTGTATTCGTCACCAAAACAACCGTTTTCTTCTACAAATTCATTGTATGACTGAATCGCTGCTCGGTTGTCTGCTTTCCATTGCTCTGCCTGCTTCTTGGCGAGTTCTTCTTTTAGTGCGTTTTCTAACATGGCAGATAGGTTGATTTTTAGCGCCCGAGATTTGGCCAACAAATCGCTGTTGATGCTTAGGTTGGCCGCTTTTTTGGGTGCCTTTGAATCAAAGAGTGTTTGCATGCTTCTCACCGTATATTTATGCGTATGTCTATGCGCATAGTAGGATGTTTAATATATGCTGGCAAGGCAATAGGAGAAATGATTAGGGGTAGAGAGTCAGTGTAAAACAAAAAGGCGCTCTGGATTTTTCCTAGAGCGCCTTTTTAGAAGGTGTTGCGTTTCGAAGTGATCACTTTGTGCTGTGCTAAGGCGTTTGTATGTAGTTCACTTCGTATTCGATGTTTTGACGTAGATCGGTTGGCAAGTGCAATGCATCTCCAAGGCGGTCTAGGTAGCGGCGCTCTTCTTCGGTATCGATATCAACCGCGAGTAAGGATACGAGATAAATTTCTGTGGCCTGTTCTTCGTTTTCAGATAGGCGTGCGATGGTGATCGGGTCGCTGGCCGCTCGCAGTTGTTCTACTAAGAACTGTTGTTCTGCTTTACCAATACTAAGGTCTTTGATTTGTTGTTCGATTCGAGTGCGTTCGGTCGCGTCGATATGTCCATCTGCTTTGGCGGCGCTGATCATGGCTCGTATCAAAATTAGGCGCATATCTTCGCCCTGTAGGGTTGGTTTTTCCTCCGCTAGATCGAAAATGCTCCCTGTTGGGACAGCAGGTAGGGCGTTAGAGGAATCTGAGTGAAAGCTCTGATTGGATGTTGCTGGGGCGGTTTGTGCTGTGTTTTGGTTTTCTTTGTGAGCGCACCAAGCTTTGTAAGCGATTCCGCCGACTGCAGCCATGCCGCCGTATTTAATTGCCGCGCCGCCCATTTTTCGGGCTTTTTTGTTAGTTAATAACATGGCGGCTAATCCGCCAGCCGCAGCGCCACCTAATAATCCACCGGGCATAGAGCCTGATTTGGCGGCAGTGGTTGCCTTGTCGATTCCAGCACTCGCGGTGCCCATAATACTGTTTAAAAGTGAGTTAACATTCATGGTCGAGAGCCTCTGGTCTTGATGTTTTTTGTCGTGATTAAGGACACTGGTTGTTAAGTTAAGCCTGATAGTAGGACACGTAAAGTGCTGGTGAGTTCATCCTCGTTTTTGTGGTGTTATTGTTGTTGGAGGGCAATACTTATGTTTTGCTCAATGAGGTAGGGTATGTCGGTTAGAAAATTTTTATACTTATTAGTGTTTATTTTATTACAGGGGTGCTCAGGTATTATGCCGAATTTAGGTGTTTCAAATGGAAAATTAGCTGTCTGTCCTGACTCGCCAAATTGTGTAAGTAGCCAAGCCCAAGCCAAGAATACGCATTATATTGAGCCTATTGTGTTGAAAGGTAGCAGCGTTGATGCGCATGGCAAAGTGGTTGCGGTACTGGAATCGTTGAAGCGAGTGAAGGTTGTGGTGAATGAAGCGGATTACATTCATGCAGAATTTACCTCGGCGATTTTTCGTTTTGTAGACGATGTGGAGTTTTTGTTTTCTGAAGAGCGCAGTGGAGAAGTGGTCATCGATATTCGCTCCGCATCTCGAGTCGGGCATTCAGACTTTGGCGTGAATCGAAAACGTATGGAAGCCATTCGCAGTAAGTTACAGGAATAGTGAATATGACGATTGATAAGATGGGCAAGAAATAACGTGTCTGATCCATTTCTATTACTTGCCTTCTATGGCTCTCTAAGCCTAATTACCTTCTGTTTCTATGGTGTGGATAAGTCTGCGGCTAAGCGTGGAAAGCAGAGAATTCGGGAATCTACTTTGCATTTTCTGTCGTTGTTTGGCGGTTGGTTTGGTGCTCTGTTGGGGCAGAAGGTGTTTCGTCATAAGACAAAGAAATGGCGTTTTTTGCTGGTGTTTTGGCTGACGGTTGTGGTGAATGTCGCGACGATGGGCTACGCAGTTTATTTTTTTCAATTCTCTTAATATTGGTTAATCTCGTTACGTTATGTAATAACCATAGATTTTTTATTCAAACTCCGTAGATAATTAGTGCTTATATGAGAGCGCTTTGATTAGTTGTCTTCTACAATCCATGAATGACACTGATTTTTTATCTTTAGGTGTAATGTTTTATGAAAAACAATGAGCTAGCCATTAGCCTTGCCGATGTAATGGAGCTGATGCTCGATTCTGTTTGTGTTGTTGATCGCAATGGAAGTTTCGTTTTTGTTAGTGCGGCTTTTGAAAATATGTTTGGCTACGCGCCCCATGAAGTGATTGGCAAGCCTATGGTCGATATGGTGTATCCAGATGATAGGGAGAAAACCCTAGGTATCGCTGAGTCTGTTATCTGTGGGAAGGTTTTGCCGCGTTTTGAGAATCGTTGGGTACGCAAAGATGGCAAGGTGGTAAATGTGCTGTGGTCGGCTAGGTGGTCGGAAGAGCACCAGGTACGAATCGCGGTTGCTCATGACATTACCGAGCGCAAGGAAATAGAGGCCCAGCTGCTTTACGCTGCGGGTCATGATGATTTGACGGATTTACCGAATCGTACTTTGCTGTTAGATCGTTTGCAGGCGTCGCTAACATTGGCGGAGCGTGAGCAAGTCGGTTTATCGGTTTTGTTTATTGATATTGATGGTTTTAAAGATATTAATGATGGCTATGGCCATGCAGTGGGCGATTTGTTGTTACAACAAATAGCTAAAAGGCTAGGTGCTTGTGTTCGTAAGTCAGACACTGTTGGACGTCTGGGCGGCGATGAGTTTTTAATTATTTTAAATAAAGTGAATAATACGGAAGGTGCCGCCTTGGTTGCTGAAAAAATCCGGGCTGCTTTATCTGAAGTTTTTGTTGTTGACGGCTCTACATTGTCTGTTTCTGCCAGCATTGGTATTGCCAGTTACCCTGAAAACGGTAAAGAGCCGTTGGATTTGGTGCAGTCCGCTGATCATGCTATGTACCAAGCAAAAAATAATGGTGGCGATAAGGTTATTTTGGCGGCTTCTTAGGGATTTTTAGTTTGGGTTATTGAGCCCTTCTTATCGAGAAGGTAATATCCTTGTCACGTCTCATCACTCTTCTGTCAGTCTATTTTCTGGTTCAAATTAGCAAATATACTGGAAATACACATTCTGTTTGATCCGTGGTTTACGATTTGCTTTCTTCGTGCTTGTTTCCGTTTTACTATCGGGGGATTGGGCGAGAAGCAAAGTCTAGAGTCCACATAATATCAGTGTCAATCACTGGTGTTGTTTGTAATCATTTAACTTTATAGGAAACAATAATGGCGGCTTTTGGTAGCGTGTTTATGCCTAAGATGGCGTTGGCGACATTCGAAAATAATCAATGGAGTGATGCAAGTATTGTCGCATCGGACAGCATTCAGTTGCATCCTGGTGCCCACGTATTGCATTACTCAAGTACTTGTTTTGAAGGTTTGAAGGCGTTTCGTCATGCTGATGGCAGTGTACATGTGTTTCGTATGGACCAAAATATTAAGCGTTTAGCTCAAAGTAGCCGTTTATTGTCTTTGCCTACAATTGATGAAGCGCAAGTTTCTAAAATGATTGTTGATGCTGTTGCTGAGTTTGCTACTGATGTGCCTGAGCCACCAGGGTCTATGTACATTCGCCCAACTCACATTGGTACGGAAGCGGCAGTGGGTAAAGCAGCTGCGCCAACAGCTACGTCTATGTTGTATGTTTTGTTGTCTCCTGTAGGTGATTATTTTACTGGCGGCGCTAAAGCACTTCGTCTTTTGTTGGATGAAACAGGTATGCGTTGCGCGCCTCATATGGGCATGATCAAAAGCGGTGGTAACTACGCGAGTGCTTTAGGTCCTATTTCTAGAGCGAAAGCAGAAGTGCAAGCAGACCAAATTTTGTTCTGCCCAAATGGCGACGTACAAGAAACTGGCGCGGCAAACTTCTTGTTGATCGATGGTAATGAAATCATTACTAAAGGCTTAGATTCTTCTTTCCTACATGGCGTGACTCGTTCTTCTATCCTAACGCTTGCTGCAGATTTGGGTATGACGGTAACTGAACGTGATTTGACGGTTGCGGAATTGCTAGAACGTGCCGCTAAGCCTGAAGTGGAAGCTGTTTTGTCTGGTACAGCGGCAGTATTAACGTCTGTTGGTACCTTTATCCATAATGATAAAGAGTACAAAGTAGGTACTGGTGAACCAGGTCCTATCGCGCTAAAACTTCGCCAAGCATTGAATGATATTCAGTGGGGTAAAGCGGAAGACAAGCACAATTGGCTAACCAAAGTTTGCTAAGTTAAAGCTGTTTTAAGCTGTAAAAAAAACGGGCTGACATGTTGAGTGTCAGCCCGTTTTTTATGGTGTTTGAATCGGTTTAGAAATTGAGTCTTAGTGACGCAAACATGGCGTTTAGGTCGTTGCCATTGGTTTCTGCGGTGTCGTAGTTAGCTGCCACGGAAAAGTTTGGCGTGACATAGTATCTAAGGGCAGCGGCAAAGCTGGTATCGGTTTGTGAGTAAACATCGTCGTGTTTAATTTTACCTTCTAACTCGACACGGTTTGATAAAGTGGTTCGTACCCCCAAAGAGATTCTAAAACCTGTTTCGTCGTTGTTACCATAGTCCGCTTTTATGTATTGCAGTATGCCGAATACATTGGACTGACCTCCAACTGGCGCATAGACACCTGCACCAATAGCCAATACATCGAGTTCGCCGTATTCTGTGCTTTCAAGTGCAACAAAAGGGCCTGCAGATGTTTCAACGGCGCCAGAAAGTGATGAATAGTCATCGGATGATGAAGATGAGTCTGGGTCAATTTTGCCAAATCCGTAATCTATATAATCAAATGGACCTGCTTGAGCACCTGCTGATAAAGCACATGCTGTGGCTGTTAAGCTAGATAGTATTATGTTTTTCATGTTCATATCCTTTGTTTTGATTTATGGGAAATCTGTCACATAAGGCGTTGGAACGATTCTTTCCCCCTTTAGTCTGCGGCGGGTGTAGAGATTAGTTTAGTGGAACAGGGCGGTTTTTTTGTCAATCTGACGTATTTTACGGTAACTTTACGGTATTTGACGATATTGGTTTTTAGTTATGGGTGAAGGAAGTTGTCTATGAAAGATGTTTTGAGAAAGATCTGTTCTCCAGTATTGGGAATGTTCGAATCTGGCGAGGGGGATTTTGACTATAAGTCATCCCATCGAACGATATTGATCGTGTTGGGCTTACTTTGTTTTTTGATCGGATCTGTTTCTTTGGTGATGACGCTGATGACAGGTGAAGCGGCCGGTATTATACCTATCATGGTGTTTTTTCTAATGGGCTTAGTATGCGAAATTGTAGGCTTGTTAGGTAGTGATCGTGCAGTGGCAAGAATTTGGAAACGTAGCTAATTAGATCGTTTTATAGTGTGCAGAATACGAAAACAGCGACCCTAGCCTAGGGTCGCTGTTTGTTGTCTGCTATCTGTAGTGATAGTTATTTACGATCTTTGCCGTGATGACGAGGCATGTCATCACAATCTTCCATGCGCTCTTTTTGTAGCTCGATGAATTTAGTTTTTTGTTCTGGAGTTAAGATACTGAGCATTTTGTGCTGTTTGCTTAGCATGTCAACTTGACGCTTAACTTGTTTGTCTGACATTTCTTGTGCTAGTTCAGTAGCTTTAGCTGGATCAAATTTATCAGCCATCAGTAGGCTATTTACTTTATCGAAATGAGCCATACGAGCTTTTTCGCCTTGCTCTTTTTTGTCATTGAAGCGCTCTTTCATTTCTTCTTTGTTAGCTTGACGAAGCGTTTTGAATTGCTCTTTCTGGCTGTCTGTTAGATTCAATTCTTTCATCATGCCTCGGTCTAGGCCTGGACGACATTCTTCCTGTGGGCCTTTGTGATCTTTCCCGCCAAATGCAAATGCGCTAGTGCTCAATACTAGTGGTAAAACAACAGAGGCTAGAATAAGTTTTTTTGCCATTTTCATATTTTCTTCCTTATATACTTTAGGGGATCAGATTATTGATAAGTACTGCGTTCTGAACGCATGGGAGTAGAATAGAGGTTGTAAGGTAAAGTGGCGTATTAGCTAGGTAAAGTATCGTAAAGGCTGCACCGCGCTTAGTATTTCGACGTAAAATGTTACCCATCAGCAAGAGTTTTATTCGCTAGCTACAGATTAATCCAAACCGTTTTAGGAACTATTGATGCCACATATTTTAATAATCGATGATGATGTTGAATTGAGTGATTTGCTCAAAGAAGTTTTATCTTTTGAGAATTGTGCTGTTTCTGCTGCCTATGATGGTGAAGCGGGTTTGGCAGCGATGGATGATAGTGTGGATTTGATATTGCTTGATGTCATGATGCCTAAGCTAAACGGTTTTGAAACTCTGAAGCAGTTGCGTGAAAAATGGGATGTGCCTGTTTTGATGTTAACGGCGAAAGGTGAAGAGATTGATCGTGTGGTTGGTCTTGAGCTAGGTGCTGATGATTATTTGCCAAAGCCATTTAGTGAGCGCGAGTTGTTGGCAAGAATTCGTGCCATTTTACGCAGGACTCAGGCAAGCAAAGGTCAGCAACAAAATGATTTTGTGACATATCGAGACATCAAACTTTATCCAGGTCGCCTTGAAGCGTATTGCAATGGTGATTTGTTGGATTTGACCAGTACTGAGTTTGCGCTTTTGCATTATTTTTTACTTCATCCCGGCAACGTTTTAACCAAAGAAGACCTAAGTTTAGATGTGTTAGGTAAACGTTTGGCGGCTTTTGATCGAGCGATTGATATGCATGTCTCGAATTTACGTAAAAAACTGCCAGACTGGCCGAATGGCAAGCCTCGTATTAAAACCTTGCGTGGACGCGGTTATTTGCTGGTGGAGGGCGACTGATGCGTTTACCAAAGATCACTAGTTTGTACGGTCGTATTTTCGCTATTTTTTGGTTTACCATGTTTTTGGTGATTTTGGCTGTGTTGGCTTTGCCGCATTTTGATCCTCGTAAACCACGGAATATTCCTCCTCCTCATTATGATCGGATGCTGCAAATACGTGACCAAGTTGAGCGGACTTTTGCTTCTGCTCCGGATTTAGCTCAGGTTCTACATAATCTAGAAGGTTGGTCTCGCCATGGACCAGACGATAATAAACTGCGCCTTTTTATTACTGACCTTGATGGTAATGTGATTACTACTGATCGCCGCCCTGATTTTAGTTATAAGGCATTGCGCAATTTTGTGACTTCTATTGATAACCCTCAGGAACCCCAGCAAAAACTGTACGGCAAGACGATGATTTCTGGTCCTCTTCCTATTCGGTTGGCCAAGAACGATTATTTTCTTTATATCGGAACTCGCTGGAGTGAGCCTCCGCATTTTTTATTACAACTCTTTGATCATCCTTTTCGTTTGTTGTTGGCAGTAATGTTGGTTAGTACACCTTTATTATTGTGGTTGGCATGGGCGTTGAGTCAGCCTGCCCGTCGTCTTGAAAGAGCGGCGCAGCGTGTGTCACAAGGCGTGTTTGAAATTGATCCTGAGCTTGAAAAAGGTACCTCAGAGTTTCGCCAAGCGGGCGCCAGTTTTAACCAAATGGTGACGGCCGTAAACTTGATGATTACTCGGCAACAGCGTTTGTTATCGGACATCTCTCATGAGCTACGCTCACCATTGACTCGCCTAAGAATGGCGCAAGCTTTGGCAAAACGAAAGTTAGGCGATAGTACGGATTTAATGCGCATTGATACGGAAGCTCAACGTCTTGAGCAAATGATAGGCAAGTTGCTTGAATTGTCTAGCGTGCAAGTGGATAGTCATTTGAATCGAGAAATTCAACCGCTATCGAGTCTTTTTGATGCTTTGTTAGCTGACAGTCAGTTTGAAGCTGAACACATGGGTAAGACTTTGCTTTTGTCGGCTGTCCCTAATCGAATGATTAACTGTCATCCTCAATTGTTAATGAGTGCTTTAGAAAACATTGTCCGTAATGCCATTCATTATGGTAAAAACCAAATTCAGGTTTCATTGGACGTTGATTCAGATACGTTATCTATCCGAGTGGAAGACGATGGTGATGGTGTGCCTGAGGATGAGTTTGATTCTATTTTTAGGCCTTTTTATCGGGTTTCAACAGCACGTGATCGCCACAGTGGCGGCGCAGGGTTGGGTTTAGCTATCGCCGAAAATGCGGTTCGTCAACATAATGGTATGATCAGAGCTGCTCGAAGTGAACTGGGCGGGTTGCTGGTGGAAGTGACTTTGCCGCTGCAAGAAGAACCATAGTGCTTCTTTAATTTTTTTTTAGGAAAGTATTATCTTTGTTTTTACGAAAGCATTAGTAGACAAAGCGATTAATTCAGCTCATATTAGAACCTCATCGTTCTTATTATGCATTCGGTTAATCGCTTTCCCTAAAAGTACTGAGTAACGCAGAGAGTATTTCTCTCTCGCACCTTGCCTTTTTTATACTTTATTTGAATAAGAAATTTGCTAATAAGCGCCTGGTCTATTTGTTTAGACTCGTTTTTAAAAACAAGAAAAGAGAGAAGCCTTGTCGTTTTTCTCTAAAACCATAGGTAATACATGATAAATACAGCCAAAGAATTTGTACTACAGCGAATTTGCATCTTTGCAAGCCAGACATTCGACCCTAACTCCGACTCGCAAGTGGTTGGATTATTAAAAAGTAAATTCAATATCCGTTTACCGCAGAGACGTTCTATTAATGAGTCTTTATCTTCTTCCGTTAGCGATCATGAAATTATCTCTTTGATTCTAAAGTACCGTTCAATGACAGAATCTTAAGTTCAAACCGTTAAGTCTTCTTTATTTTTTGACACACAAAAAGATTGCGTTACCAGATAGCTTCTCCCAAGGTATGATTTTGTCGTGCTCGTGTTCAAAAACATGAACGTCAAAATATGGCATTAATAGCGCTTGTAGTTCATTAAAGCTTAGTGCCACCATAGGGTGCTCGTCTGTCCAGAGCTGAGTGTGTTGCGCACTTGTTTTTTCAATGCTCAGCTTTAGTGTTTGCTTTTCTCCCTCACCACAGTAATACCAAGAAGAACCAAACGAAAACTCGCTGTTATCGTGCATCACACTGTGCTTGGCAGATAGGGTATTATCTATATGGTTTTTATCGACCGAATTGAAGCAAAAAACACCGCCAGTATTGAGAGCTTTGTGCACGCTTTGAATGCAACTTGTTAGGTTTTTAATATCGCCACTGTAATGGACTGAGTATAAAAAACAGGTGATCAAGTCATAAGGCTCAGCTGCATCAAATGCACACATATTACCTAATTCGAAGTAAGCGTTAGGGCATCGTTGTTGTGCTATATCCAGCATTGGTTGATTGATATCCAAGCCGCTTGATTGATAGCCTTCTTGGCTAAGATAGCTGATATGTGGACCAGTACCACAAGCCAAATCTAAATGCTGTTTCCCGCCATTGCCGAAAATCTGATGAAGTCTATGCGCGCTGTTGCTTTGGGCTTGATAATTAATATCGGCACACATTAGATCGTAATAGCCGGATAAGTCCGTATAGAGCGCGTTGTCAGACATGTTTTCTTCACTTGGAGGGGATAAAATTTGATGGCGAATAATATAGTAGATCGCACTTTTTGCGAAGCAAAAAAACAGGAACAAAGAGCGACTTTGTTCCTGTTTTTTTATTGGAGTTTCGTTATCTTAATTAGACAAAGATAAAGAATTTAGCGATAAATAAGGCAGCTAAAAGGTATACCGCAATGCCTACTTGCTTGCCTTGACCTGATAATAGCTTGATCACAGCGTAGCTGATGAAGGACAAAGCAATACCATCTGCGATTGAGTAGGTTAGTGGCATGGTGAAAGCCGCAATCAGGACTGGTGCCGCTTCGGTAATATCATCCCAATCTACATGCGCTAGGCTGCTTGTCATTAATACAGCAACGTACATTAACGCGCCAGCTGTTGCATAAGCAGGGATAGATCCAGCCAATGGCGCAAAGAACAGGCTTAGTAAAAATAATAACGCAACAACTACGGCTGTTAAGCCAGTACGTCCACCAGCGGCAACGCCTGAAGCGCTTTCGATATAACTTGTTGTAGAAGATGTGCCTAGTGCAGCACCAACCACAGTAGCGCTAGAGTCTGCTAACAAGGCTTTTTTAAGACGCGGCAGTTTGCCTTCTTTATCTAATAAGCCACCACGTTGGCCAACGCCAATTAACGTGCCTGATGTATCAAATAAATCAACAAAGAAAAATGCGAAAATAACGCTTAGCATACTGATTTGGAAAGCACCTTCTATGTCCATTGCTAAGAAAGTAGGCGCAACGGAAGGAGGCATAGAAACTAATCCGCCGAATTCATTTTGACCAAATAGAATCGACAAAACCGTCACAAAAAGTATGCCGATCATTACTGCGCCTGTGATATTCAAATACGCCAAAGCACAGATAACAAAAAAGCCAAGCAAGCCATAAATCGCAGATGGCGAAGATAGGTCGCCTAAGGACACCATTGTCGCTGGATTTTTTACAATAATGCCTGAGTTTTGCAGTGCAATCATGGCTAAGAAAAGACCGATACCTGCCGCAATCCCCAGCTTCAATGAAGACGGAATGGCATTAATAACCCATTCACGAATTCGAAAAATACTGATGAAAATGAAAAGAATACCGGATAAGAAAACAGCGCCAAGTGCTTGCTCCCATGTGTAGCCCATGCCTAAGACTACACCGTAGGTAAAAAAGGCGTTTAATCCCATGCCCGGTGCTAAAGCGATTGGGTAGTTTGCATACAGACCCATAATCAAGCAACCAATTGCAGCTGCAAGACAGGTTGCTACAAATACAGCACCTTGATCCATTCCTGCTTGAGCAAGAATAGAAGGGTTAACGAAAATGATGTAAGCCATCGTCAAGAAGGTGGTAATACCTCCGATAACTTCATTACGTACTGTGGTGTTGTGCGCTTTAAGTTGAAAATAACGTTCGAGCATGAGGGGGACCTTTTGCTAGTAGACGACGGCGATTATTTTATTGAGAGATTACTTATGCAGATTTGCTCTCAATAAAATATGCCGAGACAAGTTTAGTAACTGATCATTTGGTCAGTAAATAATTTCGGCGGCAAGTATAAAAAATTCGAGATGGTTTGGGGAGATAAATTGTAAGAAATAATCGATGGAATGGGGATAAATAGTAAAAACTCACTAGTTGTGTGAGTTTTTACTGTTTATCCTGTGTTTTCTGACCGTTAAAAGACAGTTAGCGGGTATTTATAATTTAGATACTTGATAACCGCTGGCTTTAAGTTTTGCAAGTAAACTGTCTGGCCCAGCAAGGTGCATTGCTCCAACCATGATGAATTCGACTTCATCGTTCTTTAGCATATTTTCAATTTGCGCTATCCAAAGATTGTTTCGATCGACTAAAAGCGATTGATATACTTCAGGGTAATCTTGTCTAAAATCTGTTAACTCAATATCTGCCATGGTTTCCATATCGCCTTTTCTCCAGCTTTCCCTTAGGTCATTCATGGTCTTTGGCATGTCTTTGATATCTGACAAGGTATAATTAATCACATCATTACTGTCTTGATCATTGATATTGCTGAGCATTTCTACTTGTGCTTCAGGCTCTTCAAGCCAGCCTTTGGGCTTTTGATCTTGTTGGGCTTTTTGTGCATAAAACTGATCGACACCTTCACTGGTAAAGCCCAGATGTTTCAGCTCAATCATACTTAGGGAAATCGCCAGTGCACTGGGCTTTAGGTTTTGAATAGCTGTAAAAGGTATTTGTCTAGCGTTTAAATAGATTTTGAGTGACTGATAGGTTTCCGCTGAGATCACTTGATCTATGGTCGTGCCATCAGAATAAGACAACTCGGCTTGCATTTGTTGTTTGAATGCTGGGTTACTTAAGGTTTCCATGTTGGTTTCAAAAATAACTTTATCGGCAGCTTGGTAGGCTTTCTCGTAGGCTTTTGGTAAAGGGTAATCTTGTGCAGTGAGTAAGTGAATGGTACCACCAATATAGAGCGTATTGGTGCCTGACGTTACTTTCCAGACAGAAGCTGCTTGGGTTTGAAATGTAGCAGCAGCAAGTAAGGTTAAGCCAAATTTTTTGAGAAGATTCATGAGATACCTAAATGGTTTTGTTGATCTATTATGACTTTCAGTTTACCTATCTCAATGATGAGCGGAAGAGGTTGATGAAAGTTGTACTGCTTTTTTCTCATTTTTTGCTACGGAATAAGTAGGTTTTATCCTACTAATACTCTCATAAAGAATGGCAAGCATAATTAGTAAAAGTGGTATTATCCTCGTTCTTATTTATTCGAGTGTGTGGGTTTTCGATGGGAAAAGAGTTTGTCTCTATAGGGTTAACGAACCCTAAAAGCACTTCAAATGTCGGTTCTGTAATGAGGGCTGCAGGGTGTTATCAAGTGGATCAAGTTTTATATTCTGGCAGTCGTTATGATCGTGCAGCTAAGATGTCGACAGACACCAAAAAAGCAACTTCATCCATTCCTTTGATCAATATAGAAAGCCTTGGTGTAGACAATTTGATTGAGGCAGTAGACACCGATACCAAGATTGTGTGCGTCGATTTGATCCAAGGTGCGACACCGTTACCAGCCTTTAATCATCCTGAAAAAGCCTTGTATATTTTTGGGCCAGAAGACGGCACGATAGGCCAAAAAATTGTCGATAGAGCCGATTTTGTTGTCTTTGTTCCTACTGTTGGTTGTATGAATCTAGCCGCATCGGTGAATGTGCTGCTTTATGATCGCTTAGCAAAGTCTGCTCGAGCCTTTGCAGGGGACGAGCTGATTCGCCAAAGTAAAGACGTCAATAATAATGTTAAAGTCCGACCTAATGCTTGAAAGTAAGGCGCCTGAGTGTAAGGGGATGTTGCTTTCTTATCTATTACTTTGCATATAGTTAGCAGAATTTTGACTGTGATAAGTCTGTATCAATGCAAAAATGTCTCTTAAACCTAATGGCTATATTAGGAAGACGGCAGGTGTTCTATTTTTCTGTTTTTGAGTACCATCTTGCTGTCCATTACTTCCTTTTAGCCATCATGGAACCTGTTTGATGAGATAGAAGGAACGCATACAAATGGAGCCTATAAAACGAGTCGTGCTTGCTGCATTAGCTTGTTATGTCCCAGTTATTTATGCTGCTGACACCCCCTTTACTCCTTTAGAGCCCTTGAGCGCTGAATTGGAGTTGGGAGTTATTGCAATTACTGGTAATACAGAGAGTACAGCGGTGAAAGCAAAAGCGACTATTAAACAGGACTTTGAAGCTTGGAAAGCGAAGTATCAGATAGATACACTTTACAAAAGAGGTAAAAATGAGGGCGAAACTGACACAAGAACAACGGCACAAAAATTATTTTTATCCGCACAGAGTGACTATAAATTAAGCAGTGAAAATACTTCTGTATTTATCTATGGTTCCTATACCGACGATCGATTTAGTGGTTATGAATATCAGAATACCGTGTCTGTTGGTTACTCTGCGCGTTTGTTTGCTAGTGATAGCTCTTTTTTAGATTACAGTATCGGCCCTGGTTATTCTTTTACTAAAACGGATAAGGGCGATGAAGATGAAACAGCAATAATGCATGTCGAATTGCAATATGAGTACAAAATTAGTCCTAATGCCACGTTTCAGCAAGCACTTAGCACCGAAGCTGCATTGCAGAGTGATAAAAATACTCGTTCGAAGTCAGAAACTTCCGTTAGTGTAAAACTGAGGGATGACCTTAGTATGAAAGCCTCTTATAGTCTTACTCATAATAGCCAAGTGTTGGATGATAAAAAGAACACAGATGGCACAACAAGTATCATTTTTGCTTATACATTTTGAGATGTTTTCGTTATGCGCTATCAGGGTATAAAAGTCACTTTGGTGACGGGTTTTTTAGGAGCGGGTAAAACAACTCTTATTCGCCACTTACTTGCGCAATCGCCTCCTAATGAGCGTTGGGCGGTATTGGTTAATGAGTTCGGTGATATTGGACTTGACGGTGCTTTTTATGCGGATTTAGGCGTAGCGATCCGTGAAGTTCCTGGTGGCTGTGTTTGCTGCACGACGTCCGCCGCCTTTCAACAAGGATTGAACCAATTAATTCGTCAATATAATCCCGATCGCATTTTTATTGAGCCATCGGGCCTTGGTCATCCAAAACAGATTATGCAAAAGCTACGCAGTGCTTCTTATCAAGATGTGTTGTTTTTGACTGGGGCATTTTGTGTATTAGATGCACGTAACCTAAAAGACGAGCGTTACACAAAGCATGATATTTTCAATGATCAAATAGAGTCTGCTGACGGCATTGTATTGAGTCATGTTGATCGTTATCAGCAGGAAGATATTGATTTATTAGAGTCTCGATTTGGCGCGCTTACTTCAAAGGCATCAACTCCCGTTCTTTACATGTCTGAGCCTATGGCCTTAAGTGCGGATTCGTTGGATATCGGCTTAATGAATTCATTAAGTATTTCTATTACTCCAGAAAGTGATTCGAATCACTCTTCCCACCACCACCACCATCGTTATCATGAAGGTGGTAGTGATGTAGAAATACCGATTCAAAATGAGCGCTGGAGCTATCATAAACAACAAGGTGCAATGCAGGTGGTCGGCTGGCGTTGGCCTGATTTTGATTGTTTTGATAAAGAGAACATGACGTCAATTATTCAAGATATGTCTAAGCCTAATGGTGTTTACCGTATCAAAGGAGTGTTTGTTATCAACTCAAGTGAAGCTCTTTTTGTGAATGTCGCGCGAGGCGAAGTTGTAATAACAACATCACCTTGGCAGGGAGGTAGTCGCTTAGAAATAATAGGTGGAATCGAAGGTGATTGGTTGGAAATTTGCCAAGATTATTGTGTAAAGTTGCTTTAATTAAGGTTTCACTGATTATATTTGCTAGCTTTGTATTTACTTCAATTTTGTAGATTCTCTTTGTTTAACTGACAAAATCCGATGCTTGGTCTATTTTGTCATTAACTTTGGCACCTTTTGTTATTGAGAGAAAGCCTCCGATAGAGGAACCTTTCTAGCATAAGAGGTTCCTATTGGAACGGATGGAATAAAAACAATAAGAGGTCATAGGCTATGCCTGAATATAAAGCGCCGCTGCGCGACATCAAATTCGTCACTGAAGAAGTTCTCGATTTTCATGGACACTACGCTAAGTTGCCTGGTGCCGAAGAAGCGACGCCTGATATGGTGGCGGCGATTCTGGAAGAGGGCGCCAAGTTTGCTGAGCGTGTTCTTTCTCCTCTAAACCGTGTTGGTGATCAACAAGGTTGTCAATTTAAAGATGGTGTAGTCACAACACCCGAAGGCTTCAAAGAAGCTTATCAGCAATATGTTGAAGGTGGCTGGCCATCGCTGTCTCATCCTGAAGAAGTGGGTGGACAGGGCTTACCAGACTCCCTTGGCATGATGGTGACGGAAATGATCGCCACTTCAAACTGGTCTTGGGGTATGTACCCAGGCTTAAGCCACGGAGCCATGAACACCATTGAATTGCATGGCACTGATGAGCAAAAACAAACCTATCTAACAAAACTTGTGTCTGGTGAATGGACCGGTACCATGTGTCTGACTGAGCCTCACTGTGGTACTGACCTTGGCATGTTGAAAACCAAGGCCGAGCCCCAAGCTGATGGCAGTTATGCTATTACAGGCACTAAGATTTTCATCTCTGCCGGTGAGCATGATATGGCTGACAACATTGTCCATATCGTATTGGCTCGTCTACCTGATGCACCTGCTGGTACAAAAGGCATTTCATTGTTTATTGTGCCAAAGCATAACGTCGATGGCTCTGGTGAAATGGCAGATCGTAACCAAGTGTCTTGTGGTTCAATTGAACACAAAATGGGTATTCATGGTAACGCGACTTGTGTAATGAACTTTGATGGCGCGAAAGGCTTTCTTATTGGTGAAGCAAACCGCGGCTTGAATTGCATGTTTACCTTCATGAATACTGCGCGTCTTGGTACTGCTTTACAAGGCTTAGCGCATGCTGAGTGGGCGTTGCAGAACTCTGTTGCTTACGCGAAAGACCGTTTGCAAATGCGTTCTTTGTCTGGTCCAAAAGCGCCAGAAAAAGCAGCAGACCCAATTATTGTTCACCCAGATGTACGTCGTATGTTGCTAACGCAAAAAGCATTTGCCGAAGGCGGTCGTGCTTTGATTCATTATTGCTCTATGTTGGTAGACATAATGAAAAAAGGTACTGCTGACGAGAAAGCAGAAGCTGACGAACTGATGTCCTTACTTACCCCAATTGCTAAAGCATTTCTAACTGAAACTGGTTTTGAATCAGCTAACCATGGTTTGCAAGTGTTTGGTGGTCATGGCTTTATCGCTGAATGGGGCATGGAACAAAACGTACGTGATTGCCGTATCTCTATGTTGTACGAAGGTACAACAGGTATTCAGGCGTTGGATCTATTGGGTCGAAAAGTACTAATGACTCAAGGTGCTACACTACGTCGTTTTACAAAAATTATTCATAAATTTTGCAAAGAGCACAAAGGCGATAAACGCTTAAAATCTTATATCACTGCACTAGATAAACTGAACGGTGAGTGGGGCGATGTTACGATGAAAATCGGCATGAAAGCTATGCGCAACAAAGATGAAGTAGGCGCAGCGTCTGTGGATTATTTGATGTTCTCTGGTTATGTGGTGTTGGCTTATTTCTGGGCTCGCATGGCTGTGACGGCACAAACAAAACTAGACGAAGGCACTGATGAAGTCGGTTTTTATACGGCCAAACTGCAAACAGCAACTTTCTACTATGAGCGATTGTTACCACGTACTCGTGGCCATGTAGAAGCTATGTTGTCAGGTGCTGATAATTTATTGGCGATGGATGAAGATAATTTCTTATTCCTAAACGCATAAGTAACACAACGAATAAACACCTGTGTAACATTGTCACACAGGCAATAAAATTTTTGCTAGGTTAAAGAGGTTTATATTATGAGTGAAGCAAGAGCCGTTTTTGAATCCATGTTAAATCGTTTCGACGCAGATGAAGCTGATGACATGGAAGCTGTGTTTCAATTTGACTTAGATGATGCGGACAGTTATTACTTAAGTATCACGGATGGAAAATGTGATATGGGAGAAGGGGAGCATGATGACCCAACCGTGACTCTTAGTATGGATTTAAATACCTTGAAAGATGTTATGAGTGGTGAGTTAGATGGTATGGCTGCTTTTATGCAGGGAAAAATCCGTGCCGATGGAGATATTATGCTGGCGACTAAATTGACTCAAATTTTCCCTCAGTAAGGGATCTTTTAGCAATTTTATAGCTCTAAAGCTCAACTACCTTTGTGTAGTTGAGCTTTTGTACTGAGACCTTACATGATTACGGTGTTCGTCAAAACTTTGTTAAAAAGAGACTGAAAATGCTTATTTATCACTTATAAATTCTGCTTTTTTGTCTGTTTTTGCCTTTTTATGGCTTGGCTCGTGACATCATGAAAGAGCCTCATATTCTCCTAAATAAAAAAAACAAATGGAGCTTATTATGACAATGGATACTTCTTTTCTTAGCAACGCAAATACTAGAAAAGCGCCGGGCAGCTACTTACCCTCATCGCTAAACCCACATGCTTATCAGTCATTAAATGATGTCTTAGCGTTAGCAACGAAAAAATTTGCCGATCGACCTGCTTTTACCAGTGTTGGCCGTACTTTGACCTATCGTGAATTAGGTGAAAAGTCCGATGCATTTGCAGCGTACCTTCAGCATGAAACGGATTTAATGCCTGGTGATCGAATCGCTGTTCAATTGCCTAATATTATTCAATATCCTGTGGTGCTGTTTGGCGCGATGAAAGCAGGCTTAATTATTGTCAACACCAACCCACTTTACACGCCAAAAGAGCTTGAGCATCAGTTTAATGATGCTGGCGTAAAAGCTTTGGTGGTGTTTGCCAATATGGCGCATAACGTTGAAAAAATATTAGCAAAAACCTCAATAAAACACGTCATTATTACAGAAATTGCTGATTTTCATCCTCCTTTAAAACGCTTGCTAGTGAACTCCGTTGTTAAGTATGTGAAGAAAATGGTACCTGAGTATCATATTTCCAGCGCTTTAACGCTTAATGATGTGTTGTCGAAAGGTAAGGGTAAACCAGTCGAAAAAGTAGAGTGCAATCCGGAGAACATTGCGGTATTGCAATACACTGGTGGGACAACGGGTGTTGCGAAAGGGGCGATGCTGACTCATGCTAACTTGATTGCCAATATGTATCAGTTAAGTTCTAGATTGAGTTCTATCATAGCTGATACAAACGAAGTCTATATTGCTCCGCTGCCGCTTTATCATATCTATGCTTTCCTAATTCATGGTCTGACACTTTTAGAGCGTGGTGCTCATAGTGTTTTGATTCCTAACCCTCGAGATTTACCGGGCTTTGTTAAAGAGCTTAAAAAATGGCCATTTACCGGCTTTGTTGGTTTGAATACCTTGTTTGTAGGGCTATGCAATAAAGCGGAATTCAAAGCACTCGATTTTTCAACTCTTAAGCTAACCTGCTCTGGAGGCATGCCTCTAACTCATGCAGCTGCGGATGAGTGGGAGAGAATCACTGGCTGCAAAATAGTAGAAGGTTATGGCTTAACTGAAACGTCACCAGTTGTGTCTTTTAATCCTATTGGTAAGGAGCGTATTGGTACGATCGGCCTACCTGTTTCTGAGACGGATATTAAGATTCAAGGGCGTGATGGTGAAACCTTGCCACAAGGGGAATCGGGTATGTTGTGCGTACGTGGACCTCAGGTGATGAAAGGCTATTGGAACCGTGAAGAGGCGACCCGAGAAGTCATGACAGAAGATGGTTTTTTAATCACAGGCGATATTGCTATGCAGCACCCTGATGGTTACTTACAAATCGTCGATCGTGCGAAAGATATGATCATCGTATCTGGCTTCAATGTGTACCCAACTGAAGTGGAAGATTGTCTTTCTTCTCATCCGTCGATTCTGGAATCCGCCGCTATTGGTGTGCCAGACGATAAAACGGGTGAGTCCGTAAAAGCTTTTGTTGTTTTAAGGGCGAATGTTGAAACACTTGATGAAAAGGCCTTGCGCATATACTGCAAAGAAAATCTTGCTGCTTATAAGGTTCCTAAATTTGTTGAAATTCGCAAAGAGTTACCAAAGACCAACGTGGGTAAAGTTTTGCGTCGTGCCTTGCGCGAACAAGAGCAGGCTTAACGCTTACGTTTAACGCCTTTTGAAGTGATTGGGAGAGCAATAGTGGCACAGGTTAAACGTAAGCTAATGCATCGACGTTGCATAGAGTCCTATGGTTTTTTACGCGAAGACGGTCTATGGGATATTGAAGCAAGTATGCAGGATCTTAAGTCCTATAATGTAAAGCGTGAATTTGATGACAGCTTGGTGCCGGAAGGCAGTCCTTTTCATGATATTCGCGCTTGTTTGACGTTAGACGATACCTTTTTAATCAAAGAGGTGTCGGTGACTATGGATTCCTATCCTTTTCCTAACTGTGGTGGCGCAGCACCTAGTTTTTCGATTCTAAAGGGGACTCGTATTGGACCCGGTTGGAGTCGTTGGTTAAAAGAAACCTTTAGCGGAAAAGTCGGGTGTACTCATGTATTAGAGCTTTTCCCTGTCGTCGCTACAACGGCGTTTCAAACTATGTGGGGACCTCTGGGAGAAAAGTATCCAGATCAAGTTTCATCAGCTGTGACTAAGTTAATTAATAGTTGTCATGGTTGGTCTGAAGACGGTCCAATGGTTCGTAAATTGGTCGATGAACAGGTACTTAAGTTACCATCACAGGAGAGTCAGTAATGAGTGATTTTGTTACTGAAAGCATTGAGTCTGGTGTGCAGATTTTGTGCTTAGATCGAGTTGAAAAGAAAAACGCGATTACATTGGACATGTATCAGGCACTAACTAATGCACTACGTCGTGCAGAGCTTAATCCTGAAGTAAAGGTGACCTTAATGCATGGCGCGGGGAATGATTTTTCTTCGGGAAATGATATTAATGAATTTGTTCAGATTGCCCAAACGCCAGAAAAAATGGAAGCTATCATGGCTTTCTTGCAAGTCTTAACTAGCTATAAAAAACCACTAGTAGCGGGTGTTGAAGGCCGAGCTGTTGGTGTTGGCGCAACCATGTTGCTTCATTGTGATTTGGTTCTTGCTTCTCGAGGGGCGCGTTTACAGTTTCCATTTGTACAACTAGGCTTGGTGCCAGAAGCGGCGTCGAGTCATTTGCTTCCTCATTTAGTAGGTCATCAAAAAGCCTTTGAGATACTTGTGTTGGGTGACGTTGTTGATGCGACGCAAGCCTACGAGTTGGGGCTAATTAATCACTTATGTGAAGAGGGCGAAGCCTATAAAATGGCATTGTTTTATGCTGAGAAAACAGCAGCGCTGCCTGTTGAAGCTGTAGCTTTAAGTAAGGATCTATTGAAATATCGAGCGCAGGATGATGTTCAAATGGCCTTGATGCGAGAAGGTCGAATTTTTAAAGATCGTCTACGTTCAACAGAGGCACATCAAGCTTTTACTGCGTTTTTGTCGCGTAATAAGTAATGTCTTTTAATGATTTCTGTAAAGCCTCACTTATCAGTGGGGCTTTTTTGTTATTAAGGCTAGACTAATTGGGTTAAAAGGGTTCGGAACCTTTTTAGCAGATAATGCGCGCTTCTGAACGAAGCTTGAATATTTTTGTCAGTTAACTGGCGCTTTTTTGTTATTGATGAAAACCATTCCCAAACTACTATAGAGGGTAAGTGAAGAGTTCTATTGATAGGGAATATTAATATGCAATCAATCTAGTGAAAACTAAGGTTGAATGCTTAAAACAGAACTTAATAATAAATACGAGGGGCTTATGAAAATCTTAGTATCTGTAAAGCGAGTCATAGACTACAACGTCAAAGTTCGAGTCAAATCCGACCATACAGCGGTCGATCTTACCAATGTCAAAATGTCCATGAATCCTTTCTGTGAAATCGCCGTGGAAGAAGCTATTCGCTTAAAAGAGAAAGGTGTTGCTTCTGAAGTCGTGGTGGTATCTGTTGGTTCAAAGTCTTGCCAAGAAACCTTGCGTACAGCAATGGCGCTGGGCGCAGACCGTGCTATTCAAGTTGAAACAGAAGATGGTTTAGATTCTTTATCTGTCGCTAAACTCATCGCCAAAGTTGCTCAAGATGAAGCCGCTGATTTGGTGATTATGGGTAAGCAAGCGATCGATTCTGATAATAACCAGACCGGCCAGATGGTTGCTGCTTTATTGGATTATCCTCAAGCGACATTTGCATCTGAGGTTGCTATTGAAAATGGTGAAGCGCAAGTTACTCGTGAAATTGATGGTGGTTTGCAAACCTTGGCTATTACGCTGCCAGCGGTTGTTACCACAGACCTTCGTCTAAACGAGCCACGCTTTGCTTCTCTGCCTAATATTATGAAAGCGAAGAAAAAACCATTGGATGTAAAAACACCTGCCGATCTAGGTGTAGAAGTTGGGTCTAATGTCAGCATCGTATCTGTTACGCCGCCGCCACAACGCGCTGGTGGTATTAAAGTTGGCTCTGTTGCTGAGTTAGTAGACAAACTTAAAAATGAAGCGAAGGTGGTGTCATGAGCGTTTTAATCATTGCAGAACACGATAACAAATCTCTAAAGCCTGCGACCTTAAACACAGTGACCGCAGCAACACAAATTGATGCTGATGTTCATGTCTTGGTTGTCGGTTTTGAATGCCAAACCGTCGTCGAGCAGGCTTCACAAGTGGCTGGCGTCACCAAGGTATTGGTCGCTGACAATGCCGCTTATGAGCATCAGTTGGCAGAAAATGTTTCTAAATTGGTGGTTGAAGTCTCTAGCGACTACGAACACATTTTAGCCCCAGCAACGACGACAGGTAAAAATACCTTGCCGCGTGTGGCTGCACTATTGAATGTGGCTCAGTTGTCCGATGTGATCAAAGTCGAAGCAGCGGACACCTTTGTACGCCCAATCTATGCAGGCAATGCCATTGCTACCGTCAAAACAACCGATGCGGTAAAAGTACTAACTATTCGTACAACTGGTTTTGATGCCGCAGCTAGCACCGGCGGAAATGCTGAGCGACAAGTGCTTTCTCAAGTTATTGCTTCAGATCGTAGTCGTTTTTTGAAAGAGCAATTAGCCGAGTCTGATCGTCCTGAATTGACCGCTGCCAGTGTAATTATTTCTGGTGGTCGAGGCATGGGCAATGGCGAGAACTTCAAATTATTGGAAGGTGTCGCAGACAAACTAGGTGCTGCTATTGGTGCTTCCCGTGCCGCTGTGGATGCTGGTTTTGTACCGAACGATTTACAAGTCGGTCAAACGGGTAAAACCGTTGCGCCGGATCTGTATATCGCGGTCGGTATTTCTGGTGCGATCCAGCATTTAGCTGGTATGAAAGACTCCAAGGTGATTGTTGCCATCAACAAAGACGAAGACGCACCTATTTTCCAAGTAGCAGATTATGGTTTGGTAGCCGATTTGTTTGATGCCGTGCCAGAGCTAGAAAAAAGCCTGTAATTTTTTAATAGAACGTCGCCTGTTTAAGCTTTTGACAAGGCTTAAACAGCTTTTAAATACCGGATAGCGGTGAAAGATAGTTTCACCGCTATCAAAATAAAAATAATTGGAGACCAGCATGATTTTCGAAGGACAAGCAGTCAAGGTTGCAGTCGATGATGCCGGCGTGGCAACCGTCACTCTGGATTTGGTCGGTGAATCGGTCAATAAATTCAATAGTCTTACCTTGAATGAATTGGCCGAAGCCGTTACTGCGCTAAAACACATTGACGATCTACAAGGTGTTATATTTGCCAGCGCAAAAGATGTTTTTGTAGTAGGAGCGGACATCACTGAATTTACTTCTTGGTTCAAACTTGAGGACGATGATTTAGCTGATAAATTGCGTCACGCACACAGTATTTTTAATGATATTTCAAACCTATGCTGCCCAACCGTAGCAGCCATCAATGGTGTTGCGCTTGGTGGCGGTATGGAATTGGCGTTGGCGTGTGATTATCGCATCATGGCGAGTACAGCGAAAATTGGTTTGCCGGAAACGCAATTGGGTATTTACCCTGGTTGGGGCGGTACTGTTCGTTTACCTCGTCTGATCGGTGCCGATAATGCTTGTGAATGGATTTGTGGTGGTGCTCAAAAACGCAGTGAAGATGCCTTTAAAGATGGTGCGGTTGATGCCGTTGTGCCTGCTGCGAAAGTCAATGAATCCGCTCGTCATCTTATTCAGCAGGTGCTTGATGGCAAGTTGAATTATCATGCTCGTCGCGATGAATTACGCGCTCCAATGGAATTTACTCCAATTGAAAAAATGATGGTTTTTGAATCTGTTCGTGGTGTAGTTGGTGCGAAAGCGGGCAAACATTATCCTGCACCAATGGCAGCGATTAAAACCATTGAAAAAGGCATTAGCCAAGATATGGAAAAAGCCCTTGATACCGAAATCAAAGGCTTTATTAAACTTGCTAAAGGCCCTGTTGCTAAATCCTTGGTGAACTTGTTCTTAAGTGATCAACAGATCAAGAAAACGGCAGGCAAATACGCGAAAAATGCGACGCCTGTTAAGCAAGCAGCGGTATTGGGCGCAGGTATTATGGGCGGCGGTGTTGCCTATCAGTCTGCGTCAAAAGGCACGCCGATTATCATGAAAGATATTCGTCCTGAAGCCTTAGAGTTAGGTTTGAGCGAAGCGAATAAGCTATTCAATGGTCAAGTAGAGCGCGGACGTTTAACAACCGAAAAAGCCTTTAAAGCCATGAACGCAATTGTTCCTGCTTTGAGCTATGGCGAATTTGAACATGTTGATCTAGTAGTCGAAGCGGTTGTTGAAAACGTCAAAATCAAAAAATCGGTTTTGGCTGAAGTAGAAACTAAGATAGCTGACGACGCTATTTTGACATCGAACACGTCCACTATTTCCATTACTGAATTGGCAAAAGATCTTAAACGCCCAGAAAACTTCTGTGGTATGCACTTCTTTAACCCAGTGCATCGTATGCCGTTGGTAGAAGTTATCCGCGGTGAAAAAACCAGCGATGCTGCAATCGCCAAAACGGTTGCTTATGCTCAAGCCATGGGTAAAACACCTGTTGTGGTAAATGACTGCCCAGGGTTCCTTGTTAACCGTGTGTTGTTCCCTTACTTCGCTGGTTTCTCCTTGATGATGCAAGAAGGCGCGGATTTCCAAGTGGTTGATAAAACCATGGAGAAATTCGGTTGGCCAATGGGGCCAGCTTATTTACTTGATGTGGTTGGTATCGACACGGCTTATCATGCGGATCAGGTCATGGCAGAAGGCTTCCCAGATCGTATGAAGCATGAAGGCACAAACGCAGTAGATTGTTTATTCGAGTTGGAGCGTTTTGGTCAGAAAAACGGTAAGGGTTTTTATACCTACGAGCCAGATCGTAAAGGCAAACCGAAGAAAATCTTTAATGAAGAAATCGATGTTTTGCTTTCTTCCATAGTTGTGTCGAAATCTGAGTTGAGCGAAGACGACATAGTGGCACGCATGATGATTCCACTTTGTATTGAAACAGTACGTTGCCTTGAAGAAAATATCGTGGCATCGGCGGCAGAAGCGGACATGGGATTGATTTACGGTATTGGTTTCCCTCCATACCTTGGCGGTGCTTTGCACTACTTAGACCAAATGGGACTGCAGGCCTTTTGTGACCTTGCAGACAAATACAGCCACTTAGGTAAGTTGTACGAGCCAACCGCAAAAATGCGTGACATGGCGAAGAACAACGACACTTATTACGGCGCATAATTTCCCATAGGCTAGAGGAGAATTTCCATGAAACTGAATCCAAATGATGTCGTCATTATCGACGCTGTTCGCTCACCAATGGGTAAAACGAAAAATGGCGTATTCCGTAATGTACGAGCAGAAAACTTATCTGCAGCGCTAGTAAAAGAATTGTTCAAACGTAATCCAAATGTCGATCAAAAAGACGTTGAAGATTTAATCTGGGGTTGTGTAAACCAAACTCTAGAGCAAGGTTTTAACATGGCGCGTGCTGTGTCTTTGTTGGCTGGCTTGCCTATTACGTGTGCGGCACAAACCGTGAATCGCCTTTGTGGTTCATCTATGTCAGCTATTCATACGGCGGCTCAAGCTATTATGACAGGACAAGGCGATGTGTTTGTCGTTGGTGGCGTAGAGCACATGGGTCACGTTGGCATGATGCATGGGGTAGATGTAAACCCAGCGTTATCAAAACACATGGCGAAAGCATCCATGATGATGGGTGTGACGGCGGAAATGTTGGGTAAAATGCACGGTGTTAGTCGTGAAGCGCAAGACGCCTTTGCGGTACGTTCACATCGTCTTGCTCACGAAGCCACTTTGCAAGGTCGTTTCAATAACGAAATCGTTTCTATTGAAGGTCATGATGCTGATGGCAACAAGATCCTAGTGGAAGTAGATGAAGTCATTCGTCCAGAAACTTCTATGGAATCTTTAGCAAGTTTGGCTCCTGTATTTATGCCGAAAGTAGGTACTGTGACCGCGGGTACATCTTCTGCTTTGTCTGACGGTGCATCAGCTATGTTGATGATGTCTGCGAAAAAAGCCGAAGAGCTTGGTCTAACGCCAATTGCTAAAGTACGCAGCATGGCAGTGGCGGGTTGTGATCCAGCGATTATGGGTTATGGTCCAGTTCCAGCAACGAAAAAAGCGCTAAAACGCGCGGGTTTGACGATTGCCGATATTGATATTGTCGAGCTAAACGAAGCCTTCGCTGCCCAGTCTATTCCAGTACTTAAAGATCTTGGTTTGCTGGATCTTGTCGATGATAAAGTGAACTTAAACGGTGGCGCGATTGCCCTTGGTCATCCGCTTGGTTGCTCTGGTACTCGCATTTCAACGACCTTGCTAAACGTGATGCGTGAAAAAGACGCGACCGTTGGCCTAGCAACCATGTGTATTGGTATGGGGCAGGGTATAGCGACGGTATTCGAGCGCGTTTAAGTAATATTGAACTAAGTACATGAAGTTGTGTGCCTCCTTGCTCTAGAACAGCAAATTGTAATCTCTGTCTTTAGCCCCGCCATGTGCGGGGCTTTTTTTGCTCTGGTGTTTTGTACTATCTTGGTCGATGATAAGCAACACTAACCAAGCGATATCAGATGAGTAAACGAGGATTGTTTCGTGAAAATAGCAATATTAGATGACTATCAAAATAGTGTTAAAGACCTTGCATGCTTCAATGTTTTACAAGGCCATGATGTACATGTATTTAATGAGAGTTTTACAAATGCTGAAGATTTAGTCACCAATCTAAAGGGTTTTGATGCGCTTGTTTTGATACGCGAACGTACGGTTATTTCGGAAGAATTGCTTGCTAACTTGCCTAATTTAAAACTTATTAGCCAAACAGGAAAAATTAGTAATCACATTGATGCCAAGCTTTGCCATAAATATGGTGTGGCTGTGGCGGAAGGTGTTGGTTCTCCGGTTGCACCATCAGAGTTATGTTGGGGTTTGATTATGGCGGCGAGTCGACATATTCCCGAGTATGTAGCACAATTTTCACAAGGTTACTGGCAGCAGTCAGGTTCCTTAGGATTAGGTCGAGTCTTAAGCGGATCTGTTTTGGGAATTTGGGGATACGGTAAAATCGGCCAACGTATCGCACAATACGCGAAAGCTTTCGGCATGAAGGTACTGGTTTGGGGAAGTGAAAGCTCTAGAATGTTGGCGCAAGAACATGGGTTTTTAGCCGCACCATCAAAGGCAGAATTCTTTCAAACTGCAGATATTATAACTTTGCATTTGCGACTCAATGACGTAACCAAAGCTATTGTGACGCAAGCTGATTTGGCTTTGATGAAATCTGACTCTTTGTTAGTGAACACCAGTCGTGCTGAGCTAGTCGAAAATGGTGCTTTGTATCGTGAGATGTCTTCAAATCCAAGTAAACGTGCTGCCGTTGATGTATTCGAAACAGAACCTGCGAATACTAATAATGAGCCTTTGTTGTCTCTGTCAAATGTACTTTGTACACCGCATATTGGTTACGTTGAAAAAGCCAGCTATGAGCTTTATTTCAAAATTGCTTTTGAAAATGTCCTGGCTTTCGCCAATGGTAAAGCGGAAAACTTGGTTATTAACCCATAAATTAGAACAGAGTTAATGTTGCTATTAGCTCCGTTAATTCGTGTTAACATTTCTTGGGTAAAAGTCTTTTAATTAATCCGTGTAATGAATGTCATTGCATTAATGGATATATTTCAAATCACATAGGATGTTTATTATGAAAACTCTTTTGACTGCGTTGTTCATTGCTGTGCCTGCAGCTTTATCCTCCAGTTTGCTAGTTGCTGAAGAAACCACTGAAGCGTCTATTTGTGAAGCCAAAGACATGACCTCAGTGTCTTATATGGAAAACCTTCAGCCTAATAGTGACGTTGATGTAGGGGCGATTTATCAAGCCAAAACCGAGCAGCTCATTGCTTTCGCAGAAAAGTACAATCTTGAGGATTTTCAAATTATTAATCAAGATGCATCAGTAAGCGCGAACTGCTGTGGTAATTATGGCTCACAAATCAGCATGAATTACACAGTGACTTATAAGCCGAGTTATAGTGCTTTCACCGCATTTCATAAATACGGTGGTACAGGAATGGTTTCAACGTATCGTGTTGGTATGGAAAACTGTCCAATCACGAAGTAGTAATTTATTGTATTGCTCTTTAACGGCTATTGTTAAAGAGCAATATGCAACTTTAATCGCACTTTTTTCGTTATTCAGTATCTCTAGACTTTAAAGTTTCCTACTTCATTATTTAGTGTTTTATACAAATCTGTTATTTGTGTGGACTGTTTGTTTATTAGAATTGAGACATCCTTCACACCATCAGTTTGCTCTTTCAATAACATAAGGCTTTGATTTATGTCGTCAGACAAAGTCGCTTGTTCGATTGTAGCTTGGGCTGTTTTTGAAGCCATTTGTTGTACTTTTTCAAAGGAATGATTGAGCGCGTCAAAGATGTTGATGACGTTATCAAAATTTGATGCGGTATTGTCGGCATTATCGCGGCTGTTTTGAGTGGAGATAGAGGACTCTTTAACATTCAGCTTAAGTTGTTCGATGATCGTCTCTATTTCATCCGTACTCTTTTGAGTTCGAGTTGCTAAGGTTCTCACTTCATCAGCGACGACGGCAAATCCTCGCCCTTGCTCACCAGCACGGGCGGCTTCTATGGCTGCGTTTAGAGCGAGTAAATTGGTTTGCTCGGCAATATTTCTAATGACTTCAAGCACAGACGAGATATTCTCTGAGCTTTTTTCTAACTCTTCAGCTCGCTTTAATGACTCTTCGATATTGCTGATTAAGCTCGAAATAGCTTTATGTGATGTATTTACCGCTAGAATACCTTGTTCAGTTAATTGGCTCGAAGTGGTTGCTTCTGTTGCCGTATCTTTTGCTACTTCCGACATTTGTTGATTTGATACGTTCATTTCCTGTCCGGCACTAATCATTGCTGTTGAAGCATTCACTAGAGCATGAGTAATATTGTTTGTGGTTTCAGAAGCGCTTTTTAATTCAGTTGTCATGCTGCCAAGAGCTGATGATTGTTTATGTATATTGCTAATGATTGATCTTAGTTGTTCAACAAAGCCGTCAAATTCTTTAGCTAGATCGCCAAGTTCATCTTTAGCACTTGAGTTGATTCGTTGTGTTAAATCACCATCACCTTCGGCTATCTCTCGAATACGACGCCCCATGCTTTCTACATTTCGAGTAATCTTTAGAGGAATGAGATAGCCAAAAATAAGAGCAATAACAAAGGCTATTGCTGTCACTATCATGGCTATTTCTTGGTTGCGGGCAATATTCTGTTTGGTTATCTCTTCTATTTCTCTGGAATGTTTTCTAACTGTTTCACCAGCTTTGTCCAAGAGTGAACGAATAGCCGCAAATTTTTCATCAGCATTTATTATTTCTTGTGGAAGTTGATTAGACGTTTGGGCCTCAGGAGACTCAAAATGAAGTAGACTCCCTTCAAACCATTCATTGAAAAGTACATCGAATTCACTATAAGGTTTTGTTAGGTCAGTTTCATGAATAAGATAGCCTCGATATGCTCTAAACCTTTCCAATGCTTGCGCAGAATTTAGTTTGAAGTCTTCTTTATTATCAGTACGATCGCCAATGCCATTAATTATTCTTTGTTGTGCTAAACGTGCTTGGTACAAATCTCTATCCGCATTCAATACTTCTGTAATTGCTTCTACATAGTTATTAAGTTCCGCAGCGGAATTTATTTGGTTTTGTATATCATGAGTGTGCTTTCGTAGTTTTTCCCCGGCTTGATCAAGCATATTGCGAATGACTTGGAACTTATTATCTAAAGCTATCATTGTTTCAGAAAACTGAACGCTGCCTTTTGAGGTGTCAATGAGACTCTCACTTGATTTTAGCCATTCGTTATAAAGCGTATTAAAAGAGTCAAAAGGCGCGAGAAGATCTTTTGGTTCGTCCGCAAGGTATTGTCTATAAAGTTGAAAACGATCAAAAACTTGTTGGGCGTTTTCCCTAAAATCGGCTTCATTGCCATTTTTTGGCCCTTGTCCATCGAGCATTTTCTCTTGTGCAAGTCGTGCTTGATATATGTCGCGGTCAGCATTTAACACTTCTGAAATGGCTTCGAAATAATGTTCAGCCTGTAACTTCATATTATTCTTTTGTATGTTGCTCATTAGCATCATAAAGGCAAAAAGAGAGATTAAAATAAGCGAAAGAAAGATGATTGGAAGCATCATCTTGATTCGAATTGAATGGACGCGCATATATAATCCTTTATCATTTTGTAAGTTATTTACAGTCTAGGAAAGGATGTTTGTAAGCGCAAAAAAATCATCAAATTTTGATCTAATCTTTTGTTTTATTAATGACTACTTATTTTGTACTTAATAAAAGTTGGACGTTCAAAAAAGATGAGAGAACTAGATCGCTCACCTTTTTTGAACGGGTTATTGAATTATTGATTATTTTATCGCTTGTGTAATCCAAGGTTGAGTTATCACCTGAGACGGTTGGCGCTGCATAATAATTTCACCGTGACGTACAGACAGTAATACTTCCCCTTGCTGACGCAGGACACTGTAGTCATCATGTCCTTCCAGTAAAATAAAGTTGGCCGCGTTGCCCACTTCTATCCCATATCCCTGCAAACACATAGTGCGAGCACTGTTGTCGGTGATCATATCTAGAGCGCTGGCGTAGTCTTGGTAACCCATCATTTGGCAGATGTGCATGGCGTAATCCAATGTGCGCAGTAGCTTGCCATTCCCGAGTGAGTACCAAGGGTCGAAGATTGAGTCCTGACCCAAACAGATGTTGATGTTGGCTTCTCGAAGCTCTTTGACTCTCGTCACTCCACGACGCTTAGGGTAAGTGTCAAAACGACCTTGTAAGTGAATGCTTTCGGTTGGGCAGGATATAAAGTTAATGCCGGAGTTCTTTAATAGACGAAACAGTTTTGAGCAATAGGCGTTGTCATAAGAATGCATGGCTGTGGTGTGGCTTGCAGTTACTTTAGATCCCATGTCATGAAATAAAGCTTCACAGGCAAGAAATTCTAAAAAACGAGAATTTGGATCATCGATTTCGTCACAATGAACATCCACTAATCGGTCGTATTTTTTTGCTAGCTCTATTATTAATTTGACGGATTTTTCACCCAATTCACGTGTGTATTCAAAGTGTGGAATTCCGCCGACCACATCAGCGCCAATTTCCAAGGCTTCTTCCATCAGCTTTAAGCCATTTGGATAAGACAGCATGCCGTCTTGCGGAAAGGCAACTACTTGTAAATCGATTTTGTCTTTTAGCTCATCGCGAAGAGCACAAAGTGTGCGAACGCCGATTAAAGTCGGGTCTGTTGTATCCGCATGAGTTCGAATTGCTTGTACACCGTTTTGCACCAGTAGTTCTATTGTGGACAATGCACGACGGCGGATGTCGGCTTCATTTAACATTGGCTTGCGCTGACTCCAGCGCTCAATGCCTTCGAAAAGTGTACCGCTTTGATTCCATTCGGGTTCGCCTGCCGTTAAGGCTGCATCAAGGTGAATATGTGGCTCGACAAAAGGCGCACAAACTAATTTACCGTTGGCATCAATTGCATTGTCAGTTGCTGCTAACGTGCTTTCTTGTGCTTCAATTTTACTGAAACGTCCTTCGTCAATGTGGATGGAAAATAGTTCTGGACGTTGGCGTAAATGGGCGTTGATAACGTGCATAAAAAACCTCAATCGTGGTGCAGAGCAGGCGTGCTAGCCTGTTCTTCAATGTTGTGATGGTGAAATAATACTTGTTCAATAAGTAGTGCATTTTGTAAATTGAGTCGTAAAAATGGGTCTTGTAGAGAGTAGCCTAAACGTTGTTCTATTTTATTAAGGCGATAATTTAGTGTATTTCTGTGGACACTCATTGCGTCGGCTGTTTGTTGCAAATGCCCAAAGTGGTTGAAGTAGTGATTTAGTGTGCTTTTCATTTCAAGAGTTGCATCGTCACGAGCAAAGCATAATTCGCCTAAATGTTGCTTGCAAAAATCTGCTAGTAGACCGCGATTTGGAATGGCTGCATATAAACGAGCAATGCCTAGCTGTTCGTAGAAAAAAATACGCTGGTGCTGATGTTTGATTGCGAATTGTAATGCTTGCCGAGCTTGTTCTGTTGCTTCGGCTAACTTATCTAAGCCTGTTTTACGTTCGCTCACACCAATACATAGCACGAGTTGTGGAAAGCGCTTTTGCAACAAGCTTAGTACTTGCTCCAATTCATCATAAAGCTCAGAGGTATCGTTTTCAGTGACAGGCCAAATAGCCAGTAGGTCTTTTTCATAATTTAGAACCGGCCAGTCAATTTGTCTGCGTTTTAAAATGCTGCCTAGGTGTTGTTCTAGTTCATGGTTGAAGTGGAGTAACTGATAATTCGGGTCGTCTGTTTTGGGATTAATATGACTAATTCTTAATGCCAATGTTGCAAAAGGGCAGTTGTCACTGATGCCTAAATCCCCAGCGCGTAAATGGATTAACTCTGGTGCTTGATCAAACCCATTTATTAACTTGGTCAAAAATAGCCGAACTGACTTCCCTAGTAGGTTGTCTTGAACAATAGCATTACTGATGACTTCTGTAACCAGCACCATTTTTAGACTATAAGGCTGTTCTAATATGGGAAGCTGATGCTGATTCGCAAGCTCCAATACACTGTTAGGAATTTGCTGGATAAATTCTGGACCAGTCAAAATAACCAGTCCAGCGACATTGCTATTTACCGCTTCTTTTACCATCTGGCAGAGATTTCTTTCAGTGCGGCGGTGGTTAATTCCGGTCACAAAAACCAGTTCACCGCCACTTACCCAAGGTTGAATCGAATCATTTTCTGCTACATAAGGCCAACGAACAATGCGTTGGCCGCCAGTTAAACCGGCTCGAAAGATAATGCTTTCGAGGCCGGGTAAACGAGGTATGTCTACGCAACAAATACTCATTGATTTCCTAATACGGTTACTGCTTGTCTATGGGATAGAAAAGATAATATGCCATAAGTAACAATTGCCACAAAGACCCCAATAATAGGTGGCATCACCGGAGACGCATAGGCTGCAGCAGACGCAATGACATAAGAGCCAAGTCCAATCCAATTAAAAGCGGGTAGCTTAGCATTGGCTAGCAATGGGTATTGGCCTTTATGGCGCAACAAAAAGTCAGCCATGATTACACCACCAATAGGCGGAATAAATGTTCCCAACAAAACCAGAAAAGGAATGAGGAAGTTGTACATTCCAAATACCGCCATGACTGTGCCAATGGCTGCGCCAGCGACGGTCACAATTCGACGTTTATCAGTTCGAAGAAGGTTACAACCTGCGACGGCAAAGTTGTAAATAGTGTTGTCTTGAGTTGTCCAAATATTGAGAAACAACATAAGTACAGCCAGCACCATAAAACCTTGCGCTAGCATGACGTCGACAATGTCGGCTTGTTGATAAATTAACGTACCAAGCGCACCAGTTAATACCATCAAACCATTGCCTATAAAGAATGCCCCCATAGTTGCCCAAACAGCGACTTTTCCGCTATTAGCAAAGCGACTCCAATTCGTTGCCTGAGTCGCACCGCTTACGAAAGTACCAATAACTAGGGTGATGGCAGCGGTGAAACTCAAACTTTGTGTTGGCTCAATGTCAAACAAGGCGGATATACCACCAACATCGACTAATCCTGTGTAAAGGCTAATTAAAATAAAAACGAGCATGGCAGGAACAGCTACTCTGGATAAAATATCCATGCCTCGAAAACCAATCATGGCGGTAATACAAAAAGCCATGCCGAAGATAATCATTAGGGGCGTTTGCCATGCTTCTGGTATGTCCGTAATTTTGACTAACACAATAGCAAGCGTTGCTGTTCCCCATGCGTACCAGCCAATTTGAGTGAAGCCAAGGATGAAGTCTGCCAACTTGCTGCCAATTTCACCAAAGCAAAACCTCCCCATTAGTACGCTGTTTAGGCCACTTTTATAGGCAATGAATGCTAAACAAGAAGCATAAAGGCCAAGAAGCAAATTACCGATTAGAATAACGAAGAGCAATTCTGAAAATGAAAATGCCGTTCCTAATGTACCCCCGGCCCACATGGTTGCGGTGAAAAAAGTGAACCCAAGCAGAATCACTGCCATGGGGAGTAGCCCTCGGCGTTTATTTTGAGGTACTTCAATTAATGGATAATCTGATTGCGTCATAGTCGTTTCCCATGATGATTAAGTCAAAGTCGCTTATTTTTGGTTTCCTTCGGTATATAAGCAACTTGCGAACCAGTTTTGGATTAATACTATTTCTCTGATGAGTTTATGGCGAGATGACTAAGAATAGTAATAAATGATTAGGCACTTTATACAATTCCTGATTTTACTGAGCCCTAAATGCATATCTTCTTCTATGTTGAGTGCACTATTTAATAGCAATGAAATAGTAGGGTGGCTGGCTTAGGCTATTATCTTCTTAGTTTTTATTTATTAGTTACTCACTCTTTTTAAGTTTATAACTATAGTTAATGAAGCGTTATTGAAAAATAAAATGTTCTAAGCAGCAAGCAGGAGAGACCGCTATGTCTAAAGAAAAAATGTCAAACGAAGGTAAGTGTCCTTTTAATCATGGTGCCGCAGGTGCAAATCAATCATCGGGCCGCGGTACGTCAAACAAAGACTGGTGGCCGAACCAGTTGAACTTAAATATTCTTCATCAGCATTCACCGAAATCTAACCCGATGGGTGAAGATTTTGATTATGCCAAAGAGTTTAATAGCTTGGATCTTGAAGCGCTTCGCCAAGATTTGTTCGCCCTGATGACAGACTCTCAAGATTGGTGGCCTGCCGATTACGGTCATTATGGTCCATTTTTCATCCGTATGGCTTGGCACAGTGCGGGTACTTATCGTACTGCAGATGGCCGTGGCGGCGCGATGTCAGGTACTCAACGTTTCGCACCATTAAACAGCTGGCCAGATAACGTTAACTTAGACAAGGCACGTCGATTGCTTTGGCCTATTAAACAAAAATACGGCAGTAAGATCTCTTGGGCAGATTTGATGATCTTAACGGGTAACTGTGCATTGGAGTCCATGGGATTCAAAACTTTTGGTTTTGCTGGTGGTCGTGTTGACGTATGGCAACCAGAAGAAGACATTTATTGGGGAACTGAGAAAACTTGGCTAGGTGATGCGCCACGTTACTCTGGCGACCGTGAATTGGAAGATCCGTTGGCTGCCGTACAAATGGGCCTAATTTATGTTAATCCAGAAGGGCCAGAAGGTAAGCCTGATACGCTGGCTTCAGCTCGCGATATTCGCGATACCTTTGAACGTATGGCGATGAATGACGAAGAAACCGTAGCCTTGATTGCTGGTGGTCATACTTTTGGTAAAGCCCATGGCGCTGGTGATGCCGCTCAAGTTGGCGTTGATCCAGAAGCGGCTGGTATGGCCGAACAAGGTTTTGGCTGGAGCAATAGTATGGGCACGGGCAAAGGTGTCGACACTATTTCTAGTGGTCTTGAAGGCGCTTGGACGAAAAGCCCAATAGCTTGGGACAATGGTTACTTCGAAAACTTATTTGAATACGATTGGGAATTGACTAAGAGCCCAGCAGGCGCTTGGCAATGGACTCCTAAAGATGGTGTGGCAGCTAATTCTGTTCCAGATGCTCATGACTCATCTAAACGCCATGCGCCAATTATGTTTACATCGGATTTAGCATTGCGTGATGATCCGATATACGCATCGATTTCTAAACGTTTTTATGAGAATCCAGATCAACTTGCCGATGCGTTTGCTCGTGCTTGGTACAAATTGACTCACCGTGACATGGGGCCAGTTGCTCGTTATCTTGGGCCATTGGTACCAAAAGAAGAGTTAGTATGGCAGGATCCGATTCCAGCGGTGACTTACGTAACCGTGAATGATCAAGATATTGTCGATCTTAAAGCAAAAGTTCAGGCTTCTGGTTTGACGGTTGCGCAGCTTGTGTCAACTGCTTGGGCTTCTGCATCGACCTACCGCGGTTCAGATATGCGTGGTGGTGCAAATGGTGCTCGTATTCGTTTAGCACCACAAAAAGATTGGGCCGTAAATCAGCCAGAGCAACTGGCTAAAGTATTGTCTGTTTTAGAAGGCATTCAAGCGGAGTTTAATGGCAAAGATGTTACTAAACAGGTTTCCCTTGCTGACTTGATCGTTTTAGCTGGTTCGGTAGGCGTTGAGCAAGCTGCAAAAGCAGCAGGTCATGATGTGACTGTGCCATTTACTGCAGGCCGTGCGGATGCGTCTCAAGAGCAAACAGATGTGGACTCTTTTGCTTTCCTTGAGCCAGCTGCGGATGGTTTCCGTAACTACTTGAAAGGCAAGTTTACCGTTTCTGCCGAAGAAATGTTGGTAGATAGAGCGCAATTGTTAACGCTTTCTGCACCAGAAATGACGGTATTGTTAGGTGGTTTGCGAGTATTGAACGCCAACGTTGATCAATCTCAGCATGGTGTTCTGACGACGCAGCCAGAAGTGTTAAGCAATGATTTCTTTGTGAATTTATTGGATATGGGAACCAAATGGTTTGCTACTTCTGAAGAAGAGGAAGAGTTCCAAGGTCGTGACCGTATAACTGGTAAGATCAAATGGACAGCAACACGTGCGGACTTAGTATTTGGTTCTAATTCTCAGCTTCGTGCTATTGCAGAAGTCTATGCATGCTCTGATTCACAAGAACGTTTTGTGAAAGACTTTATTGCTGCATGGACCAAGGTAATGGAATTGGATCGATTCGATCTAGCGTGATTTCCTAGCGTTGCCAACACCCAACCCCGCTTCCGTGAGGAACGCGGGGTTTTTTTATATGAATAATTATCGATTGTCTGCTAAAACTTTAGTTGCTACAAAAAACAACTGTTTAAAGGTGGTGATTAATAAGCGGCTGTTATAAATTCACCGGAAGTCGTTATTTTTAAATAATTTGATGCTATTAAGTTTAGTATTGAATTTGCATGGAAGCGGTAACGCTGTTTTAATTTTATTAAATAGGTAGTGAAAAAATGAAGGTCTCCCATAAGGTTGTCTTGTGTGCATCCGTCGTTGTTGTTTTAGCATTCTCATTGTATTCATGGTTGCAATACAGCAGCCTTAGAAGCGCATTGTTTGAGAAAACAACAACCAGCACTCAAGAAAGTAGTAAAGCATTAGCTTTACAGGTTAATAATTGGCTTAAAAACAAAATGGATTTGATTGAAGTCATTTCGCAAACGGTTGATGCGGATTTTAGTACAGAAACCATTCAAAAAGCCTTTGATTTACCTATTTATAAAGATGAATTTATTTTGCTATTTGGTGGCTTAGATATTAACGGTAGCCGGATCACCAATGACCCTAATTGGAATCCACCAGGTTGGGATGCTCGTAAACGTCCTTGGTATGATATGGGCAAGCAGCATAAGCAAGCGGCTTTAACAGAGCCGTATGTCTCTACTGAGGGCGATATTCTGATTTCTGTGATTGCAGATTTTTCTGATCATGGTCAGTTTAAAGGCAGCTTTGGTGGTGATTTAAGCCTTAAAACTGTCTCCGAGGCTGTCAATGCTTTGAATTTTAATAATACCGGTTATGCGTTCTTATTAAGTAAAAATGGAAATATAATCAGTCACCCAAATGCCGATTTAAACGGTAAATCTGTCTCTAATTTGCTTCAAGGTGGTGTGTCAGAGCTAAGTAAAGACCTGGTTGAAAAACAGTTGGCTGATGGTACTCAGGTATATGTATCTTTTAGCCCATTGCCTAATTTATACGGTTCAGATTGGTATGTTGGTGTGGTGTTGGATGAAGATAAATTGTTCGCCAGTGTCCGAGAATTTGGTTGGGTCGCTTTTTGGGGGACGTTAATTGCAGCCTTACTTGTTTCTATTGTGCTGTATTTTGTCGTGACAGGTTTGCTACAACCACTTCGTGCTTTGCATGAATCGCTAAAAGATATCAATGGCGGAGAAGGTGATTTAACCAAACGTCTTGCGATTACCAGTGACGATGAATTTGGTCATGTATCGGGTGAATTTAATAAGTTTATTGATTATTTACAGCGATTAATTGGCGAAGTGAAAAGTCAATCTCGCCATATACGTGAGAATACTGATAAGACGGCAGCATCTTCTGTAGAGTCCTCTAAGCAGTTGTATACGCAGCTTAATGAATTGGATCAGCTAGCTACTGCGATGCATGAAATGTCAGCGACTGCGCATGATGTGGCAGACAATGCTCAAACAGCAGCAAGCCGAGCGAATCAAGCTGATAATGCAGCAAAAGAAGGTGAGGCTATTGTTGATCGCACGACCACTTCGATTGCTGAATTGACTCATAAAATGGGCGATGTAGTTACTACCATTAATGATTTAGTGAAATACAGCGATAATATAGAATCGATTCTTACCGTTATCACCGACATTGCCGACCAGACTAATTTATTAGCCTTGAACGCTGCTATTGAAGCGGCAAGAGCGGGTGAGCAAGGCCGAGGTTTTGCTGTTGTTGCCGATGAAGTTCGAACATTAGCGTCAAAAACTCAAGAGTCGACGGAACAAATTAAGAAGATGATTCAGCAGTTGCAAACTGGCGTAAGAGGAGCAGAAAAAGCTATTCTTGAAAGCAGAGAGGGCGCCAACGTAACGCAACAAATTGCCGATAAAGCCAAGCAATCTTTGGAAGCGATTCGTTTAAGTATTAATGAAATTAATGATATGACAGTGCAGATTGCTGCCGCAGCAGAAGAGCAAAGTGCAACATCCAATGAAATTAACCGCAATACTACGAATATTCGTGATATTAGCCAGTCAGTTTCGGATGCGGCACAAGGTCAATCTGTGCTTTGTGAAACTATGGTTGAAATTACCGTAGAACAAGCGAGATCATTAGATAAATTTAAAGTGTAGATTTTTCTAAGCTTTATAAAAGCGAGCTAGGCTTTTGAGTCTGGTTCGCTTTTTTTGTTCTATTGGTTAACAAAAAAGCATCAGGCAGAATCAATACAAAAAATATCACCATCACTTTTTTTTCATATAATTCGTGTATGCTGACTTTTTTAAAAAGAAGTTGCGTCTATGAAGTTTGAAGGTTTAAAAGCAATTGCTATAGTTGATGGCGTAAAAGGTTTGCTGGCTTTATGCTTGGCGCTGAGTGTCAATTCAATCGCTAAGCAAGATCTTCATCAGCTTGCCGCTCAGGTAATGCAAAACTGGCCAATTTCACCAAACAATTATTATGTTAATTTGCTGTTAACCTTTGTCGAGAAAGCCACTCAGCAAGATCATATATTAGTTATCTCTATTTCTCTGATGTATGCCTGCTTTCGCTTTGTTATAGCATATGGTTTATGGCATAAACTACGCTGGACGGAATGGTTCGCTTTCATCAGTGGTTCACTTTATATTCCCTTTGAGCTCTATGCTATTTACCAAACCCCCAACTTAGTTAACTTTTCAGTACTCTTGTTTAACTTGATGGTTGTTGCTTACTTGTATTGGGTACTTAAGCGTGGTGAAAAAGCGCTATTGATGACCACCAAATAGGAGAGATTTAAGTTTTATGAATATTCGTCCCTACGAAGAAAAAGACAGAAAAGTAGTGATTGCTCTATGGAATCAGTGTGGTTTGCTTGCTCCTCAGAATGATCCGCATAAAGACATCGACCGAAAACTGAAAGTGGATGCCGATTTGTTTCTCGTTGGAGTTGTCGGCAGTGATGTGGTTGCCACAGTAATGGGAGGTTATGAAGGTCATCGTGGCTGGATTAATTATTTGGCAGTTAGCCCAGATCATCAAAGAAAAGGTTACGGGCAAGCGATTATGAAAGCGGTTGAAGGATTAATTATGGCCAAAGGTTGTCCTAAAATTAATTTGCAAGTCCGTAATACGAATCAAGCTGTAATCGCATTTTACAATGCGATTGGTTATGGTCAGGATCAGGTTGTTAGTTTAGGCAAGCGCTTAGAACACGATAACTAATGTTTCCATTCTATTTGTTTGGTATCGCCCATCTTACCGTCGCTGTTTAGTCGATATGCCAAAGCGACGAGTAGGGTTTGAGCCAATGTCATAGAGGAGGTGAGGGAGCGAAATCCCAATACTTCTGCTTCTTTTATATCAAAACAAACGTCTGAAAGTGCCGCCAATGGGCTGATTTTACTATCGGTAATGGCAATGACTTGAGCACCTGCTTGAAAGGCATATTCGCTGACATTCACTGTTTCTTTGGCATAAGGACTGAATGCCGTTGCTATGATAACGTCGTTTTCACGAATATTACTGGCTTGCTCTATTAGCATACCGCCACCGCCATCAATAAGGTGAGTCGTTTTATTTAGGTGCCTCAAGCTGTATGCAAAATAGCTCGAAATAGGAAATGCACGACGTAAACCAATGAGATAAATATTTTGTGCATTTTCGAGTAGATCGACCGCTTTGTTGAGCATCTCTTGAGAAAAATGATGGTTCATGTGATTCATAGAAAACGCATTACTGCTGCTGAACTCTTCTAGAATATGCGATGCATCAATCGTGGTATTGACAGTGCTTTTGCTTAACTTTACACGCTCGCTGTAGCTGGATGTTTGTTCAACGAGCGCTTGTCGAAACAGGTTCTGCATTTCGCTAAAGCCATTGTATTCAAAAGCAGCCGCAAAACGAACCAATGTCGAAGGAGGAACATCACATTGTTCAGCAAGACTAGCTACAGTTTCTAGGGCAACAGTATTGGGATGTTCTAATATAAAACGCGCCACTTGTTGTAAGCGTTTACTTAAGTCGTCATAGTTTCGACTAATGGCTTGTTGTAGTTGGTCAAGAGTAGTTGGCGCGCCCAAAAAGTGGCTCCTAAGTTGTCATAAAACTATCGGTAGAAAGACGAATATTATAGCGATTTTTTATTATAAATACTTGCTGAGAGGTGATGCTGAGGTCGTTCATGACCTCAGCTTTTATTAATAAATTGAATTAACGGAATTCCCCCGCGTATTTTTCAACAAGTGCGATGTTGTCTTTGGTGATGAAGCCAGGACCAGAGTTCACGTCGTTACTTGGAATCAAACCGTAACGAGTGTAAAGCGTCAAGAAGCTGATAGGTAAGTAACCTTGTAAGTAGGGTTGTTGGTCGATAGCAAAGTTAATTCGACCATCTTTAATAGCAGCCGAAATTTCCCCGCTTAAATCAAAAGTACCGAAGTAAATGTCTTTAAGATTGCGGTTTTTTTCCAACGCTCGCAAAGTCGGATGAGCTGAGGTCGGCCCTAAGGTTAAGATCGCTTCAGTATTTGGGTTCTTACGAAGGTAAGCAGATACTTTGGTTTCTACATCGGTCGGATCCGATCCAGAGTCAATCATCTGACTACCAAGTTCAATACCTAAACCTTTGGCAAAGCCCATGCAGCGCTCTACAGACGCTGGGTTGGTAATATAGTGGTTAACACATAAGAAGGATTTCACTCCTTGCTTCTTCGCACGCTCGCCAGCACCAAAACCTGCTGCAAATTCAGGTTGTCCAACATGCAATAACGCACCTAATGCTTTGGATTGTTCTTGTGTTCCAGAGTTCATGGTAATGAATGGAATACCTTTTTTAGAGGCTTTTTCTAATGGTCCTTCTAATGTATCAAAGTCAGCAATAGAAAGCACAATGCCATCAGGGTTAGTGGCCACTGCTTGTTCAACGATTCGTGCCATATCGGCTAAATCGCCGGTTGGTGGGTTACGGTATTCTACGGTGACATTCATATCGGAAGCGGCTTGTTTTACCGCGTTCTTAATCACGTTCCACCATGAGTCAGAATCTGGTGCGTGGGAAATGAACACATAACGTTCACCTTCAGCGTGTGCCGCGGTGGACATTGACATAACGCCTATGGTCGCAGCACCTGCGACTAATATGGCTGTACTTTTCTTCAGAAAGTTTTTCATTACCACTATCTCCGTTTCGTTTAATTATTTTTGTTATTACTTATTTTTGGATTTAGCAAACACGACTTCTGATCTATTTTTAATCAGAATTGAAGTGATATTAGAATGAATATTTCATAATTGCAATATTTTGAAATTTTTTATTCTGGAATGGTGATTTTCTTATATTTATTTGTTTTTAAAGACTTTATTGTTATTTTTTGACAGTTTATCTAGGTTTTTAAGGCATATTTTTTTGTATTTAATGTAAATTTTTATTTTGCCTATTGAATAAAATGAAACAAATATTCTATTATGATTCTATTGTTGAAATGAAAAGACATTAAGCTCTATCGTGTTACTGAGTGCGCTATAAAAAGCAACTTGTGCGAGAGTCAGAGGCGTAACGAGTTGTTAGGCAAATACGACAGTTCACTAGTACACGGTTAGAAATCACAAAAAATAAATATAAAAAAGTAAGGTGTGACGCTATGACTGATCAAACTCAATCGGTTGATTTATCTAAAATGGCAGAAGATAACTCAACAGAAGGAAAATCGGCTGGAGATGAAAGGGTTCGTAAGGTTCCCGCTTGGAAGCGATTGTTGCATCGGCCTGAGTTTGGGGCGATTTCTGGCACAGTATTGGTATTTGTTTTCTTTTTTATCACCGCTGGAGACTCCGGCATGTTTGCCTCAGATGGCATCATGAACTGGACAACCGTATCAGCACAATTAGGCTTGATTGCTATCAGTGCCTGTCTATTGATGATTGCGGGTGAGTTCGATTTGTCGATTGGTTCGATGATTGGTTTCGCTGGCATGATGATGACGATCCCCGCAGTTTATTGGGGCTGGCCTATCTGGGGGGCTATCCTCTTTGCTTTTGCTGGGGCATTGTTTATCGGTTTTTTGAATGGCTATATTGTTGTTAAAACTGGTTTGCCTTCCTTTATTGTTAGTCTTGCTTTCCTTTTCATGTTGCGTGGTTTGACCATTGCTCTGTCTATTCTATTCACTAATCGCACCATAGTTGGTGGTATCGACAAATACGCTGATGGAGATTGGCTCGCAGCCTTGTTTGGTGGAGTGATAGGCAAAAGCCTTTTTGTCTGGTTTGCCAACATTGGCTTGATTAGTTCTTATGACGATGGCACCCCAGTGGTTGAAGGTATTCCTATGGTGATTGTTTGGTGTGTATTCCTAGCAGTCGTTGCAAGTTGGGTTCTATTACGTACGAAATACGGCAACTGGATTTTTGCCACCGGTGGCGATGATAAAGCCGCTCGTAACGTCGGTGTACCAGTTGATAAAGTTAAAATTTCTTTGTTTATGTTTACTGCATTCACCGCTACGGTTTACGCGGCTTGTCAGGTATTTGAGTTTGGTTCCGCATCCGCTGACCGAGGCGTCTTAAAAGAGTTTGAAGCCATTATTGCAGTGGTCATCGGCGGTGCGTTACTGACCGGTGGGTATGGCTCGGTGATTGGTGCGTGTTTTGGTGCCTTGATCTTTGGTGTCGTGCAAATGGGCATATTCTTCACAGGTATCGATTCAGATTGGTTCCGTGTGTTTTTAGGTGCCATGTTGTTAATCGCGGTTTTGTTCAATAACTACATTCGTAAAAAGGTGACAGAGGCCCGACATTAGTGGCGAGCCCAGATTCGAGTTTACTTTTTAGAAAAAGAATTTAGGAGAACAAAATGAGCGAATTTATTATTGAATTGAAAAAAGTGAGCCGCTACTTCGGTTCGGTTATTGCTATTAAAGACATCGATATGAAGGTAAAGCTGGGCGAAGTTCACTGTTTGTTAGGTGATAACGGCGCTGGTAAATCCACCTTGATAAAAACCCTAGCAGGCGTTCACGCGCCAAGCGATGGGCAGTATTTGTTAGAAGGCAAACCGGTGGTTTTTAACTCGCCAGTCGAAGCTCTTGATGCGGGCATTGCCACGGTTTATCAAGATCTGGCATTAGTGCCTTTAATGAGTGTGACACGTAACTTTTTTATGGGACGTGAGATTACCAAAGGGCGTGGAATTTTTAAGCGTTTTGATATTGAAACCGCTAACCAAATTGCTCAAAAAGGCATGGCCGAAATGGGCATTAATGTCCGTGATCCTTCCCAAGCTATCGGCACAATGTCAGGCGGTGAAAGACAGTGTTTGGCAATTGCCCGAGCGATTCATTTTGGTGCCAAGGTATTGATACTTGATGAACCAACCGCTGCACTTGGTGTGAAGCAATCTGCCAATGTTTTAAAAGTCGTTGCGAAAGCCAAAGCCCGAGGCTTGGCGGTGATTCTGATTACTCATAACGTTCATCACGCTTATCCGATTGCCGATCGTTTCACTTTATTGAATCGTGGTCAGAGTCTAGGTTCCTTTATGAAATCCGAAGTTAGCCGTGAAGATGTATTGGAAATGATGGCTGGCGGTCAGGAGCTAGATGAACTTACTGCTGAGTTAGAAGAATTTAGTCGCTTGGATGCTACCGCATAAGGAACGACATCATGACAAATAAACAAATGCGTGTTGGTTTGGTTGGCTCTGGATACATGGGCAAAGCTCATGCGATTGCTTACCGAAATGCGATGGCGGCTTTTGCCATTCCCCAAGGTCAATTGCACTGTGAAATGTTAGCCGATGCAACGCCTGAGTTAGCTAAAACGAAAGCCTTGGAATTAGGTTTTAACCGCTCAACAGGTGATTGGAAAAGCTTAATTAACGACGCTGATATCGATGTGGTTGATATATGCGCGCCGAATTTTTTGCATAAAGAAATTGCTCTCGCTGCCATTGCCGCAGGCAAGCATGTTTACAGTGAAAAACCCTTAGCGCTAAACGCTGATGATGCCAAAGAAATGACTGAGGCGGCAGAAAAGGCTGGGGTGAAAACACTGGTTGGCTTTAATTATATTAAGAATCCAACTGTGCAATTTGCCAAGCAATTAATCGCTCGTGGAGATATCGGCGACGTGGTGCATTTTCGGGGTGTGTTTAATGAAGATTATCTTGCCGACGCGAACTTACCGTTTAGTTGGCGTTTACAAAAGCAATTTGCGGGAACGGGAGCGCTGAATGACTTAGCCTCACACCTTGTGCAATTGGCCATTCATCTTGTCGCACCGATCACGTCATTGTGTGCCGATTTAAAAATTGTTCATCAACAACGTCCATTGTCTCAAACGTCAGATGATTCGAAATCGGGTGTTGGCGAAGTCGAAAACGACGACCAAGCTCATATGATGGTGCGCTTTGCCAATGGTGCTCAAGGTACATTAGAAGCATCACGCATCGCGTGGGGCCGCAAAAATGGTTTGTCGTTCGAAATTACAGGAACCAAAGGAAGTTTAATCTTCGACCAAGAAACCTTGTCAGAATTGTCTTTGTATATTGCTGAAGGTAATCCTCAAACCCAAGGTTTTAAACGTATTTTAGTGGGACCGGAGCATCCTGATTATCAAGCTTTTTGTGTGTCAGCGGGTCATGGATTGGGCTTCAATGATATGAAAGCAGTTGAAATTCGAGACTTGTTCCAAGGTGTTGTTAACAACGCTCCTTTGTGGCCAGATTTTCGAGCCGCGACTCAGGTAAATATCATTCTCGACAGCGTGGTGGAATCCGTTGATAAAAGAGCGTGGGTCGAGGTGGAGCAATACGATGGGGATCACAGATGAATAATAAAAATTTGGATGTTATTTGCTTAGGGCGCGCTGCGGTTGACCTATATTCGGAACAAATAGGCGCGCCATTAGAAGACGTGAGTAGTTTTAAAAAATACCTTGGAGGTTCGTCTTGTAATATCGCCTTTGGAACCTCTCGAATGGGATTGAAGTCTGCCATGCTAACCCGCGTTGGTGATGAACACATGGGGCGTTTTGTGCGCCAAGAGCTCGCGCGAGCTGGTGTGGATGTCTCTCATGTGGTGACGGACAAAGAGCGCTTAACCGGCTTGGTGTTGCTTGGTATCAAAGACAAAGATACGTTTCCATTGATCTTTTATCGTGAAAACTGCGCGGACATGGCAATCAGTGAAGGCGATTTTGATGAAGCCTACATTGCTTCTGCAAAAGCCTTGCTGATTACCGGAACGCATTTTTCTACCAAAGGCACAGATCAAGCCGCTAGAGCAGCCATCAAATACGCCAAAGCTAATAATACAAAAGTGGTGGTCGACATCGATTATCGACCTGTATTGTGGGGTTTGACAGGAAAAGGCGAGGGCGAAAACCGTTTTGTATCGAATGACTCTGTCACCCAGCATTTGCTGTCAATTATGCCTTTGTGCGATTTGGTAGTAGGAACCGAAGAAGAGTTTCATATTGCTGGTGGCTGTGAAGATACCATTGAATGTTTAAAACGTATTCGCAAAGTGTCATCCGCTGAATTTGTGGTGAAGCGCGGTGCCTTGGGATGTTCTGTTTTTAAAGCAGAGATTCCTGAAACCTTGGACGAAGGCATTACTCGTTACGGTGTCACTGTCGATGTGCTGAATGTGCTGGGTGCTGGCGATGCCTTTATGAGTGGTTATTTACGTGGCTGGATTCCTGGCGAATCGACAGAAAATGCTTGTGACTATGCCAATGCTTGCGGAGCGATTGTGGTTTCTCGTCATGGCTGTTCACCTGCTATGCCAAGCCTTGAAGAACTGGATTATTACTTGGCTAATCGCAATGACATTCCAAGACCAGACCTTGATCCAGTGTTGAACTATTTGCATCGTGTCACGACTCAGCGAATGTTGCGTGAAGATCCAACAAAAGAATGGCAAGACATGTGTATTTTAGCTTTCGATCATCGACGTCAATTTGTCGATATGTGCCGTGAAGCGGGTGCGCCTTTGTCACAAATATCGAAAGCAAAGAAATTGATTCTACAGGCGGCTTATCAAGGGGCTTCTGTTTTAGAAGGTAAAGTCGGTGGCACGGGAATTTTGGCTGATGGCACTTTTGCCCAAGACGTTTTGAATGACATTACCGGCAAAGATTTTTGGATCGCTCGACCTGTGGAATTACCCAGCAGCCGTCCGTTGCGCTTTGAATTAGGTAATAACGTAGGGCAAGCGATTGCAACATGGCCAGCCAATCATATTGTGAAATGCTTGGTGTTTTATCATCCAGATGATGAAGTTAGTTTGCGTAATGAGCAAGAGCAAAAGGTCATGGATCTGTATCGTGCTTGCTGCACAACTGGCCATGAGTTGTTGGTGGAGATTATCCCGCCTGTGGGATCGGAGGTAAAAGACGATACTTTGTCTCGCTCCATCGAACGTTTCTATAACTTAGGCGTATTTCCTGATTGGTGGAAACTGCCATCACCAAGTAAAGCCGCTTGGCAAAATATTAGCGACTTGATCAAGGCGCGAGCGCCGTATTGTCGCGGTGTCGTCTTGTTAGGCTTAGATGCGCCAGTGGATGCACTAAAAGCAGGCTTCAAAGCGGCCGCAGGACAAGACATTTGTAAGGGCTTTGCCATTGGTCGAACGCTATTCTCTGAACCGGTAAAAGCTTGGTTAAGAAAAGACATTGATGATGCCATGCTTGTTGAACGAGTGACACAAAACTACTTAGAAATGAGTGCATTGTGGCAGCAGAGAAATGACAGCCAGATGATGAAAAGGAAGGAGGCATAATGGACACAATACGTTTAACAATGGCGCAAGCCTTGGTCAAACATTTGCAGGCGCAATTTACTGTGGTGGATGGTGTGGAAGTGCCTTTGTTTGGTGGGGCTTGGGCGATTTTTGGTCATGGTAACGTGGCTGGGATGGGCGAAGCCTTGGCTCAAGTCAAAGACGAGTTCACGACCTTTCGAGCGCACAATGAACAAGGTATGGCATTAGCGGCTTGTGCCTACGCGAAGCAATATCGTCGTCAACGTATTATGGCCTGTACTTCATCCATTGGTCCGGGAGCCTTAAACATGGTGACGGCTGCTGGCATGGCGATGGCGAATCGGTTGCCTGTGCTGTTTTTGCCAGGTGATGTTTTTGCCACGAGAACGCCTGATCCTGTATTACAACAGGTTGAGCATTTTAATGATCCGACCCTGTCGGTGAATGATTGTTTTCGTCCTGTGTCGCGTTATTTTGACCGAATCAATAGACCAGAACAGCTGATTACCAGCTTGCCTGTTGCGATCAATACCATGTTAGATCCAGCGACTTGCGGACCTGCTACATTAGCATTGCCGCAAGACGTGCAAACCATGGCGTTTGATTATCCAGCTAGTTTCTTTGCGAAAAAAGTTCATAAACTTCGTCGTAATCGTGCCGATGTGGATCAGTTAGCGACAGCGGTTGCCGCGATCAAGCAGGCGAAAAAACCACTGATCTTGCTTGGTGGCGGTGTGCATTATAGCTTGGCACTTGAAGAGGCAACTGCCTTGATTGAGCAATGCCACATTCCCGCTTGTGAAACGCAAGCTGGCAAAGGCGCATTGCCTTGGGATCATGAATTTAATCTTGGTTCGGTAGGTGTAACTGGTTCTAGTGCTGCGAATGCTGCGGCACAAGAAGCGGATTTAATCATCGCTATTGGCACACGTTTGCAAGATTTTACCTCAGCGTCGCGTACCTTGTTTGCCAATCCAGATCACACTTTATTAAGCATCAACGTAACGTCTTTTGATGCAGAAAAACACAATGCCGTGCCCTTAATCGGCGATGCAAAAGTTACGCTGCAAGAGTTGTTGGCTGAGGTTGAAGGTTATCAAACGCCAGCGACTTGGAGCAAAAAAGTGAAAGCCTTGAATCTTGATTGGCTCACTGCAGTGGATCAAGTTACTGCCTTGCCAAAACAAGCAATCGATCATAACTATTTGCCAACTGATGCAAATGTGATTGGTGTGATTAATCGCGCAGCAAGCACCAACAGCACTTTAGTGCAAGCAGCGGGTGGTTTGCCTGGCGAATTGCACAAATTGTGGCGTACTTCGTCAGACCTTGGTTATCACGTGGAATACGGTTTTTCCTGTATGGGTTACGAGCTAGCGGGTGGCCTTGGCGTGAAAATGGCAACGCCTGAGCGTGAAGTGATTGTGATGGTGGGGGATGGTAGTTATTTGATGCTGAATTCTGAAATCGCCACGTCGGTGATGTTAGGTTTAAAGCTCATCATCGTTGTCTTGGATAACCGTGGTTACGCCTGTATCAATCGCTTGCAACAAGCCTGTGGCGGAGAGTCATTCAATAATTTATTGCAGCACTGCCATACCGTAGAAGCAGGTGCACCAAAAACCGACTTTGCTGCTCATGCCAAAGCCTTAGGTGCAAATTCCGAACAAGTGTCTTGTCTTGCCGACTTAGAACAAGCTCTGACTCGAGCAAAAGCCAGCGATAAAACCTATGTGATCGCTATCGATACTGACCCAATACCAAGTACACAAGAAGGCGGTGCTTGGTGGGATGTGGCGGTACCTGAAGTGTCGAATCGTGAGCAAGTGGTCGATGCCGAGCGTCAGTACAAAATAGCCAAACAACAACAACCTTATTAATTTTAACTTTCATTTTTCAATAAGAAAATAGAACAGAGATCTTGGAGCAACTTCATGAACAGCACGAATAAAAATAATAATGCGACAACGGAATCAAAGATCAGAATTGGCATTAATCCCCTTACTTGGACCAATGATGATTTGCCATCGTTAGGTGCTGATACACCGTTAGAAGTTTGTTTGAGCGAAGCGCGTCAGGCAGGTTACAGCGGTATTGAGTTAGGCAATAAATTCCCCCGTAATGCCAGTGTGCTTGGACCAATCCTCAAGCAACACGACTTATCATTGGTATCCGGTTGGTACAGCGCACGTTTGTTAGAGCGTAGCGTGGAAGAAGAAATTGCCGCCATGCAGGATCATCTTAATCTACTAAAAGCCTTGGGTTCTAACGTCATGGTATTTGCCGAGGTGAGTGGTTGTGTTCATGGGGATCAATCAGTGCCTTTGTCACAACGTCCACGTATGACCCAAAGTCAGTGGGAGGAATACACAAAACGCATGACGGCAGTCGCAGACTATATGGCGTCGGAAGGCGTAAAAATGGCTTATCACCATCACATGGGAACCGTGATCGAAACCGCGGAAGAAGTCGATCAACTTATGCAGATGACGGGCGACAATGTGGGTTTATTGTTGGATACCGGACACATAACCTTTGCGGGAGGCGATGCTTTGGCGATGGCGAAAAAACACGCCAAACGTATTGTACATGTGCACTGTAAAGACATTCGCCCGGCGGTTTTGCAAGACAACCTTAATCGCGACAGTGCTTTTTTGAACGCGGTTCTGGATGGGGTTTATACCGTACCCGGTGACGGCAGCATTGATTATTTTCCAATTTTTGAAGTACTGAAAGCAGCCGATTATCACGGCTGGATTGTGGTGGAGGCGGAGCAAGATCCAGCGATTGCCCATCCATTAACGTATGCGACAAAAGGCTACGAGTATTTGTCGGCGAATTTAGAAAAGGCCGGTTTTCATTTTTAGTCTTGTACTTGTCATTCACGTACTTTAAGCGATAAGAAAAAGAGAGAATAAAATGTCTAATAACGTCATGGGTAACTTCATCAACAACCAGATTGTAGGAAGTGCTTCTTCACGCCAAGCAAAAGTCTTTAACCCTGCAACAGGTGATGTGTCATTGCAGGTTTCCTTGAGCACTGCTGAAGAAACACAAGGTGCGATTGCTGCTGCACAAACCGCGTTTGAGACATGGTCTCAGGTGACGCCATTAAATCGCGCTCGAGTACTGTTTAAGTTCAAAGCTTTGGTAGAAGAACACAGCCATGAGTTGGCGGAATTGATTTCCAGCGAACACGGCAAGGTGTATTCCGACGCAATGGGCGAATTGACCCGTGGTCTGGAAGTGGTCGAATTTGCCTGTGGTATTCCTCATCTACAAAAAGGTGAGCATAGTTTAAATGTTGGCCGTGGTATCGACAGTTATAGCTTGATGCAGCCGCTGGGCGTTTGTGCTGGTATCAGTCCATTCAATTTCCCCGCGATGGTGCCAATGTGGATGTTCCCTGTGTCCATCGCTTGCGGAAATACCTTCGTAATGAAGCCGTCTGAAAAAGACCCAAGTACCATTATGCGCCTTGCAGAATTGTTAAAAGAAGCGGGTTTACCTGACGGTGTGTTTAACGTGGTTAACGGCGATAAAGAATCGGTTGATGTCTTGCTGACCGATGAACGCATTCAAGCGGTGAGCTTTGTTGGCTCTACGCCAATCGCAGAATACATCTACGCCACGGCTAGTGCTCACGGCAAACGTGTTCAGGCTCTAGGTGGTGCAAAAAACCATATGTTAGTGATGCCTGATGCCGATCCTAGTCAAGTAGTGAATTCACTAATGGGCGCCGCTTATGGTTCTGCAGGTGAGCGTTGTATGGCGATTTCAGTTGCTGTATGTGTCGGTGATGACGTCGCTGATAATTTGATTAGCAAGCTGAAAACAGAAATTTCCACCATGACGATAGGGCCTGGTTTGTACAAGCAATTTGGCATTGAAGAAGAGCCGCACATGGGGCCGCTAATCAGCAAAGAACATGCGCAAAAGGTTAGAGATTACATTACTTCAGGTGTTGAACAAGGTGCTACCTTGGTCGTTGATGGCCGTGATTTTGTGCGTAAAAATCACGAGCAAGGTTATTTTGTCGGACCAACCTTATTTGATCATGTTAAAGCGGGCATGCGCATTTATGACGAAGAGATCTTTGGCCCTGTTTTGTGTGTGGTTCGAGTGGATTCGTATGAAGAAGGTTTGGCGCTAATCAATAAGCATGAATATGGCAACGGCACGGCGATTTTTACTCGAGATGGCGATACGGCGCGTCAGTTTACTGAGAAAGTTCAAGTCGGCATGGTTGGTGTAAATGTGCCTATCCCTGTGCCAATGGCGTTCCATAGTTTTGGTGGTTGGAAGCGTTCTTTGTTTGGACCTTTGCACATGCATGGGCCAGATGGTGTACGTTTTTACACTCGCATGAAAACCATTACGGCGCGCTGGCCAACGGGTTTACGCGCAGGCGCTGAGTTTTCAATGCCAACCATGAAATAATAAGTTTCGAGGTTTTTAATATGTCACATCTTTTAAGTAAAAGAAGCCAGCAGGCAGGGCAGTCACAGACTCAATTAGTAACACCTAAAAGTGCCAATTGGCGTTACGTTGGCTTTGAAGCGCATCAGCTTAAAGCGGGTGAATCTGTTGTTATTGAAACAGGTATGGACGAAGTGTGTGCGGTGATCTTATCGGGCAAAGCGAATGCCAGTACCAAGCAGGAAGCGTGGAAAGACATTGGTGATCGTATGAGTGTATTCGAGCAAAAAGCACCATATTCAGTTTACTCGCCAGCGCAAGACGAGATTCGAATTGAAGCGATTACCGATGTGGAAGTGGCGTTTTGTAAGGCACCGGGTAAAGGCGGATTTCAAGCGAAATTGATCACGCCTGAGCAATGCCAATACGAAACGCGAGGCGTTACCAGCAACACTCGACATGTGTGTAATATCTTGTTCGGCAACGAACCGGCTGACAGCTTGTTAGTCTGTGAAGTCATCACGCCAAGTGGCGGCTGGTCTAGCTATCCACCGCATAAGCATGATACCGATGCGGCTCCCGCTGAAACTCAGCTGGAAGAAACCTATTACCACAAGATTGATCCGCCACAAGGCTTTGCCTTCCAACGGGTTTATACGGATGACCGCAGCATTGATGAAACCATGGCCGTGGAAGACGGTGATCTTGTCATGGTGCCAGAAGGTTACCATCCAGTTGGTGTCCCCCATGGTTATCAATCCTATTATTTGAATGTCATGGCGGGACCAAGTCGGAATTGGATTTTTCATAATGATCCGGATCATGAGTGGATTATTGAACGAGACAAAAAAGCTTAGAAAGGTTTAAGCCTTTGAGCGACGACAGCACTCGTAACGTCACTTGCTTGAAAGTGTTTTCAACAACTTAACAATATCTACAAGTCTACTAATCGCCTTGTATAAAAAAAATAAACCTAAGGATAAAACTATGCTTAATTTTGCGTTATTTGGTGCTGGTCGAATCGGAAAAATGCACGCCCAAAATATTCAGGCGTTTGCTCAATCGAATTTAAAATATGTATTTGATGTCTATGCGCCAGCGGCGGAAGCGGTAGCAAAAGCAACCGGTGCAAAGGTTGCTGACAGTGTCGAGATGGCCTTGGCCGATCCTGAAGTGGATGCGGTTTTAATCGCTACGAGTACGGATACCCATGTGGAGCTGATTATTAAAGCGGCCAAAGCGGGCAAAGCCATTTTATGTGAAAAACCAATTGATTTAGACACGGCTACGGTGAACGCTTGCTTAGCACAAATTAAAGATTGCCATGTGCCGATTCAGATTGGTTTTAACCGTCGTTACGACCCAAGCCATGCTGCAGTGGTCAAAGCGGCGCAAGATGGCAGTATCGGCAAGTTAGAACAGATCATCATTACCAGTCGTGATCCGGGCATGGCGCCAGTGGAATACCTTAAATCATCTGGCGGCATTTTCCGTGACATGGTGATTCATGACTTCGATATGGCGCGTTTTGTATTAGGTGAAGAGATTGTCGAGTTGCAAGCTTTTGGTAGCGCCATGGTGGATGAGAAGATTACCGAAATTGGTGATGTTGATAGTGTGATGGTCATCATGAAAAGCCAGTCTGGTCGCTTGATTCACATTAACGGCTCTCGTCGTGCAATTTACGGTTATGACCAGCGTGTGGAAGCGTTTGGTTCAGAAGGCATGGTGATATCGAATAACCAAACGCCAACTTCTGTAACGCGTTTCACCAAAGACACGACACAAGTAAAAGATCCGCTTTATAACTTCTTTATCGATCGTTATGTGGATGCCTACAACTTGCAGCTAACGTCTTTTATTGAAAATGTTCTTGCGAAGAAGCCTGTATCTCCAAGCTTCGAAGACGGACGTCGTGCACAAATGCTCGCTGATGCAGCACAGAAATCACTAGAAACAGGGCAAAAAGTAACCTTGGCTTGGTAATATCTCGATCTTTACCACAATAAAAAAGGGCGATTTGCCCTTTTTTATTGTCTTTTTCTAGGAGATTCAACCATCACTCTTTGGTTTAAGTCCTTCAAATTTGTTATCGAATGCTTCTATAAAGGCGTTTTTCAATGCTTCTAAAACAGCGTCAAACGCACTAACTTTAGGGTCGTTTAGTGAACCTGTAATTTCGATGATGGTAGCGGCTTTGTCCGTATCGCTGTTGGTAAATAAGCTTGTTAATCCGCCACTTAGCCCTTCCCAAGACAATTGAAAGAGTCCGTCGCCATCTTCTACGGCGTCTTGTTGCCAATCAAGAATATCGACTTTTTTGAATAAGGGTTTTACGTAACCGTTTAGTTCTCCATCCGCGGCTTTTAGTTCGCTGACCACTTCGCCTGTACCTGCTCGAAAATCAAATCCGGCATAGGCTTGGGCAAAATCATTGAGTAAAGGCAGTGAAACGGATTCTGTTTTTAAGGCGATATTAAAATCGTTTGAGACAAAAGGGTCGAACTCAGCATTCATTTCCAAAGAGGCTGAATTCAGAAGTTTTGCGTCTAGATTTAAGCTCGCCACACGTTTACCGTCTTGTCCGGCAATATTGGTCAGGTTAGACACTTCAGCATTGAGTTCGGTAAGCTGTACATTAACAGGCGGTTCGGATTCAAAATTACGAAAGGCAATGCTGCCATTGTTTAAACTGATTTTACTAATGGTAATAGGAATAAGTCCTTCGACGACACCTTGCCAGTCTCCACCTTTGCCTGATTGGGCATTATCTGCTTTATCACTATCGACAAAGTTTACCTGTGGTGAGTTCAGAGCGATATCAGCCAGAATTTCGCCTTTGAACAATGCGCGCCAGCTTAATGCAATATCTATGTTGTCGGCGCGAATGAATGGCACTTTGTGCGTACCTTTTATCTTTGAAACAGATAATTCCTGTAGCTGATATGCACCTCGATAAAGATCTATGTCGACGTTTTCTATGTGTCCCGAATAATCTCCCATATCGGATAATTTTTGATTCACTGTATAAAGTGCCCAATAGGGTAAATACAGTCTTAATATGATGAGAATACTTAAGATCATCACGAGAAAAGTGATGGTGTTTTTCAGCCGTTCTGCTTTCATGCTAATTTCTCCTTGTTAGCATTTAGATTAAGATGCAGAGCGATTTTTCTCAATGAAAATCAAGGCTTTCCATAATCTATACGAGACCTTTGCATTATGTTAAATCCAGTTAACATTGAAAAACAAAATAGCTTAAGGCTTATTCAAATGCGGCAATAGACAACTCAACTCTTTGTCTGAAGTCATCTGGAAAGGGAATGGCAGCTTTGGCGGCTTTGGAGAAGCACACATAAGTCACATCGGCTTCAACTACGATCTCATTGGTTGGAACCTTGATGATGGTCTGCTGCATGGTGATGCTGCGATTGCCGATTTTAGTGTAGCGGGTTTGTACTTCGAGAACATCGCCGAAATTCGCTTCGGATTTAAAATTAATGTTTATGTTAACCACTGGCCAGACGAGATCTTGCTGCATCCAATCGTTGTCATCGAAAAACTCATCAAAAAAAGCCCAACGACCTTCTTCAATAAATTCCAAATAGCGAGCATTGTTGACGTGTTGAAAAAGATCAAGATGATAACCGCGTACTTTTATTTGCGTCTTGTTGAGCATGGTTACTGCCTCTAAAAAGTTCGAACGCAAAAGATTACGATTCTTTAAGCAAGAAGCAAATAACAAAATCGCTCGACTTTACTAACAGCGAATTTGAATAGTTATGAAGCGCGTGGACGTACGGTGTGTCTCCACACTGGTGGAGCGTGAAATATTAGATGTTGTTTTTTACGTTCTTTGTCAGAGGCGTTTTCCAGTAATGTTGAAATAGCATCTGCCATTGCACCAAGTGGTTGAGAGAACGTAGTTAGTTGATAGCCAAGCCAACTTGCTTGTTCTATATCATCGAAACCGACAATGCAGATATCTTCTGGAATACGTAGACCAAATTCATTTTTCGCCACATCCATAAAGCCGCAAGCAATCAGATCAGTGACACAAAAAACGCCATCCGGTCTATCCCGAGAGGCCAATAAACGTCGTGCTGCGTCTACGCCAGTTTGGTAACTCGTTGGTCCTGCTCGTAACAAGGTACAAGCTTGCTTGGCGTCTTCGGCGGCTTGAATAAACAGTTTTTCACGAGTCAACAAACTTGGGGATTGAATTGTCGACGACACAACCGCAAGCTTCTGGCAGCCTGCTCGTAGCAGCATGTGATGGGCGTCAGCCATAGCAGATTGGTAATCTATGCTGATGTGGTCTGTGCCTTCAAATTGTCCGGCACGGTTCACAAGGATGACTTGTTGTCCGCTTTGTACACAAGTTTCAATCAAAGTGGTTTGTGGTGTGCCTGATAAAACAATGGTCGCCGAGGCTCGGTAATTTAACGTTTGACGTAACGCCGCATCGGCACTGGCTTCACCGCCTGAGGTGTTAATCACCATCACGGCTCGACCAGCCAGTTGCAGACGTTGGGTGAGAGCATCGAGCAAGCTTGCTTGATAAGGTGCATTAAGATTGGCGCCTAGAATACAAACAGGTCGGCTTTTTTCACTGGATAAGCCACGGGCGAGATGATTGACGTGATAATTCAATTCTGCGGCCGCGGCCAGCACACGTTCACGAGTGTCTTTGGAAACGCTCGCACCTTGGGTAAAAGTGCGAGAAACAGCAGACCGAGAAACGCCAGCTAGTTTGGCAACCTCTGCGGCGCTGGCGATGTTTTTCGGTCGTTGCTGTGTCATTTTTTTTTCATGTCCTGACCAAAGCCAGCGTCTCGCAATAATTTTTCCATGCTTGCGGCACGTTCTGCTAAGTGAATCAAAGCCGGTTTTGGGGTTTCGAACCATTCATCAGGATGAAGCTCTCGTGTTTTACGAATGTGCGCGATGGCTGCATCCAACGTAGGATAGCGATCTGGGTATTCTAGATGTAAAAATAAGGCAACTATGGTGACGGAGCGGCTACGTCCACCGCGACAATTCACTAAGATATTGCCTTTTTCGCGAACTTTATAAGAGGCTTTCTCGGGTAGCTCTTGATCCAGTGCTGAACGCATTAAATGATAACCCGCCAAGACCATAGATTCTGGGTTACCAGGGCCGTCAATAAGGCCAATTTTATAATAACGAACACGAGCTGAACCATGCTTTAGCAGATGTTCCGGTGTGTTTGGCTCTTCTGAATGCACAAGGTCTATGTCTAAGTTTACGGCACAGTTCAGCACGACTTTGATGTTGTGTTTTTCAAGCAATTCCGCGTCAGCTACACCGGTGGAACCGCCAATATAAATGTCGACGCCCCAGCCAGGGATATTGCTTTCGATTAAGCTAATCGGTGGGCGTGGATAGTGCTTTTTTACTTTTTCAGATGTCATGGTTTTTCGTTCTCTTTTTTGCGCTTGTCTTTTATAAAGTACAAATGAGCCAAGGTGTTAGGCTGTAAGTTCAAGCTCAGTCGCGCGTTGGTTATTCGTCTCTTTTTGGTCATTATGTTCAGCTGCAAGCGATATCATGGTGTCATTGGCAAACTGTTCTGCCACACCGGGAGCGACAGCGAGAATCGGTCCACCATGCACTATCTCCTCGTGAGTTTTAGGGTAGACACCAGTTCGTCCACCAGCCTCTCGCACCATAAGTAAACCTGCCAAGCAATCCCATGCATTCATATGCGATTCTGCGTAGCCGTCGGTTCTGCCTTCGGCTACCCAAGCCAATGCCAATGCACCAGAGGCACCACGTCGTATATTGGTACCGCTTTCCAGAAGAGAAGAAACTATTGCCAAGTAGATATCTTGGGGAACACGTGTAGACCATCCTAATTCAAAGGATGAGCTATGAGTATCCCTTATGCTAGAAACACGTAGAGCTTGACCATTTTTTGTGACGTATTGGTCTTTTCTAGCTAAGTACATTTCGTTCGTCGCTGGATTATAAATCGCGCCGAGTAACGTATCGCCGTTATGCACAAAGGCGATGGAAATACAAAAATGATCTATGCCTCGAGCGAAGTTGGCGGTGCCGTCAATCGGGTCAACTACCCAAAGCGAGGGGTTTGATGTTGAGCCTCCTGTTTCTTCCCCAAGTAATCCATCTTCAGGAAAAAGGTTATAAATAGCTTGGCGAATGTGTTCTTCGACCAGTGCGTCGGCTTCGGTCAAAAAGTCTTGCTGGCCCTTCAGTGTAAAATCGCCGGGTTGTCTGGCGCGATAGCTTTCTAGTGCTAATGCTCCTGCGGTTAGAGTAATAGAGTGCAGGGCGGCTTCGCGTTTTTCTAGTTCGCTTTTTTTGATGTTGTTGGGTGTCAAGGATGGATCCTTTTCTAAAATGTTGGATTGAGATCAGCTAGATATTTTATTGTCCTAACTGATCTCTTTTTTAGTTATTAATGAAGCTATCTCTAGCTTACTTTTTAAAGCTTAAGCTCCATAGGTCTTGCCAGTCTTGACGGCTTTCCCAGTCAGATTTTGCCGTAGAAGCATCGTACCCCATAATTTGGTCGCGGACTTTATCGATACCTGCTGGCTCGTTATCAGGTAGTTTAACGGTTTGGTTGGTCGACATTTTACCGTCAACACCCTGTGGCGCGATGCCTTCGGCTGTCATCATGTAATGAATGAACAATTTTGCTGCGTTCGGGCTTTTCGTTCCCGTGGTAATAAAGCCTAAACCTGGATAGCTCCAACCGCTAAATGGCACCATATCGGCACAAAGACCCAGCTTCATACCATTTTCGTTTTGACGAAATTTCGCCGCGCTCACCATGCCGACAAAACTGTCTTTCACATCTGGTGCGCCCACTGCATCAGCTGCTTCTGTATCAGAACTAGTGACTAGTGGATGATTTTCTGCGAGGGCTTTTATGAAAGCCGCGGTGGCACTGTTTTCTTTGGTCTTTAGTGGCTTGCCAAATTCAGCTTGATATGCATCGGCCATAGCTTTGTCATGATGTGTGGCTAGCTGGTTAAACCAATCAGTGTAAGATGGTTTGCCAAGAGGATCCTGCATGGCGACTTTGCCACGCCATTCAGGTTTAGTAAGTTGCCACACATTTGTTACTGGGCAGGTGTCATAAAGGCCTGTGTTATAAGCCCAAATATTGGGCGCTAAGACCACTGTAAGCGGGTTTTGGTAGGTCGCTGGAATATTAACGGCAAGGTCCGTAGGAACCCAGCTGGTGACATAGCCTTTTGATAGTAGCTGCTCCATGCCCGCAGGTGCATCGGCCAGAATAGCTACGTCAGCTTTGACGTTACCGGCTTTGGCTTCACGGCTGACGATTTCTAGAATTTGCGACGCTTTGGCTTTGATGCCCGTAGCCTGAATACCGTATTTTTTGCTAAAGGACTCGGCTTGCTTAACGATTTTTCCTGTTGAATCGTACACAGTCAACGGTGCTTCTTGTTTGGCGGCCGCGATTAATGCTTGAAGATCAAACGAGTCTGCGGCTGAAGCTGAAATAGAACCGAGGGCTGTTAAGCTAACACTCAGTGCAAGAAGGCTTTTTTTCATCGGGAAGTTCATAACAGTTTCCTTTTTAAGATTAGCTTATGCTTGTTTAGCGTAGGGTTGATTCGTGTGTATCTGATTAGCGTTTTGTTTATTAGGTAATGCTGAGCTGGGCAGTAAATTGCTGTAATCAAGATGACTTTCTGACAGAACAAGACGCTTTTCATCATGATCAAAAAAGTGCAGTGATGGCGTTGGCAAATAAGCGTTTACCTGATCGCCTTCACGCCATCTCGGGCGAGACTGAGTGGAGTGGAATAATCTGTCTTCACCGAAACTAAGTTCAATCACCCAGCTGCCGCCAGTGGGCATGATGTTTTCAATGGTCATGGGCAAGGTATTAATGTTGGCGCTGTCGGTCAGAATGATTTCTTCCGGACGAATGGCACACACTTTGGCGTTGTCGACTTCGAGTCGTCTCGCTTGAATGTGCTTCGCAATGTTTATTGCCTCGGCATTAGAATCTTCTAGCTTGATCAGATTGATTTTCGGGTTGCCGATAAATTCAGCCACAAAGCGATTGCTTGGTTCGGCGTAAATTTCATCTGGCGTGCCGATTTGTTGCAGCTGACCTTTGTTCATGACCGCAATGGTATTGGCAAGCGTCATGGCTTCCCATTGGTCATGGCTGACAAAAATAATGGTTGTGCCAAAGGTTTGATGTAAACGGCGCAGCTCGGCGCGCATTTCGAGGCGAAGGGTCGCATCAAGGTTCGATAATGGCTCGTCTAATAGCAAAACCCCCGGATTCACCGCCAGCATGCGCGCTAAGGCAACGCGTTGTTGCTGACCGCCAGACAATTGAGACGGATAACGGTCTGCGTATTCAAGAATGCGTAACTTGCTCATCACATCTAAACAACGTTCTTTGCGTTCATGGGCAGGCACCTTTTGTAAGCGCAAACCAAAATCCACATTGCGCTCTACTGTCATGTGCGGCCACAGAGCATAGTTCTGAAATACCAATCCAATACGACGTTGTTCAGGCGGAATAAAGCAGGACTGATGCACAGAATCGACAACTAAATCGTCTACGGCAATTTCACCGCTGGTGGAATGTTCGATACCGGCAATCATACGCAAAATGGTGGTTTTGCCGCAGCCAGATGGGCCAAGCAAACACATAAATTCGCCATCTTCTACCGTCAGTGAAACCTTGTTGACGGAAGGTTCAGTATTGCCGTCGTAACATTTTGTGAGGTTGGTTAATGTGATAGTAGGCATATTAATTCTCCAGACCTTGAGCCAAACCCGTACCGGAGATCTTTTGGATCAATACGGTACCAAGCCAAGCGATAAGCGCAATCATCAAGACCACCGCATTGGCGGCTTGGTCGTAGTTGTAATCGAGTAAACGCAGTGAATAGGTGGTGAGTACATCGGTGGATGGAATCGCCAAGATAATGAACAGGCTGACGCCTTTAATGCCGGAAATGAAAGGCAGCAGAATGCCCGTTGCCAATGGCCCTGCTTGTATTGGGATAATGATTTTAGTCATGCGGCTAAACCAGTTGGCTCCAGCAATACGTGCCGCTTCTTCGGGTTCTTTGCCCAGTTGCGTCATAGCTGCAATACCTGACCGGCTTGCAAAGGGCATTTTTTCTGCGACGAGGGCGATGATGAGAATCAGCGGTGTTCCGTACAGCGCCGGAATTGGGCCGCGAGTCACGGCGAATAAAGATAAAAACGCCGCCGCAAAGGCAATGCCGGGAACCAAATAAGGCAAGAAGGTAATTTGGCGTAAGAAAGAACCCACACCTTTGAATGAGCAACGTAATACTGCATAACCGACTAACAACCCTAAGACGCCAGATATCATCGAAGACGAACCGACAATGACAATAGTGTTCCACGCGGCTTGCCAAAATTCTGGTGTCAGCAAGATGCCATTGCGTAGGGCAACCGTGTCTAAATTGCTGCCGATCCAATAATCAAAGGTGAAGTTTTCCAGCGTAAAGCGACCGGGCAAAATCATGATGGTGGATAGAAACAATGTCAGTAATGGAAGCACCACACCGATTAAAACAAAGGCCCCAGCAAATCCAGAAGCAGGCAAACGCATGCGACCCAGTTTGCGTAGTCTGTCCATGTTGCCTTTACCGCCGACAGTGACAAAGCGGCGGGCTTCTTTCATCATGCGAACATCGATCAGCAAAGTAATCACACCGATGATCATAATAACCGCAGCGATCACCGCTGCCACGCCGTTTTGACGAGTGTCTAAGGCGCGATAAAGTCCGGTTGCTAATGTGTCGTATCGTACTGGTAAACCTAAAATATACGGAACCGCGAACTCGCCAATACAATCGGCAAATATCAATAAAGCCGCTGACATTAATGCAGGGCGAATCAAGGGTAATACGATAGAGAAGGCGATGACTCGTGATGGCGCACCGAGCACACGAGCGCTGTCTTCCATTTGTGTATCAAGACGACGTAACGCATTGCCCACAATCAAAATTACCAAGGGCGTGTAATGCAAAACCAAGATAAAAACGATAGGAACATAACCGTAAGCCACACTGTTTGATGTAGTGATGCCTAAGGATTCTAGCCAGCCGGGTTGTCCACCAACGGTGCGGTTTTTAAAAATTGTCGTCCAAGCGAGGGCGAACGTCCACGTCGGTAACATAAAAGGCACAATCAGCGCCGTGGCGAACCAAGCGCGTCCCGCCATGTTAGTGCGATTTACTAACCATGCCAGCACCACGCCAATACTCATTGAAAACACCATAGTGCCAGCGGCAATGGCTAAGGTGTTGTACAGCGGTTGCCATAATAGGATTTCAGAAATGCGTGAATACAGAGTTCGTACAATATAGTAAAAGGTGAAACTGCCTTCGTCCTGATGGGTTCTTGCTTCATCACCGGATTGCACAATAAAGGAATCTACAAGAATCGAGAGCACAGGTGCAAGAATCAAATAAGCAAAGAAAATAGCCAGAACAAGGCCAATCAAATTAGCGGGTTCATGTCTGGCAACAGCAAATGAATGCCTTGCGCGTCGCCAAAGATTTGGCTTCTTTTGCTCTGCTGCGGTGAGCAAGGTCGTCATAGGTTATTCCTTAGAAAAACATTTAATTTTCTAAACAATAATCTTCGTCTATGACAAACCGATGACATTTTGCACATATGTGCAAAAAAGTTTTTTAACGCACTTTTGATGAGATTAAATGGCATGATTCGAGGTTAAGCGTTTTTTAGATTGAGCACGCTGACATCTCTTGTTACTTTAGTTTTTCTAGTGAAGGGAGAATGTAATGGAACATGTATTGCCGAATGATGAGGCGTTTTATGGAAAAACCTTTAATGATTTAGCTATGGTGCAGGAAAGTGTGAGCCGTAAGGTGTTTGAGTCTTGCGTATTTGAATCGTGTGATTTCAGCGAAGCGTTTTTTGATGCCTGTACTTTTAAGGATTGTCAGTTCCGTAAGTGCAAGTTGACCGCGGTGAATGTGAGAAACAGTAAGTTCTCAGATGTACAGTTTTATGAATCAAAAGTCTTGGGTGTGGATTGGACAAAAGCTTATTGGCGAGGCTTGGAGCTTGGCGCGCCGCTATTTTTTAAGGAATGTATGGTTAATGGCTCGTCGTTTTATGACTTGAAATTATCGGGAATTGTTTTCGAAGAGTGCCGTGCTCATGATGTGGATTTTAGAGAAGCGACGCTTTCTCGGGCACGTTTTTCTGGAACCGATTTAACCAATAGCTTGTTTGTGAACACCAATCTAACTGGCGCAGATTTTAACGGCGCAACCAATTACGATATTGATGTGAAGAAGAACACCATTAAGAACGCGATATTTTGTCGTTATGAAGCGGTGAGTTTGCTGACGTCGTTAGGGATTAAGTTAGTTTAAACACATAGCAGATAAAAATAAAAACAACAGGAGATGGATATGCTAAGAAAAGACAAAACGGGTTTAGTCGTGATCGACGTCCAAGGAAAGCTAGCAACTATTGTCCATGACAGCGAGGCATTTATTGCTAATCTCGTTAAGCTAGTAAAAGCCGCAAAACTATTGGGCTTGCCTATTATTTGGTTGGAACAAAATCCAGAAAAGCTGGGCGCAACCGTACCAGAATTACGAGAGGTTCTGGATATGGTTGAGCCAATTGCTAAGTATTCGTTTAGCGCCTGCGGTGAACCTGCTTTTGTTGATGCGGTTAAAAAAGCCAAGGTGAATACTTGGTTAGTGAGCGGTATTGAAGCGCATATTTGTGTTTATCAAACGGCGTTGGGCTTGCTAGATTTGGGTTATGAAGTTGAACTGGTGAGCGATTGTGTGTCGTCACGAGCTATAGAGAATAAAGACATGGCGCTTGCCAAGTTAGCTCGCAAAGGGGCAGAAGTGACTAGTCTTGAAATGTGTTTGTTTGAGTTGATTGGTGATTGTCGGGCGGATGAGTTTAAGGGGGCATTGAGTTTAATCAAGTAGCTTTGCTTCGAACAATGTCGATTTAATTTATCTTGAACGGTCTGCTTTGTGGTTTAATCCAGCAATAGTTTTTCATTGAGACTCAATACCTTTCCCTTTAGGCAGGCAGCATGAACATAGATAAATCTAAAAAACGTATCGCAAAGAAAGTTAAAATGGGTTTCAAAGGTTATCCGCAACTTTCCATTGCTTACTTCGGCGATACTGAAGACATCGCCACAGAAGTGATTGTCACCTTTACCGCAGAAGAAGGCGCTGAGCCACAAGATCAGCGTTTTGCGGGCCAAAGTGATGTACGTGAAGACGAAGTGATTCAATCCGCCTTGGTGAAAATCATGGAACGCACAGATGCGAAAACAGTATTAGAAGTAGAAGGTGTTTCGATCAAGAGCTAAGGCTCTTTTTTATTTAAATAATATGAAACTGGTGCTTGACCTTGGAGTGTGCTCTAAGGTCTACACTCTCCTTATAGCTTAAAAACAGGAGAGCCATATGCATCATTCATCAGGTCAACATAAAGAAAATTGCCAATCTCATTCTTCATGTCAGTGTCATCAAGCAAAAGACCATTCATCACACTCACATCAAGAGACGAGCAGTTCTTGTTGCTCGACATCGAGTGAGGTTTCCTCTTGCTGCGCAAGCGAAGATAGTGGGAAAAAAGAAAATTCTTGCTGTTCTTCCGACGACGAAGGCGACGCCAGTTGCTGTGCGTCCGCTGATACGAATGACGATACCTCTTTAGCACAAGCAACCGATAAGCAAAATTATAGCTGGCGAGTCAGCGGGATGGATTGCGCCAGTTGTGCGCGTTCTATTGAGAAGGCGGTTTCTTCCGTGGATGGTGTGGTTAGCGCCAATGTGGTTTTCTCTACCGAAAAATTACGTGTTTCTGCGGATGCTGATGTCTCGGTCAAGGTTCAGGAAGCAGTGAAAGGGCTAGGTTTTAGTTTGGCTTCTTTGGATAAAAGCGCTTCTAATAACACTAATTCAGCTCAAACTATTTCAAATCAAAACACGACTTCATGGTTTTCACTCCAGCAATTAACCGAATACGGTCCTATTGCGGCTTTGGCGGTGCTGATGTTGCTGAGTTGGGGCATCGGGCAATTTAATCCTATTTTTGGCGAAACCGCTTTTATAGTTACTACCTTGGTTGGCTTAGTGCCTATCATGAAAAAATCATGGTGGATGATGCGCAGTGGCTCGCCTTTTGCCATTGAAACTTTGATGAGTGTTGCAGCGATAGGAGCATTATTTATTGGTGCTACCGCAGAAGCCGCCATGGTGTTGTTGCTCTTTATGATTGGCGAATGCCTGGAATCGTTTGCGGCGAACCGTGCGCGCAAAGGCGTGAGCGCTTTGATGGCCTTGTTACCAGAAGAAGCCTTAATCATCAAAAATGGTGTGCGTCAAAAAATCGCTATAGCGGATTTACGTCCAGGCGATGAAATTGAAGTATCGCCGGGTGAACGTTTGCCTGCCGATGCTGAGCTCTTGTCCGAGATGGCAAGTTTCGATGAAAGCGCGTTGACGGGGGAATCTGTACCTGTTGAACGATTACGAGATGAAAAAGTTCCAGCAGGGAGCTTGTTAGCTGATCGAGTTGTGCGACTCAAAGTAGTGTCGCAACCGGGTAATAATGCCATTGATCGAATTCTACACCTTATTGAAGAAGCGGAGGAGCGCCGAGCACCGCTTGAACGTTTCTTAGATAAATTCAGCCGTATCTATACGCCTGTGATTATGCTGATTTCTGTCTTGGTGATCTTGATTCCGCCTTTGGCCTTTGCTCAACCTTGGGATACGTGGATTTATCGTGGTTTAGCCTTGTTGTTGATTGGTTGTCCTTGTGCCTTGGTTATTTCGACGCCAGCGGCGATTACGTCTGGTTTGGCGGCGGCGACTCGTCGTGGTGCTTTGATTAAAGGCGGATTAGCGTTAGAGCAACTTGGTCGAATAAAAACCATCGCCTTTGATAAAACCGGCACGCTTACAGAAGGTAAACCAAGTGTGACGGATGTAGTTACTTTAAACGGTTCTAACTTTAATGATTTGTTGGCTGCTGCAGCGTCCGTTGAAATGGGGTCTCATCATCCATTGGCGAAAGCCATTGTTGATTACACAGAACAACAAGGCATTGCATTAGTGCATGCTGATAATCGCAAAACCTTGGCTGGTGTTGGTGTGGAAGGGGATTTTGCAGGTAGGAAAATCAAGATTAGTTCGCCAAGTAAGTTAGAGCAAGTGTTAGATGACTCTATACAACAGGAAGTTATTCGTCTTGAGCAAGAAGGTAAAACTGTCGTTGTTGTTTTCGAAAAAGGTGAATTGTCGGGCTTGATCGCTTTGCGGGATAGGCTACGCGATGATGCTAAGGCGGCGCTTAAAGATTTAGCGGCTTTGGGAATTAATGGCGTGATGTTAACGGGTGATAATGCCCGTGCCGCAGCTGCGATTGCAGCCGAGTTGAATATAGATTATCGAGCGGATTTATTACCAGAAGACAAAGTTATGGCTGTCACTGAGTTGAATCAACAGCAAGCGACAGCCATGGTGGGCGATGGCATCAATGATGCGCCAGCAATGAAAGCATCCACTATTGGCATTGCCATGGGAAGTGGCTCCGATGTAGCTTTAGAAACCGCGGACGCGGCTTTGACGCATAATCGCTTGCAAGGATTGGCTGAAATGATTCGCTTATCGCGTGCGACCAATGCCAACATTCGTCAGAATATCACCATTGCTTTAGGTTTGAAGGCGGTGTTTCTGGTGACGACCTTGCTGGGTATAACTGGGTTATGGTTGGCGGTATTGGCTGATTCTGGCGCGACCGCATTGGTTACAGCGAATGCCTTGCGACTGCTTTCGAAAAGGTTGTGAGACATTGAAGGTTTGTTTGGCTTTTGTTACCTAATAAAGTCGCTGAAAATGAACCGCCAGTCATGAATATTTCATTTATGTTAATGAAATGGGTAAGAAAAGATTAATCCGCTTACAAAGAGCTAAGTTTTATTTTACAAGCGCATTTTTATAGAAAGTTGGTGGTAGGATCTCGCACCTTGTGTTTGATGTTGGTCGTAGAAAAGGCACTTTTTGGTGGTTTTAAATCAACCAAAATAATGTCCAAACTGCGGTTAGCCTATATCAATGTCTGATGGTGGCGAGGTGCTTTTAGTCTGTCTCTTTGAGGATAGCAAGCACGTCCTATCATCCAACTATAAAATAATAGATGTTGTTTGCTTTATGAAAAATCAAAATACAGCTCCTGAAAAATCCCTTTCTGCTCCGTTCGTTTATCCGAACATGAAAATTGCGTTTATCTTGTTAATTACCTGCTTTGCTGCATGGGGCGTTGCCGCCAACATGACAGATCCATTGGTAAAAGTGTTTAGTAAAATTTTTACCATGAGCACGTTTGAATCCGCTTTAGTACAGTTCGCTTATTATGGCGCGTATTTCTGTTTGGCGATTCCTGCGGCGTTTATTAACGCTCGTTACTCTTATAAAGCGGGGGTGTTGACAGGTTTAGGCTTGGCTATTTTAGGTGCCTTGGCTTTTTATCCTGCCAGTGTTTCGATGACGTATGGTTTCTTTTTAGCTGCCTTGTTTATTTTGGCAGCAGGCTTGTCTATTTTAGAAACCTCAGCGAATCCTTTTGTTATGACTATGGGGCCAGAAGGCAGTGCAGCACGCCGTTTAAACTTGGCTCAAGCCTTTAACCCAGTTGGCACCAACATCGGTGTATTTCTTGCAGCGACATTGATTCTTCCTAATCTAAATACCGCATCTCCAGAAGAAAGAGCCAGCATGGCGCCAGAAATGCTGCTGAGCATTCGAGCAGATGAACTAAACAGCGTGATGACACCTTATGTCGGCATGGCTTTTGTGTTGATGATCATTTGGGCGTTTATCTATTTTATGCGCGTGCCTAAATCGGCTAACACAGTAAATGTTGATGAAGTTCAGACGATTGACTTTATGGCGACATTGGGCCGATTATTCGCTAGAAAACAATACCGTTGGGGTGTACTTGCACAGTTCTTCAACGTTGCCGCACAAACTTGTACTTGGACTTTTACTATTCAATATGTGCAAGAAACACTAGGTGGAACCGAAGCTAGTGCTTCTGATTACTTGCAGTACAGCTTGATTATTTTCTTGGTGTCACGTTTTGTGATGACTTGGTTGATGGGCTTTTTCCGTCCTGCTGTGTTGCTAAGTATCTTGGCTCTATTGGGGACTGCTTTATGCCTATACGCTGTGATGGTGCCAGATGTAACAGGTGTTTGGGCGATTGTGTCTATTTCCGCTTGTTTATCTTTGATGTTCCCAACGATTTACAGCATTGCGTTGGATGGTCTTGGTAGTGATACTAAATTCGGTTCTGCGGGTTTGGTCATGGCTATCTTGGGTGGTGCCGTGATGCCATTGATCCAAGGCGCGACTATCGATGAGTACGGCGCGATTTTTTCATATGTTGTGCCTGCCGTTTGCTTCTTGGTTGTAGCGGCTTACGGAATGTTCTCAGTGAAAAATACCTCTGTTTAATTACTGGTTATAATGAATTCTAAAGAGCCTCGCGAATGCGGGGCTTTTTTTGTTTGCTGACTTTGTGTTTCAACTCGTTTGTTATGGTCCATTGTTGTGCAAAACCACCGCTCGGCTTGGAAAAGCGAGGGATTTGCATGGATACACACCCTGATTTGATACCAAGGATCGATAGAGTGACTTCATCCTGCATTTTTTTGAATACTTGGCTAGTAAGCAACTGAGTAAATGGTTAGCGCTCTTAAAAGTTGAATGTCTTATAAGATTAAGGCCTCTAGCACTCGCATCAGACAGCATACAAGTATTGATTTAAAAGTTAGGACGCTAATTGCTAAAAGCGGATATGGAAAATCCATATCCGCTTTTAAATTAGGTTTACCTAAGCAAAATAGGCAGAGGTAAAAGCCGTTTGCAAAAGAGCTTTATGAACTAGTTATTCAGTGGTCCTGCAAATCTAACTTCAGGAAGTCCTGCAGAGAACATTTCCTCCGCTTTTATCAGCATGCCATCACTGTCTGTCGGTTTATCTAGGCCCACCTTCGCACTTGTACAATAAAGCGTTTCATAACTTGGTCCCGCTAACACTGGGCAAGTGGTTTGAACACTGGGAGACTGGATGACTCGGTCAACGTTTCCGGTATCAGTATAACGTACCACTCGGCTACCGCCCCATTCGGCGTTCCATAGATAACCTTGCGCATCAATGCAGGAGCCATCTGGTGCACCACCGCCTTCAACTTTTACAAAAATGCGCTGATTATCGAGAGACGGATAGTCACAGCAGAAAATCTGACCCTGCATAGAATCGCTGTAGTACATGGTGCCGCCGTCTGGGCTGAAACAGATACTGTTTGGAATGACGACGGCAGGTAATGCCAGCGTTTCTGTTTCCAAAGTAGCAGCGTTCAGTCGATGAAATTGTCCGCATTTTTGAACATAGTCACCGTCAAGCATGGAGCTAAAGACAAAGTTGCCAGAGCGGTCGCACCGTCCATCACCGATACGCGTCCCCGTCATACCGGGTGATGATGCTACAGGGGTTAACACCTCCGTATTCAGGTCATAAAACGCGAGCTGTGAGGCTAGTCCTATCAGCAAAACATCCGCTTTCCCAGTTAGCGCAAACGACCCAGCGCGTTCAGGCAAAGACCAGCGTTTGACGATACCGCTCTGTTCTTCAAAGGCGAGCAGCTCGCTACCCTCAAGATCTGTCCAGAAGACTCTGCGTGTTTTTTCACACCAGAGCGGACATTCTCCCAATGCATTATTAACATCTGTAACGATTGAAAACATTTTAATTCTCCAGAGGCAACATTATAGTGAACCGATGCTTGCAGACACCCACAAGCCGTTCACTTCTATCCGTGTAGAAAACGTTCGGATAACTTGTCGCCGAACAACATAATGGCGAGTCCGATCAACATGACCAGCATTCCGCCAAGTTTCAGCCCCGAAACGGGGCGTCGGATGGAACCCATCAAACCAAAGTGATCTATGACCTGTGATGACAGCAGCTGCCCGACAATAGCCAACCCGAGCAAAGCTGAAAAACCAATTTTTGGGGCCAGCACGACATAACTAAATAATGCACATGCGCCGATAACACCACCCACTAAAGTCCACAATGGTTGCGACGGAATGGCGGCAAGCGAGGAGAATAAGCCTCCTCGCAGCAGTGAATAAATCCCAAGGCAGAACGCTCCAGCCGAGAAAGAAAATAGTGCAGCAGTGACAGAGTCACCACCCAACCCTTTTGCCAACTGACTGTTCAAGGTTGTCTGCAACGTAATACCAAGGCCGGCAGCAAAAGCAATTAAGTAATAGATCATGCTCATCGGTATTCCCCATTAGTTAGCCTGCTCTAACAGCAGAAAAACGTCAGCAAATACATCAGGCTGATAGCCAGACGCAGCAAACAGATGCTCTAGGGATTCATCAATGGCAGCACGAAGACGCTCACTGTCGACACCTAAAACTTGACCCTTCTGTTTGACGATGCGCCCAGCGATCATCACGGTATCAATGTTGCTACGTTCCGTTGCATGCACCACGGTGCCAAAAGCATTACCGGACGGGTAAAGGTTGATGTCATTGGCGTTAATCAAGATCAGGTCTGCTTGTTTCCCCGGCGTCAAACTGCCAATTTTGTCCTGCAAACCGGCACAAGCGGCACCATCAACGGTGGCGGATTTAAGAAGCTGAGCGGCTGGAAGCGTTGTCTGCATATGATCATGATCAGAACCACAGTGCTTCTGCTGATGCATGCCCATGACTCGTTGTAGATAAAATGCCACACGCATTTCCATAAACATGTCAGTACTGTAAGAGGTTTCATTATCGACACTTAGTCCTGGGCTAATGCCATGACGCTGCGCAGCTGGCATAGCGAACATACCGTCTTCGATGCCATAGTGTGAATCAGAGCGTGGGCAGACGTTTACTCGAACACCCGCTTCACGCAGGATTTTCCATCCTTCATCAGGCAGTGACGTGCAGTGATTGAAAATATTATCTGGACCAAGAAGACCTTGCTGATGCAGTGGTTCAAGTTCATCCGCCATCAAAGAGCCAAAGAACTCAGTCACAATAGGTAACCCTAATCGACGAGCTTCGGCCCATAACTCTGGCTCCAACTGAGCCATGACGCCAAGAGAAACAAGGCTGTCAGGGTTATTCGTAAAGTATTTTTCCTGCAAGCGTTGCCAGTTACCTGGCCAGTGCGCTTTATCCCATTCACCAGCAACGGGCGCACCCGAGGCATGTATGGCGCGAATGCCCGAATCAAGTAGGGCCTCAACGGCGGCATCTGAATGTTCAGCGGTGCGGCTGTTATGGGAATTATCAATGACGGTGGTGATACCTGCGTCAATGCAGCCCAGAGCCGTCAGCAAGTTGCCGATATAATTATCCGCTGGACGATAGTATTTTGCGAAAGAGAAGTGCGTGGCGTTACTATAGTCTTCCAAACAGGTGGCATTAGGGTTGATGCGGCGTAATTGGCCTTCCCATGAGTGACGATGAGAATCCACCATTCCCGGCATGGCAATCATGTTGGTAGCATCAATGACATGGGCGCCCTCTGCATCTAGATTCTGTCCCACAGCGGTAATGGTAGATCCAGTAATAAGAATATCACCACACTCAATATTACCTACCTTCTCATCCATGCTCAGAATCGTTGCCCCACGAATCAAGGTTTTAGGGGGAGTTGTAGTCTGATTATTAACAATATTTCTTACGTAATCGGTCATCTTTAATTCACCTTTTTGAAATTTCGTGAAGCAAGGGTACGCAAAGTGACTATTCGGAAAAAGACAGTTAAACTGTTTTTATTATTCAATAATTACGAACAATTACGCCATCGATTGTGGCTCTTGGAAAAAGCATATGGATCGTATTCAAGCAATGCAGATTTTTGTTCGTGTGGCGGAAGCTGGGAGTTTTATCTATGCAGCGGAAACCTTGTCCTTACCAGCCTCGACGGTGAGTAGTACGGTTAAAAGTCTTGAAAAATATTTGCAGGTGCGCCTGCTGAACAGAACAACACGGCGCGTCAGCTTGACCACAGAGGGCGCGCAGTATTTGGCTCAGTGTTTGGAAATACTTAAATTAATTGAGCATACAGAGTCTAGCCTGACCGATTCCGTTAAACGGCCTCAGGGGCGTTTACGAGTTGATATGCCTGGCGGTATTGCCCATTTTGTCATCATGCCAAATCTGCAAGACTTTTACAGACGCTATCCGGATATCTATCTGATGATAGGGGTTAATGACCGACAGGTAGATCTTGTTCAGGAAGGCGTAGATTGTGTCATTCGAACTGGTGAGCTTAATGACTCTACGCTCGTTGCACGACCGCTTGGTCGATTTCGCTGGGTGACATGCGCTTCTCCGGCCTATCTCGAAGAGAAAGGGATTCCACAGACGCCAGAAGATTTATCTGACCACCGAGCCGTTCATTATTTTTCAGGGCATGCTAAGCGAGCGAATGAAATGAGCTTTGTTAGCGGCTCTGAAAAAATGTCAATCCCGGTTAGTGGGGCAGTGGCCGCCAATGAGACGGGGCTCTACATAAAAATGTGTCTTGAAGGGTTAGGGCTGGTGCAGCTTGCTGAGAAGGTGGTATCTGAACACCTAGAAGAAGGCCGACTCGTTGAAGTGTTGGCGGACTGGCAACCTGCGTCCGTACCGGTTAATTTGCTCTATCCGCATCAACGTTTTCTATCGCCAGCCGTACGGGCATTTGCCGATTGGGCAACCGAGCTTATCAGTGACGATAATTCGTCCATCTGATCGACAAGAGCAAACACCACTTTTTCTGTACTAAGATGACGGTGTCATATTTATCCGTGTAACCGTAATTTCGCTAATACGGGAGAGAGTTATCTCCCGTATCTGATAAATATGGGTTTAACGCATCGATGGAGCCGGTTCAAGATGGACGTTTCGCCCAGCCATCATGCCAGTGCACGCACCAGCAACAGCGATAGCTGCCGTCATTAACAGCGGTGCAGTCCAGCCGCCCGTCCAGTCGTGCACTTGACCTAGCAATAAGGGGCCTGCTGCCGCCATGAGATACCCTACACACTGTGCCATTCCTGACAGAGCGGCCGCGTCGCCAGCATTCTGCGTACGCAGTACAACGAAAGTCAAACCTAGCATCATGCAGGCACCAGAGCCAAAGCCCAGAAGCGCAGCCCACAAGATGGCAAACTCTGGCGCATAAATAAGCCCGATAAACGATAAGGCAACCAACAGGCTGGTTGTTACGGCCGCCAGTTTCTGATCTTTTAGGCGGCGCAGCGTGGCTGCCAGTATTAACCCCGGAATGGCTGTGGCCAGTTGAAGTGTCCCATGCACGGAGCCTGCTTCAGTGGCGGATATACCTTGATCGATCAGAATAGTCGGCAACCAGCCTACGGCGACATAAAAAGGCATCGCATTGAAACCCATAAACAGTGTGACCTGCCATGCTAGAGACGATTTCCAGACTGCTACTGTCGCTGATTTTTTCGGATTGGACAGGCTCACTGGCTCATGCTTTTTAAGCTGCGGCAACCACACAATAAGCGCAAACAGCGGGGCTGCAATTAATAAAGTCAGCGCAATGTTCCAGCCCCAAACCTGTGTTAAAGGAATCATGATGGCAGACCCTATCGCACCCGCTGCCCCCATCGTAATGGAATACGCCCCTGTCATGGAGGCAACGTTGGCTGAGAGGTCGCGTTTAACTAGACCAGGCAGCAGTACGTTACCCAAGGCGATCCCTGTGCCTATTAGTATTGTACCTAGATATAAGGCCCACACACTTCCTGTAGAACGCAGCAAGATGCCTAAAGAAATGATTGTCAATGCAGCAAAAAGTGTACGTTCTAGTCCGAACTTTCGGGCAACAGGTGCACTCAGTGGTGAGAATGCAGCAAATGCCAGCAATGGTAATGAAGTAAGCAGACCTACGGCCGAGGAGCTTAAGCCGAAATCACTTTGGATAAGCGGCAGAACGGGCGCTATACTGGTAAAAGGAAGCCGCAGGTTAACCGCAATAAAAAGAATTCCCGCCACAAGTGCAATGGTATTCCACTTGTTTTTAGTGTCTAACATATTCTCTAACCTTCTTTACTTTAGAAAAAAAAGAACTATAAAGTATCAGAAGAGCGTATAATATAGACAATATGACAGGTGATATCTAAATTATGCCAGATTTTAAAAAGACGGTTTCCTCACCGGAAGACTTCGATTCCGATGAGTTCATGCAGGCAGCCGTTGCCTTACAGATCGAACCTGACCTGAAGCATTCCGGTGTTAGACCGCATCACCACCGCAAGGGGCAGTTGATCTTGTCTTTGCACGGTGCGGTGAGCTGTGAAGTACAAGACGCACTGTGGCTTGTGCCTCCTCAGCACGCGGTCTGGATCCCAAGCGGCACCCCTCACAGCTGCCGAATAACCCAAAACGCCAGCACCTGCTTTTTGTTTATTGAGCCTAGTGCGGCAGTGATGCCCGACACATGCTGCACCCTTGCCATAACGCCTCTTGTACGAGAGTTGGTTCTGCATCTTGCTGAGCAGGATCCCGCTTACCCTTCAGAGGGTAAAACAGCCCGTCTTGTTGCAGTGCTTCTCGAACAGCTTTCTGATGCGCCGCTCAAAGAGCTGCATCTACCCATATCAGACCACCCCAAAATTAGACACATTGCCGATGCACTTTTTGCAGACCCTAGTGACCGTACCACTTTACGTCAGTGGGCGGCCAGACTTGCTACCAGTGAACGATCGCTCGCTAGACTGGTGGAAAATGCTACCGGATTGAGCTTCGGGCGCTGGCGTCAGCAGCTGCATCTGATGATCGCACTGAGTCAGTTGGCAGAGGGGAAATCGGTGCAAAGTGTCGCGGGAAATCTGGGGTATGATTCTGTAAATGCCTTCATCACTATGTTCAAAAAAGCACTGGGTAAATCGCCTACCCAATATTTTTCCTCGCTGCGATAATGAATTTGGGGTCAGATCAAAAACTAACCTGTTGGTGTGGTTCCGTGATGTATATTCTCTAAAATACTCAGTGGCATCATGAGCCATTGTATCTCTAGTTTCTTGAAGACTTCAATAGACAAGCAACGTCCCCAATGATTTACAGATTCGCGTTGGACGGGTGCCATTGAACTAAGGCGCGACTATCGATGAGTACGGCGCGATTTTTTCATATGTTGTGCCTGCCGTTTGCTTCTTGGTTGTAGCGGCTTACGGAATGTTCTCAGTGAAAAATACCTCTGTTTAATTACTGGTTATAATGAATTTTAAAGAGCCTCGCGAATGCGGGGCTTTTTTTTGTCTGTGACTTTATACGCTTACTTCTTTATGATTCCTGCTCACTCAAATCAATGTTGAAACGGCTCGTGGTTGATTTTAGTTGGATGATTAAGGATGTTAGTTTGTTATGTATTTATCGAACAGAGCGGAAATATTAGAAGAAGAAAGCCGCATATTTGCTCATTCTGTGACTCAATGTGATTTGCATCATCACGATGCACATGAATGCTTATGGGTGGTGAAAGGCCGTATTCGTGTTCAGGTAATGGATGAAATACTGCTTTTGCAGGAAGGCGATGTTTTATTTATTAATAAAGAATTGCCTCACGCCACTCAATCTACCGAGGATGATAATTTAGTGCTTTGTCTACAGCATAACTTTGCTGGAGTGGCTCTGGATACTTGCCCAATGAAAGCATGGAGTTTGGTTCAGAAAAATATGCTGCCAACGATTAAGCGGCTGATGGCGCATTTGTGGTGGGAGCACTACTACAAGGCGGGTCATTGGCAACAGGCGCAAACAAGTTTACTTGCCCAACTTGGCTTGCTGTTTGCTCGCTACTTTCCTTCGACTAATGCAATTAGAGCGGACTCTCTTGAATCTACTTTATTGATGAATGACCTGTTACGTCAGATTACATTGCGTTACCAAGAGCATCTCTCTTTGTCCTTGTTAGCTGAGGAGCGAGGTTTGTCGGAAGCCTATTTAAGCCGGTATTTTAAAGCCAAAGTAGGCGAGACTTTTCTACGCTATTTGACTCTTTATCGATTAGAAAAAAGCTTGTCAGATTTGGCACAGAAACCTAAAAAAGCCGTATCAGATATCGCTTTTGATCATGGTTTTCCTTCTGTAAAAGCCTTTAATATGGCGTTTCGCCGAGAATATGACTGTACGCCAACGGAGTTTCGTCTTAAGCGGGAGTCGGTAAGTTTAGTGAGTGTGGGGCAAGCCTATGCAGGAGTAGACGTAGTACTTTTGAAACAACGAATTATGCCGTGGTTGGATAGGCAATTTTTGTATCTTTAGTAAAAGGTGACTTTATCAAGGTCAAAAAACGGCTACTGAGCAGGTCAAAAATCGGATAGCACACTTGATATTAATTCCCATAATGAAGCAAAACAATAAATACAAATAAGGTTTCATTATGAAGAAGTTATCGTTTTTCGATAAGGTTAGTTATGGCTTTGGTGACTTAGCCAGTAATGTGGTGTTTACTGCGGTTGGCACCTATTTGATGTTTTTTTATACCGATGTGTTCGGGATTTCTGCGGCTCTTGTCGGGACATTATTTTTTGTCACGCGAATGTGGGATGCCATATCCGATCCAATAATGGGCATGATAGGTGACAGAACCCAAACTCGATTTGGTAAATTCCGTCCTTATTTACTCTATGTACCTATTCCTCTGGCTATTGTCGCTGTGCTCACTTTTACGACGCCTGATATGGATGAATCCGGCAAGATCATTTGGGCATTTGTGACCTATATTCTACTGATGACACTCTATACAGCCATCAATATCCCATATTCCTCTTTACCAGCAACCATATCGGATAGCCCAGTTGAGCGCGGCCAGATGGCTTCATTTCGCATGGTATTGGCGTTTACCGGTGCTTTGCTGGTTAATGCGAGTACGTTACCTCTGGTTGAATTTTTTGGTGACGGTAATAAACAGCAGGGCTTTCAGTACACCATGATATTGCTAAGTGCCGTCATGATTGTAATGTTCTGGCTGTGTTTTTCTCGTGTTAAAGAGCGTGTTCCAATGATCAAACAACATTCTTCTTTGAAGGATGATTTTGCCGTGGTGATCAAAAACCGTGCTTGGTGGGTAACTATTTTAATGGGCATTCCACTGTTTACCTTTACTATTATGCCGTTTGCTGTGGGTATGTATTACTTTACTTATATTGTGGGCGATGCCAGTAAAGCGGGTATGTTTTTTACGGTGGCTAGTTTGGGCATGATTGTAGGCTCTGCTCTGATGTCTCAGTTAGTTAAGCGTTATTCAAAGCGGAACTTGGTTATTGCGGGTGCGCTGTTGAGTATGTGTTTGATTAGTAATTTGTACTGGGTTGATCCATCTGATGTTTATGTGATTTACGCCATTATCTTTTTTAATCAGTTGTCGAAAGGGATTGCTGCTTCTTCTTTATGGGGGCTCGTTGCTGACACTGCTGATTATGTTGAGTGGAAGTCTGGTCGCCGTGTGGTTGGTTTGTCTACCAGTTCTGCGACCTTCTCCCATAAATTTGGTATGGGGTTAAGTGGCGCCTTAGTCGGTATTGGGTTGAGTTTTGCTGGTTATCAAGCAGGTGTTGAGCAAACTGCGGAGTCTGCTCAGATGATTTTACTTTTCATGAGTCTGATTCCTGCTTTTGGCGCAGGCTGCATTGTTGTTATTGCTTACTTTTATCCGATCACGCGAGAGTTAGAAGACACAATGCAATCTGAATTACGTGCGACTCGTGAAGCGAACCGAGCAAATTAAAGAATACTGAGGTTTTATTATGAATGAATCATTCCGTAATGCACCGTTTTTTCTGGGTGACACCGAGCTTACTTGGGTGAATAAAACCTATTCAGAGCTAACGTTAGAGCAAAAAGTAGGGCAACTGTTTAATCTTATTGTTAGAGCAAATTCCGCAGAAGAGTTGTCTCTTATTGATACGATTCAGCCTGGTGCGGTGACTAAGTTTGTCGGGCAAGATCTTGATACCGAAGTAAAGATGATGAATCAGCTGCGCAGTCATTCTGTCATTCCGCTTTTGGTGAGTGGTGACCTTGAAGGCGGTGGCATGAGCTTTCCTTTCGGTGCTCAAGTACCAAACCAGCTTGGTCTTGCTGGGTTGAAAGATGAGAGTGCGGTGGAATATTGTACCCAAGTGATTGCTCAAGAAGCTAAATTGCTTGGCATTAACTGGTCATTTACTCCGGTTGTTGATATCAACGCTAAGTTTCGTAGTGCTGTCGTAGGTACACGATCATACGGTAGCGATGTTGATGTTATCGAAAGTATGAGTCGCTCGAATATTACTACTTTCCAAAAAAACGGTATTGCAGCAACGGCAAAGCATTGGCCGGGGGAGGGGTTCGACGACCGAGATCAGCATCTAGTCACCACAGTAAATCCATTAACTATGTCCGAATGGGAGGAGCGTTATGGACGACTTTACCGTAGTGCTATCGATAGCAACGTGATGTCGATAATGTCGGCTCACATCGCTTTACCTGAATATGTAAAGACTCATAATGACAACCCGGCAGAGTGGTGGCGTCCGGCAAGTGTTAGTAAGTTGCTCAATGAACAACTCTTGCGTGGAGAGCTGGGCTTTAATGGCTTAATTGTCTCAGATGCTACTGTGATGGCGGGTTTGAGTAGCTGGACGAAACGTGAAAACGTGGTTGCTGAGATCATTGAAAACGGTTGTGACATGCTGTTGTTTTGCAAGGACCCGGTTGAAGATTACGCTTATATGCTTAAAGCCGTGCGTGAAGGTAGAGTATCTGAAACACGCTTAGAGCAATCTGTTATGCGGATCTTAGCGATGAAAGCCGCTTTGGGCTTGCATGAAAAGCAAGAGGAGATTAGTTCCAGTAAATTTAAGGATATGTTGGCATCAGATTACGCGGACCGAATCCCCGAGCTGAATCGTCGCACGGTGCATTTGGTAAAAAATCGCGATAATATTTTACCAATCAGTTTAGAACGTCATCAGCGCGTGTTGGTTATTTCTACTGGTATTCGACATGTTTTTAGTCCTATTCCTGCGCCATTGAGTGTGGCTACCATGCTGAAAAATGAAGGCTTTGAAGTGACAGAGTTTCAAACAGGTATGGCATTAAATGTGAAAGAGTATGATTTGTTGCTCTATCTTAACGCTGATGAATCTATGTTGGTAAAGTCGCACATTTACATTGATTGGATGGCATTACACGATGGTTTTGGTAATGCCATGTATCGTCCTTGGGTCGATATTCCGACGGTAATGGTATCTTTTGGTCATCCTTATCTTTTGTACGACGCACCTAAAGTGCCAGTATACATTAATGCCTATAGTCCTTTATTGGAGGTTCAGAAGGCGGTCGTGGAAGGCTTGTTAGGACGGTTAAGCTTTAATTCTAATGCTGCTATTGATCCATTCTGTGGGTTAGAGCAACTACGTTATTGATTGATAGTTAGCTTAATAAAAAGAACCCCCAATGTTGGTTGTCCAACTATTGGGGGTCACTTCAGAGATTAATGTGCACAGGCTCTTTTTTTGTTTGCTGACTTTGTGTGCGAACTCGCTTATGATGGTCCGTTGTGGTGCAAATCCACCGCTCGAATTGGAAAGAGTGAGTGTTATAAAAACAAGGAAGGTTTCCTGCTAGAGCAAATTCCCCTTCCGTTATACTTTTTTACACACTGGAAAAATTTCTGAAGCAAGTCGTAGGTAATGAGTTTACTTACGGCTTTTTTCTATTTTAAGCAATAGGTTAGACCAAGATAAAGAATAGGTAGATTATGATGCAAAGACCACAAATAACCATTTCATCATTAGATGCTGTGAGACTTGAGAAGATACTGGATTCACTAAGTTATTCGCAATTCCCCAACAAAGATGATTTACAGGAGGAGATTAATCGCGCCGAAATTGTTGAGCCACGAGATATGCCTGACAATATTGTGACGATGAATTCGACTGTAACATTTAAAGTCTTGTCTTCGGAAAAGGAATTTTCAAAAACCTTAGTATATCCAAAAGATGCTAATGGCGCTGAAGACACGGTTTCAGTTTTAGCACCTGTTGGCAGCGCGTTACTTGGTCTAAAGGAAGGTGATCAAATTGATTGGCCTAAGCCAAATGGTGATGTGCTGTCGGTAGTTATTATGAAGGTAGACTATCAGCCTGAACGTGCTGGTGAGTTCCAACTTTAGGTTTTTTCGTTAGTTAGCGATCAGTTTTTGGTAATAAAAAATAACCCCTTGCGTTTGACGCTCGGGGTTATTTTTTTAGTCTTGACTGATACCGTTAATTTACTTTGGTTTTATGCTTTTCAGCAGATTGCTCAAGGCGTTCTTTTATAATAGGAGCAATGGCATTTAGCGGTTCAGAATCAAGCATGTCTTGATGCCGACATGAAATGTTATGAGTTTCTATTTCACCTGTGATTCTTGAGGCCCAGGCATTGGATTGGTGCTCAAGAATATTACCCATCGAGCCATTCACACTATCTTCAGCGACAAAAAACAGTAAATCTGCATCCACCTTTCTAGGTTTGAAGCGACCAGCCAGTGCTAAGTTGTTTTCGATTATGGTTTGAACTCTGTCCATAATATTTGTTTGGCTTTTTTGGATATCTTGAACCACAGACATGGACGAATCATCATAATCTCGCCATAACAACGACGCTAATTCTTCTTTGTTAATAGGCAGCTTTTCCAGTGTGCTGAGATCATAACCTAGAAAGAGTAGGGCTGCTCTGACAATATCTGCTTCGTTTTTTGGCTGCTGGTAATCGAGTTTGTATGGGTAGCTGTCTAACATACATAAAAAGGACACTGTTTCATCTTCTGCTTGTAGCTTCTCAGCAATAGCATGAGCAACCAGACCACCAAATGACCAGCCTAGAAGACGGTATGGTCCTTTTGGTTGCACGTTTTTAATTTGCAATAAATACTCTTCTGCCATTTCTTCTATAGATTCTGGCAAGCGCGCTGCATGGCGCAGCCCCGTTGCTTGGAGGCCAAATACTGGCGTTGATTTAGATAAGTGACGTAGTAGTCCTGCGTATCCCCAAGCGAGGCCAAGTGCAGGATGAATACAAAATAATGGTGAATCCGTACCGCTAGATTTGATAGGTAGCGTGCAAATCATAGGATCCCAATCATCACTTCGACTTAAGTAGTCAGAAAGATCGGCAATGGTGGAGGCTTTGAATAAGACACCTAATGGCACTTCAATTAATAAGTTCTTCTGAATATGATTCAGAATTCTTGTTGCAGATATGGAATCGCCACCAATTTCAAAAAAGTTATCTCGGATACCAACTAGAGTAAGACCTAATGTCTCAGCCCAAAGGCTAGTGAGCATTTCTTCTAGTTGATTTCTTGGTGGTTCATAACTATTAGATGCGTGCCAAGTTGGTAGAGGTAAGGCTTTTCGGTCTACTTTTCCATTTGGTGTTAATGGCATTTCATTTAACAGCATAAAGTGTGCTGGAACCATGTAATCAGGCAGTACATTGATTAGCTGACGACGAAGTTCATTGGTATCTAGGTTGCTGTCTATTGGTATTACATAGGCAACCAGTTGCTTATCTTCGTTCGGCGACGTTTGAGCTACGACTATGGCTTGAATGACTTCGCGACAAGCTAATAATGCAGATTCAATGTCACCAATTTCGATACGGAAGCCGCGAATTTTAATCTGATGATCGTCTCGACCTTGGTATTCTAATACCCCATCTTGGCGCCAGCGTGCTTTATCTCCCGTGATATATAGGCGGCTGCCTTTTTTGCCATATGGATTAGAGATAAACCGCTCATTTGTTAATTCAGGGCGATTGTAATAACCCAGTGCTAAACCATCACCGGCAATATATAGGTCTCCTGTTACGCCTACCGGAACAGGCTCCATTGCGTGGTCTAAAACATACATTTGAGTGTTTAGCAGAGGTCTACCAATAGGGGGGTGGCGGAGGTCTGTTGGCTTAACCAGTGGCATAATACTCGACCAGATCGTTGTCTCTGTTGGCCCATATAGGTTTACAACAGGATGCCCCAAGTTTGACATGATTTGAGCCAGTTGACCTGATAACGCTTCGCCTCCTACCAAAGGCCGAATGCCTTTTAGTTCATTGCTGTATGTCGGTAATAATGCCTGCCAAAGAGACGGCGTAGCTTGAAGCAAAGTTACGCCTTCTTTGACCGCTAGCTTTGTTAACGCTTGTGGATCGCGAACGGTTTTTCTATCCGCAATCAGAACAGATGCTCCAACAGTAATAGGCAGGAATAACTCTAAGATAGAAATATCGAATGAAATGGTCGTAACAGCCAGAAATTTATCTTCGCTAGTAAGGTTGAGCTCTTTTTGCATAGCGTATAAGAAATTCATCAAGGCTTTATGTGAAATTTCTACACCTTTAGGCCGACCCGTAGAGCCTGAAGTATAGAGGACATAGGCCGGATTGCTTCCTTGAATTGTTAAGCCAGTAGGATGAGAAACATGTTTGTCTAAGGAAATATCTGAATGTGCGTCATCGATTAATATTATCGGCATATCAACTTTGGGTAACTGTCCAATAGCACCATGGCAGCTGAGTATTAACTTGGGATTGGCATCCTCTACTATGCTGCGAAGGCGCTCTACTGGAAAGTCAGGATCCAGTGGTAAATACGCAGCTCCAGCTTTTAGTGTACCCAACAAAGCGACTAGCATGTCCGTATTACGTGTTAGTGCAATAGCAACTAAATCGCTTGGGCAAACTTGTTCTTGTATCAGCTTATTTGCCCAAGCATTAGAAAGTGCATTAAGTTCTGAATAGTTTAAAGTGTTTTGTCCAGAGGCTACTGCAATGGCTGTTGGAGTACTGATTACTTTAGCATTAAATGCTTCGACTACGGATTGTTGTGGAATAGAGCATGCCGTATCGTTCCATACATGCAGAATTTTGTAGCGCTCACTTTCTGACAATAATGTTGCCTTACTTATAGGGTTGGCAGGTGCCAATACCATTGCGTCTATCAGGCGTTCAAACTGTGCTAAATGGTTTTCTAGTTCATGTTCTGTGTAACGTGTAGGGTTAGCGTCAAACTCTACTTTTAAACCATTGTTGTCGTGTCTGTCGAAGATAAAAACGGTAAGATCGTCGATCAAGGCATTACTTAGGTTATGCAGCGAGGTCGAGCAATTTCCGAATGTTAAGTCATAATTAAAAGGTTCAATGTTAACTCCTAGCGAGGCAATTTGCTGACCAGCAGACATTAACCCCAGCTCACGCTTTAGGTCTTCATAACGATATTGCTGATGACGTAGTGCTCTAAGTACTACTTTAGATACTTGTGTTATTAACTTTTCCAATGTGATTTCAGTAGATAAACTTAAGCGAATAGGCACAGCGTTTGCCATCATTCCAGGTGTACCACGTTGTAATCGTTGGATTCTTGCAGTAACAGGCATTGCAAAAACTAAATCATTCGCTCCTGTCATACGATAAAAATACGCAGCCACTAAAGCTATTAGAGTTTGCGGTAGGCTGGCGTTTACTTGTTGCCCAATGGCAATGAGTTTATTAGTCAATTCTTGAGATAATGTTAGAGGTTTGCGTAGCTGCTTTTTATTCTGAGAATGATCTATTCTCTGAGAAAGGGACGTGGTTTCGGGTAAGTTGATAAGGTTTTCTAGCCAGTACTGACGATCTTTTTTATAGCGTTTGGAAGATTTGTACGCATGTTCACTTTCGACAAGTGCAGCAAGAGAGCCAAAAGGATTAGGGCCTGCATCTAGATTGTTTAGTAATGCACTGTATATTTCAGCAAGTCTTAGAGTGAGCAAGTTTCCTCCAAAACCATCGAGTGCAACGTGATGGCAACGGTGGTACCAGTAATGATGGTTTTCGCCGAGCTTAATCAAAGCACTACGCCACAAAATATCCCCTGGTTTGGTGAGTGGCCGCATCATGTCCTCCGTCATCCATTTTATTGCTGTTTGATGCGGGCTTTCTGCAGAACTAACGTCCGATAAAGAGAAATAGCCTTCATCTGTTTGATAGATGATCTGGAGGATTTTATCGTCTTCTTCGACGATTCGGCTGCGTATGCAATCAGCTTCACTGATGAGTTGTTTAATAGCGGAAGTAAAATGAACTGCATCTATTGCCCCCTTTATTTCAAGGTATTCGGCAATATTAAAGGCGGCACCTTGAGGCGCTAGTTTTTGGGCGATCCATTGTCCACGCTGGGCGGTAGAAAGGGGTACTGCAAATGATTGTTGAGAAATAGGTTCTTTTGAACCATAGCAATTATTATGACTTTTAATCATTTGTTTGCTCCTGCAAAAAACGTCATCCATGTTAGAACTGTGATTATTATGTCCTAAATATTTACTTAAATTAACATAAGTTGATTTTATAATTAAGTCTATTAAATAAAATTTACATATATATGAATATATAAATTGAAAAGTATTTTTATTTTTTAAATTGCAGTCTCAACTAGAAAAAGCAATATTTTTGTTTTTGATGTGACTAGTTACTTGCAGAAAAAGCAGTACGCCTGACAGGATTCCAAAGCCTGCTAGCCCTGACCAAATCCAACCATGATTTATATTTGTCGAAGATAATAGCCAACCTGTGCTGATGTTGCCTATAAAAGCGTATAGACCACCTACACAAGAATACAAACCATAATGACTACCTAATTCCTTAGCAGAGCAAAATTTAGGGACATAAGCACCTAACAGTGGAAACACTAACATCGAGCCGAGGCTAAAAAAGACTGCACAAATTATGAAAGATAAGGCTGGTAGCCACTGCAGGCTAAGGTTGAGCCATAGGTAGCTGGATCCCATAATCGCCATGCCTAATCCTATACCTCGAGCCGTTCCCAAGTGTGACTCAACGAAACGGCTTACGGGCATTTGCATTAAGACGCCCATAATAGAAGATGTCGCGAAAACCCAAGTAATGATACTGACGTCCTGAGTGACTACACGGATTTCATGTGGAACGGCAATGTATAGTTGGTGGAATAGTAATTGATACACAGAAGCGCATAATATGAATCGCATAAAGGATTTGTTGCTGAGCATTTGTCCCCATTGCTTCCAGAATTTCGAATGAGCGTGCGTCGTATTTTTTTGTGATTCCAATTCAGGTAGAAAACGCCACTGAATAATGAGTAGTAAAGTAAATAACCCTGCAGAAACGACACCAACTAAAGCAAAATCGACGTAGAGTAGAGACAAACCTACTAGTGGTCCTAGCAGCATTCCTGCTTCTGATGTGAGGCTTTGTAAGGCGAAAACTTTATCTCTGGCTTTTTGTTCTGGGTATTCAGATGCCAAATAAGCTTGGCTGCTCGGTGTAAAAAGTGCGCCAGCAAGACCAGAAAAAAATGCTCCTAATATTAGTATGGGAATAGTCTGCCCAACTCCTAATAAGGTGAACCCAATGATACGAACGGCACAACCCAATAGAATAAGGCGCTTGTAGCCTAATCTGTCACCTAAAGTACCACCTACTAAAAACATGCCTTGCTGGCTTAATACTCTAAGTCCAATAATTAAACCAACATACCAACCGCTGATACCCAAGTTATGCTGTAGGTGATCCGCTAGATAAGGCAGCAACATGTAAAAGCCAAGATTGAAAGTGAAGCCGTTTATCACCAATACTCGTCCCGCAGGAGAGAGTAATTGCCAATCTTTTATCAGATGTTTCGAAAGCATGGTGTGGTTGATTTAAGCCTTAATAAAATAATAATGTTAAGCAAGTGTTTGGTTGTTGTGATTCACTTTGACTAGGATGTTTAGAAAGCACCTTCTGCGACTTTTATTGCTTGCTCTTTTGGTTCTTTGTTCTCGATGATTGAAGTAGCTGCGCGATTGTTTCGGATGGTTCGAACAAAAGGAATGCCTGCGGCGTCTTTTGTAATATCAGCCTCAACGTTATAAACATTTTTTACTAGCGATGGTGTGAGTATGTTGTTTGGGTGACCGGTGGCAATTAACTTTCCATCTTTAAGAACCAGTAAATTATCGGCATATTGAGCAGCAAGATTTAAGTCGTGAAGCACCATGATGGTGATCCAACCTTGTTCCTTTGTTTGAGCATCTAGATGATCAAGAAGGACATGCTGAAAATGCAGATCCAACGCGCTGACTGGTTCGTCTAACATGAGTATTTGGGGTTTTCTCATTAAGGCTTGAGCAAATAAAATCATTTGGCATTGGCCGCCACTGAGCTTATTTACTGGGCGATTCGCTAGATGCAAGAGACCAATTTTATCAAGAGCAGATAAAGCTTCTTTAATAACACTATCGTCTAATCGAAAACCTAGAGCATTTAATTGACCAAGTAGAACCACTTCTAAAACACTTAACTCTACATCAAGACGAATGTCTTGAGGCATATAGCCAAATTGCTTACGCCAGCGTGATAATTGTTTGCGTTGTAAGGTTTCGTTTGCAAAAGTTATCTCACCTGATTTGGTGTGAATATCGCCAAACAAGGTTTTTAATAACGTGCTTTTACCTGTGCCGTTTGGCCCAATAATGACGTTGACCTTGCCAGATTCTAGAGCAAATGACATGTCTTTTGCTAAAACAAGATCATCTATAACAACATTGAGATTGTTTACTTGTAGCATAAGTTAGCGCCTTTTACCCAGAATCAGCCAGAAGAAGAAAGGCACACCAATAATAGCGGTGACAATGCCTATTGGAAAGAGAGCACCAGGAACGATAACTTTAGATAACACTGATGCACTAGAAAGCAAAAATGCCCCAATGATGAAAGACAAGGGTAAGAAAAAACGCTGATCTTCTCCAACCAAAATCTTGGCAATATTGGGTGCGACTATGCCGACAAAGCCAATAATGCCAACAAAACTGGTTACGGTTGCGGTCATAACGGCAACGATTAACAAGGTTCGCAAGCGCAGTCGAGTAATGTTGACTCCGAGACTTTTGGCTCGCTCCTCTCCCAAGCGTAATGCGGTCAGTTTCCATGCGTCACGTATTAAAAAGAACATGCAGACAACGGTAACACTTATGATAATTGAAAGATTAGACCAAGAGGCTTTTGATAAGCTGCCGAAGAGCCAAAATAGGATTTGTTGGCTGAGTTCTGGTGAAGACACAAATTGTACGAGAGACAGCAAAGACTGAAAAAGGAACAGTAACGCGATACCCGCCAATATAAGCTGACCTGAACTGATGTGTCTCATGGTTGCCAATGCGAATAAAAATGCCGCCGCCAACATGCAACAAACAAAGGCTCCTAACGGAACCGCAATATTAGTATTTAATCCCAATGAATCAAAATACAGCATCAAAGCGGCACCAAATCCCGCTGCGGCTGCCATCCCCAAAGTGTACGGGCTTGCCATGGAGTTATTGAGTAGGGTTTGCATTTCTGCGCCACCGACGCCTAATACACCACCAACAACGACGGCCATAATAGCAATAGGTAGACGCAAGCTGGACACAATGACTTGTGTTGTCGGATCGACTTCTACAGGGAAACCAATAAGGTTTAGTAAGGCATTGGCGACGTCTTTTACATTGAGTAAAGACGGGCCAGTTGCGACATCTAAAATAAAAGAAAAAACAAGAATGATCAGTAGGATGCTTATAACTGACCAACGACGCTTTTCGCTACGTCGTTGGCTTGAAACCGCATCAGAAATTAAGGCTGATTGCATAGGTATGAATTCATCATGGTCGATGAATATTACTCCGTTATTTGGGCGGTAAAGGTGCCTGTCGGTACAACAGGTAAATATTTTTTGTAGAAATCTAGATATTCTTGTTCTGGGTTTATGTCTTCAAATAAACTTGGGTACATAGATTTAGCCATGAATTGAACCATGGAAGCATCTAAGATAGTACGAGAGGCACCTTGGTATATGCCATATACTCGGCCATTTTTCACTGCTGGCATTTGTTCCCATCCAGTACGTTTTTTATAACCTGCTAAACGAGCTTCAGCTAGCTTCCTATCTACGCCTTGGCCCATTGCTATCGCATTACCTGTCATGCCAGATTCTGTTCCTGCAAGGAAAACAACGTCAGGTCGTGAGGCTAGCACTTGTTCAGGATTCATTGTTCCCCACCATTCAACAAATGGTGTGGCAATGTTATCGCCTCCCAACATGTTAATAACAGCACCCCACATGTTTTTTCCATAAGTGAAGCTGTATTGGCTTGGGCCTTTATTGCCAAATTCAACATAAGTGCGTGGCTTTGGTAATTTTGCGGTTTTTATGCGTTGTAGGGTCGATTCTATCGTATGTTGGTAGTCATCTGCTATTTCTTGAGCACGTTTTTCTTGTCCAGTTAATGCCCCAATAATTTGAGTACTTTTAACATGACGCTCTAATGTTTGAGCGTTGTAATCGATAACAACTATTGGAATTCCTGCGCTCTCTAAGCGTTCAACATCGGTACCAAGTCCTTGATATTGCCAATCGGCTAACAAAATAACGCTAGGCTTAAGACTAATGACTTTTTCAATAGAGAACGTTTGCGCTTCTACCTCACCAACGTCAGGAATTTCTTTTAATGAAGGGCGGTAGTTTGTATAAAGGTTCCAACTTGCTGGACGCCATCCTTCCCATGTATCACGAGAAATACCTACCACATTATCTAATGCGCTTTCTGTTCCTATTGCTATGTAATCTTCGGCGTAGAACCCTAGAATTACTCTCTGGGCTGGCAAGTCAACTTCCACTTTTCGGCCTAAAACGTCATCAATGATAGTCATTTTTGCCTGAGCTAATCCAGCAAAAACGGACATTCCTAACATCAAAATAAACACAGCACATCGATTCATAAAAGTCTCTCTATTGAGAATGATTTTCGTTTTTTGGCATCTTACGGATAGAGGAGAATTAATCAAGGGTTTTATTGAGACAGAAGGTACATTTAAGATTCATTTCTATGTGTTGTAAAAAATAGGGCTATATTAGGTTAAAATGTTGAGGATCTTTTACTCATATTTAAGAGACTTCGTTTTCGATTTCCTGCAAAATTCGCGATAAATTTTACTTTGCTACTTGAGCGGTAAAGGTGCCTGTTGGCGTGACAGGTAAATATTGTTTATAAAAATCTAGGTATTCTTGCTCTGGGTTGATGTCTTCAAATAGATTTGGGTACATAGACTTTGCTATAAAGCGAACCATAGGCGCACCTAAAATAGTACGAGCAGCTCCATGGTATATTCCGTAAACTCGCTGGTTTTTTATTGCTGGCATTTGCTCCCAGCTGGCACGTTTTGTGAAGCCTTTTAAACGAGACTCAGCCAGTTTTCGGTCAATGCCTTGCCCCATAGCCATAGCATCTCCTTTTACTCCAGACTCGGTGCCTGAAAGGAAAATTACCTCGGGATTTGATGCTAATACTTGCTCTGGACTCATCGTGCCCCACCATTCAACAAATGGCGTAGCAATATTATTGCCTCCCAACATGGTTACGACTGCGCCCCACATGTTTTTTCCATATGTGAAGCTGAATTTGCCTGGGCCTTTATTGCCGTATTCTACATAAGTACGTGGTTTTACTAAGTTCGCCTCTTTTATGCGTTGTAAGGTGTTTTCTATAGCCAGCTTATATTCGTCTGCGATTTTTCTCGCTCGTTCATTTTGTCCTGTAAGTTGGCCAATAATCTTCGTGCTTTTAATGTGACGGTCCAATGTCTGTGCGTTGTAGTCAACGACCACTATTGGAATATTAGCGTTTGTTAAACGGCTAATGTCGGTGCCTAAGCTTTTATATTGCCAGTCGGCTAATAGAATCACGTTAGGTTTAAGGCTGATGACTTTTTCAATAGAAAAAGTTTGTGCCTCTACTTCACCAACGTCAGGTATGTCCTTTAATGAAGGGCGATAATTTGTATAAAGACTCCAATTTGCGGGGCGCCAGGTTTTCCATGTGTCACGAGAAATTCCGACCACTTTATCAAAGGCGGTTTCAGTGCCAATGGCCATGTAATCTTCGGCGTAGAACCCTAAGACTACTTTTTGTGCAGGTAAATCCACTTCCACTTTTCGACCTAAAACGTCATTAATGACGGTCATTTTTGCTTGGACTGATTCAGTAAAAAAAGACATCCATAACATAAGAAGAAGCATTGTAGATCGATTCATAAAAGGCTCTTTTATTAAGAATGATTTTTGTTTCTGTGTGTTCTGTACGGACTAACAATGAATTAACTTTTTAAGGTTCTGCCTACTCTTAATAGTACGCTTACGGATAATTTACAAGTCAATCACTCCTCTAATTAATTGCAAGTGATTATCATTACGTTTATATTTGTTGCTAATGGTTATCATTACAGGAGTTTTTATGGACGCTACCATTCAAGACTATGCTAGTTCTTTAGCATTGAATCAATCTCAAGATGATTTGTTTTTATTTAATTCCAATTTCAATCTCGTACGTGCAAATGGCATTCGTCAGCGACTTACCATTCCAGTTCTTGCTAATACCTTTCATAAAGAAGTTCAAGCTGTTTTTAAAAAAGAGAAAGCTCAAGGGAAGAGCAATCCAATTTTGGTTGGAGCTATTCCATTCGATATGAATCAAGCTGCACAACTGGTGGTGCCAGAATGGTTCGAGATAGTAAAGCCTCTAGATCGTACCTTGTCATCATTTGTAGATAAGGACTTTGTTCATCATGTGTGTGAGCATAGTTTTGCTCCAAGCCATGTTGATTTTTTAGACATGATAGAGCAGGTGCTGTCTATTTTTGAACGCGGTCCTTTAAAAAAGGTGGTGTTATCCAAAATACTGAAATTAACCTTAGACAGAAATGTAGACGTTCCTCGTTTATTGGCCAATATCATGGCGCAAAATCCAAGTGCTTACCATTTTAGTGTTCCGCTTGAAAACAGTATTTTGATTGGTGCTAGTCCTGAATTACTGATTAGAAAACAAGGTAATAAGATATTTTCCAATCCATTGGCAGGGTCGGCTAAACGTTTTGGTAATGCCGATGCTGATCGACAAGCTGCGAAAAGCCTCTTTAATTCTGCGAAAGACCACTATGAGCACCGGCTTGTTGTTGACGCGATTCTAGCCTCTTTATTGCCTGTTGTTGAATGCCTTAACGTACGGGAAGAGCCTAGCCTGATTTCAACGCCAACAATGTGGCATTTATCAACTGATATTGAAGCAACGCTGCCTACTGTAAACCCTCCCTCTGTATTCGATCTTATAAAGCAAATACACCCAACACCTGCAATGTGTGGCACACCCACCTTACAAGCACAGCGTCATATTGAGGCTCTAGAGCCACACCAACGTGGCTTTTTTAGTGGCTTAGTTGGCTGGTGTGATGCAGAAGGCAATGGCGAGTGGGCTATTGCGATACGTTGTGCAGAAGTGTCGGAGAACAAGGTGACCTTATTCGCTGGGGCTGGTGTTGTGCCAGACTCAAACCCAGAAAGCGAGTGGTTAGAAACTAGCGCGAAAATGCGCACTATGCTAAATGCATTTGGAATAAAGGAAGATGTAATATGAGTATTGCCTATACACCATGGCCAGAATCATTTGCTCAAAAATACCGCAAAAAAGGCTATTGGACAGATCGACCGTTGTTGGACTTAATTGATAACGCGCCACACGAGAACATTGCAGTTATTTGTGGTGAAAAGTCGTTTAGTTATCGAGACCTGTGTTTGCAATCTAAGCGATTGGCTATCTATCTACAGGAATTAGGTTTGCGAAAGGGAGACACCGCATTAGTTCAGCTGCCTAATATTGCCGAGTTTTATGTGGTGTTCTTTGCGCTTATGCGTCTTGGTGTTGCTCCTGTTAACGCATTGTTTAGTCATAACAAAATGGAGTTAACTGCTTACGCCACACAAATCGAACCTAAGATTATTATTGCCAGTGATGAACACGCCTTGTTTCATGATGGTGCTTTTTTCAATACGTTGAGCGCATTGTCAAAAGAGCTACAGCACGCTTTGATTGTTGGCAAATCAGAATGGGCTGAGACCCTTGAAAATATACTTGGTTCATCGACAAGTACATTGTTAACGGCAACACCAAGCAAGGCTGATGAGGTGGCATTCTTTCAGCTTTCTGGTGGCAGTACAGGTACGCCAAAGCTAATCCCAAGAACCCACAACGATTACTTTTTTAGTGTGCGTCGTAGTACTGAAATCTGTCACTTTACATCTGCTACAACGTATTTGTGTGCGCTGCCTTGTGCACATAATTTCCCAATGAGTTCTCCTGGTGCATTTGGTATTTTTCATGTTGGAGGACGTGTTGTCATGTCGCCAAGTCCTGATGCTAGTACTTGTTTTAAGCTAATAGAACGTCATCAAGTTACGGTTGCCGCTTTGGTTCCTCCCGCTTTGGCTTTGTGGTTACAAGCAGCACCAACTAATAAAACCGCTTTATCGTCTTTGCAGCTGGTGCAGGTTGGTGGCGCGAAACTAAGTGAGAGTCTTGCTAGACAAGTGCCTGATGTATTGGGTTGTCAGTTGCAACAGATTCTTGGTATGGCAGAAGGATTAGTGAACTATACCAGACTAGACGATGACCTTGACACAATAGTCACGACACAAGGTCGACCAATGTGCTCGCTTGATGAAGTAAAAGTCATTAATGAGGCCGGTGAGGAGGTGACTGTGGGTGAAATTGGTGAATTGGCAACTCGTGGACCTTATACCATTCGTGGTTATTACAAGGCGCCAGAACATAACACCAAGGTGTTTGATAGTGAGGGCTTTTATCATTCAGGTGATTTGGTGCGTCGTAACGATAAAGGGTATTTGACGGTTGTCGGGCGTGATAAAGATCAAATCAATCGTGGTGGTGAAAAGATCGCTGCAGAAGAAATAGAAAACTTTTTATTGAGGCATGAGCTGATTATGCACAGTGCCCTTGTCTCTATGCCAGATAGCATGATGGGAGAAAAGAGCTGTGCTTTTATTGTGCCGAAAATCGCTAGTCACGGCATGAAAAGTCTCACTTTGCGTAAATATTTAAGAGGGCTGGGTGTGGCGGATTATAAAGTGCCTGATCGCTTTGAGTTTATTGACTCTCTTCCCCTTACTCCTGTTGGCAAGCCTAACAAGGTTGCATTGCGCGAGTTGATACGTCAACGCTTACAACTTACTTCTCAACTAGATAAAACACTATAAAAAGGACTTTATATGAGCATTCCAACGATACCTTCTTACCTTATGCCAACATCTGATACGTTCCCAAATCAAAAAGTAAATTGGGTATTGGAGCCAAAGCGTGCGGTGTTTTTAATCCATGATATGCAGGCTTATTTTTTGCGCTTTTATGATGCGGATTCCGAGCTAATTAAAACCCTTAAACAAAATCTTGCGGCCATAAAAGCATACTGCCGAGCGAATGGCATTCCTGTTGTATATACGGCGCAACCCAATGATCAAAAGCCTGAAGATAGAGCCTTGCTGAATGATATGTGGGGAAGTGGATTAAACAATTTCCCTGAATTGCAAAAAATTGTCGAAGAGTTAACGCCAGATGAGCACGATACAGTCTTGGTGAAGTGGCGTTATAGCGCATTTCATCGCTCTAACCTTCAAGAACTTATGCAGAGCTGGGGACGCGACCAGTTATTGATTGGTGGTGTTTATGCACACATTGGCTGCATGATTACGGCAGCTGATGCGTTTATGCGTGATATTCAGCCTTTCATGATAGGCGATGCATTGGCGGATTTTAGTGAGGGAGAGCATAGACAGGCACTAACCTTTACAGGTGGAAGAACTGGTCGAGTGATTTCAACAAAAGAGGTGTTGATTGCAACCGATATTGTGGATACTGGCTTTCGCTATGAGCAGTTAAAAGCGCAAGTTTTTGCCTTCCTTGATGACGAAGATATCCAGGAGTTTGATGCCAATGAAGAGTTGATGGATTATGGCCTTGATTCGATTCAAATCATGTCATTGGTTACCAAATGGAAAGCGCAGGGAATTGAGGTTTCTTTTCAGGAATTGGCCAGTGCTGCAACGCTAAATGGCTGGTGGCACCTTATTCAAAGCAAAAGAGAGTGTGCAGCATGATCAATCCGCTCGATTTTTCAGGGAAAACAGTTTGGGTAACCGGTGCTGGTAGAGGAATAGGGTTAGAAGTTGCGAACCAATTTACCCAATTTGGCGCAAAGGTTATTGGCTTTGACTTGTCATTTGATAATCAGTCTTATGATTTTGATTGTGTGATACTTGATATTAGCGATGAAAGTGCGGTTTTACAGACGATTCAAAACGTATTGTCAGATTTTCCACGCTTAGATGTGCTGGTTAATGGTGCAGGAATATTACATTTAGGGAGCCTTGAAGAAACCAGCTTTGAGGGTTTCAAACACTGCTTTAACGTCAATGCTGGTGGTGCGTTTTTAATGATTAAGCATACGACTCCGACGTTTAAGCGTCAGAAAAATGGGGCGATAGTAACCATTAGCTCGAATGCCGCAAAAGTACCGCGTCAGAATATGGCGGCTTATTGTGCATCAAAAGCCGCGTTATCGGCGCTCAGTCATACTGCTGGACTAGAGCTAGCACCTTATGGAGTCCGTTGTAATCTGGTTTGTCCGGGTTCTACTGATACACACATGCAACGCATGTTGTGGACAAGTGATGACGCCGAGCAAAACACCATCAAAGGCTTTCCAGAGCAATATAAACTCGGCATACCTTTGGGGAAAATTGCCCAACCTAACGATATCGCCCAAGTGGTCTTGTTCTTTGCTTCTGATATGTCGAACCATATCACCATGCAAGATATTGTTGCGGATGGTGGTGCGACGTTAAATGCGTAATTTATAATTGAATAACAATTGATTGGACTATTTATAGAAGAACCAAAAAGGCGAATCATTTCTGATTCGCCTTTTTGGTTTTTTGCGTTATTCCTAATTATTACATGCGGTAGGTAGCGCTTAAGCCGATAGTGCGAGTTTGGCCCACAGAGGCACGTACAGATCTTCCCCCATTGATTTCGTAAATTATGGTTTCGTCGGTTAGGTTTTTAACATAACCATCGATAGTTAGGCTGCCATTAACGTATTGTATGCGAGCATCGGTGCGGACGTAATCGCCAGCTTTGTAGTCTTTTGTGTTATCTAGGTCAGAATAGTACTCGCCAACATAGGTTGCATCTGCTCCAAAGGACCAGTTTTCACCAATATATTGAGTGAACCCTAGGCTTAAGTTTGTTTCAGGGGCGCTAGGAAGGTCATTTCCTTTTGAGGATTCATAATTGTCAATTTCGCTTCGTAGCAAACCAATAGAACCGCGTACTTGAAGATCATCGGTAGCCCAAGCGGTGGCTTCCACTTCTAAACCGTATGTGTGTGCTGCGTCAATATTGTTGATGCGATCATTATACATTGCTTGGTAATTAGAGTAGTCGTTATAGAACAAAGAAGTATTTAGTGTGGTGCCATTTTTGAATTGACTTTTACTGCTCACTTCGTAAGCAATAACCTCTTCACTTTCATAAGTGTAAAACTCGCGTGTTGAGTCCCATTGATAAGCAGAACCACCAGGGCTGTAGCCTTTACGAATGTTGGCGCCTAATGTTGTGGTATTTGATATTGCATGTGTTAAACCGATTTTTGGTAGGAGGTTTGTTTCGCTATCGTCGTGATCAACATCGGTACGGCCATCATTGACAATAAAGCGGTCTGCCTCTTCTCTTTCTACTCTAGCACCACCAATCAAATTTGTTTTCTCAGTTAATGCATAGCTTCCTTCACCGTAGAATGCCAATGTAGTGGTGGAGGTGTCGTTGGCAGTGTACCAATCTTGACCACGGTAAGTGATGTCTGTATCAGTGTCTTTTTTTGATACGAATAAGCCAATGACACCTGTTAGCGTCGCGTCAGGTTGATTGAAGATGATACGGTTTTCAATCGTTGTGGTATTTTTTGTTATGTCGAGTAGTGTCGTCCCAGGATATTCATCAAAGCTTACTTTGCTTTTGCTATAGGCGATATATAAAGCGTTACTGATCCCACCACCTAGATCGTAATCGATGTCTATTGCAATTGCGTCTGTTGTTGAATCTTGCAGACGTGTATTGCGACCACCACTTCCTAAAGTCATCAGTGGTCCAGAAAAGTTATTTTTTTCATCATTTGCCCAGCTTAAGTACTCTCCTTCATACTTATGATGTTCAACGGTTAATTTAGCAGTTAAGTTAGGATTACTTGCAGGCTCCCAAAGCAATTTTCCGCGTACATTGTAGTTTTCTGCATCGTTGACGTCGGGGCCAGTGTCTAGCTCATTGTTTTCTTGAGCGTAGTTCATCCAACCTTCGCCCTTAGTGCCATCGAGTGTAATGCGATATGCCAGCTCATCGTCAATTAAGGCACCTGATGACATCGCTCCTAAGTTGTATTTCAGATTTCCGTTTTCGTAATGTTCGAGTCCGGTCCGTATAGCGGATTCATTGGTAAACGTTGGGTCATTGGTTTTTATTACAACTGCGCCTGCGATCGAACTGGTACCTTGAGTTGTAGATTGTGGGCCACGTAAGACTTCCACTTGCTGGGCGTCCCAGACACCACTTGGCGTGAAATTATAGCCAGACCAATCTTGGGTACCACCATCTATTACGGTAGAAACGCGAGAGCGTGCGCCAGTGATCAAGGCGTAACCACCGGAAGCAGCTCCGTTACCACTCATTCCTCGTATCGCGACATTACCAAATGCAGAAGTGACGACGTTTGGTGCCTGCGTTGCTAGTTCTTTTACATCTTTAGTTTCGCCACTAGCAATATCTTTGCCATGAATAATGGTAACGGCTGTTGTTGTTTCTTTAATGTCTTTGTCTATTTTTTCACCAGTAACGACCAAAGCTGGTAATGCATTAACCTCTTCCGCGAATGCATTTGATGAAACACAAGCCGCATTAATGCTAATGACCGCTAGGGCGATGGTAGATAGGTTGCTTGGGAATTGAACTGATGGATTTATCTTTAAGAGAGACATGCTATTCCTTTTTGCATAAATTAGATAAAGAGTTTGTTAATCTTATTGATAATGATAATACTTCGCAATACTATTAACTGGTGTTTTTTGATTGTTTAATAACTTGAGGAGTGATGGAGCTTTATGTTTTCCAAGAAAAAACTAATAGTCAGCATGCTGGCAGCTATCCCAATGATGAGTTTTGCTGCAAGTGAAGATAATGAAGTTAATTTGTCTGAAGATGCTGAGCAGTTAGATACGCTAGTTGTTACAGCAACAATGGAAGCTAAAAAGATTGAGGATATTCCTGCCTTTGCAACAGTAGTAACTAAGGATGATATCGCTAAATCTACAGTAAACAGTGTGGCCGATTTACTTAGAGAAACAGTAGGTGTTAATAATTTTAGTGATGAAACAGGTCGTGATTCGATTCAGATTCGCGGCTTGGATGGCGGATATACAGTTTTATTAGTAAATGGCAAACGTGTTTCTGCTGGAAGTGCTTTTGATAAAGGCAGTGATACCGATTTCAATAGTGTACCGTTGAATTCTATAGAAAGAATTGAAATTATTCGTGGGCCAATGTCTGTGCTTTATGGTGCGGATGCTATTGGTGGCGTGGTAAATATTATTACTAAAAGGCCGCTTGCTGATGCTGGCTGGACTGGTACTGCAAGTGCAGAAATGCGCAAAATTGAATCTGGGGAAGGTGGTGACCAATATCGTTTAGGTGTGTCTGGAATGGGGGCTATCAGTGATAAAGTAGCTCTTTCCGTTAGCGTTGAAGATTTAAGACAAAAAGCTTGGTTTGCTAATGAGAGTGACATTTCTCCATTGCGTGAAAAGAAAAATGCACAAAACTTAGTTTCTACTTTGACTTGGCAGGTTGCGGATAATCAGGAGGTCGATGTTGACTTTGGTTATAACCACGATGAACGTCCTTACCAAGTTTTTAATACAGGCGGTGCTACGCGCGAGCAAGAAATTACTCGTACCGATTTGGCTATCACTCATAAGGGGCGATGGGATTGGGCGAATACTACTGCTTATATTAAACGTGAAGAAAGTGATATATACGACTATAACTCTCAATATGGCGAGCCTAAAGCCCACTCTGGCCTAGAAGCAAATAACACTTATGCAAAAGGTTATGCTAACAAAGTAATTGGTATGCATGCACTTATGGCTGGTGTGGATTACCAAAATGAGCAGCTAAAAAATAGCTATACACTTTTAGATTCTGGTGAATATAACATAGATCAGTATGGTTTGTTTGCTCAAGATGAAATAGCTTTAACAGATAAGCTCATTTTTACTTTAGGTGGACGTGTAGATAATCACGATATCTATGGAAATAATTTTTCTCCTAAAGCTTATCTTGTATACAACGCCAGTAATTCATGGACTATAAAAGGTGGTGTCACCAAGGCTTTTAAAGCACCAGAAGTTAGTAAATTAAGCGAAGAGTATCGTACCGTAAGTTGTGGAGGATCTTGTACTTTGTCTGGTAATCCTGATCTAGAAGCGGAAACCAGTATTAGTTATGAATTTGGCGTGGATTATCATACCAGAAGTTTAAATGTTACCGCTGCTGTCTTCCGTAATGATATTGATAACTTGATAGAGCGTGAGGTCGGTTATGATAGTAGCGGCAAAGCTAATTCAGCTAAGTGGGTTAATGTTGCTACAGCGATGACACAAGGTTTGGAATTGAGTGCTTCAACTCCTTTAACAGATGATCTTTTATTGAAAGCAAATTACACTTATTTAGATACGGAAGCTGAAGATTCTGATGGTTTAAAAACCTCTTTAACTGGACGTCCGGAACATCAAGCAAGTTTGTCATTCGATTACCAAGTGACGGACACATTGGCAACCTACCTGTCTGTTAATTATATATCTGGTATGCAGTACTCAGGTGCAGGCAATGTGTATAGCACGCTGCCTTCGTATTACCGTACGGATATAGGTTTGACCGCTGACGTTACCGAAAACTTAACACTTCGAGCTGGTATTAAGAATATTGGAGATGTTCGTTTAGATGAAGAAGATACGGGTTATACAACTTATGAGCTTGGTCGTAACTTCTTTGTAAGTGCAGCTTATAACTTCTAAAGTGTTATGAACTGGTTGAAAAGACGTACATGCTAAAAACATGTACGTTTTTTTATGTGTGGGTTTTATAGGTATGAAAAAGCCTCCGCATAGGGAGGCTTAGGAGCATGGGTTGAAAATAGGCTTAACTTTCTTTAATTAGGTTTGGATCATTCAGTGTACTACTTCTTAGCGTTTTTAAGCTGGCCAATAGTATCAATCCAAGTCCCATTGCGACGGTACCAAAAGCAAAGATACTACCTAATGACGAGAGTAGTTTTCCTAATGCTCCGATAGAAAGTGTTCCTACAGAATCACCAGAAGCATCTTGAGCCGTCCATATGCCATTTATGCGACCTAAATAATGGTCAGGGGTATGACCTTGAACAAAGCTGTATTGCAGTAATGAGGTAATAGACACAAGGCAACCAAAGGCTGCCAGAAGGATAAGGGTAAGAGGAAAATAGGTTGTACTGCCAATTCCCATTAAACAGAGAAAAGCAGCAAGGCTGATAAGCATCATTACCAAGCCTGGTTTTGCTACATGATTTGCCCAGCCACTAATAATAGCGCCCATCGTTGCACCTAATGGAACGGCAGAATACATCAAGCCAACTGTCCAGGCGCCACCGCCGTAGACGCTATCAGCAAGGGCTGGAAAGAGCACGCGTATCGCTGTTGTTAAGGTGACTAAGGTTCCCATTATTACCACGCTGGCAACAATTTTATTAGTGCATAGATATGTAAATCCGTCCCATAATGATTTTAGTGGATTGTGAGTTTTTACCTCTTTTGGTCGCATTGTTGGTAAAGACAGAAGAGCCAAAAGTGTTATGCCTGTGCCCACAGCCGCGATCATATAGTTCCAAGCTACATCAGAAACCGCAATAATAACGCCGCCAATAGCTGGTGAAATGACTGTTGCTAAACGCACACTTACCATGCTGATAGCGCGAGCTTGCATGAGATTTTCTCTGCCAACAATAAAAGGCATGCACGCCATTAATGCAGTGACACCCAATGCACCAAAGAAGCCGTCCCAAATAGAGAGAATATAAATGGCCCATAAAGAGGGTTCTGGTAACCATGCATTAATGGCCATAGCGAGAAAACCTAACCCACAAATAGTTCGCGCAAAAAGGATTATGCGTTTACGTTCATACATGTCGGCTAAAACACCACCTAGAAGTAGGCCAATAAACAGGCCTATTCCTTCTAGTGCCATGACGATGCCTACATGCAAGCTGTCGTTGGTTAAAGAATACACCTGTACAGGAATGGACACGGAAAGCATGCCTAAACCGAGTATAGAAATAGTACGGGCAATAAATATATTGCGAAAATTCCTGTGGGTTGCTAATAAACTGAAATCCACAAATATTGATTTTTTCTTGGTATCGCTCACATTCACTCTCTTTTTGAAATGGTTAAGCTAATTCTGATGATGTATCAGAACGATCTTTTAAATTTAATGATGGATCTTGTTTTGCGTCATGAATAAGCTGATTGAGCAATGGCCCCAATGTTTTCAGATGCTCAGGAGATAAAATGTCTTCGTGGCTGCAATGAGCCAAAGTGTGAAAACACACTTGATCTGCATAAGGTGGCCAATCGATGGTTGGATTGATGTAATCAGGCAGCGATTTCTGTGCAATAAAGATATTCACTCTTGCATCATAGGTCGGAGTGGTGGCTTTTTTCAGTAAGCGAACTGCATCTTTATAATTGGCAAGAATTTGCTCAAGCATCTGATTTTGTTCTTGTTTGACAAAAAGTGTCATTTCACTAGGATCTTCATCTGTTATTGCAGTGCTTAGAAGTTGTGTTTGTTCACGCTCCGCGTACATAGCGGCCTCTTCTCCTTGAGGGGCATTCCAATCATGAACTTCGGCTGGATAAGTGTCTAATAGACCTAGGAATCTAACGTCTTCACCTATTTCTCTAAGTTTGGCCGCGACGCCATAAGCAACGGTTCCTCCGAGGGAATAGCCCAATAAATAATAGGGGCCGTATGCTTGTTCTTGACGAATGATATGAAGTTGTTGGTCGATTAGTTCTTCCATCGTCGCGCTACTAGCGATTATGCCGTTGGGTCTAGGAGATTGCAGGCCAATAATAGGGTGTTCACCTTTTAAGTAGCGGGATAACACACTATATTGCCAAGCAAAGCCAGATCCAGGATAGAAGCAAAATAGTGGCGCACCTTGCCCTTCACGAAGGTAAATCAAATGGTCAAAGCCATTTGCGTTACTGGCAGTCATTGCATTGCTGCCATCCATCATGGCTTCCAGCTTTTCGCGGCTATGTTGCTCTGTGTCTTTGCTTAAGAGTCGGGCGAGTTTGGCAACCGTAGAGGTAACCATTATTTGTCCTACTGTAATAGGTCGTTTCACTTCTCTACGTATATCCGCAGCTAGCCTCATGGCGAGTAAAGAGTGACCTCCTAGTGCAAAGAAATCATCTTCAGCTTTGATGTTTTCTATTCCTAAAAGCGTTGTAAACAGGCGTGCCAGCTGACTTTCTAGTCCGATCGATGGTGCTCTAGACACGTTGGACGTGAGCGTGTTTTTTGCTATGTTGGGTTCTGGAAGTGCATTTCGGTCAAGTTTGCCATTGGCACTGAGTGGTAGGCTGTCCAATATGACATAAGCGACAGGCAGCATATGACTTGGTAGTTCTTCGGAGAGCGCAAGTTTAACTGCTGATTCATCATAGTTTGTTGAAGCATTTAATGTGAGATAGGCCACTAACTGGCGATTATCTTGTCCCGTCTTGTTGGCGGTTTCATTATTCAATGTACGGGCTACGACGACCGCTTGTTCGATTGTATTTTGTTGTAGAAGAAGCGTTTCAATTTCTCCTAGTTCAATGCGTTGGCCACGGATTTTGATTTGATTGTCCGCTCTGCCTAAATACTCAATATCCCCGTTTTCTAACCAGCGGACGATATCGCCTGTACGGTACATTCTGTCTCCGGCTTGTCCAAAAGGGTCAGCGACAAACCGAACACAATTGAGTTCTGGGCGATCTAAATAGCCAATAGCTAACTGAGTACCGCATAAATAAAGCTCTCCTGTTGCACCAATAGGGACGGGCCGTAAGTACTGATCTAGCACCCTTAGTTCTGTGTTCCACACGGGTTTTCCAATCGCGACGCCTTGGCCATGTGAAGACAAATCCTCAAAAGCGGGTTTATAAGTCACATCAACAGCGGCTTCGGTTGGCCCATAAAGGTTATGCAGTTGAGCGTTAGAGCAGTCTTTGAAAGCAATGGCTTGTGTTTTTAGCAATGCTTCACCGCTGCAGAATACCTGTTTAAGTGATTTGCAAGTAGGCGAATTATCGTCCTTGCTTTGCATGCTTGCCGTAAAAATAGCGAGCATAGAAGGAACAAAATGCAAGGTGCTGATAGCATATTGGTCGATGGTTTGCATGAGTAGTTCTGGATCGCGGTGAGCTTCAGGGGCCGCCATGACTAAAGATGCACCAACCATTGGCGCCCAAAAAAACTCCCAAACAGAAACGTCGAAACTGCAGGGCGTTTTTTGTAAGACGACGTCGTCAGGGGTGAGGTGGTATTCATGCTGCATCCATAAAATACGGTTGATTATTGCTTTATGGGAAACCAATACGCCCTTTGGACGACCTGTGGTACCTGACGTATAAATTAAATAAGCAGGATGTTCACCTGTAATCGCGCTGGCCGCTATTGGCTTGGTGTTTTTGTATTGATGTGCCGAGTTTTTATCGTAAGACTGGTCAAATAGCTCATCAAAGGCAAGGCGTTTTATGTTTGTATTTATGTTAAGAAAACGGTTTTTTTGAGAGCTCTGGGTGACTAACAATACAGGTGAGGCATCGTCGAGCATGTAGGCGAGGCGATCATCAGGATAACCAAGGTCTAAAGGTAAATAGGCCGCCCCCACTTCAATAATGGCCCAAATGGCCAAGCTTAAGTGACAGCTTCTTGGTAAGGCGACGGCAACAATATGACCTTCAGTAACACCTTCATTGCGCAGCTTTGATGCCAGGACTTGCACTTGATATCGAGCTTCTTGATAATTCAACTGATGTTGTTGATCTGAAAGGCAGAGAGCCTCCGGCGTAGTTTGTGCTTGTATTGCTAATGCCGATTGTAAGGTTAATTCAGGAACAGATTGCTTCGTATCGTTAATACGGGTAATGAAGCGAACTTCCTGAGAGCTAAGACTTTCGTATCGGCACAGTGGTCGTCGAGGGTCTTTAAGACAGATTTCAATAGTTTGCTGCAATCTATGTGCTAAGGCTTCCACTTCAAAATGCGTTAATGCACCACGGTTTTCGATAAGGAAAGTAATTTCTTCACCGGGTAATACTAATAAAGCCAATGGGTAGTGACTATAACCGCGGTTATGAATGTCGCTGACCGTCAGTGGGTTGCCGTCTTTACCTTGTAATTTGGTGTCTAGATATCCGCTGTCCGGGTAGTTTTCCACCACTAATAAAGTATCAAACAAGGTTTGATTCCCCGTTATGTTTTGTATTTCCGCAAGACCAATTGCGTCATGTTCTAAGAGTTCGATATGACGTTCTTGCATGATCGGCAACTGTTCCCAGAGCGATAAAGTAGGGTCTATCATCACGCGAATTGGCAGTGTATTTAGAAATAAGCCAACTTGGTCTTCAATACCGAGGATATTGCTGCTTCGTCCAGAGACGGGCGAACCAAAAATGATATCTTCTTTACCGGATAATAGGTTTAAGGCTTGGGCCCAAAGTGCTTGCATGAAGACATTTAAGGTCACACCACGCTCTTTAAGTTGAGACATTAATTGTTTGCTTGTGGTGTGATTTAAAGAGAGTTTAAATTCGTTGACTTCATCTTGGCGCTGCTCAAATAGCAGGCAAGGTTGTGCTTGATGTATGACTTCCTGCCATTTTTTTAAACTCGTCTGTTGATCACGATTGTATAGTTGCTTGATTACCTCGGTGTAACTATTGGGGATAGGGCTAAGAGAGTTAGTTTGTTGCTGGTAGGCATCAAGTAGGCTGCGTAATAAAAGGGGCGTAGACCAACCATCGATAATAAGATGATGGACAATTAGGATAAGTGCCGATTTAGGTTTTCCTGTTGTTTCATCTTTTCCTAAATCCACATAAGCGGCGTGGATCATACTGCAGAATGTATCTGTCTTGTGTTGTGTTTTTAACAATGTTTGTTCTAGCTCTTCTAATGCAGCTGATTTTTTATCGTCAGGATAAAAGCTGATATCATGCGTACTCAGCGGCCATTGCCATGTTTGTTGTTGAGTATCGGGAATGATGAATACAGGTTCTGCTAAGTGTTCGCTATCAAAAGCACCGGCTAATTGAGGGTAGCGGACTAGCAGGGCATTTAGTGCATCCTGTAAAGTGGAGAGGTCCATTTCACCAGTAAAGTTTAGGCGCGTATATGCGTTGTAATTACCGGAAGCCGTATCCATCATGGTTTCAAATAGCATGCCTTTTTGTAATGGCAGTAACGGTGCAATGTCGCCAATCGGTTCATAATGTAATGATAGTGTACTTAGCTGATCTTGTGAGAGCGCCCATTTCTTGATGTTATCGGATGACGATGTGTCTGAAATAGGTGTAATTTCGATGGCAATTTGTCGGGGAGTGCGTAGTTTGAAAACTTGGCTCGGACGCAATGTATAGCCTGTATTTCGTAGTTCTGTGCAAAGCATAATGGCGCTAATACTGTCGCCACCGAGAACAAAAAAATCGTCCGTCGTGCCAATTTTGTCTATTTTTAATACCTTTGAAAAACAATCACAGAGCCGTATTTCATCTTCATTTTCAGGTAAGGCCTTGGCCTCTAGTGAAGTTTGAACGTCTATTTTAGGTAGAGCTTTTTTGTCTACTTTACCGCTGACATTACGCGGAAAAGATGACATGACGCAAAGGCTGGATGGCACCATGTAATCAGGTAGATTATTGCGTAATTCTGCTAATAATATTTGTCCGTGGTCTTGCTGTTGTTCTGTTGATAAGCCTGGTATCACGCAATAGCCAATTAGTCTGTGGCTGTTATTTAGCGCTTCAGCAATGATAATGGCGCTTTCGACATGCTCTAATTTTGAGAGAGCATTCTCTACTTCGCCTATTTCAACTCGGTAGCCACGGATTTTAACCTGATCGTCTCCACGCCCCATAAACTCTACGTAGCCTTCTTGATTCCAGCGTACGATGTCGCCGGTTCGATACATGCGGGTGCCGGCTTGATCGCTAAAAGGGTCAGCAATAAAACGGCTAGCACTGAGTTCCGCTCGAGCCAAATAGCCGTGGGCTAAGCCTGCGCCTGATATATAAAGTTCACCTAAGACGCCGATGGGAGCAAGCTGTAACTGAGTATCTAAAATATAAGTTTGTGTGTTTGCAATAGGGCGACCAATGATAGGCATATTATGCTGTGTTAGGTCGGCACGCAGAGTATCTACTGTGTATTCTGTTGGCCCATAAAGATTATGAGATTTTAGTTTTGGGTAGCTTCTCAGTTGCTGCCAAAGTGCTGCTGGGCATGCTTCGCCACCAATCAATATTAGGCTTGGTTGATGGTTTGATGTGCCTGATTGATCTGCCATCAGACCATTGTTAAGTAGTTGCGCTAACAGAGACGGCGGCAAGTCCATGGCATCAATTTTGATCTTATGAACCTCTTCTACAATGGCATAGGCGTCGCGTCGTGTTTCTTCATCAAACACATAGAGTTCTTCTCCTTGAATCAGCCAGAAAATCTGCAACCATGAAGAGTCGAAAGAAAATGAATGGGTGTGCGCCGCTCGTAGAGCGCGCCCTGGGTGACGTTCTTGAACCACTTTCTGGGCTGGACGGTAAATTGATTCTTGGTGAGAAAGTAGCAGGTTCAGCATGGCGGCGTGGGTGTTCATCACACCCTTTGGTCTACCTGTGCTACCTGAGGTGAAGATTACATAGGCGATGTCGTCCTTGCTGGGCGTTGGTCTATCTGCTTCTGTAATGTGGGTGTCTGGATGGGTGGCGAGTAACGAGACAAATGATTCATCGTCTAGGTTAATTACAGGCATATTTAACCCTAGCGAGACACTGGAATGGGTCAATAGCAAAACGGGATCTGTATCTTCACACATCATTTCCATGCGTTCTTTTGGGTAATCTAAATCCAGCGGTAAGTAGGTTGCTCCTGTGTTTAGAATAGACATCATCGCGATAACAGATTGAGCGCTACGAGGCATGGCGCAGGCAATGACAGTTTTGCCTTCGGTCTTTTGAAGACTAGGGTGTGCTAGTAAAAAATGACTTAAGCGGTTGATAGCTTGACCTAGTTCGAGAAACGTAAAACGTGTTTCAATGTCTTCGTCTGGGTGGCGGCAGACAAGCGCTGTCGCTTCTGGTTTGTCTACTACTTGTTGCCAAAAAACGTCTAAAATATTGGATACGTTTTCGGGTTCGAATTGGCGCCCTTTTCCCCATTCGATAAGAGCTTTGCGTTCCTCTTCAGGTAGAATGGATAGTTGGGCTAATGGAGTTTCGGGAGCTTTCAGCCAATTTGTTAGCATGGTAAAAAGGCGTAGGCCGTGCTGCTCTAGAGCAGCACGATTATATTTACGAGCATTTGCTCTTAGCTCGAAATACGTTTTTTCTTTTTCGACAATAATGCTGAACTCAAAATCATCCACAGGGCCTGTGGCCAAATGATGGGTAATGCCTGCAATTCCTGCGAAATTGAGTTCGTAGTCAAACTGTTTGTAGTTGATGAGCGTGTTATAAAGCCCAGATGACCCTACCTTACCTATGTCTCGCTGAATTTGTTCTGCGCTGTAGTTTTGGTGGCGACGAATCGTTTTTAAAGAGCGCTTAAATGCTTGTGTGATGTCATGCCATTGCATGTGGGGTTCTAAGTCTATTTTCATCGGCAGCACATTGACCATGGGCGCAACGGATGACACAGATACAGAGCCTAAGCGCCTCATAAAAGGCATTCCAATGACTTGGCTAGTTTGACCTGTTACTCGGAATAGGTAGCTGGTTATAAGGCTCATTAATAGCTCAGCGTTGCTGCTTTTAATTGAGTCAGCCAGTACGTTCAGCTTTTCTAGCTGATTAGGTGTTATTGGCGTGATATGGCGTATTAAGCTTGATTTACCTAGGTCGTTTATAGTGGGTGTATTTGAAAGGCTGGCAGGGGATGGCATGTCAATGCAATAGTCAGTCCAGAATATTTTATCGTTCTGATATCTTTCGGATTCCTGATATGTACTTTCTTCATCTATTACCTGAGCGACTGAAGTAAAAGGTGAATTGGAAATAGGTTGTTTTTTTAACAAGTGATTGTAAATCTCGGCCACTCGTTTGGTGAGAACGGTGAAGCTGAATCCGTCTAACATAATATGATGGTAGCGCTGATACCAAAGCCAGACACTATGACCATTCTCTGTGATGGAAATTAATATCTGTTTCTGTAGCGGCTTTTGGCCGTCATTGGTGAGTGGAAGGTCTTGTTCTGTGTCTGCTTGCATGATTGCCAGCGCTTGTTCGCGACCTGCGTTGTTTCGTGTGAGGTTGATTTTTTCTATGTGAATTTTATTGGCTTCTTTCGGGTCAAGAAGTGTTTGTTTTCCATCTCCGTAATGAGCGAGAACTGTATCGGCTTCACCAAGTGCTAAACGGATGGCTTGTTCTAAATATCCACTTTGAATATTTCCTTTCATTTCTAAGCAGTGCGAAATAGTGTAAAGGTGTTTATCTTCTGATACCTGATCAGCCAGCCATATCCCTTGTTGTGTATTGGTAAGAGGGAGTCTTTTAGATCGCATAATAGGGTTCCTTATCGGCTTTCTGTCACTGTATTATCAAATGGATTAATCGCTTTCCAATGCTGTTCAACGTACGTTACGCATTCACTTCTAGGTACAGGACCTAGCACTACTTCCCATCCTTTTGGGAGTGAGGCGAATTCTGGCCATAAGCTGTACTGCCCCTGTTGGTTTAGAAGCACAAGGAATGACAGTTTTTCATTGTCGAATGGGTTGAGGTATTGGTTATTGTCCATAGGTGTTTGGTCCTTATGACGCGGTATATAGTTGTTAATAATTAGCTATTAAGCGCCTGTAATAGGCTGTGAATGAGACCTTGGCGCCAGCATAGCCAGTCATGACCCCCCCTAAATTCTCGATAGCGAACATGATGTCCATTGCTTTTGAGTGCTTTTGCCATTATTTGGCTGACCTCTAGCATGTCTTTCTCATAGCATCCGGCCTCCATCACAATATTTAGAGGGGTTGTGGTTAAATCTGCATTTGAAATCTCTTGAATTAACCTACCTTCTCCTGGTTGAGAGTCGACATCAGGCCACCAAAATGAACCCGATTGACTGATGGCTGTAGCAAAGTATTCAGGCCAGTGAAAAGCCCCAAAAATAGCGCAAAGGCCACCAAGGCTTTGACCTGCAACGGTCGTTTTTTCAGGTTTATCCGTAATGGGGTATTGAGCATTCACCCATGGGAGTAATTCTTTCTGGATGGCGATCCAGAAATCGGTATTACAAGCAAGCTCAATATTTCTATGAGAAGTGTTAATCGAATCGATGAAGACATATTGGGCTTTCGGAAGCTGACCAGATAAGGTTAGTCCGTCTAGCTCTGCATAAATTGGTAGGTGATTTGCCCAATATTGTCCATCGAATAACAGTACGACAGGCAGTGATTCTTGAGTGTTATTACTTGTTCTGTAGAGCCAAATGCGGCGTTCATTAGTGAGTCGCTCACTTTGCCATATGCATTCTTTTAGGATGCCCTGTGTTTCTACATTTGAATATTTGAACGTGTTTTTTTTATCTTCACTTAGACAAAGGGCTGAGAGTGTTATTCCGTTTCCGTTACTATGGGCGGGTAATAAGTTTAATGGATCAGACTGCGCAGTTAAGCCCATTAATTGGATCCACCATCGGCGAATATATTGATGATTTTTGTGTAGTGGTGGGCGTTGATTGTGTGTGGCTGGCATTAAAAAATAGCTACCAAGCCAGTCGTTTTCAAGTTCTGTTTCCCAGAACCAAACATCACTACCTTTAAGTCGGGTGAAACCTGTCAGCTGCTGGGTGGGATGAGGCGTTTTCGAATAGATATCAATATAAACGGTATCGATATCAGAGCGCTTTCCATCTGGGTCTCGCCAAATAAAGGAGACAAGGCTTTTATTCTCATCGACCTTTACGATTAAAGGTGTCCCTGCTTGCTTAATATCCTGCCACCACTCATGAGAGCCTACATCTTGATGATGGAACAAAGGATTAATAGGTTGTATTTTCTGCATAGTGTTGACTTTAATAATGGCACCTTTATTAAAAGGCGCCCATTCTAAAGTGAAATAGATTTGTCTAAATTCACCTTAGAATAGGCGAGTGTCTTCAATTAGTGTTTAAGGGTTGGAAGTCAGTGCATGTTTGTCTTTTTTAAATAAGTTTGTTAAACGCTGAATCATGTTACTTGAGCTAAAATAATCGAGCCTGAAAGTATCATTTCCTACTGCGTAGATGGAGTTATTAAGGATGGCTGGAGTTTCAGCAAGGTAAGCATTGTTTTTTACCATTGCTTCTTGAGGCGGTTCTGTAGCAAACAAGAGCAATGTGTTTCCGGTTAACGCATCGGGGAAACGCTCACCACTAGCGATGACTATGTCATTGCGTTTTCCCATGCTTAAATCGCCGCGCATCGAATCTGGAATAGGTGACAAGGTGAATCCTAACTGGGTTAAAAGTTGACCCTGAGCCGATTCGGATGTCCAGATGTTGCCCCCTGTACCGTCTCGATAGTAAACCAGTGCGGTTGTTGGTTGAGGTGGGAGTGTTGCCACTTCTTTGAACTGATCTATTTGCTGATTAAACGTATCGATCAGTATGTTTGCATTTTCTTCTAAACCAATGAAGTTGCCCAATACCTTGGCAAGTTGCATCCAGCTTTTATCTCCGTAGTTAATGACTGCTGTCGGTGCGATGTCTTTTAATTGATCGTAGAGCTTAAGGGCTGAATCACCACCTGTTGCGGAGATGAGTATAAGATCAGGATTTTCTCGAATAACCGCCTCCGCATTGTGTTCTGTCTGATAAAGCACCTTTAAGCCTTTCTTCGAGGCACATTCACTCCATTGAGTGAAAAAACCTTGGTCATCAGAGATGTTGGTATTAGGAATTGTTGCACCTGAGCCAATAATGGGAGCATCAATGGCTAACAATGTTCCAGTCATGGTGACACTAGTGGAGACGATTCGTGTCGGTTGCTTGGTGAGGGTGACAGGGCCATGACTCGTCATAAGCGTTCTTGGCCATCCTGATACATCTTTACTTACCTCATCAATTTTTAGCTGCGTGGTACTTTGAGTGCTAACGTCTTTATTGGATGCATCATCACAAGCTGTCATTAAAATGCATAGTGAAAGTAGGCTAGCCCAGAGGGAAAGGCGTTGAGTTCTGTGCGTCATTATCAGAGTTCCTAATGCAAATGATGTCTTTAAGTAGATATTGATTCAATTAACACATATGATAATCATTATCATATGTGTCTTACAAGGCTTATAAATACTTAATTCATGAATGTTTTTGTAGAGGAAATAGAATTGATCGAAAGTACGGGTTTACCACAACTGTTGTGTAGTTTTCTTTTACCTAAAAGTCAGATTGGTAGTAGTAAGTGGTGGAAAGATGTTCACGCGATTGGAGCGCCTTTTATTAAAGTTAAAAACCCTCAAACGAGTGTTGTTCTATTTATTTGGCAGGATCCACATGGAACGGATGAGAAATCTTCAATAGCGAGCGTATTGTTGGATGTGAACTCAATCACCGATCATCACAGTTGGGAACCAGTCTGCCTGCATCGAATAAGTGGTACGGATGTGTGGTTTGGTCAGTTAACTGTGGATTCTAAATGGAGAGGCAGTTACTCCTTCATTCCAATAGAAGAGAACCAGTTGCCAGATCTTGTGCTACAAGCGGGCGATAGCTCAAGAGAAGCTCAACGCGCTTGGTGGATGTCTGTTGCTGGTAACCAAATTCCTGATCCTTTAAATCCATTGCCTGTACTGAGCTCTGGTTGGGGGATAAGTTCACCACTTCACCTTCCTAAAGCCGCAACTGAATTGGGTTGGCAAGAATGGGATCGTGGAGAATTGAATGCTATTTCAGCGAGTCGTGTTAATTCTATCGATTGGTCTTCAAAAGAACTGGGTAACCAGCGAACAGCTTGGCTTTTCTCGACTGCAACGAGTGACGCACCATTGGTTATATTGCTTGATGGACAAAAATGGGGAGCGCCAAGTGGCACGCTATCGGTTCTCCAGTATTTAACAGATACCTCTAAAATAGCACCTGCTCATTATCTTTTGGTGCCTTCAATTGATGGGCTAACTCGCTGGAAAGAGCTGAGTTGTCATCACCCTTTTTGGCAATCTTTGTTAGATGAGCTTTTGCCAATAGTAACGTCAATACTTGCTAAAGACGATTGCTCTGCTACTGATTTTCTTGTCGCAGGCCAGAGTTTAGGTGGGCTTTCTGCTTTGTACGCAGGTATTACTTTTTCAGATGTCTTTTCGAAGGTGATTAGCTTATCAGGGTCTTTTTGGTGGCCTGACAAAGACCGAATGGTTGATCCTGATAATGTTATCGCGTCTAAACCTATTCCAGCCGATAGTCTTGCAGAGCAAATATTGAATGACCGAGTAAGTGTTTCGCACTTAAAGGTTTATCAAAGTGTTGGAACGGGCGAAGAAGATATGTGTGTTTACAATGAGCAGACTCGCCAAGCCATTAAAGGAAAAGGGGGTTGTGTGCGATATGAGGTCTTCTGTGGTGGCCATGATTGGCTCTCGTGGCGCTCTGGCTTGATAAAGGGATTGTTGTTTTTGATTCCTGCTGACATGGCGGATTAACTGAGTTGTTATGTCTAAATCAAAGATTATGTTGGATTTTAGCTTACTAAAAACCAACAGGAATTTTCGTGCAATTTTTATTGCTCGATTAATGTCAGTGTTAGGTATTGGAATGCTAAATGTTGCCGTGCCGGTACAAATATATGAGTTAACGGGATCAAGTTTACAGGTTGGTTTTGCCGTAGCGTTAGATGGAATGGGGATGTTTGTCGGTCTAATGCTGGGTGGTGTTTTAGCTGACAGAATGGATCGCAAATGGCTGATTCTATTTTCGCGCATTATTTGTGGTGTGGGCTTTATTCTGCTCGCTGCCAATGCGTATTTGTCTGAGCCAAGCCTTTGGGCTGTGTATACTATCTCTCTCTGGGATGGCTTTTTCAGTGCCATTGGAATGACGGCATTATTGGCGTCTATTCCTCATTTAGTAGGGCGAGAAAACTTGCCAACAGCGGGTGCATTGAGCATGTTGATTGTGCGAATTGGTTCCGTCATTTCACCCGCCATTGCCGGTGTGGTAATTGTGTCATTTGGGGTGACATGGAACTATACCTTGGCTGCGATAGGTACGCTTTGTACGTTAATTACCTTGGTTACTTTGCCGAATATGAAGCCGCAAGAAGGTGGACCTAAAAAGTATCCGATTCGCTCTTTAATGGACGGATTTAGCTTTGTATTTACGCATAAAGTTATTCGTGCCGTTGTTGCCTTGGGTACGCTAGAAGCAGTCACCAAATCAATTCGTATTTTATTTCCTGCTTTAGCGGCAACCGCGTTTGGTGGCGGGGCGTTTGAGGTGGGGCTCATGTACGCCGCGGTGCCTGTAGGATCGACCTTAGGAGCACTTACTAGCGGTTGGGTTCGTCATGCGAAGAGGCCAGGTATGGTTATGCTGTTCACGGCGTTTTTCTCCTTTTTGTGTGTCTCTGCGTTGGGGTTTATGGGACATTTAGTGTTAATGCTGCTTGCCTTGGCGGTGTTTGGTTATCTAGGGTCGATTGGTGGTTTGCTGCAATACACCATTGTACAAGGTCATACTCCCGATCATATGTTAGGGCGAATTGGTAGCTTCTGGACAGCGCAAGATGTGGTAGGCGATTCTGCTGGTGCATTAGGCATTGGTGTGATTGTAAAAATGCTATCGCCAGTCATGGGCTTGGTCGCGCTTGGCTTTGGTTGTGCAGCAGCAACTGTATTATTAAGCGCAGGAGTGCGTTCGTTAAGAAGTGTCAGCTTGATTGATACGACGCTCTTTCCTGATGATGACGTTGCTAAAAAAGAAACTCTTCAAGCAAAAGATGCTACGGCATAATCGCTCTTTTACTTGTGCAGTCTAAAAAATGGCGATGTCTCAGGACATCGCCATTTTTTTATTTATAGCTTGCTGTTCAACTATACTTGTCGGCCTTTGGGAATGATTAATGGTGTACCCGAAACAGGATCTTCCAGAATCATACAGGGTAAGCCAAATACGTCTTCAATAAGTGCTTCAGTGACTATGTCTTTGGGGGCGCCAGAGGCAATGATTTTTCCTGCTTTCATAGCAATAAGATTGTCAGCGTATCGGCAAGCGTGATTAAGGTCATGCAGAACCGCCACCATGGTATGACCTTGTAGGCGGTTTAAGTCTTGAAATAAATCCATCAGCTCAATTTGATGAGCGATATCTAAGTACGTTGTTGGCTCATCTAATAACAGTAATGGCGTTTCTTGAGCCAATGCCATTGCTACCCATACACGTTGTTTTTGCCCTCCAGAAAGTTGATCAACATGATGCTGAGCGAACTCCATGATGCCCGTTGCTTTCATTGCAGACTCTACGGCTATCTGGTCTTGTTCGCGCCAAGGTTGAAACCATTTTTGATGGGGAAAACGTCCGCGAGCCACTAGATCAACAACTTTTATACCATCTGGAGCAATTGCGCTTTGTGGTAAGAGCCCCAGTATTTTTGCTACCTCACGGGTTGGTAAGCTATGAATGTCTTGGCCATTTAGTCGTACTTGGCCAGATGTTGGTGGCAGCAATCTACTCAGTGCTCTTAGTAAAGTGGATTTTCCACAGCCATTTGGGCCAACAATAATACTGAACTTACCTTCAGGAATATCAACCGAGAGATTGTTGGCGATGATTGTTTGATCGTAACCGAGGGTAACAGATTGGGTCGACAAAGAAAGTTCTGGCAAAGCTTGATAGTCTGTATCGTTTGATTTGTTCTGCTGAATTTCTGTGACTGTTGCTGTCATTTTCTTCCCTCACGAATAATTAAAAACACTAGATAAATACCACCCAAGCTCACGGTGATGAGTCCTACCGGTAATGTCGAGCCTTCCCAGCCATGTTGCGCGATAAAATCTGCGCTAAGTAATAACAAGCCGCCGACTAGAGCGGATGATCCTAATGAGGTGCTCGCGCTGTTTTCAAGACGTTTTGCTATCTGAGGCGCGGCCAGAGCAATGAAGGCTATTGGGCCTGTGATGGCGGTGGCTACAGCGGTTAGAGCAACGCCAACAAACATTAGGGCGAGACGGGTTTTATTCACTGAAACGCCCAGCGCCGCCGCGGTATCGTCGCCCATTTCGAGTAATTTCATACGAGTATTAAGCAAAAAAGCACAAAGGATAAAGACCGTAATGAGTACCGCTGCTGGCAATATGCGCGCCCAGGTCATACCATTGAGTGTGCCTGCACTCCATAGCGCTGCTGTCATTGCTGTTTCCAATGAAACGCTGAGTATCAGCCATTGGTTAAACGCAGAAAGGGTGGCACTAATCGCGATGCCTACAATGATTAATCGAAAACCGGAATGGCCATCTCTATAGGCAAAAATATAAACGAGCAAGGCAGAAAAAAGACCGCCCAGAATTGCGCCCAATACACTGAACCAGTAGAGATTGCCAAACAAAGCAATAGACAGCAAAACCCCGGTAAAGGCGCCCACATTAAAGCCAGTGATGTCAGGGCTACCCAAAGGGTTACGAACCAATGATTGGAATACGGCACCGCTGATTCCTAGCGCCGCACCGATTACTAAGGCGGCAAACAATCTAGATGCTCGCCATTGCCACACAACAATGGATTGATATGGGTCTGCTTGGCCTGTGATAAGTTGCCAAATATCTTGAGTATTTTCGGCAATGTGTTGGCCAAAAAAAAGTGTGGCAATGATCAACGCAAGAGTAAAAGAACAAATGATTTGCTTTGGGTAGTGGCTGATAACATTGGTTATTGTCAGTGTGTAGGTACGATAGATCTTCATAGTCCAGAAGCTCCTTTTTTGCGCACTAAATAAATCAGAATAGGTGCGCCGATAAACGCGGTCACAATAGAAACCCGTAACTCCCCAACAATTAATACACGCCCGATGATGTCAGCAATTAATAGCAATATAGGCGTTAGGATAAAGCAAAAGGGGATGATCCAACGTTGATCTGGGCCCACCATCCAGCGAGCAATATGCGGCATCATAAGACTGACAAAACCAATGGGTCCAGCCGCCGCAGTGGCAGCGCCACAGAGCAATGTAACTGCTATTAGCCCTAACAACTGAATTCGAGCGGGTTTGCTGCCCAGTGCTGAGGCCAAAGAATCGCCTAATCCAAATGCATTAAGAGCTGGGGTAATCGATATGGCTAATAAACAGCCACCGATGACAATAGGGGCGATAAATAATGGGACAGATAACGAGCGAATATCTAGACTACCAACTGCCCAAAAACGCATCTGATCAAATGCACTTGGATTAAAAAGAGTAAGGCCAGAGCTAATACCGCCAAATACGGCGCCAAGGGCAACCCCTGCTAGCGTAAGTTTCAGAGGGTCGGTTTTACCGCCGCCAATGCTGCCAACGAAATATACTAATAAACTGGCTAAAAAAGCGCCCAGAGCCGCGTAGCCAAAAAATTGGGTCAGCTGAGTTGCGCCTAAAAAGACGATGGCAATTGCTATGGCTAAACTGGCGCCTAAGTTAACGCCAAGAATGCCGGGATCCGCCAAAGGATTTCGGGTTATCGCCTGAATCAGTGCGCCAGACGTTCCAAGCGCCATACCGACAAAAAGCCCATTTAAAGTGCGTGGTAAACGACCTTCAATAACAATGGTTTTGGTAAGTCCATGTTCTTTGCCCATGAAGATATTCCACAGAATGTCCATGGAAATCGGCTTAGCCCCAATGCATAAACTGGCGATCATAATAATGAATAAAAATAGCAGCAATGCGAATAACCAAGCATATCGCTTGCTCTTTGACGTAGACATTGTGTTATTGGTCATGACTTTTCACGTCCAAACAGTATTTGTAATCGTTTTAATAAGTTGGTGGTGCTGTAATAGTCCAAGCGAAAGGTATCATCGCCAACAGCGAATACCTGTTTGTTTTGTACGGATCTTGTTTCATGTAAATAAGTGTTATTCATAAAAGCTTTTTCTCTGTCTGTGCTGGCAGAAAATAACAGTGTGGTATTACCTGTTACCGCATCAGGAAATCGCTCTCCAGTAGCAATAATAATGTCATGGCGAATGCCCATACTGATATTGCCTTTTACGCTCTCAGGTACGTCGGCAAGAGTAAAACCAAGCTCTTGTAATAATCGACCTTGTGCAGATTCTGAGGTCCAAATGTTGGCACCTGTGTCGTCTTGGTAGTAGACCATGGCCGTAGTCGGTTGAGGCGGTAAATTGATGGTTGATTTGGTGCGTTCAACTTCTTGTTTGAAGCGTTGGATCATGGTTTGCGCTTGTTCTTCTAAACCTAGAAGGTCACCAAAAATATTCGCAAGTTGCATCCAGCTTTTGTCGTCATACGCAATGACCAATGTGGGTGCGATATCTTTAAGTTGCTCATAAAGCTTGATGGCAGAATCGCCACCTGTTGCAGAAATGATGATCAGATCTGGGTTGGCTTTGATTATCGCTTCGGCATTGGGTTCGGTCTGATATAGGGGGATGATACCTCGAGTTTCTGCGATATCTGCCCACTGGCGCATGAACCCTTGTTCAGATGCAACGCTGGTATTCGCCATGGTGGCGCCAGAACCAACAAGTGGTGCCTTGATGGCGAGTAAAGTACCCGTCAAGGTGACGCTGGTGGACACAATTCTGGTTGGTTTTTTATTGAGGGTGAGTGAACCTTCAGGGGTCATGATTGTTCTTGGCCAACCCGATGAGCTTTTTTCTACCTGATCTATTTTTAATTGTGATTTGTCTGGTAAGGCTGGAGGTGATTGATCGCAACTTGCTAAGATAAGACTTAAAAAAAGAAGAGCTAAAACCTGTTTGAAGTGTGTCATAAAGCGAACCATGTCTAAAATCCTGTAGACCAAAAAGAACGCGTTATTATATAGATGAGAATGGGTTTTTTATACTATTGATAATCATTTGTATTTATTTTTTAATCTTTCGCTGCTTTTATGCAGTAAAACACTAAAAAATAATGCTCTAGGGACTGATAACTTTGAGTTTAGTGAGTTTGGTGCGGTCACCTAATAACCATCCTTGCATGCTTTGGAGGATATTATTTTTATAGGCATAAAACTCAGCTATTGAGCTCAATATGCTGCCATACATTAGGCTTAATACAGGGATGAGTAAGGTGTTTTTGAATTCAATACGGTTAATGATGGTAATGAAGATGAGGCTTGTAGCAAAGCAAAAAGCAATAGTAAATATCATTTTACTGCTGGTACTAGCTTCATGGAAGTGTGGTCAATGAAACTCAAATCATTAGTTTAGTCGTATCAATTGCTGGGCTCCAATCATAAGTGATGCTATACATAGCATCACAAACAAAGCTGATAAGCGTAATATCATGAGAAGTATTCTTCACTTGAAAGAGGCGTTTTTTAAAAAGTATTAGTGCTTTTTCATGGAATAAATGGCATTAACTATTTAAATAAATAGACTGTGTGGGTTGCCAAATAGATGGGTCTCTATGAGTTACAAAAATGATGGTCGCAGATAGATCATGAATTACGTTAATAATTTCCTGTTCTGTTGCCTCATCTAGCGCAGCTGTTGCTTCGTCTAATATTAAGATGGGAGCGTTTTTGATTAGGGCGCGAGCCAATGCTACACGTTGGCGTTCACCTCCTGATAACGCGCTACCTTGCTGGCCAATTGATTGATGTATGCCATCAGGTGAACGATCAATTATAGAGCTGAGTGTAGATTTTCTCGCAATATCTTCGATTTCTTTATCTGAAGCATCTGGCTTACCAATGCGAATATTATCAGCTAAAGTTCCTGTAAATACGATAGGATCCTGTGGCACAAAAGCGATATTAGAAGCCAGTTCATCATAGGTCATTTCATTTAGTTTAATTCCATTAATTGTAATATGACCTTGTGTGGGATCATCAAACCTCATTAGAAGTTCAAGTAGGGTGCTCTTGCCGCTACCACTAGGACCTGTCACTAATACTCTGCTGCCAATCGAAATGTTTATATTGATATTGTTTAGCATAGGAGCATAGCTTACACCTTGAACTGAAATATGGTGGTTATCTGATGCATGCTGTACGTTTGCCTGTGCAGTAGTAGGCTCGGGCAATATTGGTGTGTTTGTAGCGGCCTTATAATTATTTAATGAAGCTCGTAGGTCATTAATGTTTAATCCTGCTGTTGCCAAGTCGCCAAGAGGGGCTGCGGCACGGCTAATCATGATTAGGAGTGCTAATATGGCTGTAGGGCTATTAAATCCAGTAAATATCAAATATGCAGCCATTCCTGCTATAGGCATTATGCTTGCTAACGAAGAAATAAATACGGCGAAAGCAGCCGCTTTATTAGTTTTGATTAACGCCTTTTCCTGATTTTTCCAGCGATGCTCAATTCGTTCTATTGTTCGTACGGGTCCTGCTGCTGTTCGTAATAGCTCAATATGATCAACTAATTCAATAGTTGCTTCTGATGTTTTTGCTTCTGTATCATGTCGCCTTGCATCTGCATGTCCAAGTGCTTTCTGAGATAAGAATTGTGTGATCAATGATAATGTAAGTAATGCGGCGGCAACTAGGGCTACATCTAGACTCACAAGAACATATATACCGAATATTAGAAATAGAGGAATGCATGGTGCATGAAGAAAATTTTGGAGTTGGTGAGCTGGGATGCTCATAAATCCAGGAATACCTTGCCCAGCAATGTGGGCTATTTGTGCTCGATGATCATTGGTAAACCAAGATAATTTAGTACGAGCAAGAGATTGCCCTAATGCTGCATATAAATCGCCAGCGAGTCTAACCCCTGTTAAATAGCCTAAACGGTTCACTAAAACTGTTGCGAAAACAGCAGCGCCAGCGCTGATTAAAATCCATTTAGGTGGCCAATAGTTGATAATCCCAAGAGCCAAAATAGTGTAAGCAATTGCTTCTAATGCGGCTACTAATATCCAGCCAATACTAACAGTAATTAATCGCCTACGTGCGATGGGTGGCAATATAGCGATTGTTTTTTTGTCTGGTGTGTTTACTGCAATGCTCATAATAACTCTCCTGATGTAGTTTTACGCTTCAATTCAAGGTGAGCACTTGCTTTGGTTGCTAAGGCTTTATCGTGCGTAACAATAATAATAGTTTTGTCTTGATTTCGAGCTAAGTGTTCTAGAGATTCAATTAATTTAGTTGCCTTTATTTGATCTAAAGCGCTGGTTGGTTCATCAAGTAATATCACAGGTGCTGGAGATAGAAATACTCTTGCAATACCTATTCTCTGTCGCTCACCACCTGATAGTAATTGAGCAACTGTATTTAAATCGATGTCCAACTGTGCTGTTATAAGGGCTGATTTTAGTTGTTCATCGGTAGCATTTGGGGCTGATAATCTTAAATTTTCTTTTACGGTTGCGGGTAGTACATCAGCACCTTGCGGTATGAGTAGGAAGGTTTCGTGTCGAACTTGTTCATCTAGTTGAGAAATGTCTGTTTGGGCCAGCTGGATATGCCCTTTTTGCAGAGGTTCAAGCCCTGCTAAAATGCGCAAGAGGGTTGTTTTTCCTGCACCACTTGGACCAGTGATTGCAGTCATAGTGCTGGGTTCAAAAATATAGTTTAGTTTATCAAGAGTCTTGACTTTGCCTATAGAGTATTCAGCATCTTTAATTGTAAGTATAGGTGGAGTACCTAACTGTGTTAATTGACCTGTTGGTAATGTAGGCGTCTGCAGCAGCTTTATTATTCTCCCCATTGCTGATTTCCCCGTACTTACATAATCAAGTCCATGTCCGAGACGCAAAGCGGGTGTCACAATTGCTAAGCTGAAAAATAATGTTGCGGCTAATATTATAGTGTTTTGGTCATAAGACACTAAATAGGCAATAGCAAACGTCGCGACAGCTTGTAGCAATGCTACGGCAATCCCTGCAAATGTTGCGACTTTACTTACCCACATAACCATGCTGTTAGTAAAACGTTCCGCTGAATCATGATAAGTGGCTAAAGCTCCAGATTGACGCCCATATATTCTATTTACTCTAATGCCGCGCGCGTAATCGTCAACTGCAGATATCACCTCAGCCATAACCTTCATGCGTGCAGCTCCATCGCGAGCAGTAATGCGTGGTACTACTACGAGATAATATAATGAGGCAATAAGGCCTGGTAATAACACCCAGAGTGTTTCAGGACCAACCATGCTAATTAATAAAGTAATAGAGGCTAGCGGTAAGACTGCTAAGTTAGCAATTTCTGAAGGTAAATGAGCCACCATATGATGTAATTTTGCAATATCATCTGAAACAAGGCTTCTTAAGCTCTGGTCACCTTGTCCAGACAGTGTTGATGCAGGTAAGCGAGTAAGGTGATTGGCAACTTGACGACGTAACTTTCCTGAAAATGCGGCCTCGGCATCGTGTGCAAGCCATGAAGCTGAGGCTGAAAATGCAGCACTTAAAAGCCACAATATTATCGCAGTAATAACCCAATAAGCAGATATATCGCTAATCAATTGAACCATGCACCAAAAGGCTGCGAGCGTGGCTAAGCCAGATAAGGATGATAAAAGCGTCCCAGCAAGAAGCTTAGGCAATGCTGGTTGTAATGTTAATCCTATCAATGGGTTAGTAATAAGACAGCGTAAGTTTGGTTTGCTCATGTTAGCCTCAATTGTCCATAATTTAGTTGTTTCATAAGGTTTACAACCTTATCTTTATTAACTCTGTTATCTTAGGTTTGGCTGATGTTGGTGCCAAATTATTAAGATTAAGCAGCATTCTAAGAAGATGTTTTTTTTCTTTGTTATGAGATTGTTGATTAGTAGATCGGTTATATAATGACTAATAATAGTGTTATTGATAATGGTTATCAATATTGTGTTTGTTTTGTGTGTTGATAAAAACTACACACTAAAACACCAAAAATTAATGCTGTAGGGGCTGACTAGATTAAGTTTAGAAAGCTTGGGGAAATCACTAAGTTTGATTTTTCCATTTTTAAATTTGGGTTTGACTCCGTTGATGCGGATCTTTTTTGATGTGAGGGAGTCTGCGGTAATTTCAAAGCGCTTCTTTTTTGAGCCAAAGCCATTGCAGTGAAGAATTTTTGGATTGGCTGACATATTGATAATGAGTAGGGTGCATTTGCCTTCTTTTTTTGCGCTATGGCAGTAAATCTGCACAAATGGGTCGTTACTTTGCACGTCAAAAACGTGTTCTCCTATGAGCTTCCCCCATAACCAGCTGACCCAATAATCTGGATTTGGTTTTAACGTTTGTCGATTAATAAGGGCGTAGTCACCTCCGATTAGACTTTGTCGTATCATGACCTTTTGGCCTATTTTTGCGCCTCTGCCGAGTTGATCAGCCCACCAAAAACAGGATATAAAACGATCTGATAGTTTGGCCTGCCCACCGCACTGAGCCGATCCAGTTTCTCCGGTCCAAAGTTGAGCATTAGGTTGATATTGATCACGGAGCTTTTCCAGTTGTCTCGAATATCTCTCATAATCCATGAGTGAGCTTGGCGATAGAATGTTTTTGATTGTTGCTGCGCGAGTTTTGATCGGAGAACGACTGCTTTGAAATGGATAATAATGCCAATCAACAATATCGAGAGGTTCTTCTAGATTATCTAAAAATGGAGCGGAAATATTGCTAAGGGGTTTGATGGCTTCGCCGATTCTCGGCCAGAATGCACTGCCAGGGCCGGCGATTTTGCTATTGGGACTGTACAGTCGAACGCAGCGAATAAAAGAGTCATAGTCTTTTGCGAGATTTTTCGCGCTAGGTTGTGAGGTTAATCCATGAAATGCCCAATAGGCGTTGAGCTCATTACCCAGTTCGCAAATATGGATACTTTGCCCATGAACGTGGCTGTATTCCAATAATTCTTTAACTTCGGTTGATTGCCATGTGCCTTGTTGACGTCGTTCAAACAGACCATATTTCATGGTAAACATAAGGGCTAAACCATTGCGTTGGCAAAAGTCATGAAGCTGGTGCCACATGTCTTTGGTGACAGTAAGTGCGTCTGAATTGCTATTAGTTGGGACGTTAGCGCTCGTAAAGTAATGTACTTTATCCGCTTCAGAGCCGCCTACTCGAATATAGGCGGGGCCGAGTGCTTGAACTAATAAATCGAGTTTTTCCTGTTGTAAGTTGAGAGGATCAACCCGTTGAGTACCAAGTCCTCGTTGCGTGCCTTTACTTCCTTCCCACCAGAAACCGCCAGCCAATACGGATATATCAATCGAGAAAGATAAGTATCTTGGGTCTATGGTTGTAACAGGTGTCGTGCTGTTAAGATTAACGACAAGCAATTTATTTTGGCGAATGTTGTGTTGTCTTTGCAATCTAGAATAAAACAAGAGGTTTCTTCTCTCACAAAAGGTTTTGCTAGACTGCAATAAAAGTGTGACATTTGTATGATGCTCTAAATGCCCCGATTTTTTATAAAGGACACTAAGATGAAAGTACCGGTTTGGATAATGACGATTTTGTTGGCAGGCTGCACTTTATTAACTGGTTGTACTAGTGCTCCAAAAAATATTGATCCCGTAACACAATTTCAAGTAGAGCGTTATTTAGGCACTTGGTATGAAATTGTGCGTCAAGATCATGCTTTTGAAGAAGGTTTGTCTAATGTCACAGCGACTTATTCTATGCGTGATGATGGAGGCGTCGCAGTGTTGAACCGTGGTTATTCTGCGGAAGATAAAAAGTGGCGAGAAGCTGAAGGCCGCGCTTATTTTGTCAATTCGTCGGATATTGGGCATCTAAAAGTGTCGTTTTTTGGGCCGTTTTATGGTGCCTATGTGATTTTTGAGCTGGATCAAAAAAACTATCAATACGCCATGATATCTGGGCCTAGCCGAGACTATTTCTGGTTATTGTCTCGCACTCCAACTATGCCTGAAGACGTTAAACGTCGATTATTAGCCAAAGCGGAAGCATTAGGCTTCCCTATGGATAAATTGGTTAACGTAGTTCAAAGTAGCAATGTGCCAGCCAGTTAGCTTTTCCTGCGTTACAATTTTAGAAAAGAGAGCAAGTAATCGACTCTTTTGCTTCAGGAGTTGAGCAAACTTCAGTGTAAGCTGTGGGGCTTTGAATAAGAGCATAGTGCACATTGGAGTCTCGACATAAGGCGAGAAAGTCGTCATAGCGTTGATTGAAATTGTTTCTTGTTATCTCATAATTGATTGTTGCGTCATTATCGCCAAAATTATTATCCATGGCTTCTGCTTTTACTCGCTGAATCAGATACGTTAATTCATTATATTTGTGTCGAATTTGATGGCAGTATGCGCTATTCGGTGTGGTTTCAGCACATTCTATCATTGATGTTTCGAGCTGGGCTTTCTCGGTTTGATAGCGATCTAAGTAATTTATCGATTGGCTATTTTTCCTTTGTGTTCTTTCAGACTGTAGCGATAGCACTTCTAATCTATTTTTTGCTTTATTCAAGCGCTCTTCTTTTGCCAAGCACTCTTTTCCGAAGGCTATTAAATCACTGCTATGTACTAGACTTACAAAAGAGCATCCTAGTAAAAGAACTCCGTATTTAATGGTCGAAATGTGCATTAGGTTGTAGATCCTGTTTGTTTTTCGTTACACATTTTGTGTACGTTCATCGTAATTACGCTTAATTATACACTGTGTTTTTCTGGAGGAAGTATGGAAAAATTGTTATCAGTAATAGGTGAGGGGAAGGGGGTTTCTATCTCTCTTGATCGAGGGCCTTTTCAGAATAATGGTGCGTCACCTTGGTATGCTTATGTTGGAGTTGGCACGCCAGAGCAAACATTGAAGTTTTCTTTTGATACCGGCAGTGACTTTATCTGGGTGACATCTAGTTTATGCAAAGCAGATACTTGTCATCATTATGGTGATCAAGAGTTTGCTTATCAAATATCATCCAGTTTTTCTTGGGTTAACCAGCAGACAACTGAGGTTAATTTTGGGTCATGGGGAAATATGAAGGTAAAAACGGGCAAGGATGTTTTTACCTTAACACCTGAAGCCTTGGGACAATCAACAAGTGGTTCTGTGTCTTTGCTGTCAGATGTGTATTTAGCGCAGTCTTATCAAGGTATTCAGTTTCGAGAGCTTGATTGGGATGGCGGCATCGGTATTCCTAGTACAACGGAATTGTCAGATTCTCTTTTTGTTTATCGGTCTTTTCGAGGCATAACACCGAGTAATAAAACTGAACCGGCATCATTTCATTTCTTTCAGAGTTTGCTTGATCAAGGAGTGGTTAGTTCGAAACGTCCTTATGTAACATTTCTAACAGATATCGATAACAAGAGCGGTCAAGTGGAATTTGGTCAGCTGAATAAAGATTACCGAGAGAACAGGGAGTATCTATTTTTGCCTTGGGATAAATACAGTGCACCTTATTTATGGACCAGCAAGATCACATCTTTATCTATTGGTGATACTCAGCTTATTTCACCTGAATCAATTACTAGCACGCCATACTTTCTTGCTTTGGATTCTGGCTCATCTCAGTTCAAAGGCGACTTGGATGTAATGGCTACGCTTTACAACATAGCATCTAAAACAAAAGAAAATCTGGTGATTGAGATCGGAGAAACGGATTCTGGAAATATTGGAAAGTTGGTGGTTACCTCTAGCATGTACGATGTATTGATTGAGGCTGGTGAGAATAAAGGAGAAGTTATTACGCAATTTCAACCAATGGAAAATGCTGATTATATCGCGTTGGTAGGTTCTGTATTGATGGATTATTTGTATACGGTGTATGAATTTAGAGTAGTTCAACGTGAAGGCGAGAATTGCGTTATTCCTGTTGGCATGTGGATATTCAATAAAGAAGAGGGGCCCAAAGTGATTACGACAACTCAAAATAAGCCAGCACGTATTTTCAATTAATGTCTACCAATTTTAGTGAACAGATAAAAATGTTTAAACCATAAAGGAGTAATGCATGTCTTTGATGTTGAATGGCTCATGGGAAAATAGCTATGGCTCAACGATGACGTTAGAAGTCGATGAAGATGGTTTTATTTTTGGAGAGTACGGATCTCATACTGGCTCTACTGGTACTTATCTTGTGATTGGATATTGTCGGCCAAGTTACCCTACTAATGATGCTGGGCAACCATTAGTTCTGTCTATTTATTGGCGTTCAATTGGTGGTGAAGAACCTGACGATGGCTCTCACTGGGTTTCTACCTACTGTGGCCAGCTTGATAGTGATGGCCAAATTACGGTAATGAACTCATTGGTAACGACAACTAAATATCAAGCTTTTGTTCCAGGAGATTACATCGACAAGTTGATCTTCACGAAATATTCTAGCTCTAATGAAATCAAGACAAAAAACATTGAGCCTATGGCTCAGAAAAAAGCAAAATTTGCTAATTCTATTAATGGCGTGTGGGTAAACCAAGAAAAAAGTATTCAGCTAACGGTATTTTTGCAGGATAAAGAATATGGGGTTGTTAACGGCTGGTTAGCATATGAAGGTGAACTAATAAGCATGCTTGGTTTCACAGATACCTTAGATAATAACAATATATTACAGAGTGTTAGCTTAAGTGGATATATGCTAAATACATATCAACCGATATCACTTATCGGTCGTATAAGCCAAGACGCTAATACTTTGATTCTTTCTCGTTGGTTGGCTAACTCCACAAAGGCTGAGTCAGCCTACTTTCAGGCAAACTCTGAAAACTGGGAATTAACGAAAAAATCATAGTTGAGTCATGATCAAATTGTGAGGGAAAACAAATGAGCTTAGGTAATGCATTCAATAAAGAAGAGCATGATCAAACTATAATCGATTGTTTTCTACAAATGTGGCGTTATTCTGCCGATTTAATGTTCATCATGGCAGTAGAAGATGGTGATGAGTTTTCTTTATACGACAATAACCCAGCGTCTAAGGCAGTAATGGGTCTTGAAAAGGGAGCAGAGATACATCGCCTTAACTTACGAGTGCAGTTTGGTGACGAAATGGCAGAGCAAGTCTATGCTACCTATCGTCAAGTATTGCAGGGTGGAAAACCTGTTTCTATCGAACAAGCTGGTATGCGAGGTGACGGTAGTCAGATTTATTTTGATACCTTGTTTGTCCCTATTTTTGATTCATTAGGTAAGCCGATTTTTGTATGTGGCGTAAGTCGTGATATTACGAAAATAAAAGAGGCCGAAACCGTTGCATTAAAAGCTAATGAAAAACTTCTGGAATACAGCACCGCACTGGAAACGATCAACCAAGAATTGGATCGTAAGGTACAAGAGCGAACCAAAGAATTAGAAAATGCGAAACGCATAGTAGAAGAGTCATTGGAGGCAAAGTCTTCCTTTGTTGCCAGAATGAGCCATGAAATACGCACCCCAATTAATGCTGTGATTGGATTAAGCCACCTGACTTTAAAAACGTCTTTAAATCATGAGCAAAAAGACTATATCAACACCATTTTATCGTCCGGTGAAAACCTACTTAGTCTCGTTAATGATGTATTGGATTTTTCGAAGATTGAGGCGGGGGAAATGGGGATAGAAAAAGTGCCTTTTTCCCCTAAATTGATTGTCCAGCATGCGATCAATATGAATGCTATCAAAGCTGAAGAAAAAAAATTGGCAGTGACGGTCGATATTTCTCCATCGTTGCCGCCCATGCTATTAGGTGACCCATTACGTATACAGCAAGTGTTGGTCAATCTAGTTACCAATGCTGTTAAGTTCACCGAACGTGGTGGTGTTTGTGTACGCATGTATGCTGATGAAAATAATGATAAAGGTGTTCTAATAAGGTGCGATGTAATTGACACAGGTATTGGGATATCGAAAGTGTATTTGGATCAACTATTTCAATCATTTCATCAGGCTGACGATAGTGTTACTCGCAAGTTTGGTGGAACCGGTTTAGGCTTAACTATCTCTCGCCAACTCTGCTCGTTGATGAACGGTGATATTTGGGTACACAGTGAATTAGGGCAAGGTTCTACTTTTAGTTTTGTTCTCCCTCTTAATATCGCCCCTGATTTATTGCTTTTAAATGAAAGTACCTTAAATGAAAAAGTGTTAAAAGAAGAATGTAGAGAAAATAAAAGCATCCCGAATTTTTCTCAATATAACATTCTTCTGGCAGAAGATAATCTTATTAATCAAAAGGTTATTTTGGGGTATTTAGATGATACCTTGATAAAGGTGGATGTTGTTGGTAATGGTGAAGAGGCTATTAATAAATTAGAAAACAAGAAATACGATTTGGTTTTGATGGATATTCAAATGCCGATTATGGATGGGTTAACCGCTTCTAAAAAAATTAGACAATCCTCTCTTTATGGTAATATTCCTATAATTGCAATGACAGCTCATGTCTCTGATGAAGCAAAAAAGCAGTCAGCACACGCTGGTATGAATGCGCATTTAGATAAGCCAATTAAAAAGTTTGATTTATACAAAATTTTACAAAAACACCTAGCTACAAATAAGCATCATAACTCCTTGCAAATGAAGGGGTTTGTGATGCATGAACAAGACGCACTGCATTCTGAGGTGTTGTCTAATTTGTACTCAATAGATACATTGGATATAGATAAAGCGATAAAAAATCTTAGTGGAAAAAAAGACTTATATCTTGATTTAATATCGTCTTTTTATAATAGATACAAAGATTTTTCTTTGGCTGAATGTATTGGTATTGATTTAGATGGGGTTATTCACTCATTAAAATCTAATGCTGCTTACATAGGGGCGTTAAATATATCAGTGTTTTGTACTGAATTAGAAGGCAATATTAAAAATGGGGCTTTTTGTTCTGAGCTAATTATCCATCTTGTGGGAATGGTTAAGGTGTTAGTTGATAAATTGAAATGTATTTTAATGCCCTATTTTTCTTTAATTAAATCAAGTGAAGATATAGAAGGGTTTAGCGAAAGTGATTTAGTGAATAAATTGAAAAAAATAGTACCTCTATTAAAAAAGTCAGATTTTTTTGTAGAAAATCATTTCAGTTTACTGCGCAAAATGGTTCGCGGTAGCAAGTACGTTCTGGATATCGAAAATTTAATTTATGATGTTAAAAATATTGAGTTTGAGACGGCTGCTGTTAAAGCGTCTCAGCTTGTTTTAGAGCTCCAAGGTGATTAGAGACGATGACAGAAGTGCAAAGTGTTTTAGTCATTGATGACGAAAAAATCAACCTGAAAATAATCAGCGATATACTCAGTGATGAGGTTAGCATTATGCTAGCAAAAAGCGGTGAGCAGGGTATTAGAAAGGCTATAGAATATAAGCCAGATTTGATTTTATTAGATGTTGTAATGCCAGAAATGGATGGTTTTGAAACCATGGCTCGCCTTCGTCATGATGTGCGTACAAGTGCCATCCCCGTTATTTTTATTACTGCTTTAAATGACTCGAGTCATGAAGAAAAAGCTTTATTAATGGGTGCCAGCGACTATATTCAAAAACCACTACATACCAATATAGTACAGGCTCGCGTTCGCCTTCATTTGCAGCTTGTAAAACAGCGTCAAATGTTAGAAAAACTAGCCAATATTGACCCTTTAACATCACTTGCCAATCGTCGTAAGTATCAAGATGTTATTGAGCAAGAATGGCAAAGAGCCATTACTCATCAAGGATGTCTTTCTTTGCTCGTCATTGATATAGATAATTTCAAGCAATATAACGATTGTTACGGACATGCTACTGGTGACAAAGTGCTTCAACAAGTCGCAATGGTATTAGCTAAGCAAGCTTTAGATAAAGGACTCGTTGCAAGATATGGTGGTGAAGAGTTTGTTATTTTGCTACCTGACCATACTCAAGAAGATGCTGCTGAGGTTGCTCGTCTTTGTATGCAAGGAGTTGAGGCCCTAAATTTAGCTTACAGTCATGAAGATTTTAGCGGTAAGGTAACTGTCAGTGTGGGGGGGACCACAAAATTACCTAATCTAAGCTGCAGCAGCGATGACCTTTTTAATACAGCAGATGAGATGCTGGGGCTCGCGAAAAAAAGCGGTAAAAATAAAATATTATGGAAATTACCGAGTAATCCGCACACAATAGCTGAGTGATGTTTGTTTTTTTAAGTCACTCTTATTATAAGGTTTGTAATGAACAAGGTTAATAACTCATACGGGTTAGAGATGCATCCATTACGAGATGCACTGTATGCAGAGCTACATTCACGCCCTTTTCAGGTGCTGCCCAGTCCAGCCCGAATCAGTTATCTCGCGGTTATTGTCGGTTCAGATCAGAAGCAAGCAGAGTTTGAACATTTTTGTTCACTTTATAATCATTTTAATGGTGTGCCACCACAAGATGATGGCGTGTGCTTTGAAGTAGATTTTGGCGACTTTAAAATACGTCGTGATAAGCATCTTGAATTTACTTCTTACATGATTACTCATTCGCAGATTGATCCTAACCTAGGTTTTTTCGATCAAAATGCTTTGGTTTGTTTGCCAATTGATTGGTTATCTAAAATTCCTGGTATTGTTATTGCGGCGTTTCATGTGGCCGTTGAAGATGCTCGAACCATTCCTGAACCAGATCTCGCTCTAGTAAAAAGCCATTTTGAGGGCATGCGTTTAGTCGGTAGTCGTCCTCAAAATGGCGATGCTCAGGTTTGGACCACTTTTCAGTTGCACAGTGATGGCTGTGGTCGTTTTCTCATTTACAACAAACGCATGAGTGATAGCCAACTGGGCCGTATGGTTCAGCGCGTAGTCGAGATAGAAACCTACCGTTTGATGGCGTTATTAGCGTTACCCATGGCACGTAAATACAACGCAGAACTTGTTGCCATGGACGAAGAGTTAGCTCAAACCACCGCCAGCTTGTCTGATGCGACAGAACCACTTGATGAGCAGGCCTTGTTGAGCGAACTAATAGACATGGCCGCTTGGGTTGAAGCCACACGATCAAAAACCTCATTTCGATTCAGTGCCACAAGGGCTTATCACGAATTAGTTTTAAAACGTTTAAATGAGCTAAAAGAAGACGAAGTATCCGGTCATTTAACCATTACCGAATTCATGACTCGTCGTTTAACACCTGCAGTGAGGACCTGTAATACAGCTGGCAACCATTTAGAAAGCCTTTCGACTCGTATCGACAGAGTGTCGGATATGATGCGTACTCAAGTAGAGATGTCGATTCAATCTCAGAATCAACAATTGCTCACTTCCATGGATCGTCGTTCAAAAATTCAACTTGCCATGCAGCATACGGTCGAAGGCTTGTCTGTTGCTGCGATCAGTTACTATAGCGTGGGTTTATTGAAGTTCTTGATTGAGGCGGTTTACGACAAAGGTGTCCATTTTGATAAAAGCCTAGTGATTGGCTTGTCCGTGCCTATTGTTGTTGGCAGTGTATGGTTAGCGACGCGAAAAATACATAAACGCTTTTTGTTGCTGGCTAAGGCCAAAGAAGAAAAGTAGTCGTTGTTTTGTTTTTCAAACACACATAAAAAAGGCTTTCTATTGTTACCGTAGAAAGCCTTTTTTGTGATTAGAGGTTTGTTTTATTAGGGTCTTTATCAAACTGTATTATGAATCTCTGCAACGAAGTCGTAAGAATCCCCAGGGAACCATGAGCGCGTAAACTCAATGGGCGTACCATCTTGTGTTACAGCGGTACGTTCAATGTAAAGTACAGCGCTAAGTGCTGGGATGTCGAGTAGATGAGCTCTTTGTTCATCAATGCTAATGGCGCGAAGACGCTGAAACGCACGAACAGGGCGGCAGCCTTGTTGTTCCAGCAAATCGTACAATGATCCTTCCATCGCAAAAGGGTTGAGAATGTAACGGCTTGGAATTGTCGCCAGCTCAAGCGCCATTGGCTTGCCATCGGCATAACGCAAACGATAAAAGCGTACCACTTCTTGCTCTGCTGACAGTTTAAGTGCTTTGCATTCATCCTCATGAGGCATACCCAAAGAGCGATCTAGCCATTTGGACGTAATGGTTTTGCCACGTGCTTCCATGACTTCGGTAAAGCTACGCAAGTGGTTCAGCGGTTGTTCAACCCTTTCACTCACAAAAGTTCCTGCGCCTTGACGTTGCGTCAATACGTCTTCTTTTACCAACTCGTCGATGGCTCGGCGCACGGTGACGCGTGAAACATCAAGATACTTGGCCAGATCACGCTCTGGTGGAAGCGTGTCTCCACCAAGTACTCGACCTGCAGAAATAGACGCTAAAATGGCTTTTTTTACCTGCATATAAAGAGGAATGCCTTTTTCTCTCAATGCTTGGGCCGCGCCAAATAACTCATTAACCCGATTTTGGTTCATATCAGTGTCCTGAACGGGAAGGGGTTCCCGTATTCGTACTCGTTTTTTCGAAGAGCTAAGTATGTCAGTTCTAAAGGAGAATAGCCGCTGACGTATGCGCGTTTACTCTCGTTAAAGCCTTGCCTTGGTGATCAAATAAATACAAGCGATTAGGTTGAATACCAAAGGTAATTTTATCACCTGCTTGGTGTTGGTTGTCACCATCCACCTTAAGCACCATTTCACCTTCCTGACCGATATCGACATATAAATAAGATAGTTCACCAAGGTGTTCAATGAGAGTGACTTTGCCTTCTACGATGTTGCTTTCGCAGTTTAGCGCCATGTGTTCTGGTCGCATGCCTAGTTGTACTATATCGCCCTGATTTAAAGACGAAGTATCGACCGAGGCTTCAATAACGCGGCCAGATTCTAGCACAAGTTGCGTGTTTTCAGCGCCGGATTGACTGATCTTCGCTTTCAAAAAATTCATTTTAGGTGAACCAATAAAGCCAGCGACAAATTGTGTTTTTGGATGGTGATACAAATCCAACGGTGCGCCAACTTGTTCGACACGGCCTTTGTTCATCACGACGATTTTATCGCCCAATGTCATGGCTTCTACTTGATCGTGAGTAACATAAACCACCGTGGCTTTTAGTTCCTGATGAAGCTTACCAAGTTCGACTCGTGTTTGAACTCGTAGTGAGGCGTCTAAGTTAGATAAAGGCTCATCAAATAAGAAGACTTTTGGATCGCGTACAATGGCACGACCTATAGCAACGCGCTGGCGTTGACCACCAGACAATTCTCTCGGTAATCGCTCCAATAAGTGATCAATCTTCAGCTTCTTCGCCGCTTCCATAACCTTGTTGTTCACAAACGCTTTGTCTTTTCCTGAGATTTTTAAGCCAAATGCCATGTTTTTAAACACGTTCATATGAGGGTACAAAGCATAAGATTGAAACACCATAGCGATGCCGCGCTTGGCGGGAGAGCGTCCATTGACGCGCTCGTCATCGATATACAAATCGCCTTCGGTGATGTCTTCTAATCCAGATAGCAAACGTAATAAGGTTGATTTACCGCAACCAGATTCGCCGATCAACACGACAAACTCGCCGTCTTTGATATCAAGGTCGATGCCATGCAGTACGTCCACATCGCCAAAGCGCTTTTTAATATTGTTAAGTTTTACACTAGCCATGAAATAAACCTCCAACGGTCAAAGATATAAAATATTATTTGACCGCTCCGCTGGTTAAGCCGCGGATCAATTGTCTTGAGAAAATGGTGTATAGGATCAGTACAGGAACGATCGCCAAGGTTAGCGCTGACAAAACCGAGTTCCAGTCAGTGACGTATTGACCAACAAACTGCTGTACGCCAAGTGTTATAGTGCGAGTCTCTTCACCCGGCGCGAGTATCAGTGGGAACCATAAATCATTCCAAATCGGAATCATGGTGAATACGGCAACGGTCGCCATCGCAGGTTTCAGTAGTGGCAAGATGACACAAAAGAAAATCTTGTATTCACTAACCGAATCGCAACGAGCAGCTTCGGTGAGTTCCTTTGGAATGGTGCGTACAAACTCCGATAATATGTATACTGCAAGAGGTAATCCTTGGGCTATGTACACCAAAACTAGCGCAGTAAGCGTATTCACAAGATCCAGATTGACCATCAGACTCAAAATACTTACCGTGCCAAGACGTATTGGAATCATGATGCCCATGGCAAACAAAAAGGTAATCAGCAAGTTGCCCTTAAATTTGTATTCCGTCAGAGCCCAAGCGGCCATCGCGCCAAGTAAAAGCACCAAACCTACTGCCAAGATAGTGACGACCAAACTGTTCCAAGAATACAAACCGAAGTCTGATCTCAATAACACTTGCTGGAATCCTACCAAGGTAAAGGAATCACTGTCTGGTAAGTCGAGTGGATCGCGGAAAATTGCACGACGTTCTTTAAAGGCATTGATCACAACGACAATAATTGGGAACAGAGCAATCACGGTATAGGCCAATAACACAGCGTGTACCGTGACACTTTTGGGCACCTGTCTCATTCCAGAGGAGGGAATAAAGCGGTTTAATAGTTTCATCATGGCCTCCTTAAAATTGGAATCGCTGAATGCGGCGTTGAATAAAGAATAAGAACAGCATGACGCCCACCAAAATGATCAAAAACATCAGTGTTGCCACCGCAGCACCCATGGATGCGCTACCTTGTTGTAGCTGGAAGCCAAAAAATGTTCGGTAGAAGAAAGTTCCCATTAAATCGGTCGAAAAATCTGGGCCGGCAAGGGCGCCTTTTACCGCATATATCAGTTCAAATGCATTGAAATTCGCCACAAAGGTTAAAATTGATACCATGGCGATAGTTGGCAAAATTAACGGTAATTTAATGTGCCAAAAGGTTTGAAATGAATTCGCGCCATCAACCACACTGGCATCGACAATGTCATCAGGAATATTTAGCAAGGTGGCGTAAATCAACATCATCGGAATACCGACAAACTGCCAGACTGATATAAAAGCTAAAGTGATTAGTGCGCTACTTTCCTTACCAAGCCAAGCATCGAAGTATTGACCAAGACCAATACTGTAAAGAAAGTTTTCAGAAATGCCCCAAATAGGACTTAACAGCAGCTGCCAAACGAAACCAATAATTACTACAGAAAGCATGGTAGGCATAAAGATAAGTGTTCGGTAAGTACCGGATAAACGTAGCTTTGGCGAGCTCAATAAAACCGCGAGAAGCAAACCAATCGGGTTTTGTACAAGCATATGAATCGCGAAAAATTTGAAGTTATTGCCCAGTGCGTTCCAAAAAGCCTGTGACCAAGTTTCGTCTGTTACCAAGGTGATAAAATTCTGCAGACCGACAAAGCTACTTTGCCCTTGTTGCTCGTTGAATAAACTTAAGACAAGTGTATCGAGCAAGGGGTAAACACTGAAAACAACGTAAATAAGCAATCCCGGCCCGAGGAAAAATACCAAGTGCCATGGGAACGGTTTCTTTTCGTCATGTTGGTTGGATGGAGTCATAGTTTATCTCAATGTAACGTGCTATCTAGATAAATTTCATTTAGTTAAAAGGTCGCCCTAATCGACGACCTTTTAATGGTTTAGTTTATTGCTGAGGTTTGTACCATTGCTCCAAGCCTTCCTGTGTTTCTTTGGCGGCGGCTTCTGGTGTCATGGTGCCATTGATTACCTGAGCGCTCACGTTCCAAAGTTGGTTCTCTAGGTTTGGTGTTCCACGAGACAGGATTTGATAAGAGTTACGAATGGTCGATTCGCATTGCTGACGCCAGCTCATAAACTCTTGCGCCACAGGATCTTTGATGTCAATTTGATGATCAGACAATGGGAAGAAGCCCGGTACCGCATTCGCATAAAGTGTGGCGAACTCTTTACTTGCCATCCAATTTAAGAAGATTTTAGCGGCTTCTTTATTAGTCGAACTTGCATTGATGCCAATACCCATATCGGTATGATCACTGATGTAACAAGTGTCTTCTGATTTTGCCACTGGAGGTGGAAACGCACCAAATTCAAAATCCGCTTGATTGTTGAACGTCTGAATATCCCAAGAGCCCGCTGGGTAGATGGCAGCACGACCTAATGTGAAAAGATTCTGTGAGTCAGAATATTTCTGCGCTTCAAATCCTCGACCTAGATACGGTTTCCACTGGGCAAGTTCTTTCCAAGTATCTACGTAAGCTTTGTCGGTTAATTTTTCTTTACCGCTTAGTAGTGCTTTACGGCCTTTTTCACCTTCCCAATAGTTCGGTCCAATATTTTGGAATCCCATTGTTGCGGCTTCCCATTGATCAGCGGTTCCCATTGCTAACGGTATATAGCGACTTTCTGATTTGATGGTATCAAGGGTTTTGAAGAACTCATCGCGAGTTTTAGGCACGGATAAATTCAGTTCTTTAAAAATTTCTTTGTTGTAAACAAAGCCATGAATAACCGAAGCAACAGGCATACAGAATTGGTCTTTACCATCGTCCGTGACCCATGCGCTTTTCGCCACGTCAGAGAATTGCTTTAGACCGTTTAGATCATTTAAGTTGGCAAGATAACCGTCTTTATAAAGATCTAATGCCGTATCGAATGGACGACAAGTGATTAAATCGCCAGCAGAACCTGCTTTTAATTTTGCTTGTAAGGCTGAGTTGTATTCCGTTGGAGGGGTTGGGGCAAAGTTTACTTTTGTATCTGGATGGCTTTTGTTGAAAGCTGGAATGATGACATCAGACCAGATATTAGCATCATCACTGCGCCAACTTTCTATCGACAAACCGTTCGCAGCTTGCGCTATGCCAGTGCTGCTAAGCAGGATGGCGGCTAGGCAAGTAAGTTTTGTTGCCATTTTTGTTTCAGGTGAAGCGGAACGAACATTGAACATGAGTACTCTCCGATTGTGTTTTCCAATTGTGATGTGATTGCTTTTTTTATTAGGTTTTTTCGTAGACCTTTTGTACTGCTACAGCTTTCGTAACACCGTAAAATAATTTCCGTTAAAACTATATTGGTATTTTTTAGGTATTGCTAAGTTTTAAAAATTAGCACCAATTATTCGTTCAAGCAAATAAATATGACAGAATTGTGGAAAATAAATTGATCTTACGCTTTAATTGGTTCTATATTGGTTCTATATTAATTCTGGTTAGTAAAGAGGGTTCTTATGCAAGTTATCATTCTCCCATCTGCACGTGACGTGGCCTTGTATGCGGCTGATTGTGTTGTAGATGTGATTGATGCCAGAACGAATCCCGTTTTAGGGTTGGCGACTGGCTCGACGCCCATCGCTTTGTACAAAGAGCTGGTGGGGCGTTATCAATCTAAGCAAGTATCGTTTCGTCACACGACCAGTTTTAACTTGGACGAATATATTGGTATTGCCGACTCTCATGAGCAGAGCTATCGCACTTTTATGAATCGGCATCTGTTTGATGCTATTGATATCATTGCTACGAACACGCATGTTCCATTGGCCGAAAGCCAAGATGCAGGCACCTTAAAGAAAAGCGCACAGGATTATGAAGCAAGTATTCAGCAAGCTGGTGGTATTGATTTGCAGATTTTGGGTATTGGTTTAAATGGTCATATTGGCTTTAATGAACCCACCTCCAGCTTTGCCTCACGAACTCGTATAAAAACCTTGTCTGAATCCACTGTTGTAGCGAATAAACGTTTTTTCAAAGACGGAGAGTTTCAGCCCCATTTAGCGCTCACCATGGGAATTGGTACTATTTTGGATAGTCGAGCAGTGTTATTAATGGCAACCGGAAAAGCGAAAGCAGAGGCGGTAAAAGCCATGATAGAAGGACCGCTTTCTGCTATGTGTCCAGCGTCGGCACTGCAGCTACATGAAACTGCAACCATAGTATTGGATGAAGAGGCGGCTAGCTTATTAGCTCTAAAAGAGTACTACCAATGGTGTGAACAAAAACGACAACAATTACATGAGGGGAATGTATCATGAGCGGCTTATATATAGGAGTGGACGGAGGAGGAACCTTCTGTCGAGCCCGCTTGGTTGATAGTGATGGTAATGTATTGGGTGAGGCCGTAGGTGGCTCGGGTAATCCAAGAATAGGGATAGAAGCGGCATGGCAGAATATTATTAATGCCTGTCTTGAAGCATGCTATCAAGGCAATATTCTTCCCGAAGCCTATTCAAAAATCACGTTAGGTTTAGGCTTGGCGGGTGCCAATCAGCCGTTAGAACAAGAACAGGTGATTTCTCAAAAATCCCCTTTTGGGCAACGCTACTTATTAACCGATGCGCATGCGGCTTGTTTGGGGGCGTTTAACGGTGAAGATGGCGCGTTATTGATATTGGGCACTGGCAGCTGTGGTGTGGTTTATAAAAATGAAAGGTTTAGCATTGTTGGGGGTTGGGGTTTTCCGTTATCTGATCAAGGTAGTGGGGCACGTATTGGCCTATCTGCACTTGAGTATTCGTTAGCTGCGTTAGATGGTATTTCACCATCGACACCTTTTACTGACAGTATTAATGCTGAGTTTTCTCTCTCTGCGGAAGAATATGTATTGTATCAAAATCGTGTGCCACTTCCGAAAGAATACGGGGCTTTTGCTGTTCAAGTGTTTCAGTTTGCTCAGCAAAAAGATCCTATCGCGTTAAAAATCATCCAGCAGCAAGTAGAATGGGTAAGTCTATATTTAGACGCTTTGATCACCAAAGGCGCGCAGAAGATAGTTTTAGTTGGTGGCGTGTCCGAAGCCATTTTAGCGTATTTGCCGGAGCGATTTTCGACATACTTTTGCCAGCCAGAAGGCGATGCCATGGCGGGCGCGATTTTGATGGCCAAAGCTCAGATAGGAAGGAAGGCAATATGAAGGAACATATGATGAAAACTATATTTGCTAAACGTCTGTTCGATGGCGAAAACTGGTTAACGAATCAAAAAGTGACCTTAAAAGGCCAAATTATTGAGTCCGTTGTGTCTATAGAAGGTATTTCGGATGCACAAGCAGGCCACATGGAAGTTGTTGATTTTCTGGCGCCTGGGTTTATTGATGTTCATGTTAATGGCGGTGGTGGTGCATTGTTTAACCATACACCGACTATCGAAGCATTGGAGCGTATGGTTGCTGTGCATGCTCAATTCGGTACGGTTGCGATGATGCCGACATTGATATCGGATGATTACGAGATCATGTCGCAAGCTCATCAAACGGTTTGCCAAGCACTCAAGCAGAACATGGCAGGGATCTTAGGAATGCATTATGAAGGTCCTTATCTCAATCCCATTCGTAGAGGCGTTCATAATGAATCTAAGCTGCGTAAACCCACAGAAGGCAAATTAGCGACATTGCTAGAAGTGAGCCGCAGCGGAAAACTTATGCTGACATTAGCACCAGAGCAAGTGCCAGAAGGCTTTATCGAATGGTTAGTTTCCGAAGGGGCTATTGTTTGTATTGGTCATTCTGCGGCGAGTTATGATCAAGCAAGGCAAGCTGTGATGAGTGGTGCTCGCGGTTTTACGCATTTGTTTAATGCCATGACACCCTTGGTAAGTCGTGAACCGGGTGTGGTTGGGGCGGCATTACAAACCGACAAACCAACTTGGTGCGGTTTAATTGCCGATGGCTATCATGTTCATCCTGCCAGTATGCGAGTCGCTATTGCCGCAAAAGGCTGTGAGCATATGCTTTTAGTAACCGATGCTATTCAGAGTGTGGGGTCAGATGAAAAAGAAATGCCATTTTTAGGTAAAAAAGTACTGCGCAGCGAAGGTAAAGTCACCACCGAAGATGGCACGTTAGCTGGCTCCGATTTAGATATGGCAACCGCCGTACGTAATACTATTTCTTTAATTGGCCGAACACCTGCAGAAGCCTTGCAAATGGCGTCTTTAAGGCCTGCTGAGTTTTTAGGAATAGAGCATCATTTTGGTCGTATTAAAGCGGGATACCGAGCTAGCCTTGTAGCATTAAGTGAAGATTTTTTTGTGCAATCAACATGGATCGATGGGCGGAAAGTGTGGGGGTAGGTAACAACTTATTTTAAATAAGTTGGAATAAAGCTATCTATCCAAAGCGTATCTCTATACTATGGCGGCACAAGCTAGAAAGAAGTCTAAATTATTAACTCTGCAATACGTTGTTTTATTCATAAAATCCTCGTCTGAAAGTTTCTAAGTACAAGTCTATTTTTTTGCAAAACCGGCCCCAAAAAGGCCATTCAAACTCAGGTGATTATTTATGTCTAATACAGTTAAAGGAACCGTTAAGTGGTTCAACGAAATTAAAGGTTTTGGTTTTATTGAGCAAGAGTCTGGCCCTGATGTGTTCGCACATTTCAGCGCTATTGCTAGCTCAGGATTCAAAACTTTGGCTGAAGGCCAACAAGTAGAATTCGTTGTTACTGCTGGCCAAAAAGGTCCTCAAGCAGAAAATATTACAGTACTTTAATTAGCTACTAAGAATATTTAAGAAAGGGTAAGTTCTTCGGAACTTACCCTTTTTTTTGCGTTTAAAAAATATATTCCTTTTTCGTTGGAGAATTCTAACCTTCCCTTTGTACTTCTAATTGAGCCATGTGCCTATAATATTGAAACTATTCTTTAGTTTTTTACGTACTTATTAATATCTGTTGCGTTGTAGCCATATTGCAACAACCTAAGACTAATAAGGAAAGATGCTATGAATCGTCGAAACTTTCTCGTAACAACCGCTTGTGTGATTGGTGGTGCTAATTCCTTTAGTGCGCCTGTTATGGCTGCCAGTTCAACCTCTGATGAAGATTTTGAGGTGGTACTCAGCAAGAAGCAGTGGCACGCAAAGCTAAGCGATTTTGAATACCAAGTAATGAGAGAAGAGAAAACGGAGCGTGCTGGTAGCAGTCCTTTACTGGGTGAAAAGCGAGAGGGTACGTATCTTTGCAAGGGCTGCGATCTTCCTCTTTATCCTAGTAATACTAAATATGAAAGTGGCACGGGGTGGCCAAGTTTTTATCAAAGTTTACCAGATGCTGTTGGAACGAAAGAGGATAATGGCTTTTTTATGAAGCGAACAGAAGTTCATTGTCGTCGATGTGGGAGTCATTTAGGTCATATATTTGATGATGGCCCGCAACCAACAGGCTTGCGTCATTGTTTAAATGGTATTTCTTTGGTGTTTCAGCCAGCTTAGATATCTTTAACGTTATTTTGAAAAACTTGAAACCATTTTTAATTCGCTCCGTATCTCTTTATAACCATGGCGAATTGTTATGGATAAACAAACTGGAGAATAACAATGAAATTATTAAGTCTTGTTTCTGCTGCAACAATTGTGACTCTTGCCGGCTGTTCTTCTGGTGGTATGAAATCAACTGATGAATCCGCTAATCCAATGGTGGGTGGCGCTTCGATGTATGCGAGCAAAAACATCATTGAAAATGCCGTTAACTCAAAAGATCATACCACTTTAGTCGCAGCTGTTAAGGCCGCAGGCTTGGTTGATACCCTTCAAGGCCCAGGCCCTTTTACTGTGTTTGCTCCAACAAATGCTGCGTTTGATAAATTACCTGAAGGTGCAGTAGCAGATCTTTTAAAACCTGAAAACAAAGCCGCTTTAACTAAAGTCTTAGCTTGTCACGTTGTAAAAGCCGATGCATTGTCTGGTGCGATCAAAACTATGATCGACAATGATATGGGTAAACACCCAGTTCCTACTGTTGGCGGATGTACTTTAATGGCCACATACATGGGCGATAAAATTATGCTTGAAGACGAAAATGGCCGTGTTTCTCACGTGACTATTGCTGACGTTAAGCAATCAAATGGCGTGATTCATGTTGTTGATACCGTGCTTTTGCCTAAGCAATAATCCAACATTCTAGTGTGACTGCGTGTTGCATTAGTTTAAAAAAGGCTTAGCTTCTATTGTTAATATAGAGCCTAAGCCTTTTTTTGTTTCACCCTTTTCATTTCAAAACAGAGATCTTTATTTTCTTAAAGTCGCCATTATGGTTGCTAGTAAAATACAGGCGCCGCCTATCATTTGTATGGTATTCAGGGATTCTCCCAACCAGTAGTAAGCAAACATCGCCCCGAAGGCAGGTTCTGAGCCAGTGAGCAAGGAAACCCGTGATGGTGTAGTGTGTTTAACGCCGAAGTTCTGTGCAAATAAGGCGAAAATTGTGCAGAAAATAGCGAGGTAAAAAGCCGATATCCAAAAAGAAAGATCTGTTGGGAATAATTGCTCAATTGGATTATCGCTTGCAATAAAAATGAATAATGCGCCAAGGGTAACCACATTGGCTTGAATGCTTGTGGTGCTAAGCGCCGATAACGTTTTTCCTTTCAGTAAGCTTTTTGTTGTCACTATCATGCAGGCTCGCAGAAAAGCGGCTAACAAGATTGAGTAGTCTCCTTTATTCATGTCTAAAGATAGAAGGTCTAAAGACAAAAATTCAAAAGACAATTCGTTTAAAGAAATCATATCAAATGTTTGCTGGCCGCTGCTTTGTGTTGTCAGTAGAAAAACACCGAATAACGACAGTAAAGCAAATAAAATAATTTGTTTACTAGGCAATTTACGGTCTGTAATGGCTTCTACAAATGGGGTGATCAGCACACATAAACTGATTAAAAAAGCGGCTTTAGATGCTGTGGTATGGAATATGCCATAGATTTCTGCAAGGAAAATACACAGTAAAATGCCCCCTGTTGGAACGGCAAATTTCCAGTCTTTTGCTAATCCCATGCGCTGCTCTTTGATAAAAATAGGGGCGAGCAAAATAGATGTTAAGCCAAAGCGGATCACGATAAAGGCAAGTACGCCCGTATACAGTAGCGCTTCTTTAGTAATGCCATAGCTGGTTCCCCAGAAAAAAGCAGTTAGCAGTAATGCTATTTCTGGGAGAGGTAGTTGAATTCTTCGAAATGGGAATTGGATGTTAGACATTAGCATGATGATCTCGTGACCTTTATAAAGAAAAGCATGTTAACTTGTGTTTAGATAAATAATAATTGGCAGATTAATCAAAAGACTTGTGACTCATGGACATAAATAAGCTCATTGCATTGTTACCTGACATGGCTGCGTTTGTTGCGGTGGTTGAAACTGGTAGTTTTACCAAGGCAGCGCTGAAGCTTGGCGTGACGCCTTCAGGTGTTAGTCGGCAAGTATTACGTATGGAAACGGCTTTATCGGCGGTATTGATAGAACGTACTACTCGACGCCAAACCACAACCTTGGTTGGTATGGCGGTTTATGAGCAATGTCGACAAATGTTAGACAGCGCAAAAGAAGCCGTCATCGCATCTGAAAATAACGCCACAGAAGCAACAGGACGTTTACGAATAGCCGCTCCTAAAGCCTTTGCTAAGCAGGTGCTGGAGCCGTATTTGTTAGAGTTTATGGCTTTGTATCCAGGGATTTCGTTGCAAGTTCAAGTAACTGATTTGCGTATAGATCCTGCTTATCAAAATGTGGATTTAGTATTCCATGTGGCGGATCAGCCGTATGAGCATTTGGTGTGTAAAACCATAGGAAGTGTTCGCTCTATTCTTTGTGCCAGTCCAGCTTATTTGGCAGAACGTGGCTTGCCGATATTACCTGATGATTTATTAGAGCATGATTGTTTGCCGCTGGGCTTTTTTGATGGTGATAACCTTTGGTCATTTAGCCAAGGTGAGCAAAAGCTAGATATTAAAGTTGATGGGCGTTACATCAATAACCATTCTGAGATGCGTTTGAAAGGCGTTAAGCAAGGTTTTGGTATTGGCAAATTTCCTGATTTTGTTGTTCGAGAATCTCTCGATAAAGGGGAGGTGGTACAGGTATTGGGAGACTGGCAATTAAACAGTGATTTTCAAGGCGGTATTCATATGCAGTTTCCTGCTATGCGCTTTATGCCCAATAAAATGCGCGTGTTTATCGATTTTATGGTGGAGCATTTTGTAGCAAATAAGACCTAGTTATAACAAAAGTGTAACAAGTAAGGTAAATACTTAGATCGTGAATTCCTAAGGAATGGGATTGTTTTTTTTCACCTTTTTTATACGTTTTTATGAATAAAATTGTGTGCTTATCTTTCTATTTTTTACATAAAACTTGGGGTTGGTATGGTACCTTTTTTATCCGTTGTATTACCTGCAAAAAATGAGCAGGGGAATATAGGGTTATTAATTAAAGAAATACATAAAAGCCTTTCTCCTGAGTACGCATTTGAAGTGGTACTTACTGATGATGGAAGTGATGACGGTACTGCTCAGGTCGCGATTGATACCGCCAAAGAAATTGGTTGCAATCTACAAGTGATTTATCACGCTAACAGTTGTGGTCAAAGTACAGCTGTCTTATCCGCTGTTCGCCATGCTAAAGGCGAGTGGATTATCACCTCAGACGCTGATGGTCAGAATGACCCGAATGACTATGCTAAATTAATTCAACAAGCATCTTTATTAAGCAGAGAGCATTTTTGCGTAGCAGGTTATCGTAAAAAACGTCTTGATACTGCTTGGGTGCGTTTTCAATCCCGAGTTGCTAATAATATTCGTCAAAAATTACTCAATGATGGCGTGCCTGATTCTGGTTGTGGTTTGAAATTATTTCCGAAAAATACTTTTTTAGCTCTTCCGTATTTTGATCATATGCATCGTTTCTTACCAGCTTTAATTAAACGTATCGATGGCGAAATTGTAGTTTGCCAAGTAAACCACAGAGATCGAAACGCAGGTGTTTCTAACTATAATGCTTGGAACCGTGCCTGGGTTGGGATTATCGATATTGTTGGGGTGATCTGGTTGAACAAACGCGCGAAGTATCCTGTTATTGCTAAGATCTATTCGAGTCAGGATTAATTCATGAAATGGGTTAAATGGCTGCTGCTTGTTATATTCGTTGTGTTACTTATTTCGGGCGTGCTTAACCCTGTTTTAGCCCATCTATCGGATAAAAATTGGTTGACTGGCTATTTGTTACAATATGGCTGGATAGGGCATTTTTCCATTGCTTTAGCGGCACTGATTTTTGTTGGCATTGGTGGTCCACGCCAAGCGATATCTTTTATATTTGGTTATTTGTATGGCGCTGTTGTAGGCGTTGCCGTGGCGATTGCTATTTGTTCATTAGCCGCGTTGGCAAATTATATGGCCGCTAGAATGGTATTTGCTCATACTCTTGCACATCATTTTCCAGTTCGTATGCATAAGTTTAATCAGTTTGCCAGCCGTGCTCCTTTCATGAAAATTCTTACTCTAAGGCTGCTACCTGTTGGCAGTAATTTAGTGACCAACTTGTTATCTGGCAGTGTTGGTGTGCCTTTGCCTGCATTTTTGTGCGCTAGTGTGTTGGGGTATTTTCCACAAACGCTTGTGTTTGCTTTGATTGGTGGTGGTATTGGCTCTGCTAATCACGCGATGATTTACCTTAGTATTGGATTGTCTCTTTTAAGCTTTGTTTTGACTGCTCTCATTTATCGAGATCATTTGAAGCATAAACTCTCAAAACTTAATTTGGAAAATAACGCATGATGTCTACAACACCGATAGATAGTATGGATTATAAGCGTACCTTCTGGCTGATTTTTTTAGTGGCTGCTGTAGTTATTTTAGCGGGTATTGGACTTCGTGATCCTTGGCCTGCCGATGAGCCTCGTTTCGTTGAGGTGGCCAGAGAAATGGTGAATTCTGGAAACTGGTTTTTCCCTATGCGTGGCGGTGAATTATACCCAGATAAGCCACCTGTTTTTATGTGGTTGCTGGCGTCTTTATATTGGCTGACAGGAAGTTTGAAAGCGACTTTTTTAATTCCTAATGCTGTGGCGAGTTTGGTTGCTTTGTTTTGTACATTTGATATTGCTGCAAAACTTTGGAATGTCAAAACAGCACGTAATGCCTGCTTAATGTTGCTTATTGCACCGCAATTTATTATTCAATCAAAATCTGCTCAGATAGATGCCACAGTCGCCTGTTGGATCACGATTGCCATGTATGGGCTGTTACGTCATTTTTTCTACCAAGCCAGCTTTAAATGGTATGTCGCCAGCTGGGCTTTTATGGGATTGGGTATTATTACGAAAGGGGTTGGTTTTCTACCACTGCTGTTCTTGTTGCCTGTGCTGTTTTTGCATTTTAGTAGCAAGTATCGATTCGAAAAAATGCAAGTAAACTGGACTTTGTGGTTAGGGCCGTTGGCCATGTTATTGGTCCTTGCTGCTTGGTTACTACCTATGTTGTATATTGCTGAGCACAGTAATAATCCTGACTTTATGGCTTATCGTGACAATATCTTATTTAAGCAAACGGGTGAGCGCTACGCGGATTCTTGGGGGCATATTAACCCTTGGTATTATTTTTTGGTCAGCGTGATTCCTGCTTTGTGGTTTCCTCTTTATAGTTTTTTGTTTACGAAAGCCTTTTGGCGCGATGTTAAAGTCTCTCCGGTGATGTTTAGTGTCTTGGTTTGGGTTGCACTGCTGGTGTTATTTTTTAGCATTAGTCCTGGAAAACGAGGCCTATATATCTTACCGGCTTTGCCTATGCTGGCTCTAATTATGGGGGCTCATTTTACTAATATCGGCTTGACGGTTTGGTTTAGGCGCGTATTGCAGGTGGGCTTTGTTGCTTTTGGTATGCTGTTTTTTACTGCTGCAGTACTTTGCTTTACTAAATCACATGCAATTACCAAAGAAATTGGTGAGCATACTTTACCATTTGGTATTTTGTTTTTGGTCATGTCTTTGGGTTGGTTTGCTATCTTGTTATGGAAGCGTAATAAGGTCGATCTAAACATCTATTGGGCCGCTTTTGCGATCACTTGGGTGTTATATAGTACGGCTGGCTATATGTTGTTTAACCCCGAAAGAACCCCAGCAAAGGGAATAATGGCTGAAGCAGCGCGAGATATTGGCCCTGATGGCGAGCTTGGTGTGACTCGTTTTAAAGAGCAGTTTTTGCTTTTTTCTCCAGTTCCTTTAATCCATTTTAGTTATCTGAGTAGTACTCAAGAACAAGATAGAAATGCTTGGTTGTGGATGAGTGAGAAGCCTAATCGTTATGTGATGACAGCTAAAGATAATTCAATTGAATGCTTTGATTTAAGCAAAGCTAAAGAGCTAGATCGAGCTCATAGCAAAGAATGGATTTTGCTTGATGAAAGTGCCATGACGCCCACGTGTGAAAAGCCAAAGACAGTTAAACGTTATTCCTTACCATTGAAGGCTCTGTACGAGTAGTTTTCTTATGGTCAATTAAATGATGTTTTGAATGTTGTAATCTGAAAGAAAGGCTCAGTTTATTTATTTGACTGGGCCTTTTTTGTCAGGTTAGTTCTTCATTTCTTATGGTTAGTACTTCATAACCTGTCGAAGTCACTAGGATGGTGTGTTCCCATTGAGCGGACAGTTTTTTATCAGTGGTTACTACGGTCCAGCCGTCTTTTTTAGTCTTGGTTTTGGCCTTGCCTTGGTTGATCATTGGCTCAATAGTGAAGGTCATCCCTTCCTCCAATGTCATCCCTGTTCCTGCTTTACCGTAATGTAGTACTTGCGGTTCTTCGTGCATTTCGCGGCCAATGCCGTGACCACAATATTCTTTTACCACCGAATAGCCTTTGTTTTCTGCTAAGGTTTGAATCGCGGCTCCTATATCGCCTAAAGTTGCGCCAGGTTTTACTTTTTTGACCCCAGCCCACATCGCTTCATAGGTGGTTTTGACTAATCGTTTGGCAATAGGGTTCGCCTCGCTCATGACATACATTTTGCTGGAATCGGCGATAAAGCCGTTCTTTTCTAGGGTGATGTCTAGATTGATGATGTCTTTTGCTTTGAGTTTTTGGTTGTCGCTTGGAACGCCATGGCAAACCACCTCGTTGATAGAGGAGTTGAGGACAAATTCATAGCCATATTGACCTAGACTCGCAGGTCTGGCATTGAGTTCATGACGAATGAAGTCTTCAACTTTGTTGTTAATCTCTAAGGTCGAAACGCCTTCTTTTACAAAATCATCAAGCATATGAAATACGCGGGCTAATAACTTTCCAGACTCGCGCATGAATTTGATTTCAGCTGGGGTTTTGATGTGTACTTGCATGTTACTTGACGGCTTTCAATGGCGTTTCTGTATTTGCATTAGCCAGTTCATTGGCGATCAATTCAGAAAAAGTGAGGCTGGGATTAAGCTCGGCTAAGCGTCCCATTTTTATCCAGAATTCTGCTTGCGCATTGATAGAGCGAGACATGACATGGCTGCTTTTGCGGATGTCGTCGTGAAGTTCGTCGGAGATTTTAATAATACCCATGAGATATGATCCATATATAAAGTGTATATGGATCATATATTCAGGGGTGTGGCTTTTCAAGTGCTATTTATTGATTAGCTGTTAGTGGAACAAGTCTTTTATCAACTTAATGCCTGCTTCTTGACCACCTTTGTTATATGCATCCAATAATGCTGAACCAAGGATTGCGATGTCAGCTTTGCCGATCAGTTGCTCTATTTGAGCGCGTTCGCGTAAACCAAAACCGACGCCCATTGGTGCGCTAGCATGCTGTTTAATTTGCGCTAAATAATCATCAAGTGATGTTTGCTTGGCTTTGCCTTCATGGCTTTTGTTTTCATGGACAGAATGACCTGTAACACCAGAACGAGCGACGCAATATAAGAAACCGCTTGCTTGGCCTGCTAGCATCGCTAAACGATCTGGTGGCGTCACTGGAGTCACCAACCAAACTGGATCGATGTTATTAGCCTTACAAGCTGCTTGATAGGTCGCTGCTTGTTCAATCGGCAGATCTGGAAGAATTAAACCTAGAATATTTTCTTCTGCTGCACGTTTAGCGAGCTTGTCTAAACCAAAGCGATACATTGGATTTAAGTAGCTCATCAACACAATGCGGCTGTCAGGAAAATTTTTAGCTATTTTGCCTAACTGAGATAAACAGGTTTCCACGTCCAGCTTTTGCTCTAATGCTTTATGACAAGCAGCAACTATACTTGGGCCGTCGGCGACAGGATCGGAAAAAGGAAATTGGACTTCGATAAAATCGACGCCTTCCTGCATTAATCTTTCCATCCAACTCAAACTTTCCTCAACACTTGGGTAGCCGTAAACCACATGCGTCATCGACAAAATAGGTTTTTGTTGGCGCTTTTCTTCAATAAAGGTCGCTAATTGGCTCATGCGTTTTGCTCCTTGTGGTCAGCGTGGTTAGTTGGATAAGAAGCAAGGTAATCGGTTAAAAACTGCGGGAAGGTTTCGTCTTGCACCGCTTTTGCCACGTTAAAGATGTCTTTGTCGCCTCGACCAGAAAGATTGATAACGATCTTCGAGTCTTTAGGTAAGTTCGGTGCATCTTTAAAAGCGCCCGCTAGTGCATGAGAAGATTCAAGTGCTGGAATGATACCTTCTTTTTTCAGTAACAAAGTACAAGCGGCAATTACTTCATCGTCCATGGCGTAAGTCATTTTGATGCGACCAATTTCCGCCAAATGGGCGATGATAGGGGATACGCCAACATAGTCTAAACCAGCTGCGATAGAGTGTGTTTCTTGTAATTGTCCCGCGCTATCCTGCAAGAACATAGTTGCAAAGCCTTGTGCGATACCAGGCTGTCCAAGATTGTGAGATAAGCGAATGGAATGCTCGCCAAGCTCCAAACCTTTACCGCCTGCTTCGACGCCGACCATTTCCACTTCTTTGTCATCGAGGAAAGGTAGGAACAAACCACAAGCATTCGAACCACCGCCAACGCAAGCATACAAACGGTCTGGAAATTGACCGAATTGCGCGACACTTTGCTCGCGTACTTCGTTGCCAATTACAGATTGAAAATACGCCACCATTTCAGGGAAGGGCGCGCAACCACAAGAGGTGCCAATTAGGTAATGGCTTTCTTCATGGCTAGAAGACCAGTCACGTAGCGCTTCGTCTAATGCATCTCGTAGCGTTTGTGCGCCAGTGGTAACAGGTACAACAGTGGCACCAAGTTGTTTCATCCAGAAAACATTTGGGTACTGACGTTCAATGTCTTTTGCACCCATGTAAATAGTACATTCTAGGCCTAAACGCGCCGCAACAAGAGCCGTTGCAATGCCGTGTTGTCCAGCGCCTGTTTCCGCAATCACACGTTTTTTACCCATGCGTTTGACCAATAACCCTTGGCCAATAACGTTGTTCATCTTGTGTGCGCCACTGTGGTTTAAATCTTCACGCTTAAGGTAAATCTGTGCGCCGCCAAAGTATTCGGTTAAGTTCGCACAAAAAGTCAGCGGCGTTGGGCGGCCAGAAAACTGCTGCCATTGTTTATTCAGTTCAGCGAGAAACTCTGGGTCGTTTTTGGCTTCTTCGAACGCATGTAAAATTTGCTGTTGGCTCGAATAAAGGATTTCAGGAATATAGCTACCGCCGTATTGCCCGTAGAAACCGTTCTCGCTTTGCATGACTTGCTCCTAAAATTGCTATTTATTTAACTATACCGTTTAGTTAATTTAATGCGATGATAAACGTTCGTCAAGTGTTTTGAATTGTTGATGGGAAATTAAGTTTTAGAGGATAGAGATTGAGTCTTCAGACAGACGCAAAGCCAAATTGCGTTGTTAGAAAACGAAAGCAGATGAACATCAATAGGTTACTATATAATTTATAGCGAATAGTTAGATCGAGGACATTATGGCAAGAGGAAGACCCAGTAAAAAAGCCCACATAGTTGAGGCGGCGTGTGGTTTGTTTACTCAACAGGGTTATCAGAGTACCAGTATTGATCAAGTGGTCGTGACAGCTGGCGTTTCTAAGCCTACGGTATACAGCAATTTTCCTACTAAGTTAGTGTTATGGGAAACGGCGTTAGCCTCGTTAACTGAGCAAGCACAAGATGAGATGCAAAAGGTCTTGGTGCGTCTACAAGCGAAGAAAAATCTCACGCTTATTTCAGGCTGGATATTGCTTTGGGAGGCTTGGGTTAATAAAGCCGATCGCCTTGCGGTGTACCGTATTTTATTGGGCGAGCAGCATAAAATGTTGCCGTCTACCTTTTCCTTATTTACTGAGTTTGAGGCTGTTTTAGAGTCGACTTTATTAGCTTGGATTGCTGAGTTTGCCGTATCGCCGATGAATTTCTTTGCGTTAAAGGCGGTTAGTAGAGAAGCGCTTTTAACGCCTGCATTAATGAATCAGGCAATGATGGTTAAGACTGAGCTAGAAAGTCAGCTTGATGGTTTGATGAAATAGCTGAACTTGATGCCGACATTATTATGCCTACTGTATTATGCCTACTGTTCACGCGGGTCACGCGGGCGCGGCTTTGTTGTGTGGTAGCGCGAAAATACTAGCGAGCTTGGTAATGATTTGATTGAAGTAATGCGTTTGCATTGTCTGAGTTTTGGTACTACAATTTTTGTAATACATTCTGCAACAAGATAGAGGTTGTCAATAATGGCTAATATCGCTTTGGAAACCGAGTCAACACTTACCGAGCGTTTTCAAACAACGGTGCCTAGTTCTGTTCGTCGAGCTTTGCATTTGGGTAAAAAAGATAAAATCCGATATGTGATTCAAGCAGATGGCAATGTTTTAATGACAAAAGTTGAAAAAACAGAAGACGATCCTGTGATGAATAAGTTTTTGTCTTTTTTGGCTAATGACATGCAACAGCATCCAGAAAATCTGCAGCAATTGACAACAAGTATGCGCAATACTGTTCAAAGCCTAATTGAAAATGTTGAGCTAGATTTGGATGCGCCGTTGTCTGATGAGGATGAATAAATTTGTCTTTATATTCGAGCAATCATCATCCTACCATCGTTAATGGCTGGACACTCTATGCACACCCTTTGTTCGCTGAGCAATATCTTATTCTCAAGGACAAAGTGGAGGAATTAAAGCAGCAAGATCCTACAGGTTATGTAAAGAAAAATGCGACTAAGCGATTGGCCGCCATTCACAAGCTGGCATTTGAAATAATTCCTCAAGATCCAACCAGTTCAGATTATCGTCAAGGCAAGACGTTAGGCGATAATCATAAACACTGGTTTCGCGCCAAGTTTTTTCAGCGGTATCGTTTGTTTTTCAGATACCACGTCGAATCAAAGATTATTGTTTATGCTTGGGTGAATGATGAAAAAAATAAAAGAGCTTATGGCAGCAAAAATGACGCTTACAGGGTCTTCTCTAAAATGCTAATGTCAGGACAGCCACCGGATGATTGGGACGACCTTTTAAAGGCTTCGACACGCCATTTTCTTTCAAACGACGATGAACTCCCATCATAAAATAGCCATTAAATAAGGTTTTAAGCAGCGGTTAAACCGCTGCGCTTTGTTCTTCAACCACTTCTTCTACGCGTCCTTTCTCAGCCCAATACATGATGCATACTGCTAGTGAGCCCATAATCACGAAGCCACCCGAAATTGGCATCAAGGTATTGTTGTACATTTGGCCTATCACAGTACCAATGCTCATCGACATAATAGACGACACTGAACCAATAACAGCAGATGCAATGCCCGCGACATGCCCCATTGGTTCCATTGCTAGGGAGTTGACGTTACCGAACAACAAACCAAAGCAGAAGAACAAAACGGCAGCATAGACTAAAAACATCCATAAACTGATCGCCACAAAAGCGTGCAAAGCAAAAAATGCAATGGATGCGATAACGACAACGCAAATAGCTCGGAAGGCGATGTATTTTGCGCCATGTTTTTCAACGATACGAGAGTTAATCAAAGAAGAAAAACCCAATACTAAGGCCAATAAACCGAAGTAAAGTGCGAACAAGTTACCAGTTTTGAATTGCACCTGAAATATTTGTTGTGAAGAATTCAAATAGCCAATAAAGCTACCGAAGAATAACCCCATGCATATGGTGTAGCTCGCCGTGATTCTATTTGTTACTACTTCTTTAAAACCTTCGTAAAAGCCTTTTTTCGAAAAAGGAATACGGTTGGATTTTGGTAGCGTTTCTTTTAAACGAAAGCCAATCCAAACAATCAATAACACAGCATAAACAAGATACATCTCAAAAATACCGCGCCAGTCATCGACAAACATAATCGCTTGACCAAGTGTTGGGGCGATGGCTGGAACCAAGACGAAAATCATCATCACCAAAGACATGATACGAGCCATTTGCGCGCCATGGTACAAATCACGAACCAGGGAAATGGCGGAAATATAAGGGCCAGCAACGCCTAAGCCTTGAATAAAACGACCCAACATCAGCATTTCTAAACTGTCTGCTTGGTAGCAGACCACAGTGCCAACCAAATAAAGAGCGAAGCCACCAAATAGAATAGGGCGACGACCTAGTGCATCCGACAGTGGTCCACAAATTAATTGCCCCATTGCCAAACCTAAAAACAACATACTAATGAGCAATTGTGGTTGGTTTGCTGTTACTGCGCCAAGTTCGTTACCGATAATCCCAAGTGCTGGTAGCAAAGCGTCAATAGATATTGCTGTTATCGACATTAACAGAGCAACTAAAAGCGTGAACTCCTTCGATCCCATACCGGAAGAAGAAGCGTTGTTGTGAGCATTTTCCATATGTCATCCAGAGAAAATATGATGTTTCGAAAGGAAGCAAAAATCGAGTCCTAATAATAGCTGAGTATTATACTCAGGCTTTATAAAACGCAGCTTACGGATGTGTGCATAAAATAAGGAATTGGATAATTTATATTTGAGCTGTGTGATTGTAAATTGTTTGGCTTGGTTAGTAATTTCTTGCATTTTCATTGCACTTTTTTTGTGATTTTTATACGATGCCTATATATTTGATGGCAATCGCAATCAAATTCTTTGATACGGATACAGTAAAGTGAGCTTGCATGGAATGTGGTGTTATAAATCGTTTTGAATACCCCCTCTTTCTGCCTGTTATGTATTTGACTGGTCTAATTTTCATTTCTATTCCATTTGTCTATCGATGATTTCTTTTTTTATTATTTATAAGGGGGTTTTATGACTTCTCGCCTACTATTTGGTCGAACTGCTTTGGCTGTTTTTGTGTCTTTGTCGGTTGCTGGTTGTTCGGTTACCCCTAAACAATTTACTAATCAAGAAATCTTGTCTCAGGCGGCTGAAAATGCTGATGAGATAAATAAAGATGTTGCCCCTATTACTGGTCCAATCGATTTAAACGAAGCTTTTGCTCGTACTATTAAGTACAACCGCGACTCGCGTTTAAAAGCCTTTGAAGCTGTAGTTTCGCAGGGGCAATTGGCAGTCGATAAGTTTGATATGTTGCCAGAATTAGCTGCCAAGGCGGGCTACAATCATCGTAACAATTACGCGGCTTCTGCATCGGTTACTTTTTCTGGTGATGAGCCATCGAGCTTAGGTAGCAATCCGAGTTACTCGGTTTCATCTGATAAAAGTACGGTAAATGCGAGTATTGGCGCGACTTGGGATATTCTCGATTTTGGCTTATCGTACTATCGTGCAAAACAGCAAGCAGATCGTTTTCTGATTTCCAAAGAGCGCGAACGTAAAGTGGTTCATTCTATTATGGAGCAGTCTCGTAATGCTTATTATCGGGCGGTTTCTGCGGAACGTTTGTTATCTAAAATCAACCCTTTAATCGTTAAGGCTCGTGCTGCATTAGTTGACTCAGCTAAGATAGAAAAGCTTCGTGCTCAGTCCCCAATGGAAGCATTAACCTATCAGCGGTCTCTATTGGAAACCTTGCGTACCCTTCAAGACATTCGTAAGGATTTGATGCCGGCCAAAACTGAGTTGGCAATTTTAATGGGCCTAAATCCTGCTGTTAATTTTGAATTGGCTGATGTTAATAATCCTAATAGCGATATCCCTGTTCTTAATGTCGACATGAGCTCTATGGAGCGCACTGCGTTAGTGCTTCGACCAGAACTACGAGAAGCGCAATACCAAGAGCGTATTACTCAAGAAGAAGTGCATTCTGCCTTTTTGTCTCTTTTTCCAAGCTTAAGCCTTAGTGCAGGCCTGAATTACAACGATTCTGATTACCTTCGTTATAACGACTGGACGTCCGCTGGTGTGGGTTTGAATTGGAACCTTATGAACGTGTTTCGATATGGCAAGTTAGATAGGTTGAATGACTTGAAAATTGCCGCGGGCAAACAGCGATCTCTAGCAACCTCTATGGCGGTTATCTCTCAGGTTCACATTGCTGATATTCAATTCAAAGAATCGAATGATACTTATGCACTGGCTACACAATATTATGATGTGGCACAGCGTATTAAAGCCCAAGTAGATTCTAGCCGAACAGCGCAAAGTATTGGGGATTTAACCGTTATTCGAGAGGATCTAAATGCTTTGTTGGCAGAGTTACGTCGTGATGTGGCTTACGCTGATCTGCAAAATAACTTCGGTAGAGTGTTAGTTTCTATGGGTCTTGACCCATTGCCAGAAGGTTTTGGCAATATGAGCTTGGAGGAATTATCGACAGCCTTCAACAACATGTTTGCTCGCTGGGAACAAGGTGACATTGAAGTGATTTCCGCGGAAGAAATGCAATCTGCATTAGCGGCAAAAAGTGTGGCTGAGAAGTAAGTTTTGATGACGTTAAAACTGAAAGTTGTGGTGTGTCTGCTCTCTTGTTTAATCACGATGCCAGTTATCGCACAAGAGACCTTTAAAGCGCGAGGTATATTGGTCGCGACCAATAAAGCGACGCTGTCTACTGAGTTATCAGCCAGAGTGATTGCAGTGCCCAAAAGAATGGGGGAATCCTTTAAGCAAGGGGATTCTCTTATTCGTTTAGATTGTCGGTTGTTTGAAGCTCAGTTAGAAAAAGTAGATGCCGAAACGAAAGTAGCGCAAGCAAGATTAGATAACACTCAGCAACTTAATCGGCTGAATTCCATTGGAACATTGGAAGTCACTATTGCACAAGCTGAGCTACAAAAGGTTCAGGCAGAGCGCACTATGGCACAACTAAACGTAGAGCGTTGTGATATTAAAGCGCCTTTTGATGGTGTGGTTGAACAACTCGATAGTCATACATTTGAAGTCGTGCAACAGCAACAAGCATTGATGAAAATCGTCGGATTGAATCGATTAGAAGCCGACATAATTGTTCCAGCACAATGGATGGCGTGGCTTATGATTAATAAAGCGATTACCTTGCAAGTAGAAGAAACCCAACAAACATTACAGGCGGTGGTTAGCCATATTGGGCCAAGTGTCGATCCAACGAGCCAAACTATTCAAATACGAGCTACGATTAAAAAAGTACCAGTCAAGGTTTTACCTGGTATGAGCGTGGTGGCGATGTTTCAGTAAAAAAATAGAATTTTAATACTAGTACTTTTTTAAAGAGCAGTATTTTTAAAAGAACAGTAACAAATGCTGCTAAAAACAATAAAGCAGCGTTTAACAATAGATTGAATGAATTTTAGCAACAATACATGAGTTGCTAAAAATATACCCATAGAGGTGGTGATCATGAAAAAGCAATATTCCAACAAATCAGGCAAAAAAGCGTCAGGTCATTACTCTCTAGGCAATAAAAAACAGGCGCGTAAGCCGCTAATTACTGCTTTAGAGCCGCGTTTGTTGTTGGATGGTGCTGCGGTTGCCACCGCGATAGATGTGCTGACCGATTCGCAGCTTCATGATGCTTCGCAAACAGACAATAGCCATCAGGGTTCAGATACCTCTTTTGTTGTTGCCCCCACTGAAGTAAGGGCGGTAGACCCAAGCTTAAATAATGGTAAAAAAGAAGTGGTGTTTATTGAAAGCAACGTCGCTGATTATCAAAGCTTAATAGACGGAGTCAATGCTGGCGTAGAAGTGGTATTGCTTGATTCCACTCAAGATGGTTTAGCGCAAATGGCAGAGTGGGCAAAAACTCACCGTGATTATGATGCCATTCATGTAATTAGCCATGGTGCCGAAGGGCAGGTCAATTTAGGGGGATTTAGTCTAGATAATATTACCGTCAAAACTCGCTCTGCTGATTTAGCCCAATTAGGCGCAGCGCTCAATGAAGACGGTGATTTACTGCTTTATGGTTGTGAAGTCGCCAGCGGAGAAGGGCAAGATTTTATTGAAGCGCTTGCACAAACCACGAAAGCAGATGTGACGGCTTCTGATGATTTGACTGGCGCGGCGGGTAAAGGTGGGGATTGGGTGCTTGAGAAAAGTATAGGCCAGATTGATGTGGCCGCATTACAGGATGTGAATTATCAAGGCACGTTGGCAAACGTTACCTTTGGGTTTGAGTCAGGTGTTTCGGGTGTTGGGAGCAAAACAGTGACACAGACCAAAGATGGTGAAACGTTGACGGTAGTTGCAACAGAAAACTTTGGGGATAGCACACAGACCACCACTTATGTGGATGGTAGCAATTCAATTTCAACTTATACCGGTTCCCAATTTACTAGTCAGCTTGAGTTTACGATAAGTGGTAAGGTCTTCGATTTTACCTCCATCAAAATTTATAACGCTAATGCCGATGCTACTTTTACGTTTACCCCTAATGACGGAGCAGCTTTTACCACATCAACTATAAGTTCTGATCAAACGGTTACTATTGATCTAAGTAGTGCTGGATTTCAAGGTGTTTCGAATATCACCATGACATCTTCAGATTCATTAGGTGTCGTAGTAGACTTTGACTCGGTTGTGTTAACGAATATCACTGCGGCTAGTGATACCACTGCACCCACTGTTACCTCCATCGTTCGACAAACTCCTTCAGGTTCGACCACTAATGCGGATAGTGTGGTGTATCGGGTAACATTTGATGAAGCGGTTAGTGGTATAGATACCACCGACTTTAATGTGAGTGGTACGACGGCCACTGTCACCAATGTGTCAAGTGCAGGTGGTAATACTTATGATGTGACGGTTTCTGGTGGAGACTTAGTTGCGTTAAATTCTACTGTGACGCTGTCTTTTGCGAGTGGGCAAAATATCACCGATACCGCAGGCAACGCTCTGACTGCCACCACGCCAACAGGTACAAATAATTCAATCTATGATGTTGTCAATACACCTACTGTGACCACAGGTGATAATACGGGTGATAATTTAACCTTCTCTAACTACACGGAAGACCTCGCCGATGGTGGTGGTTTGTCATTGGTGGAGGCATTGCATTACGCCTCTGCTAACCAGACGGTGGCATTCGATCTGGCATCTGGTTCAACCGTGAATATGAATGGTGGTACGTTGACTGTTGCGTCAGGCGTCACCTTTGATACCGACGCTATGAGTGCGTTGACCATTTCTAACGGCACCTTATCCCTCGGAGGAAACGTCACATTTACCAATGGAACCAGCGATGTATTAACGGTATCTAGCAAGTTAGCTGGATCTAATATGTTGATAAAATCGGGGGCCGGTACCTTAAACCTTACCTCAAATGCTAACGGTAGTTCCTCCTTTGCCACCACCGTGTCGGCTGGTACGCTTGCTATTGGTTCTGTCAGGAATATCGGCAGCGGTGCTATCAGTTTATCTGACGCAACCACTTTTAAGGTGACCGAGATTACCAGTTTAGCTAACTCTGTGACGCTAACTGGTAACTCGACCATCCAGACCGATGGCAGACTCACTCTCAATAACACGGTTTCGGGCAGCGGGTACACCCTTACCAAAGCGGGCAGCCAATCTCTGACGCTGGCTGGGACCAACAGCGGTTCTTCACTAGCCACCACGATCACGGCGGGCAATCTGATTATTTCGTCGGACGCCAATCTCGGCTCAGGCGAGCTGACTTTGAATGGCGGTACGCTCTATCTTCAGAGTGCATCAGATATTATTACCCATGATATTACGCTTGGCAGCAGCGGTGGGACTATCCAGGTGACGGGTTCTGCTGACGCGACTGTCAGTGGTAATATTACTGGTTCGGGTGCCTTGACTAAGGGCGGTGGCCGCGTATTGACACTAAGCGGAAGCAACAGCTTTTCTGGCGGCTTTTACATTGCTGGCAGCGCCGACGGTGCCAACGTCATCGTGGCCGACGGGACTAATCTTGGTACCGGTGCAGTGATGCTAACCAAAGGCTTGCAGCTCACAGGTTCCGGCACTATAACAAACGACTTCGTATTGAACGGCGGTTTAATCAGTAATGCCAATAGTGTGATTTTGTCTGGCATACTTTCTGGCTCGGGTGCTATGGAGAAGGTCGATACGGGGTCATTGACTCTATCTGGCACGAATACTTACACAGGTACAACGACTGTTTCTGCGGGTACCTTGACCGGCACTACCTCAAGCTTGACAGGAAACATTGTTAACAACGCGGCGGTGGAATTCAATCAAAGTACGGCGGGAGAATATTCCAAAGTAATCAGCGGTACGGGTACTGTGACCAAATCCGGTTCAGGCATTCTCACATTGAGCGGCGTCAATACCTATACTGGCTCGACCACGGTTTCTTTTGGTGGATTGACACTGGTAGGTGGCAGTAACATCGCAGATACCAGTGCGGTGACCTTGGCCAGCGCCGCCACACTTACCCTGAGTGGCGGAAATGAGACTATTGGCTCACTGGCTGGCGCTGGAAACGTTGTGCTTGGATACCGGTTGACTATGGGGGGCAACAATACAGACACCACTTTCTCCGGAGTGATCTCGTCCACAAACACCAGCGGCATCACTAAAACGGGCAGCGGTATATTTACCCTATCCGGCACCAATACCTACACTGGCGCTACTACTGTATCGACGGGTACTTTAGTTGCATCAGGTGGCAGTGCGATTGCCGACACCAGTGCGTTGACAGTTTCATCGGGTGCAACTTTTGAATTAGATGCTTCAGTGTCTGAAACTGTGGGTTCTATTGCTGGCGCGGGCAGTATTGTTGCCAGTGGCGGCACCTTGACTGTTGGTGGAGACAATAGCTCGACCACCTTTTCCGGTGTGATGTCGGAACGTTCGGATGCGCTTAGCTTGGTTAAGATAGGTAGTGGTACTCTGACCTTATCAGGTAACAATACCTACACTGGCGCAACCACCCTTAGTGGCGGTACGTTATCGGTCACGGGTACTATGAATGGTTCGGGAGCAGGTGTTGTCACTGTAAACGCTGGCACACTTGAAGGCTCTGGTACCATCAATAGCGCGGTAACGGTAAATGCTGGTGCTACTTTGTCGGCAGGTGTTGCTGCGAATACTGGCACACTAACGATCAATGGTAATCTGTTTTTGGACGAGGACAGTACCTTGTCTGCCACATTAAGCGGTGCCAGCAATTACGATAAAATTGTGGTGAATGGTTCCGTTGAGTTAAACAATGCTCAGCTGACGTTATCTGGTGACTATGTTGTACCAGCGGCTGCAGAAGCGCAGAGTTTTGAATTGCTTAGCAACGATGGTTCAGATGCGATTACTGGTAATTTTTCTAGCCTCACTGAAGGTGCCGCTAAGACATTTAACGATGTTGATTTAGCGACGTCCTACGTCGGTAGCACAGGTAATGATTTCCTACTGACAGGTCCAACCATCGCGAGTGTGACAGGCGTCTCGGCAACGACCGACGATGGTTACTACAAAGTCGGTGATACTATTGAAATTACCGTTACCTTTAGCAAGGCGGTGACTGTTGATACCACTAACGGCACACCGCAACTTACCTTGGAAACGGGTACTACTGACCGCGCAGCGACTTACGTCAGCGGTAGTGGCACCAATACACTCACCTTTAACTACACGGTTCAAGATGGCGATACCAGTGCGGATTTGGACTATCTCAGCACGGCTGCTTTGGTACTGAGTGATGGGTCCATCAAGGATGGCACTAACGATGCCATTTTGACCCTGCCAACACTCAGCGCTAGTGGCTCATTAGCGGCCAATAAGGCCATAGTGATTGACACTACAGCGCCTGATGCGCCAACGGTTGATTTATCAAGTGACTCAGATACTGGCTCATCCAGTACCGACAATATTACCAATGACAATACGCCGACGATTACGGGTACTGCCGAAGCCAATGCGACGGTGACACTCTATGATACCGATGACACGACTTCTTTGGGTACCACCATCGCGGATGGTTCTGGCAACTGGACAATTACCAGCAGTGCATTATCTGTTGGAACCCATACCTTAACCACTAAGGTGACCGATGCTGCAGGCAACGTTAGTTTGGCTTCGTCTGGTTTAACAATCACGATTGATACCGCTGGTCCGATATTGTCTAGCTCATCTCCAGTTGATGATGCTGTACAAGTGACACAAAGCGGCGACATTATCCTGACTTTTGATGAAGATATTACTAAAGGCTACGACACGATTACGTTAGTCAATGTCACCACTGGTGTAACGGTTGAGACGTTTGATGTTCTGAATGGAGGCAATCTGACGTACTCCGGTAATACCTTGACGCTAAACCCGACCAACGATTTGGAGGAGGCCACTACATACGCCATTCGAGTGGACGGCAATGCAGTACGCGACACCGCTGGGAATACGTATGCGGGGATCAGTGACAACGCCACGTTGAACTTCACCACAGGTGTGATGGACTCAGCCGCTCCGTCTTTCTTGTCGATTCAGCGCACCAGCGATGCGGTGGTTACTGGTTCGACGACAAGTTTTACCTTAACGTTTAATGAGGCGGTGGATGTCACAGCGGCGGACTTTGTACTGGCGACAACTGGCTCAGTAGCTGGCGCCATTGGTTTTATCTCGGGCTCGGGTACGAATAGCATTACGGTTAATGTCACGGGCGTTTCTGGTGTGGGATCACTTGGTTTGAATCTGGCCTCTGGCCATGCAGTCAAAGACCTAGCTGGTAACAATTTAGCCACCTCGGAACCGGCGGACGATGAGGCCTACACCGTTGATACGGTAGCACCGACGCTAATCTCAATAAACCGCGTAGACAGTGCCACGACTAATGCCGACTCCGTACAGTTTATCGCGGTGTTTAGCGAAACCGTAACAGGTTTGGGTATTGATGATTTCGAACTAACCGGAACGGCGACCAACGGTGCAAATATTAGCAGCGTAACTGGTACCGGCAATGGCTTTGTGGTTACTATTTCTGGCGTCGATGGTGATGGCACTTTGGGCGTACAGCTTAAGTCTGCGGCGACAGTAAATGATATTGCGGGTAATGCGTTAACTGCAACGACACCTAGTGCGTTATTAGAAACCTACACTATTGAAAACACCGCACCGACTGCTACCGCGATTATCACGACGAATACCGCTTTAAGTACGGCAGATTCGGTGACCTTTGATGTGACCTTTAGTGAAGCCGTTACCAATGTCAGCATGGATGATTTTGAAATTTCTGGTGATGTAACCGGCGCTATTTCAGCCGTATCGGGTTCGGGTTCTTCTTATACCGTCACTGTTAGTAATATTGTCGGTGATGGTGCCCTTGGCTTGAACTTCAATTCTGGCCAAAACATTACAGACATAGCTGGTAATGCGTTGGCTGGGACAGAACCGGCAACGGACGAATCTTATACTATCGATAATACCTTGCCGACTGTAACGTCTATCAGTCGTGGCATGGTTAATCAGGTTGAAGCAAATACCGCTACCGATGTAGTTTTCACTGTTGTTATGAGTGAAACCGTCACTGGAATTGAAACCAGTGATTTCAGTGTGACAGGCAGCGCAACCAATACTGGCGTGAGCAATGTTTCAAGTGCTGATGGTAAGGTGTTCAAAGTTACGGTTAGTGGTGTCAATGGCACCATCGGCCAAACAGTCGGCTTGAGTTTTACTGGCTCAGCTTCCGACGCGTTAAACCAAGCGTCGAATGTACAGTTTACTTCAGGCGACAGTTATACCATCGCGGGTACCTTGCTGAATGAAGGCGCGTTAAGCCAAGCGCAGCTCGACGCTATTGTAGACTTGAACCGCGAAGGCACCTTGCTTGAGCAATCGTTAGCGGATGCCAAACAAGTTATTATTATTGACTCCCGTGTACCGGGTTTAGTCGAGGTGACCAAGCAAGCGAATCCAGAAGCGGATATTTGGTTATTGGATGGTTCACGTTCTGCCACCGAGCAAATCACCGAAATCCTTTCTAATTACAGTGATTTGGATGCGTTACACATTCTGTCTCACGGCGGTGTAGGCGAAATCTACCTCGGCGCAGAAACGGTTTCAGCGGATGCTATCACACAAAATTCGGCTACTTACGCCGCTTGGGGCAACGCCCTAAGCGATAGTGGCGACATCTTGCTCTACGGCTGTAACGTCGCCCAAGGCGACACGGGTATGGCTTTTATCAATCAATTTGCCCAAGTAACAGGGGCTGATATCGCGGCTTCTGATGATTTGACTGGTTCTGCGGTGCTTGGTGGGGATTGGGAGCTGGAAAGGTCGGCTGGGAGTGTTGAAACAACCATGTTATCGAGCGAGAGCTACTCCAGTGTCTTGGCTGATGAAACAATAAGTAATAGCCCAGGTATTTCATCAGCCAATACTTATGGTACGACAGGAGTATGGGGACAGTCCTTTACTGCAACAAAAACGGGTGTCTTGTCTAGTATTAATCTGCTTGTAAATACAGCGGCAGAATCCGATGTCACATTATCAGTTTACTCTGGTGAGGGCGTTGGAGGAGCACTTTTACATTCTCAAACAGTATCTGCTTCAGAATTATCTCATTTGGCCACTGATTTTACAGACTGGGAGACAATAAGTTTAAGTGAGTTGGTTAATATTACGGCAGGTAATCGTTACACTTTTGTATTTGGTAATGCCGATCCTGTTCAGTTTTATTATCATACCAATACTTATGCAGGTGGTGGATTATTTGCGAGCGATTCTGGTGGAATTCAAACAGACTATGATTTACTTTTTGAAGTCGTTCAAGGTGATGCTGCTGTCACTAACTCCGCCCCTAACGTTTCTGGTGCAGCGGCCAGTCAAGCGGTGAATGATACTGCAACGCTTTCACCTTTTTCGAATGTGACCTTGACCGATGCCGATAATGATAACGTTTCTATTACGGTGGCCTTAGATAGTGCCGTCAAAGGTACGTTTACTTCCGCGTCGTTGACATCATCTGGTTTTACCGATGCAGGTAGTGGTTCTTATACCCTAACGTCGACGACTTTGGCCTCGGCTCAGGCGGCGTTGCGTGCCTTGGTGTTTGATCCAGCAGAAAATCGTGTCGCAGTAGGCTTAACCGAGTCTACCACGTTCACTATTACGGTAAACGATGGCACCACTAACGGCACAGATAATACTACTACGGTAGTGAGTACCTCTATTAACGATGCGCCAACCGATATTGCGTTGAGTGATACGACATACGGCCATTCTGAAGGTGCCACTAATGTAGTGGTCGGTAGCTTCTCTGCCACTGATGCGGATACAGGTGAAAGCTTCACTTACGCCTTGGTGTCGGGTTCAGGCGATACGGACAATGCTAAATTTACTATCGACGGTAATGATTTACGTGCGACCAACCGTGCTGACGTACCAGCAGGCATTTATAACATTCGTGTGCAGGTGAATGATGGTGACGCTACATTTGAGAAATCGTTCAGCATTACGGTAAGTGATGATATTGCACCGACTATTAGTGAGGTGGTACCTGTAGACAATGCCACTGGGGTGTCGGTCGCGGATTCAATTCAGGTAACATTTGATGAAGGTGTTCAGTTAGGCAGCTCAGGCACTATTACCTTGTATGACATTACAGGCAACGGTGCGAATAGTTTGACCATTGATGTGAATAATCACAATGGGCAACTTTCGATTGTGGGTAATAAATTGACCATCAACCCAACGAATAATCTGATGGCGACCAATCAGTATGCCATTCAAATAACGGCGGGGGTGTTAACTGACAGTTCAAATAATGCTCTGGCGGCAGTAAGCGACACAACAAGTTATAACTTTACCACGGGTACGGTAGACACTACCGCGCCAACCGTGGCTATTGTTGATGTAACTTCACCAACTCAGCCTAATGCGAGCACAGTGGCGATTAATTTTAGTGAGCAAGTGGTTAATATCGACATTAGCGATTTTAGCTTAATGAAAGATGGCACGGCTGTTGACATCAGTGGTTTAGTGGTCGCCGGAAGTGGCAGTGCTTATTCCATAGATTTATCCAGTGTTACCGCCGTTGCTGGTATTTATGTGCTTACATTGAATACCTCTGATATTACCGATACCTCTGGTAATGCTTTGGCGGCGGGAGACAGCGAAACCTTTATCATCGACACCACGGCACCAGCGGGTGTGGCGATTGTTCGCACGGGCGCCGAAAATCAAAACGGCAGTGCGGCCACCTTTACTGCGGTATTCAGTGAAGCCGTGAGTGGAGTGGATGCAGCTGATTTTGTATTGACTGGCACCGCCGCTGATGGCTCTATCACTAGTGTGACGCAAGTGTCGGATTCGGTTTATACCGTGACGGTAAGTGGTGTGAGTAGTGATGGCACTTTGGGAGTAAATTTAAAAGATTCTGGAACAGGGATTACTGATACGGCGGGCAATGCGATAAGCGCTGGTGTGACTGGACAACAGGTTACTATAGATAATACAGGTCCAAGTGTTGTTGCGATTAACCGAGATGGTGCTGTGTTAACCACCGCAGACAGTGCAACCTATACAGTAACCTTTAACGAGGCCGTAACCGGTGTCGATGTTAGCGACTTTAGCTTGTCTGGTGGTGCAACAGGTACTGTTGCTTCAATAACAGGCTCAGGTCGTACTTATCAGGTCACCGTGAATAACATCAGTGGTGATGGTAGCCTTCGTCTTGACCTTAACGCTTCTGGTACGGGCATTACTGATACAGTGAGTAACGCCATCGGGGCTGGATTTACCTCTGGCGATACATTAACGATTGATAATACCGCCCCTGTTGTGACGGCCTCTCAAGCTTTTAATCTTGATGAAGGTATGGTGGCTGATACCGTTATCGGCCAAGTTAAAGCGACAGATACGAACGGAGTAAGTCAGTTCTCGATTCAATCGGGTAACGACAATGGCTACTTTGCGATTGACAATAATGGTGTCGTGACGCTTACCAGCGTGGGTGCTGCAGCGATTGATTATGAAACTGAGACCTCTTATACACTGAATATCGTGGCAACTGATGCAGTAGGGCAAGCTTCTAGCGCAGCGGCAGTCACTATCTCTATTAATGATATCAACGACAATGCGCCTGTGTTTAGCTCTGCGGAAACAGCGACTTTGGCTGAAAATACGGCGGCGACAACGGTTGTATACGATGCAAATGCCACCGATGCCGACGGCACTTCAGCCCATAACAGCGTGACTTACATCTTAAAAGCGACGGGTGATCACAGCGCCTTCACTATTGATTCAACGACTGGCGAAGTGAAGCTGAAAGCAGCGGCGGACTACGAAACCAAGTCGTCCTATAACTTTACCGTGATTGCGTCCGATGGTATGCGCAGCACTGAACAAGACGTTACTCTGTCAATTACCGATGTGAATGACAACACGCCAAGCTTTGTCTCTGGTGCCACTGGCGCAGTCAATGAAAATGCGGCAATTGGTACCGTGATCTACACCTCAGTGGCTTCGGATGCAGACGGTACCGCGACGAATAATACGCTGCGTTATAGCTTGACAGGCACTGACTCGGATAAATTGAATATTGATGCGGTGTCTGGTGAGGTGACACTGAAAGCCTCAGCTGATTATGAAACTCAAACCAGCTACAGTTTTAATGTGATCGCCACAGACAACGGTGCGGGTAATTTCAACTCTGGTAGTTTGAGTACCACGCAAGCCGTGACGGTGAGCGTCAATGACTTGAACGACAACACACCAGTGATTACGTCAGGTGCGACAGGCAGTGTGGATGAAAATGCCGATACCTCGACCGTGATTTACACGGCCACAGGTACTGATGCAGATGGCACCGCGACGAATAACACCTTGCGCTACAGTTTGTCAGGAGATGATGCTGATAAGTTAATCATCGATGCGACCACTGGTGTGGTGACACTGAAAGCCTCAGCGGATTATGAAACTCAAACCAGCTACAGCTTTAATGTTATGGCAACCGACAACGGTGCCGGCAACTTCAATTCAGGCAGTCTGAGTACAACGCAAGCTGTGATCGTGAGCGTCAATGACTTGAACGACAACACACCAGTGATTACCTCTGGTGTGACTGGCAATGTGGACGAAAACGCTGCTACCAATACGGTGATTTATACGGTAGCAGGTACTGATGGAGATGGTACAGCGGCGAATAATACGCTGCGTTACAGCTTGACTGGCACTGACTCGGATAAATTGAATATTGATGCGGTGTCTGGTGAGGTGACACTGAAAGCCTCAGCGGATTATGAAACTCAAACCAGCTACAGCTTTAATGTTGTGGCAACGGATAACGGTGCCGGCAACTTCAATTCAGGCAGTTTGAGTACCACGCAAGCGGTGATCGTCAGCGTCAATGACTTGAACGACAATACGCCGGTGATGACTTCCGGTGCGACGGGCAGTGTCAATGAGAATGCTGACACCAGTACGGTAATCTACACGGCAACAGCAACCGATGCGGACGGCTCTGCGACGAATAATACCTTGCGCTACAGTTTGTCTGGAGATGATGCTGATAAGTTAATCATCGATGCGACCACTGGTGAGGTGACACTGAAAGCCTCAGCGGATTATGAAACTCAAACCAGCTACAGCTTTAATGTTGTGGCAACCGACAACGGTGCCGGCAACTTCAATTCAGGCAGTCTGAGTACAACGCAAGCGGTGACCGTCAGCGTCAATGACTTGAACGACAATACGCCGGTGATGACTTCTGGTGCGGCGGGCAGTGTCAATGAGAATGCTGACACCAGTACGGTAATCTACACGGCCACAGGTACCGATGCAGATGGCTCTGCGACGAATAATACCTTGCGCTACAGTTTGTCTGGAGATGATGCTGATAAGTTAATCATCGATGCGACCACTGGTGAGGTGACACTGAAAGCCTCAGCGGATTATGAAACTCAAACCAGCTACAGCTTTAATGTTATGGCAACCGACAACGGTGCCGGCAACTTCAATTCAGGCAGTCTGAGTACAACGCAAGCGGTGACCGTCAGCGTCAATGACTTGAACGACAACACACCGGTGATGACGTCAGGTGCGACAGGCAGCGTGGATGAAAATGCCGATACCTCGACCGTGATTTACACGGCCACAGGTACCGATGCAGATGGCACCGCGACGAATAATACCTTGCGCTACAGTTTGTCTGGAGATGATGCTGATAAGTTAATCATCGATGCGACCACTGGTGAGGTGACACTGAAAGCCTCAGCGGATTATGAAACCAAAACCAGCTACAGCTTTAATGTTGTGGCAACCGACAACGGTGCCGGCAACTTCAATTCAGGCAGTCTGAGTACAACGCAAGCGGTGACCGTCAGCGTCAATGACTTGAACGACAATACGCCGGTGATGACGTCAGGTGCGACAGGCAGCGTTGATGAAAATGCCGATACCTCGACCGTGATTTACACGGCCACAGGTACCGATGCTGATGGTACCGCGACGAATAATACATTGCGCTACAGTTTGTCTGGAGATGATGCTGATAAGTTAATCATCGATGCGACTACTGGTGTGGTAACACTGAAAGCCTCAGCGGATTATGAAACCAAGTCCAGCTACAGCTTTAATGTTGTGGCAACCGACAACGGTGCCGGCAACTTCAATTCTGGTAGTTTGAGTACCACGCAAGCGGTGATCGTGAGTGTCAATGACCTGAACGACAACACGCCAACGGTGAGTGCGGGGGCAGAAACGGCTATCCTAGTGGAAGCAGGTGGAGTGAATAATGCTGCAGCTGGTACTAATAGTTCCTCTATTACCCTCACTAAAGGAGATGTTGATACGGTTGGTAGCGTTAGTTATGACTCTACGTATTTAACTAATAATGGCTGGACTACTTTAGATAATGGCGCTACTTATTTAAGAATCGGCACTTATGGTACAGCGACATTAACAGTATCGACTGATGTGGTGAGTTATGTCCTGAACAACAACGATAGTGACACTCAAACTTTGGTGGTAGGACAGTCTGTTACTGATAGTTTTACGATTCAAGTTACGGATGGCAATGCGACTAAGAGCACTAGTGCTGTATTCAACATCACTGGGGCGAATGATGCTCCAATTGCGTCTGGTATTGTGGTTGCAATGACAGGAACGTCTAGCCAAGTGTTTAACCCAGTGACTTTACCTTCTGATTTGTTCACCGATTTGGATAATGGCGAAACGAGTAAGCTGGTTTGGAGTGTCGAAAATTTACCAACGGGTATGGTGTTTAATGCGCTAACACATACTATTTCAGGGACACCTACAGGTGGCTTTGAGGGTGTAAATACGCTGCAAGTCGTAGCAACTGATCCTAATGGTGCTCAGGTTAAGGTTCCTGTAACTTTGACTTTGAGACCATCGCCAGTAACTCCGCCAGTTGAGGCTAATGCAATCGCGCCCCCTTCACCACAACAAGAAGTCGATAATACAGAGTTTTCAGCACCAGAAATTAGTCAAGGTGTCGATGTGTTACCTTCAGGTATAATCGAAACTTCAGCTGGTGCTACTGGTTTTGCTGGAGAGGCAGCTGAGGGTGTTGATAATGCTCAGTTGGTTGAATCTGTTGTTCCTGTAGATAGTAATGCTGCAAATACATCTAATGGAGCGATAGTCTCTGAGTCACGAGTGTCTGTTGATGTCGGAGCTAATGGTCAAGTTCGAGTCTCGGAAATCGCGGGCCAATCATCAAATGTTACTGGGTTAACTGTTGCTAGCCTAATTACTCAAACTGATCGAGTGTCTATTTCCTTGGCTGATACTGGAGCAGCTGCAAGTTATAGTGCTACTTTGTCGGACGGTTCGAGTTTACCAAGTTGGGTGGAAGTAAACCCATCGACTGGCGAGGTGACTATGATTCCGCCGGCTGGGCAAGGTAAGATTACTCTTAAGATCAATGCTACGGATGCAGAAGGTAATATTCGTGTTTTAGAAATTGAAGTTGATCTTGAGAATTTGCCAGCCCCTGTTCAAAATGAACTTACAGAGTCAGCTGCTCAAGCTAATGGTGCTATCTTTGTGCCATTAGATGAGCAATTAGCTATTGCGGCTGAACAGTTTGATGAATATGGAAATGATTTGATAAAGTTGTTAGCGTCGTAATTTATGTCTATTGATCAATCAGTTGCGCAGTTACTGCAAATAGAGCAGCAGGTTCGTCGTTGTGAAACCTCGACGGATCTGAGCTTTATTATGGTGAATATGACGCGAACCTTGGTGCCTTACCAGCAAGCAATGTTTTTGTCTGGTAATGAATTGGAAAAATTGAAATTAAAAGCGGTGAGTGATCTTTCTCTTGTCGATCGATCTACACCCTTTAGTGCTTGGCTTGAGCAAGTTTCTGCTTTTGTAAGTGCTTCAAAGATAGGTGATAAAGCACATACCATAGATACTAAGAGTTGGCCCGCTGAGTTGCTCAATGATCTTAGTGAGTTCTCTCCGCCTTATATGTTGTGGTTGCCTTTGCTTATACCTGCTAAACCTACTCAACGAGTAGGTGTGCTTTTATTAGCTAAGTCCGAACCATGGACAGAGAAAGAAATAGGGCTCTTGCAACATCTAGCATCGAGTTACGCTCATGCAATGCAACTGTTTACTCAACGTTCTGGTTGGCGAGCATGGTTAAGTGGATTAAATTCTAAGAAAGTGAGGCTTGGCGCCCTTATTGTCATCGTTTTGCTTGGATTGGTTCCAGTTCGGTTGACAGTTTTAGCACCTGCAGAAATCATTGCAAAAGAATCTCTTTTGGTTACCTCGGCGATTGCTGGTGCGGTTCGTGAGGTGTTAGTAAAGCCTGGAGATCAAGTTGTCATTGATCAGCCTCTCGTGCAAATGGATAGGACTGAATTTCAAGGGGCTTTTGATGTAGCCCAGCGAGAGTTAGAAAGAACTCAGGCGGAACTAAGAACTGCTGAACAAGCTGGTTATGTGGATCGCAGGAAAAAATCTGAATTGGCTGAGTTGGAATCTCAAGTCGAGTTGAAAACTATTGAGCGCGATTATTTGAAAACTAAGCTATCTCAAACTCAGATTCTTGCGAAGAAGTCAGGTATTGCAATACTGGATGATCCTGAAAAATGGAAGGGCCGCCCAGTTGTTGTGGGAGAGCGTATTTTATCCATAGCGGATCCATCGAAAGTGCAGTTGCAAATAATGCTCCCTGTTGCCGATGCTATTTCTTTAACAAATGGTAATGATGTCACGTTTTACTTAGATACTGATCCTCTAAACCCTATCCCCTTTAGCTTGGATTATTCTTCTTTTGAGCCGAGTTTGACACCTGATCAAGTCATTGCTTATCGTATTGTGGCTGACATTCAGCATGAAGCTCTTCCTCCTCGTATTGGCTTGCGTGGTACGGCAAAACTGTATGGTGAAAAAGTCTCTTTGGCTTATTATTTATTACGTCGTCCCATTACCTTTGTCCGTCAACATTTAGGTATTTAGATGCCTATTGACCTGAATGCACAGCTGCCAAAATTACGTCAGAACTTGTCTTTATTAGTGGCGCCACCTGATGAAGATGGAGAGCCTCGCTGGCAAATTTTTGATCCAGTCAGTAATAAGTTCTTTTACTTGTCTCGTACTGCTTTTTATTTATTTCGAGAATGGCGTCATGTAAGCAGCTCTGTAGAATTACTTTCTCGAATTGAGGTGCGAGGAATTGATGTTGAAGAAGTTGAACTAGAATATTTTTTACGCTTCTTGGAAGGTAACCATCTTTTAGAGGCTCAATCTGAAAATGATGTAACTCGCCTTCGCGGAGAGGCAGCTAAACAAAAAAAACATGTTTTGCTTTGGCTTTTACATAACTATTTGTTCATCAAAATCCCTCTTATTCGTCCCGATTTACTATTGACGCGTTTTTATCCTTTTATAAAACAGTTGTTCAGACTACGTTTGGATAGAGTCGCGCTTGTGTTGGGCTGTATAGGCTTGGTGGTAGTGTTGAAGCAGTGGGACACCTTTACCCACACTTTTCAGAATCTGTTTAGTATGTCGGCTATTTTTTATTACATTGCGGCATTGATTTTTGTTAAAACAGCCCACGAATTAGGCCATGCCTTCGTTGCCAAGCGCTATGGCTGTCGGGTGAGTTCAATGGGAATAGCTTTTTTATTGATGACGCCGATTTTGTACACAGATACGACGGATGCTTGGCGATTAAGGTCGCGGTTTCAGCGCTTGAGTATTGTGATGGCAGGAGTGAAAGTTGAAATTTATATCGCCTGTGTTGCTACTTTTTTGTGGGGGATCGTTCCTGATGGTGGCTTTAGGAGTGTGTTGTTTTTTATTGCCACTACCAGTTGGATATCGTCGTTGTTGATCAACACGAGCCCATTTATGCGCTTTGATGGTTATTATGCATTATCCGATTTTTTAGGAATGGAGAATTTACAGCCACGATCTTTTTTAGTGGGTAAGTGGTTTTTGCGTGAGCGATTATTTGGTTTTGGTTTTTTGCCTCCTGAACCGCTTAATCGCAAAAAATGCCTGCTGATGGTCGCTTATGCTTGGAGTACATGGATTTATCGATTCTTTTTGTTTTTGGGTATCGCTGCCTTAGTTTATTATTTTGCGTTCAAGATATTAGGTATTGTACTTTTTTTGGTGGAAATTATTTGGTTTGTACTGCTTCCTATTTTTAAAGAAATGAAGGTTTGGGTGAGTTTGAGAGAAAAAATGTCGTTAAACCGTACTAGTGTAATGACTTTATTGTTTTTTTTATTGGCTTTGGCTGCATTAGTTTTACCTTGGAAAAGCCAAATAAGTGCGCCTGCTGTTGCTACATTTGAGCGACATCAGACTTTTTATCCTAGTGAATCGAGTCGAGTTGTTTCGTGGCAAGTGACTCCAAACGAAAAGGTTAAAAGAGGACAATTACTGATTTTATTAGAATCACCCGATGTAGAGCAGCAAATTCGATTAACGCAGATTAAGCTCGATGCGTTGCAAACTCGTTGGCAACGGGCAAGCTCTGGGGCAGTCGAATTAGACTCAGTATTTACTTTACAAACGCAATTGTCACGGGAGCAGTCTCGCCTTCAATCTTTACTTGAACGTCGAGAAAAACTAGCGATCAAAGCACCTTACGATGGTTATATTGGCGAATGGTTACCGCTAACAGAAGGTGATTATGTAAATGGTCAATCTCCTTTAGCAACCTTGTATGATGATGAAAGTTTAGTGGTCAAAGCCTATATTGAAGGGCGTATCGTGCCGCTATTGAAAGAAGGCAGTAAGGTAGATTTTATTGGTAACGATGGTGAGATATTGTCTGCGCAACTTCTCATAGACAAAGTGTTACCTACTGCCATTAAGAGTCTCAATTATCCAGGTCTTGGATCTACTTATGGCGGTGCAATTGCGACCCAGAAGTTAGATGATCAATTAATTCCTGAAGAGGCGACTTATGAAGTGCAGCTGAAATTGATTGGCGAAGTGCCATTGATGCGGCAGCAATTTGGTAAGGTTAACTTAGCTATTGAGCCCCATAGTTTACTGATAGATGGTTTACGACGTATCTACGGTGTGTTTATTAGAGAGTCAGGCTTTTAGTCGCAACCTAGAGATTATTTTAACGTATTTAGTAATGGCAGTTTAATGACGCAGTTTAATGATACTAATTCAGCATGGTCAGCTGAAAAGGTTGATATCGTAATAAAAAGTTTAGCGAATTTACGTTTGTTAGCCGACTTAGATTTAGTTCCTCGTTACCCGCATTTTGGTGATAAAACCTATCCTTTAGGACGCTGTAAAGAGATCCGTGATGCGGTGTTTATGTTGCTTCAAGAGAAGCTTCCACAATCAACAGATCCGGGGCTTGTATTAATACGTGATATGTTATCTAAAGGAACGGTGCTTAAAAAAGTATGGGGTTCTCTTCGTGATGAATATTTTCAGAATGCCATGGTATTAGGTGATTGGTATCTTGATGTTTCTAACGATACAGTAAATCCGAATAAGCCAAGAGTAGAAGTTCTTCCACTTATCGAGTCACGATTTTACAATATTGCAAGTTTCGAGCAATTCGTCAAAATAGCTAGATCCTACTGGAATGTTGAAGTATATAGAAATGACATATGTCCAGCACTAGCGCCTTTTATGCCGCTTATTTATGTTAATGAAAAAGGCGTTAGTTGGATGGGAGAGGCCAATGATGACATGTTGTCTATGGTGATGAAAAGCCAATTCTTTTCAGCAAAAAGTATTTTGTCTCATCTTTCTACGCCCCCTGAAGCGATAGTTAATAAGTGGCAAAATGCCTTGTCGCAGTTGAAACACAATAGTTTTATACATACGCAAGGAGACCCTCTGGTCTTTTGTGAGGAGTATCGAGTAAAACAATATCACCTTGATTCTATTTTTCGTGATCGTGTTGTTATGGCTTTTTTAGAGTTACCAAGAGGTCTTTAGGATAGATTAAGGCTTTGCTTGTTGTATGGAGAACGTGTTATGCATAACAGTGAGAAAGAGAAAATAGAGCTTGAGCATCAGGCGGCTAAGCTTTTTATGCGTTGTTATGAGCGTAATACGGGTAAGCATATTCGGCACATTTGGCATAATGATCCAATTCGCCCTGATGTATCCTGTATGTTGGAGGGTGAACGATTAGATTTAGAAATTGCTCATCTTTATGGATCAGAAGAAGAGGCGATGGAGATTCTTGGACGAGATCTTACCCCAATTACGCGTAATGTCTTGCGGGCATTGAAAGAAGAGCCTGCTGACGAGCGATTACTGAGATCCTTGAATAAAATTTTAGAAAATAAGTCTAGTAAGCAATACGATTCAAAAAGGGTGTGGTTAGTTATTCGAAATACTCATCCAGCGTGGAGCCAAGCCGATATTAAAGCGCTTGAGCATCTTATTACCATACCCGTTCCTCATGCTTTCGAGAAGGTTTGGATTCTCGGTGATATAGAGGGGAAAAGCGGCATTGTTCGACTTTATCCCTAGAGCTATTGCTGGTCTTGGCTGCTATTAGATATCTTGATTTTTCTTCTGTTCTTCGGCTCTTTTTTTAGCAAGATTGTTTAGTCGTATTTGTTCTGCTTTGTATTTTTTAAGGATAATGAGTCCAACAATTAATGCGGCGCAGAAAAAAATAATAGCAAAGGCGCCAAGCGCGACAGTGGCAAGAGAGTGCATAATATTTGTGCTCAACATTTGTGCTAAATAGAAAAACAATTGCGATAATTATACAAAAAAACGGCCACTTTTACAGGTAAGTAAAGTGGCCGTTTTTGGTTTTTGCTAGGCGAACTTCGTCTTTATCGTTGGTGAACGCATTTGCCGGCGGAGTAGGTTGCTTGAATCGCGCGGTCGTCACCAATGGTCATGAAGACGAATAGGCTTTCTTCAATGTTTTTGGATAACGCTAAGCGAGACTCAAGTAACGGCGTGCCCTTTTTGTCGAGGATTATAAAGTCTGCTTCGCTGCCTACTGCTAAATTACCAATTTTATCTTCTAAACGAAGCGCTCTTGCACCACCTAAAGTAGATAAATACAGAGATTTGATTGGGTTGAGGTTCTCGTTTTGCAGCTGAATCACCTTGTAGGCTTCGTTCATGGTTTGCAGCATGGAGAAGCTAGTGCCGCCACCCACATCTGTGCCAAGACCAACATTGACCTTATGCTCTTCCGCCTTATTAAGTTTGAATAAACCGCTACCGATAAACAGGTTAGACGTTGGACAGAAAGAAATTGCTGAGCCGGTTTCGTGTAATCGGTGGTATTCGCTATCACAAAGGTGGATGCCGTGAGCAAATACAGAACGCTCGCTCAGCAGCTTGTGCTGGTCATATACGTCTAAGTAGTTGGTGCTTGCAGGGAATAGGTCTTTTACCCATGCACACTCATCTTTGTTTTCAGATAAGTGAGTATGCATATAAACATCATCGTATTCACTTAGCAGCTTACCGGCTAATTGTAACTGCTCGTCTGAACTGGTCGGTGCGAAACGAGGCGTGATAGCGTAATGCAAGCGGCCTTTATTGTGCCAAGTATCGATAAGCTCTTTGCTTTCTTGATAGCTGCTTTCTGGCGTATCTGTGAGGTAATCTGGCGCGTTGCGATCCATCATTACTTTGCCACAAATCATGCGTAAGTTATGGACTTCGCTGGCCTCAAAAAAAGCGTCGACAGATACTTTATGAACCGTGCCGAATACCAAAGCGGTGGTCGTGCCATTGCGTAAAAGTTCTTTCAGAAAACGATCTGCGACATCGCGAGCGTGAGCCTTATCGCTAAATTTACCTTCTTCTGGAAAGGTGTAGGTGTTTAGCCAAGTTAGCAATTGTTCACCGTATGAGCCGATCATATCAGTTTGTGGGTAATGGATGTGAGTATCAATAAAGCCCGGTGTGATAATGGTATCAGGGTGATGTTCAACTAAGGTGTTATCTGGCAGCGTTGGTAGTAGATCTACGGCGTTACCTAGGGCGTAAATTTTATCGTCTTGAATGACTAGTAAGCCATCTTCAAAGTATTCATATGCAGCATCAATACCGACGTCTTTGGGATCTGCGATGCAGTGAACAATGGCGGAGCGCCACGCTTTCAAATGGCTCATATGTTTCTCGTGGGTGTCTTCTAAAATGATTTTAAATATAAAGTTTGACCGAATGGTTATACTTTATCAGGTCTTTTTCGTACTTTCATTAAACCTTATATTTTGATTTAAGAAATAGTCCAATTATTAGTCTTGCGAGGATGGCTAAAATGACACCGAAAGCATCAGCGTAGAAATCTAACCATTCCGCATAGCGGTTTACATAAGGCTGAATCAGTTCAATTGCGCCGCCTAAAAATATGATAAACATAGACAGCAAGAGAAAGCGTTTCATTGGGCCAAACGCGCATAGAAGCGCCCAACCACCGAAGCCAATAACATGATGCGTTTTATCAGTGCCAGGCACTGACGGAAGGATATCTGCAGGAGTTAATGTGGCTAGGCAGATGATTAGTGCGCCTAAAACAAAACCGACAGCTTGCGCTGCCGGTGAGTTGAGCCTTTTGATCATCGTAAAATGCGCGCTCGAATGTTTTTGCCTTTGATCTTCTTGTTTTCGAACTCTTTGACAACGGTTTTAGCGACTTCGTTGTCGACTGAGACGTAAGCATGAAAATCAAAAATATCGATTTTGCCAACTTGTGATTTATCCAATCCAAGGCCAGCGGTTAATGCACCAAGTATGTCGCCTGGGCGAAGCTTGTTTTTACGTCCTGCATCAAAAGAGATGGTGGTTTTTTGCGGAATTAAGCGGTAGTGAGGATCAATCGCTTCAAGTTCAATAAAATTCGCGGTGATATTAAAGCGTGATTCAATATCACGAACTTTGTAATCGTCTTTTGATGTCACAAGGTTAACAGCAATACCTGCGGCACCCGCGCGGCCAGTTCGGCCAATACGGTGCGTGTGTACATCGGTGTCGCGTGTGGTGTCATAGTTCACAATAAGGTCAATTTCTTTTACATCAATTCCGCGAGCCGCCACATCGGTAGCCACTAATACACAACTACTTTGGTTGCTGAAACGCACGAGTACTTGATCGCGTTGTCTTTGTTCTAGATCCCCATGAATGGCTTGAGCGGCAACTTTGTGTTCAGCTAACCAGTCTGCGACCACTTGTGATTCTGCTTTTGTATTACAAAATACAATCGCTTGACGAGGTTCAAAATGTTGCAATGTCGCCAATAAGGTTTCGCATTTGTCTTTATTTTCGCTACGAACAAAAAACTGTTCTATATTAGGTTTAAGATCTTCTTGTGCTTCTACCTTGATGCTAATTGGCGTGTTCTGAAATTCCTTGCTGATCGCTTCTATACCATCGCCATAGGTAGCTGAAAAAAGCAGTGTTTGGCGGTTGCTTGGCGTTAGGTCAACTACTTCACGGATGCTATCGACGAAGCCCATATCCAACATGCGGTCAGCTTCATCTAATACTAGCGTGTTTAGTGCATTGAGTTTAAGCGTGCCTTTGCGAAGGTGCTCCATTAGACGGCCAGGCGTACCCACAACGATATGAGCACCATGTTCCAAAGAGCCTATCTGCGGACCAAATGGCATACCGCCACATAAACTCAGTACTTTAATGTTGTCTTGATAGCGTGCCACTTTACGAATTTCTTTTGAGACTTGATCTGCTAATTCACGAGTGGGACACATTACGAGAGCTTGGACGCCAAAAAAGCGCGGATTAATTTTGAGTAAAAGAGCAATTGAAAAAGCTAGGGTTTTACCACTACCAGTTTGTGCCTGCGCAAGGATGTCTTTGCCTTCAATCATAGGTGGCAAACTTTGTTCTTGGATTGGGGTGAAGGTGGTGAACCCCATATCCGAAAGCAAAGTGGTTAGCTTAGTTGGAAGAAGGTTGTTTAGAGCGTGTTGAAATGTGGTCACAAAAGGCCTGTCTAGTTGAGTCAATAATAGAGGCAGGATACCAGAAAATCGTCATGAATACTTTTCTTAACCATTTATTCCGTGCCGCTTATATTGTTTTTAGGTAAAGTGGGTTGTTGTTATGGATGCAGTGATTTATAGCGGCCTTTTTGTTGGGAAAACATCGATGGGTAAACAATGATTTCTTTAAGAAACCATGTGAAAAATGAAAAGATGCATTACGTCGTTTTTTGTTTTGTTTTTTTATGTGGAATGGCTACGAGCCTTGCTATTTATTTGGAAGAGCGTAAGCATGTTTACAGTGATCAAAAAGCTGTAGGGGAGCTCTTTACTGAAAAATTAAATGATAGTTTGACGCAATATATAACGGAAGTATCTTCCGCTGCTGCTCTTATCGAGTCTAGCAAAGGAGAGGTGTCTGCTGGCTATTTTTCGCGTTTTGCTCAGAGAGTTATCACTACTCAAGGCATTAATTTATATTTTGCTCAGTACGTACCTGCAAGTAAAAAAAACGAATACGAAATGCAGAAACGTATTTTGTTAGGTAATTATAATTTTAGAATTTATCCCGATGGTAATAGGTCAGAATACATGCCCTTGGCGTTAGGGTATCCAGATAAATTTACTTATGGTTATGACATTTTATCTTCGCAATACCGGAATCTTAGTTCGGTTATTCAGGCTCGTAATTCCTCTTCTGTCACTTTGTCCGAGCCGACACTTTCGCCTTTTTCTGATGCTAGTCTGAGTACGGCTGCCGATACCTTCATTATAAGAAAGCCAATTTACTTATCTGTTGATGCGCGTTCTTATAAGTTAACAGACGATATTGGTTTTCATGGAATAGTCGGTGCATTTTTTAGAGTAGATAGCCTGTTTAAAGAGGTTAACTCCTTGGTTAACCACGATCTCTATTACCGACTTGCCGATGTTTCTTCAGATAGAGAGCTTTGGTTTGTCGACACGGCTGAACCTTCATCATGGGAAGGTGTAAGTTTTGATACTCACTATCTTTCTATTGCTGGACGTAAATGGCGAATTGATACCCGTTATAATGAAAACATTATTACTCGAATACATTGGTTTTTAGTTACTGTTCCCTTATTTGTATTTGGTTTTTTGGCGCTATTTTTAGCCTATTATTCACGTAAATTGTCCTTAACTTATTTCTCTATGCTTGATTCAATCAATAAGCGTATCGAGATTGACGAGCTGACCGGGTTGTTAAGTCGTTATCAAATACAGCTCGAACTAAATGAATTAATCGTAACCTGTCAGAAAGAAGAGAAGCAGTTAGCTGCGTTTATTTTGGATTTGGACCACTTTAAAACCATTAATGATGCTTTTGGTCATGAATTGGGGGATAAATTACTGGTAAAAGTGTCTAAGCGATTAGCGTCTATTTTACCTGATGACGCCGTTATTGGTTACTTGGGGGGCGATGCTTTTCTAGTGCTGGTTGTGCAGTCTGATGGTCAGGATATGCCTGCGCTAGACGTCTTAGCGAAAGATTGGATACAAAAAGTGAGTCAGAGCTATTTTTTAGAAGGGCTAACGCTTGATATTGGCTGCTCTATTGGTGTCGCTTTGTATCCTGAGTTTGGTAAGGATGCAGTCACTTTGATTAAAAATGCCGATATGGCCGTGTACCAAGCTAAAACAGCGGGGCGTGCTACCTATCATTTTTACGATGGCGATATGGGGCGTCGGTTTGCGCGCAATGTACGAATTGAAACCCGGCTACGTCTAGCGTTGCAGAACGGGAATTTAGAGCTTCACTTTCAGCCTAAAGTAGACCTTACGACAGAGCGTTGCGTAGGTATGGAGGCCTTGTTACGTTGGAATGATGAGGAGCTTGGGATGGTTTCGCCCGCAGAATTTGTTCCTATTGCTGAGCAAACGGGCATTATTTTACCTCTTGGGGATTGGGTCTTCGAACAAGCTTTTCGTCATATATTAGAATGGCAAGCGCAAGGTATTACCGTGCCGCCTATCGCTATTAACTGCTCTGCTGCTCAGCTTAAAAGAATCGATTTTTTACCTAAGCTATTGGCGCTACTGGATAAATATCAGATCGATCCGAGTCTTTTAGAAATTGAAGTGACTGAATCAATCTTGATCGAAGATGCGGAAAGGTGTGCCGAGCTTTTGCGTCAACTTAGTCGTCTTGGAATGAGGCTGGCCATTGATGATTTTGGTACAGGTTATTCTAGTTTAAGTTACTTGAAAGATTTGCCGTTTCATTATGTTAAAATAGATCAAGTTTTTATTCGTAATATTATCGAGGACAAAAAACACGCAGCGTTGACTCATGCGATAATTAGTTTGAGCCATGATTTAGGGCTTAAAGTGATCGCAGAAGGTATTACTGATATCCATCAGCTAATAATGTTGCAAGATTTTGGCTGTGATATTGGTCAAGGTTACTTATTCAGTAAGGCGTTAGGGGCAAACTCCATGGGGAGTGACCCCATGATAGTGGCGCTTAATGAACAGAGCTCTGAGGATTGATTCGTTAAAATTTAAGAACTTTCTCCTTTTTCACCATTTATGAGACGGAAAGTTTATCGCGTTAAAGAGGGCTGTTACGAGCTATCTTGTCTTTAAGGGCTTCCCAAAATTGGGTTAGATTTGGGTTTTGATTGAACTTAGATCGATACATGCGTATTTCAAGCGGGATATTCCAATTTTCCTCACCTGCTAAAGCGACTTTTCCATAGTTTAATGTGTCTAACATTAAGCGTTTTGGAATCCAGCCAATACCATAACCTTCTTTCACCATGGCTTTAATACTGACTGAGTGATAGTTCTCAGAGATCGTTTGCAGTTGCGGAATCTCTCTTTGTCTTTGCAGATGGTGATGAATAACTGGCTGTAAGAACGAATTCTCGTAATAGCCAATATAGGGTAATGGTTTACGTTTAGCGCCTGGGAGCGTGAACTTAGGTTCGCCTGTGGCGTTGGTTGCGCTACATGGAATTAGGGTTTCTTCAGCAATCACAAGATGCTCATATTGCTCATCATCAAGGGCGCGAATGAAGTTAATAGCAGGATGCCAATAGCAAAGCATTATGTCGCATTGCTGATCCATCAGAGAGTTAACAAAGTCTATACCTAGCCAAGAGCTAGATTTCATATTGATATCTAGATCCATATCGATGCTTTGACAAAACGGCTCGATGACTTCTTTATAAAAGCTGAGAAACAGAGTTTGCGTGGTCACGAAACGTATTTGTGATTCTTCTTGTTTGCGAATTTCTTGGCACCGCTCTTTGGCGTCTCTAAGCTGCCTAGTAATTAATTCAGCACTTTGAAGAAATACCTCACCTGCGGGCGTTAAAGATAAAGGCAGGGTGTTGCGGTCTATTAAAGTAACGCGCATTTCTTCTTCAAGTAATTTTATGCGTCGACTAAAAGTCGGTTGCGTGACATTTTGCTCGTCTGCAGCACGTGAAAAGTGACGTGTCTTCGCTAGGGCAATAAAGTCCTCAAGCCATCTTATTTCCATGGGGCCTCCTGACGAGCAGAAGCTGTAAAATCCGTTATAAACAAGAGAGGGATCATAGTCGACCCTCCTCAATAGCGTGACAAGCCACACTACTGCCATCACTTTGCAGTGTCATAGCGGGAGACGCTTCATAGCAGCGCTGATTTGCATAAGGGCAGCGCGCCTGAAAAACACAGCCAATTGGTTTTTCTGTTGGTGTTGGGACTTCACCTATTAATCGAATCGGTTGCGCGGTATTACTGTCTAGTCTTGGGATAGCGGATAACAAGGCTTGGGTATAAGGATGTTTTGGAGCGCTAAATAATGTTCCTGTAGGCGCAAGTTCACAGATTCGTCCCAAATACATTACCGCTACTCTGGTAGCAAAATGTTCGACAACCGCTAAGTCATGAGTAATGAAAAGATAGCTAAGGTTGCGTTCTTCTTGTTTGTCCATCATTAGGTTCAGTACTTGTGCTTGTACTGATACATCCAATGCTGATAACGGCTCATCAGCGACAATAAAGTCGGGTTCAACCGACAGAGCGCGAGCTAAACTGATTCGTTGACGTTGACCACCTGAGAATTCATGAGGGTAACGGTCTGAACTCGAAGCAGAAATACCGACAGACTCTAAAAGCTCATCAATTTTCTCATCCACTTGAGATTGCGAAAACTGTGGGTTATGGAAGGAAATTGGCTCACTTAATGTTTGATAAACCGTCATTCGAGGATTTAGAGACGCATAAGGGTTTTGGAAAACCATTTGCATGCGACGTCGGAAAAACATGCGCTGACGGTTATTTAATTGATCGATACGTTGATCAAGGTAATGTATTTCACCCGCACTTGGTGTTGTAAGTCCCATAATGGCGCGTGCTAGGGTGGATTTTCCACAGCCAGTTTCACCCACAACACACAATGTCTCGCCTTGGTTTATTGTAAGGTTAACGCCATTGAGCGCATGAATGCTGTCTTTATGTCTTGTAAGTTTGCCGTGACGGAATCGCCATTGGCTAAGCCAACTTTCATTTGACGTAAACGCTTTTTCTAAGCCGCTAATTTGAATAAGAGGAGTTGCCATTAGCTTGCCTCCTTATCTTTATCAGCGAACTCATTAAGCATATCTTCGACCAAAAAGCAGGCAACGCTAGACACACCACTGTAAATAAAGCGGGGTTGTTCTTGTCGGCATTTTTGTGTGGCGTAAGGGCAGCGTGGATGGAATGCGCAACCTGATGGCCGCTCCGCGAGCGAGGGCATGCTGCCTCGGATTTGGTTTAGGCGCTGGCCCGGCAGTGTCATTTGTGGTAAGGCATTCAGTAATCCTTGAGTATAAGGATGCTGAGGATCGTTGATGATCTCTAGTGTAGGGCCTTCTTCGACAACATGACCGGCATACATGACTAAGGTGCGTTCGGCGACTTTAGAAACTACACCAAGGTCATGACTAATTAGCACAAGAGCAACACCATTGTCTCGGCAGATGGCCAGTAGAAGTTGCAGTATCTCCGCTTGGATCGTTACATCCAGAGCGGTAGTGGGTTCGTCCGCAATAATAATGTCTGGATTGAGCAACAAGACGGAAGCGATGATAACCCTTTGTCTCATGCCGCCAGACAATTCATGTGGATACTGGTCGAAGCGTTTTTCTGGCGATGCAATTTGCACATGATGTAACTTTTCAATGGCAATGTTACGGGCATCTTTATAAGAAATTTTAGTATGGCTGCGGATGGTTTCGACCAACTGATCGCCGATAGTCAGCACAGGATTTAGTGTCATCATCGGGTCTTGGAAAATCATGGCGATGCGTTTGCCACGAACTTCTTGCAGCTGACGCAAATTCATCTTGGTAATTTCTTTGTTTTCTAACTTGATCGAGCCAGATTTTATATAACCTGGCTTGCCAATGAGATTTACAATAGAGAATCCTAGAACCGATTTTCCGGCACCAGATTCACCAACAATAGCAATTCGTTCACCACGATTTAAAGTAAAACTGACGTCAATAAGGGCTGCGAGTTCTTGTTCTTTCATGTGAAAGTTGACGTGTAGGTGGCTGACGCTTAGTAAATTCATGCGAGACCTTTGCACGACTGCTGTGCTTGCCAATACTGTGTTAATAAAAGTCTCATACTAATCTTTATACGTCCTTGGATTTAGATGATCGCGCAGCCAATCGCCAAGTAAATTCATGGCTAAAATTAAAATAATCAGTGTGACGCTTGGGATGACACAAATCCACCAAGAGCCTGAAAACATATAGGCAAACCCTGCTGAGATGAGCGAGCCAAGAGACGGCTCTGTCGCTGGCATGCCGAGACCTAAAAAGGACAAGGCTGCTTCGGCAACAATAGCGTTTGCAATTTGAACAGTGAAAATAACCAAGATTGGTGAAAGTGTGTTCGGTAAAATATGGCGAAACATGATGCGTTTTGAACTAATGCCCATAATTCTAGCGGCATCGACATATTCTTTTTGCTTTTCTGCCAGCACTGATGCGCGAATGGTTCGAGCAAAGAGCGGCCATTCTGTTAAACCAATGACTAGAATAAGAATGACCATTGCGAGTTGCTGATATCGAGCCATACCAAATAAGGATTGGAAGATCGCTAGGAAAACAATCGCGACCATCATATTTGAGAAAGACAATTGAATGTCTGCGCAGCGCATTAAAAAGTTATCAATACGACCGCCTAAATAACCAGCCATTAAACCGATGCAAATACCTAGTGTGACCTGTATTAAAACAGCACAGATACCTATGGTAAGAGATAGTCGTGTGCCATATAAAATAACTGACAGTAAATCTCGACCTTGTGCATCCGTGCCTAATAGAAAACGATTGTCACCACTAATCCAGCTAGGTGCAATCTCCGCATTCATCAAATCCATAAATGCAGGATCGACGATATCGAAAGGTGCTACCAAAGGCGCGAGTAGGGCGACTAGGCAATAGAATAGAAATATGATTAGGGCCAGCATTGCGAGTTTGTCGCCCACAAAACCTGACACAATATGGCCCCAACGATTGCCTGAAGTGGGATGGAGAAGGTCTTTTTTAATGTACTTCATAGTCCATGACTCGCTAAGCGTACCGTCGGGTTAACCAATCCATAGATCAAATCTACAAAGGTATTGGTAATAACAAAGATACCACCAACGACAATTAAGTACGCAGAAACAAGTGGAGTATCGACTCGGCTAACCGCGTCCATAAACAAAAATCCCATGCCTGGCCACTGAAAAATGGTTTCGGTCAAAATGGTGTAAGCCACTAAGGTTCCTGCTTGGATCCCTCCCACTGTTATGACGGGTAACATAGTATTTTTTAATGCATGCTTAAAATAGATGCGTCGTGCAGATAGGCCTTTTGACCAAGCGAAGCGTATATATTCGGACTGCAAGACTTCCATCATTTCTGCACGTATTAAGCGAACAAAAATAGGCATCAAAGCAATTGCCAGCGTCAAACTAGGAAGAAGTAAATGTTTTAAACCATCTTTTGTAAAAAGCCCACTTTCCCATAAGCCGAATATTTCTACCGTCTGGCCTCGCCCAAAACTGGGTGCCATATTCAATTCGATGGAAAATATGTACACCATTAGAATAGCAACAATAAAAATAGGGACAGAGAGACCGATGGAGCTGATGATCATTAGTAAGCGAGAAAGTATGTGTTTGGGTTTTATTGCGGCTAAAACACCACAAGGTGTCGCAACAAGAATAACCAGTAAAATAGAGCAAAAAGCTAATTCTAAAGTGGCAGGAAGTTTTTCAAGAATTACGTCAAGAGCGGGCTCTTTATAGTAGTACGAGGTACCTAAGTCACCATGGATTGCGCCTTCTGCAAAGCGCCAATACTGAAGGAAAAAACCATCATTTAGTCCTAGTTCGTTACGAATTTGATTGCGTTCGTCCTGAGATACTGACATGCCAACCATTTGCTGAACTGGATCACCTAGCTTATCTTGTATAGCGAAGCTGATAAGACTAATGATGATCATAACAAAGCACGCTTGCATGACGCGTCGGAGTAGGAAAATCAGCATGGGGCGATTAGATCCCCACTCGTCATTGACATGATGTTCTCTTGATGAAAGCCCGTTGAGAGACTGGTGTATTCACTATTCTTCAATGAATAGATCTCCTATATGGGGATAATTTTGATCGTTAACTATATCTTGTATTTTGACGTTATCTTTGGCTGCCCAAGTCAGAGATTGCCAATATAATGGCACAATTGCCGCGTCATTATATAAGGTTCGTTCTATCTGTTGCATAAGACGCAGGCGCCTTTCAGGGTTCATCTCCCGATTTGCCTGACGGATATCATCGTCAATATAGGATCGACAATATTCGCTAGCATTATAAGCGCCCATTCCGGTTTTGGCATCGGGGCAAGCGATAATAAACTCAAATAAATTGTTTGAATCCATTGTATCTGACTGCCAACCTAGCATCATCATATCTGCACTGCGATTATCGAACTCTTTAAAATATTGAGCTTTAGGTAGGGTTTTTAAATCGACTGTGATGTTGATTCTAGACAGCATTGCGGTAATGGCTTGAGCAACCTTTTCGTCATTCATATAACGATTGTTTGGCGCCATCATGCTGATGCGGAAGCCTTTTTCGTATCCCGCTTCCTTCATGAGTTCTAGTGCTGTTGTTAAATCATACTCAGGTTCTAAGTTATTGATATGCCCGAGAAAACGGTCGGGGCTTAATTGGCCAGCTGGTATGGCATAGCCTTTTAAAATTTTGTCGACGATTAGTGATTGATTAACCGCTAAGTTAATGGCTTTTCTAACTCTGATGTCTTGGAATTCTTTGCGTCGTTGCTGATTCATGTGAAGTAATAAAATACGCGTACTGTGTAGCGTAACCAACTGAATGCCTTTGATTTTTTTTGTCCGTTCAATATCAATTGGTGAGACAGGGAAAATAAAGTCTACGTCGCCAGATAGAAGGGCGGCTAATCTTGTCGAGTCGGCACGAATTGGTGTGAGTATGACTTTGTCGATGTTGCCATCGGAATTTGTATCCCAATAGTTGGGGTTGCGTTTTAGTTCCATACGACTGCCTAACTCTCGTTCCGTCAGAATAAAAGGTCCTGTTCCAGATACATTCCGAGATGCGAATGTTTCACCATACTTAATGATTTGGTCTTGGTTTTGGTAGAAGGCTTTATCCATTGGAAAAACATACGTCATTATGTTGAGTAGTAATGGATTGGTGTAGGTTGAGTGGACATCAACTGTGTATTCATCGACCATGGATGCGGATTTTATAGTGTCAAACATTGCACGAAAATCAGGGGACTTTTTGAGTCGCTCAATGGTGTAGATCACGTCTTTTGCCGTGAACGGGTTACCTGTGCGAAAAGTGACGTTGTGGCGAAGGTGAAAACGCATAGTTAAGTTGTCAATTCGCTCCCACTTAGTCGCTAAGCGATGCTCAAACTGGCCATTTTGTTTCCAGCGTAATAAAGGATCAAAAACAAGATGAGAAAACTGTAGTGTACCTTCCGACAGTTGCTCATGTGGGTCTAATGATATTGGGTCTGCATCAAAGGCCATTCTTAGTGTCGTTGCTGTTGCCTTATTCCAGAAGAGTAGAGCCAAACAGCAGACTATAATAACCTTTTTCTTCATTATTTCAGGTCTCATTGTTGAGTGTGACTTGTAGGGTAAGATTTTTTGCGTTTATAAATCTTGACCATTCGGACGACCCAGCATTTTTACAAATAAATGAGTAAAAAGACAGCAAGACTAATGATTTTAAGCACAATTAAAGTTGAATTATGTTTTATTTAAATAATCAGCTTAACAATATAGGTGGATATGAATTATTTTGCGCATCTTCACATTGCAGCGATTACGAATACTTCTTGGGTTGGTAATTTGCTTGGCGACTTTCCAGTTGACGCAAGTCATTTGGATGCAGATTTACTAGTAGGTTGGCGTTTGCACCAAAAAGTAGATGTCATGGTGGATCAGCATGAGGCAAGCGTATTGTTTCGTGGTATGGAGCGAAAAGGGCGTCGACGATTTGCTGGCATTATACAAGACATTGCCATGGACTATTGGTTAATACAGAACTGGACACTATTTAGTCCTGTTTCGTTGGACATGTTTTGTGAGCAGGCTGTGGCTGGTTTAGTAAAAGATAAGCATCGCAGTCCAGAGCGTTTGAAAAACATGATTAGCTCATTGGAATATGAAAATTGGTTATCTAATTTGGGGACGCTAGATGGTGTGGATAGAGCGATACAATCTATTATGCGCCGTTGGAAGCATGGTGAACATTTGCAGGGTTTTGTTGATGATTTACCCAATGTGATTAATCAGGCCGAAGCGCCTTTTTTAGCCTTATATCCAGATTTATTAGACTACGTGAAACAAGAAATGAAAAAAGCCGAGGCCACACACAGCCTCGGCTAATGGACCTTTGCGCTATGCGTTTCATAGCAGGCCCGATCGAGAGAACAACCAAATAAACGAATTTAGCTCGGTGCAGATTCCTCGCCTTCGTTTATCTGGAATGGACGAGTATAGATATTTTCTGATTAGTCACCTTGACTTAGGTCAGATTAGATCACTTTAATAAAAGCTCTCAATAAACATACGAGAGTTAGGTGCACAGTATTTTATCTCTCTCTTGCGGTAACTTGTGGTAGAATCCGCCACCGAAAAAGACTTGGTTAGAATAGGGGAGTTAGGTTGAGCGTTCAGTGGTATCCAGGGCACATGAATAAAGCGCGTCGAGAAATCGAAGAAGTCATGACGCAAGTAGATATCGTTATCGAGGTATTGGATGCCCGTATCCCCGATTCCAGCCAGAACCCCATGCTTAATACCTTGCGTGGAGAAGTACCTGTGCTTCGTCTTTTGAATAAAAAAGACTTAGCTGACAAAGCTAGACTAGACTTATGGTTAGAGCATTGGCGTGGTAACGAGTCTATTTTAGCTCACCCTTTTTCTACGTTAGACAAAGCGGATGTTGCCAAAATAAGCCAATGGGTGGGACAGATGGTTCCTCATCGAGGTAGCGCTGAAAAACCGATTAGAGCCATGATTGCGGGTATTCCTAACGTTGGGAAGTCCAGCTTAATGAATGCGTTGTTGGGTCGTCGAGTGGCAAAAGTCGGTGATGAGCCTGCTGTTACTAAGTCACAGCAAAAATTGAAAGTAACAAATGGCTTTCAGATATTAGACACCCCTGGCATTTTGTGGCCGAAAATTGAAAACCCTGATGCCAGTTATCGCTTGGCTGTTACGGGTGCCGTTCGTGCTACTGCTATTGATTATGAAGATGTTGCCTTGGTGGGTTTGAAGTTTTTTATCGCCGATTATTTGGAATCGCTTACAACTCGTTACAAATTGAAAGAACTTTCGCCAGATCCTTATGAAGTGCTAAAAGTGATTGGTTCTAAGCGAGGTGCATTGCGAGCGGGCGGTAAGGTCGACATGCATAAAGCGGCAGAAGTATTTTTAAATGATGTAAGAACTGGTGCAATTGGGCCTTACGTCATGGAAACGCCAGACATGATTGCCCATGAAGAGCATTTGGTTGAAGAGGCAAAAGCGAAAAAAGAAGCAGAAAGACAAGCTCGATTGGCAGCCGCTGTTCCGCAACGCCAGCAAGCAATTAACCGTGCTTATCGTAATGCTCAAGCGACAGAACAAGTAGAATCAACAGAACAAGCTCAAACTATTCAGCAAGATGAGAACACAGATGACAAGCAGTGAGGTTCACGGTCATGGATTATGAAATTGCCTTTGATCAGGACGAAAATGTTTATCGCATTTATACAGGGTACGAGTTTGCTGCAATTGGCGAATGGGTCTCTGAATACGTGCGGGATTTGGAAAGTATTCAGCGAGTACTAATGGCGGCTCGTTTGGCAGAAACTGAGAAAGAAACCACGGAGTTCAAACATGGTCCTTTTGATGTTGTTTTGAGCGAAGAGGGCGTGTCTGTATCTCGACAAGTAGATCTCGACTCAGCAGAAGAAGAAATAAAAGCGATGTTTGATACTCAGGAAAGCTTTTATCAGACCTCGACAGATGGTATTCAAGCAGAATGTGGCTTAGAAGATCTAATTAATATGATCGAAAATTGGCACGAAGTGTTGCTGTGATTCTAACGTGTTATGATGGTTGTTCCTTGCGCTGGCTGGGTTTAAACTAGCGCTTGTTTATTTTTTACGTTTTTTTAGGGAGCCGATATGCTCATCGAATTGGAAAAAGCCCGCACTCGAAATAATGTTGTTCGCATTTTTCGTGAAGAATTGGATGGACCAGATGGCTGGACTGACGGTTTTGTTGTGGATGCCAACGAAGAAATGGTTTTGCTCCAATTGGTGGATGATAGTGTTCGTCTTAATGGTTATCAAATTCTCTTTTTAGAGGACATTAGTGACTTCGCTCATCCGGCTCCCTTTAATGATTTCCAGAAAAAAGTACTAGCGCTTCGTGGTGAAGAAGTTGTTGACCCTGAAGTGGTGCTTGACGATTTAGCTGTATTGTTAATTGATATAAGTGAAGAGTTCGGTTTGGTCACACTTCATCGTGAAGAGATTGAACCGGATAGCTGTGAAATCGGTCGTGTTGTTCGTGCTGACGCCGTTACTTATGAGTTAGAAGAAATTGGTTCAGATGCGCGTTGGTTTGATGATACGTTCGAATATGATTTGTATGATATTACCCGTATTGAGTTTGGTGGCGCTTATGAAGATGCTTTGCTACTAGCAAATGATGACATGGGTGATGATGCTTATGAGTTGTCTGATGATTATCCGGATGATGGGGTTGTAGACGACGAATAATAGTGAATTGAGCCTTAGCTTTTTTTACGCTTTAATAAAAAAACGCCTTATTGGGCGTTTTTTTATTTATATTAATGCCTTTATGAAATTATTTATTTTGTAAAGGTAGAATTGTTTTATTAAGTCTGCTTCTGTCTGGCAGTGATCTTGCAGAATTATAAGCATAAAGTGCTTTGCGAATAAGATGAAATGGAAAATGAGGAACCTTTTTATGTCTCGGTGGCTGACCCTTTTTTGTTCGCTATTGCTGATTTCTGGCTGCGCGGCTTATGCGACACATCAATTTGATAACGTTTTTGGGACGCAAGATCCAGCGAATCGTGTTAGTGACGTTAGTGATGAAGATAGTGCGTTTTATAATGAGCAAGTAAGACCTATTTTAGACAGTCGCTGTGTTTCTTGTCACGCTTGTTATGATGCGCCTTGTCAATTGAAGTTTACCGCTTCTGATGGTATTGAGCGAGGAGGATCAAAAGAGCTTGTTTATGATGGTACTCGTCTTTTAGCTTCTTCCCCAACACGTTTGTTTATTGATGCTAAAAGCACTGATGAATGGCGATCGAAAGGCTTTCATCCCGTTTTAAATGAGCGAGAGCAGTCACCTTCGGCTAATCTGCAGGGCAGTTTATTGTACCGAGCGATTGCGCTGCGTAAAACGCAAGGTGATTTCACTCAGCCTGTTTTACCGGACAGCTATGATTTCTCACTTGCTCGAGATCAACAGTGCGTTAGCATTGAAGAGTATCAGCAATTTGAGCAGGATTATCCTAATTGGGGTATGCCTTATGGTCTTCCTGCCCTTAGTGCCGATGAGTATGATGTATTGACGCGTTGGTTGGCGAAAGGTGGCAAGATGCCAGAAGCTAAGCCTTTACCTGTTAAGCTACAGCAGCAAGTGGCTTTGTGGGAATCGCGATTAAATGGAGATGACCTAAAAGGGCAGTTGGTTTCTCGTTATATCTACGAACACCTTTATTTATATAGTCTTTACTTGGGTGATAGAGAGTTTGATGACGGTAAAGAGATTCGCTTCCAGTTAGTTCGCTCTAAAACGCCGCCAGGTGAGCCTATTGATCGTATTGCTACGCGTCGCCCTTATGACCCACCAGGTGTAGATCGTGTTTATTATCGACTCTGGGCTGACCCTGAAGTCAAAGTTCAAAAAAATCATATTCCTATGCAGTTGAATGAAGCGAGATATGCTCGCTGGCAGTCTTATTTTTATACTGATGATTATGAAGTAACGAGAGATCCTGGATATGCTCCTGAGGTCGCAACGAATCCTTTTAAGGCATTCCGTGAGATACCAGCTCACGGGCGTTACCGTTTCTTACTAGACCATTCGCAAAAAACGATTATGTCATTTATTAAAGGTCCGGTTTGTCGTGGACAGGTTGCTGTTAATGTGATTAATGAGCAATTTTGGGTGTACTTTATTGATCCAGAATTAATTTATAACAAAGGCTCAGCTGATTACTTAGAGGATCAAGCTCAGAATTTGGATTTACCTGCTATAGGGTCTAGTAATACTTTATCACCGGCCTCTTGGGTTACCTTTTCTGATCAGCAAAAGTCATATTTGTCGGCGAAAGCGGCGTTAATTGAAAAAGAAGTTGGAGTTGGTGGCAAGGTTCCTTTGGATTTAAGTTTAATTTGGGATGGTGATGGCAATAATGATAATGCTGCGTTAACTATTTTTCGCCATTTTGATAATGCGTCGGTAGTGAAGGGGATGGTGGGGCAACATCCCAAAACTGCTTGGGTGATTGATTATCCATTATTGGAGCGTATTCATTATTTACTGGTGGCAGGGTTTGATGTGTACGGTAATGTTGGCCATCAGCTGGTAACCCGTTTATACATGGACTTTTTAAGAATGGAAGGGGAGATGAATTTTTTGCTTTTACTCCCTAAAGAAGATCGAGAGACAGTCCGAAAGTATTGGTATCGAGATGCGAATCAAACAATTAAAGATTATATTTTTAGTGACTATATAAAAGTTAATCGTCAAACCCAGATTGATTATGTGACGGATGATCATCAGTCTGAGTTATATGAAAAACTTCGAGAGAAGTTAACTGCTGTACTAGATCATGGCTATGATTTGGAGCAAAGCAAGTTAACTGCTAAGCAGCGTAAGGCCTTGTATAAGCTTCAAGCGGTGCGCGGAGGCGGGTTGGTTTATTTGCCGAATGTTGCAACCATATTAGTGACTCAGCAAGGTGTGCCGCTGGAAGTCATTAGTTTGATTCATAATAAAGCCCACGCAAATATTTCCAGTTTATTGGATGAAGAAGCTGCGCGTTTGCCAGACGAAGATGGTGTGACTTTGGTGAAGGGGGTCTTGGGTGATTACCCTAATGTGCTGATGCAGGTCGAAGAAAGTGAGTTGATAGATTGGGCCGATCAAGTCGGGAGTCTTAAGACAAAAGAAGATTATTCGGCTCTTTTAGATAGCTTTGGGATACGAAGAACTCACCCTAATTTTTGGTTTGTTAGCGATGCGATTGGAAACCTAAATAAGCTGGATCGCCCAAGAGAAAGTGGGATTCTTGATTATAATCGTTTAGAGAATAGATAGCAGCTTTGTAAATGGATAGTGGTTTTGGAAATGGATAGTGGTTTTAGCACGAGTATTATACTCGTGCTAAATAGTACAAAGGTATCAATAAGCTAATTACCTTTATAAATGACATGATGGACGCTTCTGCATTTAGTGCATGATTGAGTGCTTGTAACTGGCGTCGATGAGTCTTAAATAGAGGGTATATTAGTTTTATTGGATGAATGTTATGGTTCCACTTTCGATACTTGATCTTGCTCCTATTGCTGAAGGCTGTTCGGTTGCGGACTCATTGGCGATGAGTCGTCGAATGGTTGTTGCAGCAGAAGAGCTTAATTACGCGCGTTTTTGGTTGGCAGAACATCATGGGATGGCTGGAGTTGCGAGTTCTGCAACTTCTGTTGTGTTATCTCATCTTGGTGCTGCTACATCCAAAATTCGGATTGGTTCTGGTGGTGTAATGCTACCGAATCATTCACCTTTAGTTATCGCTGAGCAGTTTGGTACTTTAGCAGAACTCTATCCTGGTCGTATTGACTTGGGGTTAGGTAGAGCGCCAGGGACCGATATGCAAACGGCAAGGGCATTACGACGTAATATGGATGCTTCTGTGGATAGTTACCCGGATGATATCTTAGAGTTGCAGCGTCTGCTTGGTGGTGGTAATCAGGGTGTTATGGCTGTTCCTGGTCGCAATACTAATATTCCTTTATGGATGTTGGGGTCTAGTTTATATAGCTCTCAAGTTGCAGCTGAATTTGGTTTGCCATATTCCTTTGCCTCTCATTTTGCTCCTGATCAATTAATTCAAGCGCTTACTGTTTATCGTCGTAATTTCAAAGCCTCGGAACAACTCTCCAAACCACACACAATGGCTGGTGTAATGGCTGTTGTTGCTGATACAGATGAAGAGGCGAAATATTTATTTACCTCTGCTCAGCAACAATTTGTGAATTTACGTCGTAGTCGCAATCTTCCTTTTGCGAGGCCTGTTGATAGTATGGATGGGATCTGGTCTCCGAGCGAGAAGCACATGGTTGAGCATATGTTGCAATATGCTGTCGTGGGTTCAAAAGAGTCTGTTGCCTTTCAATTATCTAGCTTTATTGATTTGACAAAAGTGGATGAGTTGATTATTTCTATGCCTATCCATGATTCTGAAGCAAGGCTGAAGTCATTGCGTTTGATGGCTGAGGTAAGAGATAGCCTGTAATCAGAAAATGTTATCTTCTTAAAAAAGAGCTACTGATAGTTTGAAGTGACCCCCAATAGTTGGACTGCCAATATTGGGGGTTCTTTTTTATTTATCGTAAGGTGAAGGGTCACCATGTATTGGTTGCGTTTTAAATCGACGATGCGTCCAATAATATTGTTCTTTTTTAGGCTCTATAACCTTTTCCATTAATTCATTAATTCTAGTCGCATTTTCAACATCATCTTGGCTTGGATAGTTTTCGACTTCTGTTAATTTTAGGAGGTAGCCGTTTTTTGTTCTGCCATAGTCGTAAAGCACAACTGGCGCATTGGTCATATTTGCGATGCGTCCAATGTGAGCAATAGTTGCGCATTGGTGGCCGTAAAAAGGAGCGAAGACAGAGTTTTTCCGTCCATAATCTTGATCGACAGCGTACCAGACAGCTTTGTTTTGCTTTAGCGATTTCAAAACTTCTCGCATATTGGTGCGTTCGATGGTTTTGGAGAAAATCGCTTTACGTTGACGCTCCATTACCCAGTTCATCACCGGGTTGGTTTGTAATTTATAAATGGGATGAGCATCTATAAAGCGCGGCATTTGGCTTCCGCAAAAGTCGAGGGAGGAGAAATGGCCACTAATAAGGATGCAGCCTCGCCCTTTAGCTAATACTTTATCAACTATATCTTGTCCTTCAAAAGTGATTCGTGACTGAAACTTTTTCTGGCTTTGAAACCAAGAAGAAAATGTTTCAATTGTGCCTTTTCCCATGCTTTCAAAGTGTGCCTTTGTGAGGTTCTTTCGTTCAGTATCACTCATTTCTGGGTAACAAATTTTTAAGTTTACATCGCATATATGTCGACGTCTTTTGGCAATAGCGTGTAGTGTACGGCCAAGATACTTGCCTAGAACTTGTTGTAACGACCAAGGTAAAAAACTTAACACATAGGCGATTCCCATAGCGAACCAGCTTAGCCAATGTTTCGGTCCCATAAATTTGAAGATACTTTTATTTAATGTACTTTGTTTAGCCATGGTAACCCTCCAAAAAAGCCTGCCACTGCTCTTCAGATACATGAAAGTTTGAATATTTATTGGACTCTTTAGTTATCGAGCGTTTAAGGCGGTCAATGTTAGACCGCATCCAGTCTTGGTGAGGCTCTTTTTGTTCGCATTTGTCAAAATCAATGACCCAAACTTTGTGCTGATTATCTATCATAATGTTATGGCAATTTAGGTCGGAGTGATAAATGCCGTTGTTATGAAAACGTTTTATTACAGTGCCTATTTCATTCCAGTCAATCTCAGGTGATCGATGACTTTTGATAATATCAAATAAATCCTGTGCGTCTTTGATTGTCTCGGTCAATAGTTCAGCTTGATAGAAACCGTATTTAACCGTGAGAGCGCCGCCAATAGGTCGGGGGACAGGAAGAGATAGATTATTCATTTTTTCTAGTAAGCTAAGTTCAAGCCAAGGGCGTGTTTTTTCTAATCCAGTGAATAGAAATCGGCTTTTATTAAATTTTGCGATAAGTCCACCTCGACGATAACGTCGAATGACAAACTGTCCAAATTGACTATTGATAAACCAGACAGCACCACGGCCATTTCCGGTGCCGTGCAATGCTTGTTGTGACTGCCAGAATTCTGGGTCAAACCAAGCTGCTGATAGCGGTAATGTTTGGTCGCTTTTTAATAGTGTCGTATCAGGTGATATGTTGATGGTTTGTGGCATGTTACTCGCTTTATCAAGGTGTTCTTTGTAATGTCTACAAATTTGGACACATTCAAGGGTGTCTATTCTATAATACTTGCTGAGTTTAAGCAGCCCTAGAGGAAGACATGCAACAAGAGAATATTCAACATTTGGCCGTGGTTCGATTATCAGCATTGGGTGACGTGTGTCACGCAATGGCAGTAGTGCAGTCTATTATGAAGCGTTATCCATCTATCCAAGTGACTTGGATAACTTCTCCGTTAGAGGCAAATTTAGTGCGTTTGCTCGATGGTGTGCAAGTGGTTGTATATGATAAAAAAAGCGGTTTTTCTGGATTGTTGGCGCTGCGTTCTCTATTAAGTAATCAAAAGTTTGATGTGTTGCTGCATTTTCAGTGGTCTTTTAGGGCGAGTGTAGTTTCTCGTCTGATTAAAGCAAAAAGACGCATTGGTTTTGCTTTGTCTCATTCTCGTGAAAAACAACATTGGTTTGTTAATGAGTACGCGCCTGAGCCTAAAGGTGAGCACGTTCTCGATTCTTTTTTATCTATTGCCAGTGTGTTGGGGGTTTCAGAGCCTACATTGCCTTGTGAGTTAATCTTGCCAGAACCAGATCTTGGTCTGCCGGATCATTATGTGGTTATTAACCCATCGGCTTCCAAGGAGGATCGTAACTGGACGGTTGAGGGTTATCAGGCGATCATTGAACGATTGTTAGTGAAGGGTATATGTCCTGTTATCACTGGTGGCCCTTCAGATAGAGAGGTGGCTTTTGCAAAGCAAATTATTGCAAACCGAGCTGAGCAGGTTATTAATCTGGTGGGGAAGACCCAGCTGAATGTAATGTTGGCTGTTTTAAAGGGGGCGTCGCTGGTAATTAGTCCTGATACTGGGCCTGCTCATATGGCAACTCTAGTTGGCACGCCTGTTCTTGGTTTGTACGCTCATTCGAATCCGCAGAGAACAGGGCCATATCGTGATTTAGATAAAGTGCAGAGTGTGTACGAGGAGCTAGTTGTGAAGGAGTATCAAAAGCCTGTCGCAGAGCTGCCTTGGTCAACACGTGTGCATGACCCTAAGGCCATGCAGCACATCCGTGTTGAATCGGTTTTAGCTATGCTGGATACGCTTATTTAGCGAGTCTATTTAGAATGACTATTTAGACAAAGACTGCTCAGCAAGCTTAAGATCTAGCGTCGCCTTTAACAGATTGTAAAGCTGGATAGAGGCGTCAATTTCTTCTTTTCGGTTAGTTAAACTTTCGATGTTTAAACCAAGCGGAACGCCAAGAGGTAGCGCGGTTTCAATAATTTGTTCTAACGCATTACGGCAGATTTTAATGGACTCTTCTAGTGGTGCTTTAGCATCTAAAATGCGGTGCTTTGTTGCATCCGGCACGGAAATCCCCAACCACTCCATGAACTCAAGTGTTTTTGCACTGCCACATGGTGTGAATGTTAAAATAATGCGCTTAGGTGTTTCGCCCTTTTCTTTGCAAGTTCTCGCGTAGCGGCTGATTAAGTCAGCGGTCGCTTGGTGGTTGTAAACGGCTTGTGAAATAAAGAACTCACAACCTGATTCAGATTTTTTTAACAGGCGTAAATGCTCGTCGCCTTTTTTTGCATGACGTTCTGCAATGGTCACGCCGCCAAGATTAAAATCATGAGGTGATGCTTTTAGGGTTTCATAAGCTTGCGGCAATGGTAGCTTGATATCACCATTTGAAGAAGGTGAGCCAACCAATACTAAATCACGAATACCGTACTGTTCCCACGCCTCAGTTAGCCAGCCTGAAAACTCCTCTGAGCTACGGGATGAAACAGATTTGTAGGTAATTACCGGCTTGCCTGATTGCTGATGAAGGCGCTTTGACCAAGCTCGTGGGTCGTGAGTTTCCATGAAAGGAAAAGGGCGTGGCTTGTCAATTCGGCTAGTTTCGTCTTGAATGTCATAAACGATTAAACCATCGACGTCGATATTATCAAGGCGCTCAAGCAGTTTTTGGCTTACTTGTTCTAGCTGTGCTTCTTCAAGAGAGGATTTTGGTGGTGTTGTACCAATGAAGTAAACGCCTCGACTAGGATCTTGAAACTTTGTTGCTAATTCCGATTTCATAATGTCACACTCTAATTAGACGAGGCAGATAATGTCGGTCTGCGTCTCGGGATGTTTGTTAGTTGGTGTTATTCTAACAGTGAAATGTATTCAAGGCTTTGTGTTGAAGGTGAATAATATTATTGATGAAGTGAGAGGCGCTAATCTTATAGTGAGATAAATTATGTCAAATATAGAATTAAAAGGCCTTTATGAGGTGACGTCTTCTAGCCTGCCACCAGTCCATAATTGGAAACCGCCATTTTGTGGTGATATGGATATGGTGATTAAAGCGAACGGTGAGTGGTTTCATGAAGGCGGTAAGATTAAACGCTCTGCAATGGTGGCCATGTTTAGCCGAATATTGTGGTTTGAAAATGGCGAGCATTTTTTAGTGACGCCTGTTGAGAAAGTTAGAATTCAAGTTGAAGATGCTCCTTTTCTTATTACTCGTTGGCAATGGATAGAGACAGAACGTGGTAGAGCGATAGAATTTGCAACGTTAACTGATGATGTTCTGGTGCTTGGTGTTGATTGCGATCTTTGGATGGACTGGTATAAGGAAGAAGAGCGGCCTTATGTTTCAATGCGTTATGGTATGAAGGCTTTGGTAGGACGAAATGTGTTTTATGGTATTGCCGAAAGCCTTGAGCAGGTCGAGGCACCGAAAGGCATTGGTATGGGGATAATAAGTGCCGGTAAAAGCTATCTTTTAATGCAAGATGCATAACGAATTTGAGCCTGTCTAGGTTATAATGCGCAAATTAGACGTGACGCTTTGTTTGCGTAGTATTTTAGTTTTGAAGGGGTATTTGTTTGTTATTCGAAGAATTTGGTTTTGATAATCGCATTTTAAAGTCCATTGGCCACTTGGGGTTTGATGAGGCAACTGAGATTCAAGCTCGTGCTATTCCAGAAGCAATGGCTGGTAGAGACTTGTTAGCGTCGTCAAAAACAGGTTCGGGAAAAACACTTGCCTATCTTTTGCCTGCGTTGCATCGAGTTTACAAGAAAAAAGCCTTGTCTAAGCGTGATCCGCGAGTAGTGATTTTGGTGCCAACTCGCGAATTGGCAAAACAGGTTTTTGGTCAACTGCGTCTTTTGTTGGCGGCTAGCCGTTTTACCTCAATTCTTATTCAAGGCGGCGAGAACTTTAACGATCAACATAAATCTTTGCAAAAAGATCCACATTTTATTGTGGCAACACCGGGTCGTTTAGTTGACCACTTAAAGCAGCGTCATGTTTTTCTTGAAGGGCTTGAGCTGCTTATTTTGGATGAAGCTGATCGTATGTTGGATTTAGGCTTTGCTGATGCCATGCGAGCTATTAACTCGGCAGCAAGCCATCGTCAGCGTCAAACTTTATTCTTTTCAGCGACGCTTGATAATACCGAAATCAGCGAAATCGCTGGAGAGCTATTGCGAGAGCCTTCGCGAGTCGCTATTGGTCAAGGTTTTGATGAGCACACAGATATTTCTCAGCATGTTTTGCTTTGTGATCATCTGGATCATAAAGAAGCCCTGCTGAAACACTTATTAGTGGGGCAAACCATTAAACAAGCCATTGTCTTTACTGCAACGAAAAGCGATACGGTGCGTTTATCTGAGATCATTGCGGGTTGGGGATTAAGCACTCAAGCTTTGAACGGTAACTTGTCTCAAAGCGCTCGTAATAAAACCATGGAAAGCTTCGCGAAAGGGCTGTTTGATGTATTGGTAAGTACAGATGTTGCTTCTCGTGGTTTGGATATTGCTAGCGTGTCTCATGTTTTTAACTTTGATTTACCAAAGCAAGCGGAAGAATTTGTGCATCGAACGGGTCGTACTGGCCGCGCTGGTTTTAAAGGTGATGCTTATTCTTTGGTTGGCCCGAAAGACTGGGTGAACTTCAAAGCGATAGAGGTATTTTTACAAAAGACATTTACAACAGAATCTATTGAAGGGCTTGAACCGAAGTTTAAAGGTCTGCTTCCTCCTAAACCTGCTCGTCAAGAAACTAAAAAAGGCAGCACGAAAGTACCAACTAAGGCGCCTAAGAAGACAAATAAAAAGCCGGCAGGCAAAGCACGTTTCCATGACAATCAACAAGATGGCTTTGATGCGTTTAAATTACCTCCTAAGCGTTTTGTTACGCCAGATAATGTTGGCGATGAAGATGAGTAGTAGCAGCTAGTTTTTTGTTAATTTATCCAAAGAGTTAGATTTTATTAATTGACAGGTGAGCTATATTCACGATATTGATTAAGTAAGGTACAAATTGGTCTTTTATTAAGTCTCAGTCTTTCAAAAAAATTGTAAGGTGAGTCGTGACTTTGAAGGAATGTGCCTTCATTTACTTTCTTATCTATTGGAGATGAGCTTATTAATCGTTTACCCCCATTAAATTCATTAAAGTGTTTTGAGTCTGCCGCTCGTCATGGCAGCTTCAATAAAGCAGCCAAGGAATTGTCTGTAACACCTTCTGCGATTAGTCATCAAATCAAAGGTCTGGAAAGCTTTCTAGGCCTTGAATTGTTTCGCCGTACTAAACGTAAAGTGATCTTAACGGAAGCTGGGGAGTCTTATCTAAAGCCAATAAAAAGTATTTTTGAGCAATTAGAAAATGCGACTTCAGAGCTTAAGAGCAAACAAAAATCAGGTTCGCTTCGTTTGGCCGTTGCTCCAGCTTTCCTGACTCGCTGGCTAATGCCAAGAATGGAGCGTTTCCAAGAGCGCTATCCTGATATTCAGATCGAAATCAGCTCTTCAACGGGTTTAATTGATTTTTCAGCTAATGATATAGATATGGCCGTATATTTTGGTAGCGGAGATTGGGATGATGTTGAAGCATATTATTTGCGTCCTGCCCGACTTGCTCCAGTATGTAATCCTCGTTTGATTAAGCCAGAGCAGCCTATTGTTAAGCCTGAAGATATGCGTTTTTACCCGTTATTACATGTTACTAAGCGAAAAGATGAGTGGCATGACTGGTTGCAGCAACATGATCTTGATCCTAAGTTATTCCGTCGTGGTTTGATGTTTTCTAGTGGCTCACTTACTGCGGGGGCGGCCGCTCAAGGCTTGGGTATTTCATTAACCGATCCAGAGCTTATTATGCCTGAGATAGAAGCTGGTACGTTGAAGGTTTTGTTCAATCAGCATTTGATCACCAATCGGTCTTTTTACTTGGTTTATGAAAAGCGCCGTTCTGTAACCTCTGCAATGTCTGCCTTTAAAGAATGGATAATTGAAGAAATGGTTGGCAATAAAAATACCTAGATGTATTTTGAGCTAAAAAATTGTTACAAACATAAATGAGAACTTGTATATGAGTACAGCGTTAACGGTAAATAGCTATTTTAATGATCAAGTGAAATCTATTGCATTGAATAATGCGGAAGGGACATCAACCGTTGGTGTTATGGCGGTTGGTGAGTACGAGTTTGGCACGAGTCAGCGAGAGTATATGACGGTTGTGTCTGGTGCTTTAACTGTTAAGTTGCCTACAGAAGATGATTGGAAAACCTTCGTTAAAGGCGATACTTTCATTGTTGAAGCGAACCAGACTTTCCAATTGAAAGTAGCTGAAATGACTGCTTACCTTTGTCGTTACGAGTGATATTGCAGTCTTAAAATTGTGATATGCGAGTTATAAAAAAAAGGGCTGAATTTTCAGCCCTTTTTTGTTGGATCTAATCTAATTATTTATCCGCCGACTACGTTGACGAGTAGGGTGACTTTATCTCCAGGTTGAACGTATTTCTTACCACCAACCTTTGGATTCCAATCTCGAATATCATTCACTGATACATTGAATTTATTAGCAACGACAGCTAGAGACTCACCAGAGCGAATAGTGTAGACCACTTTTTTCATTACGCTTCGGGTGCTGTTTTCTGACTGCTTAGGTTCTAACCATACAACCAGCTTCTTGCCTGGAATCAGCGGGTCTGCAAGTCCCATATTGTTCCATCGGGCTAATGTCTTACTGTCCGTACCGTATTTATTTGAGATTAACCATAAACTGTCGCCAGAATTAACTGTGTAGTTTATTTTTATACGGTTACGGTTTGGTGCATGAGATTGTTTGGCTAATAAGCGCTGATGAGAGCTTAGTGTGTAGCTTTCTATATCATTGCCAGCAACTGGGATCATTAACTCTTGTCCAACACGAATCATGGTCGAGGATATTTTATTTACGTCCTGTAGGACATTGACTGTGGTGTTGTGCTGTTTTGCAACAAGAAGTAAGTTGTCGCCAGCTTTTACTGTGTAACGAACCCAAGTAACTCGTTCTTTGCTAGGAATCTCTGCTAGTTTTGTTCTAAATTGTTTTGCTTTAGAGACGGGCATAAGTAATCTGTGCGGCCCATCTGGTGAAGTTGCCCACTGGTTGAAGCCTGGGTTTAGTAAATAGACTTCATCAATGCTCACATTAGCCATTTCCGCTGCTTGGGCTAGATCGAGTTGTCCGCCGATATTGACGACATCGAAATATGGTTTGTTAGGAATGAAGTAGGTTGAGTAATTATATTTTTCAGGATTTTTGATGATTTTTGCTAGGGCAATCAACTTCGGAACGTAAGCTCGAGTTTCTTTAGGGAGATCTAAAGACCAAAAATCCGTCGGTTTGCCAGCTTTTTTGTTTTTTCTGATGGCTCTTAGTACTGTCCCTTCTCCAGAGTTATAAGATGCCAGCGCGTGAAGCCAATCGCCATCGAACATTTTATGCAGTCGAGTTAAGTAAGCAATAGCTGCTTGTGTTGAGCCAATAATGTCTCGGCGACCGTCATACCACCATGTTTGGTCTAGTCCATACATTTGTCCAGTAGAGGGGATGAACTGCCAAGGGCCAGAGGCGCGGCCATGGCTGTAACCAAAAGGATCAAAGCCACTTTCGACGATGGGTAATAACGCGATTTCAGTTGGTATTCCTGCTTTTTCTAGCTCGTCGACAATGTAATATAAGTAGCGTTCACCGCGTTTTGATACTCTGTCGAGGTACGAAGGGTGAGAGCTAAACCAGCGTAACTGAGAAGACAGTCGTGGTCTGTCTATGTCTAGGTCTAATTGAAATCCTGTGCGGACTCTTTCCCAGATATCTTCTGGTGCTTTTGGCTTGCTGGTCGCTATAAGGGGCTCTTCTGTGGGAGCTGTGTCTTCAGTTGCAGAGTCAACTGGTGGGACTGTGTCAATGAAGCCTAATTGTTCGGTATCTGCTTCAACAATATCAGTATCTTCCGCCGATTCTATTAGGTCTGAGGATGTATTGTTCCTTTCTATTTTCGAAGCGGTTTGGCATGCACTTAGTGCTAGGCTGGCGAGGCAAACCCATAAAAATTTATATATCATGTAGGTCACAAAATTGAGTAAAGTTTCGACATTTTAAGGTTGTAGCGCAATAGGTCAACTAAAACTATCTTTGGCGCGTCTCACTTGGCTGAATGCAGCAATAGAATTCTCTGCTGGAATTTCGTTAAGTTGTTGTGCTGCTTGAACTTTAATGGCCTCTATATGGCTTCTTAAGAATGGGTTAGTTTTTTTCTCTAAGCTGAGTTTTGTTGGCAAGGTTGGCTTTTCTTCTGCGCGTAGTTTTTTACACGTATTATTGCTTTCTATTAGGTCTTTGTTATTGGGCTCTACAGAAAGTGCAAAGCGATAGTTGGCTAGAGTGTATTCGTGAGTGCCATAAATTAGCGTATCATCTGGCAAGTCTGAGATCTTTGTCATAGCCGTTAGCATTTGTTCAGGTGTGCCTTCCATTATGCGACCACATCCACCTCTAAATAGAGTGTCGCCGCTAAACAAAATGGGCGTTTCTTGTTTTGAAAAATAACACAAATGATCAAGAGTGTGCCCTGGTGTTGCTATGACAGTAAATATTTTTGAAAAGATTTGAACTTGGTCATTATCATCGACAGGATGAGTGACGAGTTCTGTAAGATGCTCAGGTCCATGCACAGGGCAATTTGAGCGCTGTTTTAGTTCAGCGACTCCGCCTGTGTGATCTTTATGGTGGTGAGTAATTAAAATGCCTGTTAAGGTCTTTTTGTATTCGCGGCAGTAGTTCAAAACAACATCTGCTTTACCTGGGTCCACAGCCCAAATACCCGAACTATCTTTATCTTGGATTATCCAGATATAATTGTCATTAAAGGCGGGAAGCGGAAAGATAGTCATAAAGTGTCTACTTTTAAAGGGTTATTGTGTTTTATATGACGCGCCAAGAAAAATAATAAAAAGACACAGTCATACCGTTTTAAATAGAGAATTCATTGTATGTTGGATGATCAATCAAGACAATTTTTTCAAAATTGGTACAAAAGTAACCTAGGCGATAGCCTGTTGCAATTAGAGTTGAGTGAGATAACCTCTGAGCTTGATTCTGCAGTAGGTTACTATTTAGTGAGTCAGTCGCCTCTTAGAGATTTTTCTCTGAAGAATCACCGTTTACGCGAAAGTATTTTAATTGCGCCCGTTTTAGAGTTTGGTGCTCCTGGTAATACTATTGTCGCTAGAGCAAGTGAGCTACCTTTCGAGGCGGATGGTGTGGATGTGCATGTTTTTCATCATACGTTAGATATTTCTGCCACACCCCATGACGACCTAAGGGAGGCTGCAAGAACTTTATTACCAAGTGGGAAGCTAGTTATTATTGGCTTTAACCCTTGGAGCTTGTGGGGGTGTCGTCGCCTATTTTCTAAGAAAGTTAAAGCGCCTTGGTGTGGGCATTTTATTGCTCATCAGCGTTTAGAAGACTGGCTAAAAGTAGCTGGCTTAACATTAGAATCAAAACGTTTTGTTTTTTATGAACCGCCGCTTCAGAGTAGTAAGTGGCGGTCGCGCTTTGCCTGGATTGATAAAATGTTTAGGCCTCTCAAGCTGCCATTTAGTGGTGTGTATGTGATGACTGCAACCAAACAAGTAAGGCGTTTTATTCCATTAAAACCTCGTTGGTCAGGGGCTCGAGTTAGAGTGCCGCCATTATCAAAGCCAACAGCAAAAGAGATGAAAGAGTGAAGAAGGTAATAATGTACACAGATGGTGCTTGTAAGGGTAATCCTGGCATCGGTGGTTGGGGAGCTTGGCTTACTTTTGGAGAGCATGAGAAGCACTTATGCGGTGGGGAGCATGATACAACCAACAATCGAATGGAGCTTATGGGGGCTATAGAAGGCCTTCGAGCGTTGAAAGAAAAATGCTCAGTAACACTTTATACCGATTCCTCTTATGTACAGAAGGGGATTACTGAGTGGTTAGCAGGTTGGAAGCGAAAAGGTTGGATGACGGCATCTAAGCAGCCTGTAAAAAATAAAGACCTCTGGCAAGCTTTAGATGAGCAGTGTCAGCATCATGAAGTCACTTGGAAGTGGGTGAAAGGCCACGCTGGCATAGAAGGTAACGAAATTGCTGACCAATTGGCGAATAAAGGTATTGATGAATTAAGGGCTGCATCATGAGACAGGTAGTGCTTGATACGGAAACAACGGGTATTGATCCAAAGCAAGGCCATCGTATTATTGAGATTGGTTGCGTGGAGATGATTGGTCGTAAGCTAACTAAGCGACATTTTCATGTTTACATCAATCCTGATAGAGAAGTGGAAGAAGAAGCCTTTCGGGTTCACGGAATCAGTAATGAGTTTCTGGCAGATAAACCACGTTTCCATGAAATTGCCCAAGAGTTTTTCGATTTTATAAAAGGCGCCGAACTAATTATTCACAACGCGCCTTTTGATATTGGCTTTATGGATCATGAGTTTGCCCGTATTGGCGGTTATCCGAAAACGGCAGAGGTTTGTGGTGTTTTTGATAGTTTGGTTTATGCCCGTAAAAAGCATCCAGGGCAGAAGAATAACCTAGATATTTTGTGTAGACGTTATGGTATTGATAACTCACACCGTGAATTGCACGGCGCTCTTTTAGACTCAGAAATTCTTGCTGACGTTTATTTGTTGATGACGGGTGGGCAGACCAGCCTTGGCTTGGCTAATAACTCTGATTCAGAGTCCAAAGAGGAAGGTGGGGTTGAAGAAATCCGCCGATTCTCTAAAGATCGTCCAGCATTGAAGGTTATTAGGGCGAGTGAAGATGAACTAAAAGTCCATGAGGAGCGCTTGGATTTGATTGATAAAAAATCAGGTCAGTCGTTGTGGCGGATTAAACATTAGTTTAGCAATATGAATACGACGAATTTATAAAGTAATAAGCAAAAAAATGCCCTCCTAGAAGAGGGCATTTTTATGTGTATTGAGTAGTCGTGTCTTATAAGAAGTAGGTGACACAAAGCCCGCCGACAACGCTAAGTACAACTGTATAAGGTAAGGCCATCCAAACCATCTTGCCGTAAGACAGGCGCAACAGAGGGGCGATCGCAGAAGTTAGCAAGAATAAAAATGCAGCTTGTCCATTTGGTGTTGCTACACTTGGCAGGTTTGTGCCCGTGTTGATAGCAACTGCAAGCGTATTAAAATGTTCGCGGGTAATGGTGCCTGCATCAAGCGCTGCTTTTACTTCACTAATATAAACGGTTGCAACAAATACGTTATCGCTGATTGCGGATAAAATACCGTTAGCAATAAAGAACATAATGGGCTGAGAGTCTGTTGGCATATGCAGCACAATATCAATAATTGGCTGGAATAGGTGTTGCTCATGTATCACAGACACAATGGTGAAAAACACAACTAGTAATGCTGTAAAAGGTAGAGCTTCTTCAAATGCGTGGCCTATTTGGTGCTCATCAGTAATGCCGTTGAACGCAGTTAGTAGAACAATAACCATAAGCCCAACTAAACCAACTTCAGCAATATGGAATGCCAAAGATAAGATGAGTACAATAGCAACAATGCCTTGAATGATTAATTTAGCTTTATGTTTGTTGGTTTGTTTTTGGCTCTCTTCTTTTTCGAAATTATTTAGAATGTCTCGTACTGTATCAGGTAATTGTGCGCCATAGTCAAACCACGCTGTTTTTTCTAGTATTACGACGGTTAATAAACCACAGGCTAAAACGGGCATTGATACAGGAGCGACATAGAGAAAGAACTCAATAAAATCCCAGCCTGCTACTTTGGCGATTAATAAGTTTTGTGGTTCGCCAACCAGTGTCGATACACCACCAAGAGCGGTACCTACAGCGCCATGCATTAACAAATCTCGTAAAAACGAGCGAAACTCATTTAGATCTTCGGTATTTATCGGCAGGATAGAGTCGTCTTTTGCATGGTCGTGGTTTTTATTAGAACTTTGGCCAGAAGCTGCTTTGTGGTAAACCGAATAAAACCCAACTCCAACACTTATCAGAACGGCAGTGACAGTTAAAGCGTCCAAAAAGGCGGAAAGTAGGGCCGCAGAAAAACTAAAAATTAATGAAATGACTATTTTAGATTTTACTCTGACTAATAGCTTGTTAAAAATAAACAGCAGCATATCTTTCATAAAGTATATGCCAGCGACCATAAACATAAGCAGTAAAATCACATCGAAATTTTTATTTACTTCATGATAAACACCATCTGAGCTGGTCAGTCCTAGTAGGACTGCCTGAATAGCAATTAACCCACCTGGTTGAAGGGGGTAACATTTCAGAGCCATAGCAAGGGTGAATATGAATTCAATGATAAACAACCAACCAGTAATAAAAGGTCCTAACGTAATCACGGCAATAGGGTTGATGATAAGAAATGCGATCACTGCTTGTTTGTACCAGAGGGGGGATGCCCCAAGGAAATTGTTGCCAAGCGCATGTGATAAAGAGGTTTTCATTTATTGCTCCTTTCGGGAAAGCATTAACTTGTTGGCAAGGTATTACGATGTTTTTAAGTTAGACGATAATAAGGGATAAAGAAAACAGTATCTATAGTGATTAATGAGTTATAGATATTGCTATTTATAAAAATAGCCCCACTATCTCAAGAAGTTATGATTATTTAGAGGAAGAGATGTTGGAATTTTTAACTGATTACGTGGGTTTTTTATTAAAATTAGTAAGTGTTGCCTTGGTTATAGGTTTTCTTTTAGCGGCTTTATCTAGTGGAAAGCGCAAATCGCAGCCAGGTAGTTTGTCTGTTACTAAGTTAAATGAAAGCTATGATGCTATGAAAGCTGAGCTAGATCATCAATTGTTGGATAAAAAAGTTCTAAAGAGTTTGGCAAAAGAAAAAAAGAAAAAAGAAAAGTTAGAAAAAAAAGCGTTGAAAAAAGCGCCTAAGGAAACCGAGGAAGTTGCTAAAAAGCGTCTTTATGTCTTGGATTTTGATGGTGATATAAAAGCTTCTGCAGTTGAAACGATGCGAGAAGAAATTACGGCAATTTTAAGCGTTGCTAAACCGCAGGATGAAGTGGTTGTTCGTCTGGAAAGTGGTGGCGGTGTAGTGCATGGGTATGGTTTGGCTGCTTCTCAGTTGCAGCGTATTCGGGAAGCAAATATCCCATTAACAATTTGTGTAGATAAAGTTGCTGCCAGTGGTGGTTACATGATGGCGTGTGTCGCCGATAAAATTATTGCAGCACCGTTTGCGATTCTTGGTTCGATTGGTGTGGTTGCGCAAGTTCCTAACGTACATAGATTGCTTGATAAGAGTTTGATTGATGTTGAGCTGCATACCGCAGGGAAATATAAGCGCACCTTAACTATGTTGGGTGTAAATACCGATGAAGGACGTGAAAAATTTAAACAAGATTTAGAAGACACACACGGTTTGTTTAAACGCTTTGTGTCTAGCCAGCGCCCGCAATTGGATATCGAAGATATTGCTACTGGTGACACTTGGTATGGGTCTGAAGCCATAGAGAATAAGTTGATTGATGTGGTGATGACCAGTGATGCTTATTTGGTTTCTCATTATGAAAATGCAGACGTAATACAAGTGACTTATAAGCAACCAAAAGGTATGGCTGAACGTCTTGGTCTGTCATTCTTTTCGGCTTTGGAACAAAAGGCTGTATCCTGGGTTGGAAAAATAACGCAGTCTCGTGGTTATTAATTAGTAATCTTGAAAAGCTACTTTGTCATAAAAAAGAGTGTCATAAAAAAGAAAGCTTTTAAAAAAGAATTGAAAAAAGAGTGGTATGCGATGCATGCCACTCTTTTTTTTGTGTTTGCTGTTCTACCTGTTTGTTAGTTCGTTTGTGCTTTGCAGAGAATCGTAAGTTAGGCTTTTCCCTGTTTCGGGTGCTACTGATTGTGTAGCAATTTTCTCTATTGCGTCTTCTAACTCAATTGGCTCGAAATATATTAATGTGCCAATCGTGGGATGGTCTAGATAGTTTACTTTTTTGCTGGCTGTTTTATTACTTTGATTTAGCTTCAATACCAATGCAGGCTCGAACTCTTTGAAATCAGGTTGGTTTTTTGTCTGTGAAAATATTGATGAGCTTCCATCATGTTCGCTGTTTTGAATGGGATCAGGTTGAGTGAAACTGTCAAACAGATAGTGTTTATATTGGATGTCTGACTCTAAGTAACGCCCAAGTTTAATGGCGATGTTGCCAGTTAGTTCTGGGTAGCCATCTTTCTCTTGTTCACTATAGAAGGATTTCCTGATGGTGTCTCCTGGGTATCTGAAAATGAGAGTCCATTTTTTGTTGGCTAATATTGTGACGTTTTTACCTAACCTTGCTTCGACGTTTCCGAAAGGTGTGGATTGCGCATTGTTGTTGTCGGTGCTTTTTTCATCACCTGTTAGGCGAATAAGGTTGTCTGTCGAAAGAATGCTTTTGTAATTTACTTGCTCGCTAGTTAGAGCGTCTGGCCATTGGAATGTCACCATGTAGCCTTCATAGGCTCTAGCTGTATCGGGGTTGATTTGCTCATCAGCAGCAAAAATTTGAGTGCTGAGTAGGTTTAGGGATAGAAAAATAGCAATCAGGGATTTCAATGTAATAATTCCAAAGTCATTGTCGTTTGTTGGAAGCGCTCTTCCGCGCTATTCATTGGAGCTAAAAATTTCAACGTATCAGAGCCAACCAGTTTGTAGGTATCGGGTTTCGTTTGGATGAGTCGAATAAGCTTCATCGGGTCGACTGGTGTTTTGCTGTTAAAGAAGATTTTACCTTCTTTTGCATTGGCTTCAATTTTATTAATACCAAGGCTTTCCGCTTTAAGTTTTAGTTCTGTTTGACGGAATAAGTTTTTTGTTGCGTCAGGCAGTAGTCCAAAGCGGTCAATCATTTCCACTTGAAGATCTTTTAGTTCGTCGCTGCTTTTTGCGCTGGCAATACGTTTATACAGAATCAACCGTGAATGTACATCACCTAAATAATCTTCTGGAATGAGTGCGGGTACTCGCAAGTTTACTTCGGTTTGCGCAGAAGACGTAATATCTATATCGGGAGACTCACCATTTTTGAGGGATTTTACTGCTCTGTCTAGCATGTCCATAAATAGCGAGAAACCAACGTGTTCAATGTGTCCACTTTGACCGTCGCCTAATAGTTCGCCGGTGCCACGGATTTCTAAATCGTGAGTTGCTAACGTGAATCCTGCGCCAAGTTTGTCAGCAAGCATGATGGCTTCAAGGCGTTTTTCTGCATCGCCTGTGACTTTACGATCATTTGGAGTCAGTAAATATGCATAAGCCTGATGGTGAGATCGACCAACACGGCCTCGCAATTGGTGTAGTTGTGCTAAACCAAATTTATCGGCTCGCTCAATGATAATCGTGTTGGCGTTTGGTATGTCGATGCCAGTTTCTATAATGGTAGAGCAGACGAGCACGTTGGCTCTTTTGTGGTAAAAGTCAGACATGACTTGTTCCAGCTCTCTTTCGCGCATCTGACCGTGACCAACAATAACGCGAGCTTCTGGGATTAATTCCTCCAACTCTTCCGCCGCTTTTTGGATAGTTTGTACTTCATTGTGTAGGTAATAAACCTGCCCGCCACGATGCAGCTCGCGCAAAATAGCTTCTTTTATTTGATGCTCGTCTTTTTGTTTTACAAAGGTTTTTACAGATAAGCGTTTGGCTGGCGGTGTGGCAATAATTGATAAATCACGAATACCAGACAAAGACATGTTTAGTGTTCGAGGAATTGGTGTGGCGGTTAAGGTTAATATATCAACTTCTGCTCGTAGGGCTTTAAATTGCTCTTTTTGCTTCACGCCAAAACGATGCTCTTCATCGATAATAACCAGTCCCAAATTAGCAAACTTAACATCACTCTGGATGAGTTTATGGGTGCCAACAACAATGTCTGCTTTGCCGGACTCTAGTCGATCGATTGATGTATTGGATTGTTTGCCTGAGCGAAAACGAGATAATAGTTCGATCTCTACTGGCCAGTCAGCAAAACGGTCGCAAAAATTTTCATAGTGCTGTTGAGCGAGTAGTGTGGTTGGGACAAGAACGGCCACTTGTTTTCCGTCTTGAACGGCTAGGAAGGCTGCTCGCATGGCGACTTCTGTTTTGCCAAATCCCACATCGCCACAGACCAAGCGATCCATTGGCTTTTTAGTCGACATATCGGCCATGACTGCATCGATTGCCATTTGCTGATCGGGTGTTTCTTCAAACGGGAAGCCTGCAGAGAATAATTCGTATTGATCATCTGGCTTAGCGAAAGCATAACCAACTCGTGCCTCGCGTTGTGCGTATATTTCTAGTAGTTCTGCCGCTGTGTCGCGAGCTTTTTCTGCTGCTTTTTGTTTGGCGACACTCCATTTGTCAGTACCAAGTTTATGCAGTGGTGCGGTATCTTCATCTGCGCCTGTGTAACGAGAAATTAATTGTAATGATGAAACAGGGACATAAAGTTTTGCGTCATTGGCATAGCCTAGCGTTAGGAGTTCTGTCTCTTGTCCATCTATTTCTAAATTAGTTAGTCCAAGGTAGCGACCGACGCCGTGATCGATGTGGACAACAGGAGCATTTAATCTCAGTTCGGTGAGATTGCGGATGATCGCGTCTTCACTAATATTGCTTTGTTTATTGCGTCGACGATGCTGAGAAACGCGCTCGCCTAATATTTCACTTTCAGGAATTAGGGCTAGCTCATCATTAATGATGAAACCGCGACCAATATTACCTTCGGTGATGGCGAGCGCCTTTGTTGATTTGGTGAAAGCTGCCCAGCCGTCCACTTGCTTAGGTTTAATGTCGTATTTTTTTAGCAGATCAAGCAGTGCTTCTCGGCGGCCCGCAGACTCTGCGACGATAAGAACTCTAGCTGTTGTTTTTGCGAGGAAGTCTTGTAGTTTGCCAAGGGGGCGCGCTGCTTTCGAATCAATTTTAACAACATCAAGGGCTTTATATGCTGGGTGATCTCCCGCTGTCGAAAAAATGATGTTTGTATATCGATTAAGTTGTGCAAAAAGCTCATCTTCTCGTAGACAAATTTCATCGGGCTTTAAAATAGGGCGCTCGATGTTGTAATTAAGTGATTCGTGGCGACTACGGAAATCAAGTTGAATGCTGGCAAACTGATCATTAAAGTTGTCTGAGCGAATGATGAGAGTATTGTCAGGTAGATAATCAAATATACTGGCGGTTTGTTCAAAGAACAAAGGTAAATAGTATTCTATGCCTGCCGGAATCAGGCCGCTGGAAATATCTTGGTAAATCGGGCTTGAAAGCGGGTTTGTCTCAAAGCGTTCTCTAAAAGCTTGGCGAAACTGCTGAATGCCCTGTGATGTGGTTGGGAATTCTTTTGCTGGAAGCATTTTGATTTCTGAAACTTTGCTTATGCTGCGTTGTGTTTCAGGGTCGAACCATCGAATGGACTCAATCTCATTGTCAAACCAGTCAATCCTAATGGGGTTTTCTGCGCCCATCGGGTAGACATCCATCAAGGCGCCACGAATGGCGTATTCGCCATGTTCGTGGACATTTTCGACGTTTAAGTAGCCCGCGTTTGTTAGTTTTCTTGATAGCTGTTCAAGAGGTAGCTCCAGCCCTTCTTCTAAATGAAAACGTTGAGCATCAAGATGCTGTTTTGGGCAAAGTCGTGTTAGGCAAGAAGCAACCGTTGTTAGTACGATCGGGTTTTTCGTTTCGGAAAGTTTGGCCAGTGTTTCCAAACGCTGAGAAATGATGTCTTGGTGCGGTGAAAAGGCATCATATGGCAATGTTTCCCAGTCGCTAAATCTCAATATTTCTCTTTTGTTTTGATTTAGAAACTGTATTTCATCTTCAAGCTCATTTAATTCGGCAACAGTATTGGCCATGTAAAGAGTTGGCTGTTTATGTTGAGAGGCTATTGCTAGCAGTTGTAATGCTTTTCTGCTGCCGTCTAGGCCACTAATTAAATTCTTGAAGCCTGGCTTTAGTGTTATTGATACGGTTTCTGACATGTTGGGCTTATTGTTCTCTAGTGGCGGATAGCGTCAAGGATACAGAGTCTGCAAAACGTAATGCGTGTGGTTTTGCAACTTCAACTTTTGCAAAGGTAACATTATTTGACGTCATGCAAAGTTCCAGCAAGTCTGCGGTTAGCTTTTCGAGTAAAAGAAAGCGATTGCTTTCGGTGTGGGCTATCATTTCTTTACAGATAGTTCGGTAGTTTACCGCATTTTCAACATTATCTGTGTCATAGGCTTGAGAGGCTGGGTAATGTATCCAAGCGTTAATAACAACATCTTGTTTGTTTTGTTTTTCAGACTCATTGAATCCAATATAGGTTCTTAGACGTAAATTTTTAATATGAATTTGAGCTTCTGGTTTGATCATAGTTGTGCTTCCGTGTTTTTGAGCCTATTCATTTATTAGGCGATATTGTGTCGTTTTCAATCATGTATGGCAACTAACTAAAGTACGTTGGATTGCACTGTTTGGATTGCCTTGCTCCATTTTAATTAATCTAACTGGCGTTGATTGGCAATGTTGCGTCGAAGCGTGTAATAAAATAACAAAAAAAAGTATTTTTTACGGCTTTACATCATGGAATAAGGATGAAGTAGTACTTTTAAGTAAAAGTTGGTGCTTAAAGACCGCCTCATGAGCTGGTCAATGGGGGGAATGATCTTTATAATACGTCGGTTTTTTGGTGAAGTGAGTTTGCGTTTTACAATTACCTTAAGGTTAGTTGTTCGTTCATGCATGTTTTCCCGGAGGGGGGTGTGAACATTACGCATTACGCTTTTTGTGTTCAATTTATTGTTGGGCAGAACATATGTATAAAATTACAAAAGGCCTAGATCTACCGATCTCAGGTGCTCCCAATCAAGTGATTGAGACGGCTGCTGCTGCTAAAACAGTTGCTGTGATTGGTCCAGACTTTCATGGAATGAAACCCACCATGCTTGTCAAGGAAGGGGACAAAGTCAAAAAAGGTCAGGTTGTCTTTACAGACAAGAAAACGGAGGGTGTTAACTATACTTCTCCTGCTTCTGGAACTGTAGCTGCTATTAACCGTGGCGCACGACGTGTATTTCAGTCGCTTGTTATTAGTGTTGAAGGTAATGAGTCCGAAACCTTCGCTGCTTATTCTGGCTCTGAACTAAAATCTTTAGAACGTAGTAAGGTTGTAGATAATCTGGTGAATTCTGGATTGTGGACATCATTCCGTACGCGTCCGTTCTCGAAAGTGCCTGAAATTGCTTCAGTGCCGAATTCCATTTTTGTTACCGCAATTGATACTAATCCGTTGGCTGCTTCTCCTGAAGTCGTGCTTGCTGATCAGGCGGAAGCATTTGCAGATGGTCTTACCGTGTTAACTCGTTTGACTGAAGGTAAGGTTTTTCTATGTAAAGCGCCTGGTGCGAAAATTCCTACAACGTCTGATGTGACAGTTGAAGAGTTCTCTGGTGTGCACCCTGCTGGTCTAGCTGGTACGCACATTCATTTCCTTGATCCAGTCAGCGACAAGAAAACAGTTTGGTCTATTAATTACCAAGATGTTGTTGCTATCGGCAAACTTTTTGTTACTGGTGAGCTTAGTGTTGAGCGGGTTATCGCTGTGGCTGGCCCACAGGTTAAAAAGCCTCGCTTAGTTCGTACTCAAGTTGGTGCAAGCTTAGATGATCTGTTGGCAGGTGAATTAGCAGAAGGTGATAACCGAGTTATCTCTGGTTCTGTTCTTTCTGGTCGTAACGCTTTTGGGCCTTTTGCTTTCTTGGGGCGCTACCACAATCAAGTATCTGTATTGCTTGAAGGTCGTGAGCGTCAAATGATGCATTATCTTCGTGCTGGTGTAGAAAAACATTCTATTATGAATGTGTTCTTGTCTAAGCTTACTGGTAAGAAATCATTTGATATGACAACGACGACAAATGGTAGTGATCGTACCATGTTGCCTCTTGGTAATTTTGAGCGCGTTATGCCGCTTGATATTTTGCCAACACAATTGCTACGTGCGTTGGTTGTGAATGATACGGAGCAAGCTCAAAAGCTTGGTGCACTTGAGTTGGATGATGAAGATTTGGCTTTGTGTACTTACAGTTGCTCAGGTAAGTTCGAATATGGCCCGATCCTTCGGGATTGCCTAACTCTAATAGAGAAAGAGGGTTAATTCATGGGGCTTAGAAAAGTACTCGATAAAATGGAACCTGAGTTTCACTCAGGTGGAAAATACGAAAAGTGGTACGCGCTTTACGAAGCTGTAGATACTATTTTTTACCGCCCAAGTTCTGTGACCAAAAATGGCTCTCATGTTCGTGATGCTGTGGATATGAAGCGCATCATGATTTTGGTGTGGATGTGTACATTCCCAGCTATGTTCTTTGGTATGTATAACATTGGTTTGCAAGCCAATACTGCTATGGAAGCAATGGGAGTAGCGCCTGCTGACTCTTGGCGTCATGCCATTATTGGTAGTCTGACTAGCTATAATGCCTCAAGCATTTGGGGCAATATGATTTACGGTGCAATGTACTTTTTGCCTGTTTATCTTGTTACCTTTGTTGTGGGTGGTTTTTGGGAAGTATTGTTTTCTTCTGTGCGTAAGCATGAGATAAACGAAGGCTTCTTTGTTACTTCCATTCTTTTTGCGTTGTCATTACCTGCAACCGTTCCTTTATGGCAAGTTGCCTTAGGGATTAGTTTTGGTGTTGTGTTGGCGAAAGAAGTGTTTGGTGGTACAGGTAAAAACTTCCTGAACCCTGCATTGGCTGGTCGTGCTTTCCTATTCTTTGCTTATCCAGCTTCTATGTCTGGTGATGCGGTTTGGACAGCGGTTGATGGGTTCTCTGGTGCAACAGCACTAAGTCAGCTTTCAGCTGATGGCGTTGCTGGTTTAACTGTTGCTTGGTCTGATGCATTCTTTGGCTTTATTCAAGGTTCAATGGGCGAGACTTCTACTTTAGCGATCCTAATTGGTGGTTGTGCATTGTTAGTAATGCGAATTGCTGCTTGGCGAATCGTCGCTGGCGTTATGCTGGGTATGGTACTAACCTCTGCGTTGTTTAACGTAATTGGTTCTGACACTAATCCTATGTTCGCTACACCTTGGTACTGGCATCTTGTTTTAGGTGGTTTTGCCTTCGGTATGATGTACATGGCGACTGATCCAGTATCTGCATCAATGACGAATCGTGGTAAGTGGTTCTATGGCGCTCTGATTGGTTTGATGGTTGTACTGATTCGTGTTGTTAACCCTGCATACCCAGAGGGTATGATGTTAGCAATTCTATTCGCGAATTTGTTTGCTCCATTTATTGATCACTTTGTTGTTCAGGCGAACATTAAACGGAGGATTGCACGCAATGGCTAGTAGTAACGATAGTATTAAAAAGACCATTATAGTTGCTTTATCTTTGTGTTTGGTTTGTTCTATTTTTGTTGCAGCGGCAGCGGTAGGCCTTAAGCCTATTCAGAACACCAATAAAGATTTAGACCGTAAACGTAATATTTTATCTGCAGCTGGCATGCTTGAATCCGGTAAGTCGGTTGATGAGATTTTCGAATCGGTTGAATCTCGTGTTGTTAATTTACAAACTGGTAAATTTGCAACGCAGGAAGAGCTGCAAGCAGCAGGTATTAAAGCTGCTACCTTTGACCAAAAGTCTGCCGCGAAAGATCCTAAGCTATCTATTGCCCTTAAAGGTGAACAAGATCCAGCTGGAATTAAGCGTCGCTCAAACTTCTCAGTTGTTTATCTTGTGAAGTCTGGTGATAGCATTGATCGAATCATTCTTCCTGTACATGGCTATGGTTTATGGTCAACTATGTATGGTTTTATGGCTTTGAAAAATGACTTTAATACAGTGATTGGTTTTGGTTTCTATGACCAAGGCGAAACACCTGGATTGGGTGGTGAAGTAGACAATCCTAATTGGAAAGCGTTGTGGAAAGGTAAAGAAATTTACAATGAGCAAGGCGAAGCTGTTATCCATCTTGTAAAAGGTGGTGTTGATAGTTCAGACCCTAAAGCTGCTTATAAAGTAGATGGTTTATCTGGTGCAACACTAACAAGTCGTGGTGTTACTCATCTTGTTCAATACTGGTTAGGTCAAGAAGGTTTTGGACCATTCTTATCGCAACTGCGTAGCGAAGGAGTTCAATAATGTCTGATGTGAAAAAAGTCCTTTTTGGGCCAATTCTTGCTAATAACCCAATTGCTTTGCAAATTTTGGGTATTTGTTCTGCATTGGCTGTAACAAGTAGTCTGAAGGTTAGTTTGGTTATGGCAATAGCCTTGACCTTAGTAACGGCTTTTTCGAGCTTCTTTATTGCGATTATTCGTAACCATATTCCAAACAGTATTCGTATCATTGTTCAGATGATTATCATTGCTTCGTTGGTAATTGTGGTGGATCAGATTTTGAAAGCGTTTGCTTTTGAGATTAGTAAGCAGCTTTCTGTATTCGTTGGTCTTATTATTACGAACTGTATCGTAATGGGGCGTGCAGAAGCGTTTGCGATGAAGAATGGTCCTGTGATGAGCTTTGTCGATGGTATTGGTAACGGTTTGGGCTACAGCGCGATGTTGATCGTTGTTGCTTTTTTCCGTGAATTGCTAGGCGCCGGTAAATTATTTGGTTTTGAGATCTTTGCCACTGTACAGAATGGTGGTTGGTACCAACCTAATGGTTTGATGTTGCTTCCACCAAGTGCGTTCTTTGTTATTGGCTTGGTTATTTGGGCTTTGCGCTCTTATAAGAAAGAGCAAGTAGAAGAGCCTGAGTTTAAGATCGCAGCGAATTCTCGTTCTCAGGAGGCGCTATAAATGGAACATTTAATAAGTCTATTTGTTAAGGCTGTTTTCGTTGAAAACATGGCGTTGGCTTTTTTCCTTGGTATGTGTACTTTTCTGGCTTTGTCCAAAAAAGTAGAAACAGCGATAGGTTTGGGTATTGCCGTTGTTGTTGTGTTGGCGATTACTGTTCCACTTAACAACTTGTTGTACCAGAATCTATTGATCGATGGTGCACTAGAGTGGGCAGGCTTGCCTGGTGTTGATCTTAGCTTCCTAGGTTTGTTGAGCTACATTGGTGTTATCGCTGCTGTCGTTCAAATTTTGGAAATGGCTTTAGATAAATACATGCCTGCGTTATACAACGCGTTGGGTGTATTCTTACCACTTATCACAGTGAACTGTGCCATCATGGGTGCTTCTTTGTTCATGGTTGAGCGTGACTATAACTTTAGTGAAAGTCTTGTTTACGGTGTAGGTGCTGGTGTTGGTTGGGCGTTAGCAATTGCTGCGCTAGCTGGTATTCGGGAGAAGCTTAAGTATTCAGATGTTCCTGCAGGTCTTCGTGGTCTTGGTATCACGTTTATTACTGTTGGTCTAATGAGCTTAGGTTTTATGTCATTTTCTGGTGTGCAGCTTTAATTGGCTGCCCATTTAGACAACCAAGAATAAGGTTTAACTAACATGGTCAACTTAGAAATTATTCTAGGTGTGGTGATGTTCACAGCTATCGTGCTTGCGTTAGTGGCAATTATCCTTGCTGCTCGTGCGCGCTTGGTAAGTACTGGGGACGTTACAATTCGCATCAATGGTGAAAAGGAAGTAACTGCACCTGCTGGTGGTAAGTTGCTACAAACTTTGGCGAACAGTGGCATTTTTCTATCATCTGCTTGTGGCGGTGGTGGTACTTGTGCGCAGTGTAAATGTAAGGTGACAAGTGGTGGTGGCTCTATGCTTTCTACTGAGCAGTCTCACTTTACTCGTCGTGATGAAAAAGAAGGTTATCGCTTATCTTGTCAAGTTTCTGTGAAGCAAGATATGGATGTAGAGGTACCTGAAGAAGTGTTTGGTGTTAAAGCGTGGGAATGTACTGTTGAGTCAAACCCTAACTTAGCGACCTTCATTAAAGAGTTGACGTTAAAATTGCCTGAAGGCGAAAACGTTGATTTCCGTGCGGGTGGTTATGTTCAGCTTGAAGCGCCAGCGCATACTGTGTATTACAAAGATTTTGATATTGAAGAAGAGTACCGTGGTGACTGGGATAAATTTAACCTTTGGAAGTTCGTATCCAAGGTAGATGAAACCGTTATTCGTGCTTACTCAATGGCGAACTATCCTGAAGAAAAAGGCATTGTGAAGTTTAATATCCGTATTGCTTCACCGCCTCCAGGTAAAGATGATTTACCGCCAGGTCAGATGTCTTCTTATGTGTTCAGTCTTAAGCCTGGCGATAAGATAAAAGTATACGGTCCATTTGGTGAGTTCTTTGCCAAAGATACTGATGCTGAAATGGTGTTTGTTGGTGGTGGTGCTGGTATGGCGCCAATGCGTTCACATATCTTTGATCAGCTTAAGCGTTTGAATTCGAAACGTAAGATTTCATTCTGGTACGGTGCTCGTAGCGTACGTGAAGCCTTCTATTCTGAGGAATACGATAAGCTTCAAGAAGAGAATGACAACTTCGAATGGCATTTGGCGCTTTCTGATCCTCAGCCTGAAGATAACTGGGAAGGTAAAACTGGCTTTATTCATAACGTTCTTTATGAAAGTTATCTAAAAGACCATCCTGCTCCAGAAGATTGTGAGTTCTACATGTGTGGACCTCCAATGATGAACGCATCTGTAATTAAGATGTTAGAAGATCTAGGTGTAGAAAAAGAAAACATCCTACTTGATGATTTCGGTGGCTAGCACCTGAATAAAGACCCACCTTTAGGTGGGTCTTTATTTTATTGGCGACTAAAAAGACCTTATATGCGTAAAAAAATACTATTTTCAGCCTTCCTGCTTATCGCTATTGCGGTCGTGTACCGTCTTTCTGTTTTCACTCCTGAATTAGCTAGTTTCTCTGGCCCTACAATGGGCACAACCTATACAGTGAAGTTTTTTACTACAAAAGACGTTAATAATTCTTCGGATTTGAAGGATGATGTTGATGCTGCGCTGGTTAGAGTTAATAAACTCATGTCGACTTACGATCCTAATTCAGAGCTTTCGCTTTTTAACAAGCTGCCTGAAGGCCAATCTGCTAATGTTAGTGAAGATATGGCTTATGTTATCGATAAGGCGTTGCTTATTAGTGAAATGAGTGGCGGTGAATACGATGTTACTATCGGGCCTTTGGTTAACCTATGGGGGTTCGGACCAGGGAAGCGTGAAGATAAAGTGCCTAGTCAAGAATTGATTGATGAGGCGAAGTCGCGAGTGGGTTATCACTATTTAAAGCTTGATGGCCGTCGTTTGACCAAAGAAAAAGACATCTATGTAGATTTGTCCTCTATTGCTAAGGGGTATGGCGTTGATGTAGTGGCACGAGTGCTTCAAGATAGAGGGATAGAGAGCTATTTGGTTGAAGTGGGAGGTGAAATAATATCCAAAGGTTTAAAGCCCGATGGAACTCCTTGGAAAATAGCGATCGAAAGTCCTGCAGGTGGGCATGATATTGCAGAGCGTATTATATCTGTGACTGATTTTGCTGTTGCTACATCTGGAGATTACAGAAATTATTTTGAAAAAAATGGTGTGCGTTACTCTCATACTATTAACCCTGTTACGGGGCGGCCAATTACGCACAGGCTAGTTTCTGTTACTGTAGTAGATAAAACGACAACAATGGCTGATGGTCTTGCTACAGCAATTACTGTGCTTGGTCCTGAAAAGGGTTTTGAGTTTGCTCAACAAAATGGTATTGCGGCTTATTTGTTGGTGAAAACAGATTTTGGTTTTGAAGAGCATCCATCTGATGCTTTTAAATCTTATTTAGAGTAATTGAACTTTATATATTTTTATTTTTTAGGAGAAATCATATGTTGACGATTATTTTGGCATTTGTCCTTATGCTTTTATTGGTTACTGCTATGTCTGTCGGTGTGTTGATGGGTAGAAAACCTATTTCTGGTTCTTGTGGTGGCATGAGCGCTTTAGGAATGGAAGTTGCCTGCGATATTTGTGGTGGAGACAAGGGTAAGTGCGAGAAAGAAACGAAAAAAGGTATGGCGGCAACAGTCTCTGATGACACGTTTTACGACGCATCTAAATAATTGAACAGTGAAGAGGGTATTATGACGACGAGACATTATGATGTGGTGGTGTTAGGCACGGGTCCTGCCGGAGAAGGTGCTGCAATGAGTGCTGCGAAGGCTGGCAAAAGAGTGGCTGTTATTGAGGCGAGTTCGCAAGTAGGCGGAAGTTGTACGCATTTAGGGACCATTCCATCAAAGGCATTGCGTCACGCTGTTAAGGAAATTATTGCCTTCAATACTAACCCAATGTTCCGTGATATCGGTGAGCCTCGTTGGTTTTCATTTCCAAAAGTTTTGGATCGTGCGAATCGAGTAATTGATAAGCAGGTTATGGGGCGTACAGAATATTATGCTCGTAACCGAATTGATATTTACTTTGGTAGAGGTAAGTTCAAAGATGCGAATACGATAGAAGTAAATACCTATGAGAAAGGGCCAGAACTTTTAGAGGCAAAGAAAGTCGTAATTGCAACGGGTTCACGTCCATACCGTCCAGCCAATATCGATTTTTCGCATCCTCGTATTTATTGTTCCGATACTATCTTAAGTTTGAGTCATACTCCGCGTTCTTTGATTATCTATGGTGCGGGTGTAATTGGTTGTGAGTATGCGTCTATTTTTTGTGGTTTAGGTGTGCGTGTTGAACTAATCAATCCAGCCAAAAAATTATTGAGCTTTCTTGATGATGAGATTACAGATGCGTTGAGTTATCACTTGCGTGATGGTGGTGTTTTGATTCGTCATAATGAAACGTATGATTCTGTTGAAACAACAGAGCGTGGCGTTGTGATGCATATGGCGTCAGGTAAAAAATTACGCGCAGATGCTTTGTTGTTCTGTAATGGTCGATCCGGTAATACCGATAACTTGGGTCTAGAGTCAATTAACTTAGAGGTTAATAGTCGCGGGCAATTAGCAGTAAATGATACCTATCAAACGCAGGTTGAGAACGTCTATGCTGCAGGTGATGTTATCGGTTGGCCAAGTTTAGCTAGTGCGGCGTATGATCAAGGTCGTGCTGCTGCAGCTAATATGTTTGGTTCTCCTGGTGGTGAGTTCATTAGTGAAGTGCCGACAGGTATCTATACAATTCCTGAAATAAGCTCAGTGGGCAAAACGGAGGCTGAATTGACGGCTGAAAAAGTGCCTTACGAAGTAGGTCGCGCTTTCTTTAAGAACACAGCTCGCGCGCAAATTACAGGTGAGGCGGTTGGGATGCTGAAGATTTTGTTTCACCGTGAGTCGCTAGAGTTGCTGGGGATTCACTGTTTCGGTGACCAAGCGTCAGAGATTGTTCACATTGGCCAAGCGATTATGAAGCAGCCAGGTAAACAGAATACTTTGAAGTATTTTTTGAATACGACTTTTAACTACCCAACTATGGCAGAAGCCTATCGAGTTGCGGCGCTCAATGGTTTTAATCGAGTGTTTTAGTTTGTTATAAAAATACCCACTTCATTGAAGTGGGTATTTTTTTGTCTGCCATTTGATGTTGAATTAACTGTCTTTAATAGCGTAGATGCCTTTTAGGTTTCTGAAGAAGCCTTTGTAATCCATTCCGTAGCCGAATAAAAACCTGTCAGCAACATCTGTTCCGACATAATCTGGAGTCATGTTTGTTTTGCGGTCGTGTAATTTATTAATAACGGTCGCAGTGTATACGCCGCTTGTTTCTTGGTCTTCTAGCCATTTAGCAATCGCTTGTAAGGTGTGTCCTTGATCAAAAATATCGTCTACAACTAGGATGTGTCTGTTTTTAAGGCTCGTTTGTGGGTAGCTTAGCCAATTAAGTGAGGCACCTTCTGTTTCCATTCCGTATCGAGTGGCATGAATGTAGTCGAGTTCTAATGGAAAGTTTAAGCGTTCTATCAAAGCGGCTGTTGGAATTAATCCGCCATTCATAACACAAAGAACAAGAGGGAGCTTTTCTGCTAGGTCTGCCGTTATTTGTGTTGCCATCTTATCAAGGGCTTCGTTAAGTTTTGCTTCGTCAACTAAGCAATCCGCCTCATCTAAAATTTTGTTTAGGTCGTTGATTGTATTCGTCATGGTAAGCCCTGTTGTGGAAAATTTGCGGGATTTTACATTAATCCTGACCGGATGCTAAGTTTTTCTGCAGAGTTGTGTTTTTTATGTTGTGCAGTGTGGCGCAAAGGCAAATCGATGCGAGCACTACTAACCATGAGCTTTGCAGCCAGATAAGAAAGATAGGGATGGCTGCGAACGCGCCATAAACTACTTGGTAGCTGCTGAAAAATTGTGCAAATGAGCTGAATATCGTATTTAAGATGAAGAGGCCGATGCTACCTGCAAGAGCAGATATTGAAGCCCACTTTAATGAAACTTCAGCATTTGGTGTTAAATAATTCAGTGTCAATAACATTAAGAAATACAATGTAATGCCGCCAAGTTCTAATAGATTGTCAAACCATGCATTTGTTTGTGTACCTTGTATTTGCATTGATATAAGCGTGCCGTATAGGCTTAGTGATGTTGCAAAAATGATTGGGCCTAAGGTTAGTATGGCCCAGTATATTAGTAACCGCTCTCTAATTTTTCTGGCCTTTTTGATTTCCCAGATGGATTGGACGCTACTTTCAAAGCTATTTAGTAGTAATAGTGCGGTTAAAACAAGAGCAACAAGTCCTGCCGCTGGAAGATTTTTAGTCTGCGCAGAAAACTTAATTAAATAAGGCATCATTATGTCACTAGAGCCGGGTGCTAGATGCTGTTCAATGAGTTGGAATAGTTGTGCTTGCATTGCTTCTAATGCTGGCGTGAAGCTTAGTATTCCAACAATAATAGTTATGATAGGGACAGCGGCTAGTAGGCTCGATAGAGTTAGTTGTGCTGCTTTTTGTGAAAGGTTGCTATGTTTGAATCTTGTTATTGTTAAGTATCCATAACGTTTGAAGACAAGAAAAAAATAAATTAGACGTTCTGGCATGGTGATCAAGCTCTGTTTAAGTTGGCTACTACAATAACATAGGCTTAAATATTTTATTAAAAACTTCTTTTTAATGCACATTGCACAAACACGGTGCAACGTGGCTCCTTTTGGCGCATGTGCCTTGTTTTTTAGGGTGGCTGCTTGTATTATTTATCTCGTTCCTTTTGTGATATTTGTGCTGCGGAGTAGTGAATTTTAACTATTCTCGGTTCCATAGCTTCAAATAGTCATTTTTAGCCCAGTTTTACTGGGCTTTTTTATGTCTATTGGTTGACGATTGCTATTCCATCCCTATAATAGCCCACCAAATGAAATGTAATGATCTTTGTTCCGTTAGCTCAGTTGGATAGAGCAACCGCCTTCTAAGCGGTAGGTCACTGGTTCGAATCCAGTACGGAGCACCATTTTCAGTCCATTACTTTAATTAAATTATTATTTAGGTTTTGTTGGCTGTAATTGAATAGATGTCTTGTTAATAACGAGATTGCCAACAAATTAAAGCAGGTTCCCGAGAGGAAGTTTTATGCAAGTTTCTGTAGAGACAACGTCTCCAATTGAGCGCGTTCTAACAATTAGTGTTCCAGCTGCTCGTGTTGACGAAAAAGTAAATTCTGAAGTGGCTAAAACAGCGAAAACAATTCGTATAGATGGTTTTCGTAAAGGTAAAGTGCCTGTTAGTGTTGTTAAAAAACGTTACGGTCAAGGTATTCGTCTTGATGCTGTAGAACAAATTATGCGTGATGCTTACGTTGAAGCGATTCAAAAAGAATCTATTCAGCCTGCAGGCATGCCTTCAATTGAACCTAAGAACTTTGCCGAAGGCGCTGATCTTGAGTTTGTTGTTAAAGTAGAAGTTTATCCAGAAGTTACCTTGGCTGATAACGCTACGATTAAAGTTGATCGCGTTGTATCTGAAGTAACTGATGCAGACGTTGATGTAATGTTGGAAACTTTGCGTAAGCAAAATTCTGAATGGTCTGCTGTTGAGCGCGCATCTGCGGACGGCGATCAAGTAACAATCGATTTTGTTGGTTATCTAGGTGATGAGGCTTTCGACGGCGGCGCTGCTGAAGGTCATAAATTAGTTTTGGGTTCTAATACTATGATCCCAGGTTTTGAATCTGGTATCCTAGGTGCTAAAGCTGGCGAAGAGCGCTCTATTGCAGTGACTTTTCCAGAAGATTACCAAGCTGAAAACTTGAAAGGTAAAGAAGCTACTTTCAAAATTACTGTTTCTGAAGTTGCTGAACAAATCCTTCCAGAGCTAAATGATGCTTTTGTTGAGAAGTTTGGTCTAGAAGAAGCGACTGTTGCTGCTTTACGTGCAGAAGTGCGTAAGAATATGGAGCGTGAGCTAAATCAAGCAATTAAGTCAAAACTTAAAAACGCTTTGTTTGAAGGTTTGTCTTCAATCAATGAGGTGGAAGTTCCTTCAGCTCTTGTTGATCAAGAAGTTGACGCACTTCGCAAACAAGCTGCTCAGCAGTTTGGCGGTCAAGGTTTTGATGCATCTCAGTTACCTGCTGAATTGTTCCAAGAAGAAGCGAAAAAACGCGCTAAGCTAGGTTTGTTGATTTCTGAAGTTATCAAGAAAGATGACATGAAAGTTGATAACGACCGTGTTCGTTCTTTCTTAGAAGACATGGCTCAAGCTTACCAAGAGCCACAACAAGTTATTGATTTCTACTTAAAGAACAAAGAACAACTAGCTCAAGTTCAATCTGCTGTACTTGAAGAGCAAGTTGTTGATAAACTGTTAGAATCTGCTCAGGTTACTGAAGTAACTCTGGGATATGAAGACGCTATCAAGCCAAATGCCCAAGCTGAAGAGGCTGGGGAAGAAGCATAAGACAAGTCTTATCTTTTTTAATAAGGTCGACATAGCGTTTGCTATGTCGACTTTTTTGTTTTAAGGAATGCGATATGAATTTGATGAACCCGACTACCGGTCCTGTTGCAATCACAAGTAATGGTCTTGTCCCAATGGTTATTGAGCAGACCGCTCGTGGAGAAAGGTCATTTGATATTTACTCGCGCTTACTTAAGGAGCGAGTGATCTTTTTGGTTGGTCAAGTTGAAGATCACATGGCCAACTTGGTTGTAGCGCAGTTATTGTTTTTAGAGTCAGAAAATCCGGATAAAGACATTCATTTGTATATTAACTCTCCGGGTGGCTCTGTTACTGCTGGCATGTCTATTTATGATACGATGCAATTCATTAAGCCAGATGTTAGTACAATGTGTATTGGTCAGGCAGCGAGTATGGGTGCTTTGTTGTTAACAGCTGGTGCTGCTGGTAAACGTTATTGTTTGCCAAATTCGCGCGTTATGATTCATCAGCCTTTAGGTGGTTATCAGGGGCAAGCCTCTGATATTGAGATTCATACACGTGAAATTTTAAGTATCAAACATAAATTGAATGAAATTATTTCTTTTCATACTGGTAAGCCAATTGAGCAAGTTGCTATTGATACGGACCGTGATAACTTCATGAATCCACAAACAGCAAAAGACTACGGTTTGATTGATGATATCTTGCAGAAACGAATAGTTTAAGAAAAGGGTGGAATAAATGTCGGATGATAAATTTAGCCGTGGCGACCACTCCGATCGGTTATTGTATTGCTCTTTTTGTGGAAAGAGCCAAGACGAAGTAAAAAAACTTATTGCAGGGCCTTCAGTCTATATTTGTAATGAGTGTGTCGATCTTTGCAATAACATCATTACGCAGGAGCTATCTCAGATTACTGAGGATGGTGAGTCTGCAGATGAGTTGCCAACGCCATCTAAACTAAGTGCGGCGCTTGATGATTATGTTATTGGCCAAGACAAAGCTAAGCGTGTTTTGGCGGTGGCAGTTTATAATCATTATAAGCGTTTGCGTCATCAGGGAAAATCGGACACTAGTATTGAACTAGGTAAGAGTAACATCTTGCTAATTGGTCCAACAGGTAGTGGTAAAACGCTTCTTGCACAGACTCTTGCTCGTGTTCTAGATGTGCCTTTTACTATTGCTGATGCGACTACATTGACGGAAGCAGGATATGTTGGTGAAGATGTTGAAAACATCATTCAGAAGCTATTGCAGAACTGTGATTACGATGTAGAAAAAGCACAGCGTGGTATTGTTTATATAGATGAAATAGACAAAATTTCAAGAAAGTCTGATAACCCTTCTATTACACGTGATGTGTCTGGCGAAGGTGTTCAGCAGGCTTTGCTAAAACTAATTGAAGGTACTGTTGCTTCTGTTCCTCCGCAAGGTGGTCGTAAGCATCCTCAGCAAGAGTTTTTGCAAGTCGATACATCCAATATTTTGTTTATTTGTGGTGGTGCGTTCGCAGGTTTAGAGCGTGTTATCAGTGATAGAACAGAAAAAAGTAGTATTGGTTTTTCTGCAACCGTGAAAAGTAAAGAAGAGGGTAGATCCTTTTCTGAAGCGGTTCACCGTGTAGAGACAGAAGATTTAGTTAAATTCGGTTTGATTCCAGAGTTTGTTGGTCGTTTGCCTGTTGTGGCGACACTTTCAGAATTGGATGAAGAGGCGTTGATGACGATCTTAAGTCAGCCTAAAAATGCGCTTGTTAAACAGTATCAGCATTTGTTTGAGTTAGAAGGTGTTGAGCTGGAATTTACACCTGAGTCTTTGCGTGAGGCTGCTAAATTGGCCTTGGAGCGTAAAACTGGTGCTCGTGGCTTGCGTAGTATTTTAGAGTCAGCTCTATTGGATAGCATGTATGAGCTTCCTACTCGTAATGATGTGGTAAAAGTTGTTATGGATGCCACTTCAATTCGTGGAGAGACTGCACCTTTGATGGTGTTGGAAAAAGAAGAGTTGGCTAAAAACGCATAATTCTTTAAAGTTTGATGATTAAATAAAAAAGCCGAGTTTAAGTTTTATTGCTTGAATTCGGCTTTTTTTATGATATTTCGCTTTAAAGTGTTGTGTAGGCTAAATTCAAATGGTGATAGTGCTTGTAATTTCGGGCTTCGCCCCTATCTCTTTCCTAATCAATGTTGAAATATAAAAGTGCGCTTTTCTTTATGTGCCCGGATTGGAAAAAAATATGACAGATTCTTTGCTACTGCCAATGTTGCCACTTCGTGATGTGGTCGTGTATCCCCATATGGTGTTGCCGTTATTTGTTGGTCGCGCTAAATCCATAGCAGCGCTAGAGTCTGCTATGGAAAATGATAAACATGTATTTCTTGTTGCTCAGCAGGATGCCTCTAAAGATGATCCAGTTTTAGAGGATCTTTATTCTATTGGTACGACGGCGAAAGTAATGCAATTGCTGCGGCTACCTGATGGAACAGTTAAGGTTCTTGTTGAAGGTAGCAAGCGTGCTCGTCTCGAAAAAATAGAAGAGGCGGATGGTTTTGTCTTAGGCCGCATCGTTGAGCTTGATCTACAAGAAGAGGATCAAACAGAGCATGGTGTTATTCGTAATGCTTTGCTTAAGCAGCTAGACGAATACGTAGCGGGAAGTAAACGTATTCCTGCAGAGGTGGTCGCTTCTTTAAAGTCTATCGATGATCTTGCCAAGCTTATCGATAATATTACGGGCCATATGAGCCTCAAGCTTGAAGATAAGCAAAAAGTATTGGAAATAGACTCTTTAACGGGTCGTGGAGAATATTTGATTGGCCTGATGGATGGCGAGCTTGATATTGCTCATCTTGAAAAAAGTATTCGAAGCCGTGTTAAAAAGCAAATGGAAAAAAGTCAGCGTGAGTACTATTTGAATGAGCAAATGAAGGCCATTCAGAAAGAGCTTGGAGATATGGAAGATGGCAGTAATGAATTAGATCAGCTGCAAGAAAAAATTGCTGAAGTTGGAATGTCCGATGAGGCAAAAGAAAAAGCCGAAGGTGAGTTGAAAAAGCTGCGCATGATGTCACCTATGTCAGCAGAGGCTGCAGTGGTTCGAGGCTATATCGATTGGCTAACATCTTTACCTTGGAAAAAACGCAGTAAAGTTCGTAATGATTTAGCTTACGCTGAAAAAGTGTTGAACCAAGATCATTATGGTCTTCAGGATGTCAAAGAGCGCATTCTAGAATTTCTTGCTGTGCAGCAGCGAGTGAAAAAAGTAAAAGGTCCTGTACTTTGTTTGGTTGGGCCTCCAGGTGTAGGTAAAACCTCGCTGGGTCAATCGATTGCGAAAGCGGTTAATCGTCAGTACGTACGTATGGCGCTTGGTGGTGTTCGTGACGAAGCTGAGATACGAGGACATCGTCGTACTTATATCGGTTCTATGCCAGGTAAGTTGTTGCAAAAATTGGCGAAAGTGAAAGTTAAGAATCCGCTGTTTTTGTTGGATGAAATTGACAAGATGGGGATGGATCAACGTGGTGATCCAGCTTCTGCGCTTTTGGAAGTGCTTGATCCAGAACAAAATCATACTTTCAATGATCATTACCTTGAAGTTGATTTTGATCTATCTGATGTGATGTTTATTTGTACATCAAATAGTATGAATATTCCTGGCCCACTTCTGGATCGTATGGAAGTTATTCGGATTCCGGGTTACACCGAAGATGAGAAGTTGAATATCGCAAAACGCTATTTACTACCTAAGCAAATCAAGTTGTCAGGCCTTAAAGAAAGTGAAATTAAGGTGACAGATGATGCCTTGATGGATGTGATTCGTTACTACACAAAAGAGGCTGGTGTTCGTGGTTTAGAGCGCGAGCTAAGTAAAATTTGCCGTCGTGTTGTCAAAAAACAGGCGTTAAGTAGTAATAAAGAATCAAAAGCGGTTGAAGTAATAAGTGCTAATTTGGAAGATTTTTCCGGTGTGCATAAATTTAGTTATGGAAAAGCGGAAGAAAAAAATCAAATCGGTCAGGTGACAGGTTTGGCTTGGACGTCTGTAGGTGGTGAATTATTGACCATTGAGGCGGCTGGTGTACCGGGTAAAGGTCGTCATGTTAAGACTGGTTCACTTGGTGATGTTATGCAGGAATCCATTCAAGCGGCTTTGACAGTGGTTAGAAGTCGAGCAACTGGTCTTGGTATTGATGAAGATTTCCATGAAAAAACAGACCTTCATTTGCATGTTCCAGAAGGTGCCACGCCTAAGGATGGTCCAAGTGCTGGTGTTGCTATGTGTACAGCCATCGTATCTGTGTTAACTAAGATACCTGTTAAGGCCTCTGTGGCCATGACTGGTGAGATTACGCTACGTGGGGAAGTGTTACCCATAGGTGGGCTGAAAGAGAAGCTTCTGGCGGCTCACAGGGGAGGAATAAAAACTGTGATTATTCCTCAAGAAAATGCTCGTGATCTAAAGGAAATTCCTGATAATATCAAGGCAGACATTGAAGTCATCCCTGTCAAATGGATTGATGAAGTGCTTGATATTGCTTTGGAGTACATTCCTTCACCAAAAAAGGTAGAAACATTGCCTTCAAGTGAAAAAACTGTTGATGAACAAGAAACTGTAAGTCATCATTAAAGGCATAACCTGTGTTGACAGGGGATAGGCTGGGCTTGTATAACTGCTGGCTCGGCCTTGTCGGTAGTCATTTATACTGCGCCGAAAAAACACTAAGGAACCAAGAAAATACTGAAGGGGTACAACGTGAACAAATCTGAATTGATTGATGCTATTGCAGCGTCTGCTGATTTATCTAAAGCTTCTGCTAGCAATGCACTTGATGCTACTTTGAAAGCAATTGAAGCTGCTTTGGCAAAAGGTGACCAGGTTACACTAGTTGGTTTTGGTACTTTTGCAGTTAAAGAACGTGCGGCGCGTACAGGCCGTAATCCTCAAACTGGTGAGGAAATCCAAATTAAAGCAGCGAAGGTTCCTGGCTTTAAAGCCGGTAAAGGTCTTAAAGACGCTGTAAACTAATGTTTTTGGAGCAGTAGTTCAGTTGGTTAGAATACCTGCCTGTCACGCAGGGGGTCGCGGGTTCGAGTCCCGTCTGTTCCGCCATTAGACACAAAAGGTGTATTCCAAGCGGAATACACCTTTTTTATTTGTCATTTAATTAACTCATTTGGAGGCAGTAATGCTCCAGGATATCAGAGATAAGTCACAAGGCATTGTGGTAAAGATCATAGTTGGTTTTATCGTTGTGACTTTTGCTCTATTTGGCGTAGACGCCTTGGTTACTAGCTTTAATTCGTCAGATACCGTAGCAGAAGTGGATGGTGTAGATATTACCCGTACGCAAATGCTGCAAGGTGCTGAAACTCAACGCCGTCAATTAATTTCAATGATGGGTGGGCAAGTTAATCCTGCATTACTGGAAGATAACTTATTGCAGCGTCGTGCTTTAGATGAGTTGGTTCAGCGTGTTGTATTAGCTAATCAGGCAAAAGGCTTGGGTTTGGGGGTTTCAGATGCTCAAGTAAATACTTATTTGCTGCAAGCTGAACAGTTCCAAACGAATGGTCAATTTGATCAAAATAAATATCTTAACTTTATTCGTTCTCTTGGTTTCACTCCGTTGGCCTTTAAAGAGCGTATTAAACAAGATGTTTTGATCCAGCAGCCTCGTAATGCTATTGCTGGCTCAGAGTTTGTTTTGCCTTATCAAGTAGACAGTGTTTCTAAACTACAGTCTCAAGAAAGAACATACGATTATGTGTCTTTTTCTTTGGCTGATGAGTCAGAAAATACTAGTGTGTCAGACGATGAGCTAAAAGCGTATTACGAAGCAAATAAAGAAAACTTCAAAACGCCAGAGCAAGTTAAGGTAAATTATGTTGTGATTTCGAGCTCTGATTTTTACGGTAAAGTAAAAATTACAGATGCTGAGTTGCAAGATGCTTATCAGGCTTCTATTTCTGTTTTGGCGCAAGAAGAAAGATCAGCGTCACATATCCTTATTGAAACATCTGATCGTAGCGATGACGAAGCTAAAAAACGTCTTGAAGAAGTAGAGGCTAAACTTAAAGCAGGTGCTAAGTTTGCTGATTTGGCTGCTAAATATTCAGATGATATTGGTTCGAATAAAGATGGCGGTAATTTGGGTTATGTCGAAAAAGGCATTATGGGTTCTGCTTTTGACGATACGCTTTTCTCTATGAAAAAAGGCGAAGTTAAATCGGTTAAAGGTCAGTATGGATACCATCTAATCAAACTGGATGATATTTCAAAACCTGATGTACCAAGCTTTGCTTCCAAAAAAGAAGAGTTGCAGCAAAAGTTACGTGAAGACAAAGCAAGAGATGCTTTGCTGACGGCTCATGAAGATATTACTGATTTGGCTTATGCGAGTGATAAGTTAGACGCTATTGCAAAAGAATACGGTGTTGATGTACTTCAAAGTGCGTATTTTGGTCGTGATGGCGGCTCTGATGAGGTCACTAGTAATCCTGCAGTTATTGCTGCTGCGTTTGGCGCGCCTGTTTTAGAAGATGGTCAGAACAGCAACTTGGTTGAGCTGAGCGATGATCAGGTGGTTGTGCTGCATTTAAATGATCACAAGCCAGAAGCTTTCCAGTCTTATGAAGAAACCAAAGAGCAGGTTGCTTCTATCGTGGTGCAAAACAAAGCGGTAGAGTCACTGCGCGCTAAAGCTGAAAAAGCGAAGAGTGCAAGCAATACCAAGTGGACTTCTGTAAAAGATGCTAAGCGTGGTCAAGATGAAATGACATCATTGGCTTTCTCTTTGCCTCATCCAGATGGCAAGCCTGTTATTGAAGTAAAAGGTTTGTCTAATGGTGATTTGGCTTTGATTCGCTTAAATAAGGTTGATGCTGGTAATGCGACGGTTCCTGATGATCAGAAGCTAGCTTATGAGCGTTACTTGAATCAGACTCAAGCGACTCTTAGCACTCAAGGTCAACAAGACTACCTAAAAAATAAAGCAAAAATAGAAAGATAAACAACAGTTTTTGCAAAAAAAGCCACTCAAATTTGAGTGGCTTTTTTATTTGCTTGAAATTTCTAATGGGTGAATTTTTTTACTTGCTGTTAGAAAGAGACATTAACCATTGGTTTGAAGGTATAAAGAATGCTTGTCCTGTTGTGGCGCGAGTGTACTTCATTAGGTGGTCTGTGTTGCCGTTCTCGTCACCTTTCACCATGCTTTCCAGCATGAGATTAAAAATCACTGGCGTCTTGCTGTAGCTAGCAAACATAAGACCTTTTTCCGTTAAAGAGGCGAATGGCATGCTGTGGCGCAAGATTTCCATCGAGTTGCCATTTTCATCTTTTAGTGAGGTGCGCTTGGTATGAGCGTGAACGGATTTTTCTGCTGAAGGGTATTCTTGGTTTGTGTGCTTAGTTCGTCCAAATATATCTTCTTGAGTTTTTATATCTTCTTTTTCCCATTTTTCTAAGTCATGAATGAAACGCATTAAATTGAAGTATGAGCCATGTTCAAACCTTGGGTCTTCATCGCCGACTAGAGCCACTGCCTTGCGTTGTTCGCCAGCTGGGTTTTCAGTGCCATCCACAAAACCAGTCAAATCACGATTATCTAAATACTTAAAGCAACTGACTTCGTCGACTAACGTGACGCTATTTCCAAAGGCTTTAAAAAGAACGCTAGCTAACTGGTATGTTGAATCATGGCGAGATGAGCGTATATGAAGAACAAGATCAACATCTGTTGGTGTGAATTCAATATCTTTGCCGGTGATATGAGGGAAAGTGGCAAGAAGTTGTGGGCGCGTAGTGTCTAGTTTATCCCAAATTAGATCGCTAAGGCCTATAGCAGCGTGTAGCTCTGCTGCTGGGAATTGTGCTTGGAGTTCTTCAATAAGCGCAGGAGCGGCTGCTAAGGCGTTTTTAAGGGTGTTGATTTCTGATCTATTTACATTGAATGTAATAAAAAGGGCGTCACTTGAGGCTTCGGCAATAATGCCTGTTTGAAATGGTGTCATCATGTTGGTCCTTTTTTGCAATAGCATTCATTAAAAGTTTGGATAAAGTGTTTTTAGCTGACTAGCCTGCGAAGGTTTAGCTTGTCCGCTTGTGTACTCTTCAAGTGCATTGGCAAGAGGTTCTCCTTGCCATTCATGTGCTGGATTGTTTGAGTACAGCATTAATTCCGCTTCCATTAGAAGTTGGGTCACTTGAACGGAAGTTAGGCGTTTTATGTCATCTACACTGCGAATTTCATTGTCTCCCCAGCGATGGCGGGCCCACTCTAAAAGTTTTGGTCTTAAAGATTGGAGGCTGTTTTGCTGGCAGCATTCAATTAGCGCGTTGTAGGCACTTTGTTCGTCAGAAGTGCTGAGTGGCGCAAATTCTTGCAATGTAGGGACTTGGTAAATGTCATCTGGCTGTGTTTTTTTGCGCTTGAACCAAATAATAGCCCATATAGTTAGCATGGACACTGCCAAGAAAAGTAATCCAGCAATTAGGTAATGACGCAGTGAAAAGCCATCTTCAGTTTGTAGTACTTCTAGATCTAATCCATTTTCAGGTGTTGACTGGGTCGGTTGCGTGGTTTTTTCTATGGTTTTTTTAGCCAAAGATATTGGGGCAACCGAGCGAGTTTGTGCTGGTAATGGTTCACTGATTGTTTGTTTGTTTGCTGTGGCGTCATTTGCCTTGCTTGAAGTACTTGGTAATGGCGCTATTTCAATGCTTTTTGTTGAGGCGCTGGCCGTACTGATTGTTCTTGTTTCAGTGTCCCAATAGGTGATATTGATGTCTGGTAGTGTAAGGGGGCCTTGTTCTGTTGGCACCACTTCAACCGTTATGCTTTGGCTGCCAGTCACACCGTTGGCCGTTTTTTGGTTATCAAACTTTGGTGGTTTTGGATAGAGTTTGTATTTGCGAGTACTGTTAAAATCTAGTGTTGGAATCTGTTCTGGCAGCGCACCTTTAGCGCTGATGTTAATGGTCCAAATAAGTGTGTCGCCCACTCTTGGGGCATCATTCGACTTATCAAGAGAGGTCGATACAGTTACCTTGCTGCTAGGTAACCAAGCATCACCCGTGTAGCTGGCTGGGATAGGAGTCACTTGCAGGTTGAGTGGTTCGCTTTGAACCTTAATCATTCTTCTGCCAGTTGATGTGTTGATCATTGCTTGAATGCTTTGAGGTGGTATTGTTAATAGACCGCTACGCTGTGGAAACGCTAAATAGTCCCGCGTAATCACCTGATATTGTGTGCCATTAACCGTTTGATAATTCATCTGGTCGTCAGCAAGTCTTTCAATGACAAGATCAGGATGCGAAGGAACTGATCTGTTCGCATTCTGAAGTGCAACTGACGTATAAAGTTTGACGCTCAATATGACTTCTTGCTGAAGGTATGGCTCTATTTCAGAGACTTCCGTTTTTAGCATGACAGGCGGATTACCATTGCCGTCCAAGAGCTGCGGAGAGCTTTTTATGGTCAGTCTAATTGGTTGGGATTCATGATCGCCTATTTTAATCGGCGGAATTTCAACCGTGCCGACAGATTTTGGCATCAAGGTGACAACCCAAAAGTTTAAAGCAGTGCTGGTGCCTAAGTTGAAGCTAAATTGGCTATTTTGGCTTTTACCCAAAATATCAAAATCGCGTTCTAAGGGGGTTAGATCTGGCCCGTTCCCGGTGTCTGAAAAATCAGCACGTAAAGTCAGTTGGACGACTTCGTTCTCGGTTGAAACGTTTTTATTGAGAGTTGCAGTAACGCTGGCGGCATGAATAGAGCTTGATAATGTAATAAAAAGCAGGGTCGTCATTAGTGAGAAAAACAAGCGACTTGGCTTGTTTTGCGATATTAATGAAAGGAAGTATTGCTTTATTACCATGGGTTTTGCCCATCCTCTTGCGAAAATCGATTTTCATTGCGCTTTTCTTGGTGTAAATACCAGAGCTTGCGTTGCAGTAGTAATCCTGGGTCGTCTTGGATTTGTCTTAGCCACTGGCTCAGCGCTTGTGTTTTTTCTTTGTCTAACTGTGTGTTTTCAGGCTTTTTCTGTTTTTGTTCGTCTGAGTTTTCATCTTGCTTATTATCCTCAGGTGTTTTGTTTTTGTCTTGTTTTTCGTTCTTTTTATTATCTTTTTTTGAGTCAGACGGATCTTTTGAATCGTTTTTATCCTCAGGATCGCTTTTATTATCTGCATCAGACTGGTTGGGTTGTTTGTTTTGATTCTTCTCTTTGTCTTGTTGTTTAGATTTTTCCTGTTCTTTTTTCTGCTGGTCTTTCTTTTGTTGTTCTTGTTGCTGTTTTTTTAAGTAATCGAGATTGTCTTTGGCGGCTTTTAGTGAAGGGTCTTGTTCCAATGCTTTTTCATAGGCTCGAATAGCCTGTTCAGTATCGCCTGATAATGCCAACGCATTACCCAAATTATAATTTTCTGCCGAATTTCTATTTAGGTTTTCTAGCTGCTGAATTGTTTCAGGATAATTTTCTAAAGCGTACGATGAGGCTGCTTTCCACTCTGGTTGCTGAAAGTATTGATCTGCAGCTTGCCAATTGCCCTGATCCACAGCTTGTTGACCTTTTTGATCTGGCGTCAAAAACCAATCAAGAGGTGAAGCTTGTAGCTTCTCTGAAGGCAAATAAATGACACTAACCAGCAGCATATAAAGCATGCCTTTGCGAAACTGAAATGCCAGCCAAAATAGAAAGGGTAAAGCAAGCCATTGGCCTTGTTCTATCCAGTGTATGCTTTTATTTTGTGCTTTTTGGGTTTGCTGATTATCCAATGCGGTATTGGTGATCTGCGCGAGCTCTTGAGAGCTTAAGCGTCCTTGGTGAAATGTCCCGCCAAGAGATGTAGTGAGGTTTTTTAAGTCTATGATAGGTGTTACTGGCATGACATTCCTGCCATTCTTTCTCAAGATTTGACCGTCAGGTAGTTTGATCAATGATGTGTTCGTTGTGCCAACAGCCACTAAATCCAACTGTACGTTTTTGCCTTTAAATAACGTAGGGATTGCCGTCTTATCCTGTTCGCTAAGGTCGTCGGTTAACACAATAAGATGCAGTGGCGTGGCGTCGTCTTTGCTAAGAGATAATGCGGTTTCAATACCACTGGTCAGGTTGCTGCCATACGTCGGCATGATGATCGGATCTAATGCGAGCAAAAAATGGGTGATGGTTTCTCTGTCTTGGCTAAAAGGGCTGATAACAAAGCCTTCGCCAGCAAATGCGACCAGTGCAATATCGCCTTCTTTACTTTGAGCCAAGATATCTCGAATAGTTTGCTTTAACTGAGTTTGTCTATTGGGTTTAATATCGGTTGCGTACAATGACAATGATTGATCGACAACCAACACCGTTTTCTGGGTATTTTCAAACATTGTGGTTGGTGCTTTCGTCCAGCTGATGCCAGCTAAGCTAATCCAACATAACGATATTGCTGCTAAACCGAACCATTTATTCACATTGCTGGATGTATTTTGATAAACCAAATGCTGCATCAAACGCTGATCAACCACTTTATTTAGCGTGCTTTTATTCGAACTTTTTCCTGTGATGAAATACGCCAGTAGTAAGGTTATCGGTAACAAAATAAGCCAATAGGGGCGTTCAAAATGAATCAAGTCAAAAAGCATCATGCTTGACCTCCTTTGCGCGAGATTCTTTTATGAAAAAAGCTACTATTCAATGTAAGTTGCTTGCTGGCGAGTAGTGCCAAACCTAGAAAGATAATCGAGCCAAGACCTAGCCAATGGAACAAGCTGGTCAGTGGTCGTTGCCAAATATCTTCGGCAGGAGTTGGTTCTAACGCATCAAGTGTTTGATAAATGGCTTGTAGATCTTCGGTGCTTTTGGCGCGGAAGTATTCACCACCTGTTTGTGCGGCAATGTTTTTTAATAGCGTTTCGTCTAGATCGCTTGAAGGATTGATGGCTTTGGGCCCAAAGAAGCTTTGTACAATCATGCTGTCTGCGCCAATGCCTATGGTGTGGATTTTTACGTTTTGTGAGGCGGCAAAGGCGGCGGCTTGTTGTGGTTGGACTCGACCTGCGGTATTCGCGCCATCCGTCATTAAAATAAGCACTTTTTTATCGGAGGGTTTGTCTTCGAGTCTCTTTATGCCCAGTCCGATGGCATCGCCAATGGCCGTCTGTTCACCAGCAAAACCAATTTGAGCTTCTTGCACGAGCTGATTAATCGTCTTGGTATCAAAGCTTAGTGGTGCTTGTAGATAGGCTTTTGAGCCAAAAACGATAATACCAATACGATCACCGCGGCGTTCTTGAATAAAGTCAGACAAAACAGATTTGGCGGCTTCTAATCGGTTTGCCGGTTGGCCGTTGAGCGCCATGTCGGTAACTTGCATACTGCCAGATAAATCGAGAGCAATGAGCAAGTCTCGACCTGACGGAGTGACTTTTGTCGGTTCGCCTAACCAAACCGGTTGGGTCATCGCAAAAATCAGCAGAATCCAAGAAACCAATAGGCAGGCGTAACGCAAAGCTGGGCGTTTAGGTATCGCTTTGCCATCTTGGTGGTTGACTAACTGTTCCGTATTACCCCACCAAATACCGTCGCCTTTTGGTTTGGCTTTTGGCAGAAAATACATAATAAAGGGCAAAGGTAAAAGAAGAAGGAACCAAGGCCAAGACAATTCAAGCATGGTGTTTCCTTATCCAATAACAAGTGTTTTTTATCATAGTGTTGCGTTGTTCTGTTTCTAGCTCAATCTGGCTTCTATAAGGACCATCGATAAACTCGCAGCCAAGAGAAGAAAATTGTCGTTTTGCTGGCATGGATTTGTCTAACGTTTCAAACAAGGTCTTGCTGGGCAAAGCGGCGGTTTCTGTTTTGCCTTCACTAATAAGGCAGCGTCGAACCATTTCGTGGCAAAGTAAAATGCAGTCTTTATCGCTAAGCTCGCTCGATGTATTGGTGACGGCATACAAAGCTTCCCGTCGGTAAGTGCGCTTTTTGTGGCGTCGATACCATAAGACGAACAAGCCTATAATGAATAAAATAATGGCAGCTACAATAAGCCAAGTCCACCAAACTGGCGGCCACATTGGGACAGATTGGGGCAGCAGGTAAGCTTTGTGCGGTAAGTCTATTGCTTGTGTTGCTGGTTGTAGAGGTGCTTGTGCAGCAGGCATTAGTGTAACGCTCCTTGTGAAAGTAAATAACGAGCGATTTTTTCAGGTGATTCGGTGATATCAAATATTTGGTGGCGAATGCCAAAAGAAGCCAGCTTTTTACGCATCAACGTATTTTGTGAGAGGAAATCAGCTTTCGCTTGTTGCATACTGTTTTTGCTGATGGTCACGGGTTTAATGCCATTATTGTCGGCCATCTGATATTGGCCAGCAGGTAGATTAAAAACATTGCTATCGATGATTTGTATCCAGTGAACAGAATTGTGCTCGGCCAGCTTCATTAATGCGCTTTCTTCGTCATCATTCCAGCTTTGTTTGTCTGTCAGTATTATCACATCTTTATTGTGAGCTTTGTTGGTAAGCAAGGTGTTCGACCAAATACTGGTCGCATTACTGCCATTGGCTCGGTTTTCTATCTTAGACGCGTCTTTTAAATAGTTTAAAAGAGTAGGCAGAGTGCCAGATTTATTGCTTGCATGTTCTTGGTTGCCGTAGGTGATTCGATAAGACAGAGTGTCGCCTTGCTGTTTGGAGCGCCACGCAATAATGCCTGCAAGCTGAATAAAGCGTGTGGCAATAAAGGTATGACGAGTTCCAAAATAAGCGCTGCTAGACAGATCCAGTAATAACAGCCGTTGATGATCGTTTTCTTGCGCATAAAGTCGAGTATGAGCTTGGCCTGTTCGAGCCGTCACTCGCCAATCTATATGGCGCAAATCATCGCTGGCTTGATAAGCCCGAAGTTCGAGCATTTCCATGCCATGACCTTTTTGTCGTGAACGACGCTCTCCTGAATTGGTCGCAAAACGAATGGCTTTGGGTGCTCGTCCTAAATGCTTAGCATAACTCGCTAATAGAGCGAAATGGACATCATCTAGCTCAGGAGATTCGGGTGATAATAATGGACTCATCGTACTAATTGCCTTTTGCTGCGATTCCCTGAGTTACAGTGCAGGAACGTGACTAATCAATCTCTTCAATAGATCGTCAACGGATAATCCAGCGGCTTGTGCTTCAAAAGTTGTGATGATGCGATGGCGTAACACTGGCAAAGCAATCTGGCGAACATCGTCTGGTGTGACAAAATCTCTACCGTTTATCAAAGCATTGGCGCGAGCGCAACGATCAAGAGCCAAGGTGCCACGAGGGCTGGCGCCAAATTCAATCAGATTCGTTCCCTTGCCTGCTTCACCTAAATAAAGTTCTGGTTGGCGGGTTGCCATGACGAGCTGCACTATGTATTGCTCGACACTTTCAGACATATACAAAGATAAGGCTTTATGCTGAAGTTCAAGAATTTCATGGGGTTTGCAAATTGGCTGTGGCTTGCTTGCAGAGGTTTTGTGCAAATCTTGCTGACGCACTAATCTCAGTACATCCAATTCGCTAGCAGCGCTTGGGTAGCCGAGGTTTATCTTCATCATAAAACGATCAAGCTGCGCTTCAGGCAAAGGATAAGTGCCTTCTTGCTCGATTGGGTTTTGCGTGGCAATAACGAAAAACAGTGCAGACAGTGGATAGCTATGATTGCCAACGGTGACTTGTCTCTCGCCCATGGCTTCAAGCAGTGCAGATTGTACTTTGGCTGGCGCGCGGTTGATCTCGTCGGCTAGCACTATGTCGTTCATAATAGGGCCGGGGATAAAGCTGAACTTGCCCGTTTCTTGCTGATAAATATCGGAACCTGTCACATCGCCCGGTAACAAGTCTGGCGTAAATTGAATGCGTTGGAAGCGGCTATCGATGGCGCTAGCAAGAGCTTTTGCAGCAGTAGTTTTTGCTATGCCCGGTGGCCCTTCTAGAAGCACATGGCCATTAGCGATTAAAGCGACAAGTAATTCATGGGTTAAATCTGGTTGGCCAACAACGGCGTGATTTAGGTGATCTTTTAATTGCTCAATTACAGTTACCATCGAACCTAGGTTCCTTATACTTTTGTCAATAAAAGTGTCAACGCAAGATGAAACCCTTGCAAAACGACTGTGCTCACCAATACTTTGTTAAAAACAGACTCAAAGTGCGCATTTATAACCTATAAACAACGCTTTTTCGTCTGTTTTTGTCTCGTCTTGGCTTCGCTCGTGACTTCGTGCAAAGGTCTCCATATAATAGCCTTCATCTTATCGGATTCAAATCTTTACGCACAGGGTGATCTCTGTAAGGGTAACGTAAGTACAGGACGAAAAAATGGCGAAAATTGTATTAAATGTGGCTTTGCCTGCGTTTAAATATGAAGCTATGTACGCAGGTGCGGCGAAAAACCTAGTCGCGAGCAGTCTAGATGGGCGTAAAGTTCAGTTGCCTTTGTCGGCTTTTCAGCGTTTTGTGACTCATCAAGGGATTTACGGTTTTTTTGAAGTAGAATTTGATGACATGAATAAGCTAGTTGCCGTTACTAAAGTTAAAGCGTTTTAAATTAGATAGCCTAAAGTTACATAGCGTTAAACCCGATAGCACGAATTAGAAGATTAAATAAATTAGACAGCACCGACCAGATAAGGCATTTATCTGATTTTAACCGCCTAGGAGTCCTAACAATGTACCAACTTGCTCGCTCGTTACTTTTTAAATTGGACCCAGAAGTGTCTCATGAATTGTCATTGGATCTTCTTGCAGCAAGCAGTCGATTGGGTTTGAACAAATTTCTAGGTGGATTGCCATCGACTAAACCGGTTGATGTGATGGGGTTACGTTTTCCCAACGCGGTAGGTTTAGCTGCAGGTTTAGATAAAAACGCCGATGCGTTTGAAGCCTTGGGCGCATTAGGTTTTGGTTTTGTTGAAGTAGGAACTGTGACACCGAAAGGGCAGGCAGGGAATCCTAAGCCACGTTTGTTCCGTTTGCCAGAGCATGAAGCCATTATCAACCGTATGGGCTTTAATAACAAAGGTGTGGATCATTTGGTTTCACGGATTAAATCTCACCGCTATCCTGGTGTGTTGGGTGTCAATATTGGCAAAAACCTAACCACATCGGTAGAAGATGCGGCAGCAGATTATTTGGCGTGTTTAGAAAGCGTTATTCCTTACGCAGATTACATTACAGCAAACATCAGCTCGCCAAACACACCGGGACTTCGTAGTCTGCAGTTTGGCGAAAGCTTGGCTCAGTTAATTGCGCCATTGGTTGCGGCACGTGACCGTTATGAAGCAGAACACGGTAAGCGTGTGCCTTTAGCGGTAAAAATCGCCCCTGATATGACTGATGACGAAATTAAAATGGTTGCTGATACTCTAGCTGAGCAGGGTGTTGATGGTATTATTGCCACCAATACTACCTTGTCTCGCGATGCGGTTTTGGGCCATAAGTTTGAAAAAGAAGCGGGCGGATTGAGCGGCATGCCTGTTCGTGATGCGTCTACTCATGTAGTTAAAGTATTGGCTGAACATTTGAAAGACACCTTGCCTATTATTGGTGTTGGCGGTATTTCAAGTGGCGCCGATGCGGTAGAAAAACTGCAAGCTGGTGCGCGTTTAGTTCAGATATATTCGGGCTTTATTTATCACGGCCCAGAGTTAATTAAGGAAGCTATAGCAAGCACTGATGCTTATTACCGAGAGCTTGATCTCGGTATCTAAAGATCGAATTGAAAACAAGGTGCAGCGTATTTTTGTACCTTGTTTAAAAAAGAGGGCGGGACACAATCCCGCCCTCTTTATGCGTTTCGAAACATTCATTGAAATTTAAAAAAGTATTTTATAAATGAGCACGATATTACAGACAACTGATTCAGCAAGTCAGGTTTACGCATTAGAAATAACCTGTCCTCTTGGGTTAGAGAATGTCTTAGAAAAAGAGCTGCATGGCGAAGGCCTGACGCAAACTCGGTTGGGTGAAGCGCAGGTTAAGCTGACAACAGACTTAGAAGGTATGTACAAAGCTTGCCTTTGGTCTCGCGTTGCAACTCGCGTTATGTTGCCGATTGCCAATTTCAAAATGGAATCTGCCGACGACTTATACGATGGCGTAAAAGCGATTCAGTGGTCCGACCACATGAGTGCAAGCAACACCATCGCAATTGATTGCCACGGTACCAACCACCATATTCGTAACACTCAGTTTGGTGCGGTTCGTGCGAAAGATGCGATTGCCGATTATTTTGTGGCCTTATCTGGCGAACGTCCTAACGTTGAAAAAGAACAGCCAGAAGTCCGCATTGCTTTGCGTATCAAACGTGAAGTGGTGACAGTGAGTATCGATTTATCCGGCGAAAGTATGCATCGCCGTGGTTACCGTCAACAAGGCGGCATGGCGCCTCTGAAAGAAAACTTAGCAGCCGGTCTTTTGCTACGCGCAGGTTGGGGAAGGGATTGCGGTTTGACGCAATTAATCGATCCTATGTGTGGTTCTGGTACTTTCCTGGTTGAAGCCGCGATGATGTCTTTGGATATCGCGCCGGGTTTACGTCGTCCATATTGGGGATTCAAAGGCTGGAAACAGCACGATCACCGTATGTGGCAGCAGTTAATGGATTTCGCTAAGAACCGTAAAAAAGACCCTGCAACCTTGGGTATTCGTTTTCAAGGTACGGATAGAGAGCAAAAAGCCATTGCTGCCGCGCGAGAAAACATCAAGCGCGCTGGGCTAACAGACGTTATTGATGTGACCATGTCGTCGTTCCAAGAACACGAATTCGATATCAACCCTGATGCTCCGGGGCTATTAATTACCAACCCACCTTATGGTGAGCGTATCGGTGATGAAATGGCCTTGATTGCTTTGTATCGTCAGTTAGGCGAATGGGTTGTGACTCACGTACGTGGCTGGCAGTTTATGATGCTAACCAGTAACGATCATCTGGCGCGTCAAATTCCAGCTAGACCAGAGAAAAGCACACGAGTGATAAACGGTGGCATCGAGTGTCGCGCTTATCAGTTCCCATTGTTGGCTGGCAGCATAAAAGAAGACGTCGTCGCGCAATCAGTCATGACGCCGGGCGCACAAATGTTTGCTAACCGTCTGCAAAAGAATGCTAAGAAATTGAAAAAATGGGTCGAGAAAAACAAGATCCAGTGTTACCGCGTTTATGATGCTGATATGCCAGAATACTCTGTTGCTATTGATGTCTATGACAATTGGGCGCACGTTCAAGAATATCAGGCACCAAAAAGCGTTGATCCAGAAAAAGCCAAACAGCGTTTGTTTGAAGTAATGTCTGCCATTCCGACCGCGTTGAATATTTCAGAATCCAATGTGATCTTGAAACAGCGCCAAAGACAGACTGGCAAAGAGCAATATGAAAAATTCGATCAGACGAAACACGAAATGATTGTAGAAGAATACGGCTGTGAATTCATCGTTAATCTAAAAGATTACTTGGATACCGGCTTGTTCCTTGATCACCGTCCAGTACGTAAACTAATTCAAGACAAAGCCAATGGCGTACGCTTCTTAAACTTGTTCTGCTACACAGCGACCGCGTCGGTTCATGCTGGACAAGGTGGTGCGCGCAGTTCGTTGAGTGTCGATATGTCGAACACTTACACCGAATGGGCGCGTCGTAATATCGAATTGAATGAATTTTCAGATCGTCACCATCAGGTAGAGCGTGCCGACTGTATCGAATGGCTAAAGCAAAGCCGTGATAAGTTTGATTTGATCTTCATGGACCCGCCGACGTTTTCGAACTCGAAAAAAATGGCAGATATCCTAGATATTCAGCGCGATCATGGTGAACTTGTACGTTTGGCGATGGCGAGACTGGCGAGAGGCGGGGAGCTTATTTTCTCTAATAACTATCGTCGTTTTGTGTTGGACGAAGCGTTAGAGCAAGAATACGATGTGAAAAACATAACTCGCGAAACGCTCGACCCAGATTTTGATCGTAACGACAAAATTCACCAGTGCTACATTATTAAGAACAAGTAATTAAGCATAAGTAGTTAAGAATAAGTAAGTGAATTCAGTATAATTCGCCGACGTTTTTAAGGCTAAACACGTTGTTTAGCCTTTGCGATTTTTAAAAGTTTTTAAGGTTTGTAAGTTTTATTATGAGAAAGAAAACATTTCGACTTGTGATTAGTTGTCCCGATAGAGTGGGGATTGTAGCGGCGGTGAGTCAGTTTTTAAACGAGCGTCAAGGCTCGATTATCGAAGCGAGTCATCACACAGATTTAGAGCAAAAATGGTTCTTCATGCGTCACGATATTGATGCAGAGAGCTTGGCTATTGATGTAGAAACATTCCGCAAAGAATTCGCGCCAATAGCAGAAGAATTCAACATGCGTTGGTATGTGAAAGACAGTGAAGATCGTCCTAAAGTTGTCTTGTTGGCAACCAAAGAATCTCATTGCCTAAACGACATCATGCATCGCTGGCACACAGGCGAACTGAACTGTGAAATCGTTGGTGTTATCGCGAACCATGAAGACCTACGTTCTATGGTCGAATGGTACAAGATTCCTTACTTCTGCATTCCAGTGCCAAAAGAAAACAAAATGCCAGCGTTCCAAGAGATTGAAGCCTGTATCGATTCAACACAAGCCGATACCATTGTATTAGCGCGCTACATGCAGATCTTCCCTGAATACTTGTGTGAGAAATACCGTCACAAGGTAATCAACATTCACCACAGCTTCTTGCCGTCTTTTATTGGTGCTAAGCCTTACCATCAGGCCGCTGTTCGTGGTGTGAAACTGATTGGTGCGACCTGTCACTATGTTACTGCCGATTTAGACGCAGGCCCGATTATCGAGCAAGACGTGATTCGTGTTCGCCACAGCCATGCCGCAGAAGACATGGTTCGCTTAGGCAAAGACATCGAAAAACTCGTACTTTCACGTGGACTACGTTACCACTTGGAAGATCGTGTTCTAGTGCACGGTAATAAAACCGTTGTGTTTGCTGAATAAAGCAACCATTGCAAGGTTTGTGAAAGGGAAGGCTTCGTGCCTTCCCTTTTTTTTAGCTTTCTGAAACCGTTGATCAACGACTAGGCTCGTGGCAGGATGAAAAAGGTTTCTTTTTTTATCTTTTTGTAATCTTCATGGTAGAAAATTACCCTTCTTGAAAAAAGTGTCTATAGTCTATAGTTAACATGAACGATAAATGATCAATTGATTTAAATTTAAGAGACGGCAGGCAATGTGAGGTGAACAATGAAACTCAAGTTAACGCCAACTCAAAACTTATGTGTTGGGTATCTAGAATCTGGTTTTAAATTAATCCAATTGGGTGAACAATTTTATTTTATCAAAGGCGAGCGACGCCAGAAGGTATTGCCAAAAACCTTAGATGCACTAGTGAACCGCGGCGCACTGGCTCACACAGAGCAGGGCGACTATACGCTAAGCGATGAATTCGTAGAACATCGCAAACGCATGCGCGAAATGAACGAGCCCAAACAGACTCGCCATTGACAACCTATTTATATCTACCTTGGCCCCATTTTTTCTTCTCAGGTGAATGGGGCCTTTTTTATACGCCAACCTTTCTTCTCTGGCCTCCATTCAAACGCTTTGTATTCCCGACCTTTTTTCCGCTCTGCTGAGCGGGTTACTTTTTGCAAGCGCCCAAAAAGTAACCAAAAATTCGCTTTAAGATTTTTAATGCCTGATTTTTTTCATAGGCCCATGATTGCTACCTACGCTCGTTACATCGTAAAGCATAGATTGGCCTTGCTGTTCTAGAGAGTCTTTCTGTTCATGACTCTGAAGCTCCATAAAGTCGCGCAACTTTGTCGCGTCGAACTGATAGCATTGCAAATGCTGGTTTTCGTAGGGCGGATGAGGGCGGTACGACTGTGATCCGCCGTTGAAAGCGAAGCTTTCATTTTCTATGGTAGGCCGCGCCTTTAAGCCGACGCGGAATTTATGCTCCATTCAAACGCTTTGTATTCCCGACCTTTTTTCCGCTCTGCTGAGCGGGTAACTTTTTGCAAGCGCCCAAAAAGTAACCAAAAATTCGCTTTATCGGGCTATCGCCCAAACGTCTCATTCACTTTGTTTAAGGTAGTGTTTAGCAACACGATTTTTACCGTAAAGCATAGATTGGCCTTGCTGTTCGAGAGAGTCTTTCTGTTAATGACTCTGAAACTCCATAAAGTCGCGCAACTTTGTCGCGTCGAACTGATAGCATTGCAAATGCTGGTTTTCGTAGGGCGGATGAGGGAGGAACGACCGTGATCCGCCGTTGAAAGCGAAGCTTTCATTGTAGGTCGCGGCTTTAGCCCGACGCGGAATGCATGCGTCGGGCTAAAGCTTTGTATCCCCAACCTTTATTCCGCTCTGCTGAGCAGGTAACTTTTTGCAAGCGCCCAAAAAGTAACCAAAAATTCGCTTTATCGGGCTATCGCCCAAACGTCTCATTCACTTTGTTTAAGGCAGCGTTTAGCAATACGATTTTTACCGTAAGGCATAGATTGGCCTTGCTGCTCGAGAGACTCTTTATGTTAATGACTCTGCAACTCCATAAAGTCGCGCAACTTCGTCGCTTCGAACTAACTTCTTCGTAGCTATTTGTCAGCCAGCTAAGATGGAGGGTCTTATTCCCCTTATATCTTCCAAGGTGAGGGCGAGGGTAGGGTTATTTCTTTAAGATCTCTCTGCCACGATCTTAGCGCTAAAAATCACACAATATTTTTATGGTTTTCGTTTTTAGCTTCTTGTATTGTGTAAAGAAGTGGTCAGGGAAGACAAGCAAATACTCATATCAAATTAACACTTATTTCTCCCTTCACCAGACCAACGTTATATTTAAAACACTCGTTTTTACTTAGTTAAAAACACGAATGACAAGATAACCAAAAGCATGATTTGGAAATTCTGGGACTAACATCGTTTCGTTGAAAACGCCAAAATGATTAGAACCACATCAGCGGAGTTCATCAGGGATAAAAGCTAAAAAGGCTTTACTAAAAATCCGAATAGATGGCTGCAAAACTGTTCTTGTTAGATCTTGATTTTGCTTGCAAAAATCGGGGTGTCCATAGATGTTAGTTACCTAGGAAAGTTAGGCGTATGATTCAAAACGAGGTGGGCTTTTCTGGCTGGTTAGATAACCAGCTCAACGTCGTAATACCAAAGGAATTAATTGCGTTTAACATAAACATTTATGAGTCACCATTTGCCATTTGCCATTTGCCATTTGCCATTTGCCATT
>NZ_FQVF01000002.1:475522-482202 GCF_900129155.1 Marinomonas polaris DSM 16579
CCATTTGCCATTTGCCATTTGCCATTTGCCATTTGCCATTGAAATTGTCGGCTCAAATGAATTCGATGAAGATGACGAAGATTGGGTGTGCAATGAGAATTGGGTGCCTACTGCTCGTACGATTGAGGTATCAAGCGAGCTCTTTGGCAACTCATGGGAAGTTGCAGAGCAAAATATTGTTAATATGGCTTGTACTTATTTCAATTCAAATTACGTCAACGCAAGTAAACTAAAGCAAGCGAAAGCATTTGCGGTTGGTTTCGTATATGGAAATCTAAATTTGATAAAATAGGTAACTAACAAGGCCGTTAAACCGTGGACACAAAACAGCAGGCTTGTGCTCCTTCGTCGCTAATTTTAGCCTGCTATTTTGTGCCGTTTACGGCGAACATTAGCCATCAAGGAGTACAAATGGCATCTTTGGATTTCGAAAAAGAAAAAAATCAATTTAGAGAGTTTTACTCAAATAACATTAAGCTTCTTGAAGGTGCTACTGACTCATTTAGAACACTGATAGATGCATTATTAACTCATTCTGAGAATATTTATATTTCGAAAGTAGAAGGACGAGTCAAAGATAAAGAAGAATGTGTCAAAAAATTCAATATCAAATACCGTAAAAAGCTAGAAGAATCAAAAACAGAGTATGAGATAAAAAATCATATTACTGACCTAATAGGACTCAGAGTCGTCTGTTTGTATGAAGACGATATTGAAAAAATTAAAAACGTCCTGGCACAACATTTTTCTGTCATTGATGAAACAGACAAAATTTCTCAAGTCGAAAGTACCGAAGATTAATTTGGTTATAAAGGTTTGCACTTAGACTTAAAGCTTGGTGAAACCAGACGTGAAATGCCTGAATATAAAGCTTTCGTAGGCTTTAATTTTGAAATTCAAATTAGAACTATTATTCAAGACTCATGGAGTGTTCTGGATCATAAAATAAAGTACAAAAAGAGTATTCCGAATTTTTTAAGAAGAAGAATAAATACGCTTGCCGCATTGTTCGAACTCGCTGACAGAGAGTTCAAAGAAATAAGGCTTGCCACTGAAGCAGAAATTGAAAAAGCAAAGAGTGAAGAAACTGAAGATTCTCATACGCTGCCCGAGGGGCAAGTTGGACCTACAAAACTACTGAAAAATGGTCGTTTGAATGCTTTTGGATTTTTGAAAATTGCAAAACACTTCTTTAAAGATTATGAGTTCGAAGATTTCAAGGTAGATGGTTTTACTGAGGAAATTGTAGCGATTGAACCGGAGATCACTCGCACTGATTTCAATGAATATATGAAAGCGACAATTTCAAAAGTTAAGCAGTATCAAATATACTTCGAGAGCCAAGGCGAATCTAAAGAGAGCTTAAATCCTTTCACCATAATTAGACATTGCTTGTATTTGAATGATAAAGAAAAATACTCTTCATTCTTAACAAATGTTTCTAAAGAAGCTTTTGATAAATGGCTCTCTGAAAATGACGGCTAACAATCGCTTCAACAAAGACGCAAAAATCTTGGCTTGCGTCACTTCGTTCCTAATTGTAGCCAAGCTTTTTCGCGCCTGTTAAGCGGGCGTTAAGTTGCTATTTATATTCAGTATCAATCGAATCCAAGGAAGAATCATGAAAAAAATAATTATCGCTTTAAGTTTATCACTTGTTATTACAAGCTCCTATGCAGCGTCCCTAGAAAAGGCAAAGGTTTTATCTGAACATGGTTTGAAAGACCAAGCTAAGATTGAGTTAATTGATATTATATTTAGTAAAACATCAGACTCCAACAAAGCTAAAGCTTACTATGAATTAGGGAGAGTCGCCTTTGAAAGTAATCAAGTCACACAAGCCTTAAAAACATGGACTCAACTCTCTCTTAAATACCCCTCTTCAGATGAAGCCAAGTTAGTTAAAAATAAAATTGAGCAGTTATCTGAAATAGTAGGCGAAAGTGCTAAGGAGTCTGTAGATAATGCAATTGCTGCATCTTATTTAAAACACGCGGATTTTTGGTCATCAGATAAAGATAGTCGTTTTACAATTGACTCTAGTTGGATTCCAAAAGTAGAAACAGCTAGCAAATGGTATGACAAAACGATTGCTGAATTCCCAAATAGCAAAGCAGCCAGAATCGCCTACGAAGAAAAAATAAGAACTCTTTTGGGCTGGAAAGAGCGCGGCCAATATGGTTCTAAATTTGGTGTTGAAAAAGATTTTGCTACATACATGCCTCAGGTTCTAAAAGCTTTTAAGGAACTTGAAACGCAATTTCCAAAAGCTTCTACGTTACAAGCTTTCCGCTATCAAATTGCACAAGCTTATTGGAGTCAAAAAGACTGGGGAAATACTCGTTTGTGGTTGAATACCATTATCACAAAAGCGGGTGATACTGATAGTTTCTACAAAGACACTGCTCAGCGTCGTTTGCAAAAAGTAGAGTACTAGCAACTTAACAAGGTGCTTAAACGGAAAAATTACAGTTGGCTTTTGCTCGTTCCTCGCTAATTTTAGCCAAACTGTATTTTTCCGCTTAGCTAGCGTTATGTTTAGGCGCATCCTCATTGAAGTGATTGAAATCGAGAGACGGAGCTATGAGTAAAGAGATAATCCCAATTAGTCTCTCACAAGAGATATCACTCTCAGATAGTGAAAAAAAAGAATTTACCCGCAGAAGGAAGTCATTGGTATCGGAACTTCGCTGCATAACCGGCCTTCCAGAAGTCGTTTCTGCGCTTAATCAGGATACGGTCTACAAGCTTGTTTTGGCTCCTGAAGGAGCCAAACTGTATAAGGATGCTCAGGGAAATCTGAAAGGCGTGTTCTACAAAGATGGAAAAATTGTTGAACATGCGAAATTTCAGGAGGTTGGACCTTCGATGTTGAAGGCTGCAAAGGCGGTTGGCGCACAAGTTCTTTTAGTGAGCATAGCCATGCAGCTAAACCGTATTGAGGAGCAAGTAAGCAAGATATTTAAAGAGTTTCATGGTGACCGTCTTGCAGAAATTGAAACAGGAAAGTCGCTGTTTCGCCAAGCTTGTGGAATGCATGATTCTGAAAAAAGAGAGCAATTGGCATTACATGCAATAACAGAGTTGACGCGTGGATTTGAAAAAACAGTAAGCGCATTGTCGAGACAGATCAGCGAGCTTCCAGAACAAAAGCTATCATTTTTTGATAACTGGATTGGAGACAAGTCTAAAGAGGCTGAAGAAAGCCATAAAATGGCTGTTGAGTCATTTTCCGCCTGCTTAAGCGCTCTACAAACTTTGGCCAGATGCCATTTGTTTCTAGAAGAGCGAGAGGTGGCTTTAAGTTCAGTTGACGAAGGGCTAAGCAAAATAGAAAAAGCGGGCGTGGATATAGCATACGTCCGATCTAGATTGGCGCCTAAAATAAATGGCCACTTCCCAGAAGATGGCTGGAAACAGTTTATTGAGTATAGAAAAACATTTGATTCCAGTTCGTTTTCTACTCTTATTCATCCTGAAGAAGATGTTGTAGAGATAGAAATCAAACCCTCAGAGCTTATGGAGAAAAAACATGCAGAAATGTAAGAGCTGCGAAAGAGAGCTTCAGAAAGACGAGATCGATTTCTGTCCTTCCTGTGCCTCTAGCAAGTCCCACAAAATCAAGAAAATTATTGAGGTGGCAACTCCTATAGTGATTGCAATAGGCGGAATCGCTTTTAAGCTGCTGAAGAAAAAGTGACTTTTAGTGCGAAGATAAAACATAACAAAGCATTGCAGCGGACAAGCCGCTGAATGCGGCGTTAGCACCAAGGAGGAAGTGTGAAAGTAGTTTCATTAAGTAGAGATTCCGAGCACCGGTTTTCTAAAGAAACATGTGATTCGCTTGTTTTTGTGAAGGGTCTTGGAATTGAAGGAGACGCACATTGCGGTGTTACTGTGAAACATCGCTCTCGTGTTAAGGCAGACCCCACGCAGCCAAATTTACGACAAGTTCATTTAGTTCATTCTGAGTTAATACCAGAACTTCAAAATTCTGGTTTCAAAGTAGAGGCCGGGATTATATGTGAAAACGTTCTTACCGAAGGTGTTGACTTATTATCGTTACCTAGAGACACATTGGTCAATCTTGGTTCACAAGTTGTACTGAAGGTTACTGGTTTAAGGAATCCGTGTGCTCAGCTTGATAATTATCAGTCAGGTTTAACGAAGGCCGTTCTAGATCGGGATGAAGATGGTAATTTAGTTCGTAAAGCAGGAATAATGGCAGTAGTTAAAGAAGGCGGAATTGTAAAAGTTGGAGATAGCATATCTATAAAGATTCCACCAGAACCACATAAAGCACTTGAACGAGTATAGTGCTAACAATCACAGGCAATGGACGCGAAAAATACCGCGCCAATGCTGTAAGCGTTAGCCTTACCAGCATAAACATTACTTTTTAGAAGTCTGTCTTATCAAGGCGTTCACTTTTAAATAGAACTGTACTATTGAGGCTGTCATTTCGTATGTATGTCACGTCAGATCACGCCTCGTTCCTCGTCTCATCTGACCTACATGATCCGTTGGGCGAATGTTTGTCTGATCACACTCAATCATTGAGGTTTAGAGGAAATAATGAGCGGTCACATTAAACAATTATTCAAGGGCTACTTATTACAGTTGGAGACGATTGTTAATAAAGTACCGCCCGAGCTGTTCTCTGAGTCTTTAACGGATGATATGTTTTCTCTTGAGATGAACGCAAAAATCGCAGCCAATTTTGTGTTAAGAGGGTATTACCCGCTGTTGGGGGAAGAGGCTGTTTTGTTAATGTCTGATGAGGTTGGGAAAGCCGCCGTCGTTAGTCAAATCATAGCAACGAGAGAGTTATTAGAAACGCTTCCTGAAATTCGTTGTATTGATGATAGTAAAGTTATAACCGATAAAGCTGGCTTTTCAGAGATAGAGGTATGCCAGTCTGATTTTATTCATCGATATATAGTGCCTAATTACTTCTTTCATATGGGTATAGTCTACGCTATTGCTAAAAGTAATGGAGTAGCGGTGAGTAAAGGGGATTTTGATGGTCTTCATTCTTACCCTGCTGATTTTAGTTTTGTAAGTAGTTAAGTATGGCTGCTTGGTGTTATACATTGCGTATTAAATTAGGCTATTAGAAAGATTTAAATTTTATGATTACTTGCTATGTCAGGTGCGTGATTGACCCGAAAAAGGTTAAAGAATTTGAAGAATACGCAAGAATGTGGATTCCACTTGTTGAGAAGTTCGGTGGTCAACACAATGGCTATTTCCTACCGTCAGAAGGTGCGAATAATATAGCTCTAGCTTTGTTCACATTTGAAAGCTTATCAGCATACGAAGAGTATCGTCTTAAATCTCTAAATGATCCCGAGTGTATTGAGGTTTTTAAGTTTGCAGATAAAGTCGACTGCATTATTAGCTACGAACGTAGTTTTTTCAGACCAGTGCTTGGGCAGGGAAGCAACATATAACAAACCTTTCAAGTCGGATTCTCAACACTTGGTGGTTTTGGGTTTATTTGGCTCCTGCGTTTATAGGATAATAGTTGAGTGTTGGGATAGTGTTGTTCACCATTTGAGCGGGCGTTATGTGTCAGGGAGAGTTCACTAATTGGAAATATTGATATTCGCAGGAATCATCGCTTTATTAGCATGTCTTTCGGCAGGGCCATGTTTGCTGATTTGGTCATTGTCGGCTAAATGGCTTCCTGAAAAGTATTACTTCCCGCCTATTAAAATGACGTTTTTATGTGTGGTGTTGTCTTTGTTTACCGCATACGCCATTAATTTTGAGCTTGAGGGAGGCGGCATATCCATACTCATCGCAATTCTATTTCTATCAACTATTTGGTCAGCTGTTTTGTTGCCGATACTTTTAGTATTTAAATTGTTTGCACAAGATTCTTGTAGTAAGAGAAACACATAATAAATCGCTCATATACGGAGATCTAAATGAATAAGAAGGAAGCTGAAGAACTAAGTGTTCTACTAATGCAAGTTTCAGGAAAGCTTGACCAAAGCGTGCGTTTCGTTATGGATAAGGATACAAAAGAAAATTTTGAATCTTATAGATCAAGCGCAGGGAAAGTTATGGGAGTGGACTTCCCTAAGTTTGCTAGACAGTAGTTTCTTCTAAAAAATACATTTCTTCGAACTTTGCAGGTGACACGCCGCCTGTATGAGAATGACGTTTTATCGGATTGTAGAACATCTCAATAAAATTAAATATCTCACCTTTCGCTTCTTCCCTTGTCGAATATATCTTTCGTTTTGTCACTCGCTTCTTGAAGGTGGCAAAAAAGCTTTCCGCAACCGCGTTATCATGACAATTCCCTCGACAACTCATTGAAGGAATCAAGTTATGAGCCCTCATAAAAGCAAGGTAATCAGAACTCGCGTATTGGCTACCTTGATCGCTGTGGACTAATACTTCATATTTGGGCTTTCGCTGCCAAACAGCCATCAATAAAGCATTAATGACCAAATATCGATCCATCGTTTTGTCCATTGACCACCCGACAACACGTCGGGAAAACAAGTCGATGACGGTTGCCACGTACAAGAATCCTTCATGGGTTCTAACGTAGGTGATATCGCTTACCCATGTTTTATTAGGAGCATCAGGATTAAACTGACGCTTTAAGACGTTGTCAGCAATCTTGCCGACCTTACCGCCTTGGATGTGACGACGTTTATAGC
>NZ_FQVF01000007.1 GCF_900129155.1 Marinomonas polaris DSM 16579
CTAATTCTTGATAGCCTTGTTTTGTGTTCTTTAAGACCTTGGTTTTCTGCTTATTTTTGACCACGTCGCGTAACCAACTAACATCTAACTTTTCTTTACCAACATCAATGCCAATAAAAGCCTTCATCTCTATCTACTCCCCTTGTACATGCAGCATCACCCTTACCTGGGGTGCTAGGATACCATTCAGTTTAATGGAGGTTAGGAAATCAGGGCTCAATCTACAAAACAGCATCTTTGTGCTCAGGTCGCGCACGAGCTCACCGATTTCCCGATGCGATAAGTGCTAGCTAAACACTCATCAAGAAGAGATACAAGGTCGTGCTTTAGCGCGTCAAGGGCTTGAATTTGATGCTATCAGATTGTTTTACGGCCTGAAGGCTGACCTACAAGTGATTGGTTTTATAAGATTTTTTGTAGGTCGTGCTTTAGCGCGTCAAGGGTTTGAATTTGATGCTATCAGATTGTTTTACGGCCTGAAGGCCTACCTACATTAGAGCGGTTAGGGACGCTACCGCCGCGCTGCGGCGATCCATTCCAGCACTTGGAACTTGGTATTTTCAATATGAGAGCGGAGCTTGTCTGCGGCTGCATTGACGTTTCGTTGGCGAGCTAGCATTAGTAAATCGCTATGATCTTGCTGGGCGCTTTTTGACTTATTCAACTGATCAATGTGCATACTCACATAGCGATTGGATTGTAAGCTTGCACGCTCTAATAAGTTACTTGTGAGTTTCCTGTCGGAAGCAGCATAAAGTGCACTATGAAACCTTGCATTTAAAGGCCCCCAAGCCGCGACATCGCCACTTTGATAGGACAATTCCATCTCTTTAAGAATGCTCTCGCAGAGCTCAAAATGTTCGCCTTGCATCAAGGGGATAGCACGAGTGAAAAGATCCACCTCTAGCATCATTCGTACATCAAAGATTTCAGCGATTTCTTCTAAAGTATGTTTGGTCACGGTGGCGCCACGGTTGTTGGTAAACACCACCAACCCTTCTGCATCAAGACGCTTCAACGCCTCACGAATTGGCATGCGCGAGACATCGTATTCTTCCGCCAATAACTCCTGACGAATGAGTTCACCTTCAGCAAGGTCACCAGACAAAATACGCTGACGCAAATCTGCCGCAATAATATCGGGAAAACTCTGACGAACCACAGATCTTTTCTGCGCCAATCTCTTACTCCTTCGTGAGCTAAGCCTTCGCGGCCTAAACACTTCACAATCTAAAGTGTGGAAGATTGGGCTATTATACGCAAAAGCGCCGCTAACGTGAGGTTAACGGCGCTTTTTTTTATAGCTCATATCTTAAATTATTTTAAGCCGATCGATGCATTTAGAACGTAAGATTACCTGTCACGCTATAAGTACGGCCTAGGGCAGGGTAACGACCAACAGGACTGGTATCAACGCCGCGGAAGTAGTATTCCTTATCAAATACGTTATTCACAGCCACATCAATACTCAACTTAGTTTTACCCGCTTCATAAAGATCTTTGCTGACGTTAAGATTCCAAACCGTATAAGACGGAATTTTACCTGTCGATCCATTAGCATCTTCCTCAGTCGTGTTACTCGCATCTGAGAAAGCGTCACTGTAGTAATAACCAGACACAGTAGATTGGTAACCAGCAAAGTTATAACTCGCATCCCAAGAAAGCTGATGTTTTGAAGCGTCAATCAGCTGATTACCTTTATTCGCACCTTCTTCATAAGTCGCATCTAGGTATGTATAAGCCAAACCTAAACTCAAGTCAGGCAAAGATTCTGGCCCATAGCGACCGGATAACTCAACGCCTTGGTGAAGAGTTTTACCCGCATTTTCAAAGGTTTGTTCGCCAGCAATCCATTCCAGCTGATCTTTATAATCGATTCGATACAAAGCAACATTAAAAGCGTTTCGTCCATGGGTATAACGCGCGCCGACTTCATAGTTCCAGGACAATTCACCGTCTTTATTTCCATCGCCACGGATTGATGAAATCTGCGGTGCACGCAAGGATTTTTGTGCATTGGCGTAAGACACCCAGTCATCCGTCAAACTATAAGCAACCGTCAATCCAGGTAAGGCTTCGTTAATCTGATTGCTTCTCTTCTCATTATTACCTTTGTCTTGGTAATTCATATGAACCGATTCAAAACGGACACCTGGTGTGACTTTCAAGCGATTATTCATCAAACCAACTTCATCACTCACATAAGCAGCAACCGCATCTGTATCCATTTGCCAATCACGAGGTACCGTTACCGCACCTGTAGAAATTGAAGTTTGGCGTAATTGATAATCGATGTCTTCGTTCACATAACGCATACCTACAATAAGGTTTTGCGTCACTGACTCAGGTGAACCAAATGCCACAGATAATTTGGGCTCCACCCCAAACACGTTGAATTCACGAGGCGAGTTACGGATATCAGTAGAAGCAAACCGTGGATCAGACCAAGCTACGCCAGAAGTTCCGTTATAACCCCATACAAAATTGCGTGTATCACGATGACCAAAGGTCAGTACTTCAAATTGCCCGGCGTTGCCCCAGTCTAAATCTTGTAAGAACTTTAAATGCCAACGTGTGGCATCGGCTTCATAAGTATCGTTGGTTCGCTGAGACTGCGTTCTATCTTCTTTATATGCTTGTGGTGATAGCGCTCCCGGCATTTGCGTATCGGCATCATAACGCTGTACAAACGCTTGTAGTTCCTGGGTATCACTGATTAACCAATCGGTTTTAATTTGGAAATTCTGGATATCGGTATCGGAGTGATCTCGAGCACTTTCACCATTTTGAGTATTTGCTTCAATCTGTATAGCAAAATCATCCGTCACCCAACCGCCAGTACGCAAATACAAGTTATTCAGCATATTACTGCTGTGCTCAAATCCAGTGATTCTATTGCTAATTTTCGACTCCCATTCTCTCGGAATTGACTTAGTCACCAAGTTAATCACACCGCCGACGTTATTAGGACCATATTGAACCGCAGCCCCACCGCGAACCACATCAATACGCTCTAATGATGACAAGGTTGCAGGGAAAACGGACTGTCCAGTGTGACCGTAAGGTGCGAGTGTTAATGGCACTCCATCCATTAAAAACTGAGCTTGTCCACTACGGCTGGCACTCAAACCACGAACAGAGACATTCGGTAACACACCCGTTCCGGTTTCATCTTGTACTTTTACACCCGGAACTTGCTGTAGAGCATCATCAATGGATTTTGCTGCTGTTTTAGTCATCTGTTCCGCAGAAATAACAGTCCGGCTACCTGCGTATTCTTTTACGTCCGATTCTTTTGATTCACCAATTACACTCGCGTTAACTGTAAGTGCCTTTAATTCTGTCACGTCGCTAGCCGCTTGAGCAGACAAGCCAAACATCATAGAACAGGCCAAAATTGAATAGCGGAATGTCGTACTACTTAAAACAGACGATTCTTGGATAAACATATAAAAACTTTTCCTTTAGGAGGTAGGAATGACAAAATTTTCTGATTTATAGCTCATAGCTGTAACTGACCATGAACTCAGCTGGTGAGCCGTAGCCAATCGAGTTGATACCGGATGTGCCATCTGTGGAGCCTAGGTAATACTTTTCATCAAAAATGTTGTATGCATTAAATTGCACACGATGTTTGCCGGTTTGATAAGACGCCATGGCGTTGACTGTGGTGTAGTCGCCTAGATCTACGGCTTCGTTGTTACCAGCGTAACGGTCTCCCACATATTTCACGCTGCCGCCAAAACGCCATGTATCGTTAAGTTGATAAGTCGTGCCTAGAGAAATAAGCTGATCGGACACATCGTTTGGTTTTTTACCTGTATCGCGATCTTCTGCATCAAGGTAGGTATAACTAGCCGTTGCGCTTAATTGCTTGGTTAATTGTCCACGAGCTTCAAGTTCGATCCCTCGATGGCGCTCTTGGTTTTTGTTGACAATAAAGCCGTTCGTGTCAGTTTGAGGCTGCTCTTGATCAATTTGGAACACTGCCGCATTTAGCATTAAAGCGTCATCAAGCAAGTAAGCTTTAACCCCCACTTCTTTTAATTTCGTGGAGTAGAATTCAGCAAGCGTAGGGCTAATAAAGCTACCGCCATAAGGTAACTGCCATGATTTGGCGAAGGTTGTATAAGCAGACATATTGTCGGTAATACGATAAACCGCACCAAGACGATAACTGGTCTTATCATCGTCATTATTACTTTTAACACCGGCTGCTGTCGTTTGATCTAAATCCATATGATCTTGACGAATATTCCCGGTGAATGACCAATCACCTAGCGTAACAATATCTTGGACATATAAACCGATGGTTTTAGTCGTATTCTCTCGAGAGGCGGGAAAGCCTGGGCTAGCAACGTTATCTGCTATAGGGTCATCAATGCTTTTTGCGGGCAAACTTTGATTTCTTAAGTTCAAATCAATATCGATTTGATTGTAATCTGCACCAAATAATAATTGCTGATTGCCTACATCCCATTTCAACTCGGACTGAAGTGTTGCCGTGGTACGAGGGTCGTAGCCAAAATCGTTCACCGTTTGAGCCACTGTATTGGCACTGGTTACTGCTGATGTGGTTTGTCGAGTGCCTTGTTGCTCCAAAGTCACTCTTGTAAAGGCAACTCGATTGTTCCATGTAATATCAGGACCAAACTTAAGCTCATCGTCTATCGCTACTCTAACGCTGTCAGATTCTTGGTAATCGTTTTTACTACCAAAAAATGTGTGACGAGAGACATCCACTGGCTTGCCATCTTTAGATGGTATGCCGCGATAAGGCACAAGGTTTTGATGCATGACTTCGATATCTAAATTGACCGTATGATCATCCGATGGCTTAAATTGAAATGTTGGAGCGATAAAATAATCGTCTGAATTAACATAATCGACAAAAGAGTTCGAACGACGTACTTCTACGTTAAGGCGGCCATTAATGGTGTCGGTTAATTTAGTTGACGTATCGATTGAGCCTGAGAACTTATCGTTACTGCCATAGCTGGTGGATAAACGCGTAAATTCATCGCCATTGGCTCGTTTTGTAACTAGGTTAATAATACCGCCTGCGGAGCCTCGTCCGTACAAGGCTCCAGCAGGGCCTTTGACTATTTCTACCTGTTCTACGTTGGCTAAACTACGATACGATTGCAAATTACCATCGTCCCTTAAGCCATCTCGGTAAATATCTCGAATTGCATCAAAACCCCGAATCACAAACTGATCTCGGCTGCCTTCACCCAGCGTATTGTTAACACCCGCAACACCATCTAATGCGTCAACCAGTCTGACCGCACCACGATCTTTCATTTCTGTATCCGTTACAACGGATACAGATTGTGGAATATCTAACCATTCAGCATCAGATTTGCTACCCGATGTCGGTAATTCCTGCGCATACCCTTTATAACCTTGAACCACCAAAGGAATAACTTCATCTGGCACAGATTCAGATAAATCTCCAACATTACCGTCTTGAGCGAGGGCAGAAAAAGAAGCCAAAGAAATAGCGACAGCCAAAGGCGTCAAAATGAAAGATTTGATTATCACTATTGTTTTCCACAAATATTGAATATTGAGATGAAATGCGTAGGACAAGTAAACTTACATACATTTACTTTTCGATAATAAGAACACATATCATTATTATTTACAAACAGAAATGGCACGTTGCAACTTGTGCAACGTGTTTTACAAAAGAAAATATAAAGTGAGTAGAATCAGGGTAAACGCCATTTGAGGAGGTAATAGATTAATAAATAATGATTTTAGGGGGACAGAACCCGGTTGAGATCTTTAGCTATCCCTTCTGCAGCAAGAATGCCTCGGTTTAAAGACCATAACTCGGGCGAGACTTTGATAAGTTGATTTTTCTTCTCTGCGGTAAGTAACTGAAACAATGGGTTAGTACGCCAATCATCCAGGACCGTGTGATTACCATATGAGCCGATCAACAACCAATCAGGATTCACCTTGAGTAATAATTCTAGGCTATTGGCTAAATATGGCATGTTGCCATCATCAGGAATTGAACTGGCTAATCCCAGAGCATTTAACACCCCGCCAGCGTATGAGTCTGGCCCATGCAACCACATGCCCCGAGCACTAACAATCGCAAACTGTACACTTCCGACCGACGTCATTTTTTCAAATACCTTTCGATAGCTAGCCATGATAGCTTTATGTTCGCTAAGCCTTGCCTGCATTTCTGCGTTTTTATTAACAATAATTCCAATCTTTTCAGCAGACGCAAGACTGTCTAAATAGCTTTCACCACGGCTTTTTAGCAGCAAAGTTGGGGCAATGCGGGATAGATTATCGTAAGCCGCCGCGTGCCGCTGAAAATCCGCGATAATTAAGTCTGGCTGTAGTTCGGCAATTCTCTCCATACTTGGTTGTGATCGCATTCCTAGAGAGGTCCAAGGTTTCAGTTTCGCCTTAACTTCTGGGAGTAAATTATTAGGGTCATTATCATCCGCAATGCCAATTGGAGAGAGACCAACCGCAACAAGCGCATCCACAAAAGACAACTCTAAAACAACAATGCGCTTAGGCTCGCTGGGAAGCGTAAAAGTACCATTTTCATCTTGAATGCTTGGATAGGCCCAAGAAGATAATGACAATAAAAGAGAAATTACATAAATAGATACATGGCGAAACAGCATAAGACGGCTCTTTTTTTGATATCGCATCATATTTCAAAAGAGAATCGCTATCAATTTCATTTTTAACAACGAAATAATCCATTTGGCATTCAGAAAGCTTTCATTGCTCCACTTGCAACTTTTATTAAAAAACTTCGCACTAACGCTAACAGCCTAATGTTTGAATAACATCAAACATTGAGTTGATAGCTTCTCATTTTTCAAACTGTAGCCATTGCCTACTATCGATTGGTATTAAAAGTGCAGCGTTTCGAAGCGCACTTACTAACCATTCTCCGCAGTCTAGTCTGGAGTGTTTTATGACAGCGATACTATCTCAACCTTCTCTACTTAAAAGCCGCTCGTACATTGGTGGCGAATGGGTAGAAGCCAAGTCTGGCAAGACCTTCGCAATTACAAACCCAGCGAATGGCGAACACATTATCGATGTTGCTGATTTAGGCGCAGAAGAGACAACACAAGCTGTTGAAGCGGCTGAAAAAGCGCAGAAAGAATGGCAAGGTCGCACGGCGAAAGAACGCGCGACACTATTGCGTCGTTGGAACCAACTCATTCTGGACAACCAAGACGACTTAGCGACCTTGATGACCTTGGAGCAAGGCAAACCGTTTGCTGAGGCAAAAGGCGAAGTGGCTTATGGCGCGTCTTTTATTGATTGGTTTGCAGATGAAGCACGTCGTTTGAATGGTGATGTTATTCCTACTTTCGCCAAAGACAAGCGCGTATTAACTATTAAACAGCCTATTGGTGTCGTGGCGGCAATTACGCCATGGAATTTTCCAATCGCCATGATCACTCGTAAAGCCGGTCCTGCGCTTGCAGCAGGTTGTGCGATTGTGATCAAGCCTTCAGACGAAACGCCTTTGTGTGCGTTGGCTCTGGCTGAACTTGCGCATCAAGCGGGCATTCCAGCAGGCGTATTGAACGTGGTTGTTGGTAAAGATGCGAAAGCGATTGGTGGCGTATTAACAGGCCATCCAACCGTACGTAAATTGTCTTTCACAGGTTCTACACCAGTCGGCAAATTGTTGCTATCTCAGTGCGCGCAAACCGTTAAACGTACTTCGATGGAGCTAGGCGGTAACGCACCTTTCATCGTGTTTGATGACGCTGATCTGGATGCCGCAGTAGAAGGCGCGATTGCGTCTAAATACCGTAATGCAGGCCAAACCTGTGTTTGCGCAAACCGAATTTTAGTGCAAGAAGGCGTGTACGATGCGTTTGCAGAGAAGTTGGCTAAACGTGTTGCCACATTCAAAACTGGCGATGGTTTTGCTGAAGGCGTCAACATTGGTCCACTTATCAATCCAGCGGCGATCAGCAAAGTAGAACAACTTGTTGGCGACGCTATAGCAAAAGGCGCGAAAGCGCTAATCGGTGGCTCAAAAGCCACGGCTGCTGGCGCACAGTTCTTCGAACCAACCATTCTGACTGGCGTTACCGAAGACATGGACATTTTCTCTAACGAGATCTTTGGCCCAGTTGCTCCGCTATTCAAATTTAAAACCGAAGACGAAGCCGTTGCCATGGCAAACAATACCCCATTTGGCTTGGCGTCTTACTTCTATTCCCAAAATATTGCGCGTATCTGGCGTGTTTCTGAAGCTTTGGAATACGGCATGGTGGGCATCAACGAAGGCATTATTTCCAGTGAAGTTGCGCCATTCGGCGGTGTGAAAGAATCTGGTAGTGGCCGTGAAGGTTCTCAGTACGGCATCGACGAATACGTTGAAATCAAATACTTGTGCATGGGCGGCTTGGCGTAAGGTTCTACCTTACTCAACCTCTCTTATCTAAATTAACAAGCGGTGCTGGCGCCGCTTCATGTACATAGAGCTTGCTCTAAAGGTGAAAGACAAAATGAAAAACGCTGATCTACAAAAACGCAAAGAAAGTGCCATCGCTCGTGGCCAAGCTAACATGGCACCAGTGTATGTTGACCGTGCTCTAAACGCAGAAATTTGGGACGTGGAAGGCAAGCGCTATATCGACTTTGGTGCAGGTATCGCCGTCGTTAACACGGGCCATAACCATCCAAAAGTAAAAGCTGCAACATTGGCGCAAATAGAGCGCTTCTGTCACACATGTGTGATGGTCAGCCCATACGAATCTGCTGTGGCGTTGGCTGAGAAGCTAAACGCAGCGGCGCCAGGTAATACGCCGAAAAAATCTATCTTCGTTACCACTGGCGCTGAAGCCGTAGAAAACTGTGTGAAGATTGCTCGCGCTCACACGAGTCGTCCTGGCATCATTGCGTTTAACGGTGGTTACCATGGCCGTACTAACATGACCATGGGATTAACCGGAAAGGTCAATCCATATAAAATCGGTTTTGGCCCTTTCCCAAGCGATATTTTCCATATCCCTTACCCAAATGATTACCTAGGTATCACTGAAGAAGAGGCGCTAGCGGATCTACAATTACGCTTTACTTGCGACATCGAGCCATCTCGCGTTGCTGCTATCATCATCGAGCCAGTTCAAGGCGAGGGTGGTTTCTACCAAGCATCATCAAGCTTCCTACAAAAACTTCGTAAGCTATGTGACGATCACGGTATGCTGTTAATCCTTGATGAAATTCAGTCTGGCTTTGCTCGTACAGGTACTATGTTTTGCCACGAACAAGCTGGTATAGAAGCCGATCTTATGACCACTGCAAAAGGCATTGCAGGCGGTATACCTTTAGCCGCTGTTGTCGGTAAAGCAGACATCATGGATGCGCCAATTCCTGGTGGTTTGGGTGGCACTTACGGTGGCTCTCCTATTGGTTGTGCGACTGGACTAGCCGTTTTTGATGTTATCGAAGAAGAGAAGCTATGCGAACGTGCGACGCTAATCGGCAAACGTTTTGTTGAGCATCTAAAAGCGCTTCAAGCTGACTTTCCAAACATTATCGGTGACGTACGTAACTCAGGCGCGATGATCGCAGTGGAATTCGTACATGACGGCGATGTGAATAAGCCTTATCCAGAGCTTGCGAAAAAACTGTCTGCAAAAGCGTCTGAAAATGGTTTAGTGCTTTTGTCTTGTGGTATTCGCGGCAACGTTATTCGTTTCTTACCCGCTTTGACCATCGAAATGGAGATCATTGACGAAGGCATGGAAATCTTCAAATGCTGCTTTAAAGAGCTTGTATAAGCTGCTTTATTTGAGTCGCTGTATTTGAACAGCTTTCTTTTTGATAAGTAACACTTCCGCTTGCAAGAATGATTCTTGCTCCAAGCCACTGTGGTAACACGGTGGCTTTTTTTATGCGGATTTTTTTATTTGCAGCGCTGAATGCTGAAGTTGAAAACAACAGTATTCATTAGATAATTTGAGAAATTACTGAGAATCTTTGGATCGTGTGTCTTCACGTTCCGTGTAGGGTGGAAGCCCCATATCGCGGCGCAGATAAGCCGGTAGATGTCGAGTCATAGCCATTTGCCTTCTCATGACACGTCTGGCTTTTTGTGCTTGATACTTACTCTTTAGCAACTCATAGCTTGCTACTATTTTCTGATTCAACCACAACAATAACGTCCACATACTCACACCTCCTGCTGATAAGAGCTTTATTGTGTCGCTAAAAAGAGGTAAAAACGAATGCTATATTCTTACAAATAAGATTAGAAAATCTTATGGGTTTTATTTTGGATACTAGCCTATGAGCAATCGCGTTACTCACCTCAAAGCAGCACATTATTTTTCGGTGGCAAGCCAGACATTGAGCTACACCAAAGCCGCAAAGCAACTGCATGTATCACAAGCGGCTGTGAGCCAGCAAATTCGTTTATTAGAAAATTATCTTGGTGTAGTGCTGTTCTACCGCTCTGGTCGCGACATGCGCCTCACCAGCCAAGGACAAGTTCTAGCAGAACATCTAGATCAAGCGTTTGAACATATAGGAAAAGGCTTAGAAAGCGTTAAACTCGAACCGCTTGAAGGAACATTGCTCGTTTCAGGACTACAAAGCTTTGTGTCCTTATGGTTGATGCCAAAGTTATGGCGCTTTTCCCACTTACACCAAAATATCAACGTCAAACTGTTCTCTTCTGATGAGCGCGAAGACATCCACTCGGGCAAAATCGATATTAGTATTGATAACCTTATTAATCATCAAGATAATATTTCTCAGAGCCTGCTTTTATCTTCCGATATCATTCCAATTTGCGCACCAGAATTAGCGAAAAGCATCTCATTTGAACATCCGACAGATTTACTCAAATGCTGGCTTATACAAGTCGATACACCTATTTATCGTTGGGAAGCATGGTTTGCAGAGCAACAGATCTCGCCACTGCGCAGTAAAAAATTACTCTGGGCAGAAGTGAACTCTTGGTACATGGGAATAAGCGCGGTAAAAGCGGGTCACGGTGTATTCTTATGCCCAAGATTTATGGTGCAAGAAGAACTAGAGAAAGGAACACTAGTACAAGCTTTTCCTCATATTCTAAGTAATAAGATTAACTTTTACGTCAACTTCGCGAAAAACTCGCCGAGAAGAGCTCGAATTGAAGCCTTTGTCGATTGGTTAAGAGAAGAAAGTAACGGACAGAATGATGCTCCCATAAAAACAGGTCCTCACCAGTCACTGCCTTGGCCTTAATTAAAACCAGGTACAGTCTTATTAAAAAACATCAATAAGGTGCAGAAATTAGCTCTTCTACCGTCTGATGTAACACTTTCAGGAATAATTCGCGGGGTTTATTAGGTTGGGTGGTTTTCTTGCAAATCACGGCAACACCTAAGGTGTAAGAACGGTTTTCTGGCGCTACGGCAACGATTTGTCCGGACTCAACATATGACTCAGCATAGCGTTCAGGCAAGAAGCCTATGTATCGACCTGATAGGATCAAGGCTAAGCGGCTGTCATAGAAATACGAGATCGCCGTGAGGTTCATCTGGGAAATCTGTTCGCTGACCGCTTCATGTGGTTTTAATCCAGCGTGAGTAGCAGGATATTTGTCCACTTTTTCGTCTTGGTCTTCAACGGACATAGTGGCTAATGGATGATCCTTCCCGCAATACAGGTAACAATCGTCGCTGTATAAATGTACGTAACTTAAACCGTCCAGTTTGCGATGATAGGGAATAAAACCTATATCGGCTTCATCATTCAAAATCATGCGCTCAATGTTAGACATAGAAGACACGTTCGTGGTGATCAATACTTCTGGGGCTTCAGTCGAAAATCGCTGGATCATTTCTGGGAAATGGCTACGAGGATCAAGACTCACTTTATCGGAAAGGGCAAGACGCAGTTTGCCGGTTAAGCTGGCATTTAGGTTGTTTACCGTGGTTCGAAAGGCATCTAATGATTCGAGTAGATTCTCGGTCATTTTATAGATGATGACGCCTTCTTCCGTGAGAGAAAATCCACCTCGCCCACGTTTACACAAGACGAGGTTCAGGCGCGCTTCTAGATTGGAGATGTGCAGGCTGATAGTTGATCGACCAATATTAAGAGAGGTTTCCGCAGCAGAAAAACCTCCGCAATCGACTACGGTTTTAAAGACTTTTAGCTGTTTGATCTCATAATCACCGACTTGCCCCAGTGAGTAATTTTTAACACTCATCGCCTCTCCCCATGTGTACTGACATACATTTTATTATTCTAGGCCTGTGCAAACCAAACAATAGTTAGTTCGATGTGCGGTATGGCTATGATACGACGAGCACAGGCCGCAGATAATAAATGATCGTCGCAATTTAGTTCGTTGATTCTCTAACTTTACATTGATTTATGCGACTTTCATCCCCCTTTCTGCTTCTTTAAGGTAAGAGAGGTCGGTTACCGCAGCAAAATGTCTTCATGATGACGTTTTATGCATTCAGGATGATTCGTATCCGCTTGATTAAACCCTGAAATAAAGCGTCGAATTCTGGCCTTTCATTTCATTCTTCCAGCACATTATTTTGGCCTGTTTGTCTTGCTTGATAAACAGGCCTTTTTTGTCATTTTGATTGCTTCCCTTCTTTTCAGAAAGGGTCTAAAGGAGGTTGATATGTCCATCGCGTTATCCGTTCGTCAAAAGCTAATTGCTATTGTTGTTTTGGTTTGTATTGGGTACGCGGGGTTTGGCGCTTATTCCATTTATAACTTGTCGCAAATGTCGAATGCGTCCGACGATGCCACCGAGCTGAGCAGGCTAACCAGTGAAGTCAAAGACGTTGAAATTGCTTTACTAAAATTTGAACGAGAAATGGCAACGCTTTCACCTGATAATGTTGATGCTATCAGCCAAACATTAGTAAGAATAAAAAACGAGACCGCCGCTGGATTTAGCATCAGAGCAGATTTACTCGATGCCGAAGGCAAGACGTTATTAGAGAATAGCCAAGCCTTACAGCCTAATTATTTATCGGCACTTGAAAGTCACCTGCAAAATTTAACCACCCTCGGGTTAAGCGGCGAAACTGGCGCGCTGGGGCGTTTAAACCAATCCGCACAAGCCTTAGCTGAACAACTCAAATCATTAGCAAGCTTTGCCTCTAGCTTTAAAGAAGTGAGAGCGAGAGAAAAAGACTTTCTTGCTTACAGCGATGCAGAACATCAAGCCGATTTACAGGCTGCTATTCAGGCACTGAGAAATAATGTCGATAACATAGGGTTTGGCGATGTATTTGGCCCAATGATCCAAACCTATGAGGACGCATTGGTGCCCGTTATTACCCTGTCTATTACCTTAAAAGAACAGCAAAGCGAACTCGCATCATTAAGTAATCAATATACCCACGCCATGGATGAGAGTGCTAATTACCTGCAAAACACCTTACTAGCTCAGGCGCAAATACGCTCATCAGAAACCGCCAAGCAAGCGCGCAGTTCTTTGGTCATTGCTTGTGTCTTACTTGCACTTGTGATCGGTCTTATTTTGTCGACGGTGATTCGCTCTTTAAATCGCAATCTAAAAGCCGTTTTAGCGATATTAAAAGAAGTAGCGCAAGGCAAACTGCACTCACGTAAGCAAACTCTCAATTCAAGCAATCCAGATGAGTTCCAGCAGCTTTTTATTGCCTCAAACCAAATGTCTGACAGTTTACGCTTGTTAATCAGTCATTTAATAAACAGCAACGAAAAGCTGGTGCTCACAGCCGATGAGTTGGACAGTGGTATTCAAATCATTGTCAGCGGCAGCGAGCGTATTCGTGATCGAAGTAACACTCTGGCCGCCTCTACAGAAGAAATATCCGCCACCGCAGATACGGTGCAATCCATGACACAAAACGTTCAAAGCGCAGCAAAACTGGCTTATCAATCCGCAACCAGTGGCGTGAGTGCGATGCGTGATGCCATGACCAGCATCAGCGACGTGGCGGAAACTATTCAAGACACCAATGAACGAGTCGCTCGTCTTGGTACGCTGTCTAAAGAGATTGACGTGGTTATCGAGCTCATCGTCGGTGTGGCAGAGCAAACGAGCTTATTAGCACTTAATGCAGCAATAGAAGCGGCTCGCGCTGGGGAAGCAGGGCGAGGTTTTGCCGTGGTGGCCGATGAGGTCAAAACACTGTCTGAGCAAACAGTCAAAGCTTCGGGCAGCATCACCGAAAAAGTCGAAAACATTCAGAAGGAAACTCAAGCTGTCATTGATGCCATGACGTTGAGCCTAAGTAAAGTTGGCCGCAGTAAAGAGCAAGGCGAAAACGCTGTCTTGACGATTCATCAAGTCGAGCAAAATACCCTAGAGGCAATGAACAATACGCAAGAAATTACCCAAGCCATTAAAGAGGTCGCATTGACGACAGCACAAATGGCACAAGACATGGACATCATCGCCCATGACATTAAAGACAACCACAGTGCCACTCAATCTATTCAGATGGCAAATAAAAATGTTCACCACCAAACCAAAGAATTAGCCGATCAAATCCAAGGTTTTGACGTGGCTTAACAGTCAAAATCCTTGAAAAGGGCTTCCACTAAAAATCACGAAGCCCCAATTTGGGGCGGTAATAAATTACAAGCAAAAGACTCGACTGCATATTTAAAAAAGCAAAAAAAATGCACGTTTTCAACATCATAGATCAATAATATTCACACTATTGGTGCATTCAACTAATCTATTTTTTGCACCGATTTAGGTCATTGAGCCTCTTTATTGTGCACTGAATTTCAGTTAGTTATATGATTTATAACAAATTTTGGCTTTTTGGATTGTTTGATGCTCACAAAACTTTAGATAGATTTTGTGAGCTTTATTGCTCTTAGGCTTTTTGAAAGTATCGAGTACAAGGTGTCACAACCACAAAGGCGTGACTTTTTTATGCACTTTTGCTCTCGAGGTAGCTCAATGATTAAGGCGATACTAAAAGTAAAAAAACGATTGGTTGTAAGTTCTCTAGCGGTGGCCCTTGGATTAGGCGCTGTCGCTTCTTCTGCTAACGCTGCAGACTATAACTGGCGCTTCGCTAACCTATACAGCCGTGGTTCTGCCTTCGGTGCTGTGTATGAAGATTTAGCAAAAAACATTGAGACTATGTCCGACGGCCGCATCAAGGTACAAGTTCTTTATGACGGTGAAGGTGTTGGTTCTTCTGGTATTTTTGGTGCAGTAAAAACAGGCCTAATTACTATGGGCGCGACGTTCCAATCTTTGAACGCAGGCGAACTTCCAGCTGGTTTGGTTGAGATTGGCCTACCTGGTGGCACAAGTGATGTTGGTGAGCTAACTACCTTGTTCCAAGAAAAAGGCTGGGCGCCAATTCTTAAAAAAGCGTACGGCGACCAAGGTCTAGTTTGGCTTGACCCTTACATTCAGCCAGCGGTTTACGTTATCACTAAGAAACCAATCAATTCTATTGAAGACTTCCAAGGCTTGAAAATCCGAGCGCCAGGCGCATACGGTAAGTTCCTACGTAACCTAGGCGCTTCTCCTGTTTCTCTTGCTTGGTCTGAGATCTACACAAGTCTTTCAACTGGCGTAATCGACGGTTCTATCGGTTCTAACATGATCGACCACCGCGATGGTAACCACGTTGAAGTAGCGAAATACATGTACCCACTTCCTCTAGCTGGTGCACAAGTGTTACCTATTATCGTTAACCAAAGTGCTTGGAACAAACTTCCAGCAGATCTAAAAGCCATTGTTAAAGCGGCGACAACCGTTCACGCTCAAGAGCAAATGACAAAGTCTAGACTTTGGGAATCTGAAGCAATTGCTGACATGGAAGCGAAAGGCCTTCAGTGGAGCCCTGAGCCAAGTGCAGCAGATAAAGCAGCATGGAAAGATGCAGGTTCTAAACTTTGGGATGAGTACGCAGCTGCAGACAAATACAGCAAAGAGTTGATTGACGTTCTTCGTAAAGAGCAGAAATAATCTACTCAGTAATAACTAAAACGGCCTTCACCAAGAAGGCCGTTTTACTTTTTCGATCCATCCTTACAGGTACAAAACAATGATAATGACTGCGATTAGGCGCTATTGTCTTGGAGTCCACGCGTTGGTGGCTTTCATTGGGAATTCCGTTTCCTATCTTATGCCAGTATTAGCATTTGTCGTTGCTTTCGAGGTTTTCTCTCGTTACATCTTAGATAGCCCAACCATTTGGGCCTACGACACTTCGTTATTTATCTTTGGTTATATTGCGGCATTAGGCGGCGCTTATGCCCAACAGCAACGTGCCCACATCAATGTCGATATCCTTTACAACAAAGTCTCAGCTCGAACGAAAAGCATATTTAACCTATTTTCATTCGCACTCGCCATGTTCTTTATGGTTATCGTCTGCAAAATGAGCATAGGTAAGTTTGAAGAAGCACTCGAGTTTAACTACCGTCGTCAAAGTGAATGGGCTCCTCACATGCATCATTATTGGCTAATGATGGCAATCGCTAGTGTGCTACTTATTCTGCAACTTTCCAGCGATTGGATTGATTCATTACACCAAGCCATTACTGGTAAACCCTTATTACCAGAAGCACCGGCAGAACAAGAGGAAGCCGCACAATGATTAGTATCGAATTATTAACGGCTATTTTATTCGCCTGCATCATAGCATCGTTTGCCTTAGGCGCACCGGTTGGTTTAGCGCTTGGCGGTATCGCGATGGGCATAGGTTATATGACCTGGGGCGATGCGTTATTTAACGTTATTCCTACCACGCTAGAATCCACACATTTTAGTTTTATCCTACTTGCCATACCTTTGTATATTTACATGGGTCAATTGCTCACTCGATCTGGCATTGGCGATGCCATGTTTAACGCCAGTCAAATGTTAATTGGTCGAGTACGTGGATCGTTGGCCATAAGCGTTATCGTGGTATGTTCGATGATTGGTGCCATGGTGGGTATCATTGGCGCAGGCATCATGACGTCAGGCAGTATCGCACTGCGTCCGATGCTGGAACGTGGCTATGATAAACGTCTCGCATTGGGCGTTATTATGGCGGGTGGCGGCTTAGGTATTTTGATTCCACCTAGCATCCCGATGATCATGTTTGCATCGTCTACGCAGAACTCAGTAGGGCGCATGTTTATCGGTGCCTTGATTCCAGCGCTTATCACTATCGTCTTGCTGATCGCTTACGTAGTGATTTCGTGTAAGTTAAACCCAAAGCGCGCGCCGATGGATGTGGTGCCAGAAGTACAGCCAACGCCAAAAGAAAAGTTCCTAACCGCTCGCGATGGCTTGTTGTCTCTGCTGCTGATTGTTGCCGTGCTTGGCAGTATCATCATGGGGATCGCGACACCAACTGAATCTGGTGCTATCGGTGTAGTTGGTGCCATTGTCCTAGCGATTTTCTTTAAACGCTTCAAACCGCGCATGGTACAAAAAGCGGGGATGCAAGCCGCGTTGCTAGTCAGTGTGGCAATGTGGATTATTGTTGGTGCGTCGGTGTTCAGTAACTTCCATTTGCTGATGGGCGTGCAAAACATGGTCGCGGGTTTCACCCAAGACTTGGGTTTACCACCGATTGTCGTCATCATGTTATTCCAATTGATCATGCTGCTGCTGGGCTTCATTATCGATGAATTTATCATCGTCCTAATGTGTGCGCCTATCTTCACACCGATTGCCGTGTCGCTGGGTTATGATCCAATTTGGTTTGGTATCTTGATGATTCTTAACATTGAGATCGCGGTACAAACGCCGCCTTATGGTTTTGCCTTATTCTACCTAAAAGGCATCGCGCCTCCGGGTATTACCATGTTGGATATTTACAAATCTATCCTACCATTTGTGCTGTTAAAACTTTTCGTCTTGATCATCGTAATGATGTTCCCAGAATTGGTAACTTGGTTGCCTAGCCAATTAATGGACTCATAACTTTCATCTAATTCGTAACGGTTGCTCATTATCATTAGAAAGGAACAAAGCCAGTGCTAAATACACTGGCTTTGTTGTTTTTATGGACGGTGATCTTTTCACAAATCAATATCGCTTCAATATCAAAGCCGCGTTTACACCACCAAAACCAAAGCCATTACACAACACGTACTCGACACTTTTTTCACGTGAAACCAATGGGATAAGATCCAAGTCGGCCATGCTGTCTTCTGGATTCTCAAGGTTTAACGTCGGAGGCAAAATACCAGTGATTAACGCCTGCGCACTGAAAATAGTTTCTACGCCACCCGCAGCTCCCAACAAATGACCTGTCGCGGACTTAGTTGAAGAGATCGCCACCTCTGTGACTTTTTCACCAAACACACGACGCAAGGCGTTAATCTCACCTCGATCACCAACCGGTGTCGATGTCGCATGCGCATTTACATAGCCAATTTGATCAGCTGAAATGCCCGCCATGGTCAGAGCCGTTTGCATAGCACGAGCAGCACCTTCGCCATTTTCTGGACCAGACGTTAGATGGTAAGCATCAGCACTAGTGCCATAACCAACGATCTCAGCCAATGGTGTCGCGCCTCGAGCCAAGGCATGCTCAAGAGTTTCTAGCACTACTAAGCCAGCACCTTCGCCCATAACAAAGCCTTCACGATCTTTATCAAAAGGACGAGAAGCTTTAGCTGGAGCATCATTTCGCGTAGAAAGCGCCTTCAAGGCACCAAAGCCAGCAAGAGACAATGGATCGATGCAGGCTTCTGTACCTCCTGCCAACGCCACTTTTGCTTCTCCCGTACGCAATAGACGCATTGCATCGCCAATAGCTTGTACGCCCGCCGCACAAGCTGTCACCGGAGTGCCAATCGGTCCTTTAAATCCATATTTAATCGAAACGTTACCTGCCGCTAGATTGGCAAGAAAGGCAGGAACCGTAAAAGGCGACAAGCGTCGCGCACCTTGCTCCGTTAAAACAGATTGTGCATGAGTAATGGTCGGTAAGCCGCCAATACCTGTTGCAATGATGGTTGCGGTAGCTTCTTGATCTTCAGCAGTCGTTGGTCGCCAATTGGCTTGGGTTAATGCTTCTTCAGCCGCAGCCAGAGCAAATAATGTAAACAGATCGACACGTTTACGCTCTTTAGGTGACAGATAGTCCGATTCATTCAAACCATTAGCTTGTTCCGTATGACTTGGAACTTGTCCGGCAATATGAGTGTTTAGCCCTTCCGACAAGGTCGTTAGCGGTTTTCTTTTGTTAAGTAAGCGAATGCCAGATTCACCACGAACCAATCGATCCCAGACAGAAGCCACACCTAAGCCAAGTGGTGAAACCAAGCCCATACCTGTAATAACAATACGTTCTTTAAGCGACATGAGATAACCCTCTTAAGTTTCAGCAGAAAGAAAGCGACCATGCTAAAGTGAGTCTATATATGATCAAGATAATATTTAGATTCCGATTTATACTGGGAGTCTCAATGGGATATACAGGAGCTCACCTAGGAGGTTTTAACTATGTCTTACACACCAAGACACAAAGAACAAACTAGACAACGGATATTACAAGCCGCAGCAAAACTATTTTGCTCGAACGGCTTTGATCGCGTCACGCTTACTCAAATCATGAAAAAAGCCAATATGACACACGGAGCGTTTTATGCGCATTTTTCCGGTAAGAGCAGCCTGTACGAAGCCGCCATGCAGTTCGCTACGTCTAATGGTTTTTGGGCGAGAAATGACAAGCAAACCGAAAACAATGAAACGCATCTAAAAGCATTGGTTACTCGTTATCTAAGCTGGAGTCGCAGCGACAAAGAACATCCATCGCCATTGGAGTTTCTCGTTACTGATGCCGCACACAAAGAAGAAAAAGTTCGCCAAGCCTACCAAGCTTGTTTTGATAGTCTGGTTGACCGTCTTGCAGGGATTCTAAAAAAACGTGGTAGCCAAGAAGCTGAAGCACTTGCAGAAGAGACAGTCGTCTCGTTAGTGGGGACCGTTGCCATTGCACGGTCTTTTGCGCAACCGCTGCAAAGCGACTTTTTGAAACGCGCCCAAGAACGCATCGTCAATCGACTCAACAGCGGATTAAAAAATAGCGAGCCAGTGGAAGGTTAGAAGCAGGCTCACATTAATAAACCCAGCGAGGAAAAGTCTGTTTAAGTTCAGTAAGTACGGTTTCTTTCAAACTCTGAGCTGCTGTATTCAATCCGTCTGCTTGCATAAGACAAAGCATAAGATCTGGCAACCTTGGTAACCATTCTTTTTCTAGAACGACCAATGAGTCAGGACGACCGGCTGGAGTACGAACCGTAATGCCTAAACCCGCTTCTGTTGCAGACCACACACCCGATAAACTATGACTAGACATAGCCACCCGCCAAGGAATTTCTTTTGCATCTAACGCTTTTATCGCGCTCTCGCGCAGTAAACACGGGCTCTCAAATAATACTAACGACAATGGCATTTGTGGATCAGCAAGAGCCTCTGGAACACCAATCCATTGCATTGGAAATTGACCAATTACCTCAGTATTCTTAATAACGCTTTCCGTATTATTCCAGAGTAAAACGAGATCCAACTTTCCTTGTTGAAACCTTTCAATCAAATTTCTATTACGTGAAACTTGCACATCCAATACAACATCAGGATTCGTCCGATTAAACTGCGCCAGCATATCGGTCAAAAACCTTTCTCCAAAGTCTTCTTGTAGTCCTATTCGAACAATACCGGATACTTTAGGTTGTCGTAATGCCATCACCGCATCATCGTTCACAGCTAGCAAACGTTTAGCGTAGGAAAGCAGCTCTTCGCCAGCCGGAAGCAGTACTAAACTTCGTCCAGATCGTTTGACGATGGGTTGCTCAAGCTGTGCTTCTAGTTTCTTTAAGTGAGCGCTAACTGCAGAAGTTGAACGATTTAAGCGCTCAGCCGCTTCGGCAAAGTTACCCAACTCAACACCTAATACAAAACTGCGAAGTGCTTCCAAATCTAGCGTCGGTTTACGCATGACAAGTTCCTAATACATTGATCCTGATTTTCAGGACTATTATTACCATATATTTTGATTTTTTAAACATAAGAAAAACTTTAGTCTCATTATCCAACGTCAACACATCAACTCATTAGCGCATTAATTAGAGGGGGAATTCATGAACACATCATCATCGAATCTCGATAAAGAAATAATGAAACCCACAGAGGCAGAAAAAGCATTTGGAGATATAGCACCGTTCTTTGCCTTAGTAACAGACGAGATTTTATTCGATCAAGTCTGGCAAAGACCACAGCTCAGCTCAAGAGAGCGAAGCTTAATTACGGTTGCTGCATTAACCGCTTTGTACCGAACAGAACAGCAAACGTTTCATCTGAAAAAAGCCATTGAGAATGGTTTGAGTGTAGAAGAGCTTGCAGAAGCCATGACACATTTAGCCTTTTATGCAGGCTGGCCTTGTGCAGCGACAGGACTTGCAAGCTTAAAAAAACATCTCGCAACAGAACAACAGAAACAGACAGAAGAGGTGAAGTAATGCCATTCACACACATTTATATTTCAGCAGACAAGCCTGATGGCTATGTGAAAAAAGTCTCTCAATCACTTCACGAGGCATTAACTGAATCGTTTTTAGTACCTCAAAAAGACTGCTTCCAGATCATCAACCGCCTCACAGATAAACAACGTGTTTATGACAAAGATTATGCTTGTCAGGTAAACCAAGCTCGAAGTAAAAACTGGTTATTATTTGAAATTACAGCTGGAAAGCCTAGAGACACAAAAACCAAAGAAGCTTTTTATCGAACGCTATTAGCAAAACTACAAGTTTCTGTCGGTCTTAATCAAGCAGACCTCATGGTCATTATTTCAACAAATCAAACTGAAGAATGGTCATTTAGCAACGGCGCAATGGCGACCTTACCTTGAAAGGAGAGTAACAATGATTGTAATGCAATACAGTTTCACTTTACCGGCCAATTACGACATGCAAATCATCCGTAATCGGATTACAGAAAGCGGCCATAAATTAAACGGTTTTCCTCAACTTATCTTTAAAGGTTACTTGTACTCAATTAAAGACGATAACGAACTCGGCGCTCCTAAAGAAAATCAGTACGCACCTTTTTATCTTTGGGAAAGTAATGAAGGCATGATCTCTTTTCTAGCAAATCCAGGGTATCAGCAGCTAGAGAAAGATTTTGGAAGGCCTAGAATAAGTTATGGAATCCCAATTACTTATTCAAATAAAACAAGTCTAACAAGTGCGAAATACCTTAAAAAAGAAGTCATTCACATCTCTAGAGATTCAAATATTGCCGATATTATTGAACAGGAAAGGGCGTTAGACACTGATACCTTATCTCCCATTGAAAACAGTTTAGTAGCCTATATCAGCAGTCTAGATCCAGAGCAATGGTTACTAACACGCTGGACATTTTGGACTTCACAAACAGTAGAGAGAAAGGAAATAACCGATGTTTTATCAAGAGATTGGTTTCACATTGGCTATTTGGCGCAATGAGCATGTCTTTTATTCGCTTGAAATAGAATGCAACATAAGAAAAATAACATGATAGTCACTACTAGCCCGTTACAAAATTAGTTACTTTGTAACGGGCTAGTAAACAGGCTACTGCTTTGCAGTTATTCCTGAATGATGCACTCAACTTCACACCAATTACCTTGGTCATGGGACTGTAAACACGCTTCAACAAAACCCATATCCTTAACCGCCTGATCGACATTTGGGTAATACAAAAAGTCCTTTTCCGATAATGCTAACCGTATATGCTTATATACATTTGCAAAAGCTTCTAAGTAACCTTCTGGATGGCCTGCTGGAATACGACACAAAGCGTTTAAACGCTCAGGGTAACCCGCGCCATTTCTAGTCAATCGTTGAGCCGGTGCTCCCATTGGCTTAAACCACAGCACATTAGGATCCTCTTGGCGCCACTCAATCGTTGCTTCACGACCGGTTAAACGAAAACCAAGATCATTTTCATGTCCCGTCATTACTTGTGAAGCCAATATCCGACCTTGCAGTATATTGTCACTGTAACCTAATTGAATATCCGCATGGTCATCAACTCTTCTCCCAGCGACAAAAGTAGCCAAGCGTGCATTTACCGACGATGCAGAATAACCAATCAAATAACTAACCAAATTATAAGCATGTATGGCTATGTCACCTAAACATCCCGCACGTCCAGCCTTAGCAGGGTCAGTACGCCAAGCGGCTTGTTTTTGATCAGAATTTTCAATATCTGCGGCCAGCCAATCTTGTAGATAATAGGCATCTACCATTAACAACTCACCTAACTCTCCATTTTTGACCAATTCTCGTGCAACTTTAACCATAGGATTTTCAACATAGTTATAGGTAACAGCAAGAAAAGTGTTTCGCTCCTTTGCCAAAGCCTGTAATTCTTGAGCTTGCAGCAATGAAACAGTGAGAGGTTTTTCACAAATAACAGCAATCCCACGATCTAAAAAAGCCTTAACATTGTCGTAATGCAAAAAGTTAGGTGTGACAATACTCACCACCTGAATGCCATCTTCTCGTTGGCTTTCCACCTCAGCCATGGCATTAAAGTCAGAGTAGGCGCGGTCTGTCTCCACACCTAGTAATTTAGCGGATGCTTTTGTTCTTTCAAAGTTAGAAGAGAAGCAACCAGCGACAAGCTGGTAGCCTCCATCCAGACGAGCGGCCATACGATGAACATCGCCAATAAACGCACCATCTCCACCACCAACCATTCCCCAATGCAATATAGCCATCCAATACTCTCCTAAAGTTGCACTGTCTGACCCAACTGATCGGATTGTTCGCAGGCATCCAACACTCGTTGTACCTGCAATCCAGCGTCAAAGTCAGGCTGGTCCTGTACGCCCGACAGAATACTTTGAATAAAACGCTGATATATATTGAGAGTTTGTTCGCATTTAACTTCTTTCCAAATCCCCTCAATGACATCCTCATCAAGACATACTTCTAAGCGATCCCATTCCTCGCCTAGCTTTAATGAGACTTTCACCGCCCCCTTGTCACCATGAACAACTAACCGCAGGTCATTGAGGTTTCCTGTTGCCCAACGAGAAGTATGAATAGAGGCCATGGAACCATTTTGCATTCGAGCGGTGATCAATGCGCTATCATTGGCATCGAGATGGTATTCACCTATCTGATTATTTTCAGCTTTGTCGAAGGTCGTTAGAGTACAGTTCACACTAGCAAAGTCACCAACGGGAAAGCGAACAAAGTCGAGTATGTGAACACCTACATCGCCTAGTACACCTTTACTGCCATGCGCACTTGATAGCCGCCACAACCAAGTATCTTCGGTCTTCCAATCCCCCCATTTAGGAGATACTAACCAACTCTGCAAATAACTTGCTTCTACATGACGAATGTTACCGATACGTCCCATTGCAATAAGCTCCCGTGCTTTTTGTAACGAATGAGCATTTCGATAACTTAAATTAACCATATTTATGCACTTAGCTTTTTTCGCAGCGTCAGCCATTTCTTTGGCATCCGATGCATTGAGTGCTAATGGTTTTTCACATAACACATGCATTCCCGCTTCAAGTGCTTGAATCGATAGGTTTTTGTGAAATGGATCCGGTGTCACAATAGAGACTGCGTCCACCTGACCGCTGCTTAGCAGAGCCTCTACCGATCCAAAGGCATAAGGAATATTATGGGCCTCGACAAAGCTTGCAAGACGCGAAGCATTTAGATCGCACGCTGCGACCACTTCGCAATTGGCTATTTTTGAAAACTCTTCTGCGTGAACTCGCGCCATACCGCCAGTCCCAATAATGCCGATACGAATCATTATTTGAAGCCCTCTTCACCAGGCTTATGCAAACCTTCGCCTTTAACTTCAATAGGGTTTGGAGCTTGATCAGCAGGGACACAAGGACATGAGTCGATCCAGCGGCTACCCTCAGGCTGAGACCATTTCACCGCATTTTTTAGAACACGTTTCACCTTGTCATCATAGTAAATTGGATAGGTTTCATGGCCCGGACGGAAATAGAATATTTTGCCATTACCACGACGATAGACAAGACCTGAACGGAATACTTCCCCCCCCTCAAATGCACTGATGAAAATTACTTCATCTGGATTTGGTACGGCAAACGGTTCGCCATACATTTCAGTATGAGGTAACTCAATATAGTCTCCCACGCCTTGAACAATAGGATGACCAGGGTTGACCACCCAGAGTCGTTCACGTTCACCAGCCTCACGCCATTTTAGAGAACAGGTAGTTCCCATTAAACGTTTAAATATTTTGGCATAATGACCGGAGTGAAGGACTAATAACCCCATTCCCTCAAGTACACGCTTCTGAACCCGATCAACAATTTCATCCGCAACATCACCATGAGCAGCATGCCCCCACCAAATCAAAACATCTGTGTTTTCTAGTTTTTCTTCGGTAAGACCATGCTCTTTATCCTGCAAAGTAACACTAGTTGCTTCAATATCCTGATCTTCATTCAAGCCTGCAGCAATGCAGTTATGCATACCATCAGGATAAATGCGAGCGACCACTTTATTGGTTTTTTCATGGACATTTTCCCCCCACACAGTCACTTTTATTGTCATTTTTTTCTCCTAGATATTATTTTTTTGATGATGGAAAACAAAACAAAGTAAACGTTTACGTAATTAACTTAAACGTTTACTCAAAAAAATAAAAGCCTTTTTGGAAAAATTTAATACAAAAAATTTCGAAGAATAAGGGAAGATATAGCTAGATAAAGAAGAGTTAAGCGCTCTCTCGGCTAACTAGTCGTGTCATCACTTCAACAACACGCGGAGGAAGCCCATCTAATTGCTCTGATAGCAAACTGACAGCTGCCTCAGCAATCTTGGGAATATCTTGATGGATAGTTGTAATCTTATTAGAGAATCGTGGAAGGTCGTCAAAGCCCGTTACAGAGATATCTTCAGGAACTTTGTACCCAGCATCTTCTGCGGCTTGAATAACACCAACCGCTAATTCATCATTTGCGCAAATCACAGCGTCGTAAGGGAAAGGCTCAGATGACTGAAAATGCTCCATCATCTGACGATAAGCGCTTAGAGAAGAGCTAATTTGGCGAGGCACATTATCAAAATTTTCTTGGAGTCCTAGTTCACCAATCGCTTTTCGATAACCACGTAATCGCCCTTGGCTTGTTGAAATGTCGATATTTTCCCCTAAAAAAAGCATATTTTTCCGACCTTTTTTAAACAAATAGTGTGTAAGTTTATACACGCCATTTGCCTCATCAATGACAACAGAAGCACCCACCCCTGTTTCTAAAGTAACGTAGGGGAACTTTTGGCGATCAAAAATTTCAGGCCGATCATCTTCTGTTGCGCCCAATAAAATCGCTGAGCTTGCCTGTGAAAACACTTCCTCAATATTTTCGTAAGCAAATAAAACCGGCACTAAACCCTTTCGATGTAAATATAGGGTTAATGCTTGATAAAGATGAACGAAGTAAGGCCTATCAGAAAATTCATAAGGAGAAGGGGGCATACATAGTGCAACAACTGGGGTTTTTCCAGAGATTAACTGACGAGCCATGACATTCGGTTTGTAATTAATCTCTTCACTCAAAGATATAATTCGCGCACGTAATGCCTCACTAATGCCAGGTTTTCCATTTAAGGCTCGACTTACCGAAGCTATAGAAACACCAGCTAAACTGGCTAGTTCATGAATCGTAACGGACTTATTACTCATGCGAATATGATCACTTCTGAATGATTTTAAAAATATCGATAAGAATATCGCAAATTCACCCTGCAAGCGACTAAGAGCAAAACACTCTCCTTTCAAACGCCCTGATTTTAAAAAAAATCAAAAAATCAGATATTCTGTTGACTAGAGTAAAGGTTTACTTTAGCTTAAAAACAAAGAGTAAACGTTTACGTTTCTGTTTTAACATAAAACTCGAAAAAAACAAAAATAGGAGTGATGACAATGAAAAATCCGTGGAAATTTATAAACCCTTCTTTGCTATCCATATCGATAGTCGCATCAGCGATCAATTTCGCACAAGCAGCTGAAGTAGTGCTGGTGTCAGGAGCCGTTGGTAAAGATATTGAAGTATTGAAGGAAGTGGTAAAACCTTGGGAAAAAAGCACTGGAAATAAACTAACTGTCTTTCCTATGCCAGCTTCTACCACAGACCAATTTGGCCAATATCGTCTATGGTTAGCAGCAGGGAATGCTGATATCGATGTGTATCAAACAGATGTCATTTGGGCTCCTCAACTCGCTAATAATTTTGTTGATCTAACACCTTATACTAGAGATATCGTCGACCAACATTTCCCTTCCATTATTGAATCGCAAACAACCAACGGAAAACTAATTGCTCTACCTATCTTCACCGACGCTCCAGCCCTTTTTTACCGTAAAGATCTACTCAAAAAATATAATAAAACGGTGCCAAATACTTGGGAAGAACTAACTGAGACAGCCAAATACATCCAAACAAAAGAACGTGAAGCAGGTAACCCGGATATGTGGGGGTTCGTTTGGCAAGGTAACGCTTATGAAGGCTTAACTTGTGATGCATTAGAATGGGTGAAATCCTTTGGTGGAGGTCAAATAGTTGAAGCTGATGGTACGATTTCAATAAATAATCCAAAAGCTGTTGAAGCTCTTAAAATGGCAAAATCTTGGATAGGTGATATTTCTCCAGCAGGTGTTCTAGCTTATCAGGAAGAGGATGCCCGAGGCGTTTGGCAGACAGGTAATGCCGTTTTTATGCGTAACTGGCCTTATGCCTATGCTCTGGGCAACTCCGAAGAAAGTGCTATAAAAGATAAATTTGGAGCCGCTCCTTTGCCAAGTGGCACAAGTCCAAATAAATCAGCAGCAACTCTGGGGGGATGGAATGTAGCAGTTTCTAAATACTCTAAGCATAAAGAAGCGTCCATTTCATTGGTTAAATACCTTGCATCTGAAGAAGTACAAAAGTATCGGGCGCTCCATTCATCGAATTTACCAACCATTATTTCCCTCTATGACGATAAAGATATAAAGGAACAACAGCCAATAATTGCGCAATGGAAAGATGTGTTTTTACATGCTGTTCCTCGTCCTTCCGCACCCACAAAAATCAAATACAACGAAGTGTCTTCTAAATTTTTCTCCGCGGTTCATAGCACGCTTGCAGGAAGTGGCTCAGCGGAAGAAAACCTCGAATTACTCGAATACGAACTTGAAACGTTAAAAGGAAATAACTGGTAATTCGGACTATTGACTGGACTCAAAGCAATATCATTTTTTGAGTCCTTCCTTTTAACATAGGAAGCTCTTGTATGTTTAAAAAACACATCCTAACAACACCTGAGGTATCCAGCTTACAGCGCCAAAAATTGCGCGCAGCATTCTGGTTTCTCGCACCCATGCTGCTGGTGTTGTTTTGCGTTGCAGCTTGGCCGTTACTACGTTCCATTTACTTTTCATTTACCAATACTTCATTAACCAACCTTTACGGTGGTGAATGGGTTGGTTTTAAAAACTATTTGACGTGGAAAACCTTCTCATCAGGACGCACTATTTATTCGGGAACTTTAGCCGACCCTGCATGGTGGAATGCAGTCTGGAATACCGTCAGGTTTGCAGTGGTCTCAGTTTCTTTAGAAACCATTATAGGTTTAATGGTGGCCTTAGTATTGAATGCGGAATTTAAAGGCCGTGGTTTAGTCCGCGCGGCTATCTTAATACCGTGGGCCATCCCAACTATTGTGTCGGCAAAAATGTGGGCTTGGATGTTCAATGATCAATTCGGCATCATCAATGACATGCTATTAAGCGTTGGTTTAATTGACCACAAAATAGCTTGGACCGCCAATATTGATACCGCAATGTTATCGGTGTTAATCGTCGATATTTGGAAGACAACACCATTCATGGCTCTGCTTTGCCTAGCAGGCTTACAAATGATCCCAAGAGATATGTATGAGTCAGCCAAGATTGACGGCGTACACCCTATAAAAGTGTTCTTTCAAGTGACGCTCCCCTTGGTAAAACCCGCACTCATGGTCGCTGTTATCTTTCGTACGTTGGATGCTTTGCGGATGTTTGACTTGGTGTATGTACTTACTCCTAACTCAAAAGCCACAAAAACCATGTCAATCATCTCCCGAGAGAACCTAATTGAGTTTGATAAGTTTGCCTATGGTTCAGCCCAATCCACCTTACTGTTCGCCATTATTGCCCTGTTTGTAGCGCTCTATATTTGGCTTGGTAAGCTTGACCTTAGTGGAGAAAAATCATGACTAACAAGGCACTATTCAAAAAGGCCGCTTTTTACTCTGTCGTAGTTATCATCGTACTTATCTCGGTTTTTCCGTTTTATTACGCGATTTTAACAAGCCTTAAAACAGGTTCTGATTTATTCAAAGTGAACTATTTTCCTTCCTCGTTTAATTTCAGCAACTACATAGATGTATTGAATAATGGCCAGTTTATTAGGAATACGCTGAACTCTGTCTTCATTGCGAGCACCACGGTTATATTCGCTTTGTTTCTTGCTGTTACAGCGTCATACGCATTAGCTCGTGTACGTTTTAAAGGACGAAGATTATTGCTTATGGCAATCTTAGCCATCTCGATGTTTCCACAGATTGCTGTTTTAGCAGGTTTATTTGAGCTAATTCGCTTTATTGGAATTTACAACACACCTTGGGCCATGATTCTGTCCTACACCATTTTTACGCTGCCATTTACCGTTTGGGTGCTAACCACCTTTATGCGAGATTTACCCGTAGAAATAGAAGAGGCGGCCATAGTGGATGGAGCCACTCCTTGGGTCATTATCACGCAAATTTTTATGCCCTTACTTTGGCCAGCCTTGGTCACCACAGGATTGCTCGCTTTTATTGGTGCTTGGAACGAGTTTTTATTCGCGTTGACTTTCACTGCATCAGAGACCATGCGTACTGTGCCTGTCGCCATTGCCATGTTGTCAGGCTCATCTCAATACGAAACACCTTGGGGGCTCATTATGGCAGCCTCTGTTTTGGTCACCATCCCGTTGGTGATCTTGGTGCTTATTTTCCAGCGAAAAATTGTATCCGGCCTAACCGCTGGTGGCGTGAAAGGCTAAGGAGTATTCATTATGGCTAAAATTGAACTTAAAAATCTGATCAAAACCTTTGGTAGCACAGATGTTATTCGAGGCGTCGATCTCACCATTAATGCTGGTGAACTTATGGTGTTTGTCGGCCCTTCCGGTTGCGGCAAATCAACTTTATTGCGTCTTATTTGTGGATTAGAAGACATTACCTCTGGAGAGCTACTATTTGATGGCGTATCCATGAATGACAAGGTGCCATCTGAACGTGGTATCGCCATGGTTTTCCAATCCTATGCCCTATATCCACACATGTCTGTATATAAAAATATGGCCTTTGGCCTAAAGCTAGCTAACGTCTCACCACAAGAAATGAAAAATAGAGTACTTGAAGCGGCCAAGATGTTGCAAATCGACCACTTACTAGAACGTCTGCCAAAACAGCTATCTGGAGGACAACGTCAACGCGTCGCGATTGGACGTGCCATTGTCCGTGACCCAAGGGTTTTTCTCTTCGACGAACCTTTATCTAACCTAGATGCATCATTGCGCGTGGATACGCGACTAGAAATAGCTAAGTTACATCACAAAATGAAAGACACAACCATGGTTTACGTTACCCATGATCAAGTGGAAGCAATGACACTAGCAGATCGAATTTGCGTCCTAAGAGACGGTAATATCGAACAGGTTGGCACACCAGAAGAGCTCTACAGTCATCCGAAATCTCTTTTTGTTGCCGGCTTTATTGGGTCACCAAAAATGAACTTTCTCACTGGTGATATAGCCGAAAAACACCATTGTCATACTCTGGGTATTCGTCCTGAACATCTTGTTATCGATCATCTCGACGGTATATGGAGTGGAGAAGTGGTACACACAGAAAACTTAGGTGCAGATTTCTTTGTATTCTTAGATTTGGGCATAAAAGAACCTCTAGTCGTACGTTTGGATGGACAGCAGCGGATTCCTTTAGGTACTCAAGTTAATGTACGTCCATTAGAAGAACACCTCCATCGATTCGACAACAATGGTTTACCTATCACTTTAACGTCTAACAGAGAGAAAATTTAAGATGGATACTATTGAACAAGAATGGTGGCGTGGTAGCGTTACCTATCAGATTTATCCACGATCTTTCCTAGATAGTAACGGTGACGGTATAGGGGATATTCCTGGCATCACGAGCCGTTTAGATTATTTGGCTGATTTGGGTGTTGACGCTATTTGGCTGTCTCCCATCTTCACATCACCAATGAAAGATATGGGTTATGATGTTTCAAATTATATAGATATAGATCCGTCTTTCGGAACACTATCAGATTTTGATGAAATGATAGCCAAGGCTCATAGTTTGGGGCTTAAAGTCATCATTGATCAAGTGCTCTCACACACCAGTGATCAACACCCATATTTCTTAGAAAGCCGACAAAATCAAACCAATGATAAGGCCGACTGGTACATATGGGCAGATGCAAAACCTGACGGTTCACCACCAAACAATTGGTTATCGATTTTTGGAGGGACTGGCTGGCAGTGGGATTCTCGTCGTAATCAGTATTATATGCATAATTTTTTACGCCAACAGCCTGATTTAAATTTCCATAATCCAAATGTTCAAGAATGGATTCTCAGTACTGTACGATTTTGGCTAGAACGCGGAGTGGATGGTTTTCGTCTAGATACTGTGAACTACTATTTTCATGATAAATTGCTACGGGATGATGCCGCTGATTTTCGTCAAAAATCTGTAGCGGATTGGAATCCTTACCACATGCAATATCATTTATTTTCAAAAAACCAACCAGAGAATTTGGTATTCCTTAAAAAGTTTAGAGCTTTACTAGATGAATATGGAGCCACGACATCAGTTGGAGAAGTAGGTGAGAGCCACCATCCAATAGAAATGATGGGGGAGTATACAACAGATAAACGATTGCATATGGCATACTCATTTGAAATGTTAGGTCATTCGTTTTCACCCAAACATTTTTCCAAACAAATAACCGAATTTTTCCGACTAGCACCAGAAGGATGGCCTTGCTGGGCCTTTTCCAATCATGATGTTGTTCGACATGTTAGCCGCTGGAAAAAACACGCTGAAGATCCAACCGCTTTAGCTAAACAGGCTTGTGCTTTATTACTAAGTTTAGAAGGCTCTGTTTGCTTGTATCAAGGTGAAGAACTGGGCCAACAAGAAACAGATCTAAGCTATGACGAACTTGTTGACCCGCAAGGAATTGAGTTTTGGCCTGAAGACAAAGGAAGGGATGGTTGCCGAACTCCAATGAGCTGGGATAACTCAAAGTTTTCCGGTTTTTCATCTTCAACTCCATGGCTTCCAGTTAAAGAAACTCAACGCCAATTAAATGTTGCTGACCAGCAGAATAAGCAATCGTCTGTACTCAATTTTTATCGAGAGATGCTTGCGTTTCGCAAACAAAATTCCGTCCTACGAAATGGTAACACTCTCTTCATCAACGATGATAATTCACTTTTAGCATTCGTTCGAGGTGACACAATGCTATGTATCTTTAACTTAGGCAATCAGTCGATTACTTATCAAAATACAACTGAGTTTAATCAATGTATTAAAGTTGGTAACACTAAGGTTGAAGGGAAAGAGCTAGTATTGGGGGCAAATGGTTTTGCTTTTTTAACGAAGTAACAAATTTTATTAGGCAACAAGCTCAACGTTTTACCTTAGGGCTTGTTGCCACTTAAAATATTTCACGTGAAACAATCAGATAAGGTAAAGGAAGGGAAGGGAAGAGGAAGAGGAAGAGGAAGAAGAGTAACGCTTACTCTTCTTCCTCGTTTTCTAGATACCAGTTCATCACATACGGGGCGAGTTCAGCACCCGATACAAAGAAGTGGCCGTTGAGCAGGGTTTCTCTTTGGTTGTAACGAAATGGTTTTCCATCCGGTGTGACTAGCATTCCGCCAGCGGCTTCAATGATGGCTTGCTGAGCGGCGGTGTCCCATTCACTTGTTGGGCCACGACGCAAATGCAAATCCGCAATCCCTTCGGCAATTCGACAGCCTTTAATTGAGCTGCCTTTTGGCAACTCTCGCACTTGCTCGTAACTTTGCTTTAATTTATTTTTCAGCGAGGCTGGAAGCGCAGGGCCGTGACTGCGGCTTGTCATTGCAATGATAGGTTCGCGTGGTTCACGGACGTTGATACTTTCGTATTCATCGCCTTGCCATTTAAACGCGCCTACTGGCAAATCTTGCCACGCTTTGGTCACACCAAAATAGCCTTCGGTTGTGGTCGGTAAATACACCACACCTAGAATGGGTGCACCGTTTTCAACCAAGGCGATATTAATACTGAATTCGCCATTACGCTTAATGAATTCTTTTGTACCGTCGAGCGGATCAACGATCCACAACATAGGCCATTTAGAACGCTCTTCAAACGTCACCTGACCTTCTTCAGAGCTCTCTTCTGAAAGAACAGGAATATTGGGTGTAAGTGCTTGCAAACCTGCTAGAATCACTTTGTGCGCAGCGAGATCAGCAGCGGTCACAGGACTATCATCCTGTTTTTGTTCAATGCCTAAATCTGCACGTTGATAAATATCCATGATCACATCGGCGGCATCGTGTATTATTTTTTGAAGAGCTTGAAAAATTGGGTGTTTACTAATGTCCTGCATAACAGCCTCAAATATGACAACAGAATAGGGTCAACGCATTCTTTATGAGTAAACCAGAAAAGCAGTCGGCACCACAAGCCGTTCGTTTAGATAAGTGGCTTTGGGCCGCACGTTTTTTTAAAACTCGTTCACTTTGTAAAGACGCCATCGATGGCGGCAAGGTGTCTTACAACGGAAGTAAAGGCAAAGCCAGCCGTAATGTGGAAATTGGTGCCTTAATTGGCATACGTGTTGGTTGGGATGAAAAGGTCGTCGAAATCAAAGACATCAGCGGCCAACGTCGTGGCGCGCCTGAAGCACAATTGCTTTATGAGGAAACGCCACAGTCGATAGAAAAACGTGAAAAACGCGCTCTCGAAAACAAGTCTTTTGGTGGCCGAATTATGTCCGACCATAAGCCGAATAAAAAAGAGCGTCGTGATATTAAGCAGCTGAAGAAAGATATTTTTAGCGACATGTAATCTATATCTAATATCTCACATATCACGCATTTCATTTTATCTGCGTTTTATCGTGAAAGAGAGAAGGTCAGCGCCGTCTATTTAACAACGACAATAAAGGCCTTCTCGATTCTCCACACAGCCATACAATTCCAACTCCATTAACACCTGCATCATCAATCCTGCGTCCATTTTGCTTTGGCGAATCAAGGCATCAAAATCCATAGGTTGTGCTTCTTGTTCCATAATGACAATAACTGCCTTTGCGCTATCGGACGTAGATTCCGGCAAAGCATGCACCTGATTCGACACTAAAATAGGTGTGCTTCCAGCAGTTTGATTTCTATTTTCAGATGGTCGTTTTTTACTATTCTCGTTAGCTGTCTTAATTATTTTAGTTATAGAAGCACAGGACAGTTCTGAGCACTCGGCTAAAATATCATCTACATGACGAACCAAGGTTGCGCCTTGTCGAAGTAATTGATGACAACCTTCTGATTGGGGATCAATCAAACGACCGGGCAAGGCGAACACTTCTCGGTTCTGTTGGATGGCATAACTCGCACTGATCAATGAACCACTTTTGATAGAAGCCTCTGATACCAGCACGCCCATACTTAAACCACTGATAATTCGATTCCGCGGCGGAAACAGGTGAGGTCGCGGACTGGTTGATAGTGGGTATTCACTTATTAATGCGCCGCCTTTTTCTAGGATTTCTTTAAACATCTGGCGATTGTGGTGTGGGTAGCGGTGAAACAAGCCAGTTCCCATTACCGCAATAGTTGGTGTTGTCTTGTTATATAAAGCGCCTTGATGAGCTGCAGTATCGACACCCATAGCGCCGCCACTCACCACACAAATGCCACGAGCCGATAGTTGCTCGGCAAATTGAAAGGTGGCATCTCTTCCATAACGCGTACATTTGCGCGCTCCCACAATGCCGATTTTCGGCAATGACAAGGCATCTCGGTTACCTTCTACATAAAGAAACGCCGGCGCGACGGAGATCTCTTTTAACGCCGCGGGATAGTGTTCGTCTTCTTGCAGTACTAAGTGGTGATCGGCTTCTTCCAACCAAGCTAATGATTCATCACGTTTGGCTTCTTGTTCTTTAGTGAGTATGCCATTAGAAAAATAATCTATGGCCTGACGCGCTGTAATCTCTGGCCACTTTAACGCGATCAACAAATCATAAGTTATCTTCTCTGAGAAACTCGCGTCGTTTAGTTCTTCATTACTAAATAAGGGTAAGTTTTCAGCATTATCCATTGATGCATGATAATCAAGTTGACTGAGATAAGTATAAAGACGCGAGAGTCGAGATGGGCCAATGCCCGATAAGAAACTTAAGCATAACCAATCGGTTTTCGACAAACCAGAGGCATTAGAGGTAGACATGATAAGCAGCTTCCTTACGAGTTAAACATGGGCATTCCTTACCCAAACCATTACTTAAAATACAAAACCAAGAGCGAATAGTCATTGGCTATGTAGGCTATTCAATCATATTGGCCAAAAAACCGCCATCAGAAGACTGCTCAACGGCCAGACTTGCGTTACAATAGACCCAATGAAAAGAGTAGGAGAGAACGTCTCCGCTCATGAACAAAGACACATCGTTGGAAAAGATCATGGCTGTTTTAACTGTACTTGAATACCCAGACAAACGCTTACGCAAAATTGCTAAGCCAATTACCAAGTTCACTGATGAGCTGCAAACCAAAATCGACGACATGCTTGATACCATGTATGACGAGAATGGTTTGGGCTTGGCGGCGACACAAGTGGATTATCACCACCGTCTTGTGGTGATGGATTTTTCAGAAGAACGTAACGAGCCTATCGTTTTTATTAATCCAGAATTCGAAATTTTAGATGACGAGCCAAATGAATTCCAAGAAGGCTGTTTGTCTGTTCCTGGTTTTTACGAGCACATTTATCGTGCTGCGAAAGTAAGAGTCAAAGCATTAGACCGCAACGGCAAACCATTCACTTTGGAAGTCGATGAGCTAATGGCGGTTTGTGTTCAACATGAAGTTGATCACCTAGACGGCAAACTTATGGTCGATTATTTGACGCCTCTAAAGCGTAATCGTATTAAGAGCAAACTAGAAAAAGCCCATAAGCTAGCTCAAAAACAAGGTTAAGAAGACGACTCTTTTTAGCCAATAGATCATTGATACTCGTATTATAAAATCAGGCTTTGGCCTGATTTTTTGTTAAGGAACCTTTATGCCAACCTCACCACTTCGTATTGTTTTTGCTGGCACACCTGAATTCGCAGCTGCCAGCCTGCAAGCACTCTTAACAAACACAAAAGATTCAAATGCTGAAAACCAGTATCAGATCGTCGGCGTTTATACTCAGCCAGATCGTCCAGCAGGCCGTGGTCAAAAGCTAGTTCAGAGCCCTGTTAAGCAACTTGCTATCGCCAACGACATTCCAGTTTATCAGCCATTGAATTTCAAACAGGATGAAGACAAGGCACAACTCGCAGCGTTAGAAGCTGATCTTATGATTGTCGCCGCGTACGGAATTATCCTGCCAAAAGTGGTATTGGATACGCCTAAGTTTGGTTGCATCAACGTCCACGCTTCTTTACTTCCTCGCTGGCGCGGTGCTGCTCCTATCCATCGTTCGCTGATTGCTGGCGATGGCGAAACCGGCATCACCATAATGCAAATGGATGTTGGCTTGGATACTGGCGACATGTTGTTAAAAGCATACTGTGATATCAAACCAACAGACACCTCAGAAACGTTGCACGATCGCTTGGCGGTTCTTGGCGGAAGCGCACTAATTGAAGCTCTAGAAAAATTCAAAGCCGGCACATTGGTTCCTGAGCAACAAGATGAAAGCCTCACTTGCTACGCAGCCAAACTAACCAAGCAAGAGGGCGATGTGAACTGGTCATCGTCGGCAGAATTGATCGAGCGTCAAATTCGCGGTTTATCTCCTTGGCCAGTTGCTTACACCAACAGCCTTGCTGGTGTGATGAAAATCCATGCAGCACACATAGCCAGCGTAAGCGATGAAGCTTCCACACCAGGCGATATTTTGGTGGTTAGCAAAGAGGGCATTATCGTTGCCACTGGGCAAGGTTCTATCCTTATTACTGAGATCCAATTTGCAGGCGGCAAGCGCATGAAAGTGCAAGACGCCTTAAATGGTAAAAACAAAGCCGCTCTAGAAATTGGTCAACGCCTTGGCGTTAATGAAAGTGAAGATAAGAGTGAGCAAACAGCATGAACCAATACGACGAAAGCTTCTCATCCAACACTAGCCAGCAAAGTGCTCGCCAAGTGGCGGTTAAAGTCATCACCAATATTCTGCTTCAACAGGGTTCGCTTAGTACGCAACTTGCTCGCCATCAAATGGATGTCGCAAGCGAACACGCTCCAATGCTTAAAGAATTATGCTTCGGTGTGTGTCGTCAGTACCCAAGACTAAACAGCATTGCATTGCATTTATTGGCGCATCCTTTTGAAGAAAAGGACACAGATTTATACGCTGTCTTACTTTTAGGTTTGTATCAATTAGCCTACATGAATACTCCAGACCATGCGGCAGTAAACGAAACAGTAGAAGCGTGCCGGATCTTGAAAAAAGACTGGGCAACCAAGTTAATGAATGCAGTGCTACGTCGTTACCAAAGAGAAGCTGACGAAATAGTTGAGATTCTAGAAGCTCAACCTTCAGTAGAATTCAACATGCCGAAATGGCTGGTGAAGCGTTTTAATAAGCATTGGCCAGAGCATCTTGAAGAAATAATCGAAGCCAGTAACACGCATCCGCCGATGTGCATTCGAGTAAACGAGAGTCTCGTTTCACGTGAAACATATAAGGAGCAACTTCTAGATTTGGGTATAAATGCAGAAGACGGCGAGTTTTCAGATTCAGCCTTGTACCTAAGAAATGCCGTTCGTGTTGGAGAGTTACCAGGTTTTGATGCAGGTTTTGTCAGCGTTCAAGATGAAGCCGCTCAGCTTTCAGCTCATATTTTATCGCCCAAAAACGGCGAAAAAGTATTGGATGCCTGTGCAGCACCTGGTGGAAAAACAGGGCACTTATTAGAGAAAGCCAACTCTGCTGGACTAAGCTCAATGGAACTCACTGCCGTTGAACTAGAGCCTTGGCGCATGGAAAAAATCGAATCCAATTTGGCACGCCTTGGCTATTCGGCGCAGTTGATCTGTGCAGATGCGAGTGATCTTGATGCATGGTGGGATGGCGAGCATTTCGATAAAATCCTACTCGACGTTCCTTGTACGGCAACAGGTGTTATTCGTCGTAACCCAGACATTAAGATCAATCGAAAGCCAGCTGACATTGATGATCTCGTTATCATCCAGCGAGAGATTCTTAACAAGGTTTGGACAACGTTAAAATCTGGTGGCTTCATGTTGTACGCAACTTGTTCCTTGATGCCAGAAGAAAACGAACAACAAATCCAACACTTCTTAGCAAACCAAGAAGACGCGAAAGAAGTCGCGATCAATTCTTTAGCGCCTGACTTTGCGATGGAGTGGGGGATTCCTGTTAGTCACGGTAGACAACTATTTCCGCATGCAGATGGTCACGATGGTTTCTACTACTGCCTTCTTCAAAAAGCTTAAGCCGTCTAGTAAGTAGAAATAAAAAAAACAGGCACAGATCATCTCAAGCAAATGACTGAAAAATAAGTCGTTTTATAAAAAGGCCCGACAAATTGTTTCACATGAAACACAGTTTGTTGGGCATTTTTTTGAGTTCAATTAATATTAGTCCATGCTGATAGCGAACTTGCCTCTCAGTTTCAACACTGGATAAGTAACAAAAGAAATCTCATTACATGATCATCCAAAATAATTACGAGTATTTATCAAGTTCAAGTTAAATAATTGTCCTTATGTGGGTAAACTTGCTCTACTTGATTCGAGCAAAAATTATGCACGCTCGATCAACCCAAACGACTCAATTTTGACATTTGAATTAATACACTAAACAAAGAGCCGAAAAAATCACGCTCTAAGGCAGACTATGAAAATCATCATTATAGGCGCGGGGCAGGTTGGCGCCACGCTTGCGGAAAACTTGGCAAGTGAAGATAACGATATTACCGTCATTGATACAGATTTAACCCGCCTTAGAGAACTGCAAGATCGTCTCGACATTCAAACAGTTGAGGGCAGTGGCTCACACCCAGCTGTATTAGATCAAGCCGGTTGCAACGATGCTGACATGCTCATTGCGGTGAGTAACCAAGATGAAACCAATATGATCGCCTGTCAGATTGCTCATACCTTATTTAAAACACCGACTAAAATAGGTCGCGTCCGTTCTAGCGCTTATGCAAATTATCCAGAACTCTTTGTTGATTCAGCTATTCCAATGGATGTTCGTATCAGCCCAGAAAAAGAAGTGACTAAACATTTAAGCCGCTTGATTCGTTATCCAGGCGCGTTGCAGGTTATGGAATTTGCGGAAGGCAAAGTACAGTTAGTTGTAGTCAAAGCGGAAAAGGGTGGTCCACTGATCGATCAACCAATCAGCTTTTTGAAAGAACACATGCCATCAATCCAAACTCGTATCGCAGCAATTTATCGTGACGGTAAATCTATTTCTCCTGACGGCAACACACACATTCGCGCTAACGACGAAGTCTTCTTTCTAACCGCTCAACGTGACGTATTAGATGTGATGAGTGAACTGCGTCCTTTGGACGTTCCTTATCGACGCATTATCATCGCTGGCGGCGGTAACATTGGTGAGCGTTTGGCACAGAGTTTAGAAAAAGAATACCGCGTTAAAATCATCGAACGTGATCCTGAACGCTGTCGTTATTTGTCTGAAACTTTGGACAACACCATAGTACTAAACGGCGATGCGTCTAAGCAGGAATTACTGCTTGAAGAAAATATAGAATCCACTGACGTATTCTGTGCATTAACCAATAACGATGAAGCCAATATCATGTCTTCCATGCTGGCAAAAGTACTCGGCGTTCGCACAGTTATGACCATCATCAATAACCCAGCCTATGTAGACATCGTTCAAGAAGGCATGATCGATATTGCGATTTCGCCACAACAAACCACCATCAGTTCACTATTAAGTTATATCCGACGCGGTGACGTGGTAAACGTTCACTCGATGCGCAAAGGTGCTGCGGAAGCATTAGAAGCGGTCGCACACGGTGATTATCGTTCTTCAAAAGTGGTTGGCCGCAGTATTGCCAATTTGAATTTGCCTGAAGGCGCAACCATTGGCGCCATCGTTCGTGAAGACGATTTGATTGTTGCCACCAGCGAATTGGTGATCCAAGCAGAAGATCACGTCATCATTTTCGTGACCAACAAAAAACAAATTCCAGCGGTAGAGCAGCTATTCCAAGTGGGTTTAAGCTTCTTTTAATTTGAATGCTTTTTAGCAAAAAATAGAAGCCTGACTCAATTGGCTTCACCTGATTTTTAACATTGACCCGGCACAAGAATGACGTCGGGGTCTAGGAAGCAAGTATGCATTTTAGTGTTATTTTACGTGTCATCGGATTATTGGTAATGGTGTTCAGTGTGTCGCTGATTCCACCCATTATCGTTTCTTTGATTTATTCTGATGGCGCACTCAATGCGTTTCTTTATGCATTGGGCGTGAATTTATTAGGCGGCTTTCTTCTATGGTTCCCAGTTCGGAATGAACGTGGGGAGTTAAAAATTCGTGATGGTTTCTTAGTCACTGTGTTGTTCTGGACAGTACTAGGCTTGTTCGGTTCGGTGCCTTTCTTCTTAGCCGAAACACCAGACCTAACTTTCACAGATGCCTTGTTCGAATCTATCTCAGGACTCACTACAACAGGGGCAACCATACTCACTGGCATTGATGCTTTACCTCAATCAATTCTGTTTTATCGCCAGTTACTTACTTGGTTAGGTGGCATGGGTATCATCGTATTGGCCGTTGCCATCATGCCGATGTTGGGCATCGGTGGTATGCAGCTGTATCGCGCTGAAACACCGGGGCCCGTAAAAGACACTAAACTCACACCACGAATTGCCGAAACTGCGAAAGCACTTTGGTACATTTATGCGACCTTAACCAGCGTTTGTGCCTTGGGTTATTGGATCGCTGGAATGAGTTTATTTGATGCGATTTGTCATAGTTTCTCAACGGTGGCTATTGGTGGTTTCTCGACTCATGATGAGAGTATTGGTTATTTCAATAGTGTCGCTATTGAGATGATTTGTACCTTCTTTATGATTGTATCGGCGTTCAACTTCGCACTGCATTTCTACGCTTGGCGTCACAAAAGCGTGTGGCATTATTTTAAAGATCCGGAAGCACGTTTCTTTTTATTGATACTTTCCAGCACAGTTATTTTGGCAATTCTCGTACTTGCTATGACGTCGACTTACGACTGGAGTACCTCAATACGCTATGCTGTATTCGAGAGTGTATCAATTGCGACAACGTCCGGTTTCAGTACATCAGACTTTGCTAGCTGGCCGCATTTTTTACCCTTCTTATTGATCGTCACCTCGTTTGTCGGTGGCTGTGCCAGTTCGACCGGTGGTGGTATGAAGGTTATTCGTATACTTCTGATCCTCAAGCAAGGTATGCGAGAGATCAAACGCTTGATTCACCCAAACGCTGTTATTCCGGTTAAGGTGGGCGGCAAAGCCATCAATGAACGAGTTGTGTCTGCGGTATGGGGATTCTTCTCAGCCTACTTATTAGTTTACGTGGTGCTAATGATTGGCCTAATGGCAACAGGATTAGATCAGGTAACGGCTTGGTCTGCCGTTGCTGCGACATTAAATAACTTGGGGCCAGGTTTGGGCGACGTAGCTTCCAGTTTTACCAGCGTCAGCGACCCTGCAAAATGGATGCTGTGTTTTTCTATGTTGTTGGGTCGTTTGGAAGTATTTACTTTATTGGTGTTGTTCACGCCAATGTTCTGGCAAAAATAGAAAGCGCTAAAATTAGATAACGCATAAGGATCAAGACAGTGACACCGGCGATTAACCAACTTAGAAAACTGAAGATTGCGTTTAGTATTCACGAATATGAACACGATCCACATTGTTCTAATTTTGGCGAAGAGGCCGCAGAGAAACTCAATCTCGATCCTTCTTGTGTGTTCAAGACTCTATTAGTCACCGACGACAAAAATACCTTCGTCACCATTGTGCCAGTGACTGGTACCTTAAATTTAAAACGAGCTGCCAGTGCGCTAGGCGTTAAAAAATTACACATGGCAGACGTGAAAGATGCCGAGCGACTTACTGGTTATTTGGTTGGCGGTATCAGCCCAGTAGGGCAAAAGAAAAGCCTCATCACTTGTATTGACCAAAGTGCACAGACGTTTGAAAAAATCTATGTCAGCGGCGGACAACGAGGACTGGATATCGGCCTAGCGCCAAATGATCTTAGCCGCACCTGTCGTAACGCCATCTTCGCAGCGATTGGTGAAGTAAAATAACGCTCAACACCATGATGAAATAGTAACGAAACAAACAACGTAATTCAAAAAAGGCATTCCTATGGCGCAAATTAAACCCATCATTCTATTAGACCGAGACGGCGTCATTAACCAAGACTCAGACGCTTATGTAAAATCTGTCGATGAGTGGCAGCCTATCTCTGGCAGCATTAAATCCATTGCGGCATTGTCCAAAGCAGGCTTTAAAGTCTTTGTGGTAACTAACCAATCAGGCATTGCTCGTGGCTATTATGACGAAGCCACACTGCATGCCATGCACGATAAAATGACCGCGCTAGTCAAAGCAGAAGGCGGTAAAGTGGATGGCATTCAATACTGCCCTCATGGCCCAGATGATGACTGCAACTGCCGCAAACCCAAAAGCGGTATGATTGAAGCGATTGAAGCAGAACTAGGCTTATCATTCGAAGACAACCCAGCCATTATGGTCGGAGACTCTCTACGAGATCTTCAGGCAGGAAATGCTCGTGGTTGTTCACCAGTATTGGTTTTAACAGGAAAGGGCCGTGAAACGCAGTACAAGACGATAGACTTCCCATTCAGCGTCTACACAGATCTTGCCGCATTCACCATTGCGACACTGCACAAATACAGCTAACCGGATTTAGAGAGTTTACAATCTAAAAAAATACCTTGTTAGTGGACATTCACTAACAAGGTATTCGAATGCAACAGCTAACTGCCTCGCGTCATCCCAGCCAATCTCTGCCAACTAAACACCATTAATAACGCTAGAACCAATAAAAGATACGGAAACGCTGCGGCACTAAAGACCTCGATAATTGGCCCAGTTAACGACGGTGCCACCAAAGCACCTAATCCACAACACACAAAAACGTACCCCGTACGTTTGCCATTGAGCGCCATAATGCTGTTGGCATAGGAGAACAACATTGGAAAAAATGCCGAACATCCCAAACCCAACCACAAGGCAATCACCACTAACGAAGCATCGGAAAAAATCATCATCAAACTTCCGCTGAAACTCACCACCAGCAAACCATAGATACCTTGTCGGGGCGTAATCCAACGCAACAAAAATACCGAGAACAAACGACCCAACGACAAACTCACAAAGAACCAAGTAACCAAAATAGCCGCGGTATTTTGATCTTCACCAGACAGAACAGCATAAGTACTGATCCAACCAGCGATAGTTATTTCAAAACCCACATATAAGAAAATGACAGTTAGAAATGCCAAAAAAGTCGCTTTTTGTTTTGTCGCTGGCACTACTTCACTGGCTCGGACTTCGAAGGTTGGACTCGGTTGTCGCCATAACAACAACGGCAGAAGCAAAGCGTAAAGCGCCACCATCCAATAACCTGCGCCATAACCATGACCCGTCCACTGAGCGAACACCAAAATCAAGGGTGCAAGCATAGATCCAGCACTGTGACACAAATGTAAAATGGTGACATAAGAGCCAACTTTTTCTTTATGCAGCCACAGCATCATCATATTGCCACCCGCATTAGCCGATACTTCTGTCGCGCCTAGCAAGAAAAACAACACCACCAGCATCGACAATCCAGTCGAGAACGGCACCAGCACCAATCCGGTAATCATGCAGAGCAGCATTACGATAAGGTAATGATGACCTTGCCAGCGATCAAACATCCTCCCCGCCAACAAAGCGCCGAGAATATTACCTATGGCACGCGCAGTAAAAACAATTGAGATTTCAGCAACAGAGGCATCAATTAAGTCGGCCAAGTAAATCAAACTCGGTCCTAGCAAGCCCGCGACCGCGCCGACAGCAATAAACATGGCACAATACAGCGCAGTTCGAGTTAATTCATTCATCGGGCAACATCCATTTTAAATATTATTTTTGAATGGTATAAAGATGATTTTGATTTAATCACGCAACTTGATTAATTAATAGCCACCAATAACAAAATCTCTAACGACCATAGAATCGATTGGCATTAAAAATAAAATAGATAATAATGATTATTATTTTTCCTAAATCGACTTATGGCTAACCAAGACAGACTTACTCGTATAGAAAAGGTTTTAGACTACATCCACGAAAATCTGGATGAACCTATTCATGTCACTAGCTTGGCGGAAAAAAGCTGCTGGTCGCGCTGGCAGTTTCAACGAGTATTTGGTCAAGCAACTGGTCTTAGCGTTGCTCAATACATTCGGGAATTACGCTTAAGCAAAGCTGCAGAACTGTTACTATCAAGTAAAAATAGGCATGTAGATATTGCGATGCAATGTGGTTTTGATTCGGAAATAAGCTTCTCCCGCGCCTTTAAACAAATGTTCAACTGTACCCCTAGGGATTATCGACAACGTGGAAAACGTCATGGATTACGTACGCCACTACAATATAGATGCCCTAATAAAGCCCAGACAGAGACGCCAAAAACATTCACTCAAATACGTATTGAAAGTCGCGATGGTTTTCACATTCAAGGCAGATACGATTGGATTCGGGGACTATTTTCAGCTTCTCCGAATTTTTCAGAACGCGTTCCACGGCTTTGGTCTCAAGTTATTTCAGAAGTAAAGACAGTTACAAAAGGCTATCGTCCAATTGGCATAATAGACACTCAGGACCATGCCCAACATCCAGATCAAATGCTTTATTGGGCCGGGTACTTAGAGCCAATAAAAACATCATCCCCAACCATTTTTAGTGGCGCCAACCCATTTAATACCATTCTACTAGATACGGTGAAGGTTCCACTTCAAGAATACGCCGTCATTCCCGTTTATGGAAAATCTTCGGCAGTTGAAAAAGCACTAGAGTGGTTTATCTACCAATGGTTACCTGAGTCCAATTATTACGGAGTACAAGGTTACGAATTAGAAGTTTACGAGCCAGATTACGATCCAAACAGTCCTCAGAGCTATATGGAATATTGGCTTCCGATCAAGCCAAGATAGCTTTTATATAATCTAATCCAATGATTTCTTCCTCTCTCTTCCTCTTACTGAAGATGCACCAAAAAGTTAAGTTTTATATTTCCAATAAAAGTAGAATGATATTCATTATCAATATTGTTTTATTCTATTTCCGGAGTTAACATGAAACCGTCTGTGCATTTCCAACTCACTTTGCTTGCTTTAGCAATTACCTCAGTGCCGTCTTACTCTCTCGCAGCTGATACGTCAGAAGCAACAGATACAAGCTCAGAAGATCAATTAAGCGCATTAGTGGTAAAGGGGCAGACTTATCGAAATACAGCGACAAAAACCCAATTAGATCCAGAAGAAACACCCCAAGCTATTTCAGTGATTGAACAAAGCTCACTACAACAAAGAGGCACGGAAACCGTTGCGGAAGCTGTTCGATACACCTCAGGTATTAACACTGAATTACGTGGCGGAGCGGTAACACGATTGGATTTTTTTAATATCCGAGGGTTTGAAAATGACAAAGCCTATTATGACGGACTGCAATTACTCTATAACGATTGGAACCTACAACCACAAATCGATATGGCAGCGGTAGAACAAGTTGAAGTATTTAAAGGCCCGACCTCAACACTTTATGGCGCTATGCCTCCTGGGGGCATGGTGAACCTCATCAGTAAAACGCCTCAATCTGAAAGCCAACATAGTGTGGAAGTAACATTAGGTAGCGATAATAAACGCGAAACACAAATCGATAGTACTGGAGCGATTAACGACACAATGAACTATCGCGTCGTCGGTCTATTTCGTAAAAAAGACGGACAAGCTGTAACATCAGAAGAAGAACGCATCATGATAGCGCCATCTATTGATTGGAAAATCAGTGATGACACTATGCTTAACCTCAATCTGTATTATCAGAAAGATCCAAGCATGGGTATTTATTCTACCTTGCCATCAAAAGGAACCGTCTATAGCAGCACCAATGGAAAACTGTCTGCAGATGCTTATGCGGGCGACACAAACTGGGAAACCTACGACAGAGATGTACTTTTACTTGGCTATAAACTCGACCATAAAATAAATAATACTTGGAGCTTTCTTCAAAATGCTCGTTTCACTACAGCAAAAGTTTACCAAGAGAACACTTACTCTTCCTCTTTAGACAGTGATGAAAGAACTCTAAATCGTCGTGCTTACCTGACTGATGAAAAATCGGAAGGCATCAATATAGACAACCAATTTTCAGGCGTTTTTGATATTGGCAATGCCGAACATAATGTCTTGGTCGGCGTGGATTACCTCAAGCTCAAATCTGACGTTATATACGAAGATGCTGTAGCGCCTAGCATCGATCTATATAACCCAAATCACGACCAGATTATTAGAGATAACCTTGATTTTGCTGGGTCTGGTTACAGCAGCGATTTCACTATCGACAAAGAACAAACGGGCGTGTATCTGCAAGATCAAATACGCCTTGATCAGTGGGTCTTTATTGCCGGTGGCCGCTACGATCAATTTAAAGCAACTGAAAAGGGTCGTAAATACGGAAATATAACAAACACCAAAGTCGATCAGAGCCAATTTAGTGGTCGAGCCGGCGCACTGTATGAATTTGATAATGGCCTAGCGCCATTCATTAGCTATGCCCAAAGCTTCGAGCCTGTCACAGGCTCAGACAGCAAAGGAAAGACCTTTGATACTTCCACCGCAGATCAATGGGAAGCCGGCCTAAAATACAAAAAACGAGATATTACCGCCAGTGCGACCGCCTTTGAGATCACTAAACGTAATGTGCTTACCCGCGATCCAGACAGCACAGACTACAGCCAAAAAGTTCAAGTAGGAGAAATGCAATCTCGCGGTATCGAACTTGAGTTACAAAAAGAAATCACATCTGACATTACCGTAAAAGCCGCCTATACACTTCAAGACGTTGAAGTCACCAAAGACAACAGCGGCATAGAAGGTAATACGCCGGTTTGGGTACCCAAAAAGCAATTTAATACTTGGCTAACTTATACGCCAACCGAAGGAAGATTAGCCGGTACATCACTCGGTGCAGGCGTACGTTATGTTGGCCAAATGCAGCTCGACGCAGCAAATTCTAATACCGTACCGTCTTTTACCTTGGTCGATCTATCGATAGGTTACGACTTATCAATGCTGTCTGCGCAATGGCAAGGAGCCAGTGTCAGGTTTTCGATGAGCAACGTATTTGATGAAACCTATTACAGCTGCTACGACGAATCCAACTGCTGGTTCGGAGATGAAAGAGCCTTCGAAGTCAGTGCACGATATGAGTTCTAAACATTTCATAGCACAACTTAGCAGCAATACTAGAGGTATAGAAAAATCGAAAGGCCTATAGATCGTCTTTTCAACATTGCAAGATCTTACATTGCTGTGCTGGATGGGCAAGAAAGTTTGTCTGATAAAAAACAAAGCACGACAAACTTGTCAGCCAAAGAGCCAGGGCAAGCATTGCTTGTTTTACATGAAACACTACAAGAGGCGCACCCAGAAACGGGTGCGCCTTATTGGCGTATTCGATGTTGGGGGTTGGCTTGCTGGCAACCAATCTATCTGGCGATGATTTGCGTTTATCAGCTCAAAGCTGTGCCGTTGCGCTTGCAAGAAATAGAACAAAAGCAAAGTGGCGAGATGGTCGCTGGGTATTTTTTACCCGATGGAATGTGGCAAGAGGGAAGTCACAAGACGCTGATAAAAACAGCCAGTGAACAGCTCAATACGATGTTCCAATCCTTTGAAACAGCTCATGTTGATGCCTTTGGTGGAAGACCTGCACTTTATCAAGGTTTGCTTGCTGATCAGTTAATGAGTGCGTTAATTGCTATAAATAATTTGTTGCCCGATGAGCAAAAATACAACCTAGAAACGGATTTTCAACTTTGGGCGCAGGGGATGAATTTGCCATTAAAACCTCTTGCTGGTCTAAGTCAGCAAGAAACAGAAACACCTGTTTTTGTGCGTCATACTTGCTGCTTGCACTTTCGCCGTGACGGCGGAGAGCTCTGTACAAACTGCCCAAGACTGCACACAAAAAGCGCCAAACAAAAACAGCAAAATACAATTAATCAACGGTGATAAAGGTAAGTGATTATTATAAATAAGTAATTTAGTGTAAGTTCTCACTCTCAAATTTAAGCCTAATATATATACATTTAAGAAGCTAACTCTTCATTTCGTTGGGATTGTATAGCCAAAATATCGGTAATATTGTCTTCAATCCAATCAGCCAAACTAGCCACTCGAACGGACACTTCTAGCCCTAAATCCGTCAAACTATATTCCACATGAGGCGGTACCACAGGATAAGAAGTACGTAACACAAAGCCATCTAATTCCAAGGCTTGAAGAGTTTGCGCGAGCATCTTTTCACTGACACCCACAATCTTACGACGCAATTCACTAAAGCGCTGTGTGTCACCATCTTTAAGAGCAACCAACACCAACACACCCCAACGACTGGTGACATGTTTCAAAATATCACGTGAAGGGCATTTGTCTGAAAACACATCGCCTTTATCAAATAAGCGCGACATGCCGTTCTGTGAAGTTTGTAAATTATTTCCCATACTTACCTTTTTGTACGTACTTACTAAAAGTTTGTTAGTGATATATTCTACTTCCATCAACTTAAAACTCAAAGGAGAATATTATGATTTTAGTTACTGGCGCATCTGGCCAACTTGGCCGTTTAGTTATAGATAACCTTTTAAACACCACACCAGCAAACCAAATCGTGGCAGCGGTTCGTAACCCAGAGAAAGTCGTCGATTTAGCAGAAAAGGGCATTCAAGTTCGCAAAGCGGATTATAGCGACCTTGATTCTCTTGTTGCAGCAATGCAAGGCGTGGAAAAAGTACTATTAGTTTCTTCAAGTGAAGTGGGTCAACGTACTGCTCAGCACAGCAACGTAATCAATGCCGCTAAACAAGCTAGCGTCGCTTTGATTGCTTACACCAGTATCTTAAACGCGGACAAATCGCCTCTTATTTTGGCAAAAGAACACGTAGAAACAGAAAATCTGTTAGCGAAATCTGGCGTACCTTATGTACTACTTCGCAATGGCTGGTACTCAGAAAACTACACAATGGGCGTAGCAGGTGCACTAGAGCATGGTGTTGTGGGTTGTGCTGAAGATGGAAAACTGTCTACTGCAGCACGTGCAGACTATGCCGCAGCGGCCGCAGCGGTAGTTATTAAAAACGGACAAGCTGGCAAAGTATACGAACTAGCAGGTGACAACGCCTTCACTCTAAGCGAATACGCTGCAGCGATTAGCAAAGTATCAGGCAAAACCGTTGCGTACCAAAATGTTCCTGAAACAGAGTTCACCAAGATTCTTGTAAGTGTTGGCCTTCCAGAGGGCTTTGCAGCGGTTCTTGCCGATTCAGAAGCTGGCGCATCGAAAGGCGGCCTGTTCAGTGACAGCAAAGACTTATCAACGCTAATTGGCCGTCCTACGACGTCCATTGAAGACAGCATCAAGGCGGCGTTGTAAGTTTTTACACCTAAATTTGGGTATAAAAAATTAAGTATAAAAAAAGCGGTTAGAGCTTTCACTCTAACCGCTTTTTTATTGATTAAACTAAGACTTATATGTCTAGGTTCGCTACGTTCAAGGCGTTTTCTTGGATGAAGTTACGACGTGGTTCTACTTCGTCACCCATCAAGGTTGTGAACATTTGGTCAGCGGCAACAGCATCGTCGATGGTAACACGAAGCATGCGACGCGCTTCTGGGTCCATTGTGGTTTCCCAAAGTTGCTCAGGGTTCATCTCACCCAGACCTTTATAACGCTGGATAGTCATACCGCGAGACGCTTCTTTCATCAACCACGCTTTCATGTCGCTAATGGTGTGCACTGCTTCACGACGTTCGCCACGCTGGATAAAAGATTCTTCACCAAACAATTCAGCTACGGTTTCAGACATAGCAACAATACGTTTGTACTCTGGTGAGTTGAAGAAAGTGCCTTCAAAACGGTAACGGTTCGATACACCATGAGACATGATATCGACTACTGGTAAGTAGATATTACGTTCATCGTCTTTCTCTACAGAGAAGTCAAAACGGAAACCAGTACGAGCATCTTGTGGCATTTGGCTACGGATAGCTTCAACCCATTCCATAACCGCTGCTTCTTTGGTTAAATCTTCTTGTGTTAGCGCTTTGCAGTACAGAAGTTTACCCATTACATCTTTTGGATACACACGAGACAAACGTTCAACATCGGCTTCAATGTGAATGTAATCACGTACTAATTTCGCCAAATGCTCGCCTTGGATGCCTGGAGCATCTTCGTTAACGTGCATATGAGCGCCATCAAGTGCCACTTCGATTAGATGTTGATCCATCGCAGCTTCGTCTTTGATGTACTGTTCTTGCTTGCCACGTTTGATTTTAAACAAAGGCGGTTGTGCAATAAAGATGTGACCACGTTCGATGATTTCTGGCATTTGACGGAAGAAGAAGGTCAAAAGCAAGGTACGAATGTGCGATCCATCGACGTCGGCATCGGTCATAATAACGATGCTGTGGTAACGTAATTTGTCGGCGTTGAATTCGTCACGACCGATACCACAACCTAATGCAGTAATCAGGGTGCCAACTTCAACAGACGCCAGCATTTTGTCAAAACGGGCTTTTTCGACGTTCAAGATTTTACCTTTAAGAGGCAAAATAGCTTGCGTACGACGATCACGACCTTGTTTTGCCGAGCCACCTGCAGAGTCACCCTCCACTAGGTAAATTTCAGAAAGCGCTGGGTCTTTTTCCTGACAATCGGCCAATTTACCTGGCAAACCTGCGATATCTAACGCGCCTTTACGACGAGTCATATCACGAGCACGACGCGCTGCTTCACGCGCACGAGCCGCATCGATCATTTTGTTAACGATGATTTTGGCTTCGTTTGGTTTCTCTAGTAAGAACTCAGAGAAACGCTTAGTCATTTCTTGTTCTACTGCTGTTTTTACTTCAGAAGACACCAATTTATCTTTGGTCTGAGAAGAGAATTTCGGATCCGGTACTTTCACCGATACGATCGCGGTCAAACCTTCACGGCAGTCGTCGCCTGTTGTTGCCACTTTTTGCTTCTTCGCTAAACCTTCTTTCTCAATGAAAGTGTTTAGGGTACGAGTCAAAGCACCACGAAAACCAGCAAGGTGAGTACCACCATCGCGTTGTGGGATGTTGTTGGTGTAACAGTAGATGTTTTCTTGGAAGCCTTCGTTCCACTGCAATGCGACTTCTACGGCGATACCGTCTTCTAGGTCTTCGCGTTGGCAGATGAAGTGGAAAATATCGTTGATTGGTGTTTTATTAGTATTCAAATGCTCAACAAAAGAACGCAAACCACCGGTGTAGTTAAAGAAATCTTCTTTGCCAGAGCGCTCATCTTTGAGTCTAATCGCAACGCCCGAGTTCAAGAATGACAATTCACGTAGGCGCTTAGCCAAGATGTCATAAACAAATAAGATGTTGTTAAAAGTAGCAGGAGAAGGTTTAAAATGAACTGTTGTTCCCTTGCCGTCAGAGTCGCCAACAATAGCCAATGGTGCTTGTGGAACACCATGCACATATAACTGTTCGTAAACTTTACCGTTTTTACGGATGGTCAAAGTAAGCGCTTCAGATAGAGCGTTTACAACAGAAACACCTACACCGTGAAGACCACCGGAAACTTTGTATGAGTTATCGTCAAACTTACCACCAGCGTGAAGTACCGTCATGATAACTTCAGCGGCAGAAACGCCTTCTTCTTCGTGTATATCAACCGGAATACCACGGCCGTTATCCGAAACAGAAATCGATTCATCAGGGTGAATCAGTACTGTGATCGTGTCACAGTGACCAGCAAGGGCTTCATCGATGGAGTTATCCACGACTTCGAACACCATGTGATGCAAACCGGTGCCATCGTCAGTATCACCAATGTACATGCCAGGGCGTTTACGTACGGCATCTAGCCCTTTGAGCACCTTGATACTAGACGAATCGTATTTATTTTCACTCATTTAACTCTCCTGCAAACCTTTGCTCAATAAAGACAATTCACCATTAGTCATAGAAAACTGGCGAACGTCTGTTGTGTCGGCCCAAGTAAAATCCGTTGTGTCAGGCTCGACACTGGTAATAAAAATTTGGCTGTTTAATGACTCCAACAACTGACAAAGTTTCTGTCTGTGGTTAGCGTCCAACTCTGCTGGTAAATCATCCACTAAAAATACCAGAGGGCGACCCATATCGATCAGTAGCTGTCCTTGAGCAATTTTTAACGCGGAAACAACAAGTTTTTGTTGGCCACGAGACAGCGTATCTAACGCATCTCCCGTCGCCGTTTTCACTCGTAAATCTGCTCTTTGAGGGCCTGTGTGCGTATAACCTAACTCGATGTCTCGCTCACGTCCCGCTTCAACCGCCATTGCTAAATTTTTCTGTGCATCCCAGCCTTGAAAGAACTGCAAATTCACCGAAAGCTCTGTGGTTAATAGCGATAACACCTTCACAAAATGCGGTGTTAATTTTTCCACATACGCTTTGCGAGATTGATTGACTTGCTCACCCAGTCGGATCAATTCCTGATCAAATGCCGCCAATAAACTGAGGGATATTTTACCACGTCTGAGCAAGGTATTCCGCTGTTTTAATGCTTTTTGCCAGCCTCGCCACGCTTGAATGAAGTCTTTATCGAAATGAAACACCCCCCAGTCAATAAATTGGCGTCGAATGCTCGGAGAACCCTCTAATAATCGAAATGCATCAGGGTTAATGAGCTGTACTGGAAGACGTTCTGCAAGCTCAATAACAGATTGCGCACGCTGTCCTTGAATGCGGACATCAATTTGACCATCACGATAGCGCTGTAAGCCGACACGGATCGGACTACCATGCGTTTGTTGAAGCTGCGCAAAGACAATACAAGCCTCGTTTTCGTGTTGAATATAGGTCTTGTGCTTGTGACTACGAAAGGAGCGACCAAACGACAATAGGTGAATGGCTTCCAACACAGAGGTTTTACCGCTGCCATTTTTGCCAACAATCACATTTACTTGGGGCGAAGGTTCAAAGCGCACACTAGAAAGGTTGCGAACATGAGAGATGTCCAAACGCACCAGCGGCATAACTCTTAAACCTTAATTGGGGGAGGAAAGACAACCCACTTGGCATTTTAGAAAACTAAATCACCAAGCGGGTGATAGGTCTATCATCTAAGCGATGATTATAGACGCATCGGCATCACAACGTATTGTGCTGCGTGGCTTTGTGCTTCTTCGATCAAGGCACTGCTGTTCGAGTCGTTCAATGATAAACGCACTTCTTGAGAGTCTACGACACCCAATACGTCTAACAAGTAACCCACGTTGAAGCCCACTTCCATGTTGTCGCCTTGGTATTGCACCAATACGGATTCTTCGGCTTCTTCTTGCTCTGGGTTATTGGCAAACACTTGCAACATGCCGTTAGACAAAATCAAACGCACACCACGGTATTTCTCGTTGGAAAGAATCGATGCACGTAGAAATACTTGACGTAATTCCAAACGATCGGCAATGACAATTTTTTCATTATTACGAGGAATAACACGATGATAATCAGGGAATTTGCCATCAACTAATTTAGAGGTAAACACATATTCTGCTACTTTCGCGCGAATATGGTTTGTACCTATCGTTAGCTCAACTACTTCATCTGTATCATTTAGTAAGCGGTTTAGTTCCAAAACACCTTTGCGAGGCACGATAACTTGCGTTAAATCACCGCTCACTTGAGCATCTTCAACAGCTGTCGCCAAACGGTGTCCGTCAGTTGCTACAACTCGTAACTGACCGTCAGCCACTTCTAACAACATACCGTTAAGGTAATAACGCACATCTTGGTTCGCCATCGCAAAACCCGTACGGTCGATCAAACGACGTACGCTATTTTGTGCGATAGAAACCGTTAAATCGCCTTGCATATCTTGGATATTCGGGAATTCATCTGCTGGCAAAGTAGACAAGCTAAAACGTGAACGACCTGAACGAATAACCGCTTTTTGGTCATCCAAGGTGAATTCAATTACCGCACTGTCTGGTAAGCTTTTGCAAATGTCCATTAGTTTACGAGCTGGCACGGTAATACGGCCTTCTTCGCACTCATCTAATGGCACATGACCTACCAATTCTACTTCTAAGTCAGAACCGGTAAGCGTTAATAGTTGGTCTTTCACTTCTACCAACACATTGGCCAAGACAGGCATGGTTTGTTTGCGCTCTACAACGCCTGCCACTAGTTGAAGTGGCTTAAGAAGTGTCTCGCGGACGACTGAAAATTTCATTATTTTCCTCGTAAACTCAAAGTCTTAGACCATCAGGTGGTCAGAATTCGCATCAATTGTTTGTAGTCTTCACGAATATCAGAATCCGTATCTTGCAGTTCTTTAATCTTGCGAATCGCATGCAAGGCTGTCGTATGATCGCGGCCACCAAATGCATCGCCAATTTCGGGCAAGCTATGATTGGTCAATTCTTTTGCTAATGACATCGCCACTTGGCGAGGACGAGCAACAGATCGGCTACGACGTTTCGACAGCAGATCACTGATCTTAATTTTGTAGTATTCCGCCACAATTCGCTGGATATTATCGATGTTTACCAGCTTATCTTGCAAGGCCAAAAGGTCTTTTAAAGACTCGCGGACAAAATCTGGCGTAATTGCTCGTCCAGTAAAGTGCGAGTTAGCAATAACACGTTTTAGCGCGCCTTCTAACTCACGTACGTTTGAACGTATTTTCTGAGCGATAAAGAATGCAGAATCATAAGATAACTTGATACCACTTTCATCTGCTTTACGCATCAAAATGGCGACACGTGTTTCTAATTCCGGCGGTTCAATCGCAACAGTTAAACCCCAACCAAAACGCGATTTAAGACGATCTTCCAAACCTTGGATCTCTTTAGGATAGCGGTCACAGGTCAAAATCATCTGCTGACCACCTTCTAACAGAGCATTAAAGGTGTGAAAAAACTCTTCTTGCGTGCGGTCTTTGCCGGCAAAAAACTGGATGTCATCAATTAATAAAGCATCCACAGAACGATAATAACGTTTGAAATCGTTAATCGCGTTCAACTGTAGGGCTTTTACCATGTCAGCAACGAAGCGTTCAGAATGCAGGTAAACCACCTTAGCATTCGGATTATGACGCATCATTTCAGTACCAACGGCTTGCATTAAGTGAGTTTTACCCAAGCCAACCCCACCATATATAAAGAGAGGGTTGTAAGCACCGCCTGGATTCTCAGCGACTTGCAATGCCGCAGCATGAGCGAGCTGGTTGGATTTACCTTCGATGAAGTTATCAAAGGTAAATGAATTATTTAGATTCGCGCCGTGGTTAATACCACCCTCTACTTGTACTTTACGTTTGGGCGCCGTTAATGGCAGTTGGCCCTGTTCATAAGGTTCAAGCTCGCCACGCAATCCCGTACCCGACAAAGTTAATGGTGCTTCAAATTCAAGGTCAGCATTTGGGCTGCCTTCTTCGTCATCCATTAAGCCAAAACCCGGACGATAGCCAGATTCTCTAGCCACTTCATTATTTAAAGGGTTAATAGCCGGTTCACTTGAGACCGGGGGAGGTGGAGGAGACATCTGATTCGCTTGGGCAAAATTTTGAGCTTTCACCGCTAGCTTTAAAGCAGGTGCAAGATCATCACCAGCAAATTCAGACAATAATTCCTTTATGCGCGTTTGATATTTGTTACTCACCCAATCCAACACAAAACGGTTTGGTGCACTTAGGCACAATTCTCCATTCGGCATCATTTCAGCCTGCAATGGACGAATCCAGGTGTTGAACTGAGATGTGGAAAACTCACCCTGCAAGCGCTGCAGACAAAGATTCCAATGCTCCAAAGACACTGTAGACGTACTCCCTGGTTGAGTGACAGACAAGGAGCGGATTTTACATCGGGCCCTTAAAGTTATCCACACATAATTAGAAAAAAACGTAACTCATAGGTTAATAGCAGAAATGTTAATAACACATGAGGTTATGCACAGCGGTAGATAAAAAAATATTATGTGCATAACCACACTACTTACACACATGTTAGTGGCAGTTTATTTTAACCTTACCCACAAGTGGAAAAGTTTTTATCGTTTTGATTTTTATACACATAAATTAATAAAAACCCTCCCTTGTGGATAAGATAATTTTATAAAATATTCTTTATCCACCAGTGAGGTAGAAGTCTGTGTGTAAGTGTTTAATGGATTGTGTAGCTATTTTTTTATTAATTAAGCTGTGCTAAGCATTGAATTTACTAAGGAAAGGCTCTAAAATCCGCGCCCTGATTTGACCAATCAAATGTAGAGGCTTGGCGGTCGCTAACCCTCAAAACTCAAACACTGCATTCAGTGAGAGAATTAAGATGAAAAGAACTTTCCAACCTAGCGTTCTAAAACGCAAACGCAATCACGGTTTCCGTGCTCGTATGGCTACTAAAGGCGGACGTCAAGTTATCGCTCGTCGTCGTGCTCGCGGCCGCAAGGTTCTAAGCGCATAAGTACGCTGATGAACGAATATTGTTTTCCTCGGCATGTCAGACTTCTGAATGCCGGGGATTATCAATCTGTCTTTAACGACACCTCCTCCAAAGTCTTCGCAGGCGAATTCCTTTTATTGGCACGAAAACGAGATGATGACCAAACTCGGTTGGGTCTTATTGTGTCTAAGAAAACGGATAAACGCGCGGTAGGCAGGAATCGTATCAAACGTTTGGTGCGTGATTCCTTTCGTCACCACAAAATCCCTCTTTCAGGTCTTGATATTGTCTTCTTAGCACGACAAGGTATTAAGGAACTGGAAAACGCCGATTTGCACAACCGTCTCGACAAAGCATGGGATCAGTTGGCAAAAAAAGCTCTAAAACCTACTCAAAATAAAAAACGCGATCAATCTAGACAGAAATAGGCTGAAAAAACTGCCAAAGGCTGGTTTAATAGCGCGTGATTTTTATAAGGGTTCTGTGAACCTATTGTCCAACCAAACAAATTAGTTGAATACCATGGATTTCAGACGTTACTTTTTATGGGGTGCGCTTTTTATCAGTGGCTACCTACTGTTTTTACAGTGGAGCCAAGATTATGGTCCTCAGTCCACTCAAAGCGTAGCTCAAAGCACACAGTCTCAATCTGAGACAAACTCTCAAATGAGCGATGATTTGCCTATGGCAACTCAAAGCACAAGCGAAGCCAATGCCGAAATTCCGCAAAGTGTGACAAAAATCGCACCGGGGAAATTGATTGAAGTAACAACCGATACCCTTCGTGTTGCGATCAATCCTGTCGGTGGTGACTTAGTTGAAGCTGCTCTTCTTCAATACAAAAAAGAATTAGGCCAGCCTGATCCATTTGTCATCTTAGAAGATGGCAGCGAGCGCACTTATGTGACTCAAAGTGGTTTAGTTGGTCAAGATGGTCCAGACGCTTCTCCTGAAGGTCGTCCAGTTTACCAATCTGAAAAAACGGCTTACACCTTAGCTGATGGTGAAGATTCTCTTGATGTGAATCTGTACTACACTGATGCAAAAGGCGTGAAATACACGAAAACCTTCCGCTTTATGAAAGGTAAGTACCGTATTCGCCAATTGATCACGGTAGACAATACGTCATCAAGCACTTGGCGCGGTAACTTATTTGCGCAGATCAAACGTGACAACACACCAGATCCAAGCAAAGCGACTAGCATGGGCTTACAGCCTTACCTAGGTGGCGCGATTTCTGATGAGCAAACGAAATACACCAAGGTTTCTTTCTCTGACATGAAAGAAGACCCTATCAAAACAACCACTACCAAAGGTTGGGTTGCGGTACTTCAGCATTACTTCGTTTCTGCTTGGATTCCGGAACAGGGCCAAAAAGTAACCTTGCAAGCTCGCACTAATGGTGACTTTAACATCATCGGTTTTACTGGCACGCCAGTTGAAATAGCACCGGGTAAACAAGGTACGTTGAGCTCGACTTTCTATGTTGGTCCAAAATTACAAGATCACCTAGAAAGCACAGCAGAAAACCTTGATCTAACCGTTGATTACGGCTGGTTATGGTGGTTGGCTAAACCGCTTTTCTGGTTGCTAACATTGATCCAGTCTTTCGTTATCAACTGGGGTATTGCGATTATCTTGATCGTGGTTTGTGTAAAAGCTGTTTTCTTCAAGTTATCAGCGGCAAGCTACCGTTCAATGGCGAAAATGCGTAAATTCGGACCTGAAATTGCCAAGCTGAAAGAAAAGCATGGTGACGACCGTCAGAAGATGTCGCAAGAAATGATGGCGCTTTACAAGAAAGAGAAAATTAACCCCTTGGGTGGTTGTTTACCTATCTTGGTTCAAATGCCAGTTTTCCTTTCGTTGTACTGGGTATTGATGGAATCCGTTGAATTGCGCCATGCGCCATTCTTCCTATGGATTCACGATTTATCAGTGATGGACCCATTCTTTATCCTGCCAATTTTGATGGGTATTAGTATGTTTGTTCAACAATCACTTAACCCAACGCCTCCAGATCCAATGCAAGCTCGAATCATGAAGATTATGCCAGTCGCATTCTCCATCTTCTTCTTGTGGTTCCCTGCAGGTCTAGTTCTATATTGGGTAACGAACAACACCTTATCCATATTGCAACAGTATGTGATTACAAAACGCATCGAAAGAGAAGTCTGATACTCAACAGGCTTAAGTTTCGATTAAAAAGGCTTCCCATTGGGAGGCCTTTTTTACGTTTAGATTGCCATGCTTGTCTTGCTAACGGACAATGACAGCAACCTCTATTTATTTTCTTTTATCGCACAGAGTTTGATTATGACCGATTTCCAATACGCCACAGACCAAGACACGATTGCCGCACAAGCCACCGCTCCTGGCCGAGGTGGCGTAGGGATCATTCGTTTATCCGGCCCAAAAAGCCTTGCTATCGCTAAGCAAATTGTCGGCTTTGAACCTAAACCACGTTATGCCCATTACGTGCCTTTCAAAACGACGGATCAAGAACAACTCGATGAAGGCATCGCCTTATATTTTCCAGGGCCAAACTCCTTTACTGGCGAAGATGTCTTTGAACTACAAGGCCATGGCGGCCCCGTTATTATGGACATGCTGCTTAGCCACTGTGTGGCGCTTGGCGCACGTTTAGCGCGTCCGGGGGAATTCTCCGAACGTGCTTTCATGAACGACAAAATGGACTTAACCCAAGCAGAAGCCATTGCCGACTTGATCGACAGTACGTCAGAGCAAGCGGCTAAATGCGCGTTACGCTCCTTACAAGGCGCTTTCTCGAAACGTGTTGACGAGCTGGTTGAAGCCTTGATTCACCTACGTATTTACGTGGAAGCAGCGATTGATTTTCCAGAAGAGGAAATCGACTTCATCGGTGACGGCAAAGTCGCCGCGGAACTGGCTGGCATTCAAATTAAACTGGCAGAAGTACTCAAAGAAGCCAACCAAGGCGCCTTGATTCGCGAAGGTATGAACGTGGTTATTGCAGGGCGCCCAAATGCTGGTAAATCCAGCTTGTTAAACGCCTTATCTGGTAAAGAATCCGCTATTGTCACCAATATCGAAGGAACTACTCGTGACGTGTTGCGCGAACACATTCATCTAGACGGTATGCCGCTACACATTATCGATACGGCTGGCTTACGCGACAGCCCAGACGAAGTAGAGCGCATTGGTATTCAGCGCGCATGGGACGAAATCAGTAAAGCAGATCGCATTCTAATGATGGTCGACAGCCAATCGATAGATTCAAAAGACCCAAGCGAAATCTGGCCAGAATTCATGGAAAAACTCGGTGATACCAAACACCTAACTTTGGTGCGTAACAAAGTCGACTTAACCAAAGAAGGCACGGGTATTGAAATGGTCTCAGGCATCTCTGTTGTCTCTCTATCGGCAAAAACAGGCGAGGGCGTTACTGATTTAACTGAACATCTAAAAGCCGTCATGGGCTTCGACAGCACGACTGAAGGTGGTTTTATCGCCCGTCGTCGCCATATCGAAGCACTTAACAAAGCCAACCGCTTTTTAGAAGCAGGTAACGAGCAACTCCACGGCTACGGCGCAGGGGAGTTGCTGGCTGAAGATCTAAAAGAAGCCCAACAAGCCTTAAGCGAAATCACCGGCGCCTTCACCAGCGACGACTTGCTAGGCCGCATCTTTGGCTCGTTTTGTATTGGGAAGTGATAAACAAGTAAAAAAGCATTCGAGCTCTAAACCATAAGGTTTAGAGCTCGAAAAAGCCTCTTAACCCACGGTCATTTTGACTTTCGGGTAGCGGACTTTTTTGCTTCTTGGGCTGGCGAGGAAGTAGGCGAGCGTCAGTGGCCCAAGGCGGCCGATAAACATCAAGAAGATGATGATGCCTTCCCCTGTGTTACTCAAGGAACCGGTTAACCCGCGAGAAAGGCCAACAGTACCCAATGCCGATACGGCTTCGAACACCACGTCGATCATCTGTGCGTGTTTTTCACTCACCAATAATACGAATATTGCCAACCAAGTGACACCGATGGACATCATACTCAAGGCCAGAGCTTTGCTGATCACTTCCTTAGGAATTTCGCGTTTAAACACGTTTACTTCTTCATCACGTCGCAAGTAAGCGTAAGTTGCTAAGACCAGCAGCATAAAAGTCACAACCTTGATGCCACTAGCGGTACTCAATGACCCACCACCGATGAACATCAGCACTAACATCAACGATGTCGTGGCGTCTCTTAGTTCTTCAATGGCAAGAGTATTAAACCCCGCCGTGCGCGGGGTAACCGCTTGAAACCAAGAAGCCAGCCACTTGCCAGTTTCGCTCAGTGGACCAAGAGTATTGGGATTGCTGTATTCAATAAAATAGATGGCAAGCAAGGCAACAAGGTTAATGACAATGGTGCCGGTAATCATCATTTTGCTGTAGGGCGAAAGTCTCGCCCAGCGACGATTTTTCATCAGATCAATCCATACGGAAAAACCCAAACCACCAATGATGAACAAACCACTGATGGTAAAATTCACGATAGGATCGGCCACGTAAGGCATTAAGCTCTCTGAGGACAACGCAAATCCAGCGTTATTAAAGGCGCTGATGGTGTAGAAGAAACCATGGAATAAACTGGTTTTCCAACCCAAGGTTTCACTCCAATGTATCGCGAGAATTAATATACCGGTGACTTCTACGATCAAGGAAAACAGCAATACCGACTTGGCGGTAGAAACGATGCTAGAGGCGTCAGTTTGATTGAATGCTTCAATGGCTACAGTGCGCTGCAAAAAGCCAATACGGCCGCCCAGCGCGACGAGAGTAACGATAGCGAAGGTCATTAAGCCAAGACCGCCACATTGAATCAAAATCGCAATCACGACTTGCCCAAACGTAGTAAAAGCAGTGCCTGTATCCTCTACAACTAAGCCTGTCACTGTGACCGCAGACGTGGCAGTAAAAACACTATGCAGCCAGGAAATCGATTGTGTGGTGGCGATCGGTAATTTAAGCAGCAAGCTACCGATGGTAATCAGCATTAAAAAACCACCACATAAAATCAAAGGTGGCGCCGCCATGATTTTTTTCGCCGCTTTTGGATGACGCTCTATGGCGGTAACCGCAGGATCCCAATTCACCATCTCAAGCCAGCCTTGGTGCAATATGTTTAAGTTCACTGCGAGGGCCACACAACAGCAAGATGTCTTTTTCTTTTAGAACAAACTTTTTGTCTAACTGCAAAAAAGTCTCTTGCTCTCGTTTGACCATCACAGCATCGACTTTTCCCTTTGCTGGGTCCAGAACATCACCAAGAGGACGTCCGTCTAGCTGTGGTTTGATATGAATCTCCACCACGTACAAACCATGTCCAATAGACAAATAATCGTTCACCATCGGGTAATTCAGTGCCTGAGCAACACGCACACCCATTTCTTCTTCTGGATGAATAATACGTGCCACGCCAAGTTTAGAGACAATAGTGTGATGGGCGCGGCTACTGGCTTTGACCCAGATCTCTTTCACGCCGATCTTTTTCAGCGCCAAGATGCACAACAGGCTGGATTCCATGTCTTCGCCAATAGCCACCAGCACTGCATCGCTGTTGATCAGGTCGAGCTCTTTTAACGCGTTTTCATCGGTGGAATCGCAAATCATCACTTGGGTGAAATCATCAACGTACTTTTCAGCAATTTTTGCGTCTCGATCTACACCCGTTACCGTATGACCTAAATAAATTAGCTCCATGCTTGCCGAAACCCCAAAACGCCCTAAACCAATCACTGTAAAATGCGCCATATTGATTACCTTTTATTTATGCCTTTTAAGAGTCTTTTAACATTTTTGATGAATTGAGACCTTTGCACGAAGTCACGAGCGAAGCCAAGACGAGGCAAAAATAGACGAAAAAGCGGAGTTTATGGGTTATAAATAAGCATTTTGAGTCTATTTTTAACAAAGTATTGGCAAGCACAGTAGTCGTGCAAAAGTCTCAGATTAACTGCCTGATAACAATCGATAACCCAGACCAGGTTCCGTTTTAATAACACGCTGATCATTGGCATTATCGTTGAGCTTTTTGCGCAGCTGGCTAACTAAAATCCGCAAATAATGCGAGTCTCGGGTATGAGTCACGCCCCAAATTCTGGCCAGTAATTCTTCTTGCATCACCAGCTTGTCTGGCGTGGTCATCAGCATGCGTAAAAAGGCGAATTCCTTCTTAGTTAGCGCCAAGGGGGAACCTTGTAACCAAGCCTGATTGGTGCTGATTTCTAGCTTAATATCTTGGGTTTCTAGGACATCTACCGGTGAGTGGGTATTCACTAAATCCCGTAACAAGACTTTCACTCGAACAATTAATTCGCGAATGCCGAAGGGTTTGCTCAGGTAATCATTCGCTCCTGCTTCAAGCAGACGAATTTTTTCATCCTCTTCATCCCGAGCTGTCAGAATCAAAATAGGTGTATTGCTGATGGCTCGCACATAGTTGACCAAATCCATGCCGTCGCCGTCAGGCAAGCCTAGATCCAATACCAACAAATGCGGTGAATCTTGTTCAATCACGTGCTTTGCAGCGGCGATGGATTCCGCACCAAGATACTCAAAACCTTCTGCTGCTAATGAAATACGAATGAAGGTATGGATTTGTGGCTCGTCATCGACCACCAAGATTTTATAAGAGGTCATGATGCGTTACCTTTTCCGTTAATTGACACCTCAATGCACGCAGGAAGGCAGATCCGAATTAGGCAGCCTTGTGCAACAGGAACGGATTGAATAGAACCATGGTGAGCTGCAATAATGCCTTTTGATACCGCCAGACCCAAACCTGTGCCGCTGTCATTTCTCTTGAAAGAGTCGACCGAATAAAACAGTTCAAAGATGGTTTCAGACTGGGCAGAGCTGATACCATCCCCTTGATCTCGCACATCAATAACAACCTGAGAGCACTTATTATCTGTGCCTAATATATTTATTGAAATGATTACAGCTTTATCTATTGGAGAGTATCGCAAGGCATTATCGATAACGTTAAAAATTGCCTGCTGAATAAGTGAAGCACTCACCGAAATCAGTGGCAGCTTGTCATCTATTTGCAGAATTAAACGATATTTTTGCTGACTAAAACGATCCATAACATGATGTATAATGGCAACGGCAGATTGCTCAGACATTTTTGGGACAACCACGCCATGGTGCAGTTTTGTTGCTTGCAGTAAGTTCTCAATGTATTGATGAAGACGATGACTTTCGATGGTGGCGCTGTCTAGCAGCTCTTGCTTTTCCTGCTCCGAGAGCTTATCCATGTATTCTTTTAAAGTACTCAAGGTGCCAATGATGGTCGACAGTGGCGTGCGTAGATCATGAGAAACCGACAATAAAATACTGTTACGCAGCTGCTCTTGTTTTAATTGGTTTTGCTGATGTTGATATAACTCTGCCAGCTTACTGGTGATTACCGCCACCAGCAGAAATACCAGTAAATTCACCATATCATCGCCATTAAACATCTCTAATGAATAACGCGGCACGGTAAAAAGGAAGTTAAAGCAAAGCGCTTCAAACAGCGCCACGCCATACACCCAACGAGAACGACAGGATAAAGCGACTACCACCACCGCCAGCTGCAAAATCAGCAAAACGGCAATATTGGACCCAAGCCAAATATCCAATCCATAACTGATCAGCAAAGCCGTGCTAACAGCAAGCACGGCTAAATAGTGAGAAGGGATTGTTGGTGTTTTCATTTTCATTATGTCGCTTGTCTACGCCTTTTAAGTAAGGAAGAGCACAAGCAAGACTGTAGCAAAGGGCGCAGAGATTGGCGCGTAAAAAAACCGTAACGTTTTCATTAGGCCATCACATTGATTAGACAGCCACATTAATTAGCTCATCAAACGACCGAATTGAATAGCAGCGGCGATGTTTCGTGATGAGTTGATTAGATTACTTTCAGCTTGAGCCAAGACATTATCCAAACTATCGAGCGCCGGAATAATGGGAAATATCGCCAACATTCCGTGAGCCAAAATAGCCTCAGCGTCTTTACCCAAACTACCAGCAATACCAATGGTTGGAACCCCATTTGCGTTGGCTTGTTTCAGTACGCCCATGGGTGTTTTGCCAAAGACAGTTTGGCCATCTATTCGACCTTCGCCAGTGATGACTAAATCGGCATTTTGTAGCTTGTCAGCCAAACCAACGGTTTCCATGACAATCTCGATACCGGGCTTTAGAGTCGCATTAAGAAACACTTTTGCGCCCAAGCCCATGCCACCAGCCGCACCAGCGCCAGGATCGAGTCGATGATCAGCAAAACCATTCTGCACTAAGACATCCGCAAAGTGCTCGAGTGTTTTATCTAACAAGGTCACCATTTCTGGCGTTGCACCTTTTTGTGGGCCAAAAATAGCGGAAGCACCACGTTCGCCACATAACGGATTATCAACATCACAGGCAACATCGAAGCGGCATTCGGCTAGAAGAGGGTGAGCTTGGCTCACATCAACCTGACTCAATTGAGCGAGCGCCATACCGCCAAAGGGCAGTTCTTGATGGTTATCGCCTTGGAATTGAATGCCCAATGCTTGCGCCAAACCCACGCCCGCGTCATTGGTGGCACTGCCACCTAATCCTAGAACAATGTGTTTAATGCCTCTATCTAGGGCATCTTTGATCAATTCACCGGTTCCGAAGCTAGTGGTGTAAAGTGGATCACGCTGATCTCGTGGCACCAAATGCAACCCTGAAGCGGACGCCATTTCAATCACAGCGGTGGACGATGTTTGACCTTCTACCGAGCCTAAAATACCGTATTGCGCCATGACCCTATTGCCCAGCGGTCCAGTCACTTCAAGGTCAACTAAATGCCCTTGAGTCGCATCAACCATAGATTGCACCGTGCCTTCACCGCCATCGGCCATCGGGACTTTGATGTATTCCGCGTCAGGGAATACCTGACGAAAGCCCGCTTCAATCGCATTCGCTACTTCCAGCGCGGTTAAACTTTCTTTAAAGGAATCCGGTGCAATCACAATCTTCATAGTCAATCCTTGCTGCTGGTAAAATAAGTCTCGTCGATGAAATAGCAAAAGCGGGTTATTGAGCTTTTATATTAACCAATACTCGACCACGTACCTTTCCATCAAGCAATTTATAGGCCGTTTCTACTACGTCTTCCAAGCCAATTTCTTCACTGATGCTGTCAAAGTCTTCTGGTTGCAACAGTTCGCTTAAGCGTTGCCACGCTTCAATACGGTCTGCTAAGGGTCGCATGACGCTGTCAATGCCGATAAGTTTGACGCCGCGCAAAATGAACGGCGCAACAGAAGCAGGGAAGTCCATACCTTGAGCTAGGCCACAAGCGGTTACCACGCCACCGTATTTTGTACTTGCACAGGCGTTGGCTAAAGTGTGACTACCGACACAATCGATGACGCCAGCCCAACGCTCTTTCTGCAAAGGTTTACCAGGCTCGGAAAGTAACTTTCGATCAATGATCTCGCTCGCGCCAAGACTTTTCAAATAGTCGCTTTCTTCCATTCGTCCAGTTGAGGCAACCACGTGATAACCAAGACGATTCAGTAGACGAATGGCAAAACTACCAACACCTCCGTTGGCGCCAGTGACTAGAATTTCACCAGAATCAGGTGTAACACCTTGTTTTTCAAGGGCAAGTACTGACAGCATAGCGGTATATCCCGCTGTACCTATTGCCATAGATTGTTTAGCATTTATACCTTTTGGCAGCGGAATAAGCCAGTCACTTTTGAGTCGAGCTTTTTGTGCAAGCCCACCCCAATGCACTTCTCCAACGCCAAAGCCATTCAGTATGACAAAATCACCTTCAGAGAAGCGATCAGAGTCGCTTTGCAAAACTTCACCGACTAAATCGATTCCAGGCACCATAGGAAAAGAACGTACAACAGGAGACTTACCTGTGATAGCTAAGCTATCTTTGTAATTTAACGTGCTGTAATGTACTGCGATGAGAACATCACCTTCGGGTAGCTGATCTTCCTGTAGCTCAACCACGGATGCAGAGCTTTTTTTCTCTTCTTGGGTGATCAATAAACCTTTAAACATAAATCCTCCGATTTTAGACCGTTCGTCTAATAAAACTGTCATCTAATGAATAGCTAAAAAGCCAAGTATCAATACTTGGCTCAAGTCATTAACGTGTTTTTACTTGAATCGCTTGGGTGAAAAAATTCATAAATAAGCTTAGTGGTTGAATGCTTTTTACCAATCTTGCACGATGAACCGCGCCTTCCCAGCCAATCCAAAATGCCTGAGACGTCTCTTCAATACTGCCTTGTAGATCAATTTCACCTTGTTTTTGGCTTTCTAATAAACAGGTCGCAACTCGTGCTTGCCAACTTTGATAGGTCGCTTGTAATTGCTCTCGAAATGCTTCGGATAACAGGCTAGATTCTTGTTCCAAATTGCCAACTAAACAGCCACGTTTGAATTCATGACGGACAATGCCGTCTTGGGCGTCTTGAGCGAAACGCTGTAATCGTTCTAGCGGAGAAAATGCCTCATCGAACAAAAAACCATCTAACTTAGCTTCGAAATAACGGCGATAGCGCTCTAAAACGGCCAAACCAAAGGCTTCTTTACTAGAAAAGTAATGATAGAAAGACCCTTTTGGCACACCAATAGATTTTAAAATCGGATCAATGCCACTGCGGGTGAAACCAGATTCCGTCAGTATCAGCATACCTGCACGTAACAGAGCTTCTCGAGTATCCAAAGCGTCTGCTGACGGCTTTTTAGGTCGACCACGACGAGGTTTATTAGGCAAGTTCACAGTGGTATTTGGTTCATCAAGGACAGGGAGCAAGTATTTATACCTAGGCAATAAAATACGATAGGTATTAATTTAGACCACTCGTCTATTTAATTCAATGACTTAAACTCAAAGACGTTAATTCAAGGGAGTTAATTGAAGAACTTAAAAGTCTTATATCACTGCATCTTCTCTCAGTTTGTCTTTTGTCGGTGGCGCGCCGAAGTAGCGCTTATAGTCTCGACTAAATTGATGCACGCTTTTATAGCCAACTTCTAAAGAAATCTGACTGACATTTAGATGACCTTGATTCAATAACATTTGTGCTTTTAAAAGACGCAAACGCTTCAAATACTGCAGAGGAGAAGATCCTGCGATATTTTTAAAGTGATGGTGAAAACTGGAAACACTCATGTTGGCGTCTTCAGCGAGTTGCTCAACACGAACTTCTTGATCCAACTGCTGATGTAACTGCTTAAGAGAGTTCACTATCAATGAAAAACGCCCTTGGTTTAACACTAAAGCGCGTAAAGCATCACCTTGTGGGCTTTGTAAGGCTTCAAAAATGACCTCTCTAACTCGACTTTGTCCCATGATTTTTGCGGTATACGGATCATGTAACGCTTTGATAAGGCGAGACACAGATTCAATCATGTCATCACTCATTGGGACGGATGACATAGGAAAATGAGATACAGATGGGTTTAACGTCTCTTCAGAAGAAACAGAAACTAACTCGGATAATAAAACAGGGTCTATATCGATAGAGACGCCTAAAAGCGGTTCTTGTTGGCTTGCAAAGGTTTCGCATTCGAAAGGCAAGGGCAAGGTTTGCACCAAGTAATGTCCAGAATTGTAGTGAATTTCGCGGTCGCCTAAATAGCCAATTTTTCGACCCTGAACAATAATAGTGAGTCCTGGCCGATAAATAAGCGGCATTCGAGGTAATGATTTTGCGCACTTCATTAGACGAACATTGGCAATCAAGGTATCGCAGAAGCCATCCTCGCTCACTAGAGGTTTGATCAAATCTACTAAATTTCTATCGCTCATCTTTGATCCACCCATCTATAAAAATCAATGGGGTTATTATGCATACAAGATTGTGTAGGAAAAGTTAAGTTTCACTAATTTGGAGAAATAGGCAAAACAATAGCAAGAATGCACAACACAAAATAAAGGATTTTACTCTACACTAGGCGTCACGTATTTCATGTTCAAACACTGGAGTAACAATTTATGAGCCAAGCAAAATCCTATGCTGCACTCTCTGCAACAACCCCTTTAGCACCATTTTCATTTGAACGCCGCGCCCTTCGTGAAGACGATGTAAACATCGATATTCTTTATTGTGGTGTTTGTCATTCTGATATTCATACAGCGGAAAGTGATTGGGGCCCAAGTAATTACCCAATCGTTCCAGGCCATGAAATTGTCGGTAAAGTGACAGAAGTTGGCAGTAAAGTATCTAAATACAAAGTTGGCGATATTGTCGGCGTCGGTTGTATGGTCGACTCTTGTCAGCATTGTTCCCATTGTGCAGCTGACTTAGAGCAATATTGTGATAATGGCCCAGTTGGAACTTACGGTGCTCACGATTTAATCGACGGTACCTTAACTTACGGCGGTTATTCTGATCATATCGTTGTGCGTGAAAAATTCGTCTTATCCATTCCTGAAGCCTTGGAATTGAGTAAAGCAGCACCTTTATTGTGTGCTGGTATCACGACGTATTCTCCACTTCGTCATCACGGTATTAAAGCTGGTGATAAAGTTGGTATTTTAGGCATGGGCGGCTTAGGCCATATGGGCGTGAAATTCGCCAAAGCCTTTGGTGCGGAAGTGACTATTTTCACTCGTTCTGAAAGCAAAATTGCGGAAGCGAAAAAACAAGGCGCGGATCACGTTATTGTGTCGACTGATGAAGAACAAATGAAAGCGGCAGCGATGACGTTTGATTATTTGTTAGACACCATTCCTGTTCAACACGATTTGAACCCGTACCTTGGTTGCTTAAAAGTCGATGGCACGCACATTTTAGTCGGTCTTATCGAACCAATGGAACCAGCGGTTCATGCGGCGAATTTGGTGATGAAACGTCGTGTTCTTACTGGTTCTTTGATCGGTGGTATCGCCGAAACACAAGAAATGTTGGAGTTCTGTGCGGAACACAATATCGAGTGCGATGCTGAAATGATCAATATCCAAGATATTAACCAAGCTTATAAACGTATGAAAAAAGGCGATGTGAAATACCGCTTCATCATTGATATGAAAAGCTTGAAAGAAGAAGCTTAATCGAGCTTTATAGCTCTTTTGGGTTGTCTTAAAATAAGCTGATAGTTAAAAAGCGCCTTTGATAGGCGCTTTTTTTTGTTCTATTTTCTATTGTTCTCTATTTAGAGAGTTAGAGAGCAATTACGCTATTTTTTTGCTAGTAACTTATTCGCTAAACGCTGCGCATGAGCAGAATGTTCAGCCATCAATTGTTGTCTATCAATCCCAATCGCATGACCATTTTCTACCGTCCATTTTCCCGCGATCATCACTCGATCAGCTTTTTGTGCACCACATAATAGAAGTGCCGCTAAAGGATCATGACTGCCTGAAAAGCGTAGTTCATCTAATTTAAAAAGCGCCAGATCAGCTTGCTTTCCAACGGCGATTTCGCCAATGTCTTCACGTCCAAGTACCGCTGCGGAACCTTTGGTCGCCCAACGATAAGCATCGAAGTGAGAAACATTGGCGGAACCATAGCGTAATCGTTGAATATATAAAGCTTGGCGAACTTCCATAATCATATTTGAGCCGTCATTTGACGCGGAACCATCAACACCGAGTCCAACCAAGGCGCCAGCTGCTTCTAGTTCATTATTTCGTGCAATACCCGAACCCAGCATCATGTTTGAGGTTGGACAATGGCAAATTCCCACTTTGGCTTTACCTAACCGAATAATTTCATCTTCATCAAAATGAATACCGTGTGCTAACCACGTTCTATCATGTAACCAGCCGACGCTTTCTAAATAGTCGACGGTACGCATACCAAAGCGCTTTAGACAAAAATCTTCTTCATCTAAGGTCTCGGCAAGATGAGTGTGTAATCTTACATTTTCGGCTTTTGCTAATTCCGCGCTGCTTTTCATAATGTCTGTGGTGACTGAAAAAGGCGAACAGGGTGCTAAAGCGATTTGAATCATCGCGCCTTCACCTCGCTGATGATGGGCTTTAATCAATCGCGCGCTGTCATCAATGATGGTTTTTTCATCTTGAACAGTAGATTGAGGAGGCAAACCGCCATCTTTTTCTCCCAAACTCATGGAACCACGAGTAAACATTGCGCGCATACCAAGAGACTTAGCAACATCAACTTGCACATCGATGGCATTTTCCATACCGGCGGGGAATAAGTAATGATGATCTGCAGCAAGCGTACAACCGGATTCCATTAATTCCACCATGGCAAGCTTGGTCGCGCTAGCAAGCATCTCCGGCTCTAATTCAGCCCAAAGCGGATAAAGAGTCTGTAACCAAGGAAATAACGCTTTATTAAGAGCATCTGGAAAAGCCCGAGTAAGCGTCTGATAAAAATGATGGTGCGTATTGATTAAACCAGGTAAGACAACATGATTAGAAGCATCAAAAATAACATCATAGTGGCTGGTGGGTGTTTTCCCAGCTGCAACCAACTCACAAATTTTTCCATCACGAATCACCACACCATCATCCGCATTGAATGCCAATATCGCTTTAGGTGATTGAATCCAAGTCGCTCGCCCAATCATAGTAATCCTCATCTTTGTCGTTTGATCTGATAAAGATTACTACAAAAGCAAAATAGTTACTCACAGGTGAATATTTTATGAATTGTCTTTCTTTCTCCACAATGACTCACACACCAGCAAAAAGCAGGGTCTAGCGTAATTATTCACATTAGTGATATAGAAAAAATACGCCTAAATGGATTTTTTTTATTTATTTGCTTGTGGATTAAATTTTAAAAAAAAATGCTGAATTTTGTGTTAAAAAACTGATAAATCCTTTTTAAACAACACCTTAATGTATTAACAATACAAAAAAACGCCTGTTGATAAGTATGGTGATAGGTTGATAAGAAGTTTTGCACAGTTTTTAACAACTTTGGCTTTAAAAATCGACTCTGTATAAGTAGCTGTTTTATGCACAGGTTCAGGTTATCCACACCACAAGATAACCAGCCCTGTCTTAACAAGATGTTATCTATGTAAATATTTAATAAATATAGTTTTTTTATTCTTATGCACAGATATTTGCTTGCTATATAAACATAACAAACATAAAAGAACTTATATACTTACTTAAATATATTAATATTGATGACCGGGATAAGTGGGTTTCGATCTCTTTCTTTTTGGAAATTTGCCTATATACTAAGCGGCCTCAATCGATGGTTGATCGTTTTTTATTCATTTTTCTATTTATTAGTAATACCGAGGTTCCTGTGGATTTCCCAAGTCGCTTTGATGTGATTGTGGTTGGTGGCGGACATGCTGGTACAGAAGCGGCTTTAGCTGCAGCACGTATGGGCGTTAAAACTTTGTTACTTTCTCACAACATTGAAACTTTAGGACAAATGTCCTGTAACCCTGCCATTGGTGGCATTGGGAAGTCCCATCTTGTAAAAGAAATAGATGCTTTAGACGGCGCTATGGCATTAGCAACGGATCAAGCTGGTATTCAATTTCGTACTTTGAATTCTCGCAAAGGTCCTGCTGTTCGAGCCACTCGTGCTCAAGCAGACCGTATATTATATAAAGCGGCTATTCGTCATAAATTAGAAAACCAAGAAAATTTATGGCTTTTCCAACAATCTGCAGAAGATCTTGTTGTTGAAGATGGCGCTGCTCGCGGTGTCATTACTCAAACGGGTATACGTTTTAATAGTAAAACTGTTGTTTTAACAGCCGGTACTTTTTTAGGTGGTGTTATTCACATTGGCTTGCAAAACCATTCAGGTGGTCGAGCTGGAGATCCACCATCCATTGGCTTGGCACAAAAACTACGTGCTTTGCCATTTCGTGTTGATCGCTTAAAAACAGGTACGCCACCTCGAATTGATGCTCGAACGGTTGATTTCTCAAAAATGCAAGCTCAGCCTGGTGATGATATTGATCCGGTCATGTCTTACATGGGCAATCGCGCAATGCACCCTCGTCAAATTGAGTGTTTTATTACTCATACCAACGAACGTACACACGATATTATTCGTGCGGGAATGGATAGATCACCTATGTACACTGGTGTGATTGAAGGTGTTGGTCCACGTTATTGCCCTTCTATTGAAGATAAAATCGTACGTTTCGCCGATAAAAACTCACATCAAATTTTTATTGAGCCAGAAGGTTTAACGACACACGAACTTTATCCAAATGGTATTTCGACTTCTTTGCCATTTGATGTACAAATTGAGCTAGTTCGTTCGATGAAAGGCATGGAAAATGCTCATATCATTCGTCCAGGATATGCGATTGAATACGATTATTTTAATCCGCAAGATTTGAAATATTCCTTAGAAACCAAACATATGCCTGGTTTGTTTTTTGCTGGACAAATCAATGGTACAACAGGCTACGAAGAAGCGGGTGCCCAAGGCTTACTTGCTGGTTTAAACGCGGCTTTGCTTGCACAAGATAAAGATGCTTGGACACCTCGACGTGATGAAGCATATCTAGGTGTACTAGTCGATGATTTGATCAGTATGGGTACAAAAGAACCATATCGTATGTTCACTAGTCGTGCGGAATATCGTTTGATTTTACGTGAAGATAACGCCGACATGCGTTTAACAGAGAAGGGCCGTGAACTTGGCTTGGTATCCGATGAACGTTGGGCTGCCTTCTGCAAAAAACGCGAAGCGATTGAGTTAGAAACACAGCGGCTTAAATCTAGCTGGATTGTGCCAAATACGCCTGAAGCGGATAGCATTAATCCAAAACTAGAAACACCGATTACTCATGAGTACAGTTTATTAGATTTGCTTAAACGTCCGAATATTGTTTATTCCGATATTGCGAATTTGAAAAACGGTCTTGATGAGCCGGTAGATGAGCAAGTTTCTGAGCAAGTTCAAATTGCGGTAAAATACGCGGGTTATATCACTCGTCAAGCAGAAGATATTGAGCGTTTACGTCGTCAGGAAAATACGGCATTGCCTGATGATTTGGATTATTCCAAGATGGAAGGCTTATCAAATGAGATCAAACAAAAGTTGACTCAGTTGCGTCCAGCCACGCTTGCTGCGGCTTCTCGAATCCAAGGTGTAACGCCTGCTGCGGTATCCTTACTATTAATTCACTTGAAAAAACGTGCGATTGCGCGCAAAAGTGCCTAGAATCATCAGCCGATAATCCCTAATTGCTATCTTTATAGAAATGGATCGACTGTGACACACTTTGACACTATTCAAAAAGGCGCCCAACAAATGGGCGCTGCTTTATCTGATGAAACGATTCAGACTCTTGTAAAATACCTAGCCATGCTAGAAAAGTGGAACAAGGCTTATAACCTGACTGCTATTCGTGATGTTGAGCAAATGATCTCTTTGCACTTATTAGACAGTTTGGCGACTTTACCCTTTATAACAGGGGACAATATTATAGATGTTGGTACTGGACCTGGCTTACCTGGTATGGTGCTTGCTATATGTTACCCTGAAAAACGTTTCACCTTGCTTGATAGTAACGGCAAAAAAACACGTTTCTTGACGCAAGTTAAGATGGAATTGGGCATTCATAACGCCACGGTGGCAAATGAACGGGTTGAAAAACACAGTCACCAAGGGGAATACGATCACGTTATTTCTCGAGCTTTTGCTTCATTACAAGATATGATTAATTGGACTTTACCTCTTCCAAAAGAGACAGGTAATTTTCTAGCCATGAAAGGGGTTTACCCTAGTGAAGAAATAGCGGCGCTACCAAAAGAGGTTGGTTTAGTATCTGTAGAGCCTCTTAATGTGCCAAATATTCAGGCGGAGCGTCACATGGTAGTGATGACGCGTAAAGGATAAATCATGGCAAGAATCATCGCAGTTACCAACCAAAAAGGTGGTGTGGGCAAAACCACCACCTGTGTCAATTTAGCGGCATCACTGGCGGCAATGAAGCGCCGAGTATTATTAATCGATTTAGATCCGCAAGGTAATGCGACCACTGGAAGTGGCTTTACTAAAGAAGAGTTAGACACTAGCGTTTACGACGTATTGATTGGTTCTCATGGCGTAAAAGAAGTCATGAAAAAAAGCATGCCTGGAGATTATTGGGTATTGCCTGCAAACGGTGATTTAACTGGTGCAGAAGTGGTTTTACTTGATTTACCGAGTAAAGAAACCCGTCTGCGTGCTGGCCTGTACGAAGTCGACAGTGACTTCGATTACATCTTACTAGACTGTCCACCTGCATTGAATATGCTGACGGTAAATGCTTTAGCCGCTTCTCAAGGTGTATTGATTCCGGTGCAATGTGAATATTACGCGTTAGAAGGGTTAACAGCGTTATTGCAAACGATCAATCGTATTACTCAAGCGTTAAATCCGTCTCTAGAGGTCGAAGGTATTTTACGAACCATGTATGATCCTCGCCCCAGCTTAACGCATGATGTATCTAGTCAACTTCATAAGCATTTTGGCAGCAAGGTTTATGATACCGTGATCCCTCGAAATATTCGTTTGGCGGAATCACCAAGTTACGGTTTACCTGTTTTGCATTATGAGAAACAGTCTCGTGGAGCTATCGCTTACCTCGCCTTAGCGGGTGAGTTTATTCGAAAATCTGTCGCATAATTACTGTTTTATAAGCGTACTTTAATACCAATTAGGGTTAATGAAATGACGATGAAAAAAAGAGGTCTAGGTCGTGGCTTAGATGCATTATTAGCACCACAATCAACTCCAACCAATGAGGCTGATAGTGGCTCTAATAGTGAGCAAATAAAAGGCCTAACTTATTTACCTGTGGATTGGCTTTCTAAAGGTAAATTTCAACCTCGTCGTGATATGAACCCTGCGCAATTAGAAGATCTCGCGGCTTCAATTCGTAATCAAGGTATTATGCAGCCTATTGTTGTACGACCAAGTGGCCACAATCAATATGAAATTATCGCGGGTGAACGCCGCTGGCGAGCTGCCAAATTGGCCGATTTAAAGCAGGTTCCTGTCATCGTTCGTCATGTTGAAGATGCGGATGCCGTGGTTCTTGCTTTGATTGAAAATATTCAACGTGAAGACCTAAACCCAGTAGAAGAAGCATTAGCTCTACAACGTCTAGTTGAAGATTTTCACCTTACTCAACAAGAAGTTGCAGATACCGTTGGTAAATCTCGTTCAACTGTAGCGAATCTATTACGTTTGTTAGGATTGACGCCTGAAGTTCGTCGTTTGTTAGAACATGGTGATATTGAAATGGGCCATGCGCGAGCTTTATTACCTTTAGAGCATGACAAACAAATTCAAGCGGCGTCACAAGTTGTCACTAAATCCTTGTCTGTCCGTGAGACGGAAAGATTGGTGAAAAACTTCCAAGTTATTGAAAAAAATGAAGATAGCAAACCTATCCTGCCAGATTTAAGTGCAGAAGCAGAACGCATTAGTCAAAAAATTAATGCGGCGGTAAAAATACAACCTTCAGCCAAAGGAAAAGGTAAGTTGGTTATTGAGTACCGTAACCCAGAACACCTAGAACTCTTGATTAGCGAACTGCTTGTAGGGAAATGAAGCAATTCGTGACAAGTACGTTTTTCTATCTAGACAAGATGCCTTGAAAGTGATCGTGTGAATCGGTTTAAGTTGAACAAGGCAGCTATTACCCATATAATGCCTCGAATTTTGTAAATCATCACATTGATTGCACTTTTATAGTGCGAAAAGAGAGTTGGGTAATGGAGACAAAAAAGCCACTAAGCGCGAGTGCAATTATTAGCGCTAAAAAGAAGGCTATATTTCGTTTCCTTTTATTACAATTATTGCTCACTTTTTTAGTTTCTTTGGGAATTTTTTACGTTGCTGGTGGTCTGTATGGGTACTCGTTTATATTGGGCGCTTTAACCAGCATATTGCCGAGTGTTTATATGGCTTGGCGAATCTTCGGTTACAAAGGGACTCGTCCAGCAAAAGATGTCGTTAGATCATTCTATCGAGGAGAAGCCGGTAAGTTGGCTATGACAGTGGTTTTATTGTCGCTGGTTTTTCTTCTGATAAAACCATTAGCTGCAGGGGCTTTCTTTGCAGGTTTTGGCGGTGCAATTTTGAGCCATTGGCTCAGTCCTATCGTGCTAAGAAATACCTAGTACGGTAGGCAATAGGATTTTAATCATTGAGAGAGCGTGGATATAAGTATGGGTATTGAAAGTCCAACAGCTTCTTCATATATAAAGCATCACCTTCAGAATTTGACCTATGGTCAACATCCTGATGGAACATGGGGTCTTGCCCATGATGCTAAAGAAGCAGCAGATATGGGATTCTGGGCAATTCATGTAGACACTATGGCAATTTCGATTGCTTTGGGTTTCTTGTTTTTATGGTTGTTCCGTAAGGCCGCAAAGAAAATTTCGACAGATACACCGACTGGACTACAAAACTTTGTAGAACTTATGGTTGAGTTTGTTGATGGCAGTGTTAAAGAAACCTTTCATGGTAAGAGTAAGGTCATTGCGCCTTTAGCACTTACTATCTTTGTTTGGGTTTTCTTGATGAACTTCATGGATTTAATTCCTGTTGATTTCTTGCCTGCTGTAGCTCAAATGATTGGTACTTCAGTGTTTGGCGCTGATCCTAATCATGTGTATTTCAAATTTGTTCCAACAACAGATATTAATGCCACATTAGGCATGTCACTTTCTGTTTTTGCTTTGATTGTTTTCTACAGCATCAAAGTGAAAGGCATAAGTGGTTTTGTTGGTGAACTGACGTTACAGCCATTTGGCAAATGGATGATCCCTTTCAACTTATTACTTGAAGGTGTTGGTCTACTTGCGAAACCTGTTTCATTAGCATTGCGATTGTTCGGTAACTTGTATGCTGGTGAATTGATCTTTATTTTGATTGCTATATTGCCTTGGGGCCTACAATGGGCTCTGTCTGTGCCATGGGCGATCTTCCATATTTTGATCATCGTGCTTCAAGCCTTCATCTTTATGATGTTGACTATCGTCTACTTAAGTATGGCGCACGAAGATCATTAATAGTGTGTTCTTTAAAGTAATAATTTTTTAAACCTTATCTAAAACTGTGAAAATGTAGGAGTTAAAATGGAAACTGTAGTTGGTCTTACTGCGATCGCTGTAGCCCTTCTAATCGGTCTAGGTGCCCTAGGTACTGCGATTGGTTTTGGTATTTTGGGTGGAAAATTCTTGGAAGGCGCTGCGCGTCAACCAGAAATGGTTCCAATGCTGCAAGTTAAAATGTTCATCGTAGCGGGTCTTCTAGATGCCGTAACTATGATCGGTGTAGGTATCGCATTGTTCTTCACTTTTGCGAATCCTTTTGTTGCTTTGGTCGCTGGTTAATATTCTGCAAAACTTTGCGGGAATGATTTTTAAACGACTAAAAGCGAGGGTATTAGCGTGAACTTAAATCTCACACTTCTAGGCCAAGCTATCTCGTTTGCTATTTTTGTCTGGTTCTGCATGAAATATGTGTGGCCACCAGTTATTGCTGCGCTCGAAGAGCGTAGCAAAAAAATTGCAGACGGTTTGGAAGCAGCGAACCGTGCTTCACGTGACCTTGAGTTGGCACAAGAACAAGCCTCTCAAATATTACGTGAAAGCAAAGAGAACGCGGCCGAGATTATTGAACAAGCCAACAAACGTGCGAACCAAATGGTCGACGAGGCAAAAGAGCAGGTGATTGCCGATGGCAAGCGTCTGCGCGAAGCAGCTCAAGCAGAGATCGAACAAGACGTTATGCGTGCTAAAGAAGCATTGCGTGCTCAAGTTTCCGTTCTTGCATTTGCTGGTGCCGAGAAGATTTTGGGAGCCACCATTGACGAAAAAGCACATAGCGAGATCGTTGAACAGCTCGCCAAAGAGCTTTAAGCGAGGGTCTAATGGCTGAATTAAAAACAGTCGCGCGACCGTACGCTAAAGCGGTTTTCGAAGTTGCTAGAGAGCAAGGTCATATTTCAGAGTGGGCAGATATGTTAAACATATTAGCTGCTGTGACTGTTGAACCTAAGCTTAAAAAAGCACTTGGGAATCCAGCTTTTAGTGCGGAAGAGAAGGCAAACGCTCTAGCGGACGTTTGTGCAGAAGTAACAACAGAACAAGGCAAAGCATTTTTGTTAGCTCTTGCTGTGAATAAGCGTTTATCGCTTCTTCCTGCTATTTCTGAGTTATTTTTACAGTTCAAACTGAATTTCGAAAAAGCCGTAAATGTTCAATTTACGTCTGCATTTGAATTAACAGTAGAACAAACACAAGCATTAGCCGCTTCACTGGCTAAAAAGTTGGACCGTACAGTCAACTTAACCAGTGAAACAGACGCAAGCCTAATTGGTGGCGTGGTTATTCGTACAGGTGACTTAATCATCGACGGTTCAGTACGCGGTAAATTAGCGAAACTGGCCGAGGCGATAAACTCCTAGCGTTTCGTTAAATCGAAACCAGGGTTGAGGAATTTAGCATGCAGCAACTGAATCCATCTGAGATCAGCGAGATTATCAAGAAGCGCATCGAGAACCTCGATGTATCTTCTGATGCCCAAAATGAGGGCACAATTGTCAGCGTGGCAGACGGTATCGTTCTGATCCACGGCTTGGCAGATGTTATGTACGGGGAAATGATTGAATTCCCTGGTGGTATTTACGGTATTGCTTTGAACCTAGAGCGTGACTCTGTCGGTGCAGTAGTACTTGGTAAATACCAAGACCTTGTAGAAGGTCAAAAAGTTAAATGTACAGGTCGTATATTGGAAGTTCCAATCGGTCCTGAATTGCTTGGTCGTGTTGTTGACGCATTGGGTAACCCAATCGACGGCAAAGGCGCTATCAATGCAAAACTAACTGATAAAGTTGAAAAAGTGGCGCCAGGCGTTATCGAACGTCAGTCAGTTGATCAACCGATTCAAACAGGTTACAAAGCCATTGACGCTATGGTGCCAATTGGTCGTGGTCAACGTGAGTTGATCATCGGTGACCGTCAGATTGGTAAGACTGCATTAGCAATTGACACCATTATTGCTCAGAAAGATTCTGGCATTAAGTGTGTGTACGTAGCGATTGGTCAGAAACAATCTACAATTGCTAACGTCGTGCGTAAGCTTGAAGAAGCTGGCGCAATGGAATACACCACAGTAGTAGCAGCTGGCGCATCTGATCCAGCAGCAATGCTTTACATAGCGCCGTACACTGGCTGTACTATGGGTGAATATTTCCGTGACCGCGGTGAAGACGCATTGATCATTTATGATGATTTGACCAAGCAAGCTTGGGCTTACCGTCAGATATCTTTGCTTCTACGTCGTCCGCCAGGTCGTGAAGCCTACCCAGGTGACGTATTCTACCTTCACTCTCGTCTTCTTGAGCGTGCATCACGTGTAAACGTTGATTACGTAGAGAAATTCACCAATGGTGAAGTGAAAGGCAAAACGGGTTCTTTGACCGCATTGCCAATCATCGAGACTCAAGGTGGTGACGTATCTGCATTCGTACCAACCAACGTTATCTCCATCACAGATGGTCAGATATTCTTGGAAACGAGCTCGTTTAACGCCGGTATTCGTCCAGCGATGAACGCAGGTATTTCGGTATCTCGTGTAGGTGGTGCAGCACAAACTAAGATCGTCAAGAAACTTGGCGGTGGTATTCGTCTTGCATTGGCTCAGTACCGTGAATTGGCGGCTTTCGCTCAGTTCGCATCTGACCTAGACGAAGCGACTCGTAAGCAGTTAGAGCACGGTAAACAGGTTACTGAACTGATGAAACAAAAGCAGTTCTCTCCTATGTCTGTAGCTGATATGGGCGTAGTTCTTTACGCTGCTAATGATGGCTTCCTTGAAGATGTTGAAACAAGCAAAATTGGTAGTTTTGAAACTGCTTTGTTGAGCTACATGAACAGTGAACACACTGATCTTATGGCTGACATTAACAAAACTGGTAATTTTAACGGCGAGATTGAAGCGACCTTTAAAGCGGCAATCGAGAAGTTTAAAGCGACGCAAACTTGGTAATGAGTTTGGTGACAAGCGATTAAAGCTTGTCACCACTTTCTTGCAGTTTGTGAAATAACATTCTCACAAGGGCAGTTCTATTATGGCAGTCGGAAAAGAGATACGTACTCAGATTTCGAGCATTAACAATACGCGTAAAATTACTCGTGCTATGGAAAAAGTAGCTGCAAGTAAAACGCGTAAAGCTCAGGATCGTATGGCCGCTTCTCGTCCGTATGCGGAACGAATTCGCCAAGTAGTTGGTCATTTGGCCAACGCGAATCCTGAGTATAAACACCGTTACCTTACCGAACGTGAGGCGAAGCGTGTTGGTTATATCGTAATCTCTTCTGATCGTGGTTTATGTGGTGGTTTGAACGTTAACGTGTTCAAAAAAGCCATTAGAGATATGAAACAGTTTGCTGATACTGGTGTTGAAATAGACATCTGTGCGATTGGTGGCAAAGCCGTTTCATTCTTTCGTAACTACGGCGGAAATGTAACAGCAGCCTTCACCGGTTTAGGTGATGCACCAAAAGCTGACGACTTAGTCGGTAGCGTAAAGGTGATGCTAGACGCATTTGATGAAGGTCGTATTGATCGTCTTTATGTGGTTTCAAATGAGTTCGTGAATACCATGACTCAAAACCCGACGGTTGAACAACTTTTGCCATTAAAAGCGGAAGAGAATACAGAGTTAAAGCACCACTGGGATTACATTTATGAACCGGAAGCCGTTGAAATTTTGAACGAATTATTGGTTCGCTATATTGAATCTCAAGTATATCAGTCAGTGGTTGAGAATATTGCGTGTGAACAAGCAGCTCGTATGCTTGCGATGAAAAACGCAACAGACAACGCCGGCGATATCATTGATGAATTGCAGTTGGTGTACAACAAGGCTCGTCAAGCAGCGATTACTCAGGAAATTTCTGAGATAGTCAGCGGCGCGGCAGCGGTTTAAGGTATTTAGGTATTTAAGAGGATCCGAACATGAGTAGCGGACACATCGTACAGGTTATTGGCGCGGTTATGGACGTGGAATTCCCACGTGATAGCGTGCCAAAAGTATATGATGCCCTGACCATTGAGGGTAAACAGTTGGTGTTGGAAGTTCAACAACAACTAGGCGACGGTATTGTTCGTACCATCGCAATGGGTTCCACTGACGGTATTAAACGTGGCTTGGTTGTAGAAAATACAAACAAACCAGTTTCTGTGCCAGTTGGTACTAAAACACTAGGACGTATTATGGACGTTCTAGGTAATCCGATTGACGAAAAAGGCCCAATCGGCGAAGAAGAGCGTTGGTCAATTCACCGCGCAGCTCCTTCTTATGCTGAGCAGTCTTCTAGCAACGAATTGCTAGAAACGGGTATCAAGGTTATCGACCTTGTTTGTCCTTTCGCGAAAGGTGGTAAAGTTGGTCTGTTTGGTGGTGCCGGTGTAGGTAAAACCGTAAACATGATGGAACTTATCCGTAACATCGCAATCGAGCACAGCGGTTACTCTGTATTTGCTGGTGTTGGTGAGCGTACTCGTGAAGGTAACGACTTCTACCACGAGATGACAGACTCGAACGTAATCGATAAAGTATCTCTAGTATATGGCCAAATGAACGAGCCACCAGGTAACCGTCTACGTGTTGCTTTGACTGGTTTGACTATGGCTGAGAAGTTCCGTGACGAAGGTCGTGACGTACTTTTCTTCGTAGATAACATCTACCGTTACACGCTTGCGGGTACAGAAGTATCTGCATTGCTAGGTCGTATGCCATCTGCGGTAGGTTACCAGCCTACACTTGCTGAAGAGATGGGTGTTCTTCAAGAACGCATCACCTCTACTAAGACTGGTTCTATCACGTCTGTTCAAGCGGTATACGTACCTGCGGATGACTTGACTGACCCGTCTCCAGCAACAACGTTCTCTCACTTGGACGCAACCGTTGTATTGTCTCGTGACATCGCATCTTTGGGTATCTACCCAGCGATCGATCCTCTTGACTCTACTTCACGTCAGCTTGATCCACTAGTTATCGGTCAAGAGCATTACGACGTAGCACGTGGCGTTCAAATGGTATTGCAGCGTTACAAAGAATTGAAAGACATTATCGCAATCTTGGGTATGGACGAGTTATCTGAAGAAGATAAACAAACGGTTAACCGTTCTCGTAAAATCCAGCGTTTCTTGTCTCAGCCTTTCTTCGTAGCAGAAGTATTCACTGGCTCTCCAGGTAAGTATGTTTCTTTGAAAGACACGATTCGTGGCTTTAAAGGCATCTTGGATGGTGAGTTCGATGATCTTCCAGAGCAAGCGTTCTACATGATTGGTAGCATCGACGAAGCTGTCGAGAAAGCTAAGAAACTTTAACCATCACGCGTAGCAAAAGCGTTGTAAAACGCTTTTGCTAAGTATGACTAAGAGAGGCAACTTATGGCTATCACAGTACACTGCGATATCGTAAGCGCTGAACAAGAGATTTTTTCCGGTACGGTACAATCTCTTGTGGCTGCAGGCAGCTATGGCGATTTGGGCATTATGCCTGGTCACGCGCCATTGTTGACTACTCTGCAACCAGGTCCTGTTCGTGTGGTTAAAGAAAATGGTGACGAAGAGATAATCTTCGTGTCCGGTGGCTTCCTAGAAGTTCAACCGCACCGCGTCACCGTCTTGGCTAACACAGCCACTCGTGCAAGAGATCTGGACGAAGAGGCGGCACTAAAAGCTCAGGAACATGCTAAAGAGCTTTTGGCTAACCAAAAACCTGACGTCGACTACACTCGTGCGACAGTGGAACTAGCAGAAGCTATGGCCCGCTTGCGTACTATTCAGCAGTTCCGCGATCACAAATAAGCGGTAATGTTGAGTTTGAAGTCAAAAAAGCAGCCTAAGGGCTGCTTTTTTATTGCCTGCTATTTGAGTGGAACGTTGCTTTTTAGAGCATCTTCCATAAGGTATCGAAGATGATCTGCTGTGCTTTGGCGATGTCTTTAGATTCCAATACCACGGCAGAAGGGAAGTTGTTACTCGCTAAAGAAATAATCGCACATTTGGGCGGATAGATAGCAATATAGCTGGCGTCGACCGAACCTTCCGTTTTAATCCACTTACGTTCAGACAACTGTGCTTCTTCACCACCATCTCCAAGCGCGATCACTTTTACATTAATACCAAGCTTCACGCGTTGCTTTGTGTAGTTGGGAAAAGGGCGATACAAGAAAGGGCGAATAGGTTTAGAAGAAAACACACAATATTCTTTGTGGTCTTGTTGCGATACCACGTTTAAAATATCGCGTAAAACCCACTCTATGCCATCATCACCTTCGTAATAACGTACATTGGTTTGATGATAATCTGGCTGCTGCTGATGCAAATTAGGAATGATAGTGTTTTTCAGGTTTTCAATAGTTTTGTCTAGGCGGTTGCGTTTTTCTTCCGCTAAATTTAGAAGAATATCTGGGTTTTCAGCGGTAAATAATCGGCGTTTTCCTTTTGGAAAGTAGCTAACGATGCCTTTGCTTTGTAACTGTTTTAGCGACTCATATGCCGTGCCGCGATTGATGCCGCTGTGTTCGGCAATATCTCGAATGGAAGAAGGGCCTAACTTTAATAGAGTTTGATAAAGTTGAGTTTCTCTTGGCGTCAAACCAAGCATTTCAAAAGCTTGCTGAATCATAGGGCTCACAGTACCTGGTGATTATTTATATAAATCTTTGCACGCAAAGATTTTTGATAGAAAGTAATTCGTCTTTGCTAGGTTCAAAGAATACACTTATTGGCATAAAAAGCGCAGGGTAGAACCTTTTGCGAGGAGATAAAAGTGACAAACGATCAACGATTTGGTGGCATTCGCCGTTTATATGGCGATGCAGCGTATGAGTTTTTTACTCAAGCACACGTTTGTGTCATCGGTATTGGGGGCGTTGGCTCTTGGGCGGCTGAAGCCTTGGCACGTTCAGGTATTGGTAAAATTACGTTGATCGATATGGACGATGTTTGCATCACTAATACCAACCGCCAAATTCACGCATTAGATGGAAACATTGGTCAATCGAAAGTTGATGTCATGGCAGAACGTATCAAGTTGATTAATCCGAATTGCCAAGTAACCTGCATAGAAGACTTTATTACCCCTGAAAACATCTCTGAGCTGCTCTCTACGCCGTTTGATTACATTATTGATTGCATTGATAGCATCAAGCCAAAAGCCGCTCTGATGGCGTGGAGTAAGAGTAACAAGCGTAAAGTCATCACAGTCGGTGGTGCGGGCGGTCAAATGGACCCAACCAAAATACTCATCGGCGATCTCTCTAAAACCGAAAAAGATCCACTTGCTGCCAAACTACGCAACTTCCTGCGACGTTATTACAACTTTACCCGTAATCCGAAACGCCGCTTTGACATTGAATGCGTGTATTCCACCGAGCAATTAAGTTATCCGCAAGGCGACGGCACGGTTTCTCATCAACGTTTAAAAGGCGATACGGAAACCAAAATGAATTGCGACACTGGTTTTGGTGCTAGTACCGCAGTTACGGCTTCCTTCGCGTTTGTGGCGGTGTCGAGAGTATTGGAAAAACTGGCACAGAAGGCGAATTAAGCAATGACACCGACAACCATGACTTTCTTTGAACGCTTTGAGGCCGATATTCTATCTGGCAAGAAGACCATTACCTTGCGTGATGTAGCTGAAAAGCACTATGTCCCTGACTCAGTTGTGACTGTGTTTACCTTCGAAGACGGTCGTGAGTTTTGTCGATTAAAAATATTGTCTGTCGAGCCGGTCTTGTTTGACGCTCTAACGGATTATCATGCCGAGCAAGAAAACATGACCTTGGATGAATTGAGGGAAGTGATTCAGGACATTTACCCAGGGATTCAAGAGCTGTATTTGATCTCTTATCAGCTGGTTGATGCATGACAAACAAGCAGATTCTGCTCATCTATGACAAAGAATGTCCCGCCTGCCATTTTTATTGCCAAATAGTTCGTATACGTCAAAGCGTCGGAGAGTTAGTACTCATTGATGCTCGCGACAATCCAGAGGTTATGGTAGAAGTTAATGCTAAAGGCTTAGACATAGATCAAGGCATGGTCTTGAAAATGGATGGACAGCTTTACTATGGCGCGGATGCAATCCATCTTTTAGCCTTGCTTAGCGGCCGATCTGGAGTGTTTAACCGCTTGAATTATTGGCTGTTTAGTTCCAAAAAAGTCGCTGCTATTTTGTACCCAGTGTTAAGATCTTGCCGTAATGTGTTATTGAAAATATTGGGAAAAACCAAGATTAATAATTTAGAGCAAGATGGTAATGATAGGTTTTAACTAAGATAAAAGAAGGAAAATGAAAATGGATTATTGGTTGTTTTTATTGATTTGCTTAGTGGCGACTTTTTCACCTGGCCCAGCGATGTTACTTGCTATAAAAAACTCCGCCAGCTTTGGCTTTTGGCAATCCTTGCGAGGCATTGCAGGAAATATTGCGGCAGTCATGACGCTAGCCAGTTTATCGGCTGCAGGGTTGGGAGCTATTATTCTGGCTTCTGATTTACTGTTTAGCCTGATCAAAGTTATTGGCGGCTTATACTTAATATATCTTGGTGTTAAAGCTTGGAAGTCTCGATATACGAAACCTGATACACAAACGGATTCTAAGTCATTGGGTTCCGGCAAAAAACTTTTTATGGAAGCGTATGTAGTTGGAATGAGTAACCCGAAAGCCATCGCATTTTATACTGCGGTGTTTCCTCAGTTTATCGATTTAAATCAAGCCGTTCTGCCGCAATTCTGTCTATTAGCAGGGACATTTGCCTGTTGCTCTTTTGTTGGGCTGAGTATTTATGCGTTAGCAACCACATCAATTAGCCAGTATTTAGCGAGAGATAATATTAACCGGATCTTTCATCGATTAACTGGCGGAATATTTATAGGCTTTGGATTGTCATTGATCTTGGTAAATAAAAGTTAAGTAACAGGTATTGTGAAGTAAAAGAAAAGGTATCTAAACCTTATACCGTGTTGATTTTGTTCAAAATCGCTAACACACCATTGGTTCTAGAGCTGGTTAGGTAACTTGATAAGTTAAGCTCGGCTAGCTCTGCTTTGAGGTCCATTTTTTGAATATCCGCTAGCATTTTTCCTTCTACTAAGCTCAATATGGCGACTAATACACCGCGCATAAGTTTGGCGTCGCTGTCGGCTTTGAAGTGGCGTATGCCATGACTTTCTTCAACGACTAGCCAAACGGCACTTTCGCAGCCTTTTACCTTGTTTTCTTCGGTTTTTTTTTCAGCAGACAAGCGCGGTAAGGTTTTGCTTAACGTCACCAAAGCCTTAAAGGTTTCTTCTTTGCTACGGCAAGCTTGCAGCAGGGCTTTTATGTTTACTGGCTTTTGTTGTCCTAAAGAGTCCGTCATAGTGTTACTCATCGTTTAATAGGTCTATGGCTTCTAGAAGAACATCGCAGAAACGATTAGCTTCTTCCATGGTGTTGTAACAGGCGAAAGAGGCACGCAAGGTTCCAGCAACACCAAGTTGTGCCATTAACGGATGGGCACAGTGGCTGCCAGCTCGAACCGCTACACCTTGGCTATCTAGGTAAGCGTTCAAATCCAAGATATGAATATTGGGTACACTTAGTGAAACCAAAGTAGTGTTTTTCTCGGGCGAATAAATTTCGATGCCACCTTCTTTATGAAGACGTGAATATACGTGCATGGCGAGGGATTGTTCCCAAGCTAATAACGCCAGACGATCCTGAGCGTTAAGAAAATCACAGGCCGCCGCCAAGCCAATAACGCCTTCGATGTGTGGCGTTCCTGCTTCCAAGCGATAAGGAAGCACATTGAACTCTGTGGCTTGATACGAAACATGACGCACCATTTCGCCGCCCGTTTGGTAGGGCAGCAGAACTTCCAAAGCGTGGCTTTTGCCATATAACACGCCAATACCCGTTGGGCCATACATCTTGTGGCCAGAGAAGATATAGAAGTCACAGTCTAATATTTGCACATCAATAGGATAGTGCGCCACGGCTTGAGCGCCATCGACAAGGGTAAAAGCGCCTTGTTGCTTGGCATGATCGAGCATTGTTTGCAGCGGTGTGCTTACGCCGATGGCATTGGAAATCTGTGTCGCCGCAAAAATACGCGTGCGATCCGTGAAGTAGTGGCTGAATTCGGGCTCCCATTCGCCATTGGATGTTAATGGCAGAATGCGTAATCGAGCGCCAGTGCGAAAGGCTAATTGCTGCCAAGGCACTAGGTTGGCGTGATGTTCTAAACTAGTGATGAGTATCTCATCGCCTTTTTCGAGCAGATGCTCTAAACCAAAAGCGACCGTATTGATGGCTTCTGTCGCGCCTTTTGTCCAAATCACATGGCTTTGTTCTGGCGCATTAATAAAGCTTGCGATCGTGTCTCGGGCTTGCTCAAAACGGTTGGTTGCTCGGTCGCTAAGGAAGTGCGCACCACGATGAACATTGGCGTTAAAGCTTCGGTAATAGTCCTGAATTGCATCCAATACTGGCAACGGCTTTTGCGTCGTCGCTGCATTATCTAAATAGGTTAGCGGATGATCATAGGCTGACTGCGCCAAAATTGGGAATAGGTGACGAAGCGAGGATGGGTCAAAAGCCATGAATACTCTACTTTAGGGTTGTCTACTTTGGTTTTTAACAATGGGCGGATTTTAATTGGTGATGCTAGTGGCTTAAAAGTCTGAACCAAAAGTCATGAAATCTGCGCTAAATTGGTGAAATTGTACCTTAACTCCCATCAAAATCGTGAATTATTGGGCTTTTACTTGCGTTTTTTTAAGACAACTATAATGATTGATAACAGATACTAGATGACAAACTAGAAAAGGTACAAAACGGTGGCGGATTTTTTATATAAAGGTGTGGTGGATTGGTTCTTGGATCAGATGTCACAAGAGGCCATTGTGCCCGGTGATAAAATGCCGTCCTTACGAGCTTTATCGAAACAATTGGGCCTGAGCTTAAATACGGTCATACATGGTTATGAGTTGTTAAGCGAAGATGGTTGGATCGAGTCTCGGCCTAAATCTGGTTACTTTGTTTGTCACCGTAGCGAGACAAAACCGGCATTGTTATTGGCTGGCGAAGAATTACGTGAACTCGCCAAAGACGGTACTAAGCCAGCTTGGGCATGTCTTGCGCATCGAGCGGCCTTGGTTGATCAAAGCGATACTTTTTTAAGCCCTGCAGTGCGTCAGGAAGAAGTCCATCTGCCTGTATTGGGTAAAGGCCATTTAGCGGCCCGTGAAGCCGTTAGTGAGCATTTAAAAGGGCTTGGTATCAAAGCTCATGCATCACATCTTTGGCTAGGACGTTCTCCTTTAGCAATCTTCACTCAAACCTTGCAAACACTGACTCAACGTGGCGATAGCGTGTTGGTGTTAACGCCTTGTGATCCGCGGATTACTACTACATTACAAAGCTTAGGACGACAAGTGATTGCCCTGACAGCAGGTGAACGCGGCGTCGATTTAGATTTAGCGATTCGTTGCTTACGAGATAAATCCATTCGTCTGATTGTATTGCCGGGACAGTTCTCGTTTCCTGCTGGCCAGTTGGTGAGTAATTTAAGTCTGCGTCGCTGGTTAGCAATTATTGAAGAAACCAAGCTGCCAGTGATTGAGTGGGATTTGTGCTCACATTTGGCGTATCGCGCTGGATCTATGATGACCTACAAGTCACTGGATTCGTCTGATCAGATTGTTTATATCGGCGGCGTGGAATCAAAAGGTGTAGATCGCTCTGCAAGCTGGTGTTTGCCTGGTAAACATCAAGCTTTGTTGGAAGGCGCTTTCTTAGGCGCTGATATGGCGTTAAGCGATGCGCAACAAATGGCCTTGAGTGATGCGTTACAGCCACATAGTAAGCGCTCATTAATGAAACGCGCGAGAGAGGTTTGGGCTAATTCTGAGCGCGTTAAAGCGCACCTAGAAACGTGTCTCGGCGAGCATGTTAGTTTTGCTGCTAGCAAAGGTGGTATGTCACTTTGGATGCGTTTATCGAAACCATTAGATGTTGCCAGTATGACTGCATTGCTAGCCAGTTTCCGCCACGCGATTGTGCCCGGAGCCTTGGTTAGCCATGAAGCCGACGCTAATCATTGGTTGGCGGTGAATGTCACCTTGGACGATGTGGAACCGTTAGCAAAAGCTCTGGCGGAGCATTTGGTCGTTGATGAAGCTAAATTAGCGGTTGAGCCTGTAGAAACAGTCATTGAAAAGATAGAAGAACAAGCTGTAGAGACTCTTGAGCCAGTGGAAGAGAGCGAGCAAACAGAAGAGCTTGTCGAAGCGATAGAAAGTGATTTAGCGCAGCCTGAGAAGGAAGCTAAAAAGTCTCGTAATGCCACAACAGAACCACTTTATAACCCGATGTTGGATTTAATTAATCACGACTTTGGTTAGAGCCCAAAAAGAGTCATGTTTTCTAGAAAATGACAAAAACAATAAAGGCCAGATTTACTGGCCTTTATTGTTTATTCGCTAGTCTATGGCTATTGTTGGCGCGCAGCCCTGAACATATCTAGGTCTTTATTATAGATTTCGCTGTTCATATCAAAGGCACCCATGACACTATGGAAAATATTCGCTTGGGTGCTTTGTTCTCGTGCTCTTAGTTTATCGATAGAGATATGCCTCTGATCAATAAAAGATGGCGACATCCACACAAAGAACGGCACTTTGAATTGTTGCTCAGGTGCAATGGAATAAGGTGTTCCATGTAAATAAATACCACCTTCGCCAAGTGACTCTCCATGGTCAGATACATAAAGATAAGCGCTGGAGGTGTCTTTCAATCCTTCTAAAGTTTTGCGTAACTGATCTAAGAAATGATCGTTATATAAGACGGTATTATCGTAGGCGTTAATTAGCTCCTCTTGTGTGCAGTTACTAAGCTCGACCGAACGACAAATAGGTTTAAAGACCTCAAATTCTTTTGGATATTTGCTGTAATAAGATGGTCCATGACTGCCTGTTTGATGCAGAACAACAAAGACTTTTTGTTTATCTGATGCCTGAATTTGCTCAGCTAGATGACTTAATAACACGCCGTCATAGTCGCATTCACTGCCTTCACAGTTCTTTTTCAAATCCCCTGAACTTAAATAGCTGGCCACTTTAATTGGTGGTTCTCCCCAGTTTTTGGAGCGCCAAAAAACGTCAATACCTTGTCTTTGCAGGTAACTTGGCAAAGGTTCAAATTGCTCGGAGAAACTACCACTTGGGTTATTGTGTGAAAGAATACATTTCACAGATTCGGTAGTGTAAGTGGCGCAAGAGGTCGCATTTTTTAAGGTAACGACATTTTCAGATGCGGTTAGCAAAGGATTGGTTGGTTTGTCATAGCCGTATAGGGAAAAATTCTCCGCTCGCGCTGATTCACCAATGACTAACACCACAACGGTTTTTTCATTTGAACCAAAGGTGGCATCTGGTAATAGAGTTTGTACTACATTTTCTTTCGCTAACTGGTTTTGATAGCGAATCGTATTACCTACGTAAGACCATGGCATGATTCGGCCACCTAATTGTTTGGCATGATCATCAATCCATAGCCAATGACTTTGTGACTGCCAAATCCAAGTAGACGTGACTATGACGGTGATAATGAGATGCGCGAATAATCGTATTCTTGAGGTTTTTTGAACCGATGCACGAATGATTAACCAAGCTGGTAAGACGCCAAGCAGAATAAAATAAATGGCCAGCTTTGGGCTTAAAAATTGTCCAGATTCTGAATATTGGGTGTTAAAAATATTGCCTATCATGGTTCTGTCTAAGATGACGTTATAGGTCACCACGAAATACACTGCCAATGAGTTTGCAAGTGCAAACACCATACACACAGCTTTACCTAAGCGTCTAGATAAAATAAACAAAACATAAAGCACAAGAGTGGTGACTAGATAAATAGCGGCAAAAACGGTCATAAGAGTTTGCAAGCTATTCAGCGTAAAGCCATCTAGATTTTTTATCGAAAAAGAAAACAAAGGCCAGTTATATAGCGCTGTATTTAGTAGCGTTAGCAAAATAACAAAGCTTGAAGTACTAGGTTTTGTTCTAAAACCCTGTCTGAAGAAAGAACATAGCCCCGAAGTGAATCGGGACAAAATAGTGTGGTTACGCTTCATTTGGGATATGTATTCCTGTTGACCTTGTTGTTCCTAGATTAAGGAAAATCTAGCGAAGAAAAACCTAGATGGAAAAATAACTCGTGATTATTCGCCTATTAACGGGGATTTCATCATGATCATCAATCCTTCTTTTACCTTTTGTTTGCTAACCTTACACAAAATCACAAAAAAAAAGATAAACATTCCTTTAGCTACATATCTTTAATTCATATTTCACTTATTTTTCATCCAATATGCATAAAATGTGAATATTGAAGTTTTATATTTATTTATGTTTTGCCAAAAGGAATAGGGATTATATGCGTTGTCACTTAACTAAAATGTCGACCAATTATAAATCGCTGCTAGATCAAGCGAGATCAAGCAAGGCTGTTGTTCCTCAATCTAGTATTCAAATTTTGCTTTTGGTTGCCGTTGTATTAGCAAGCACTGCCATGATTGGTAACGTTCTTGGTGGTTATCACTTTGGCTTTATGGAAATAAATAGTTTTAGCACCTACATACCTTCTTTCTTATTGGAAAATATGACGGTATTTGGAGATGGCGTATTTTTGTTGGCCCTAGTGCTGTTATTTTCTTGCCGCAATATTCGTTTTCATTGGACTGTTCTATTCACCACATTACTTGGTGCCATCGTAGTTAACTTACTTAAGGATTATTTTGCGATGCCGCGTCCACCGGCAGTGCTTGATCCTGAAACCTTTAATCTTTTGGGCAGAGCCTATAAAGCACGTAGCTTTCCTTCTGGCCATAGTTTAACGGCATTCTTATTAGCAAGTGTGTGTTTTTGCTACGTTCAAAATGCTTATGCTAAAGCGACGTTTATCCTGTTGGCGGTATTGGTTGCCTTGAGTCGAGTGTTGATTGGTGTGCATTGGCCAATGGATGTTTTAGTTGGTGGCGCATTGGGTGTGGTTTTAGGTGTTGGTGGTGTGATGATCACAGCAAAATGGAAGTTTGGTTTGTGTGCCTATGTGCACCTATTTACGCTGAGTCTGCTAGTTATTGCGTGCATTATGGTGTTTGTAGATGGCAACGATTATAAGCTCGCTTTACCTTTGCTATATGTTGTTTCAGCAGCTGCGATAGCTCGGACAGTGAAGAGTTATATTTTAGTTCGTTGATTTATATTTATAGAACTGATGTGATTTAAGTGACTAAGGCGCTAAGACAGCGCCTTTTTTATGGCATTTAACATGCTTGAATGGTCTTTGTAGTCTAGTGGAATAGGCGTGAGCTTATCGCCTATAAGTAAGGCTAAAGAAGGGAATGAATTTAAGCCAAGATGTCGAGCTTGCTCTATTTCTTCTTCCAATAAACGTTCATTTTTAACGTGCTGCATGGTTTTCTGAAAACCGTCTGCATTCATGCCTATTTGCTCAGCGCATTCAATGAGAGTGTCTAAGTCTGATGGATTTCTGGCTTTTAGGTAATACGCCTCTTGGATGGCGTGATACATCTCTTCCTCTAATCCCGTATCTCTTGCGACATAACAGGCTCTGCATGCTGGGTAAGTCGAGCGTCGTGGTGCAGCTGTTTTCCAGAAATCAAAATTAAACTTGGTTCCTAATGACGCTTGAATGTTTTTCCAAGTGCTTTCTAGTTTGCTTTTCATTTCATCTGGCATAGCGACATCAGAGTCTATGGCAAGCCCTCCAAGCATGGGTTGAATGGTTAATTGATCTGCATCGACTAAGTCTTGTAGGGATTTTTGTAGCTTGGTCCAAGTAGGGCGGAATCCCCAACACCAGCTGCACATAGGGTCGTAGCAGTAAATCAGTGTGGCGGTCATTGATGGCTCCTGTGAAGATAGAAAAAAGCGAATCCATAAGGTAACAGCCTCTTTAGCGATAAAACAACAAACAAAAACAATCGACATAAAAAAACGGCTTCAACATGAAAGTTTGAAGCCGTTTTTTAGAATTGCGCAGTAGCGACTAAATGTTAGCCTAGCCCTTTAAAATCGCGGCAATAGCATCACAAAGTGGACCCATGTTTTCATGAGTCATACCTGCAACACTGATACGTCCTGAGCCAACAATGTAAATGCCGTACTCTTTACGCAACTGAGCAACTTGATCTGGTGTCAGACCAGAAAAAGAGAACATGCCTTGCTGATGCGAAATAAACGAAAAATCTTGGCTAACGCCTTTGATTCGTAGTGTATTCACAAACAAGCTACGCATTTCATGAATACGAGTACGCATGGCTTTTACTTCGCTTTCCCATAATGCGAACAGCTCGGCATCATTAAGGATTTCGGCGACAACTGCTGAGCCATGAGATGGCGGATTTGAGTAGTTGGTGCGAATACAGCGTTTGATTTGTGTGAACGCTGTTTCAGCTTGTTCAGCGGTTTCACACAAAATAGTCAGTGCGCCAACACGTTCGTTGTACAGACCAAAGTTCTTGGAGAACGAACTAGCAATCAGCATTTCAGGGACGTGCTCTAAGAAAGTACGTAAGCCTTGAGCATCTTCCTTTAAGCCTTGGCCAAAGCCTTGATAAGCAAAGTCAAACAATGGCAAGAAGCCTTGTTTGCTACATAGCTTAGCCAATTGATACCACTGTTCTGGTGTTGGATCTATACCAGTTGGGTTGTGGCAGCAGCCATGAAACAACACTACATCGCCTTCAGGAACTTGAGACAAGCTCGCAAGCATGGCTTCAAAGTCTAAAGATTTGTTATCAGCATTATAGTAAGCATAGCTGCCAACTTCTAAACCAACGGATTGAAAGACCGCCTGATGGTTTGCCCAAGTTGGGTTGCTGACCCAAATTGTCGCTTCTGGTAAATGTTTTTTAATGAATTCTGCTGCGACGCGTAATGCGCCTGTGCCGCCAGGGGTATGGGCTGTTTGAGCAAGCTGTTTGGTAATAATATTGTGTTCTTTACCAAATAAAAGCGTTTGCACGGCAGATCGATAAGCGGGTGCGCCTTCGATACTTAAATAGCTTTTGGTTTTTTCTTGAGCCAACAAACGTTCTTCTGCTTGTTTGACTGATTTTAAAATAGGTGTATTGCCTTGTTCATCTTTATAAACACCAACGCCCAAGTTAATTTTATTGGGATTTGGATCATTTCTGTAAGCGTCATTCAGGCCAAGAATTGGGTCTGCCGGAGCAGCTTGGATATGTTCAAACATGGTAACTCCCCCAAGAGGGTTATTTGCTTTTTTTATTATGGATTAGAAGATATAAAAATCAGACCGTATGGTACTCCAACATGTGAGTAACCGCTATAAGTTGGCGGAAAAGGGCAAGAATTAACTGTGTAGAAATGTTGCGGCTTATTCTAAATAAAGCCGCTTTTTGAGGCCGATAGAGTAATATCACAACACGTTGGTTGCTGAGAGGGATGTTTTTGAGTGTAAAAAAACGTTGACCTAGCAAGATAGCTAGGTCGTATTTAGTTCACTTTAAGTATCAACTAATGAGCAGGGAAATTAATCGTCCCAACCGTTAGAGATATCATGGTGCAAACGTTTTTCTTCTAAATGCTGTTCAATTGCACGTCTGGCTTTTAACATACGTACCGCGTCTTCCTTTTGATTCCGTTCTTTTGTTTCATTATCCAAGCTAATGGAAGCGTGCATTATGTCGGTTTTTACTTCAGTTAGTGTTTCAGCAAAATCGCTCATCGTTATACCCTTTTGGACGTTCGACGACATTGAAGTGCATAGATCGCTGTCATCGACAGTTAAAAAAAGTCAAAATAGACAGATCACTTATTTCAAGCTAATAAAAAACCCAAATAGAATGAAAATCAACTTATTTTTACGCGTTTTTTGTTACAAATTTATTAATTATTATGGCGGAATGTAATGGACGTTTCTTTTATCCTCGACTCACTGAATGACAAGCAGCGAGAAGCCGTCGCAGCGCCTTTGCAGAATAGCCTTGTTTTGGCTGGCGCTGGGTCAGGAAAAACCCGAGTCCTAGTGCACCGGATCGCATGGCTGATGCACGCTTACGAGTTGTCTCCCTACAGCCTGATGGCGGTAACCTTTACCAATAAAGCTGCTCGCGAGATGCAAGGCCGTATCGAACAGTTGGTGGGTGTTCCGCCGCAAGGCATGTGGGTTGGCACCTTCCACGGTTTGGCACATCGACTCTTGCGTGCCCATTGGCGTGATGCGGGACTAAAAGAAAATTTCCAGATAATGGACAGCGATGATCAACTGCGATTAATCAAACGTATTATGCGCGAATTGAGTATTGATGATACTCGCTGGCCGCCGAAGCAAGTGTCTTGGTTTATCAACGCGCAAAAAGACGAAGGACGACGAGCAGCTCATGTACCAGATAGCCATGATCCTTTCTCCAAAGGCATGCGCGAGCTGTATTACCATTACGAAGAAGCTTGTGAACGTGGCGGATTATTAGATTTCGGTGAATTGCTATTGCGCGCTCATGAGCTAATGCTTAGCACGCCAGCCTTGTTACGCCATTATCAAGAGCGCTTTCGCCATGTGCTGGTGGACGAGTTCCAAGATACCAACACCATCCAATACGCTTGGTTACGTATTATGGTGGGTAGCCAAGGTACGATTACCGCCGTGGGCGATGATGACCAATCGATTTACGGTTGGCGTGGCGCAAAAATTGAAAACATCCAAAACTTCACCAAAGATTTTAAAGACGTTGGCACCATTCGCTTGGAGCAAAATTATCGCTCAACTGGCCATATCCTGAATGCGGCGAATGGCCTGATCAAACATAATGATGATCGTTTGGGAAAAGAGCTTTGGACCGACAGCGGTGAAGGCGATCCAATCTCGCTGTACGCAGGCTTTAACGAACAAGACGAAGCGCGTTTTATCATTGGCATCATCAAACAATGGCGCGACAAGGGAACCTCTCTGACTGATATGGCGATTCTCTATCGTTCCAATGCTCAGTCACGCGTCATAGAGGAATGCCTTGTTAGGGAACAGATTGCTTATCGAATTTATGGTGGGCACAGATTCTACGACCGTCTTGAAATCAAAAATGCCTTGGCTTACGCACGTTTGGCGTTGGATCCAAATGACGACGGTGCCATGGAACGAGTCATCAATGTACCACCTCGTGGTATTGGCGAACGTAGTATCGGTACATTACGTGAAATCGCGCGAGATAATGGCTGTTCTATGTGGCAGGCCGCGCAAGAAGTCGTGCGTCAGTCTTTGATGACAGGCCGTGCGACCAATGCAATCAAGGCATTTTTGCACCTTATTGAAGGTTTGAGTACCACTGTGCAGCAACCAGATTTGAACCTGAATGATATTTTCGAGCAGATCATTGAAGAAGCTGGTTTGATTCCTTTCCATGAAAAAGAGAAAGGTGAGAAAGGCGAAGCACGTATCGAAAACTTAAAAGAGTTGGTTGGTGCGGCAGGCGGATTCAGCTGGAGCGACGAGGACGAAGAGTTTAGCTCTCCACTGATGGCATTCTTGGATAAAGCCGTATTGGACGCTGGCGATGCTCAAGCCGACGAGTACCAAGACGCCGTGCAGTTGATGACATTGCACTCGGCGAAAGGTCTAGAGTTCCCATTGGTGTTCCTAACGGGCGTGGAAGAGAATATTTTCCCAAGCAAGATGTCTTTCGAAGAACCGGGACGACTCGCAGAAGAACGTCGCCTTTGCTACGTGGGCATTACTCGAGCAATGGAAAAGCTTTACATTACTTACGCGGAATCTCGTCGTTTGTTTGGTAGTGAGTCTTTTAACAGTCCATCACGCTTTATTAAAGAGTTGCCACCGGAATGTTTGGAAGAAGTGCGTCTTCGCTCACAAGTTAGCCGTCCTGTTTCTTTGCAGCGCCCTGATTACAACTTTGAAAAGAACAAACTGCAAAACAGCAGCGTGTTGAACAGTTATAAAGCGCCAGAAGTCACTGTGAATATGGGTGATCGAGTCAATCATCCTGTGTTTGGTGAAGGCTTGGTGATCAACTACGAAGGCCAAGGCCCACAAGCACGAGTTCAGGTGAACTTCGATGATGAAGGCACCAAATGGCTAGTGTTGTCATTCGCTAAATTGGAAGTTTTGTAGCTTTGGTTTAGATGCAGTATCTCGTTGTCTGATTTCCTTGCGCCTACTTCGCAAGCTCAGCGCGTCAGCGCAAATCAGACAACGAGATAATTTCTAAAAGGTGGCTACATGTTGCTTTGCTAGACTTTAGCGTCTATTCCCTTATTAAGTTCCTTTCCTACAGCCCAGCTATTTATCCATGAGTTAAATGGTCTAAAACTGTAAATATTTTTAATTGCGGCATTTTTTTTCAATTGGTTGTAAACTATTTAGAGTTGTAATGATTTAGTTGAAAAGGAGTTGGGCATGGCGATTCGTGTTGGTTTGATTGGTTTTGGTTTGTCTGGGCGGGTGTTTCACGCGCCTTTTGTGATGAATGATCCTGGCATGACGATGGCGTATGTTTGCAGTTCGAAGGCGGATGAGGTGAGGGCTGTTCTGCCTGATGTGTCGGTGGTGTCGTCTGCTGAATCTGTGTTTGCGGCGCCGGATGTGGATTTGGTGGTGATTACGACGCCGAACGCTTTGCATTTTGATCAAGCAAAGCTGGCGTTGGAAAACGGCAAACATGTATTGCTGGAAAAACCTTCTGTTACCCGTTTATCTCAGATTGAAGCTTTGTGTGCCTTGGCGAAGCAAAAAGGCTTGGTGTTTTGTGTTTACCAGAATCGTCGTTTTGATGGCGACTTTTTGCGTCTCAAAGCGTTAATTGAAAGCGCTGAGTTGGGTGAGTTGAAGCATTTAGATTCTCGCTTTGATCGGTTTCGTCCAACGGCGCAAGCACGCTGGCGTGAAGAGCCGGGTGTTGGCACGGGGATTTTTTGGGATTTAGGGCCGCATATTCTAGATCAGGCATTGAGTTTATTTGGGCCGCCGAAGTGGTTGCATGCAAGTATTGATAAGTTACGCGACGGTAGCCAAACGCACGATTGGTTTGAAGTGGAGTTGGGCTATGATGACAAACGTGTACGTCTAGCGTCGACGCCATTTGAAGCAGGTGACATGCGCCGCTTTAATGCAAGATTTACTAAAGGCAGCTGGCAATGTGTGGGTTTAGATCCACAAGAAGAAGCACTGCGAGCTGGGCAAATGCCATGGCAGGATGAATTTCCTTCGAAAGCCGCTCAGCAAAAAATTACTCGTTTTGTCGCGCATTCTCAAGATGATATTGAAAGCATTCAAGAAGCTGCAACACAAGGCGATTATGCGGCTTTCTATGCGCAATTACGTGATGCGATTCTGGGTAAAGGTGAGGCTCCGGTTGCGATGGAGCAGGCTTGTCAGTTGATTTACTTGATCTGTTTGGCGGAGCAGTCGGCTGAAAGTGGTCAGCGTATGTCTTGGGGTTATACGCCTAATTTCTCTGTTAAGTGAATTAGTCGCGAGAAATTGTAAAAAAGAGTTGAGCAAGATTCCTACAATTCTTATCATCTTTTGCCCTTTTAATGTTTTATGCATTTTAAGGGCAATTTTCTGTCTGATTTATTATAAAAATACAGAAGTAGGTGGCATTTAACCGATGTTTTAATTGCCCCTATTTTCATATCACAGATAGATTCTATTGAGACCATGGGTTTCATAGTAATCAAGTAACTGGCTCTCTGAGGGAAAATAATGCGTAATTTAATGGTATTGGGCAAATTGGCGTTTGCTAGTTTGTTTGCTTTGTCTTTGGTCGCTTGTGGCGGATCAGAGAAAGCGGAAGAAACGGCTAAAGTAGAAAAGAAAGTAGAAACAATTCACTGGAAAATGGTCACGACTTGGCCCAAAAACTTTCCTGGCTTGGGTACAAGTGCTGAAGAGCTAGCGAAAAATATTACTAAAATGTCTAACGGTCGTTTGGATATTAAAGTTTATGCCGCAGGTGAGCTTGTTCCTGCGTTGGAAGTGTTTGATGCTGTATCTCGTGGCACTGCAGAAATGGGTCACAGCTCTGCGTATTATTGGAAAGGCAAAGCGCCAGCAGTACAATTTTTCTCGTCTGTGCCTTTTGGTATGACGGCACAAGAGTTTAACTCTTGGATTACTTATGGCGGTGGTTTACAACTGTGGGAAGAAGTTTACGCACCGTTTAATATCATTCCGATGGCTGCTGGTAACACAGGCGCGCAAATGGGTGGTTGGTTCAATAAAGAGATTAACTCTTTAGCTGATTTCCAAGGCTTAAAAATGCGTATGCCAGGTCTTGGTGGCGAAGTACTGAAGAAAGTTGGTGCTGTGACGGTTAACCTTCCAGGCAGTGAAATGTTTACCGCTCTTCAAACTGGCACTATCGATGCCACTGAGTGGGTAGGTCCTTACAATGACCTAGCGTTTGGCTTGTACAAAGCAGCGAAATACTACTATTACCCAGGTTGGCAAGAGCCAGGTTCTGCAGTTGAGGCGCTTATTAACAAAGACGCTTTCAATGCATTACCAGAAGACCTACAAGAGATTGTTCGTTCAGCTGCACAACAAGCTAACTTGAATATGTTGAGTGAACTAACAGCTCGTAACAACGCTGCCTTGAAGACTTTGGTCGATGAACATCATGTTATTTTGAAAAAGTTCCCAAAAGACCTTTTGGAAGCATTGCGTATAGCGTCTGATGAAACACTAAAAGAAGTGGCTGCTAACGATCCTATGAGCCAAAAAGTCTATGACTCCTTCACTAGTTTCTTAACGTCTGTTAGTGAGTGGCATGATATTTCTGAGCGTGCATTTATTAACGCTCGCGCTACAGATTAATTAGTTTGTTATTTATGGAATAAAGAGCTAGCGATACAATTAAGCCCTGCTATCGATTGGTAACAGGGCTTAATTTATCACGTTGGTTTTGCTCGTTGTATTGGACAAAGCGTATCGAGCAAAGTGCTAGTTATAAATGTAATTCGTCTCTTAATGGATAAAGTGAATGAGCAAAATAAGAATATGGGCAAAAGTGGCACTGGTCGGTGTAATAACAGCTACTTTGGTTGCCTGTGGTGGATCTGAAGAAAAAGAAACCGCAAAGGTAGAGCAAAAAGTTGATGTCATTCATTGGAAAATGGTAACAACTTGGCCGAAAAATACGCCTGGAATGGGCACAGGTGCACAAGCGCTGGCAGATAATATCAAAGAAATGTCTAACGGCCGTTTGGATATTAAAGTCTATGCCGCAGGTGAACTTGTTCCAGCATTAGAGGTATTTGATGCGGTATCTCGTGGCACAGCGCAAATGGGCCACGGCACTGCGTATTACTGGAAAGGAAAAGTGCCAGCAGCGCAGTTTTTCTCTACGGTTCCTTTTGGTTTTAACGCGCAAGAATTTAACGCTTGGATTGCCTATGGCGGTGGTTTACAGCTGTGGGAAGAAATCTACGCTCCGTTTAACTTAATTCCTATGGTAGCTGGTAATGCTGGCGTGCAAATGGGCGGTTGGTTTAATAAAGAGATTAACTCGTTAGCCGATTTCCAAGGCTTGAAAATGCGTATGCCAGGGTTAGGTGGAGAAGTACTGAAAAAAGTCGGTGCATCGCCTATTACTTTACCTGCTAGCGAAGTTTTCACCGCGCTTCAAACTGGGACAATCGATGCTACAGAATGGGTTGGGCCTTATAACGACCTTGCGTTTGGTTTGTATAAAGCGGCGAAATATTATTATTACCCAGGCTGGCATGAGCCAGGTTCTGCTGTTGAAGCTATCTTTAATAAAGACGCTTTTGAAGCCTTGCCAAAAGATTTAAAAGCCATTGTGCGCTCTGCGGTTCAACAAGCTAACTTAGACATGATCAACGAGTTTACTGCGCTTAATAATGCTGCGCTGCAAACCTTGGTAAATGAGCATCATGTGATTCTTAAGCCTTTCCCTCGAGACTTGTTGGAAGCACTTAAGAAAGCGTCTACTGAGACTCTAGAAGAAGTGGCTGCGAATGATCCTGAGAGTCAAAAAGTCTATGACTCTTTCAAAAGCTTTTTAGCACCTGTGAGTGAATGGCATGATATTTCTGAGCGCGCTTACATTAATGCACGCGCAGACGATTAAGCTTCTAAACGTTTCTGCTTGATAGTCGATTAGCACAGTTAAAAGCTCCGTTATTTTTGATAACGGAGCTTTTTTGTATTTATGAAATTAAATACTTAGTAATTTTGCTAATGTAGCTTTATCTTTCTCATTAGCAGCCGTCAGAGGTTTACGAGGCTCGCCGACTTGAAGGCCTTTTAACGCTAAACCTGCTTTAATTGTTTTAGGTAACCCGCCAGCAACAATAAAGCTTAGTACAGGCAGTTGACGGTAAAAACAGTCTTTCGCAGATTGAAGATCATTTGCTTTAATTAAGGTATAAAGCTCCTTTGGTAATGTCTCTAATAAATTTGGGGCTGCAGTACACCAACCACTAGCACCTGCACATAAAGCCTCTAGAGCTAATGGATTGCTACCATTGTAGAAAGGTAACTCTCCAGCTGATAATTGATGTATTTTGTGCATTCGCTGAATATCACCAGTACTTTCTTTTACCATGGTGATGTTAGGGATTTCCTTAAACATTTTGACAATTAATTCAGGCGACATATCTACACCACTGGTAGCCGGATTATTGTAAATCATAATAGGTAAGGACACTGTTGCCGCAATAGCTTCATAATAACCGAAGATTTCATCGTCTGTGAGTTTCCAGTACGACACAGGTATTACCATAATAGCATCGGCACCAATCTGAGCCGCAAAACGAGCTTTATTAATAGCTTGTTCAGTTGTTAGCTCTGAAATGCCAATGATCACTGGTACTCGGTTTGCCACAACTTGAACTGAATGCTGCGCTACCTTTTTCCATTCGGAAAAACTCAAATATGCGCTTTCACCAGTGCTGCCTAGAGGAGCTATAGCGTCACAGCCATGCTGTAACAGTAGTTCTAAACTTTGTCCCAGTTTCTCTAAATCGGGTTGATTATTATCTGTAGTAAAAGGGGTAATTGGGTACGCGATAATGCCTGTTAGTTTCATTTTCATCTCCTTAGATGGATTCAGGGTGGGACTTCAGTACTTTTCTGGCGTAATACGCAAAGTTGACTTTGCTACGGCGGTCAGTCGTTAGCCAGTCATGGGCTTCTTTTGCTAATTCAGTCGGTAAAGGCTGAATCTGTCCTGCTGCCATTGCTAGTAGCTGTAATCGTGCTGCGCGCTCAATCATCAATGCGAGATTACAGGCTTCTTCAATGGTTTTACCTACAACTAGCTGACCATGATGGGCCAACAAAACGGCTCTTTTTTTACCCAGAGCATTTGAAATAATGATGCCTTCCTCATTACCAACAGGAACTCCTGGCCAATCACTTAAAAAGGCGCAGTCATCAAATAAACTGCAGGTATCCATTTGTGCAACCATCAGCGGAACTCTGAGCATAGACAGTGCAGCGACATGAGTTGGATGAGTGTGAATAATGCAATTCACTTCTGGGTGTTGTTGGTAAATCCAAGTGTGGAATCTATTGGCGGGGTTTGGCATTGCTTGTTGATCAACAGGTTCCAAATCCTGATTTACTTCCAGCAAATTGTCTGCGGTGATCTCATCGAATCCTAGTCCGAATTGTTGTGTGATAAATGTATTGCTGGATTCAGTACGGGCAGTGACCTGTCCGGCTAAACCAGCATCATGGCCGTGCTCATATAAAATACGACAAGTTAAAGCCAGTTTTTGTCTGTCGTTAAATTGCCCTTCGTTTACTAATAAATCCATTTGTTGTTGCGCATTAGCCATCAATTGTTGTTTATCTAGGTGTGCTGTTTTCATCATGTTTTAACTCCTAGTTCGTGCTTGAGTAGGCAGAATAAAACTAATCTGGACCAGAAATAACATCCAGATTTATAATTAGTAATGGTCCAGATGGGGAGAGTATTATGCTACGTCCATGGCAAACGCAGTTGTGGTTAGAGAATAGTGTTGGTGATACGACTCATGCTCGGTTGGTCAATAGACTTATAGAGGATATTTTAAATGGACGGCTGGAGTCTGGTGCACTTTTACCTGGCTCGCGATCATTAGCGGCTATATTGGGGTTAAATCGTAAGACGGTTCAAGTGGCGTATGACGAGCTAATTGCGCAGGGCTGGCTGGTGGCTGAAGCAAAACGTGGAACCTTTGTTTCAACACGATTGCCTGAGCAACACTTGTCAGAACAGTATCAACATTTAGTTACACGTACCGCTACGGCAGACATTGAAGCCGTTCCTACTTCGTTAAGTTTGGACAGCCGAGCAAAAGTAGATAATGACGGCATTCCAGATGCTCGTCTTATTCCCTATGAGTTATTAGCGAGGGCGTATCGAAGGGCATTAATTGCTGCCAGTCGTAAGCAGTATTTGGGTTATGGTGATGCTCAGGGAACGATAGAATTACGTAGCGCCTTACAGAGAATGCTTGTTCAGGAGCGTTATTTACATTTGACGACTGCCCATATTTGTACCGTTCGAGGTAGTCAGATGGCCATTTACTTGGCATCCCGTATCATCAAGCCATCTGATGGTGTAATGATATTTGAGGAGCTTACTTACGCTCCTGCGTTGGCTGCTTTTGAAGCGGCAGGTTTCACTATATTACGCTGCAGAACAGACAGTAAAGGCCTTGATGTTTTACATCTACAGCAATTATTGACCAATCACAAAGTGGCGGCTATCTACACTACCCCTCATCATCATTATCCCACTACCGTCACAATGGTGATGGAACGGCGTTTATTGTTACTGCAGTTATCAATTCGTTATGGCTTTTACATAGTGGAAGATGATTATGATCATGAATTTCATTTTGATAGCCGACCCATACCGCCATTAGCGAGTTTGCCAGGTGCGGAACGGGTGCTGCATATAGGTTCGTTATCTAAAGTATTTGCCCCAGGGCTTAGAGTTGGGTATTTAGTGGCGAATCCTGAATTAATAAAACAAGCCGTGCAGGAGATTTTAATGATTGATAGACAAGGTAATACGTTAACAGAGCTTGCCTTGGCTGAATTATTAGAATCAGGTGAAGTAAAACGCCATATTCGGAAATGTAAAAAACTTTATAAAGCCCGTCGTGATCACTGTATTACTGAGCTAAATCGGCTGTTTGGTGACAGGGTTAGTTTCCATGTTCCTGCAGGAGGCTTAGCTTTTTGGCTGAATTTAGGGGACTCATCACAGTTGGATCTTACTGATTTAGCTTTAAATCCATATTTCTTTATTCATAAACAGAATGGTTATCTTAGATTCGGTTTTGGCGCATTAACTGAGCGGGAAGCTACAGATGCGCTGACTAGCCTGAAGTTTTAAGTTTATTTGCTTATAGGGCGTTAATTGTTCGACTAATAAATACTACTTAAAAATAAAACCAAAAAAGCCTTGAGCCTTGATATTGCAATTTATACTATCAAAAACACTTAGTGCATAAGCTATGGCTATAGAGTTGGTTGTCGACTCGCCTTTGCTTGGTTTGTAGCATCAAGCAAAGCTTTTATAAAAATAAAGTCATTCAGTCTTTTAGGGATAAACAATGAGAACAATAAAAATGTGGGGAAAACTGGCATTGGTCGGTTTGACGGCGGCAAGCTTGGTGGCTTGTGGTGGATCAGAAGAGAAAGCAACGGCAAAGGTTGAGAAAGCGGCGGATGTCATTCATTGGAAGATGGTCACAACATGGCCGAAAAACTTTCCTGGTTTAGGTACGGCGGCAGAACATCTAGCGGAAAATATTACCGCAATGTCGAATGGGCGTTTAGTGGTAAAAGTGTACGCTGCAGGCGAACTAGTACCCGCGTTGGAAGTGTTTGATGCGGTATCACGTGGCACTGCTCAAGTAGGTCATGGTGGTGCTTTCTACTGGAAAGGCAAAGCTCCAGCGGCACAGTTTTTCTCCGCCGTACCGTTTGGCTTTACCGCACAGGAAATGAACTCATGGCTCCACTATGGTGGCGGCCTGAAATTGTGGGAAGAGACTTACGCACCTTTTAATCTTATTCCGATGGCAGCAGGTAATACTGGGGTACAGATGGGAGGTTGGTTCAATAAAGAGATCAACTCCCTTGCGGACTTCCAAGGCCTAAAAATGCGTCTTCCTGGCTTAGGTGGTGAAGTGTTGAAAAAGGTCGGTGGTACGCCTGTTAACTTGCCAGGCAGTGAAATCTTCACCGCACTTCAAACCGGTACCATTGATGCGACAGAATGGGTTGGTCCATACAATGACCTAGCATTTGGTTTGTACAAAGCTGCCAAATTCTACTACTACCCAGGTTGGCATGAGCCGGGTTCAACCATGGAAGCAATCTACAATAAAGAAGCGTTTGAAGCCTTGCCAAACGATCTTCAGCTGATTGTTCGAGCAGCAACTCGCCAAGTGAATGCTGATATGTTGGATGAATTTACCGCACGTAACAACGCCGCGTTAGAAACCTTAGTAAATGAGCATCACGTGGTTTTGAAACCATTTCCAAAAGAAGTCTTGGTAGCATTGAAAAAAGCTTCCACTGAAACGCTAGATGAAGTCGCTGCGGCAGATCCAATGAGCCAAAAGGTCTATAACTCATTTAAAGAGTTCAATACTAAAGTTAGAGCGTGGCATGAAATCTCTGAGCGGGCTTTTATTAATGCTCGTGAACTTGAGTAAGACTTAATTTAGTAGAGTAATAGATAAAAAAAAGTCCTTCTTGTTATCAAGAAGGACTTTTTCATTTTATATGTATTCTGTCAGAGCGAGTATTAGTCGTTCATGCTGCCCAATTCAAGCAGTGTCGCGTTGCCGCCGATTGCGGTTGTGTTGTTAGACACAGTGCGTTCAGTGACAAAGCGCAGCACGTAATGCGGTTTGGCAATGACACTTAAATTTTCCGCATCGGTTTCTTCAACCAATTGGCAGATTAGGCCGCCTTTCGCTGCAAGACGTTGGCTAAGCTGCTGCGCTTGCATAGGGTCGCAAAGCGTTGCGATACCAGCTAGGTGATTGGCTTCGATCAAAGAATCTTGCGCTGATTCTGCAATGTTCTGCACGACACCTTCAGCCACGAATGGAGAGATCATATCCATGATTTCTTGGCCTATTGGACCAACAGTAATCACTGGGTTACCAGCAATAAGCGCAGCAAATATTTGGCCTACTAAACCGACTTTTGCCTTATCGCCTTCGATAAAAGACATGCAAAGAAACACGCCACGGCCTTGGTTTGATAGCTCATTACGTTCGCCAGTTGGCCCAGGCATGACGCGTGTTTCTGCAATAGATTGCTTAGCATTATTGATTTGCCAAGCAGCCATTTTTCTCTGTTCGTTAGGGAAGGCGTTAAGGGCTTTCTGCAGTTTTTCTGCACGACCGTTTACGCCAAGCTTGTCCCATGCTTCGAAGACTTTTTGAGCGACCTGAATTTGGATAGGTTGTACGATTGTCATAGTAATGTCTCCCCTTAAAGGTCTTGCTCAATAGCGAAGCGTTGAAGGTAATGTGGACCGCCAGCTTTTGGCCCTGTGCCGGATAAACCTTGTCCGCCGAAAGGCTGAACACCAACTACCGCACCGACTTGGTCGCGGTTAATGTAAAGGTTACCAACACGAGCGCGACTAGCAATGCGTGCACAAGTGGTTTCGTTACGGCTGTGAACACCCATAGTCAAACCAAAGCCTGAGTTATTGATAGTATCGATGATCTTATCTAAGTCGCGTGCTTTGTAGCGTACAACGTGAAGGATAGGACCAAATTTTTCATCCGTTAGCTGATCAATACTGGCAATTTCAAACGCTGTTGGCGCTACGAAGGTACCGTTTTTAGCGAAATCTGGTAGCTCCGTTTGGGCGATCAATTTGCTTTCCGCTTTCATGTATTCGATATGATCTAGCAGCATTTTCTGTGCTTTTTTATCGATAACCGGACCCACATCTGTGCTGTGTAGATAAGGCAAGCCAACGCTTTGTTCAGCCATGGCACCTTTGATCATCGGAATAACACGATCTGCAATATCGGCTTGTACGAACAATACACGCAATGCAGAACAACGTTGTCCAGCAGACGCAAACGCTGAGCGTACCGCATCGCGAACTACTTGCTCAGGCAAAGAAGTTGAATCAACCAACATAGCGTTTTGACCGCCTGTTTCCGCAATCACTGGCACTGGCGCAACGCCACGAGCCGCAAGGGTACGGTTGATCAATTGTGCTGTACCAGTGGAACCTGTGAAGGCAAGACCGGCAATACGTTTGTCGCTAGTAAGTGGAGCACCAACTGTCGCGCCGTCACCTGGTAACAAGTGAAGTACGTCAGTTGGAACGCCTGCTTGGTGTAGCATTTCAATGGCGCGGAATGCGATTAGGCTTGTTTGCTCAGCCGGTTTCGCAACCACTGTGTTACCAACTACAAGAGCGGCAACCACTTGGCCTGTAAAGATTGCCAATGGGAAGTTCCACGGGCTGATACAAGTGAACACACCGCGGCCGTTTAGCTTGGCTTGTTTTTCTTGACCTAAGAAATCTGTGTAGCTGGTTGGATTGGCAAAGTGGCTACGAGCTTGTTGAGCATAGTAGCGACAGAAATCAACGGCTTCACGTACTTCGTCGATGCTGTCTTGAATGGTTTTACCTGCTTCACGGTGGCAAAGTGCCATCAATTCTGCGTAGTTTTCTTCCATCAAGTCAGCCATTTTATCTAGACAGTCAGCACGTTCAGTCGCTGGACGTGCTGACCATGCAGGGAAAGCGGCTTCGGCAAGGTCAATTGCCTTGGTAACGGTCGCTGTGTCTGCCCAGTCGATTTGACCTGCAGTTTGGCTGTGGTCGTAAGGGCTTTCAATAGAATGTGTTTGACCTGTTGCGACTTTCTCACCACCAACGATAGGGAAGGCACGCCATTGGGTGTCTTGTCCCATGAAAGTATCGATTTTCGCTTTGAAAGGCGTCCATTCAGAATCAATCTCGATGTTCGGACCGAATGAGTTCTTACGGTCGTCAAATAAACCAGAAGGCAAGCTGATATGCGGGTTCGCTAGAGTTTTACGACTTTCTAGCGTAGTAACTGGATGACCTATCAACTCAGAAATCGGGTAACTAGCATCGATTAATCGGTGAACGAATGAGCTGTTGGCACCGTTTTCTAGCAGACGACGAACCAAGTATGGAAGCAAGTCTTTATGGCTACCGACTGGCGCGTAAATACGTACACAGATGTCGCTGTCTTTGATCAAGCGGTTGTAAAGTGCGTCGCCCATACCGTGTAGACGTTGGAATTCAAATTCTTGTGTTGTCGCGCCTAATTGCTTAGCTAAACAGCTAATCGTCGCGATAGTGTGTGCGTTATGGCTCGCAAACTGCGGGAAGATATTCGCACGAGTGTGTTCGCTCAATAAGAAGTGAGCGCAAGCCAAATAAGAAACGTCTGTTGACTCTTTACGAGTGTAAACTGGGTAACCACTGATGCCGCGTTGTTGGCACATCTTGATTTCAGAATCCCAGTAGGCGCCTTTCACAAGACGCACAGGGATGCGATCGCCTTGTTCTTTAGATAGTGCAGCCAACCAAACTAAAACCGGCAGAGCGCGTTTTGAGTAAGCCTGAACCACAAGGCCAAATAAACCCCAGCCTTTAGTAGATTCGTCGCGGTAAAGTTTTTCAAACAAATGCAAAGAAAGCTCTAAACGATCTGCTTCTTCTGCATCGATGGTGATACCGACGTTCAACGAGCGTGCCTTGATGATCAAACCTTTAACGCTGTCGAAAAGCTCTGTCATCACGCGGTCTTCACAACCGACTTCATAACGTGGGTGAAGAGCTGACAGTTTGATAGAGATTGTTGGGCGGTGACCCTTGCTGTAGGTGTCTTTGCCTACAGATTCAACCGCTTGCATGTAAGATTTTAGGTATTTGTCAGCATCGGCAGCAGTCAATGCCGCTTCACCCAACATGTCAAAAGAGTAAGTGTAACCTTTGTCACGGTAGCCTTTACCACGAGACAAAGCTTCTTCAATGCTGCGGCCTAGAACAAACTGGTGTCCCATAATTTTCATCGCTTGGTTCATCGCTTTACGAATCACCGGCTCAGAAACACGGTTTACCATGCGGTTTACCAAGTTAGCTGGCGTACCGTCTTTTTTCTCGTCCATAGTGACGATTTTACCCGTCAACAATAAGCCCCAAGTAGAAGCGTTAACGAAGAAAGAGTCTGAGTTTTTAGCGTGAGATGCCCAATCGGCAACGCTCAAACGGTCCTTGATGAAAGCATCTGCCGTTTCTTTATCTGGCACGCGCATTAGCGCTTCTGCCAAACACATCAGCAAAATGCCTTCTTTGGTGTCTAAGCTATATTCCAGTAGCAAAGCGTCGATCATTGACATGCTATCGTCGTCTTTGCGGACTTCGGCAATCAAGTTTGCAGCGGCATTGGTTTGGGTTTCTAGCTCACCTTCAGCGGGTCTTGCCAAAGGTAATAACTCATTTAACCACTTCTCTTCATCCATATTATAAAGAGGGGAAATCAGCTGCCACAATTCATTGAGTGGACGCTGAATGAAGTTAGGCTGTAACACCTCAATCGCTTTAAACATGGTTGGATTCTCCCGCGTTAACATAAAAAACTGAATGGTTTTTTATTAAGGCCGCATATTGTTATAGAGCATTAAGCACTTTTTTGACTACTTTTCACTCTGCATAATCAAAAAAATGCATGTCTGGATAATGCTGACACTTTAGTGACAGAAGGGATAAATTGTCTTTCGAAAAAATCGTTTTTTTTTATAAGAAAGTCCGACTGGATAAGAATAAATGGGACATAGATTCATTCTAGTGCAGAAGATCTGGGGAAATGATCGAAATGCTTATAAATAGGGCGTTTTATGGTGTTTTTAGGAAGAAAGAGAATTAGCGATTACCAAATTGCTTTTGGTATTTTAATGGCGTAATTCCAAGGGTTTGAGAAAACACATTGGTCATGGCACTTTGGCTAGAGAAACCACACATTTCGGCCACTTGAATGGGCGGGAAGCCTTCAGCGAGTAAGCTTTGGGCACGCTCTAAGCGTTTACGCATTAGATATTGATGCGGTGTCATGCCGGTGCGGTCTTTGAAGCGCTCGTGAAATTGGCTGACACTCAAAAAGCAGAAGTTTGCCAACTGATCGATATGAACACGACGAGATAAATTCAGCTCGATAAACTGATCTAGTTTATCGATATCAAGATGGTTGCCACGAGAACGAACATCTTTATTGTTGATTTGATGGCGAATGGCGCTCAACAAAGTATTGCCGCAAGCACGAGCCAGAATCATATCATTCGGATATTGCTGTAATTCACCAGATAGAGCCGAGGCCAATATCTGTAAACGCGGATTAAGCTGAAAATACGCTGCTTGGTCAAACAAACGCGATACGACTTCGTATTCTTCGTCGGTAATACCTTTTTGCGGCGGGATAGGCAGATTGACCACCATGATGCGATTTTCCCCCAGACCCGCAAACGCATGGCTGTTCTCTGACGGAAGAATACAACCTTCGCCAGTGTGCAACTGCTTGCCTTTGCCTTCTATATCGAAATCGGTATTGCCATCTAGCACAACCACCAGTTGATGGTAGTCATGATCGTGGGCGTCCGCTTCGTTAGGCAGACTGAAAACATCGGAATCAGACTGAGTCAAAATGTGCCTTTTGCATAAACATAAGTGAGAAAGTATAGCTACCTTAAGGTGGCTTTAGTAGCGTATTTTTTTGAAGATGTCGTATTTTACTGCATAAATGGAGGCTTGGAGTGCATATATAGGCAGATTGAAGGTGAAAAAAAACACGACGCTTTCCTTTTTTTAGAACTTATAAAAAGCTTATGAAGCGCCATGTTTGAGTTGTATTGATTTATTCTAGTTTATACGAATAACAAGGTTACCTAGCGCACCAGATTTTAAGACATCTTCGTGTGCTTGCGCTAATTCGGTAAGCGGGTAGCTATGACGAATAACAGGCTTGAGTACGCCTTTTTCAAACAGCGGGCGTAAGGATTTTGCAATCAAGGCAAGTTCGGCAGGCTTCACATTAGCCAATGCTACACCGACGACAGAAGCATCTCGAGCCATTAAGTCACGAGGATTAATTTCTATCGTGCCGCGGTTCCCCACGACACTAACACAACCACTAAAGGCCAAGGCTTTTAAGTCTTGATCTAAGTTGTGATTGGCAAGCATCTCGATAATGATATCAAACCCCGTCTCTAACGACTGATAAGGCGCAAGATGATCTGCTTCATTGTGCATAATGATGTTAGTCACGCCTTGCTGGCGTAATAAATCTGCGCCAGCGGCTGTTCCTGAACTGGCAACCACTTCCATTCCCGCTGCTAAGGCTAATTGCACTGTAGCAATGCCGACAGCGCCCGTTGCGCCATGTACTAATACCTTGTCGCCCGCCTCGCCATTAGCGCGGCCAAACAAGGCACGGTGAGCTGTGGTGTAAGGAATACCAACACAAGCGCCTTCTTCGAAAGACAAAGCATCCGCTAGTGGATAGGTGTGAGTCGCTGCGCAAGCGGCAAATTCAGCAGAGGAACCGGTTAGGTTACGACTAAAATAAACACGTTGGCCAATCTCGAAGCCAACAACTTTAGCGCCTAGTTCAGCAATAGTCCCTGCGCCATCAGAGCCAGGAGTGTGTGGAAAATTAGCTGAATAATTATTGGTGCCTGAGCGAATGTAAGTGTCCACAGGATTCACGCCAGCAGCACCAACTTGAACCAAAATTTGGTCCTCATTGATGCTTGGCTTTTGAGCCTCAACCAGCGATAAATCGCTGGCTGGGCCGTAGTCTTTTATTTGCATTGCTTTCATATTGAGATCCTTAGTCGGCATAGACTTGTTCAGGTAGCCAAGTTGCTAGATCTGGCCAAATAGATAACATGATCAACACAGAAACCTGAATAAGAATAAAAGGTATTACGCCTTTATAAATAGACTGAGTTTTCAGTTCCGGTGGCGCTACGCCACGCAGGTAAAACAGCGCAAATCCGAATGGTGGTGTTAGGAAAGATGTTTGTAAATTGATTGCCATCATAATCCCTAACCACACAGGATCTAAGCCCATTGCTAACAATACGGGTGCAACAATTGGCACGACCACAAAGGTGATTTCAATGAAGTCTAAGATGAAGCCAAGGAAGAACATCAGCAACATAACGACGATCATCGCACCAACAACACCGCCAGGTAGTTGCGAGAAGAAGTCTTGAATCAACTCTTCGCCACCAAAGCCACGGAACACCAACGAAAATAAAGAGGCGCCGATTAAGATCATAAACACCATGCAGGTGACTTTTGCAGTCGAATATACCGCGTCTTTTAAGGTGGGCAAGTTCAGTTTACCGCTGCCTAACGCCAATAGCGCAGCGCCTAGTGCACCAACGCCAGCAGCTTCGGTTGGTGTCGCAATCCCGCTAAGAATAGAACCCAATACGGCGAAGATAAGTACTAAAGGCGGCACCAATCCTTTAAATAGCTGAACGGCTAAGGATTCGTTTGAGCCATTACGTAATTCTTCACGAGGCACAGCAGGTGCTTTGTGCGGCTGCAACCAAGCTACCATGATGACGTAAAGGATATAAAGCCCAACCAAGATTAAGCCAGGGATCAGCGCACCAACAAACAAATCTCCCACAGAGATGGTTTTAGGCGAGAAGATCCCCATTTCCAATTGTGCTTTTTGATAAGCATTGGACATTACATCGCCCAATAGAACCAAAGCGATGGAGGGTGGTATGATTTGTCCCAAAGTACCTGTCGCACAAATAGTACCAGCGGCTAACGCAGGATCGTAGCCACGACGCAACATGGTTGGTAACGAGATCATGCCCATGGTGACCACGGTTGCACCAACAATACCGGTACTTGCCGCCAGTAACATACCCACCAAAATAACTGAAATGCCTAAACCACCACGTAAGGTGCCAAACAGCATGGCCATGGAGTCGAGTAGTTTTTCAGCTAGTTTGGATTTTTCGAGCAAAACGCCCATCAAGACAAACAGTGGTACTGCGATCAAGGTTTCATTGCCGACGATACCAAATAAACGGTTTGGCAAGGCTTCTAAGAAAACACTATCAAAGGTGCCGAACATAGAACCAACCGCGGCAAAAATCAACGCGGTGCCGCCCAAAGAAAACGCCACAGGGTAACCAAAAAGCAAGCAGACACAAACGCCGGCAAACAGCCATAAAGGAATAAATTCAGCCATTAGTTTTGTCCTTTAGCCTGTCTATTAATGAGAGAGCGAGCCGCAGTCACAACGCCAATATTCTTCAAAATATCAGCCGTACCTTGAATGATCAGGCTAATCATCATGATGGGAATAAGTGTTTTTAGCAGATACACGAAAGGCAAACCGCCAGGTTCAGGGGAGGTTTCTAATACTCGCCAAGAAGCACTCACGTAATCAAAGCTCAAATATGCGGTGTAAAGCGTGAATGGCAAAAGAAAGAAAAGACCGCCAATGATATTTACCCATGCTTTTTTAGTGACAGAAAAGTCACGATAAAAAACATCAACGCGAACATGTTCATCGTCTTTAAAGGTGTACGCCGCACCCAACATAAAGACCATGGCATGCATATAAAGCACGGACTCTTGCAGCGCTATCGCACCAATATCAAAGCCATAACGCAACAGCACGATGAGGCAGGTAAGCAGCATCATCGCTAACGTAAGCCAAGCAACGCATCTTCCCATGTAATGGGAAATCGCCTCAGCTGAACTGACCAGTTTGTTTAACATTAAAATACCCACAGTTTTAATCATTATTATCGGAAGTTTAGTAAGGCCTTAAAGCCCAGAAAATCCGGACGGTTAGTCTATTGGATAACGCTACGCTTGGGAATATTCCAGACGGCGTGAAAGGCAAGTTAGAAGGCATATAACGGAAATTAGGTGGTTTATTGATAATAAAATATTGAGAACGAGAGAGTGCCTGTTTTTTTAAGTAAGTACTTTTGTTGTTGAGTTAGTCAATAACGAGGAGGAAACGGTTCTGGTTTTTCGAAAACAGACACGACTGAGCCGTGTCTGTTGATTGGATCTTTATTTTGTTTGATCTTTTACAAAAGTGGTGTCTTTTTCACCCTTGAAGAAATCACGACCGTAGACTAGAAGGCATAATACTACGCCAACAGCGAATGCCCATGTTGCACCACGAGTCGCCAGAACAGCTGCAACGATACCTGCGATACCAAGGTCACGTTGAGATCTAGCTTCCATGATACCTATTTTCACTGATACATAGCCTTGAATCAGCAAAGTAAGTGCTAAAGCTACACCCAGAATAGGTTGAACCAGTGTGACGATAGGCATGAATAGCAAACCAGTATTGGTTCCCCAGCGGAAAGAGCCCGCGCCCCCAAAGATGGAGTTCATGGCTTTTTTACCTTGGCTGAAACGCTCTGTTATTACTACGTGCATAGCAGCCCACAATGGTCCACACATTGTTACATCTGGGCCAAGAATCGACATTGCTGAGTTTCTTGCGCCAAAAATCAAGTGTGCACGGTCTGGACTATAATCAATTTTTTCGTCGGTACGAATTAGATCGGCTTCATCTAAAATCGCTTTACTTTGTAATACGTCGCCAAACAACACAATGTAGGCTGCAAGGACGGTTGGGATTGCGGTAATAAACATCATAATTGGCGGCATACCGAGACCGAATACTGTGTACTCTTTCCAAAGAGTAACAAAGTCTGGAGATGAGAATCCCCACTGAATTGTTGGCCAAGAGGTTTCACCAACCGTTGGTGCAATGAGAATTGCTAAAACTATGATAGGGAAGATGCCCAGCTTACCAATAAGATTAAACAAGGCATTGTTTTGCTTTAGTTCTGCAAAATGACGCGAAAATATCACATAGAACGCCACGCCAACCGCAAGCGTAATGGTCACAGGATAAGTATCAAAACGTCCGTCTACTTTAAATACCGCCATGACAGCAGCAATACCGGCACCTATGATAATGCCAGATTTTATTGCCTGTGGTATGAGAGAAACGACCCTCTGAGCTAATCCCGAGGCACCAATGAAAATCGCAAATACCCCTAAGAGTAACTGGAATGATACGAGAGCATGTATTCGTTCAGGCCCTTCAGGGAAGGTTGAGCAATATGCCATAAGTAGTGGAATCGCTGGCGTGATCCAACCAGGTACGACAGGGTCGCCTAACAAATGGTGTAACAAATAGAACAAGCCATTAAGCATGACTACTGCCAATGCGACTTCAAATGGCATCCCTAGTAGTTCTGTCATTAACGGAATGGCGGCTAAGTCGACCGCACACATTAGTAGGCCCTGAAAGTAATCCGGCCATTCGAAACGATAATGGACAAAAGGTAGCCTGACTTTAAAAGGCCCCATTTTCCAATAGGGTGTTTCTTGGCCATCAATGCGTTCTTCTCTCATGGTTATTTCCTTTTATTTTTTTAGTTATTAGCCCCACCTTCATGGGGCAAGGTTGCTTAGAATCAGAAAGCAGCTTGATACAAAGCCAATGCATCTTCTTCAGTTACTGGAACAGGGTTGTTGCCTAACAGGCGAGTTTGTAGCATGGCGTCTTTGGCAAGTGTTGGTAGGCTTTCTTCGGTGACACCAACATCTTGTAGGCGCTGCGGTGCGCCAGATTCGTTCATCAGTTTTTGCATGAAATCGACGAATTTCGCTGAGCGTATTTCCATATCTTCATCTGAATAACCCAGAACGACATCGGCAAGTTCCGCATACAATGGCGCAGCAACTGCCATGTTGTAGCGTAAGACTGGACCAAGCATGAGAGCGTTCGTTAAGCCATGAGGTAGGTGATAATGACCACCTAACGGATAAGCAAGGGCGTGTACCGCTGCCACTGGGCTATTAGAGAAGGCTTGGCCCGCTAAATTTGCACCTAACAACATAGCTTCACGGGCCGCGCGGTTTTGTCCATCTTGGCACGCAGTAACTAGGTTTTGGCTCAAGAGACGCAAGGCTTCTTTTGCCAATGCATCTGACAACGGATTCTTAAGATGAACCGAAGTGTAGGCTTCAATAGCATGAACCATGGCATCAATGCCTGTTGCTGCAGTTGGTAACGCTGGAAGACCAACAGTTAACTCTGCATCCAACAAGACGCGATCTGCGTACAACTGCTGCGATACCACGCCCATTTTGGTGGTTTCGCCAGTGGTAAGAATTGTGATGTTGGTCACTTCCGAACCTGTGCCTGCCGTGGTAGGAACTTGTACCAATGGCGTTCTGGTGCCAGTGATTTTACCAATGCCGTATAGCTCAGATAGTGGTTGTTCAGATGTAAGCATGACAGCAACTAATTTGGCTATGTCCATAGAAGACCCACCACCCAATCCTAGAACGATATCCGCATGGCTTTTTTTGCCTTGCTCGACACATTCCATTAGCACGTGTTCTGGTGGATCAGCGACAACATCGTCAAATACAGTTACCGTGAAACCGTGTTTTTTTAGCGAGTCTTTGGTTTGTTCCAATAGACCGCTTTCATTCAAAAATTTGTCTGTGACTATTAATAAGTTACGTTCTTTGAACCACTCACTAAGCAGTTCACCAAGACGCTTTGCGCCGCCCCATTCAAGGTGCATAGAGCCGGGCGTATTAAAAGAAAAAGGTTTGATGCCGTCAGTCATAATGATCTCCAATTTATTGTTGTTGGCTACTGTTGTTGGCTTATAGGGCGCTGCATACGTATTTCATTTCGAGATATTCTTCGATGCCATACTTAGAGCCTTCGCGTCCAAGACCAGACTGTTTGACGCCACCGAAAGGCGCGACTTCGTTTGAAATCAATCCAGTGTTGTGACCGACCATTCCGTATTCAAGCGCTTCTGATACGCGGATCATGCGGCCGTGATCGCGAGTATAGAAATACGCGGCGAGTCCAAAAATCGTATCGTTTGCCATGGCGATGGCTTCCTCTTCGGTATCAAACGCAAACAATGGCGCCATCGGACCAAAGGTTTCTTCTTGTGCTACTTTCATGTCAGCAGTGACACCAGTCAAAATCGCTGGCTGTAAGAAAAGTCCACCCAAACGTTCGCCACCAAAGACCAGTTTGGCGCCTTTGCTGACGGCGTCTTGGATATGATCTTCTACTTTAGAGATGGCTTTCTCTTCGATCATTGGGCCAATGTCGGTACCAGTTTCAACACCGCTACCTACTTTTAAAGCTTTGACTTTTTCGGTCAGTTTCGCAGTAAATTCTTCGTAAACACCGCGCTGAACCAAAATACGGTTTGCGCAAACACAGGTTTGTCCCGCGTTACGGTATTTAGAAGCCATAGCGCCTTCGACCGCTTTATCAAGATCTGCATCATCAAAGACGATAAAAGGCGCGTTGCCGCCAAGTTCCAAAGAGACTTTTTTGATGGTTTGTGCGCATTGCGCCATTAATAAACGACCAACTTCCGTTGATCCTGTGAAAGACAGCTTGCTAACGACTTGGCTGTCGGTAAGAACCTTGCCTAGCTTGCTAGCAGACCCTGTGATGACTTGAAAAACGCCAGCAGGAATACCGGCACGTTGTGCTAATTCGCCAATGGCTAACGCAGTAAGCGGCGTTAAGTCCGCAGGACGAACGATCATTGAGCATCCTGCTGCCAGTGCTGGCGCGGCTTTGCGTGTAATCATTGCGGCTGGAAAATTCCATGGCGTAATCGCTGCCGTAACACCGATCGGTTGACGGATAACGGTCAGTCTTTGGTCTGCGCGAGGTGCTGGAATCGTGTCGCCATAAATGCGTTTTGCTTCTTCAGCAAACCATTCAATGAAAGATGCAGCGTAGCCAATTTCGCCTTTTGCTTCGGCTAACGGTTTGCCTTGTTCTGTAGTCATCAATAGGGCTAGGTCGTCGGTATTCTCGATCATCAGCTCAAACCAGCGTCTTAAAATCACTGAACGTTCTTTGGCGGTGAGTGCTGCCCATTTTTTTTGTGCAATACGAGACGCTTCTATAACGGCCGGGATTTCCTCAGGTGAAAGGTGAGGAATTTCTGCGATGACTTCACCAGTCGCAGGATTCGTGACAGGGTGTGTGGTTTTTGCTTTGGCTTCGACCCACTCGCCATTGACTAAGCAGTGAGTTTTTAGAAGTGACATGTCTTTTAACATGAGTATCACCTTTATATTGGTTATTTTAAGACGCTCTGTTTTTGTCGTTGCTAGGATCACAAAGGACCCATAAACAGATGACGAACACGTCATTGCTCAAAAGAAATAATAAATAAGAAGCCACTCAAGTCGCTGGGAGGTCTTATGAGATAGGATGGCATTTGTATTAATGCGCGCTCTTATTATTTTTTTACTAAGAACAATGTTGCTTTTTAGATAAGAGCAAGCAGGATGCCAGTTTTTTAATAACATCTATCTATTTGATTAATATAAAAAAGTGTTTTTTTTAGGTATGTCTATATGAATGTTTTGAGCGGTTACCGATCATGATGATCGCCATTTTATGATCGGTATCCGCTCAAAAGATTAGTGCGATTGACGACGATCAGGGTAGTAAACCGACCAGTTATGCAGCAAACGTGCTGCTGGGGGAAGGGAGGTGTCTTTAGTCGAGGTTCCGATGGAAATAACTTGCTGAAGTTGGTGAGTGTTTGCGTCCATGTAGGACGAAAAACCTGTGGGATCTTCTGGTAGTTTAATCACTAAGTTTTCGAGTACAGTTTGCAACTCTTCGTTAGTTGCATCGACACCCGCAAGGTGAACGGCTTCAGCAATGGCCATTATTCCTGAGTACGCACCTTCGGCAGCATAAGAAGGATAGCGTCCGCTTAACTCATGGAAGCGTGATACAAACCATTGATTGAATGCTGTGTCTGGCCAGTTATTGTGATGACGAGATGCCAAAATGAGTCCTTCGGGCATGTCTTCGCCTAATGCTGCAAGGACTTCAAAGTTGGCGCCAGTGTCGAAATTAGCAAAACGTGCATGTTGGAAAAGCTTAGCGCTATTGGCTTGTTGAATAAAGGTGACAAGATCGCCACCCCACATGGCATTTACGATCAAATCTGTTGGCTTCTCTAGCAGTGCCTGAATAAAGGTAAAGTAGTTTGGTTCATAAAGTTTGGGCCATAAAGTAGTGATGACTTCATAGTTAACTTGTTGCTGTTTAAGAGCATGTTCTAAATCATCCCACATGGTGTAGCCGTACTCGTAGTCTGGGCCAATATAGGAAATTTTAATGGGTGTGCTGGCGGAAGACGGAAAATGCTCACGAATGTATTTGGCCCCTGCCAGCATACTTTGTTGGGTGTTATTACTGACTCGAAAATATAAAGGGCGCTTGCCTGTATCTGTCATGCGAGATGAAGCGTGATCAGTGCCAATAAAAAAGGCGTTTTCTTGCTCTGCAACTTGGGCAACTTGCCACGCAATAGATGAATTCACCACGCCACAAATGAAGCGTGTTTGATGATCTCTTACCAATTCTTTTACTAAACGTGTGGCTCGTGAGGCTTTCGATCTAGAATCCTCAATAATGATTTTTAAACTAGGATAGTGATCAGTTTTGTTTGCCAACTGTTCCAGTGCTAGCTGAATGCCAATTTTACTGTCTTCGCCATATAAACCGCCACGTCCAGTAAGCGGAAAAAGGCAGCCAACATTTATGTCAGCTTTGTCTTGATTGCCTAGCACTATTTCGGCTTGGCTGTTTGTTGCTGTGAAACATCCTAATAGGGTGAGTAACCAAGTTAATTTTTTCATAAGGGCATTCTTATTGTTATTTTTTCTGAGTTTAAAGATCTATATGAAGTCTTTGTATTCTGCGTTTTAAAGCGTGCCTAGATATGCCGAGTTGTTCGGCAGCAAGGCCTTTTCTGCCGCCACATTTGCTTAAAGCACTTAGGATTAGCTCTCGTTCTTTGTTTTCTACTGACGAAGAGTAATTTGAGTCCTCTATTTTAGGCTGCAGTGGGCCTTGTCGATATTCGCTTGGTAAATGTTTTGGCATGGCTGCTTGGCCTGGATACAAAATAGTAATGCGTTCGACTAAGTTTTTGAGTTCCCGAATGTTACCCGGCCACGAGTAGACTTTAAGTTGGAAAATAACGTCATCGCTCCAAATTGGTGGGTTACAGCCTTCTTGTTTTGCAAATTGCTCACTGAAGAAACTTACTAATAAAGCAATGTCTTCCGTTCTCTCACTTAGCGCTGGGGCATTAATTGGTACCACATTGAGTCGGTAGTACAAATCGGCGCGGAAAGTACCGGCATCAACGGCCTCTTTAAGGTCTTTGTTGGTGGCAGCAATGACCACGACATTGGCTTTGCGTTCTTTTCCTCCACCAATGGAGCGATAAACGCGATTCTCTAGAAACGTCAGTAATTTTGCTTGAATGGCTAATGGCATTTCGCCAATTTCATCTAAAAATAATGTGCCATTATCTGCCAATGAAATAAGACCATCTCGCTTTTGTACCGCGCCAGTATAGGCACCGCGTTCTGCACCAAATAGCTCTGCCTCGATAAGCTGTTCAGGTAGGGCTGCACAATTTATTTCGATAAAAGGGGCATCATCAAAACGAACATCGTGCAAGCTGCGTGCAATTAAGGCTTTCCCTGTTCCAGATTGGCCTGAGATCAAAATGGTTTTAGCAGCACTACTACCTACTTGTTCTATCATGTCACGGAGTTGTTGGGTGCTATGGCTATTGCCAATAATACGATGCGTATGGATTTGCTTAGAGCGCAAAAAGCGCAGTTCTTTTGATAGCCTCTGCTGTTCACCACAGCGACGAATTAAAAGTTCTAACTCATCGATATCAAACGGTTTGGTGATGTAGTCGAGCGCGCCTTCTTTTACTGCTTTTACTGCGGTTCTAGTATCACCATGTGCAGAAATCATGATGACTGGCGTGTCAGCAGATAGGCTTTTTAACTGAGTTAATACGTCTAAGCCGGACATATCTGGTAGGCCTAAATCCAATAACACGACGTCTGGAACTAAGGTTGTAAATGTTTTTATACCCTCGGTTCCAGAATACGCCGCGTGGAGATCCATGTTTTGGTCATTAAGGGAGAACTGGATGCTGCGAACCAAGTTGGGTTCATCATCTATTACCAAAACAGTTAGGCTACTCATATTTATCTTCTTCTATCCGGTCGTTTTGAAAACATAGTTGAACTTTAGTGCCTGTATTCTCCTGACTTTCGATGGAAAGTTCAGCATGGTTGGACTTGGCTAATACATGACAGATTGCTAATCCTAATCCTGTGCCCGCAGACTTAGTAGTAAAGAAAGGTTCCGATACTCGTGGCATGAGTGATGCTGGAATGCCTTTACCATTGTCGATTACGGATAAAATAATTTGCCCATCTTTCTTTGAGCCAAGCAAGGTGATTTGCCCACCTTCTGTTGGCATTGCCTGAATCGCATTGAGTATTAAGTTCATTAAAATCTGTCGAATATGAGACAAATCGGCAGTTATCTCAAGTAAAGGGTCACAGTCTAGCGCAATCCCAACATTTTGTTTTCTGGCTGACGCGTTTACCAGTGCTCGAATACCTTCTAGCAGTTCTAGCAAGCTTATTTTCTCTAATTTTGGTTGTGTCGGTCGAGCGAAGTTTAGCAAGTTTTCAATGACTCGATTAACGCGCTCTATTTCTTCTTCAACCATTACCAGCATTTCATTATGTTGCGGGTTGGATTCTCGCTTAATTAAAGTTTGTATCGTCATACGGATAATGGTCAGCGGATTTCGAATGTCATGAGCTAATCCCGCCGCCAGTTGTCCTAATGAGGCTTGCCTCTCCATTTCTACTGATGCTTGAATTACGTGGTGTAGCTGTAAGCGCATGCGATCAATGGCTAAGGTTAACCGTTTTAATTCTGTTCCTGGTTGCAATGGCACTGGTGAGTCTAAATCGCCAGCAGCAATACTTTCGACGCGATCAATGAGTTTATCTAGTTGTCTATTTAAGCGTTTTGAAATATACCAATGCAGCAGTAATAGGCCTGCGGCGGTAAATAGTACCAAGAGAATCAGCCAGTAACGCATTTCTGCACTTGGTGGGCTAGAAAGATCTTTGTTTTGACGCAGCTTTAGTGACCAGTTGGGCAGCAAATCATAACTGGTGTTAATGCTTGTATCTTTGTCTACAGGCTGACCGACGATATCAAATAAACGGTCACCAGGAACATCTAATAATGGTGTATAAATACCATCGACACCGAGTATCTTGGGTATAGAAGCGAGCGAATTAAAGCGCAGAATAATGCCGATGTATGGCGCATTTTCGATGGCAAAACTGCTGGTGTTGATTTGTTTTAATAATAAGACGGAAGAGGGCCGATCAAATGAATAGGTTTCTGGACCATAAATGCCAGCGTCTTCAAATTGTGTAACAGGATAGATCAAGGATTGATCGTAGCGATTTTGCGAGTAGGCGTATTCAGGAAAGCTCCACAAGTATTGTTTGTGCTCATCAAAAAATGCAATGCCATAGACATTTTGTAAGTCTGTTTGAATTCTTAGCAAGGTTTGCAATTCAGACGACAACGACTGAGCTCCATCAAGCGTATAAATTTTTGGGTTGTCTAATTCATCGGCTAGGACATCAAGCTGATAAAGTCGCTCACGAAGATTAGCCTGAAATTCATTCTGAACAGTCGCAACGCGAGTACTTAATTGTTCACTCGATATTTTTATAACTAGCTGATTCAGATAAGTGTCATAGAGTCCGGAAAAAACCAATAATGGCACGAGCGCTACTACTAGGGACAATAATAAGTAACGATTAGATAAGCGTTTATTTTGACGTTTGAGCAACTTAGTGGGCCCTTTCAATGGCGTAGTGTTGGAATATGTTACAGCGATTAAAATCGTATGGACAAAGAAACTTGCTGTTTGCTCGTGACGATTTCCTATTGGTTTTGTAAAGACTCATAATTTATTTTTGAAATATTTCATTGTTTAACATTTCTGTCACATATCTTTCCTATAGTACAAAGCATCGAACGAGCTATGGGCAGTTGCTCATAAATATTTGACTACAACCACTGAGGTTTATGTGATGAAAAAACTAGTTGCAGGTTTAGCGATGACAGCGGCAGTAAGCGTTTCTGTTAACGCTTTTGCAGATGTTGATTCAAATTTGATGTCTTACAGCAAAGCAAGTGGCGTTTCTGGCAATATTTCAAGTGTTGGCTCTGACACCTTAGCAAACTTGATGACAATGTGGGCAGAAGACTTTAAGCGTCTATACCCAAATGTAAACATTCAAATTCAAGCGGCTGGCTCTTCTACTGCGCCACCAGCTTTGACTGAAGGTACTTCAAACTTCGGTCCTATGTCTCGTACAATGAAAGACAAAGAAATCGCAGCGTTTGAGAAAAAATACGGCTACAAGCCAACAGCAATCCCAGTGGCTATCGATGCTCTAGCAGTTTTCGTACATAAAGATAACCCAATCAAAGGTTTGTCTCTTCCAGAAGTGGATGCAATCTTCTCTTCTACTCGTAAGGGTGGCCACAGCGAAGACATCACTACTTGGGGGAAAGCTGGTCTAGATGGTGCTTGGGCAAAACGCGACATTCAATTATTTGGTCGTAACTCAGTGTCTGGTACTTACGGTTACTTCAAAGAGCACGCACTTTTCAAAGGCGACTATAAAAACAGTGTGAACGAACAACCAGGTTCTGCTTCTGTTGTTCAGTCTGTTTCTACTTCTCTTAACGGTATTGGTTACTCTGGTATCGGTTATAAAACGTCTTCAGTACGTGCTGTACCTTTGACTAAGAAAGAAGGCGGCGAGTTTGTTGATGCTACCGTTGAAAACGCAGCAACGGGTAAATACCCACTGTCTCGTTTCCTTTACGTTTATGTTAACAAAGCGCCTAATAAGCCGCTTGAACCACTACAACGTGAGTTCGTAAAAATGGTTCTTTCTAAAATGGGCCAAGAGGTTGTTGTAAAAGACGGTTATGTACCTCTTCCAGCGAAAGTTGCTAACAAATACCTGACAGATCTAGGTATTAACTAAGCAACGCTGTAGCGAGCTACGGATTAGATGCTTAAAGTAGGAGGGCCGAAACGCTCTCCTATTTTTCTCTGTGCAGTAGGCTGTCACACTACTGTCACACAAAAAAACGTCACACAACAAAGATGAATGCGGATGACTAAACCAACTGACCATCAGATGCCTGAACTGGATTTCAATACGCCAGCTTTAAAGCGTCATCGTAAAATTCGCGCCCTGAAAGACCGTATGGCTGGAATGGGTATTGCCGTGGGTGGCAGCAGTGTTATTTTGGCTGTGCTGCTGATTTGCTTCTACTTACTTTATGAAGTGGCGCCATTGTTCTCAAGCGCCAGTATTGATCCAGAGGCGAGCTATGCCTTGCCTGCACAGGATCAAGGTGAAAGTCTCTACTTAACGACCGAAGAACAAGCTGAAGTCGGTATGCGAGTGGCGAGTAATGGTAGTATCGTCTTCTTCTCTGTTGCTGATGGCAGCGTGATCGACACTGTAAAAAATCTTCGTACTGAAAAAGTCACCGCCTTTGCTGTTGAATCAGATACTAGCCATTTAATGGCGTTTGGTTATGAAGATGGCAAAGCGCTAATTGTAAAACACGATTACAAAACCTCTTACCCAGATGGCAAACGTAAAATCTCTCCAGTAGTTGAATACCCTTATGGTAAAAAGCCTGTTGATGTAGCTGATTTCGCTATCAAGAAGCTAGCGCTTCGTGATGGCAGTGACAGCTTAACTATGGCGGCGATTGGTGATTCAAGCAGCGCCATCACTAAAGTAACGAAAGACGTTAACTTTATCACTGATGAAGTGGAATTGAGCGAGCAGAGCGAGCCATTACCTTTCGTTCCTGATGTAGCCAGCATGCTACTGAGTGGTGATCAGCGTTATTTATATGTGGCGACGCGTTCTGGTGCCATGAGTGAGTTTGATCTGCGAGATTTCGATAATATCGAGCTTAAAAATGAAATGTCACTGTTCAAAGACGCTAGTACCAAACTTATTTCGATGACCTACCTATTGGGTAAGTCTTCTATCATGGTAGCGGACTCTTCTGGTCGAGTGAGCCAGTGGTTTAACGTTCGTAACGATGATACCAACGAAGAAAAACTCACTTTTATTCGCGATGTTAAACAACCTGTTGCCTTAGTCGATTTGGCAATGGAGCAACGTCGTAAAGGTTTTGCTACCTTGGATGAGCGTGGCTTGGTTGCTATCTATAATGCAACATCTACTCGCCAAGTTTTGAATGAAAAACTGAGTGATAAAACCGCTCGCCTAATCAGCTTTGCACCACGAGCAAACGGTTTGTTGTTAGAAGACAGCAAAGGTGTGCATTTCTTCCACGTAGACAACGAACACCCAGAAGTATCTTGGTCCTCTTTGTGGGGCAAGGTGTGGTACGAAGGTTACCAAGAGCCGACTTACACTTGGCAGTCTTCTGCGGCGAACAATGACTTCGAACCTAAATACAGCTTGATGCCATTAGCATTTGGTACCTTGAAAGCAGCATTCTATGCGATGTTAATGGCGGTGCCTTTGGCGATTTGTGGTGCTATCTATACAGCTTACTTCATGGCGCCTGCATTACGTCGTAAGATCAAACCTGTGATCGAATTGATGGAAGCCCTACCAACGGTAATTTTGGGCTTCTTAGCGGGTTTGTTCTTCGCGCCCTTCTTAGAAGAAAACCTAGCAGCAACGTTCAGTATTTTCGTCGTTCTGCCGGTTGGTATTCTACTATTTGCTTATATTTGGTCACGTTTACCTCAGCAAATTCGCTGGTTGGTGCCTGATGGCTGGCAGCCATTGTTGCTTATTCCAGTTATCGTATTTTTAGCTTGGTTCTGTTTGGCGATGAGTCCAATCATTGAATTGAACTTCTTTGGTGGCAACATTCGCGGCTGGATTACTCATGATCTTGGTATTACCTTTGACCAACGTAACGCGCTGGTGGTTGGTTTTGCCATGGGCTTTGCGGTTATCCCGACTATTTTCTCTATTACTGAAGATGCCATTTTTAGTGTGCCAAAAGCCTTAACTCAAGGTTCATTAGCATTGGGTGCTACTTACTGGCAAACCATGACTCGCGTGGTGTTACCGACCGCGAGCCCTGGTATTTTCTCTGCCGTTATGATTGGTATGGGTCGTGCCGTGGGTGAAACCATGATTGTACTGATGGCAACGGGTAATACGCCGATTATGGATTTCAACATATTCGAAGGTATGCGGACTCTAGCAGCCAACTTGGCGGTAGAAGTACCAGAGTCTGAGGTGGGAAGTTCTCACTATCGTATCTTGTTCTTAGCGGCGTTTGTGCTCTTTATCTTCACCTTTGTGGTGAACACAATCGCTGAAACCGTGCGTCAGCACCTACGCAAAAAATACGGGTCGCTATAATGAGTACTCCAATGAAAATGAAGAAAAAATCCGTATCCGAATGGGTCAAGTCTGGTGATCCATGGGTGTGGCTAAATGCGGGTGCCGTGGCGATTTCTGTCATCATGGTCGTCGGTTTGTTATTACTTATTGCCGTTCGTGGTCTAGGGCATTTTTGGCCAGCGGATGTGGTAGAAACGCATTACGCTTTACCTGGTGAATCGGAATACAATCTTGTTGCTGAACGAGTTGAAAGCGTAGAAGTACCAGCAGCTCAGTTACGTGAAGCGGGTATTGCTATTCCAGATCAACATCAGTTGATGCAACGTACTTTGATGAAAACCGGTAACCGTGACGTGTACGGTTCAGATTTCCGTTGGGTCATCGATGAATATCTAACAGACACTAAGCGTCCAGAAATGTTATTCACCGCTGAGCGTCGTGAGTGGGGTAACTTATATGGCTACCTTAAAGCAGTGAAAGAAGATGGCAAGATCGTTTCTGAAACCACAGACCTGACGCCAACTGACTCGGCTATGGCGACTTGGAATACGTTTGAGAAGAGCATTGAACGTGCAGCGGTTATTTTCGATGAGATTCATGAAATTGAGAAAAAAGACATTGGTAAGATCAACTACGCACTTGAGCGTATTCGTCTTGAGCAACGTCGTTTAGAACTAGAAAACAAACTAACACCAGCGGCAGCCGCAGATCTTGCGGCAGAACGTGGTCAATACGATGAAGAGTACAAAGGCCTTCAGCAAAGCCTGATCGACCTTTATGCCAAAATCAACCGCGATACATTTGTTGTGCAAGTGATGGACGGCTCTGTGCATGAAATGCCAGTAGCGAAAATTGTTCATGCTTATCGCGCTAATGCGATGGGTGTGCCTCAGAAGATGGGTTTTTACTTCACTAAATTATGGGAATTCTTGTCAGACGAGCCGCGTGAAGCCAATACAGAAGGCGGCGTGTTCCCAGCCATTTTCGGTACGGTCATGATGGTTCTACTGATGACGGTTCTGGTAACACCATTTGGTGTGGTTGCGGCAGTTTATTTGCGTGAATATGCATCTCAAGGTTGGGTAACTCGTATTATTCGTATCGCGGTAAATAACTTGGCGGGTGTACCTTCTATCGTTTACGGTGTATTTGGTTTAGGTTTCTTTATTTACTTCCTCGGTTCCGGCATTGACCAAGCTTTCTTCCCAGAAGCCTTGCCATCACCAACCTTTGGTACCGGTGGTTTGATGTGGGCGTCTATTACTCTGGCGCTATTGACTGTGCCTGTGGTGATTGTGGCAACCGAAGAAGGATTGTCACGTATTCCTCGCAACGTCCGTGAAGGCAGCTTGGCATTGGGTGCAACGAAAGCGGAAACCTTATGGCGAGTGGTCTTGCCAATGGCGAGTCCGGCTATCATGACTGGGGTTATTTTGGCGGTCGCTCGTGCGGCAGGCGAAGTGGCGCCATTGATGTTGGTGGGTGTAGTGAAACTAGCGCCATCATTGCCATTGGATGGTAATTACCCTTACATCCATTTAGATCAAAAATTCATGCACCTAGGTTTCCATATTTATGACGTTGGTTTCCAAAGTCCAAACGTGGAAGCGGCACGACCTCTTGTGTACGCAACAGCCTTATTGCTTGTGGTGGTTATTGCCTTGCTGAATTTGTCAGCAGTAACGATCCGAAATCATTTACGTGAAAAATACAAATCGCTGGAAATGTAAGCGGCGGAGAAGAGATTATTATGAGCGACGTTAAAACACACTCAATTGATATTTCAGCAATGCAGCGTAGCCAACAGGCGTTGCGCATTGAAGATGAAACCGTTTGCCTATCTGTAAACGATTTGCACCTGTATTACGGTGAAAAAGAAGCGCTGAAAGGCGTTAACATGGTTATTCCAGAGAAGAAGGTGACTGCGTTTATCGGGCCTTCTGGTTGTGGTAAATCGACGCTATTGCGTTGTTTTAACCGCATGAATGATTTGGTAGATGGTTGCCGTATTACGGGTGAGCTTAACTTACGTGATGAGAACATTTACGCTAAGGGCACAGACGTTGCTGAGCTACGTCGCCGTGTTGGCATGGTGTTCCAGAAGCCAAACCCGTTCCCAAAAAGTATTTATGAAAATGTCGCCTACGGCCTTCGTATTCAAGGCATCAATAAAAAGCGTTTGCTTGACGAAACCGTTGAATGGGCACTGCGCTCAGCGGCTTTGTGGGACGAAGTAAAAGACCGTCTAAACGAAAGCGCATTGGGAATGTCTGGTGGTCAGCAGCAACGTTTGGTTATCGCTCGTACGGTTGCGGTAAAACCAGAAGTGTTATTGCTGGATGAGCCTGCATCAGCGTTAGATCCTATTTCAACCTTGAAGATAGAAGAACTGATTCATGAGTTGAAAAATGAATTCACGATCGCGATTGTGACACACAACATGCAGCAAGCAGCTCGTGTGTCTGACTACACAGCGTTTATGTACATGGGTGATTTGGTTGAGTTTGGCGACACGAACACCTTGTTCACAAACCCAAGCAAACAACAAACAGAAGACTACATCACGGGCCGCTACGGCTAGGCGGAGGACGCATTATGAAAGAATTAACAACGGATCATATTTCTCAGCAGTTTAACAACGAGCTGGAACTGCTTCGCCAACACTTTTTGACCATGGGTGGTGTTGTTGAAAACCAAGTGCAAGACGCGGTACAGGCTTTATTAGACGCGAACGGCTCTTTGGCAGAAGACGTGAAAAACCAAGATGCTACAGTAAATCAGCTAGATGGCTTAATTGACGAAGAGTGCCGTCGTATCTTGGCTAAGCGCCAACCTGCAGCATCTGATTTGCGTATGGTTTTGTCGATTAGTAAAGCGGTAAGTGAGCTAGAGCGTATTGGCGATGAAGCGAAGAAAATAGCTAATCTGACATTAAACCTGATCAATGAAGGCGAGTCTCCTCGTGGTTACGTAGAGATCAATCGTATCGGTCAAATGGTGTCACGCATGATTCATGATTCTTTAGATGCCTATGCGCGTTTAGACATTGAAGCGGCTATTAAGGTTGCTAAACAAGATCGTACTGTGGATCAAGAATACAATACTGCAATGCGTTCTTTGGTGACCTATATGATGGAAGATCCACGTAGTATTTCTCGTGTGATTAACGTGATTTGGGTATTACGTTCTTTGGAGCGTATTGGCGATCATGCTCGTCATACCTGTCAGCATTTAATCTTTATGGTGAAAGGTGTTGATGTTCGTCATGTGAACGTAAACGATCTTTCTGCTGATATGAGTAAGAAATAAATGTCGTTGATCTCTTGGTTTTATCGGTAAGCCAAGAGATCGACTTTTGCTGATTTTATCTTTTTTATTATTGCCTTTCCTATCTTCTTCTTTTCATCGACTTTGTTATCATCAGGCTTTCGTTTTAACTGGTGTGAAATACGATGTTTACCATAGAAACTCATTCTACTGGCTCTCTTGAAGAGTCCTATCAAGCACTCAATGCTCAGCTAGCGGCGCTGCTAAGTGGAGAACGAGACTTTATCTGTAATGCGTCGCAATTTTCAGCGTTTGTTATGCAAACTGTAACGGATCTGAATTGGTCGGGTTTCTATTTTGCTCGTGGCGAGGAATTAGTACTCGGGCCTTATGTGGGTAAGGTGGCTTGTACTCGTATTCCATTCGGTCGCGGAGTATGCGGTAAGGCAGCACTTACTTTGCAGACTCAACGTATTGAAGATGTTCACGCATTTGACGGCCATATTGCCTGTGATGCAGCATCGGCGAGCGAGGTCGTCATTCCTGTTGTGGTGGGAGGTCAGCTAATGGCTGTGTTTGATATGGATAGCCCAAAAGTAGGTCGATTCTCTGATGTTGACCAAGCCGGTCTAGAGTCTTTTGTAGCGACTTTTATTGAAGCTACAGATTTTAGCTGGTCAATTTAACTGTGTTAATTTTTTGTTATAAAAAGTACGCTTCAAGCTCGTCTAGTGATGCTTGATGAATGGCGGGCAGGCCATCGATGATGGTTTGCATTCCTTGCTCACTATGCTGTGTTGCTGCTGTTTCTATCAACTGGCATTGTTTAGCAAATATCTGCATAGCCATATTTAAACTGGCGGACTTGAGTGAATGACTCACTTGCTTCAATTCTTGATGGTCTCTTTTTTCCCAAGCTTGCATGAGCTGGGCCATTTTCTCATTGCTGTCGTCAACAAACTCCAAGCGTATTGTGTTAATTGTGTCCTTTCCTAGTAGCTGAATAAGAGAATCTAAATGGTCGTGATCAATCATTTTTATGGGCCTTTGACGATGTTTCTTGGGATGCTGTTGTTTGATATGAAAAGAGGCTCGCAATAATTGGCTCTAGTTGGGTCTGAGTAAGTGGAAATTGTAAAGGTATGATTGGGTATTCTGAGTTGTTAACCGCTTGAGGGTGATAGCCAAGAATAGGGCATGACTTTGTTTTCCATTGTTGTAGTGCATCATTGCCATCGCGTTCGAATCTAGGAGTATTACCCAGAATAACCATATCGTAGTTTTTGTATTCTTGCAGACTACCATCTTTTGAAATAACTGCGTCGATATTAAATGCTGCTAGCTGCAAACTAATAATTTTAGCTAGGTGTATGTCTGTTTCAATGATCAATGCTTGCGTTTGATCTGGGCATTGAAAGTTTAGCTGTTTTGTCGACGGGCAATCGTTGGGTACATAAAAAGGTATATCTACCCAAAATTCACAGCCTTTTTGCGGTGCGCAGGAAAAATGCATCTCACCTTGCATTAGATAAACCAATTTGTGGCATAACGCCAGACTCAAGCCGACTTTACTGGGTAGAGGTCCTTCTTTTTGCATAGGTAAATACGGGTTTACTCTTAAATTTTGTTGTAACTCATTTGGCATGCCTAGCCCAGTGTCTCTAAGGGCAATTTGTAGTACTCGGATTTCTTTTGTGTCTGTAGCTAGTGGCATTTGAGGCGCACTTAGTGCTGAGGGTCTAATTTGCAAACTAATGCTACCTGATGGCGTATGTGTGATGGCATTTTGCAGCAGCGCAACAATGATTTCTTTCGTCCTAATAAAATCTAGGCTGATATCTTTGGGCAAAAGAGGGTCAATATAGAGGATGCTTTGTAAGTTTTTCCGCGCCATCTGAGGCTCAAAAATAGCAAGGCAATCTTCAACACTATTTTGGAGATACTCGATCGTTGGATTAAGCGTTAGCTGCTTGGCATCAATTAATGCTAAGTCAGAGAGCATTTCTATGGTTTGAAGTAATTGATGACCTGATTCGTCAATATGCTTTGATAGCACCTTTATGTCATTTTTTGACGTCGTACAATTTAGTGTTTTAGCCGTTCCTAGAATAGCATTTATAGGAGAGCGTATTTCTTGATTCACGAAGGAGAGTAAATTGGCTTTATCTTCGTTAATTGTTTGGATGCCTAGCTTAAGATCTTTGTTACGCCTGATGACATTTTTAAGTTCAGTTAATCCTTTTACTGTAAAAAAGCATAAACACAGTAAACAGGCTAACAGTGCCATTGAGAGCAGTTGAATATCATCTAAGTTTTTCTGCAAGGTTCTATGTTGGTTACTGATGAACTCATTGCTGCCTTTGTTTACTAAAGTGACAAATTCGTTGATTTGATCTTCGATACGCTGAATACGTTCAATTAAGTCGGGTAGATAGGAAGTATCGCCATTTTCTATTTTAGATAAATTGAAACTGAGTAGCTCTAACTCACCGTTAATAATATTCAATAGCCTCGTTGTACGTCCTCCTTCGAAAGTGCGAATTAGAGAGCCAACATCTCCTTGTCTAAGCAAGTCTACTCGACTCATTAGCAAGTCATATTCAAAGAAGGCATTGCCGTTCAGAGGGTAATCGCTATCTTCTAATGCTATTAAGTAATTAAGAAAACGATATGATTGTATTTGTAGTTGTAGAGTGTTCCATAAAGAGCTTTCAAAAACGCGCCGACTGTTGTTTTTTGAGCTATCACTGGTGTAAGTGATAATGCCGAATACAGCAATGGTGATGGCAATAATAAAAGCTATAAAACCATACAGTACCCATAGCTTGAATTTGGATAGCCAAGTATTCCCCTTAAACAAGCGCTCCATTTTTACTCCGTTACCACAATTGCTTTGATGCGATCAATTTGCCAGATGGAGCGACCATAAAATATTTCTGATTTGAGCTCTTCACGCTCATCGAATGGATAGATCACCATAATGGGACCGAGATTTCTAACACTCATCGGCTTTCCGTCTAGATGAGTTGCTAAAATCGCGCCGTTTTCCGTAAAGTCACTAAGGGGGATTTCAGTCATGTACTCATTAAGAGCTGTGACTTGTAAAAATGTAGCTGTACTACTTAACTGTTTTAATAGGTCCGCGGCAGAAAAACCTTGGTAAGTGTGAATGCCTTTTGTCCATGGATTATGGGTAGTAATGAAATGTTGTGGCAAGGTCTCTAACATGGCTAAATCAAAAGCCGATTCTTGTTCTGAATTTGAGGTATTAATCGCCCCAGATACAGTCAGTATTACTCTACCTTTCGGTTTATCTGCTGCGTAGGACGCAATAGAAATAACACCTAAAAACAGTAATACAAGAGGATTTAGATTTGTATAAGAAGAGCATAAACGCATGAATAAGAGCCTAACTTAGTTGCTTGACTGATTTTTACTCTATGATAGACAAAAATAGCGAGCTTGTGTGATGAATACTAGCTTTGAAATGAAAGAATAGCGGGTTTTAGAGACAATTAAGCCGTTTTTGGTACTCTTAATTGAGAAACCTCAAAACGGCTTAATTGGTTTTGCCTGTATCTTCTTCGTATTTAATAGATGTATTAAGTTATGTCAGCAAGACGCGAGCAGGCGGCTTGGTGCTCATTTGATAACACTTGCAAGATAGGTTTTTGTTGCGCGCAACCTTCATTTGCATGGGGGCAACGCGTACGGAAAACACAACCAGACGGCGGACTTATCGGAGAGGGTAAATCCCCCGTCAAGAGCTGAATTTTCTTACCACGCTCTACTTTTGGGTCCGGTACAGGCACAGCAGACATCAAGGCTTTGGTGTATGGGTGCTGAGGGTTTTCATAAAGCGCTCGTTTGCTGGCTAATTCAACTGCATTGCCCAAGTACATCACCAATACACGGTCTGAAATGTGTTTTACCACACTTAAATCGTGAGCGATAAACACCAAAGACAAGCCCATTTCCGCTTGCAACTCTTTTAACAGATTGACCACTTGAGCTTGGATGGAAACGTCCAACGCTGAAACAGGCTCGTCACATACAACTAATTTTGGTTTGAGGATCAAAGCGCGAGCAATACCGATACGCTGGCACTGGCCACCGGAAAACTCATGAGGATAACGGTTAATCACGTTAGGTAATAAACCCACGCGATCCATTATGTTACGAACTTCAGCTTTTACTGCTTCTTTTGATAGTTCTGGACGAAAGGTTCTAAGCGGTTCGGCGATGATATCGCCCACTGTCATACGAGGATCAAGAGACGCCAATGGATCTTGAAAGATCATTTGCAGTTCTTGGCGCTTGCTGCGCATTTGTTTTTTGTCCAGATCCGTTAGGTCTTGACCTAGCCAAACCACATTACCTTCGGTGATTGGCACAAGACGCAGTAAAGCTCGCGCGAGCGTGGATTTACCACAACCAGATTCGCCTACCACACCGAGAGTTTCCCCAGCATAAATAGTTAAATTAACGCCATCTACTGCTTTTAGTGATTGGCCTTTTTCCCATGGCCATGCATTGTCTGACTTTATGTTGAAGTGGACTTTTAAGTTATTCACTTCCATTAATACGTTATTTGAAGTGTTCATTAGGCGATCCATCCATCAACGGATTTATGACAAGCTCGTAGTTGACCCGGTGCAAACTCTTTTAGCTCGGGCATGCTTTCTCCACAGCGCTCTTTAGCAAATTCACAGCGCGTTTGGAACGGACAGCCAGATGGCATATGCAATAAGTTTGGTGGATTGCCTGGAATGGTCGATAGTTTTTCGTCATCGGCATCTAGGCGTGGAATGGCTTTTAATAAACCTTGCGTATACGGATGCGTAGGGCGATAAAACACATCTTCTGCGGTGCCATATTCCATCGTTTGTCCGGCGTACATCACCAACACTTTGTCGCATAAGCCAGCGACCACGCCCAAATCATGAGTGATCATGATGATGGAGGTGTTGAAGTCGTCTTTTAATTCGTTTAGCAAGGTCAGAATCTGAGCTTGTACGGTTACGTCTAGGGCGGTGGTTGGTTCATCAGCGATTAACAGCTTAGGTTGGCATAACAAGGCCATAGCGATCATCACGCGCTGTCTCATGCCGCCAGAAAATTCGTGCGGGTACATGTTCATACGTTTGCGCGCTTCGGGCATTTTCACCGCGTCGAGCATTTTGACCGAGGCTTCAAAGGCTTCGGCTTTGCTCATGCCTTTGTGTAGCATTAAGACTTCCATTAGCTGCTTACCGACTTTCATATAAGGATTCAATGAAGTCATTGGATCTTGGAAAATCATCGCAATTTCTTTGGAGCGGATGCGGTTCATGGCTTTTTCATTCAGGGTAAGAATATTTTGCTCGTTAAAGCGCGCTTCCCCTTCAATGACACCATTGCCGGCTAGCAATCCCATAAGAGCGAAAGCGGTTTGGCTTTTACCAGAACCAGATTCACCCACGATGCCGAGGGTTTCCCCTTGTGCCAGTGTGAAGTTCAGATCATTCACTGCGGTAACAAAACCATCTGGGGTTCTGAAGTTAACTCGTAAATTATTAACTTCTAGCAAATTTTTTGTATTTGATAAGCTCATAAGGTCTCCTTAGCGGTCTTTTGGATCAAGCGCATCGCGTAAGCCATCGCCGAGGAAGTTAAAACAAAACAGAGTAACGACAAGGAAACTAAGCGGCCAAGCCAATTGCCATATAGCTATTTCCATATTCTGAGCACCTTCAGAAATCAATGCGCCCCAGCTTGTCATTGGTTCTTGAACACCGAGTCCTAAGAAGCTGATAAAAGACTCAAGCAAGATCATATTCGGCACTAATAAAGTAGCGTAAACGACCACGATACCGAGTACGTTTGGCACAATGTGGCGCAAGATGATTTTTGGTGTAGACACGCCGCAAGCGTAAGCCGCTTCGATGTATTCTTTGTTTTTTAGGCTCAATGTTTGGCCGCGAACAATCCGCGCCATGTCGAGCCAAGAGATCGCGCCAATGGCGACAAAGATCAAGAAGATATGGCGACCAAACAAGGTCATCAAAATGATCACGAAAAACATGAAAGGGAAAGAGTTAAGAATTTCCAAGAAACGCATCATGACACTGTCAACGCGACCGCCTATGTAACCCGATGCCGCGCCGTAAAGCGTACCTATTACAATAGCTACCGCGCTGCCCATGATGCCGACCAATAGCGAGATTTGTCCGCCTTGCATGGTACGAACAAAAATATCACGGCCTAGAGTGTCGGTACCAAAATAATGACCGTTTTCAATGTTTGGGCGGCCCAAAGTAGAAATATCAGATAGCGCTTCCCAGTCGATATCGTCGTAATTCCATTGGCTGAAAAACGGGCCTAGCAAAGCAATTGCCGTAATAATAGTCAGTACAATTAAGCTGGTTACAGCGGCATGGTTAGAAAAAAAGCGACGACGAGCGTCTTGCCATAAACTGCGACCTTCGACTTCCACCACTTTTTCGGCGAACTGTTCGACGGCCTGAATTTTGTCTTTTGTAGTAATCATAATAGGAGGCCTTAGTAGCGAATTTTCGGATCAATAACAGCGTATAAAATATCGACGATGGCATTGAATAGAATCGTTAATGTACCGACCAAAATGGTGACACCCATGACCATGGAATAGTCGCGATTCAGTGCGCCATTAATAAAGTGCTGACCAATACCGCCGGTGCCAAAATACACATCTACAATCACAGAACCTGTCACGATGCCGACAAACGCAGGCCCAAGATAGGAAACAACAGGCAGCATGGCGGGGCGCAAAGCATGCTGAAAGATTATGCGATACTTCGGTAGGCCTTTTGCTCGTGCGGTACGGATAAAGTTGGAGTGCATGGTTTCTATCATGCTACCGCGAGTAATACGTGCGATCTGCGCAATATAGCTAGTGGACATGGCAATAACAGGCATCACCAAATAAGGCCAAGCCCCTCCATTCCAGCCACCGGGCGGTAACCAATGGTTATAAATAGAGAAGAACAGGATGCACAAAGGAGCCAAAACAAAATTCGGCAGCACGATCCCAAGGTTTGCAAAGCCCATGACACCATAGTCTAACCAAGAGTTCTGGCGCAGTGCTGCGATAATGCCACAGCCCACACCAATGAGCAGAGCGACAAGAAAAGACCAAATGCCGATTTCAGCAGAGACAGGAAAACTCTGTGCAATCAGTTCGTTAATGGTGAAATCTTTATAGCGAAAAGAAGGTCCTAGATCGCCTTGAAGTAAGCCACCAAGGTAATAAAAATATTGATTAATGACCGGCTCATCTAAATGGTATTTGGCGTTAATGTTTGCCAATACTTCTGGCGGCAAAGTACGCTCGCTGGAGAATGGGCTGCCTGGAGCAGAGTGCATTAAGAAAAAAGAAACCGTAATCAAAATTAATAATGTTGGAATGGCTTCTAAAATGCGTTTTGAAATAAATGTCAGCATAAAAATTACCGGACTAGGCGCTATAAATGGCGGCTAATGCTAGGAACCTGTAGGGAATTCAAGAGATGCCCAGCGCTAAAGCACTGGGCATGGTTTAACACAAAGTACTTTTTAATTTTTAAGTACTATTCAATCTATAAACAGCGCCTTAGTGCTTGATGATGTACATATCTCGCACGTAAACGTTATCTTCTGGATTAGGCATGTAACCGCCTAAGTAGCTTTTTACTAAACGTTTTTCGGTATATTGATAAATAGGAGCAACTGCCATGTCTTGTTCAATGGCGATTTCTTCTGCTTTGTTGTAGTTCTCGGTAGGGTGCTGCATGGTACGGGCATCGTGCAAAAGCTTGTCGTATTCTGCGTTGCTGTACTTACCGTCGTTATTACCGTGAGTTGTTGTTAGAAGATCTAACATAGTAGAGGCTTCGTTGTAGTCACCAATCCAACCCGCACGTGCAATATCAAATTGTTGATGCTTTTTCGTTTCTAGGTAAGTTTTCCACTCTTGGTTTTCCAGGGTAACGTTAACGCCCAAGGTTTTTTTCCACATAGAAGCAATCGCAATGGCGATTTTCTTATGGTTTTCGTTGGTGTTGTAAAGCAAGCTGAAAGACAGAGGGTTGCTTTGAGTGTATCCGGCTTCTTCTAATAGAGCCTTGGCTTTATCGTCACGTTCTTTTTGTGACCAAGTTGCGTACTCAGGTGTTGCTGGAGAGAAGTCGTTTACTACTTCTGGTGTGAAAGAATACGCAGGTAATTCACCAGTGCCCGTTACAAACTTTGTGATTACGTTACGATCAATGGCATAGGACAAAGCTTTACGTACTCGAACATCGTTGTATGGTGCTTTTGTTACGTTGAATTGGTAGTAATAGGTGCCTAGTTTTGGCGTAACGACAACTTCATCAGGAATGTCTCGCATGAGCTGTCTGAAGTGGTCATTTGGTATCTCATAGCTAAGATCCATTTGACCCGCTTGGAAGCGTTTTAGCTCAGCATTAGGTGATTCAATTGGTAAATAGGTAACCTTGTTGATGATTGTTTTGGCATCATTCCAATAGTTCGTATTGCGGGTGAAAACCATTTTTTCGTTCACGACCCATTCGTCCATTTTATACGCGCCGTTAGACACCATATGCTCTGGTTTTGTCCAATTATCCCCCCATTTCTCGACCACTTTTTTCGGTACAGGGAACATGGTTTGATGAGAGGTCATTTTTACAAAGTAAGGCACTGGACGTTCAAGTGTGACCTGGAATGTGTGGGCGTCTAATGCTTTTACACCAAGAGTTGAAGGTTTGGCTTCACCAGCGATGATCTTAGTCGCATTAACAATAGATGGAATTTCCATGAACCATGCGTATGGAGAAGCAAGTGCAGGGTCAACAGCACGAGTAAAAGCGTAAACAAAATCCTCTGCTGTGACTGGGTCACCATTAGACCATTTGGCATCTTTACGGAGGTGGAAGGTGTATTGAGTGTTGTCGGCGTTTACGTCATAGCTTTCTGCGACACCTGGTACTTGGTTACCGTCACCATCTTGGTTGTATAAACCTTCAAAAAGATCTTTAGAACGGATAGAAGCTGGTGTGCCTTCCATTTTTTGTGGATCAAGGGTTGCGGGTTCTGCACCACCACCACGAACAAGTTCTTGTTTAGCCGCTAATTCTACGCCTGCTGGTACGTCAGCAGCTTGAGCTTCTAGAGTGAAGATAGATGTAGCCATAATAGCACTGGCGAGTAATGTCATTTTCATTTTTATATTGTCCCTTGTGAGTTAGCTTTTGTGTATGTGCTTTTTATATTCAGACGCGATACCTGCACTGGTTCGTATTCGTCTTACGGTTTCATAGTTCACCAATTCGATAAAGGTCACAATCGAAATTGCGTATCAGGTCATGCGTCTAATAAATGTAAGCTTTATAAAAGAGCGGTGAAAATTGCATGTTTGGTGTCTATAAGGCTTGAAGGCGTTGCTGTTTCAGTTTATGAACCTTCAATTTGAAAGGCTTTGTGGAGCCGCGAAAGTCGTCATGATATTCTGTGGTTCTTAGATAAATTTGATGAAAAGGTTTAAATTCAGGAGTAATACAGCATCGTGATCACACACCCATTTAAAGCCGCTGGGGCTTTTTTAAAAGCGTTTCCCTTGGTTTTTTCGAAAGACTTAAGACTGTTTATATTGGCTCCTTTGTTGGCGAATTTTGTTTTAGTCGGCTTATTATATATGGTCGCTTTTAGCTATTTTCAGACCTTAATGGACTCGGCAATGGGATATCTACCTGAGTGGGTTTCCTTTTTAAATTGGCTGTTTTATTTGATATTTGCCGCTATTATTAGTGTACTTTTGTTCTATAGTTTTTCAGTAGGTGTGAATATTTTGGCGGCGCCTTTTATGGCGTTTCTAGCAGAAAAAGTAGAAGAAAAGGAAACAGGGAAGGTTTTTGATGAAACGCTGACGGCTGGCGTTCTTATCGCGATAGTTGGTCGCAGTTTACAGCGAGAATTCCAGAAAATATTGTATTTTTTACCTCGTTTTATTTTGTTACTGTTATTGTCTTTTATCCCTCTTGTTAATGTTATTGCTCCAGTATTATTACTATTGTTTTCGGCTTGGATGTTATCCCTGCAATATATGGATTATGCTTTTGATAATAATAAGGTTAAATTTCATGATATGAGAATGGCATTACGCTCCAAACCTTTGTTATGTTGGACATTTGGCGGCATAGTAATGGTTGGTTTGACGATTCCTTTCTTTAACCTATTCGTTATGCCGATTGCTGTTGTAGCTGCCACATTATTGTGGATTTCGGTTTTCAGATCACAACATGGGGATTTTTCTGCCTTGTTAGATCGTACTAATGGAACTTTGTGATGTCGTTAAAAATTTTGGTAGTAGATGATGCCTCTTTTACACGTGACTTGATTCGGCGCACATTGCGTAAGCAGTTTCCTGCGGTTGAAATTGAAGAGGCGGTGAATGGACGTAAAGCACAACAAATGTTAAATAAAATTCAGTTTGATATGGTGTTGTGCGATTGGGAAATGCCTGAAATGACAGGCGTTGAGCTGCTTAAGTGGTGCCGAGAACAACCGAAATACAAAAAAGAAGACGTGCCATTTGTGATGATTACTAGCCGTGGTGATAAAAGCCATGTGGTGGAAGCTGTTCAATCAGGTGTGACGGATTATCTAGGCAAACCATTTTCTAGTGAACAGCTCGCTAACAAAGTCATATCGGCTGCGAAAAAGCATGGACTTGAAAAGAAGCTGACGTCTCAAAAAGCCCGTGAATCTGTCTCGCCTGGTGGCGTCAGTTCGGCATCGCTGGATGTATTAATGGGAGCAGGCAAAAGCACTCCTGTGAAGGCTACCAAGTTTACGAATCCAGACGCACCAGTTGTGACAGTTAAAGACGTTAAAATTCCAACTCAAGTACGTTTTGAGGGAAAACAATTTCGCTGCATGATTATTCAGTTTAGTAAAACTGAAGCAACGATGTTTATAAAGAGTGATGATGTTGTGCCACAAGTCTTGGGGCAGGCGGTATTGGATCTGGAACATAAGGGCGCGATGAATCGTTTGAATTATTATGTTCAATCCGTCGCTACCACAGAGAAAAAACACGATTCTACTTTTTTGACGGTTATCTTGAGTTTAATCGATCAGGATAGCGAGAAAGAGGCGTTTATTAGCCAGTTGTTTGATAGCCTATAAGTATTTTCGGGTTTGATTTGAATGATGTAAAAAGGGACGCATGAATGCCATGTGTCCCTTTTTTATTATTGGTCTGTTGGCGGTGTGTCGTCGGTATTAAATGCTATCGCCGGAATTGTATCGTTTCTGGTGCGATTCGCTGGGAAGTGGCAAGAAAACGTGCTGCCGAAACCTGGCTGACTACGGATTTGTAGTTTGGCATCGTGATGCAATAACACGTGCTTTACGATGGCTAAGCCAAGACCTGTACCGCCAGTTTTCGATCCTCTTCCTTTATCGACGCGGAAAAACCGTTCTGTGAGTCGAGGAATGTATCTTGGTTCTATGCCCAGTCCGGAATCTTTCACCGAAAATACACCGTTAAACTCACTGGATTCCCATTTAATAGCGATTTCGCCACCATCTGGTGAGTATTTTATGGCGTTAAAAATTAGATTCGAAAAAGCACTGTATAGCTCTTTATAAGAGCCGTACAGTCGAGCTTCCACAGGGATATCCAAGACAAGAGTATGTTTGTCAGTCAAGATAGGCGTGGTCGCATTGGTAATGGTTTTTACTAGGTCTGAGACCTTATGCCATTGGTTTTCTTCACGCTTGTCATTACTTTCTAATCGAGACAGCAGTAACAGATCCTCGATAAGTTGTTCCATCCGCTCAGACTGCTCTGACATATTCACAATGCCTTTTTGCATGCTTTTGGGCAGGCTGTCCTTAAACATGTCTAGGGTTTCTAAATAGCCTTTAATGACCGTTAGCGGCGTTTTCAGCTCATGTGATGCGTTAGCGACAAAGTCTTTACGCATCTGCTCTAGCAAGTGTAAGCGGGTCACATCACGAACGAAAATCAAGTGATCGTTTTTATCGTACAGCGTGGTTTGAATTTCTAAATACACGCCATCTTTGGCTGGAGACTTGATGACCAAAGGTTCACCGAAGCGTTTTTGGCTGAAGTATCGGAAAAACTCAGGACTACGGACAATATTGGTAATCACTTGGCCGCGATCGACAGGACGCATTAATCCAAGAAAATGTGCTGCCGAGTTATTCCACCATTCCAAGTTGCCTTGGTTATCAGCCATGATAACGCCTTCTTTTAAGGCGGTTGTAGAGCTTTCAATTCTTGTTAGGGCTTGGCGCATGCGACGTTTGGATTTGCGCTGTTTCTTATGCAATCGATAGACTGCATCGAATACTTCACCCCAAATTCCACTGGCTTCTGGCGGTGCTGCACGACCAGAATGACGCAGCCAATTATGGAATTGATATAGCTGATAAAGTTGCCAGTACAAAGAGCCTAAAACGTACAGCAGCAAAACACCCAACAACTGACCAATGACTAGGCCTATGACAATGCAGGCTGCGAGCCCCGCGAGCCAAGTAATAATGGTGTTTCGCCAAACTGTTTTCATACGGACCTTTTTGCTGAGAAGCGGTAGCCTGTTCCTCGTACAGTTTGTATCAAGAAATCATGAGTACTACCAATGGCTTTGCGTAAACGACGTATATGGACGTCAACGGTACGTTCTTCAACGTAGACATTTCCACCCCATACTTGATCCAACAATTGTGCTCTTGAATAGGCACGCTCTTGATGGGTCATGAGAAACTTTAATAGACGGTATTCTGTCGGCCCCATATCTAAAGGACGGCTGCCTATGGTAACTCGTTGACTAATTGGATCAAGGGTTAGGCCTTCGATTTCGATTGGCTCATCAACCCCTTGAGGTGTCGCGCGGCGCAAGACAGCTTTGAGTCGTGCAACTAATTCACGAGGTGAGAAAGGCTTGGTGATGTAATCATCCGCGCCAACTTCTAAACCTTGGATCTTATTGTCTTCTTCACTTTTCGCGGTCAGCATAATGACCGGAATTTCAGCCGTCGTAGTGTCTTTTTTCAATCTGCGAGTAAGCTCAATACCGCTACCGCCGGGCATCATCCAATCTACAAGAATTAGATCTGGACGGTGGTCCACAATGATTTCATGCGCTTGCTGAATGTTTTCTGCTTCCAAATACTCGTAGCCTGCCATTTCAAGAGCGATGGCGATCATTTCGCGTATGGAAGATTCGTCGTCAATAATTAATACTTTTTTACCGGTCACAGGATTTATCCTCATCTCAGGAACGGTTTCATTAAAGCGATCTAATGTGACAATTCGGTTACATTGTCACAACTTTGCCATATATTACATAAAATAGCTTGCGACTAGACCAATGAAGACACAGTAACCAACGCGGTTGTTATCTAAAAAAGATCGGAAGCAAGCTTGGCGGTCGCGTTCTTTTGCTTGTTTAAATTGTTGATAAAAGAGTCCGACACAAACGATTAGTGATACAAAGTATAGCCAATGTAGTCCTGCTAGTAGGCCAATCCACGTCAATAAAGATAAGGTTAGCCCTTGCAGGCAAACAATGACAAATAAATCGTATTGCCCAAATAAGATTGCGGTGGATTTGACGCCTATTTTGAGATCATCTGGACGGTCTGTCATTGCATAATACGTGTCATAAGCAATGGTCCAAAAGCAATTCGCGACAAACAACATCCATAATTCGGGATCTGTTAAGTCCCCACCTTGGGCGCTGTAGGCCATAGGGATCGCCCAAGAAAAGGCCAAACCAAGGAAAAGCTGAGGCAGATGAGTATATCGTTTCATAAATGGATACAGTGCAGCAAGGCCCAAACCTGCAAACGACAGTAAAATAGTCCTCAGATCGGTAAATAGCACTAGGATAAAACTTAAAATCGATAAAGCACAAAACAGCATCAGCGCTTCTTTTTCGGATACTCGACCAGAAGGCAAAGGGCGATTTTTGGTGCGATCAACAAAACCATCGATTTTTCTATCCGCGTAGTCGTTAATGACACAGCCCGCTGAGCGCATGCTGAAAACACCTAAAATAAAGATAATCACCAAATGCCATTGAGGCATACCATCGGCTGCCAGCCATAGCGCCCACAATGTTGGCCACATCAGCAAAAATGAGCCGATAGGGCGGTTGAATCGAGTTAATTCTGCGTAGTCTTTAAGTTTGTTCATAACAATCCAAACGGCGTTTTTAGTTGGTTAATTTCATCAAAGAAAGCTTCATTGACCAATATTCCAGGGCCAAACTGGTGGAACACAGAGCGCCTTGCCCATAACGCACTAGGTTGGTTTGGAAACATACGTTTTGGCAGCTGAGTGACTTCAATACAACTCCTAGATAGCCCTTTATGTTGAAATAAGTAGCCGCCCAATGGCTTGTCTTTTAAATGTTTTACTTGTCGCCAATGGCCTTTTAAAGACCTGGCAGGAATGATCGAGCGAGCATAAATCACGGCTTCGTTGTCGACTTTGAGCAAGACGGTACGAATACGTGCGGCTTCTCTTGGCCGCAACTTTAGGCGTTTTCGTTCTCTCGCAGTTGGGGTTCCCCAAGTATCTTCAAGTACATCAACTGTTAATGTTCCTAGGCTTTTAAGTTTTGCCGTCAAGGAATCTTCAGTAATAAGCCAAGGCCATAGATTTTTAGGTACTTTTACCTTATTAATCTGATCTACAGGTGACCAACGATAGTCAAATTGCTGCGCGGCAGAAGAGTTCATTAACGTCATAATTAACTAGGTATTCATTTTATTAATTAAAGCGACCATTTTATGGAGCTCGGTAGATTTTTGGTAAATATTATCTCTACAGTTTTCGGCTTCTTCTTGAGTCAATCCAATTTCTAACAACACTGATGGCTCAATGGCTGCGTTATTACGCAGCTGAGATGACACATACAGCAGTCTTGCCAAAATGGCGTGCTCACCATAATAATGAGGTTTTTTACTATAGCGAATGGCCGTCCAAATGTTGTCAGGCAAACTCCAATAGCGCAATAGCCAAGAGCCTAATTGCTCCTTGGTAAAGTGCAGTATTTGCATTTCTATTAATTCAGAAGACAAGTGAGCGTTAGCTTCTTGATAACGTGACAGAATCGAAAAATGCGGTGGTAAAATAGTGCTAATCGCCAAGTAACCAAAGTTGTGTAGCAAACCAGCAAGGTAGGCATGGCCTAGCTTTGGACGGTTCGGAACTGGCATAGTTTTTACTAAGGATTCCATCAATACGGCATTTGATACGGAATCGAGCCAAAAGTCTTCATAGTGACGCGGGCCGTCTTGAGGGGCTTGAAACGCATTGCCCATCGACAGCCCAAGGGCCAAATTCATCACCATATCAAAACCTAACACTCGAATGATCGCATCCTCTACCGATTCTATGGTGCCCGGTGCACCATAATAGGCGGATGACGCCCAACTGATAACTTGAGCTGCCAGACTTGGGTCTAGTGCAATGACCTCACACAGTTCATCTGTTCCCGCTGTTTTATCTGCTGACAGGCGAATAATGCGGTGAGATGACGCAGGCAGAGGCGGGATTTCTAATGTCTCTTCGATACGCTGCTTGAGTCGAATGGACTGAAATCGCCCAAGTGCATGGAGAATCTGTTCTTCGTCGTTTTCGTGATTATCGACAGGACGCTTTATGAGCTGTGTATTGATGGAAATAGCTTCAAAACGGTTCAATGGGCCAGAGAACATCTCGGCTAACTCTACAGAGCTAATATCATGATATTGGCCATCTACTTTAGTTCGTATCGAAAACATAGCATCCTTTAGCATGCTAGCTTCTAGAATGGTCGTTATACTGTTTGGCTTGATCAGCGGGTCGCCTGAGCTTTGAAAATTGCTGACGGGTTCAAAACGACGCTTAGTAATACGGGAAACCGCAGAAATATCCAGCATGTTGCTGTCAGGAAAAATAACCTGAAGACGGCCTGTATGATCAGCTAAATGTACCACCCGTAATCTTTGGTTTGGCTGAAGGTCTACGGAAGATTCCATACATTTTCCTGCTAAAATGGCTGACATAAAAAAGCCCCGATAAGGGGCTTTGTCAATATAACAGATTTTAAGTACTAGTTCTGAATAGTAAGTGATTAGTGATTCAAAATCTGACTTAAGAACATTTGCGTACGGTCATGTTGAGGATTGTCGAAGAATTCGTGAGGCTCGTTAGCTTCTACGATTTCGCCGGCATCCATGAAAACAACACGGTCAGCAACGGTTTTAGCAAAGCCCATTTCGTGTGTTACACACACCATGGTCATGCCTTCTTCTGCTAACTGAACCATTACGTCCAATACTTCTTTGATCATTTCAGGATCAAGTGCTGATGTTGGCTCATCAAAAAGCATGATACGAGGCTGCATACATAAACCACGCGCAATCGCTACACGTTGTTGCTGACCACCAGATAACTGACCTGGATATTTCAGCGCTTGGTTAGCGATTTTTACTCGCTCCAAGTAATGCATAGCCATTTCTTCTGCTTGTTTCTTAGGCGTTTTACGCACCCAGATTGGCGCCAAAGTCAGGTTTTCTAAAATGGTTAAGTGAGGGAACAAGTTAAAGTGTTGAAACACCATGCCCACGTCTTTACGGATCGCTTCGATGTTCTTTAGGTTGTTGTTCATCTCAACGCCATCAACCAGAATCGTTCCTTTCTGGTGTTCTTCTAGACGATTGATGCAACGCGTCATGGTTGACTTACCAGAACCGGAAGGGCCACACACAACGATGCGCTCGCCTTTCTTGATACTGAAGTTTATATTTTTTAGTACGTGAAAATCACCGTACCACTTGTTTACATCGTTAAATTCGATGATTGCTTCTTCGCCCTGCGCAAGTTGGGCACGAGCCATATTTGTATTTGTCATGATAAAGACCTCAAATTCCTAACTAATTTCGCTTGTGCCCAGTTTCTAACTTACGCTCTAGTGCCATACTATAACGTGACATACCAAAGCAGATAACCCAATAAATCAAGGCTGCGAAGGCATAACCTTCAATGGTAGTTCCTAACCAGTTTGAATCATGGTTAGCGGCCTGAATTCGACCCAAGAAGTCAAACATACCAACGATATACACCAAGGTTGTGTCTTTAAACAAAGCTATAAAGGAGTTCACTATGCCTGGAATAACTAGTTTTAGTGCCTGTGGCAAAATAACCAGAATCATTGACTGCCAGTAGGTTAAACCCATTGCGTCAGCAGCTTCATATTGGCCTTTAGGAATTGCCTGTAGACCACCACGAACCACTTCGGCCATATAGGCTGCAGAGAATAAAGTAATACCAATCAGAACACGTAATAACTTGTTGAAGTTCAAACCTTCCGGCAAGAACAATGGAATCATTACAGATGCCATGAACAAGATAGTGATTAGTGGTACAGCCCGAATGGTTTCGATAAAGACCACACAAACAGACTTCGCAATTGGCATCTCTGAGCGTCTACCAAGAGCCAGCACTATCCCTAATGGGAAAGATGCCACAATACCGATAACACCAAGTAATACAGTAAGGAAAAGGCCACCCCATAAAGAGGTTTCTACTACTTCTAGACCAAATACACCACCAGCAAACAAGAAGTAAGCCACAATGGGGTAAGCAACGATAATAGCGATAGAAAGATACAGTTTGTTAATCGTCTTAATGGCAAAAGCACCAACCATAACCACTAATAGAATCACGGCTAAATTAATACGCCATGTTTCTGCTTCTGGATACAAACCGTACATGAACTGATCAAAATACACACCGATGAAAGCCCAACAAGCACCGCCAGCAGTACAGGCCGCTTTAGATGAACCTTCCCAAGTAGCATTAATTAAAGCCCACTCAACAACGGGTGGAAGTAGTAAATACAATATGTAGATACTAAAGAACGTTAGAAAAATATTAAGCGGGGACGAAAATAAATTCTGACGTACCCATGCCACGGCACCAACCGATGTAACCGGTGGTGGGAGGCTTGGTGATGGTTTAAAGATAATAGCCATGATCTGCCTCCTAGCGCTCAATTAATGACATTTTGTTGTTGTACCAGTTCATGAATACCGAAATCGATAGACTCAATGAACCGTAAACCAACATACAAAGACCAATGGTTTCAATCGCTTGACCTGTTTGGTTCAGCGTTGTACCCATCACGACAGCTACCAATTCAGGGTATGCAATAGCAGCCCCTAAAGAAGAGTTTTTCGCTAAGTTAAGGTATTGGCTTGTTAGTGGCGGAATAATAACGCGCAACGCTTGAGGCAAGACAATTAGACGCTGTGTCATGCTATCACGTAAGCCTAAAGAGCGAGCTGCCTCGGTTTGTCCCCAGTTTACGGACAAAATACCAGCGCGAACGATCTCGGCAATAAAAGCGCCAGTGTAAGTTGATAGGGCAACTAATACCGCAACAAATTCAGGCGGTAGCACCATGCCACCAGTCACGTTAAAGCGACTTTTTGTTGGTAAATCAAACTCTATTGGAAACCCTGCCATGGCAAGAAAGATAAAGGTAATACCAACAATGACACCCAATGAAGCCCAATAAGCAGGAAACCATAATCCTGTTCTAGTTTGGCGTTTTTTGGCCCAAACGATGACTCCGATAGATGCGACAATCGATAGGATGAAACCGACGATTACCAATCCAAAGCCATCTTGGGTTATTGGGTTTGGTGAGTAGATGCCGCGTTTGTTAAGTAAAAAATCGGCAAACTCATAACTTTGAGCAGGTGCTGGTAGCGCAGCAAGTACCGCAAAATACCAAAAGAACATCTGCAACAATAATGGAATGTTACGCAATGTTTCAATATAGACAGTTGCTAAACGTGCCACTAACCAGTTTTTTGATAAACGGGCTAGGCCCATTATTACACCAATAATAGTGGCTAATATTATACCTAATAGAGAGATTACGAAGGTGTTGATTAAAGCAACAACAAACGCTCGTCCGTAAGTATTAGCTTCGGTGTATTCAATAAGGTGAATAAGAATTGGAAAACCAGCAGGCTCATTAAAAAATGAGAAACCAGTGGAAATCCCTCGGTTATCGAGGTTGGCTTGAAGATTACTAAATAAGTAATAACCCGCAAAGACCACCATCGCTAGCAGCAAAATTTGAAAAATTAAGGCACGATTACCCGCGTCGTTCAAAAAGCTGTTATTGCTCGGAGTTGTTTTATCGCTCATCTTGGTTCAGGCAATGAAATGCTCGTCAGATGTGTAAGAAAGGGGGGAGAAACCCAGCGACTCTCTAGTCGCTGGGTAAATACCCAAGCAGTTTTTTTGCTTTAGGTATTAACGAACTGGTGGCGCGTACATGATGCCGCCAGCTTCAGTCCATAGAGCATTAAGACCACGTGGTAGATCAACAGGAGTAGATGGACCAACGTTACGCTCAAACACTTCACCGTAGTTACCTACGTTAGCGATGATGTTGTAAGCCCAATCAGCAGGAAGCTCTAGTTGAGCACCCATATCACCTTCAACACCTAGTAGACGTTTGATGCCTGGATCATTGGTTTCACTTTTGATCTTAGCAACGTTTTTAGATGAAATATCCATTTCTTCCGCGTTAACTTGAACATACATAGACCAAGTTACGATATCTTTCCATTGGTTGTCGCCATGGCGAACAACTGGACCTAGTGGTTCTTTAGAAATCGTTTCTGGAAGAATAACGTGAGCAGATGGATCAGCTAGTTTAGTACGGTGAGCCGCTAGACCTGATTTATCCGTAGTGTATACGTCACAACGGCCTGAGTCGTAAGCTGCTAACGCTTCGTCTGCTTTTTGTACTACAACTGGAACGTAAGACAGTTTGTTTTTACGGAAGAAATCCGCCATGTTCAATTCTGTCGTTGTGCCTTGCTCAGTACAAACCGTTGCACCATCAAGATCCATCGCAGATTTTACGCCTAGGTCTTTACGAACCATGAAGCCTTGACCGTCGTAAAAGTTAACTGCAGTGAAGTCTAGACCCAAAGACGCGTCACGGGTGTAAGTCCAAGTTGTGTTACGAGCAAGGATATCGATTTCACCAGATTGTAGAGCAGTGAAACGTTCTTTCGCAGATAGGGGAGTGAATTTAACTTTTTGAGCATCGCCAAAAATAGCGGAAGCAACAGCGCGACAAGCATCAACGTCTATGCCAGTCCAGTTGCCTTTATCATCAGCATTGGAGAAACCTGGAACACCAGTACTGACACCACATTGAACGAAGCCTTTTGCTTTAACATCTTCAAGTGTTGACGCAGCAGCGCCAGCGCTGATAGTTGCGGCGATTGCAGCGGTCGAAAGTAATTTACAAACATTCGATTTCATTATATTGAGCCTCCCAGGCGTTTTTATATATGTTGTTATCTTGCTTGATTCTATATTTCAGATTTTAAAATCCGTGTTTTGAAACTAGCAAAGTTAGTGCCAACATTTAATTATTCTTGTTGTTAGGTATATGTAGACGATTCCTCTAAAAGATCATCACATACCCCTATAGAATTACTCTTTTGAGGAGTAGTCAAGGATAAAATGTCAGGAAAGATGTGTGGAATGCTAGTTTTTTGCACTTTTTGAGTTTGAAACGAGATACTTTCTAATCAGCTTAGTTGAATATCCTCTTTTATTAAAGCTAGAGAAAACAAGGCTCTGTGAGATAATAGGGTCTATTTTTTTGCACAAATATAGGGCATAACACAAAGGTGATGGATCTATTTTGTGCTAGATGAAATTTTTGCATCATTTTGGTGCTTTCATGTGCTTTGTTGTGCTTAATTTGAATACCCATACGCAATATATTGAATAAAGCGCTTTCCATAATTTGTAATCTGCATGGTAGACTTAAGCATCAATTGAAGCCATGTAAGGAGATCCACATCAGATGGATAACTCAGCAAAACCGCTTGATCGCTTAGACAAAAAAATTCTTCGAGAACTGCAGATTAATGGCCGTTTATCGAATGTAGAGTTGGCTAGTCGAGTAGGGCTAAGTGCTACTCCTTGTTTGGAGCGAGTGCGCCGCTTGGAACGTAATGGTTACATTACGGGCTATTGTGCTTTGGTTAATCCAAAGAAAGTGGACGCAGGATTGCTTGTTTTTGTCGAGATTCGTCTAAAGACAACGTCTCCAGAAGGTTTTAATGAATTCAAAACAGCGGTTACTGAAATCCCTGAAATTTTGGAGTGTCACTTGATAGCTGGTGATTTTGAGTACCTGCTAAAAGCACGCGTATCCAACATGGACTCTTACCGCCTTTTGCTTGGAGAAACCCTACTGACGCTGCCACATGTTCGAGAATCTCGTACTTATGTAGCTATGGAAGAGGTGAAGAATACTACTGTGGTTAATATCCCTTAAAGAATAAGGTTAGTGAATGGCCTGCTTACGCAGGCTTAATGCTACTTATTTTGTTAATTCAGCAAGTATTTTTTCCATCATAACCGGCCCCATCCCTTTGATATTAAGAACGGCTTTTTCTGATTGAAAAGGACGCTCTGCTATCAACTTTTCTAGTACTTTTTTCGGTACGCCTTTCACCTTTAGAAGCTTGTCCACTTTTGATTTATTAATGGCGAGATAGCCATCGGCGTAACCAGTGGCGTTTTTTTTTACTTCTTTCGGCTTTTTTACGGTGGGGTGCTCTGTTGCTATTTTCGGCGTAGATGCTGCTTTTTCGTTCTCTAGTTCGTCAACTTGCATCGCTGGGACAGAGGGATTGGATGGTGCTTCAACTTGATAAGCCGTGTCGAAATAAGCCGAGTTACACAAGGTGTAATCTACTCCGTTCCATTCGCTAAGTTGCAATGCTAATTGCCAAGAGCCAACCTGTGGTGGTTGAAAAAACAAATCGTAGTAGCAATCGGAAAGAAAATGCTGCCCTTTCATTTCACCAATAATAGTTGACGCGAGGACTATTTTTTCTGAATCCCCAATACCTTGATGAAATGCACACAACTGTAGTTGCAACGTGCCACTTAGATTTCCTTCGTCTCTATCATTAGCAATGCGCTGAATGGAAATGATGACTCTGTCATTTTCGATTCGGTAGCCGCAGCCTTGGATCGTTAGATGTGCTTGATTGGAAGCATTCATGTCAGTTCCTTCTTGCGAATCGATTAAGTAGGGCGTTTTAGCTTATGGAATTTTTGATTAAATTTTGCACATGTGCAAGCAAATACCGTTTATTTAGATGAAAAGAGTATTTAGACGTTTAAATATTGATCGTGATTAGGCAGCCATCGAGATAAAAGAGGCGAGACACGATCAGGATAACGACTGTGCAGCAGAGAAGCGGCTTTTTGAACATCATCCAGCAAGTTTTTATCGCGCTGTAAATCTGCTACTTTGAATTCCCAAAGGCCGGTTTGTCTGGTGCCGAGTAGCTCACCAGGACCCCGTAATTCGAGATCTTTCTCAGCAATTTTAAAACCATCGCTGGTTTCTCGCATGGTAGAAAGTCGTTCTTTGCCTTGTTGTCCTAATGGTGCTTTATAAAGCAGCACACAATGACTGGCGGTTTGGCCTCGCCCGACACGACCACGTAACTGGTGAAGCTGAGCAAGACCAAGACGCTCTGGGTTTTCTATCACCATTAAACTGGAGTTTGGCACATCTACACCGACTTCGATGACGGTTGTGGCCACCAAGAGCTGAATCTCACCGGCTTTAAATCTGGCCATAATGTCGGCTTTTTCTTGAGCTTTAAGTCGACCATGCACTAAACCAATGGATAAATTACCCAATTGCTCTTGTAGTAATATTGCCGTGTCTTCTGCGGCTTGGCACTGTAAAGCCTCAGACTCTTCAATCAAGGTACAGACCCAGTAGGCTTGTTTGCCTTCTTCACAGGCGCTTTTCACTCGATCAATCACTTCTTGTCGGCGCTGATCCGATACCACAATAGTATTAACTGGCGTTCGACCTGGTGGTAACTCGTCAATGACGGAGCAATCCAAATCTGCATAGGCAGACATGGCTAAGGTTCGGGGAATTGGTGTAGCAGTCATAATGAGCTGATGGGGCTGGAAACCGTGCTTCATGCCTTTTTCACGCAACGCCATACGCTGATGCACACCAAAGCGATGTTGCTCGTCGATAATGGCGAGCGCTAAACGATCAAACTCAACAGTGTCCTGAAATAATGCATGGGTGCCGACGACAATATTCGCGGCGCCAGAAGCTATATCAGCAAGCTCTTTCTCGCGGGTTTTACCTTTAAGTTTGCCGATCATCCATGCGACTTTTAAGCCAAGCGGCTCAAACCATTGGGTGAAGTTAATATAATGCTGCTCGGCGAGGATTTCGGTCGGTGCCATGATGGCAACTTGATAGCCAGCCTGTACGACAGACGCCGCAGCTAACGCCGCAACCAAGGTTTTTCCTGATCCTACGTCACCTTGCACTAAACGTAGCATAGGGTGACCTGTGCCGAGATCGTTAAGGATTTCCTGAAACACTCGACTTTGCGCATTGGTTGGTGAAAATGGCAATTGTTGTAAGAGTCGTTGGCTTAATTCGCCGGCGGCTTGAACTTTGATCGCGGCATCCTGCTTGGCCTTCATGCGTTTACCAATTAGCGAAAGCTGATGCGCCATAAGCTCTTCAAAAGATAAACGATATTGCGCCGGGTGAGTACCTGATCTTAGTAATTCGAGATTGGCCTCTCGCGATGGGTGATGCAGAAAATGAATGGCATCGCTCAGCGGTGGCAAACTGAATTGGGTGCGGATTTCATCCGGTAGCCACTCTTGCAGATTGTAGGGTGTTAAACGCTCTAATGCTTGTTCGCACAGTTGTCGAATCTTGGTTTGCGTTAATCCATCAGTCAGCGGATAAATGGGCGTAAGTTGCGCTGTTTCTTCTTGTGTTTCGTCTTCACCAATAACTTTGTATTCTGGGTGATATATTTCAAACCCAGTACTGCCACGACGGATTTCACCAAAACAGCGAACGCGCTTACCTGATTCCAGCTGCTTCTTTTGCGCAGCTGAAAAATGAAAGAAGCGTAAACACAAGGTGCCGGTGTGATCTTTGATACGACACAGTAAACTACGACGTTTGCCCATTTTGATTTCAGCACCCGTGACTTGGCCTTCGATAACGGCTTCGTCACCAAAGCGCAGCATTCCGATTGGAACAACGCGCGTTCTGTCCTGATAGCGAATCGGCAAATGAAACAGCAAATCTTGTACTGTATTTAAATGGAGCTTGGCCAGCTTTTCGGCCATCGCATCACCAACACCTTTTAGCTCACGAACATCCTGAGTGTCTAATCCGTCGATCATACTGTTCTCTATAAATTCAGATGCTTGCAAGCATCACGGATAGATTGGCTCACGGCTTCAATGGCTTTTGGGCGCGGGAAGCTTGCTCGCCATGCTAAAGCCACTGTGCGTTTGGGTGCAGGTTCGGTGAAAGGGCGCACTTCCAACATATCGTGATTAATATTGGTCACGGCGGATTTCGGTAATACTGTCACACCTAAACCAGATGCCACCATATAACGGATGGTTTCTAACGAACTGCCATTGACTATAGTACGACCATCACCAAATTCGCCTTCTGTTACCAGAGGGCAGGCTTCTAATACTTGCTCACTGAAGCAATGGCCTTTGCCAAGTAACAACAGATTATCAGTAGAAAGCTGGTCGGTTTCTATGTGCGTTAGCTTCGTCCATGGATGATTCTTTGGCATAAGAACCACAAATTCTTCTTCGTAAATCGGCTGTGTCACCACATCTGGTTCACGGAACGGAAGCGCTACAATGATGGCGTCTAGCTCGCCGTTACGCAGTTTAGGGCGTAAGTTTTCAGTTAGATCTTCTTCAATGATCAATGGCATGCCAGATGTTGCACTATGCAAGGCAGGAATCATAAAAGGGAACAAATACGGGGCGATGGTATAGATCGCACCGACCTTTAGAGGGCCTTTTAATTGATTTTTACCAGAGGTCGCCAGCTCTTTAATCATGTTGGCTTGATCCAGCACCCGCTTGGCCTGAGTGATGATTTGCTCGCCTAGTGGTGTGATATAAACAGAGCTTTTGCTGCGCTCAAAAATGGCCGTGCCAAGCTCTTCTTCTAGCTTCTTCACAGCGACACTGAGCGTTGGTTGCGATACATAGCAGCGATCTGCTGCTCGGCCAAAATGTTTCTCTTCGGCTAGCATTACAATGTATTTCAATTCCGTTAATGTCATAGCACACCTTTTACTTAGGCTGATTCATTGTTAATAACTATGATAATACATAATTTGATAAAGTATACTCGTTCTTTAGTTACTGAGAATGTCTTAGGTTATTTGGGGAGGATAAATGGCAAAGATTCTAATCGCTGGTTGTGGTGACTTGGGTTCTGGTTTGGCAACCGAGTTAGTCGCGCAAGGCCATATGGTCACGGGTATTCGTCGCACAAAAAATGATTTCCCGAATGGCGTAATGGGCATAACAGGTGATCTTGTTGAAATTAGCGACGACACCTTGCCTGATGCAGATGTGGTGTTTTTAATCATGACGCCGAATGGCCGCAATGAAGAAGCGTATCGCACGGCATACTTTGATACGGCGCAGGTGTTAATTCGTCGATACAAAGACATAGCTAAGCAGCCAAAAGTATTTTTTGTATCAAGCACCAGTGTTTATGGTCAAAGCCAAGGCGAGTGGATTGATGAAAACACACCAGCACAACCGACCTCAGCCACCGCCAATATTTTACTGGAAACAGAACAATCATTAGCGGCTGCATTTTCCAGTGTGGCAGTGCGTTGCTCGGGTATCTATGGCTCTGGGCGTTATAGATTATTGGAAACGGTTTTAAGTGGCAAAGATTGGGAAGCTAATAGCTGGACTAATCGCATTCATCGAGACGACGTTGTTTCTGCTTTGGTATTACTGGCAAACTGCGCTTTAAGTAAGAAAGCCATACCAGCACATGTGATCGTGACGGATCAAACGCCTGTTTCCATGTGGGAAGTAAAGCTTTGGCTGGCAACTTGCCTTGAAGCCAAAGTCGCTGTGAGTGGCGGTGAAGGCTTTGTTCCCACTTCTGGGAAACGCATTCAAGGACAATACTTGTTGTCACAAGGTTGGCGTTTGCAGTATCCAAGTTATGTGCCGGGTTATCATGAGCTGTTGCGTGAGTTTAAGGCTTTGCGATAAATCAGCTGAGCGATAAACGCTAAATAAAAAATAGACATGAAAAAAGAGGCCGCAGCCTCTTTTTTCATGGGGTATAGATGACAGTGAAGAGATTAGTCTTCTAGTACCATGATACCTTCGATTTCTACTTGAACGCCTTTTGGCAATGCTCGAACGCCCATTGCTGCACGAGCTGGGTAAGGCTGTTTAACGAATTGCATCATCACTTCGTTGACTGTGGCAAAGTTGCCCAAGTCAGTCATGAAGATGTTGAATTTAACGACGTTCTCTAGAGAACCGCCAGCCGCTTCGCAAACTGCTTGTAGGTTTTTGAATACTTGTGTTGTTTGTTCAACGATGTCTTCGCTGATAACTTCCATGGTTTCAGGAACCAAAGGAATTTGACCAGACAAATACACAGTGTTGCCGGCGCGTACTGCTTGTGAGTATGGACCAATCGCTGCTGGTGCGTTTTCAGTGTGAATCACTTGCTTTGACATAATAAGTATCCTTTATCTTGGAAGTAGTAAGTTAAATAGGTAAGTGAAAATTGATTAGCGCCCAACAATGGTTTCGCGTGAGACTTTTTCCACACAACGAACCGCTTTAATGCGGCGCATAACATCAGCCAACCCTATACGACTAGAAATAGTAATGCTTAACCGTAAACGACTGACTCGGCCTCGCTCAATGATATCGAGGTTCGACACTTGGAAATCGGTATCACTGATAGAACTGGCAATTTTCGCCACAGCGCCACGCTCGTTGATGTAGGTGACGATAAGGCTAATATTTAGCTCTTCTTCGATCTCTTTGCCCCATGCCATATGGATAAAGCGTTCAGGGTTAGATAAATGATCTTGAACGTTAGGGCAGTTGAGGTGGTGAATGATGATTCCTTTATCAACCTGAACATAACCAACAATTGGGTCGCCAGGAATTGGAGCACAACATTTAGCATAAGAAATAAGCATACCTTCTGAGCCATTCACCTTAAAGGATTTTGGCGTAACCAAGGTATCTTCATCAATGTTCGGGAAAAGCTCGCGAGCAACCAGATAACCAACATGACGGCCTTTGCCGATAGATTCTAATAAATCATCCATGGATTCTAGCTGGTGGTTTGCTAATACTTGTGCGATTTGCTCTGCAGTCAGCTCTTCGACGTTGGTTTTAAATGCATTTAATGAACGAGTTAACAGACGATGGCCGATAGATATCGCATTTTCGCGTTGTTTGTCTTTCAAATAATGGCGAATGTTGGTACGTGCTTTACCTGTAATCGCAAAACTTAACCAAGCAACATTTGGTTGTGCATTTTTCGCAGTAATGATTTCAACCGTTTGTCCGCTTTCTAGCTGTGTGCTTAGTGGTGCAAGACGACGGTTAATTCGACAAGAGATACAGGTGTTGCCGATTTCTGTGTGGACACCATAAGCAAAATCGACTGGCGTCGCACCAGAAGGCAATTCAATGATTTGGCCATTTGGCGTAAAGACATACACCTCATCAGGGAACAAATCACTTTTCACGTTATCAACAAATTCCACGGGGTTGCGTGCTTTTTGTTGAATTTCTAATAAGCTTTTTACCCATTTTGTCGCGCGGTCATGGTTGCTTGGCATATTAGAAGTGCCGCTGACCTTGTAAGCCCAATGAGCCGCAATACCATTGTTGGCAACCAAATCCATTTCTTCAGTGCGTATTTGGACTTCCATTGGAATGCCGTTGGTGCCTAATACCGTTGTATGAAGAGATTGGTAGCCATTGGATTTAGGAACCGCGATGTAATCTTTGAAACGACCTTCGATTGGTTTAAACAGAGCGTGAATAACGCCAAGAATACGATAACAGCTGTCATGGCGGTCCGTAACAATACGTACGCCCATTACGTCCATGATTTCATCTAAAGAACGGCGCTTTTTGTCCATCTTTTGATAAATGCTGTAAATGTGTTTTTCTCGAACGCTGATGCTGGCTTCAATGTAATCGGCAGCCAGTTCCGATCGAATCGTATCTTCAAGCTTTTGAGTGTCTTTAATGCGCTGCTGGCCATATTTTTTATGGATGGCTCGTTGCAGCATACGCGCGCGCATTGGGTAATAAGCTTGAAAAGCGAGGGATTCTAAATCTACCCGAACCTTGTACATACCTAGACGGTTTGCGATAGGTGCATAAATGTCTAATGTTTCACGGGCAATACGGCGTTTCTTGTGGGCAGGCATGGCATCTAATGTGCGCATGTTATGCAATCTGTCCGCTAACTTAACCAAGATGACACGAATATCATCGGCCATGGCCATGGCCATTTTTTGGAAGTTATGGGCTTGTTTTTCTATTTGGCTATTGAATTCAAGGTGCGTTAATTTACTCACACCATCCACAAGTCCCGCAACGCCTTCACCAAATTGTTCGGTAAGCGCTTCACGGCTAATGCCTGTGTCTTCAATAACGTCGTGCAGAAGTGCCGCTGTCAATCCATCACAATCCATTCGAAGTTCCGACAGAATTTCGGCGACAGCGAGAGGATGGGTGACATAGGGCTCGCCACTTTTACGTCGCTGCCCATCGTGGGCTTGCTCGGCGTAATAGTAAGCGCGTTTTACCTTAGCAATTTGCTCATAAGGTAAATACTGACTCAAGGTCAGGGCTAAATCTTCAATGGTATACATCGCTCACCTCACTAAGGCAAAAAGGAAGCGCGACAGCTGTGCTATGAGCGACACCATAAAGATTAAAACTCGTGCAATGGGCGTTTTTGCTGATCAACATTTTTTGCGTTGATCAAATTTTCCGCGATTTCACGTAGTGCAACTACAGTAACTTTGTCGCCTTCTAAAGGCACTTTTGCGTCTTCACCACCAGTAGCAAGTTGACGGGCGCGTTTTGAAGCGACCATAACTAATTCAAAGCGGTTATCAACGTTTTCTAAACAATCTTCTACGGTAACTCGAGCCATTTTGACCTCTGTATTCGGTTATCTATTTTTCCAAGGGTAATTCTACTTAACGGCTTCTCACAATGACAAGAGATCATTTATAAGATTGCCATATTTTTCCTGCATAACAGGTGTTTTGGAGCGCATTGCGGTAAAAACCGACGAGATTTGTGAAAGTGCTTCATCAAAATCGTCATTTACAATAACAAAATCATATTCGTGATAATGCGACATCTCATTAACCGCCTTTGCCATACGACGCTGAATGACTTCATCTGAGTCTGTGGCGCGTTTTCTTAAACGTTCTTCTAGCGCTTGTAATGACGGCGGTAAAATGAATATTCCGATGGCTTCAGGGTAGAGCTGACGTATTTGGCGAGCGCCTTGCCAGTCTATTTCTAAAATCACATCTAAGCCTTGTTCTAGCATACCAAAAATGGACTCTTTTGATGTGCCGTAATAATTATCAAAAACTTGAGCGTGCTCGAAAAAAGCGTCTTCAGCAATCATGTCTAAGAAGGATTCATCATCGATAAAATAGTATTCTCGGCCATGTTCTTCGCCAGTTCGTGGCGTACGTGTGGTATGAGAAATAGAAATCCGCACGTTATTGTCTTGGCTAAGAAGTGCCTTATATAAGGTTGATTTACCAGCACCAGAAGGGGCTGATAAGATGAATAAATTGCCTTTATGTTTGTCCATGGGGTTCTTTTAATCCGCCTTTTTTGACTTTGTTGCGTTTTACTATATCACAAACAAAATGCCTGTTAATTAGTTGGATATTATTGTCGATATTAGTGTTTTTTGACAGGTATGTTATTGAATGTTCAAGCCGAGTTTTGAATTTAACTGACAATATTCTATTGATTTGATGAATAGTAATAATTCGTTACAAAGTTTTTCTTTGTTCTAGATGCATTTTTTTTAAACAAGACTAAGCTTTAATTATAAGCATTCAACAGATAAATGATGGAAGACAAGGAAGGGAAATGCAATGGATTTACCCTACGAAAAGAAATCACTGAAAGCAATCTCCAAAAAAAGAAACTACTGCAAAGTCTTATCCGTTGAAGATGACCCTGATTACCAAGAAGCGCTAATGAACGGCCTTAGTGCGCTCAATTATGATGGTAAACAGGTGGAGTTTCTGACTGCATCATCCGCTAGTGAAGCGGCGACAGTTATCGCCGCCAATCCTGATATATCGGTTATTTTTCTTGATGTTGTCATGGAAACCGATGTTGCAGGGCTGCGCTTAATTCGTACTATTCGTGACGTTATTGGTAATGATTTGGTGCGTATTGTCTTGTTAACTGGTCAACCGGGTATGGCACCAGTGGATGACCTTATTGGCCAATACGATATCGATGACTATTGGTGTAAATCTGATCTTACTCAGGCACACCTACAAACCATAGTTCTAAGTAACTTGCGTACTTGGGAGCATCTTTCTGATATGAAAGAAGCCCGTCATGGTATGCAACTGTTGTTGGCTTCCAGTCAACGAATCGCCTCAAAGAGCGACATTACTGACTATACACACTCTATTTTAGAAGAAATTGGGTTGCTGCTAAAAATGAGCAGTGGCGGAATTGTGTGCTTTTTTCACCCAGAAGAAGAACATCTAGAAAAAGCTTTAATTGTGGCAGCTTGTGGCGAGTTCTCGTCTCATATCCATCAATATTTTTTATCGGCAATTCAAGACGGTATTTTAAGAGAAGCTGTGGAGTTGGCTAATACGCAGAAAAGTCATGTGTTCCAGGATGGCTTTTCGGTGTTGTATTTTTCGAATAAAGAGTTGGAAGATCGAGAATACATGGTAGTGGTAAAGCTTGATCGAAACCTTGCCAGTAATGAAATTAATTTACTTCAGGTATTTTGTGAAAATATTAGTGCCGGTTTCCGCAATGTCGCTTTGCATAATAAGCTAACCGAACTGGCTTATGTTGAGCCTACTTTAGGGATACATAATAAAAACTGGCTGGTTCGTGAAATACGCAATATGTTTTCGTGGGAGCGTGAAAAAGCTACCTTGCTGATGCTTTACGTGGAAGATTTAGCTTATACAGAGTCTGTTTTAGGGTCTAAATATTGCGATCAACTAACGCTTTCTCTGTACGATTATTTGAACCACTTCTTTGACAAAACGGTCGATATAGCCTTGCTTGAGAGAGATACTCTGGTGTTGATTGTGTATGACGATCAGGATTACAACGAAGCGTCGCTCGAGAACATTATTCATACCAGCATTGAAGTGGAAAACTCCTTACATTCTCTTGATTTGACTGTAAGTTTGGTGAAATTTTCAGACTTTCCTAATTATGAACCAGAGCAATTAGTCAGTGTCGGAAAAAGTACCTTAGAAAGAGCAAAATACGAAAGTGTTTCATACTTGGCCTTTTCTGAAACCCTTGCGTCGGAGATGTTTGGGCGTTATGAGTTATTAAAAGATCTACGAGAAGCCATTTTAGATAATCAGATCCTCGCTTATTTCCAGCCTAAATTTAGCTTAAAAGATAACACGCTGATTGGATTTGAAGCCTTGGCGCGATGGGTGCATAAAAATGGGCAGTTTATTCCGCCTGATCAATTTATTGCACTAGCTGAGAGCAGTGGTCTGATTGATAAATTGGATCAGCAAATGTTGCGGCAGTCTTGTAAAGCGATTAATACACTTAAAAATTTAGGTATTAACGTGCCTATTTCTGTGAACGTTGCAGGTAATGAAATTATTCGTCCTAACTACTTCGAAAACTTTAAACGACTGCTCGCGGAAGAAGGAATTTCGAATGAAATGATTGAGTTAGAAATTACTGAGTCCCAAATCATTGAAGAAAAAACTAATATTAACAAGCATTTATCGAATCTCAAAACATTAGGTATACGAGTCAATATTGATGATTTTGGGACGGGCTATTCTTCCTTAGCGTATTTATCTACTTTATCGGTTTCAACCATTAAAATTGATCACAGCTTTGTGTGGCGCATGGAAGAATCCGAGAAAGATTGGGAAATATTGAAGATGATCATCGAACTAGGAAATTTCTTGGGGTTAAGTGTTATTGCTGAAGGTATTGAGACTGAGCAACAAAAAACGCATTTGCTAGCTCTGGGGTGTGAGGATGGTCAAGGTTATTTATTCGCCAAACCTATGTCATTAGACGATACGATCAGCTGGGTTAAAGCAGGTTTGTAATAATATGGCTGTTGGTAAACGGATGTCACAAAAATCATTATTTTGCATTTATTTGTCGGGTATTTTGATTTTTATAGCTTTGCTTAGTTGGGGCAGTTATCGATTCTTTTTAGACAATAAAATTAGTCAGTTAGCATGGAATGAATCAGAAGTATTGTCTCGTAGTGCCAGCGTTTTTAGTCGTGAGATGGGGCATATTAAGCGAGTTACTTTGCTGCTACGCAACAGCATTAATGCTCGCCTATCTTCTCAGAATGCCGCTTCTCAAAACTCAGCCCTGGTTCAAGGCTTGCCATTACCACAGAACGAAAAATCAATTCCCGCTGATTGGGAGGCTCAGGTGGTGGATGAATTTAATCAATTTGCTCGAACATCTAGCCTTATTTCCCAAGTTCGCTGGATTATGCCAGATGGCCAAGAGCACATTCGAATCAACTCTCAGGCTGGTGTCATTACTCGTGTACCAGAGGAACAACTGCAAAACAAATCGGATAGGCATTATGTACAAAATGCACCTACTAACAGCAATGATGTATACATCTCCTCTTTAGATTTGAACATAGAAAATAAAGAAATTGTCCGTCCTTTTCAGCCAACAGTGCGTGGTGTCGTCAGAGTTGATGGTGAGATGCCTGGGTTTTTGGTGGTGAATTACGATTTGAGCAAGTTGTTTGAACTAGTGCGTACTTTTAGTAGTGACGGCGTATATTTAGAAATATTAGATACTAATGGGAGTTGGTTGTTGGCTGCGGATAGAAGTCTTGAATGGGGCGGGATTCTACATTCTGATGACTTGAATTTTAATATCAAAACGCATTTCCCTGCTATTTGGCGACAAATGGATGCGGCGGATGGATTAGAACGAGTCTTTGATGGCCGTCGTTTATGGAGCCTCTTGAATCTGTATATAGATGAAGAAACGGATATCCAGAATTCACAAACACCATCTCTGTATTTTGTTGCGCGCTCAAATTCTGATGCTTTTATGGCATGGCGGACCAATTTGATCTTGTCCATTGCTAGTATCGCTGTTATTAGTTTTTTTGTGATTGCGTGGCTAGTTTGGCGGCAAATTACAGCTCAATTTGAGACCTATCGATTACTGCAACTGGTTCAGCAAGAAAAAGCACAAGCAGAGCAGGTTAACCGTAAACTGAATCTAACGAATAAGCGATTAGTGGATCTTCAGGATGAGTTAGTAGAAACCAGTAAATTATCTTCACTAGGACTTATGGTGGCTGGTTTAGCTCATGAAATGCATACGCCGCTTGGTGGCGTCAGAATGGCTTTATCTTCATGTAAGGTTTTGTTAGATAAAGAAGCCAAGCAACAGCCTTCCGAAGGGCTTGAAAAAATGCAGAACTCCTTGTTAATAGCGGAAAAAAATTTGGTTCGTGCTTTAGATGTAGTTTCTAGTTTTAAGCGTATTGTGTCTGATAGGACCGCTCAGGAGGTTCAGGCCTTTTTCTTTCATAATGTCGTCAATGACATCTTATTTACCTATAAACCTATATTAAAAAAACGTCCTAGTATTTGTATTGACGTTGAATGCCCAGAAGACATTGATATGCTGGGCTACCCTGGAGCCATGTCTCAGATCATTCAGAACCTTATCGATAATGCACTAGATCATGCTTTCCAGCGATTGGATAAAGGCGTTATTACCCTTACGGCTAAAAAAGAACAAGAGAACCTCATACTTGTTATTAGTGACAATGGCAGAGGTCTCTCTCCAGAAATTAAAGCGCATATTTTTGAACCCTTTTTTACTACAGGTAGAACTAAGCAACATACGGGATTAGGGTTACACCTAGTTAGTCAGTGGATTAATAAATTAATTAATGGACGGATAGATGTTGTGTCCGAGCTAGGCGTTGGAACGACATTTACCCTAACGATTCCCCTAAAACAACATGAAGATGATGAGTCAGCGAGCTGACGAATTTTAGCAACTTCTGTCATGCATCGTTTGTTGTAAACAGGTTATTCTGTCGATACTTAATGAATTGACGGAACGAGCAAAGAGCGTGGCATCGATAAAGTACTACGAAAAACGCATGCTAGCAGTATGTGATTACATTTATAAGCATTTGGATGAAGACTTAACAGTCGAAGCTTTATGTGATGTTGCCTGTTTTTCTAAATACCATTTTCATCGGCAGTTCACACATTTCATGGGTGTTGGCGTATTTAAATTTGTGCAGATCTTACGCTTGAAACGGGCTTCTTATGAATTGGTGTTTACTAAAGAAAAACGCATCATTGATATTGCAATGAGCGCGAAATTCGATCACCCAGAATCTTTCTCAAGGGCTTTCAAAAAAGCCTATTCACAATCTCCAAGTGACTTTCGTCGCCATCCAGACTTAGAAAAATTAGGTTTGCACTTTCATAAGCTAGATAGGCAGCTAGAGTCTGACATGACAGTTGATGTCGTGCATTTCGATACGACAAAGATCGCACTGCTAAAGCACCGAGGGGCACCGAGCCGAATCATGGAATCGGTCGCAATATTTAGAAAATGGCGCAAAGCATCTGGTTTATTGCCTATATCGAGAAGTCGAACTTTCAACATTGTTTATGAAGATCCCGCCGTGGTGGCCCCAGAAGATTTTCGCTGTGACATTGCAGCAGAAGTGATGATCGACGTGGACGACAATGAATATGGTGTCATCAACAGTACCCTAGAAGGCGGCCGCTATGCCGTGGTTCGTCATTTTGGTCCTTATGACAGTATTAGCCGTTGCTTGTATTTTCTTTATGGAGAATGGTTACCAGACAGTGGCGAAGAACCGAGAGATGCGCCATGCTTTTTTCAATATCACAACCATTTTCCCGAAGTGGCAGAGCATGAACTCATTACGGATGTTTACTTACCTCTAAAATGAACTTTTCATAGGAGTCAAAGATGTTAGACATTGTTACGCATACCCCAATATGGGTTTGGTTGCTGTTAAGCTTTCTGCTCTATTTGGGCGTAAAACAAAGTCGTGATCGCAAAGTTCCGAAAAACAAAGCCTTTATTCTACCTATCGTGATGATCGTATTTTCATTGCATGGAGTGATATCAAGCTTTGGTGGCGCTTTTGATTCGTTACTGTTTTGGAGTGTCAGCTTTATTGCGACGTTATTGGTTGGCGTATTAATTTTTCCATCGCAACAGACACGTTTTGATGAGTCGATACAATGTTATTTTATAAAAGGTAGCTGGCGACCACTGTTTCTTATTTTGGGAATTTTTACTATTAAATACACCGTTGGCGTGATGGAAGGAATGCAAAGCTCTTTTCTTACTATGTCATCCGTTGTTGATGGATTGTCATTACTTTATGGCGTATTCAGCGGAGTGTTTGCTGCTCGTAGTGTTAGGCTATGGCGCTTGAGCCGTCCGACTCAAGCTTACTCTTCACCTTAAGCCGTTAACGGTCTGGCTTTGGGCTCGCCATCCAGCCCAATGCCATCCAGATTAAACCAATGCTTAACATGACATAGAGCGATGCCGTCCATGATTGCTGCCAATCGTAAAGGGCACCAATCAACACAGGACCAATAGCTGCGAGCGTATAACCGATCAACTGTGCCATACCGGATAGCGCGGCCGCTTGTTTTGGGTTATTGGTTCGCAAGCTGACAAAAGACAAGCCCAAGATAAAGCCCATACTGACACCAAAACCAAACGACACCGACCAAACCCCAGACCAGCTTGGAATGAACAAAAAGCCAGCTAAACTCAAGGAAGTTAGTCCGGTAGCAAACAAACATAATCGTCTGTGGCTTCCTAAACGGTTGATAAATGGCGCTAAAATCAATGAAGGCATCGCACCAGCTAATTGCAAATATCCTTGGTATAAACCAGCTGTTGAATCGGTATAGCCATTGCTCATTAAAATGGCCGGCACCCAAGCAACCACAATGTAATTAATCAATGAGTTGACTGCTAGAAATCCTGCTACTTGCCATGCAGTGATGGAACGCCAAACGGATGTAGATATCTCGACATTGCCGGCTTGCGGCGGTTGATGTTGAGTTATTTTGCAGCTAAACCAGACCACTAAAGGCAACAAAATCAACACACTTTGGCAAGCCAGAGCAAACGACCAACCACTCATCGGCAAGTTAAAAGAGGGCTGTTCCGCATACAGGCTTAATGGCACCGCAAGGCTCGACATTAAAAAGCCGCCGATGCTCATCATCAGCACATAAATCGCAGTGAGTTGAACAACGTAATTAGGAAACTCGCGTTTCAGCAAACTGGGTAACAACACGTTACCGATGGCAATCCCAGCGCCAATAAAAATAGCGCCAATATACAAGGTACTGATCGAGCCAAAAGCACGAATCATCATACCAATGGCGATCAAGCCTACGCCCGAAGCCAAAATACGCTCAATGCGAAAATGACGAGTCAGCCAAGACGCCACAGGTGCAAAAAAACCAAATGCTAACAAGGGCAAGCTGGTGAGCAAACCGGATTGTGAGCTGCTTAAATTCAGATCGGTACTGATTCGATCCAATAATGGCGGCAAGCCCGTGACTGGACCGCGTAAGCTCAATGCCACCAAAAAAATAAACAGAAGTAAAAATGCTGCGTCGTGTTGCGCTAGTTTATGTAATCGTTTCATGGTGTCCATTCAGAAAAAGAGTGATGTCGGGAGAGATTGTCGATTCGCTATTATATGAGTTACTCTGCTTGCTGAATTTAGAGACTTGGACAATAAATTGCGAAATACAGACAAAACCATTTTTGAATCCCTGACCGACCTTTGCTTTGCTGATCACTATCCGCATCGAGTTTTGGTATTGCGTTCCCAATCGGTACCGCACAGTGAAGAAACGCCTTGGCATCATCATCAAAAAGGCCAGCTTGTCTTGCCTTTAACTGGCGTAGTGACCAGTTTTATCGATGACAAAATGTGGCTCGTGCCGCCGCGTTGCGCAGTTTGGATTCCCAGCAATGTCATGCATCGTAACCAGATCTCGCCTCATGCCGATGTCTGTATGCTCTTTGTCGACAGCACCGATTTAGCGTTGCCAGAGATCGCTTGTACCTTGACGATCACACCCTTTGTACGCGAGCTAATACTCCACCTGCATACGCAACAAGATTACGAAAAAACCGATCCGGCAACCGATCGACTGGTCGATGTCTTGCTCGATCAACTTATTCAGCTAGAACGCGAAGAGTTTGATTTTCCCATTCCCGATGAACCCACCCTCAATCGCTTGGCGTTGGAACTCATCGCCAGGCCCAATGAAAAACGTACCTTAGGTGAATGGGCCAGCGACTTCGCCATGAGCGAACGCACTTTAGCCCGTATGATCAAACGCCACGTACAACTTACCTTTGGTCAATGGCGCAGTCAGCTGCACATAGTCTTGGCCTTGCAAAAGCTCGCCATCAACCTGCCCATCCAAACCATCTCCGAAGAACTCGGCTACGACTCCGTCAGCGCCTTCATCACCTTCTTCAAAAAAGCACTGGGCAAATCCCCAAGACAATATCGGATAGAGAGATGGGGGAAGGAGTGAAGTTTTAAAAATAGACATAATAATATCCAAAAATTCCTATTTTAGTCTAAATTAGATACTATTATATCTGTATTTGTGCGAAGAGGTGTTTCTATGAGTCATTTCCTATTGCTTGATGATAGCGATGTACAGCAAGCCTTTGCCGCTCATCTACGTCGCTTGCGAGAACAAGAGAAATTGTCTCGCGATGCATTAGCCGCTCGTAGTGGCGTCCCCGCTCCAACCATCAAAAAGTTCGAACTGACAGGGCAGATTTCCTTTCGTCAGCTATTACTGCTCTGGCAAAGTCTCGATGATCTATCTCGGCTCTTTGCGTTGACTCAAAATACAGCAAATAATCAGTCTAGTATGCCAACGTCTATTGAAGAGGTGTTGAAAAATGGCTTTTAAACCGATCCAAAAATTGCTTGTTCAACGCACACTTTCAACTGGAGAAAGTATGGATGTTGGTATGTTAGCGCAAAATCAACAAGGCGTTTTTTTTCAGTACAACACTGATTATCTTCAGCAATTTGGTAACTTATCTCCGATTACTCTTAAGCCTAATACAGACTTACAACGGGCACCAAAAGCGCCTCATCACGGAATTCATGGAGTATTTGGCGATAGCTTACCTGATGGTTGGGGGTTGCTGTTACAAGATAGAATATTTCGTCAGAATGATATTTTACCTGCGCAAATTACCGCAATGGATCGGCTAGCGTTTGTCGGCGATTCTGCGGTGGGCGCGCTCTCTTTTAGCCCTGAATCGAATTTCAAACAGTATGACGACGTTGATATAGATATTCATACGCTAGGCTTGGAAGCACAGAGTGTGTTTGATGGACAAGCAGAAGATGTGTTGATGGCTTTAGTCGCTGCTGGTAGCTCAGGTGGCGCAAGACCAAAAGCCCAAGTGTATCTTGATTCAAATAACCCAGCTCATTGGCGGACTCAAGCTCAAAAAAATGATGAAGCTTGGCTCGTTAAGTTCACCTCAAAAAACCTAGCACTGGGTCATGAAGAAGGCTTATGTGAAGCCGTTTATCTTTCTTTGGCGGAAAAAATAGGGCTGCAACCACAGGAATGGAAACTGATAGAAGCACCTGTGAAATCCGGAGCAAGCCATTGGCTAGCTTTAAAACGCTTCGACAGAGTGCTAAACAAACAAGGGACTTTGGGGCGTTTACATATGCACAGTGCTTGTGGCTTATTAGACGCTGACTTTCGAGTACCAAGTTTAGACTACGAAGACTTAATCAAACTGAGCCGACATCTTTGTAAGTCGCCTATGATCGGCCAAATGCAATTTCGTCGAGCCATGTTTAACCTGTTTGCCTGTAACCAAGACGACCACAGTAAAAACTGGGCCTTCTTACAAGATGACGCTGGCAATTGGCAGCCGGCACCTTTCTATGACGTTACCTTCAGCCCACATCCGTTTGGTGAACAAGCCACGTCATTTATGGGTTATGGAAAGAAACCACCGTTAAAAGCCATTCAAAAACTCGCCACCACCGCCAGCTTCGCGAACTGGCACCAAGCCCAACAAGCAATAGAAGAAATCGTAGAGTCTCTTTCGGGTTTTCGTGATACCGCTTTATCACTAGGTGTGAAAGCCGATACTGTGCGTCTGATAGAGAAACAACTGGATTCCTGCTGGCAAGACAATAGAGGTTTATTGGGCTGATTTTAGGTTATATATAAAAAGCATGAAAAATAGACATGTCATAAGAATTTGGTTCTTTCATGTCGAAAAAGTTGAATAATTTCGACATGAAAGCTTGTTACGTCGATGGCATCGGCATATGTCTTATAAAAGTTTATACATATCGGACGTTTAATATAAAGCTGCTTTTGCTTAACTATGGCGAATAATGGTGATTAACACCGCGGCTTTTAATACGGATGATCATTTAAGGATGCATGGTTTCCTTTTGTAAGTCTGCCTGGTCTAATAGTTTAGATATACTCACCTCATTCAAAGGATTATGAATCACTCATGCAGCAAGTTGGCATCTACGAGCAGTTGATTACTCAACTGATTTCTTCGCGATTAGATAAACAATCTTTTTATATTGGTGAGCGCCAGCTTGAGGCAAGTGAAGCCGGTGTTTGGCTTTCCCGATTCTTGAGTCGTATTTTAGAGTTTGCCGTGAACTCTATTCCGTCTGGAGATGATCAGCTACAAGAGCAAATCCACTTTGCGAACCAGCTAATGCTATGGCTCAAAGAGCGACTGCAAGATGATGATTTTATTGATGAAAACCTACTGGATTGCCAAGGTAGAATACTTACTGCGTTGTATGAGTTAGAAAATCCTGTTGCTGCGAACTTAAAGCAATATGTAAAAGATATTTTTCCTCTGACTGGATTAACTCAAAGTGAGCTTTTTTGTGGCAGCAATGCGGGTTTATCGCTTGAGTCTGAGCTGAAAAGAGAAATTCTTTCCGCCGATAAAATTTACTGGTTGGTGTCCTTTATAAAATGGGCTGGTATTCGAATCTTTCGACGAGAGCTTGAAGAATTTACTCGAAGTGGTCGAGAGTTAAAAATTATTACGACCTCATACATGGGCGCCACAGATGCTAAAGCGGTAGAGTATTTAGCTAGTCTCCCTAATACCGAAGTAAAGTTAAGCTATAACACCGAGCGAGAACGGCTTCATGCTAAGAGTTATCTGTTCTTGCGTGATACAGGCTTTCATACAGGTTATATCGGCTCATCCAATCTGTCTCATTCTGCACTTACCAATGGCCTTGAATGGAATTTAAAAATCACGTCGCAAGAAATCCCACACATTATCAATAAATCACTGAGTACGTTTGAAACCTATTGGGCATCGAATGAGTTTGAAGAGTTTAATGGTGATGCTACCAGTTCTGAGAAATTGAAACGGGCTTTGAGGCAACAGCGAGGTGATAGTGATACTAGTCAGTCGCATTTTTTCGACATCACCCCTTTTCCACATCAACTCGAAATTTTAGAGCAGTTAGCCGTTGAGCGTAGTGTTCATCAACGTTTTAGAAATCTTGTTGTAGCCGCTACGGGAACAGGAAAAACGCTTATTTCTGCGTTTGATTTTGCCCAGTTTTTAAAGACTAAACCTAACGCTAACTTTCTATTTATTGCCCATCGTGAGGAAATATTAAAACAAGCGCGTTCGGCTTATAGAGGTGTGTTGCGAAATGGATCGTTTGGTGAACTATGGGTCGGCAGCCACACGCCGGAACATTACCGCCAACTGTTTGTCTCTATTCAGACTCTTAACAGTCAGTTAGAGCAGTCAAACTTAACCGCAGATTTTTATGACTACATTGTGATTGATGAAGTCCATCACATTGCGGCAAGCAGTTATCGTAAAGTATTAAACTATTTTCAGTCGGATATTCTATTAGGTCTGACAGCGACGCCGGAACGTCATGACGGCGGTGATATTCTTGCTGATTTTGGTGGTGTCATTGCCGCTGAGCTGCGCTTACCAGAAGCGATTAATCAACGTCACCTTTCTCCTTTTCAATACTTTGGGATAGATGACGAGACTGATCTGCGTAATATCTCGTGGAGCCGTGGTCGTTATGATATTGCTCAGCTGACAAACCTATACACACATAACCAAGCACGTTTTGATAAAATATTGCTGAGTTTGCAGGAGATCGTAACGGATCTTAACCAAATGAAGGCATTGGCCTTTTGTGTGAGCCGTGATCATGCGAATTACATGGTGCGACAATTGCTGTTAAAAGGCGTTAAGGCTGACGTACTTACCAGTGATAACAGTAATGAGCGTCAGCAGAAGCAACAGGCAATTCGGTCCGGTGAAATTAATGTGTTGTGTGTCGTCGATATTTTCAATGAAGGGGTCGATATTCCAGAAGTCGATACCTTGTTGTTTTTACGACCGACGGAAAGTCTAACCATTTTTTTACAGCAGTTAGGCCGTGGTTTACGCTTGGCTAATGGTAAAGAATGTTGCACCGTTTTGGATTTTGTCGGTAACTCTCGTCCAGAATACGATTTTGCCAGTAAGTTCAGAGCGTTAGTCGGCAAAAGTAATCGAGCGATTAGTGATGAAGTTAAACAGGGCTTCCCTCAAGCACCACTTGGTTGTCGTATTGAATTGACAAGGCGCACGCAAGACATGGTACTGCAGAATATTCGTCAAGCCAGTGTAACTCGTACTCGATTGTTAGGACTGATTCGTCGATTCGATCAGCATTCTACATTAGATTTATCGCTGTCTAATTTTCTTAAAATTTATCCGCAGGTGAGTTTAGAGGATATTTATAAAGCGGATAGTTGGAGTGCTCTAGTCAATGCTACCAATACGAATGAAGTTCGAGAGATCGATAATGTTGAGTTACAAAACATTTATAAACGGGCAATTGATACTCGATTTCTAGTTTGTGACTCTTATAGCTATTTGAGTTTTTTGCGTGACTTATGCTTGAGCAAGTTTGTATTGAGCGACGATATGGATCAACGAATGGCGCTCATGTGCCATTATGACTTTTGGCAAAAAAGTGGTATTGAGTTGGGTTTTTCTTCGCTGCAAGCGAGTCTGAAAGCGCTTGATAATGTGCATTTACGAGCTGAGCTTGTTGATGTATTAACGATTTTAATAAACCGTATTCAGCATCAAGAATTACCTATGTTAGATATGATATCTAATCCGCTAATGTCACATGCTCGCTACACTCGGGAGCAAATTTTGGTCGGCTTTGGCGCGTCAACATTTGAAAAACGTTCGCCTGCTCGTGAAGGTGTGTTAGAAATCAAAGAAGACAATGTAGAGATTTTATTTGTCACACTGAATAAAAGTGAAAAGCAATTTTCTCCTACTACCATGTATCACGACTACGCAATTAACGAGCACTTATTTCATTGGCAGTCGCAAAACAGTGCGCGACCAGATAAAGGAAAAGGACTTGGCTATGTCGAACAGAATGAAAATAGCAAGCGTGTTTTCTTATTTGTACGTGAACAAAGCAAAGATGAAAATGGCCGTACAATGAGTTTCGTGAATTTTGGCGAAGTGAATTATATTGCTCATACGGGTTCTCAACCAATGAGTATCACATGGCGATTACAGCAAGCCATACCAAACTTTATGTGGAAACAAGCGGCTAAACTGGCTGTGGGGTAGAAAGTGTTTTTGAAACGCAATGTAAGAGAGTGAAAAGCCATGATCACCAAATTAATCCGCAATAGCACGGCTGAGTTTTTGATTTTTACTGGTCAATCTGGTGAGCAGAGCATTGAGGCCCGTTATGAAGAAGACACTATTTGGCTTTCCCAAAAGCTGATTGCTGAGCTGTTCGATGTTGATGTCCGAACGGTCAGTGAGCATTTCAAAAATATTTTTCAATCAGCCGAACTCAATGAAGAAGCAGTTATCCGGAAATTCCGGATAACTGCTTCTGACGGTAAAAATTATAATACGCAGCATTACAATCTAGACGCCATTATCTCTGTCGGTTATCGCGTGAATTCTGTGCGAGCGACTCAGTTCCGTCAGTGGGCGACTCAGGTGTTGCGAGATTTTTCTATCAAGGGTTATGTGATCGATAAAGAGCGCATGGAGAACGGAAGCTTTCTGGGTGAAGATTACTTTGAGCGCTTGCTGGAAGAAATTCGTGAAATTCGCCTTTCTGAACGACGTTTTTATCAGAAGATCACCGATATTTACGCAACCAGTGTTGATTACAATAAAAATGCGCCAACCACTCAATCCTTTTTTGCGACAGTGCAAAACAAACTGCATTTTGCGATTCATGGACAGACTGCCGCCGAGTTGATCAAAGCGAGAGCCGATAGCAGTAAGCCAAATATGGGGCTGACTCATTGGGCGAAAGGGCCAGAAGGAAAGGTGTTAAAAACCGATGTGGGCGTAGCTAAAAACTATCTCAGTCAGGATGAGCTCCAGTCGTTAGGGCTGATCGTCAACACGTATCTTGATTTAGCGGAAAGTCGTGCAAGACGCAATATTCCCATGACGATGGAAGATTGGTCGAAGCGGTTGGATATGTTCTTAGAGTTTGACGATAGAGATATTTTGACTAATGCCGGATCAATCAGCGCAAAAATCGCCAAAGACTTTGCGGAATCAGAATTTGAGAAGTATCGAGTCGTACAGGATCGTTTATTTGAAAGTGACTTCGATAAGATGATCAAAAAAGTTGTGAGTGAAGGATCGGGGGATAAGTAAAACATGACGCCTAAGCCTAGATGTGAAAAAACCGGCTAAAGCCGGTTTTTTCACCTTAACGGCCAGCGTAACTTAATCGCTGCGTACAAGGCTGAGTCGTAAGACTTATAATAGTGATCATTTTGGTAACTTTGAATTCGATATAAGCTATTAATTTTATAAAATTTATAATCTTAGACTATATAAAGGCGAGTTATTCTATTTTTGCCAGAGTGCTAGAGAAAACGTGGTGTAGGCTTAAGCAAATTATCGGTCTATAAATGATTTATATATTAGTCTTATGGAGCTTTTTATGAATATTCAAACTGTGTCATACCTAAAAGCAAACGCGAATAATCTCTCTTTAGATGATCCTTTGCACGTCTCTCAGAACGGCAAAGAGGTGTATGTTGTGCAGGCCTCGCAGGCTTACTATGAGCCGCAAGAAACCATTGCTTTACTTAAGCTGATCAACCTTTCTGAGCGTAGTTTGAACCAAAAGGGCGAGCTGTCCTTGGACGAAGCATTTGACGCCTAAGCCTTTTCAAGTTGTCGTTACGCCAATGTTTAAAACGACAATGAAATCTTATTCGATGAAGAAGCGAACAAGGTTGTGCTGATTGCTGTGATGGACAGTCGACAAAGCATTGAGCAGCTGCTTTATGAAACCATGCTGGTGCTGTAGATGATGAAAAAGCCCGCTTCTACTATTATGCGTAGAAGCGGGCTTTTCAATTTGGGACTTTACTTAAAAGAACGACTTATTCAGTGGCGTCATGAATCGTTTCTTTTGTGCTTTCGTAGGCTTTTGAGGAATCTTCTTTCACACCTTCCCAAGTATTGGAGCAGCCAGCTAGTACCAGTGTTACCGCAATTGCTAATAATGGAAGCTTCATGTTTAAACCTCTCTTTAATATGAGTCATTACAGATTAGCAAAAAGTTTTGTAAAGAATGGTCCACTATTTTGATTTAACTTAGAACATATGTTTTTTTACAGACTGTTTTCTATTCCCTGCTTACTGTAAACCTTATAGGAAAAATTATTGACATCAAAATAGATTGATCTTATTGGGCTCTAGCATAGAATGACGTCAATTTAGCCCTATTTGGGGATGATTTAGTATTGAGGTAATAGATGCCCAGTTCAACAGCGGTTGTAACGAATTCCATGCGTCAGCGTTTAAAGACGTTTATTGAGAACTCGACAATACAACGTATTTTATTGGCGTTGATTTTAATCAATGCCGTTATTCTAGGATTAGAAACCTCGCCTGATGTGATGACAACAGCGGGCTCGTTTTTGATGGCATTGGATAAAGCCATATTGGCGGTGTTTGTTATTGAGCTCACTATTCGTTTGCTTGTGCACCGTTTTGCTTTTTTCAAAGACGGTTGGAATGTATTTGATTTTATTGTCGTGGGCATCGCATTAGTCCCAGCCAGCGGTCCTTTTGCTGTGTTGCGTGCGCTCAGAGTATTACGTGTATTACGCGTACTTACTTTCGTGCCATCAATGAGAAAAATTGTCGGTGCTTTAATCAAATCCCTGAATGGCATGTTGTCCATCGCTATGGTGTTGGGACTTGTGTATTACGTGGCTGCGGTGATGGTAACCAAGCTATTTGGTGAGGCTTTTCCAGAGTGGTTTGGCAGCTTAGGCGCTTCACTGTATACACTGTTCCAAGTCATGACCCTAGAAAGCTGGTCCATGGGCATCGCACGACCAGTGATGGAAGCCTTCCCTTACGCTTGGGCGTTCTTCATTCCTTTTATACTTATTGCCACTTTTACCATGCTCAACCTTTTCATCGCCGTCATCGTTAATGCCGTACAAACCATGCACGATGACGAACACAAAGACGAGCTAGATGCTGAAAAAGCGACACAGCAGCAGTTATTGGAGCAAATGCAACAACTCCAACTCGAATTAAAGGCATTACGTCGAGACATTAATAAACCGCAGGAATAAGAAGGCGAGCCAAATTAAACCTATAGGCTATTACTACTTATTGGATGTTTGATGTAAGGCCGCTTTTCTCAACGTGTTGGGGCTCTAAACTTTATATACTAGAGATTGATTTCGGCCGTTTTCTTTAGCTTGATAAAGGGCTTTGTCAGCTTGGTTTATGCTGTTTTTTAGAATGGGGTTTTCTAAATCTATAGCTGCAATACCCGCGCTAATGGTGAAGTTAACGGATTGAGTGTTATTTAGTATTACAGTTGCTTTTGCTAGTTCTTGTCGTATCTGTTCAACCAAGTTGAATGCTTCACCTATTGATGTATTGGTCATTAAGATAATAAATTCTTCGCCGCCATAACGCGCTAAGACATCCTGTCCCCGACATTCCGCCATTAAGGTATTGGCCACTTGAATAATGACCTTGTCACCAAAGCTGTGCCCATGTGTGTCATTGACTTTCTTAAAGTGGTCAATATCAAGCATCGCTATGGCTGCGGGTTGCTGGAGCTGTTTGGCTTGCTGCAATAGATATTCTGCTTCTGTATTGAAGTGACGTCGATTAAATAGTTGAGTGAGTGAATCTGTCGACGCTAATAATTTCAGCTCATCTTGCGCGGCCTTCATGGTTTCCAATGAACGAATGCGATACGCAATGATGAGAGATAATACCAGCGCCTCAAGCATGATACCGATGCCAACGCCGTGGCTATTGATATAAGTAAATTCGGCTTTGCCTTTGTAAAATAACACGGCCATGGTGCTAAATATGGCGAATAGTCCGTGACCCAGCAAAAAGAAAGGTGCGATAGGATGCTTTCGGATCAGCATAGAAATAGTCACAGAAATACTGACGACCATCATGATAGCTGCCAAAGTACTGGAATAGTTAAGGGCCGTTATCATATCAAACAGGCCATAAACAAAGTCACAGATTAGTAAGGTAAGAATTGAAAGCAGTGCCCAATGCTCTATGGGGTATTTCTTCTTAGTTTCAAAAATATTGATCATGAAAAGCAGTAAGAATATAGGCATAGCCACTAGCGATAAATGCCATTTTAAGGTGATCGAGCCATACACATTAAAAAGGTCAGCGAGTAATCCATAAGAGAGCGCAACCCAAAAACCACCAGCAACTAGATAGCAGGCGTAAAAGAAGTGCTCTCTTAAACGCGAAGAAAAAAATAGCAGGAAGTTGTAGATTATCAGTGCCAATAACATACCGGCAAGCAAGGCGATGTCTGTGTATAAACCCAATAAGGCTCTTTTTGACTGGTCTTCATCATATAGATTAAGAGTGAACCATTGATGCGAAAAAGACTGGCTTTTGACAAACAATATTTTGCGCTGGTTCGGCTCTAATGTGATATCAAATACAGCGCTACCACGATACATCCACTGTTGTGTTTCTTTGCGGTCCATATCAAGCACGCGTTCACGGGTTAGCGTGCCGTTTACTACTTCATAAAGTTCTACTTTGTGATTGTGATACGCATAAGGATGGTGAAGATACACTTTAATTGGCGTCGTATTTGCGTTCTCAATTTCGATTTTCGCCCACGTCATCCTTGATGTTGTGCCTAATGACACGCCATTTGGAGATAACTGGAACTCTTGTTTTTGTACATCCGAGAAAAGCATTTTCTCTGTTTTATCAACAAAGTATCCCATCTGAAATTGCTCTAATTTTACAGATGAACCTTGAATGACTTGCGTGGGAATATCAGCCAGAGCCACAGCAGAGACCAAAACGCACCACAGCATTATAAATAAACGAGTAAAAAGTAGTGGGCGATTAAACATCATGAATCATCTTCCGTAACGAGAGCTGTGTTTTGCATTTTTCGTTGAGGAATGCATTCTAACCGATTGATCAAAAAAAGATCGTGTGTGAATTGTTTGGATTTGTAGCGCTGTTATTAAGAAGGGTATGGGGAATATCTGCATTTCAGATGATATTCCCCATAGCATGATTATTCGATATTTTGTATCTGAATGCAGTAAAAATTACAAGTTACTGATTTAAATATATTAAATTTAAGGTTTAATAGTTTTGTCATCACTTATGTCACCGTTTTGATGTGATTGGATTGTACATAAAGTTTCCATTGCTATAAAGTAAGTGAGCCATTCCTATACAAAGGGTGTCTGTTGTAGCGAAGCTCGTACAGCTGCCTAAAACTATAGATCGTTGAATAAATTAACGTTAGGCCACTTTTTAAGCCATTCTTGGGCGAGCTTTATTCGCTTTCTTAATGTCGCAGTAGACATATCATCTAGAGAGTGCTGGACTAAGAGATCGAGAAAATCTTCTTGAGAAATTTTTTTAATCATTACGTTATGCCAGAGATAGCAAACTCCAATTAGTACGTTCTCGAGATACCTGCTTTCTAGTTTCTGATTATCCTTCAAAGTTTGTAATGTATACTGGCCTGTTACTAATAAGCTAGCTAGATAAAGTCGCTCTTCTAACTGTAAGTTCGAGGGGCCATAAAATTTACATGGATTACCAAGTTGAAGGGTGATGGATTTCTTAAACAGCTGAGAAGTATCAATTTTAAGGCTGCGTGGAATCATTAGTGCGACAATGTCTAATCTAGTGTTCCTATACCGTTGATTTAGTTCTGTAAGCTGTTCATTGCTTAGCTGGCTGCTGTTTACGTAGTGGCCCATTAATTCCAAAGGGTCGGGAAGCTCGCCACTTAACCACCACAAAGGATGCAGGCCTACAGGGTTTGATTGAAATAGCAGCTGTATATCTGTCAGCGGACAAGGACTTGAGGTGCTTATTCTTTGGAGGTTTATATGCTCATCCCATTTTTGTAGAAGATCGGTTGAATAGAGCTTTTGTAATGTCTCTATGCATCCACGAACCTTAATTGACCAAGATGGATGTTTGAGCATCGTTAGATAAAGCATTATCAAATGGCGCAAAATCATGTGCTTGATCAGCTTTGGGTCACCGTCATCAAAGGTGTTCTGCTGAATTTTGGGGTAAAAGCCAGAACTAGGTTTTAATAATTGCCATAATGCCTTTGATCGTTGTTGAAACTTTTTCAACTGATTTGCGATAAGGTTCGGCTCGCGGAGAGTATTGTGGTAGTTGCGTGGCACTATATCAAGATGCTTATTGCAAAAGATAGTAGGGGATATTCCTTCATAGTAGCAACATAGTGCGTGAAGCGTTGATGCCCACTTGCTGGGTTTATTACAGTTAAGCAGAGGAAATTTAACTTTATCTAATGGATTATTCCCAATCTCAAGCTCGCGAGCAACCTCAATAATATGACGGTGCTCATGACCAAATTGATCTAAATTCCTGTCATTTCTTGGGGCGTCAAACATACCATGGGAGTGTATAACAAATGCAGTTTCACCATTATCCAGCGGCCTTTCATCAATAGCTACTAAGCTTGAGGTAAGCTTCTTTTTTATAACTAGCTCGTAGAGAGTAAGTAGTGTTGGGTCCGTAATAGTAATTTCACTATTATGTTGTCGGCTCTTATCTAGTGCCTCCCTTACAGAATAATAAGCTTTTAAAATATTTTGAGGCTCTAAGAGAGATCGCTTAGGGTTGGTTAATAACTCAAACGGTAAATGAGGGAAGTTTTTTGCTACGCAATGTAAGTAACCAATAAGGCTCATGGGACAATTTAGCTCGGCTAGATGAGCCATGATGAATTCTAATTGCATTCGAGGTCTGAATGCTTTACTCAGCAGTGTATACACTTGTGGACGATGAAATAGATGTATGTGCTTGATAGCATCTTCAAAATTATTTAATTCTTTCTTGTCTCGCTCATCAAATGTCCCTAACAATAAGTTGTAAGAAATCCCTGCCTCAAAACACTTCCTTAAGAGGTCGTTAGCGCTGGCAGTCTTTAATGTTAATTTTCCCATAACATCCTACAAGAAAAAATACAATAACAAGGTTGAAAAAAAGTTTTCTATGAAAACAGACGACACGACAAGTAATTCTCTTTAAATTCCCTGTGTGGGTGAACACATGTGCACTCAATTCATGTAGAAAGCGTATAGAGCGTTCTACATAACCTGTTTCAATATTTATAATAGTGAGGGCATAGTATGCTTGACGATATTTTTGCAAACAACGAAAAACGCTTAAGAGCTCTACGTAAGGAGTATAGTGCAGACAGTGTCGCATCATTGGTCAATGACCGACTTAAAGAGAAAAGCGTAAATGATAGGGTGAGTGGTCCAGAAATAGATGCTTTTCTAAAAGTAACTGGTTTGGGTAAAAATAGAGCCTTAGTTTCCCATAAGGGATTTAAGGAAGCTATGGCTTTCGCTAAAGATTCTAGTTCTGATGGAGCTATGGTCTGTTAATTTATAGAAAACATTAATGAGAGAGCCATGTTTATCGCTGATCTGTAAAAATAGCTCTCTCTTAATACTCTCTTTTCTATTCCTAAGGAATGAATGATTAGGCTTATATTATTGATTTAAATGGGAAAATTTTTATGAATGCTTTTGACGGGGTGTTTTAATTGATCTATTTATTCTGAAGAAGGAGCTGCGCTCTAGTAATAGTGTGTTGTCGATTTCTCTAGTGAGCCCCTAAGCTTTTCAAGAACAAAGCTCAGGTTAGGTGAGGTAAGCTTACAACTACCTGACTTGGTTAGCTCTCCTTTTACTGTCATTCCTTCAAATTCAGCTTCAAACTTAATGCTATCGGTCAGGTAACGTTTATCAGAAACTAGTTCAGCAAAAGCCTCTCGGACATCAGTTTTACCTGAAACTACTATTTTTGCCGTCGAGTTTAAGGAAGCCCGTATACCATAAGCAGATATCTGGAGAATTTTTACCTTTTCAGCTTCCTCTTCAATAAGGCCCAGCCAGCGCTCGGGGGCAACATTTAACTCAGACAAAACCAATCCAAGTCCAGTCAGGCTATGAAGCTTATTAGAAAACTTCCTTAGCGAGCGTGGAGGCTCAGAAATATACATAAAGCTTGATTCAGAGTTCCAGTTGAACTGACATGTATAGTAGTTAATTGATTCTACCTCGAAAATTTCACCAAAGGGATCTTCTACTACGTTTTTTAGGATTACTTTCTCAATGTATTTGCCAACAAGCTTTGTGGGTGTTGAAGTCGAAAGCAAAAAGCCAGAGCCAGAGTTCTCTGAGTATTGATGCTTTTTCATTAATTGTGAAAGCTCACCAAGAGAAATTGGGAGCTTTGAATATAACCACTTTGCTTTCATCATTCGTTATTCGCCGTATGTCTGGAGTGCTTTCTGTAATGCCTTTTCTGATGCGTCCCTAAGTTTTAGATTATATCTGTCGTTATCAAATGATGACGCACCCTTCCTAGTAACATTGTGCTCAGAGATATTGCTGTTGTACGGGTATAAACCTCTAATCGTATACATGAAATCAGTACATGATTTTGGCTGCCCAAATTGAGCTTCAAATTCTACTTTAGGCCCTTCAAATGATTTATCTATAGCCGTCCAAATTATTCTATATATGTAAAACCCACTAGTGTGCAGCTGATTAAACTCAGTGGACTCAAGAACTCCCTCCCCAGCTAAAGCCGCTTTGTTTATGTATGATGCGAGCCTTGCTTCAGTTCCTTCATCCTCAAGCTCGTCTCGCAATTCTTGCTCAAAATGATAAACGTCTACACTAGATACATTGTCGAATTCGAAGCCATCAACATTTCTAATCAAGTAATCAAAAAACTGGCTCCTTACTTTAGCATCTGGCAGAGTTTCAAGAGAAATAGAAAACTCTTCGATCTCCTTACCACTCTCTTGAGTTACTTGTGCTTTTAGGATTGTTTTGAGCCGCTCAGAAACTTCTTTTGCCTTTTTTGTTGATGGTAGTTTCATAACAACTCCATCTGCACTACTTTCAATCTGTATCTCACAGGTTTTAATCGTGCGTTGCCTGAGCTCCGTTTTGGTGAAGTCTTGATCAAGGTAGGTCACAGTTAAGGTCGTCTTATTTCCCGACTTGGTCACTTTTACAGAATCCTCGCTATCAACAGAAAAATTCGCCTTTAATGTAGAGCAAGCCGTCATTATCTGCCTTGTTTCAATATCCCCTTTTAGATTGGTATGAGTTGTTTTGTCTTTTCTGTTAGGGTTTTCTAAAAGCCTTCCAATCCACTTGAAGTCAGCATAGCTAAATGTCAAAGAGCAAATTTTCTCAATAAGCTCTTGTTTTGGCGCATGTAAAGAAACGAGTTTCCCTCTCTTACGGAGGAAAGTTACAAGCTCACTTTGGGTGACTTTCTTATGTTTAAGAGCATCATAAATGTTCTTGTCAGTTGGAATATAAATCGACGGGCCAGCATTAACTTTAGACATTTTCTCGCATTCCTATTTCCATTGGATTGAAGCTTTTAGTGAAGTTAGTTATACGCTGCACTTCCAAGTGATCCATTTGCTTCTTCCTGCCATCATCGTTCCCCCACATTTTCAAATACTCGTACTTGGCTTTTTCAAAGTTTGTATTTGCATTAGAGGATGCAGCAGTGAATCGAATTCGTATGGAATAGTCACTGCTAAACATCTGGTAATGAGACATTGCATCTATCAGATAGATGAATTCATCAATTGTTTCACCGCTTTCATGGTAGTAGATGATGAAACCACCGTTGAATTGGCTGCTACCACGATGTTTAATAATTAACCAAGGGGATGTGAGAGCTTCAATTGTGGCAGGTTTGCCCCATTCATCTCCGCACCGCCGAGCACGAATGAGGTCAGGATAAAAGAACGTGTACTCGTCATGGCTAGGGAATAAGTCATCGGCTTTCAACATTTTTATGTCATTAACAACATCACATAGCCTTCGAATCAGATCAGGCCCTACAACTATTAACTCATTCTCATCTGCAACAGGAATATCTTTGAATTCGACTTTTTCAAGTTCATCTTGAAAGTTCTTATCGTAATCACCGTCATGATTGTAGATAAAAAGTATCCCCGATACTTCACCAAAGCCAACATCATTCAAGAGAAATTTGTTTTGCCAACTATCGCTGATGTTGGCACATTCAACAGACATTGCGAGTGTCTTTAATGCTCGAGTGATGCTACTTTTGCTAATGCTTCCTGCTGCGTAGCTTTTCAAATCTGTATTGAGGTACTGAGTTTGTCCTGTGTAAGGGTCTTCATAGTAAAACACTACATCTGATGGGTGAGTGCTTTTGCCATGATGATCTGATTCACAACTCCAGTCTTCGTCTTTGGGCGCGCAAGTTTCCCATTTAAACCACTTGAAGATATCTTTAGATACCAATTTTGCTAGAGTTTCTATGTTTCCCGTTTCTGGCATTATTCTTCCTTAATTGAGATGGGGTATGAGCTAATATTACAAATACATTTTTTTAATATTAAGTCAAGTATATGAAAGAGGTGAAACTGTGTTCAATTTATTTAGCGATCCTGTTTTCCTCTGATTAGTGCTGCCTAGGTGCATGCCTTATCTCTACTTTCATAAATTCAATGATTAAGGGCTACATAATTATTTTAATTTATTTCTGTGATGACTGATCTTGCCACTTTTCCTACTAGTCTAATCGACTTATTAAAGTCTTCCCGCTTCAATGTCTCATCATCAAATTTGTCTGAATCACAGCATACTTTTATCTCTGTCCCTGCCAGATTTGGCTTTAGCCTTTTTATAGTGATGCCCATATTTGTTTCAATAACGAACACGCCAGTAGATATAGCTGTCTTGTTAGCCACTCTGGAAACTAGAACTACTTCGCCTACGTTTATTGTAGGTTGCATTGTGTTGTCTGGTGCTTCTAAAGCGAAAAGGTTGCTAAGCTCTTGCTCAGATAAGGATTTAGGCAAATAACGCTTAGGTAGCATCATGTGAGTTTCTGGCTTGGCTTTGCTCCAAGTCTTAGCTTTTGCTGAGTAGATTTGAATAGTAACCATATCTGAATCGTTATTTTCAGCTTGTCTTGGCTTCTTAACACCTTCTAAACCAAGCGCTTCTTGTGTTTCTTGGGGTAGGCTGCTCGCGTGATATTCAAAATTCACGCCTCGTAATCCCGTGATTTGCCTATATTCCCAATTTTGACTTTTAGCCTTGCGCGTCACGTTTGTAGCATGTGCGGGCATGCCTTTTTGTCCTGCCAGTTCGGCAGCAGTAAACCATTCTTTTTTCATTATTACACCATGTTTATAGGGGTAAAAAATGATTTTGAATAATTTGTAAAATCTTTTTGTGGGATCTTTATTGATCTGAAAGGATTTCACATATATGATTTCACAACACTGACCAAGTGCAATTCAAAATCTCACTCTTTTAACTCTATAAGGTAACTAGAATGTTCTCTTTGCATAACCCTGCTAAGGTAGGCTGGGGCGGATTTTTGCGCCTAAAATTTAACAAAAATAGCAAAACTACTCATTTAATCGATTTTAAGCGATGGTTTCAGGTAGTTTTGGTTACTTTTTCTTTATCCCATTTAAGTATAGTTCATGCTGATAGTGGTCTTGTCCGTGCTGGTGACAATCTACAAATTGGGATTCCACTGGCGTCTGGAGTGATCTCATTAATGAAGGGGGATTTCGCTGGTACGGGGGAGTGGGCAGAGGGCGCTTTATGGACATCTGTTGCAACACACACATTGAAATTTGCAGTAAACGAAGAGCGCCCAAATGGAAATGATAATAACTCCTTTCCTTCTGGGCATACTTCTGCGGCCTTCCAGGGCGCAGCCTTCCTACAAATGCGCTACGGTTGGGAATACGGTTTACCTGCTTATGCTGCGGCGTCATTCGTTGGTTATTCACGTGTGAAAGGAAAATATCATTATTGGCATGATGTCGCGGCAGGGGCTGCGCTGGCAATAGGTGTGCAATATGCTATTACGGGGATGGGGATTAGTGCTAGCAATCTGGTTGTAGCACCCATTGTTTCAGATAAACAGTATGGATTGTATGCGTCTATGAGTTACTAACATTAAGCCCCCTAAAAAAATTCATCGCTTGCTATGAACCTTTTTAGGGGGGAATATTTATATTTCCAATTCTGCTACATGGAGCTGTTGCGATTCTCTCTCTTGTTGCGCTTCTTTCTTGGTTAGATGTTCAATTGCTAGCGAATGATAATTGTCTCGTCTAGTAAGTTCGGCTAGCTGCGCTTCTCTCATTTCTTGAGTCGGTTCAACGCTTATATCTTTTGTTCTACATCTCTCATTCATTTCAGCGCTGTTTATGTACAGATGTGACTCGTCTTTGTGTCTACTGAGCGCTACGTAAGTATTTGCTCTGTTCATACTGCCGTTGTAGAGTGTGAAAGTGTTGCCGTTTATTGTTGTGCCTTGAGAGCTAAAAATTGTGAGAGCGTACGCATGACAAAGGTGAGCGCCTAGTTCATCACTGTATGACGATGCTAGAAACGAAATGGTTCTTTTGTCATCTACTTCTATAGTGAATTGAACATCATTTTCTAATTGTTGAATGCCTTTTATCGTGCCCAGAGTGCCGTTTGAAACCCTTAATGATCGATATTCATTTCTACAGAATTTGACTCTATCACCAACTGAATATTTATATTCAAATGACTTTTCTGCAACGCTGCATTTTAGAGGAATATGCTCTGCTCCCACTCGGCCTTCTGCAATATGAATGTTTCTAATGGCTTCACTGAGTGCTTTCACATCTTTCCATTGCTGAGCAAGCACGAGAGATTTTTTATTAGGGTTCTCATATTGGTAGCGGTGCCAGTCTTGGATTAGCGCTTCTTTCGCCTTGTCGTTGCTCTCAGACCAGTGAAGACAATTATTTTCTTTTAACGAGTGTAAGGCTCTTGCTGAATGTCCATCTCGTAGATCTGTTACGACTTGCTTTGCCCAGTCTTGCCTTTGACGTCGAATGGTTTCAATACGCTGTGCGCCTAGGATTTCTGGGCGAGATAGATAGCGTAGAACTCCGCCCCTATTGATTGCATCTAATTGTTTATCTTCACCCGTCAGTATGATTTTACAGTTTGATACTTTTGCTTCGAAAAGTAATATCTGCAAATCGGTACTAGGGAGTAATCCCGCCTCATCAACTACAAGGATATCTACGTTTTTTAAGGGATGTTTGTTGTCATTGATGGCATGAACTAGAGATGCAACCGTATGAGATTGAATTCCAGTTTCTTGCATTAAATTATCAGCGGCTTTTTTGGCAATACAAGCACCTTGTATTCTTCGTCCTTGCTGTTCACATGCAATCTTAGCAGCAAGCATGAGGGTCGTTTTACCTGCGCCAGCGCTGCCTTGTGTAATAGATAGGTCGCCAGAGCATAATGTGTATTGAATTGCGGCTTTTTGTTCTTCATCGAAAGAGAAGTGAAGTTGCTTTTCAGCTAGTGAAATTGCTTCATTCACTTGTTGTTTGTTCATCGTTTTTGTGTGGCTTTGAGCCAGAAATTGCGCGTCTTGTACCATTAAACGCTCACTTGTAATAACGTCTTCAGTTGTAAATTGCTGCACAAAACCATTCTCAGAATTCAGAGAAATGACCTCTTCATTCTCTAGCGTCAGAAGCGCAAACTCTTCAGCTTGTATAGCGCTCATTCCGCAATGTGAAGCTCTAATTGCAGTCTCTTTGAATAAGTCTTGCTTAGTGAAAATAGCTTTTCTCTCTGTTAGTTCACTCAATATTACAGATTGGTCTAGTTCTTGAGGTTGAGTGATTTTTTCAGATAAAGTTAGAGAGTCGATAAAGGATTCAGTTAAACCATACTTTTCTAATTCAATTTTCCACTTTTGAAAAAGAGTGTCCTTATCTACTGTTTTTTTAGCCTTTCTAGTTATTGTTTTAATACGAGCTCCTTCCTTACTTGAGCTGCTTTTTATGCCCGCTTTTTTTAGTTCCTTATTAATTTCTTTTGCTCGGCTTGAATAAGCATCGCACGCCTTTTTTGATACTCCTTTAAGGTGAAAAGAATCACCATCGAGTTCAATTTCGAAGCCCAATTTTTGCATTTGAAATGCAAGTTCAGCGCGATAAATTGCCCCCGTAGCCATTTTCCAGCGGTAGATAGAGTTTGACTCTACTGCGCCCCACGTTCCGTCTTCACGAAATAAACTGTTAATTATCAATAGGTGATCGTGAAGCTGGGGTTCGGGAAGGTTCTCATTTCTATTTGTGCAATGGGAGAAGGCTGCAATTACAAAACCAGATGCTTTCTCATGTTTTAAAGAGTTTTTGCCGCGTCGTGTTGTAGCAACTTGACGCTCCATGAATCTGATAGTTTTGTGAACCGCTTGGCTCTTCGCGGCCTCAATTTTCTTTTTTAATTGAGGGGAGGCGCTAGCCCACACGATACTGACGCTTTTAGGGGCGCTGAGGGTACAGTCCCACGCTGCTCGTCTGTTATCTTTTCCTGCATTTTGAACGAGAGGTTCCCCTGATGGAGAAAACCCCGCCATTAGCTGTTGATAGTCTTTGTCGTCAATGGTTTTACCGTGTAGCCCCAGAATTCTAGCTCCAATGCCAAACCAGCTACCTTTAGGCTCTCCATGACCTGAGTAGTAATCTTCTTTTGCTAGGTTCATATAGTAAGCAACATTATTAACAGGGCTAATTGACATCATTGTTTATTCTCTTTTTGTTTAATCTGTTTGCTGGTTGCTTAACTTTTGGCTGTGTATTGCGTTGCGATACTGAATTAGTTAGCCATTGCGCAGGTATTACCTTTTCGGCATTGCCTGTCGGTTTAAATAGTGGCCATCTCAACTTATAAGCAGAGTGCCAACTAGGAATTTGCATATACCCTTCAACACCCTTTCTCGTTGGTTGGCTAAGATGAACAAGGTCTGACGTTTTTACTAATGGCTCAGAAGATCTTTTTCCAGAATTATCAGGATTCTCGTAGTTAGGTTCTTCAGCGTCATACAGCCCATATATTTTTGCAGTGTCTTCTGCGTCACTTCCTGCTGCCCCCATCCGAAATGTAATAACGTTAGATAGCAGGCTTAACATTGAATGAGTTTCTTTTTCTCCATATATATTATGGATTTGTGAAATAGATTGAGTACACAGCACTGACCTTGCGCCTCGAGCTCGTCCGAGCGCTAACCATTTCAATATGCTTGGGTTACGGGGGAGGTTTGCGAACTCATCAATAAACAACCATGTTTTTCGCTTAGTTGAGTTATTGGGATCTAAAAAATGTTTAGTCATAAATGATATGACCGCATTACATAGAGGTTCACCTATGCTCTCGAATTGGCTATTTGCTTGAATTATGACAACGTGTTTTTCGTTATCTTCTGTGATCCACTTTTTTAGACTAAATGTTTTGTTATTTTGTTGGTTGGGCCACGCTTTTGCTAAATCTTGAACCCAGCTTAATTTTGTCATGATGTGAACATAGAAACTTGTTGTAGTTTTTGAGTTTGGCGTCAGTAATGAATCTGCCAAAGGGTGGTGCTTAACGAATATTGAGCGCGCCTGATCAGGAGAGAACGTTAGTTGTTTATAGATATCCTCCCAACCCCACGCTTTTTTCTTTGTATTAATTAACGTCATTATCATACTGATAAGAATAATTCGGGCACCGCTATCCCATAAAGGATCCGGACTTTTTGAATCCGGTATGAGGCATTTTGCCAAAAGCTCCGCATCTTCCTTTGTTTCAATATCGTCAGAAATATCCCAATACGCAGCTCTCTTATCCCATGGCGCTAGCAATATAGAAGTGTCAGCGTTATAGAAGGCCTCGGTTAATGCGCCAGCCTCGTCATAAATCACAGCATAGTCACCACGTTCAATAGCCTGCTGAACGAGTGGCTTAAACGCCGTAGATTTACCTGCTCCTGTTGTTCCGAGAATAAGAAAATTATTTTCTTCTCTCAGATTGGTGATTTGTATTTTTGGATGTATTTTTATTCCAGATGAGGTTAAGTTGTTATCTATTAAGTCTTTTTTATGCATACTTTGAGCATGCCTGATCGCAGCTTTACCTTTGTATAACTTTGGGCCACTAATGTGTATTAACTCTTTTGGTTTCTCCCTAGATTTAAAGCAGATTGTGACAAAAGCCATAGAGGGTAAAAATGTTATGAAAATAATAATTGGAATGATTTTGTTCTGTATTAATTGATTTATAAAAACTTCAAAGCCAAAGTTTTTAAATATATAGAAGTAGTTTGAAAGCGTTTTTATTATATTTAACTCATTATTGTTATATAAAATATTAAAATATAAGCTAATCAATACAAGAGATACTGGGATTGACAGCAGTATGCTGGCCAAAATAAAAGCTATAGATTTAAATGCTTTATTCAATGAAAACATTATTTATTTCCTTTTTTGATTTTTGATAAATATGTGTGTTTAGCTTTTAAGTATTCCTGTTCGTTTAGCTCCGCTACTGCTGAAACAATTTCAAATATTCGCCTTTCTAATCGTTTTTCTAGTCGATTTATTTCTATCATTAGCGATTTCCTTTCATTGTATGATTCCCACAGATAACGATAAAATTCAGAATTATTCATTTTTAATTCTTCCGCTTCATTTATTATTTGTGTATATTGATTACGTGAAACTCGTACTGTAATCGAAGCTATAGATGTCTTTTTTGAATTTGTATTAAGATTTTTCTTCAGCATGGTTTTTCTCTCTTAATGTATTCAATGTAAACACTATGAATTCATTATATTTTTTTGTAGAAAATCTAATGCTTGTATTCATAGTAAAATACACGCTAAATCTTTGTTTTAAATGGATTTAGCGTGTGGTTGTGAATTTAACTGATGCTTAGCTAGAAGCGTTCAGGTCTGAGTCAGTAAAGAAAAGCAGCAGCGTACAGATACTCATCCACTTAATAGTTTCAATTGTCAAAGGAACTGGTTGTTCTGGTTTACCACTAGCTAATATTCGAGCATATCGAGGGTGTTTGCCTTCGACCCGTTTGGCGTATTTGTTGGGTTTTTTTGATTCATCTATCAGTTGCAATACACTATCTGAATCAAAACTCTGTATGAAATTAACAGGAGACTCACCTGTACATTTTCCAATAATTAAAAAAGCCCTATAAATATTTTCTTTTATATCTTTTTCAATTTCAGTATCTTGAAAAATATATTCAATGTTTTCAAGAAGCTCTTTACGGATTCTAATTAAATTTTTCATGTTTATTTCCTTAAATATTATTTAACCAATTATGTATATCACTTGCTCGCCATCCGACAACTCTAGGTCCTAGAGATAATGGCTCTGGTAGTAATCCAGCTTTTCTCCATCGATAAATTGTCGAAGGGCTAATTCCTAAAGCTCCTGATAGCTCGTTAGCCCTTATAAAGAGCTTTGTTCCTGTTTGTATTGGAGTCTGAAACATGTTTTGTTCTCCTTTTATGTCCTAAAAGTTATTGATAGGCTTATTTTTTATTACCGACGGCTTTCAAAAAAGTGGGAAAATAATTAAAATATTTCAATCCATTTTTCATCGTGAGGCTAAGACATTTCTCGTCCTCACTAACCGTTACCGATGGTTTTTAAAAAAGTGGGAAAGATAATTAAAATATTTCAATCCATTTTTCATCGTGAGGCTAAGACATTTCTCGTCCTCACTAACCGTTACCGATGGTTTTTCAAAAAGTGGGAAAGATAATTAAAATATTTCAATCCATTTATCATCGTGAGGCTGAGTCATTTCTCGCCCTCACTAACCGTTACCGATGGTTTTTCAAAAAATGGGATAGAGAATGAAAATTCTCTAATGTACTTTTTCATCGAGGGCCGAGTCATTTCTCCGTCCCCACTAACCGTTACCGTTGGGTTTTCAAAAAGTGGGGTAAGCCGTGAAGTTTTCTAAGTGCGGCTTTTCATTACCGTAAGCAGCTGCTGCCTCTGGTCTTAGGTTGCTAAAGCTACATACATAACTTTGTGGAGTGGATGAAAAAATCTGGTGTGAAAACTGATAGGATGTTATTTATATATTTTATGTAACTATATGAATCGTAAGGATAAGGTTGTTTTGATGTATACGAAGAACTCAACAGATAAAGAGCTAATAGAAGGCGCTATAAAGAAATCTTCTGTGGCATACACTATTCTTACTAGTCGTTATAAGCCTAAGGTTAGCTTTATTTTTAATAAAAGCTTTAAGCCCATCGAAAAATCATTATCTTACTCTGTAGAGCAGTTGTTTGAAGATTTTGAATCGAATGTTTGGATTGATTTGCTTGTTAAACCTTTGGAAAGTTTAAATTTTGATGAGAATGATTCTATCGGCGGTTTAATTGACACTATCGCTAAGGAACGAGCCCATAGTATGTATACGCGTACTGAAAATCATCGCTCAAAAGACAGTACTGAAATGAGAAAACAGAAGCTTCTAGAACCTGAGGAAAAAAAGAAGAAGGCTCTAGAAAAAAAGAAGACTTTAGAAAATGAGCGAGATCAGAAAGAGAAAAATGGCTTCAATACTGAAGTAATAGCTCTCAATGTTGAAATAGAAGGTATCAACACCGAAATAAAAGATCTCAATTTTGAAATAGAAAGCTTGAAGAAGTTCGATTTTGGATTTTTTGAGTTTGAAGAAAGTGAAATAGATGGTGTAAATGCCAGTGACCCAGAAAGAAGTTTTATAGCCAATGATCTCAAGTTGAAGTTTTTCAACAGGCTGTCTCCCGAGCAGCAAATTCTTGTGGAACTCCGTGCTAAAGGGGAGACACAGAAAGAAATCGTTAAAAAAACAGGTTTGACATTAGATCAGGTAAGGGAACGACTTAAGAAAATTGATATGATTGCTAATGAAATAAAAAATAGTTAATGCAAATATTAGCTCTATTTAGTTAATATGAGCCCTTTGTATAGGGCTCAATATATCTGGTCGTTAAAGCCGAAAGTAGGAGTGTGTATTGGGTATAGATATTAGCAGGGAACGCGAAGTCAGTTTAAATACAGATCATGAACTTCGTTTGGTAACGAGCATAGTAAGAAATCCAGTTATATCGAATAAAGAAGAGCTTACTGTAAAGTGCACATATCGTCGTACGAAAGATGGCGATCATGATCGGGATGGTAACCCCTTCATTTATGCATTAAAAAGGAAGAATTCGTATTCAATTACTATGAAAGAGCTTTTCTTATTTAGTTCTAGCTTTAAAGTAATTCTTAAAAAAATGAGTGCTGGGATGGATGTAGATTTCGTAGTCGGAATGCCTTCCTCTCATAGCGTGGTGTCTCACTTTGGCCGAAGAGTTGCTCGTGAATTTGGTGCTCTATATGTAGGTGATTATTTTTCAAAGAAAACAGTAGGGAGTGTATTAGCCGATTTTCAATTGGATGATATACCCGAAAAGCATAAGGTTAAAGTGAAAAAAGTCTTATCTACCTACAGAAAACTATCCCCTACCGAGGAGGTTTCATTAAAAAAAGTTGAAAATAAAATAAGAAAATATTTTGAACCAGTAATCGCTAACCCTAATTATGCAGGTAGTGCATTAACTGGTAATATCTTGTTAGTTGATGACCTTTTATCCACAGGCACTACTTTGCTATCAGCAAGAAAAGCAATTTTGAGTCAGGAAGTGACTCTTGGCGGAGCTTTCTGTCTTTTAAGTGATTTGTAGCCAGCTTCAAAATATCTTGAATGCTGGTTCGTAATAGTATAATATTAAAAATACAGACCAAGCATACGTCCCTTGGTCTTTAAATATGAGGCATGCTTTTAGCGTGTGGACCCGCGCAGCACTTGTTACAGTCAGCTCGTAGGGAGCAAATGGTAACATAAGATGGCAGCGGCTTCTTCAACTTGCAGTTGTAAAATGCTTTGTGGGGACCTTTTAGGTCCCCTTCTTATATGTATTGTCTAAAAATATTTTCTTTGAATTAGTAGATTTTCTTTGTTTAAAAGAGTAAATATTGACTTTGCAATTGAGCTTAAAGCATCTCTGCGCTCTTCTAAGTAATCATATCGATCATAAATCCCTTCAACACCCTTCACTTTATGATTGAGGCAACGTTCCGCTACATGGCTAGGAACGCCATTTTGCGCTAGTAAGCTACGGCAGGTTCTCCGTAAATCGTGTACAACGAAATGTTCAATTCCATGTTCACCTAGGATGTTTGGCAGTGGCTGTTTTTTCGAATCTACCTTTTGTCCAAACATTTTTGCTAGGGCATGGTTTAGCGTGTCATCACTAATGTATTTACGGCGTTTGCTAGCTCTTCGAGAGGGGAATACATGCTCTGATCCGTTTGCTCTTACCATTAGCTCCTGAAAAATAGGTTTTAGAGTATCAGGTAAGGGAATGTTAATTTTCGCCCCTGTTTTGGTTCTTTCTTCAGGAAGAGCCCAGATCATTTCTTGAAAGTTGAATTCACTCCATTTGGCAGCAATGAGTTCTCCTTTTCGCACTCCTAAAACAAGAAGGAGGACGAGAGCTAAGTAGTTTTCTCTTGTCATGATGTCTGTATGACTTTCAAAAACTTCAAATACTGTTTTTATTTCATCTAAAGATAATGCTCTATCTCTCGATTTCTCAGTGCCGCCCGCGTCCTTTTCGGTAAATGGTGCTGCGGGGTTATTCGCTAAAAGATCTAGCTTTAGAGCATGGTTAAACAGCTGTTTACAGTAGTTTAGAGCATCATTTGCAATCGAAGGGCGGCCACTTTTGTTGATCGCGCGAATGATTTGTAAGATATCTCTTGAATTAACCTTATCTACTGCCAGCTCGCCAATATAAGGCGATATATCTTTGCGATATACACGGGCTGGGATTTGAGGATTTTTCAAATGGCGTTCACATTCAGAGAGCCAATCTTTAGCAACATCATTGACGGTGTTAAAGTGAGGGAGTTTATTTCTTTTTTTCTCTGCAATAGGATCAACGCCTTCTTTGATAGAGGCTCTTGTCTGTATTGCTTTTAGCTTGGCTTCACTGAGAGGCAGCCCTTCTGGAGGCTTTCCATAGCGTCCTAAAGTGATTTCTCTACGTTTACCGTTAATTGTGTACCTAAGTATCCAAAAGGCACTTTGTTGTTCTGTGACTCGAAAGTAGAGTCCAGTATCTACTTTGAACTTTCCGACCTTGCCAGCTTTCAGTGTAGCTTTTAGTTGAGCATCATTCATAGTTATAAAATAATTGGTGACAGGAAAGCAGATCCTAGATCATCGGCTTTTATTTGTCACCAATTATGTCACCGTTGTAATGCAATCTTATGGATTGATATGAATGCTTGTGAAAATTAATTTTCTTTTAAAGTGTTGCTTTATAAGGAATTTAACTCCATATGGTATCTTATGGAAATCTATTCTATATTCTGTATCTGTTCTCTCATTTGTTCGATTAGAACTTTCAGTTCCACTGCGCTTTGGGTTGTTTCCACGACGATGGATTTCGACGAAAGCGTGTTGGCTTCACGGTTGAGTTCTTGCATTAAGAAATCGAGGCGGCGGCCAATTGGGCCGTTTTGTTGTAGCTGACGGCGTACTTCTTTGGTGTGTGTCGCTAGGCGATCCAGTTCTTCGGCCACGTCGGCTTTTTGGGCCAGTAGGACGATTTCCGCTTCGACGCGCATTGGGTCTAGGTCGACTTTGGCGGCTTCAAGTTTATCCAGTAAGTTTTGCTTTTGCGCAGCGATGATCTCTGGCAGTTTGGCCTGTACTTCTATGATGATAGCATCGATGGCGTCTAAGCGTTGTTCGATAATTTCTTTCAGCTGCGCACCTTCGCGTAGACGAACTTGGATCATTTCGTCGACAGATTTATTAAAGAGCTCTACGACGGCTTTTTTCATCATTTCAAAGTCGCTGCCTTCGTCACTCAGAATGCCTGGCCATTTGAGAATGTCGAGTGGATTGGCAGGATCTAGATCTTTAAACCAAGTGCTTAGTGTTTCGATGGCGTTTGCCAAGGCTTGGGCATTGCTTGGATTAATGGTTAAGTTGGTAGCCGCTTTGTCTACGCCTTGAAAACGCAGTTGGCATTCCAGTTTGCCGCGGTTTATTTTTTTGCGCAGCACGTCACGAAAAGCAAACTCAAGCTCGCGGAAGTTTTCTGGTAGACGAAAGCTAGGTTCTAGGTAGCGCTGATTCACCGAGCGAACTTCCCAGCTGATGGTTCCCCAATCGTATACGGCTTCTTGGCGAGAGAAGGCTGTCATGCTTGCTGTCATCTTGAGTACCTAAGTAAAAAATAAATAGAGAGAGAAAAACAAAGGCGATATTGTAGCCTAATGAGGCTGTGTTCGACAGGTTTGCTAAATGTCATGTTTTCCCATCGCTGGGGGCGCAATTTTGTGTGGGTTCGTTATAATTGCGCCTTTATGATGGTTTATCGACAGAGAGAGCAAGTATGCGTCCAAGCGGAAGAGAAGCAGATCAATTACGTCCACTTAAAATCACACGTAATTTTACCAAACATGCCGAAGGCTCGGTGCTGATCGAATGTGGCGACACGAAAGTTATTTGTACTGCGACTGTGGTTTCTGGTGTGCCGCGTTTTTTGAAAGGCAAGGGCCAAGGTTGGATCACAGCGGAATACGGTATGTTGCCTCGTTCTACACACAGCCGTATGGATCGTGAAGCGGCTCGCGGTAAGCAAGGTGGCCGTACGGTTGAGATTCAGCGTTTGATTGGTCGTTCTTTGCGTGCGGCGGTGGATCTTAAGAAATTGGGTGAAAACACGATCACGATTGACTGTGACGTGATTCAAGCCGACGGCGGTACACGTACAGCGTCTATCACTGGTGGCTTTGTTGCTTTGGCTGATGCTATGCGTGTATTGGTTGAGAACAAAAAAGTAAAAGAGAATCCAATCGTGTCACAAATTGCTGCGATATCTGTGGGTGTCTACAAAGGCGTTCCAGTATTGGATTTGGATTACCCAGAAGATTCTAATGCCGAAACGGACATGAACGTCATCATGAACGACAAAGGTGGCTTCATTGAGATCCAAGGTACAGCAGAAGGCGAAGCATTCAGCGACGAGCATATGATGGGCATGTTGGCAGTGGCTCGTAAAGGCATTGCGGAAATCATGGAAGCACAGCGCGCGGCATTGTTTGATAAATAATTTTCTAAGTTAGAGATGGTTAATGGAAACCAGATGTCACAATGAGGCGTCTGGTTTTTTTATGACTAAATTTGGCTGTAATCATTTGTATTTACTTGAGGTGCTGTGGTTTTTACATCATATTTAATATGAGTAAATGCTGAGACTGAATATTTTTTAAATCAGTAAGGTTTATTTTATTTACCTGGGTTCCATCGGAGGGGTTATGAGTCGCTATTGCTGCATTGCTTTATGGATTATTGGGACTCTTTTCTGTCGGATGCTTAAAGCTGAGGAGGTGGTTCTTTATACAGTACATTTCCCACCTTATACGATTGACTCTAAAGAAGTACCTTCACCAACACCACTTGAGAATGACGATGGACTGTATGGATTAGATGTGGATTTAATTCGTGCAGCTTATAAAACTCAGGGGATTTCTGTTCAATATAAGATAATGCCTTGGTCTCGTGTTATGCGAGATATTGAGGCAGGCCTGATTTTAGGTGGTATTTCATGTCACCCCATTCCAGAGAGAGAATCTTTCGCCATATTTTCTGATCCAGTTAGTCTTTCCTCCTTAGCTTTAGTTACTCGTCGGGACTTTCTATCTGAAGGAAGCCATTCATTGCAAGAATTAAAGAACTACAAAACCTTAGTGGTGAACGGTTGGGCGCCCATGAATATTTTGGATGCGAATGGAGTGGGTTACAGTCTTGTTAATGAAGATAGACAAGGTTTGACGTTACTTTTACGCCGTAATCACGATGTTTTTATGACGGGTAAAGAAAGTATCGCTTATGATGCGAATTTATTAGGTGTATCTGATCAGTTGAGTTTATACGACATCAAGGATTTGGAATATTCATACTATACAGTGTGCTTTAGTCAGTTTTACAAAAAGGCAAGAATGTGGCGAGATAAACTGAATGTCGGGTTAGAAAGCATTAAAAAATCAGGTGTTTCTAAAGCCATCTACGCTAGTTATGGCATTCCTTATCCTGAAGAAGGATTAGTAAAATAGCATGCTAGTATTACGCAAACGACTTTATTATAAGCAAGCAAAATGGGCTCTTGTGCTTTTATTACTTCTAAGTTTTTTGATGAGTATTTTTCAGATTTTATCGGATTGGAAAGAAGAAAAAGAAACAATCAAAAACCAAGTAATGTCGATCTTGCATATTGTTGAAGACGCTGCGACAGAAGCCGCTTATACGCTTGATAAAGATTTGGCAAAGAAAGTGTTGACGGGTTTAATGCTCTCCAATAGTTTTTATAAAGCGAAAATTGAAGATGATTTGGGTAATGAGTTAGCCAGCAAATATATGCCATTGTCTAAGTTATCATTACGTTGGTTATCTGATGACTTATTTAGCGATCTACAACATACATTTACTTTGCCGTTAATAAGTAACGATACTTACAAAGCTGGCTTGTTAACGGTTTCTATTGACAGTGTTGCCTTGACGAACGGCTTTCTACGCCGAAATATTCGATTAATTACCACATCACTCATATCAGCATTTTTACTCGGTGCTGCCATGCTGATCCTGTTTTATGTACAAATATCTCGCCCACTTTATCGATTAATTGATCAATTAAGTTGGTTAGAAAAAGATGACAACGACCCAATACAGTTGAAATTTAAGCAAACAGCTAGAGAAGACGAATTAGGGATTTTAGCGCGTACTATTACCGCACTCTGGCATAAGCGTAAAAAAGTTGAAGCAGAACTCGCGAAAAGTGAAGCGTATTTTAAAGCGGTTTTGCATCAGTCCAGTGAGTGTATGCTGCTGACGAACTTGAAAGGCCAGATATTAGATTGTAACAGCGAGACGTGCCGTTTATTAGCTTACGATAAGCCCACTTTATTAACGCTAACCATTCAAGATATTGATCCTGAGCAAACACCTAGTTTACTTAGAGAGTGGACGAATAATTCACAGGGCGACCCTAAAATATTCGAAGCGCAGTATCGTCGCAGTAGTGGTGTAAGTTTTCCGGTTGAGGTGTGTGGGAACATCATTACTTTGGACCATGAAGCGCATTTTTTGGCGTCTTTTCGGGATATTACGCAACGTAAATTAGACCAAGAGCAAGTTAAGTTTTTGGCCTATTATGATGCTTTGACCAATTTGCCTAATCGACGATTTTTAAATCAGAACATCGAAAAAGTCATCACCACCGCACAGAATAATGGCCATATTGGTGGTTTGTTGTTTATCGATTTAGATCGCTTTAAAAACATCAATGATTCCATGGGACATCACGTTGGTGATGCGCTTTTGGTGGAAGCCTCAAAACGTATTCTAGCCTGTTTGTCGGAAGCTGATATTGCGGTCCGCATGGGCGGTGATGAATTTGTGTTATTGATTCCTGTATTGGGAGGTAACGCCGAAGAAGCCCAAAGCAGAGTCACTTTACTGGCAGAAACCTTGCTGTCACAGTTGTCTCAGGTGTTTTGCTTGGAGCAAACGGATTTATTTATATCAGCGAGTATTGGTATAAGCTTGTTTCCTTTTGATGGTGCGAACGATGCGCAGGTTTTACGTCAAGCCGATACAGCTATGTATGAAGCAAAAGAAAGCGGCCGTAATGCATACCGTTTTTATCGACAAGAAATGCAGCAGCAAGTTACCGAGCGAGCCACGTTAGAAAAAGCCCTACACAGTGCAATTAGCAACGATGAGTTTTATTTGGTTTACCAGCCTCAAGTGAATGAGCATGGCCAATTGATAGGTTTTGAAGCGCTCATTCGTTGGTTTAATGAGGAGCTTGGTTTGGTATCGCCGAATCGTTTTATTCCCGTGACGGAGGAGATTGGTTTAATTTACGACGTCGGGAATTGGGTTCTAGAAAATGTCTGTCAGCAATTAAAGGCGTGGCAAGATATTGGCCTTCCGCCGACTTTTAAAGGCGTGGCGATAAACATCAGTCCGTATCAGTTTGCTAAGGAGAGCTTTGTTGAAAGCGTCTGCGAGGTGATCGGCCGGACTCAAGTTGATTCAAGCTTGCTCGATTTAGAAATCACCGAAGGTATGTTGGTCGAAAATATTGCTTCTGTTGCTGAGAAAATGTGGCGACTCAAAGAGCATAATATACGTTTTTCTATCGATGACTTTGGAACAGGCTATTCGTCGCTGCGTTATTTACAGCATTTCCCTATCACGCAACTAAAAGTCGACCAGTCGTTTGTTCGAGATCTGACTAGTGATCCACAGAGTCATGTCATCATTAATACGATAGTGTCTATGGCGACGCATATGAACTTGTCAGTACTCGCTGAAGGCGTAGAGCATCAGGTAGAAAAAGACATTCTGGAAAATATGGGCTGCGCTAAATATCAGGGTTATTTCTTCTCTAAACCTGTAAAAGCCGACACAGCAACTCAATATCTCTCAGGCGATATCACTTTTCCATTGCAGTACCAAAACGCTTAACAGCAAGAATGGCGTTAAATGTCAGTCATTGTGCGCGTTTTTGCGCCTTACAATATTGTGCTTCTTTGCCATTATCTATTCACAATAAAAATAAGGAGAAGCAAGGTGAAGAAGCTGATTGGTGTTGGAATCGTTGCCGCTATGGTGTTTAGTTCCGGTGCGCAAGCATCAGGCGATGTTTTAGCAGGTAAGTGGATGTTGCAAGATGCAGATAGCACTCAGGCCAAGTTAGACGTGGCGGTTGAAAACGTGGCGCAAGAGATGAACTTTTTTATTCGTGCTTTGGCGCGACCTGTGTTGAAAAAGCAAACGCAAATTTGTCAGCAATGGTTGTTGGATTGGCAAGCCACACAGTTCCAGTTCCAGTGTGACGATGCTAAAGCCGATACGATACCGCTTACTGCTAATGGCGAAGTGATCAAGAAAGACGAAGAAGGCGTTGAGATCTCTGGCACGTATCAGCAAACTAGCGATGCTGTGGTTGTAGTGCTTGAATCTGAGCGAGGCAAGCGCACTAATACTTGGAAACAGGTTGGCGAGAACGAGTTGCTGTTCACCGTTAAATTAGAATCTGAAAAGCTACCGACGCCTTTGACCTGGTCTTTGACTTATAAAAGATAAGCATTACTGAGAAGTAATATTCACTGCGAATTTTATTCATGAAAAAGCCCCAATAGGTTGATGTCTATTGAGGCTTTTTAGTAGTAGCCAATTACTTGGTTACTTTAGTGAAAAATCAATGGTATTAACGCTTAACGGCACCTGTTGGAGCAAATTTAGCGCCATCAAGTGGTGAGTTCTTCTGAATGTATTCCACTAGAACGTCTGCATCTACATAACCTGAGTTAACGTAGTTTGGATGATCAACGATTTTAGGGTAACCATCACCACCTGAAGCAGAGTAGTTGTTCATCGCGATGCGGTAAGTTTTGCTAACGTCCAGCGCTTTACCGTTGACCATGATGTTAGTCGCTTTGCCATCTTTAAGTGTCAAAGATACACCGCTGAATTGAGCAAATGCACCGGTTCCCGCTTGTTTCGCTGCTGCTGCAGAAAGGTAATCTGTTAGCTCATTGGCAGTGAAATCAACATACGACACCATGTTGCCGAAAGGCTGAACTTTCAAAACGCTTTTATAAGTAACGACACCTTTTTCTAAGTTGTCACGGATACCACCAGAGTTCATAACGCCGATGTCAGCATTCACTTTTTGCTTCATTGCTAGAGCAATCAAGTTACCTAAGTTGGTTTCTTGGGTGCGAACGACATCGCGGTCACCAACGAAGTCTGTGTCAGAGAAGCCAATCTCGATATTAAGCTCTTTCTGACCTTTTTCTTGGAACGGCGTTAACATATCAAGCATGGTTGGATCTTGGGCGATTTCGTCTTCAATGAAAACACGTTCAGACTTGCCATCTGCATTAGTGACTTTTTTCTTCAAGTTAACCGGAATAAGTTTGTATTGAGACCAAACAATCGCGCCATTTTTGTAGACAAAGTCTAGGCGACCAACGTATTTACCCCATTCATGCGCTTGCAGAATAAGCGTACCGTTTTGCTCATCAGGTTGGAAAAGTGGGTTTTGAGAATGGCCACCCACAATTACATCAATCCCAGGAACTGTGCGTGCTAGCGTTACATCGCCAGGTGCATTGCCACCGTAGTTACCATCTTGGTAGTGGCCCATGTGAGTAACCGCAACGACTAAGTCAGCTTTTTTACGCAGTTCAGGGATCAATTTTTTAGCAACAGTAATAGGTGATTCGATCTTGATCCCATCTAGGAACTCAGGGTTGCCCAGTTTCGCTGTATCGTCCGTAGTGAAACCAACGACAGCGATTTTAAGATCATTTACTTGGAAGATTTTATAGGCTTCAAACAAAGGTTTGCCAGTTTTTGCATCTAAAATGTTCGCAGAAAGGAAAGGGAAGCCCGCCCATTCTTGTTGCTTCTTCAGTACAGAAAGCGGATTGTCGAATTCGTGGTTACCCAGCGCCATCGCATCGTACTTCAGCATATTCATACCGCGGAAATCTGGCTCCGCGTCTTGTAGATCTGATTCTGGTACACCTGTGTTGATATCACCACCGGATAGCAATAGGGAATTACCATCGTCTAGCGCTACTTCTTCACGAATGTTGTCGATCAAGGTTTTACGAGCTGCCATGCCGTATTCGCCATTGCCGTTTTGCCAGAAACGACCGTGATGGTCATTAGTGTGCAAAATAGTGACTCGATATTCTTTGTCTTCTTGCCAATCTGGTTTTTGCGGTCCCATCATAGAACACGCAGTCACAGATAATGCGACACCAGTAATGGCCAGTTGCGTGATAAAACGCTTGGTAAAATTCATGGTTTGATTCCTTTACATGATATTAGTCGGCAGTTCTTCGATTCGAGATAACCAAATGCCACTATGGAGTTGCTTTTTTGATTACGGTTCTAAAATGTATCTCAAATTTGTGACAAGTTCGAGGGACTGTGCAGTAATTTTGACCATTTGTGCAAAAACCTGACGTTTTTCCCAAAAAAAAGCCTGCGACAGAGAGATAGACTCTGTGCAGGCTGCTTAAACGGTTACACAATTAGCAATATAAATAATTAGAGATCTAGACGTCGTCCCGTTTCTTTATCAAAAGCAACTGCTTTGGAGGTATCAAACATCATTTTTATGATGGAACCTGCGTCAGCTGGGTACATTGGGTTAGAACGACAGTTGATCTCGGCATCGTTAACACGAGTCAGAATCATTGTGTCGGCACCCATTGGTTCAGTTACTTCGACTTCGACATCTGTCGTTGTCACAAAAGGCTGCCCTTCTTTGTGCGGCTGAGGTTCAGTGATCATTTCAGGACGCAAGCCAAGTAGGATGGTTTTACCTACGTAGTCTTTCAGCGCTTCTGGCTTCGGGAATGGCAATGCAACAGTGGTGCTGGTGGCCAGTTCCAACATAGGCACGCCATCTTGTTCGACGACCTTAGTTGGAATGAAGTTCATTGCTGGTGAACCCATGAAACCTGCAACGAACAAATTTGCTGGGTTGTCGTAGATTTCTTGTGGTGTACCAAGCTGTTGAACTTGTCCATCTTTCATTACGGCGATGCGATCTGCCAAGGTCATGGCTTCTATCTGATCGTGCGTTACATAAACGATGGTTGTGCCCAGCTTTTTATGCAGCTTCTTGATCTCTGTACGCATCTCTACGCGCAATTTGGCGTCAAGGTTAGACAACGGCTCATCAAACAAGTAAAGCTGAGGGCGACGCGCTAAGGCACGCCCCATGGCAACACGTTGACGCTGACCACCAGACAATTGCGCTGGTTTACGGTCAAGTAGATGACTAATTTGTAATAGTTCCGCTACGCGCTGTACTTCAACGTCGCGCTCAGCTTTTGGTACTTTGCGCATTTCCAAACCGAAAGAGATGTTTTGTTCTACGGTCATATTTGGATACAAGGCGTAAGACTGGAACACCATCGCGATATCACGATCTTTTGGACTCGTGTAAGTTACATCTTTGTCAGCGATGAGAATGCGACCTTCGGTTACGTCTTCAAGACCCGCAATCGAGTTCATCAGAGTGGATTTACCACAACCAGATGGTCCAACCAAAATCAGGAATTCACCTGCTTTGATGGAAATATTAATGCCTTTTAAAATTTCAGTCTCGCCGTAGCGTTTTTTAACATTATCAATGACTAGGTTTGCCATGTTATTACTCCGAATTTTTTAGTTCACTCGTGCTGTGTTAGGTAAAAAGGCACGAGTGCATTTTGTCTTTATCGATGTTCGCTAGGTTGCTTAGCAGCGTTGTTAGCCTTTTACAGCGCCAGCTGTTAAGCCACGGACGAAGTATTTTCCTGCAAACACGTAAACCGCCAGTGTTGGTAAAGCTGCGATAATGGCAGCGGCCATATCGACGTTGTATTCCTTACCGCCGAAACTGGTGTTTACCAAGTTGTTCAAGGCAACCGTTACTGGCTGAGTATCAAAACCAGAGAACGCCACACCAAATAAGAAGTCATTCCAAATTTGCGTAAACTGCCAAATCACCGTTACCACGATAATAGGCGTAGAAACGGGCAAAATGATGCGGTAGAAAATCGTAAAGAAGCCAGCGCCATCTAGGCGAGCCGCTTTTACCAATTCGCCAGGAATAGACTGGTAGAAGTTACGGAAGAACAAAGTCGTAAATGCCACACCGTAAACCACGTGCACGAAGACTAAACCTGAAGTGGTATTGGCAATACCTAACCAGCCTAGTGTTTGTGCCATTGGCAACAAGATAACTTGGAACGGAATGAAACAACCTACAAGCATCGCCGCAAAGAAAAAGTCACTGCCACGGAATTTCCATAGGGAAATAACGTAACCGTTAATGGCGCCCACTAAAGTAGAAATCGCCACAGCAGGTAACACGATTTGAAACGAGTTCATGAAATAAGGCGAAATACCACCACAACTACTACCCGTACATGCGCTTGACCAAGCTTTTGACCAAGAGTCGAAATGCAAGGACGCAGGCAAAGAAAGTAGGGTACCAGTACGAATTTCTTCAACGTCTTTTAGCGATGTAATCAACATGACGATAAACGGCATCAGATAAAACGCCGCAACGACGATTAATACCGTGTACAAGGCAACGCGTAATACTTTGTCTAGGCCAGACGTTTTACGGCCAACAGCTGTTTTACTTGTAGAATTAAGGTTACTCATGGCGTTTACCTCGCAATTCAGAGTACAAATAAGGAACCAAAATCGCCAACACACAGCCTAGCATCACCATAGCAGACGCCGAACCTAAGCCGATTTGGCTACGAGTAAAGGTGTAGGTATACATGAAGTTAGCTGGCAAATCAGACGCATAACCCGGTCCGCCATTGGTCAAAGCCGCGACCAAGTCGAAACTCTTAATCGCAATGTGCGAAAGAACAACCAAGGCGCTAAAGAATACTGGCTTCAAAGAAGGCAGAATAATACGACGGTAAGTGGTAAACGTGCTTGCGCCATCAAGGTGTGCCGCTTTGATAAGGTCGCCATCAACGCCACGCAGGCCTGCTAAGAACAGCGCCATAACGAACCCAGATGCTTGCCAAACAGCCGCGATAACCAAACAGTAAATAACCATGTCTGGGTTAATCAACCAGTCGAATTTGAAGTTTACAAAACCAAAGTCGATCATCATCTTTTCTAGACCGTTGGTTGGGTTAAGTAACCATTTCCAAGCGGTACCGGTAACGATGAAGGAGATCGCCATTGGGTAAAGATAAATAGTACGGATCGCGCCTTCAGCACGAATTTTTTGATCCAAGAAAATGGCCAAGGTAACGCCAAGGAACAAACAGATACCAATAAATAAGCCGCCGAAAATACCAAGGTTGGTTAGAGCTACCATCCAGCGGTCGTTATTGAATAGGCGCTCGTATTGTTCGAAGCCGACAAAATTGTACGACGGCAACATGCGAGAACCCGTGAAAGAGAGTACGGCAGTCCATATCATATAGCCGTAGATGCACACCAAGGTAACCAGTACCGTTGGGGCCATGACGATTTTAGGCATCCAATCGGCCAAGCTTAGGCGCGCAGGACGTCCTGACTGAGTCTGTCCTGACCCAGAATTGGCGGCTTTAGTATTCATAGTTGATGCTTCACTATTCGGAGGTATTAAGGCGAGGCTGGCTAGGTGGCCAGCCTCTTATGTTTACTGCAAATTAGGACTTTGCAGATTTAGATCTTACATACTTGCTTTAACAGCACGAGCTAGCTTGTCTACCGCTTCTTTAGACGTCATAGACTCGTCATTGAAGAAGTTAGTCACGACGTCAAAGATAGCGCCTTGAACCATAGAGTTCACAGCCATGCCGTGAGCCATACTTGGTACTAGGTTGCCAGTCGTTGAGCTTGCTAGGAACGCATCCATTGAAGAATGTGCACAAGTATCAAATTTCTCGCGAGGCATATTCAAGCGAACTGGAATAGAGCCTTTATTCAAGTTGAATGTTTCTTGGAATTTAGGTTCAAGAATCAAACGAGCAAGGTCTTTTTGAGCCGCTTGTTTGTCTTTGCCATCCACTTTAAACATTGCTAGAGAATCGATGTTGAAAGTGAAAGAGCCGCTTGTGCCTGGCGCTGGGTAACAAACGTAATCGATGCCTGCTTTTTTGCCTGCAGCTGTAAACTCGCCTTTCGCCCAGTCACCCATGATTTGCATAGCTGCATCACCATTGATAACCATAGACGTTGCGATGTTCCAATCGCGACCAGAGAAACCTGGATCAACGAATTCGCGCATTTGTTTGAAAGTATCAAATACGTCGATCATGTCTTGGCTACGTAGTGTTTTGTCAGACAAGCCGATGAACGCGCTGTTGTAGAATTTAGCGCCTTTAGCCAAAGCGATTGCTTCGAATAGGGTAGCGTCTTGCCAGTTTTGACCACCATGAGCGAGTGGTGTGAAACCAGCTGCTTTGATCTTTTTCGCTTCAACAATGAATTGTTCCCAAGTAGTCGGGATAGACGCGCCTGATTTACGGAATACTTCAGGGTTAGCCCACATCCAGTTTACACGGTGAACGTTTACTGGAGCCGCTACGTAGTGGCCGTCGTACTTCATCACGTTACTAACAACTTGAGGAAGGATAACGTCCCATTCGCCCGCTTTAGCAACATCATCAAGATTTGTTAGGAAGCCAAGGTCACCCCATTCTTGAATGGTTGGGCCTTTGATTTGAGCAGCAGATGGTGGGTTGCCAGAAATGGCACGAGATTTTAGAACGGTCATAGCAGATTCACCACCGCCACCAGCGACTGCGAAGTCTTTCCAGGTGTGGCCAGCGTCTACCATTTCTTCTTTAAGTACATTGATCGCAGCGGCTTCGCCACCTGATGTCCACCAATGTAGAACTTCTACTTCACCAGCGTGAGCCGTAGCCGCGGCTAGAGAAAGTGCAACTGTGGTTAAACCGAAAGCAATTTTTTTCATGATAGGAACCTTTGTTATTGTTATATCATCCAATCAAAGACATTTTATAGACTTTGATGTTGCGTTATTTTTGTATCGACTTCGCTATCTGAAGATCAGCTTAAGCGAACGTTCGAGTTACAGAATTTAGCAAAGGATCTGACAAGGGAGGGTAAAGTAGAGCAACCTATTGTAACGAAGTCTTGCAAAAGGTGTTTTAAAATGACCTTTGTTTGCTTTTTAAGTGACGATTTATTTCATTTTTCAGTGGATAAAAAAAGAGTCTTTTAACCCGCTAAAAATTAATGTCTTGGTAGCCAGAGTTTGGCTTCTAAGCCTTGTTGTATATGGTTGCTCAAGGTGACTTCACCACCATGAGCACGGGCAATATTGCGCGCGATACTCAAGCCTAATCCCATGCCACCAGGATGGCCGGAATGGTCGGGTGTAAGACGAGTGTAAGGCTGAAAAACTTTATCCATTTTATCTATTGGAATACCTGGGCCTTGGTCACAAACACGAATACAGACTTCGTCTTCATCGTCTTCGATGTACACAATAGCAGTTTTTCCATAATACAACGCGTTATCGACAAGGTTGCCAAGGCAGCGTTTTATGGCGAATGGTTTACCAATAAACGGATGTTGTAATTCGCCGACAACAGTCAGTTTCACACCATGTAAGTTGGCCGTAGATTGCATGTCTCTGAGCATTCTTGAAATGTTCACTTCGACACGGTTTTCATGAATATCGGTTTCTTTTACGCTTTGTAGAGCGCCTTTTAGCAACATATCTAGATCTTCTAGATCGCGAATCATGGCGTCACGGATGTCATCTTCGTCTAGCATCTCAGCGCGTAATCGTAAGCGCGTGATAGGCGTTTTTAAATCGTGAGAGATGGAAGCAAAAAGCCTCTCTCGGTCGTTGAGATAACGCTGAATTCGGCGCTGCATATCATTAAAGGCTTTGGCCGTATTACGCACTTCGACACTACCGACTTCTTTTATCGGCTGCCAATCGCCCTGACCAAAACGTTCCGCCGCGCGAGCCAAGGTTGCTAGTGGACGAGTTACGCGTCTCAATATGAGGATGCTCAGCAGTAACACGGTAATCACCGACATTGCCATGGAAAACAAGCGATCGCCGCTGAGCGCCGTGTTGCCATCCAAAAAATACGGATCGGGCATTAAGCTCGCAAGGTAAAGCCAGTCTTTGTCATTGATAGGGATTTGAATCACGATAATCGGTGGTGTAAGAGGTTTCACCAATAAGCTGTGATGTCCCCAGCGCTCGGGCAAATCCACAAGGCGAGTATGGTTGTTGATCACGTGCAAATCGCTTGGGCTGGAAAATGCAATCTTGGCGTTGTGAATGCCTAGCTGTTTGATCAGCGTCGACTGAACCTCGTTTTTGACAATGTCTTTGAGCGGCGAGTCGGGAATATTGTTGATGAGAATTTCTTCTTTATTGAGCGTCACAAAGAAGCGTGTTCCGCCCATGTCTTGTAATTGATCAATGACGATATGGCGATAATTGGTTGGCAAAGAAGTGAAGTAGCTAACTGTGGCGGCAATACGAAACGCCATGTGTTTAGACACTTCACGTACGTTTTCTTCGGTATCGGATTCGAGTTGACGCAACCAAATTGATGAACTGATGAACTGAGCGCTGGCCACGCCCAGTGCCATAATGATCAGAATTTGTCCTGTCAGAGACTGGGACCAGCGTTTGATTCGTGAGCGTTTACTGATCGGTGTATTAACGGGCATCACTAATGGCTTCGACGCTAGCGGTTAATATATAACCTTGACCACGAATGGTTTTGATCAACTGTGGCTGGCGGGCATCTTCGCGCAAACGCTGGCGTAAGCGGCTAACGTGCACATCAATAAAACGATCCAGCGGAGCGCTATCGCGTCCACGCGTATTTTCGGCGATAAGTTCGCGAGTGAGCACAGCGCCAGGATGAGTTAAGAACAACATTAAAAGATTGTAATCTGCGCCGGATAACGACTCTTTTTCGTCTTTAAAGTGCAATTCACGCGACAGCGTATCCAGAGTAAATTGCGCAAAACGATAGAAGCGATGGGCAACCGGTGCAATTTCTATGACTTCTGTGTGTTCCATACGGCGCAAAATAGCTTTGATTCTCGCCAGTAACTCTCGCGGGTTAAAGGGCTTCGCAAGATAATCATCAGCGCCAATTTCCAAACCGATGATACGATCCATTTCGTCAGAGTTGGCCGTTAGCATAATCACCGGAACTTGTGATTGCGTTCGTAGGGAACGACAAACTGCAAAGCCATCTTGTCCCGGAAGCATGATGTCTAAAATCACCAGATCAACTTCTTGCTCTGCTCGGAAATTTGCTAAAAACGCTTCACCTGAATCAGCGGTTAACACTGTGAATTGGTGCTTTTCTAGGTAAGTTTTGAGCAGGGTGCGAATCTCGTCGTCATCGTCTACAACATAGATACATTTTGCGTTGGTCATTATCTTGCTCAGTGGAAGGTTGAGGTCTGTTAGTTATTATAAAAAGTTATTATAAAATTGTTATGTAGGTTTCGAGTCTAGCAAGAAACTTACAGTGAACCAATTGCTCATATAGGCTTGATACGAACAGTCTTTAAATAAATTAAATTGATTTAATGCTTTCTCCCCTGCATAATTTTTCATCTACCCTTATTTAGATCTGCGCAGATTATGTCTGCAAACCAAAAAGAGAACACAATAATGACAACAAAAGTAATGGCGTTCGGCGAAGCCTTGATCGATTTCCTTTCTAATGGAGCAACCAAAGCAGGAGAGCTTGAATCTTTTACTAAGTTCCCTGGCGGTGCGCCAGCAAACGTTGCTGTGGCTGTGGCCCGCTTAGGAGGCAATAGTCATTTTGTCGGCCAAGTAGGTGACGATGCGTTTGGTCATTTTTTGAAAGAGTCTCTTGATGGTTACGGCGTGAATACGAGCAATATGCTGATGACCAAGGAAGCCAAAACAGCCTTGGCGTTTGTAAGCTTGGATCAAACTGGCGAGCGTAGCTTTGAATTTTACCGTAGCCCTTCTGCGGATATTTTGTTCCGCGAAAGTGATTTTGATGCAACCTGGTTTGCTGATAGCCAAGGTGTGTTCCATACCTGTTCAAATACATTGACCGATGCGGATATTACCAAAGCCACCTTGGCCGGTGTGAGCATGGCTCGTAAGGCTAATTGGATCGTTAGTATTGATGTGAACTTGCGTATGAACCTTTGGCCGAATGGGCAAGTGGATACAAAGCGCGTTATTGATTGGATGCAAAGTGGTGATGTAGTGAAAGCCAGTCTAGAAGAATTGGCTGTGTTAGCAGAAGATCCATTTGCTCTTATCGAACAGTCTCTTACTGCGGGCGTGACCTTGTTTGTATTAACTGATGGTGGCAACCCGATTCGTTTTTATACGGCGACTCATGGCGTAAGTGAAGTGATTACACCAAAAGTTGAGGTAAAAGACACTACAGCAGCAGGCGATGCGTTTGTTGGCGGCTTGCTTTATAAATTGGCAGAACAAGGTGGCGATCGCGCAGCGTTAGCGGCTTTATCTCAACAACAGCTAGTGGATATTGTGCGCTTTGCTGCGGCTTGCGGCGCAGATTCTGTGACAAAGTTGGGTGCCTATCCTTCTTTGCCTTCGTTGAGCGAAGCTGAGGCGCAGTTAAGCCAGTTTTAGGCTCTAAGAATATGATTTTACTTTTAGAATATACTTTTGTTAAACGGTTAAGAAAGTATTAAGCCTGTTTGTTAGAATGAAAAGCGTGCTAGATCACGCTTTTTTTATGCCTAAAAAAAGCGGTCTAAATGAGTAAAAATAGAGAACAAAATGAACAATTAATGATTGAAAATTGTTCATTAACTTGCTGAATTTACGATAAAAACCCTATATTGTTGGTTTTTTATACAGATGCGGTGGAATAAATAAGATTCGCATTTTTAGAAGGATCTACTAAATTTAAAAAATAATTAAGTCAATATTAAGGGAGCGAGGTGCTTGAAGCGCGGGTTTTGTTTGTTAATAATCGGATTCCTTCTTAATCCTTATAGAAGACATGTTTACCTTGTTTCGACCTACGATAATAAAAACAAAGGCGTGCTAGGGGTTTCCCAAGCGGGCCTGTAAGGAGCAATGATGAAAAAATCTCTTTTGTCTATGGCAGTCGCCCTGACACTTTCCGCAAATGCTGTTCATGCAGCAGACCTCTTGTTTAAGCCTGGTGAAGATTCTCGTTTTAGTTGGAGCAGCTATGAGGCTCTGAAATCGAATAAGCTATCTGGTGAAACCATCTCTATTTTTGGTCCTTGGACTGGTGATGAAAAAACCAACTTCGAACGAGTTGCTGCTTACTTTGAACAAGCCACTGGCGCTAAAGTGAAATACGCGGGTTCTGATTCTTTTGAACAGCAAATCGTTATTGATACTCAAGCTGGCAGCGCGCCAAATATTTCTGTTTTCCCTCAACCTGGTTTGGCAGCAGATTTAGCCGCTAAGGGCTTTTTAACACCGCTTAGCGATACTGTAAAAGATGGCGTGAAAAAGGATTACGCAGCAGGTCAGTCTTGGGTTGATCTAGCTACGTTTAAAGATCAAAAAGGTCAGAAAGAATTCTACGGTGTTTTTTACCGTGCAGATTTGAAGTCACTAGTTTGGTACTCACCAGAGAACTTTGAAGACGCAGGCTATGAAGTTCCTGAAACTATGGAAGATCTAAAAGCCTTAACCAAGCAAATCGTTGCTGATGGTGGTACGCCTTGGTGTATCGGTTTAGGTTCCGGTGCGGCTACAGGTTGGCCAGCAACTGATTGGGTTGAAGATTTACTACTTCGTACACAGCCAGCAGCGGTTTACGATAAATGGGTAACTAACGAAATTAAGTTTGATGATCCACGCATTGTTGGTGCCATCGAAGAGTTTGGCTGGTTTGCTCGTAATGACAAGTTCGTTGATGGCGGCGCAGGTGCTGTAGCGTCTACCGATTTCCGTGACAGCCCAAAAGGCTTGTTCCAGTCTCCACCTAAATGTTACTTACATCGTCAAGCTTCGTTTATTCCTGCTTTCTTCCCTGAAGGAACGAAGTTGGGTCTAGACGCTGATTTCTTCTACTTCCCATCTTATGCATCTAAAGATTTAGGTAACCCAGTATTGGGTGCTGGAACCTTGATGAGTGTGACGAATGACTCTAAAGGTGCTCGTGCGTTTATTGATTTCATTCGCTCGCCAATCGCTCATGAGTTGTGGATGGCGCAAACTGGCTTTATCTCTGCTCACTTGAAAGCAAACCCTGAAGTTTACTCAAGTGAAGCAGCGAAAAAACAAGGCGAGATCTTACGCTACGCGACAACCTTCCGCTTTGACGGATCTGACTTGATGCCTGGTAAAATCGGCGCCGGTTCTTTCTGGACAGGAATGGTTGACTACACTGGCGGTAAAGATGCCAAAGAAGTTGCTCACGACATCCAAAAAACATGGGATGCCTTGAAGTAATTCTTTGTAAAGCCCTAGAGTGACTGTTCACTCTGGGGCTTTTTGTATTTGTTTTATAAGTAAAGCGGTTGCCGTTTTAATTGTCACTGCATTGATATATTTTGGAGATTCTATGGGACAGCTTGCCTCGGCGTTAGTTACCATGATTCTAGGTGTTATGGGGTGTGCCGCGTATTTCTACGGCTCAAATTTCCTTTTAGATAAAATTTTTCCAACTAAAAGTGGCGCAGCTGCTGAAGTTGCTCGTAATTTACGTGTGGCGAACAATATTCGCCCTTGGCTGTTTTTGGGGCCAGCAGTTTTATTACTGACATTTTATCTTTTCTATCCTGTTATTGATTCCATCCGCTTGTCTTTTTATGGCCGCAGCGGTGAAGACTTTGTTGGTCTTGCGAACTACAAATGGCTATTTAGCAGTGATGAGTTCTATGAATCTTTCCGCAATAACATGCTGTGGTTAATTGTTGTACCAACAGCGGCAACATTTTTTGGTTTGATTATCGCGACTATGACCGATCGTATTTGGTGGGGCAATATCGCAAAAAGTTTAATCTTCATGCCGATGGCGATTTCCTTTGTAGGTGCGTCGGTTATTTGGAAATTCATTTACGATTTTCGTACCGGCGGTGAAGACCAAATCGGCTTGCTGAATGCCTTGGTTGTCTTCTTCGGTGGTGAACCTCAGACATGGCTGACGATTCCAATTTGGAACAATTTCTTCTTGATGGTTATCCTGATTTGGATTCAAACCGGTTTTGCTATGGTCATTTTGTCTGCTGCGCTACGTGGTATTCCAGATGAAACCATTGAAGCAGCAGTGTTAGATGGTGCCAATGGCTTTCAAATCTTCTACAAAATTATGGTGCCACAAATTTGGGGAACCATTGCGGTGGTTTGGACCACGATTACCATCTTGGTATTGAAAGTATTCGATATCGTATTGGCAATGACGAATGCCCAATGGGGCACACAAGTGTTGGCCAATCAGATGTTTAGTTGGATGTTTAATGGCGGTGGCGACTTTGGTCGTGGCGCGGTGATTGCGTTGGTTATTATGGTTCTGGTTATCCCAATTATGGTGTGGAATATTCGCCGCGCTAATGCCGAAATGGAGGGGCGTTAATATGATTACGTCATCTAAACGTACTCCGTTAACTTATTTGGTACATGCGACTGTCTTGTTTCTCGTGATCATTTGGACGATCCCTACAGCGGGTTTGTTTATCTCTTCTATTCGAGATAAAAATCAGCTTTCTACGTCTGGCTGGTGGACAGCATTAGCGACCTCAGAGCAGCGTCTCGTGGCGCGAGCCCATGAACCGAAAAAACAAGTTCAAGAGGGTAATCGCTTTGTTATTCGCGGTAACCTATTCGAAGGTTCAGCGGGGGAAATTACCAAGTTTGGTTCTAGTTCATTAAGACCCGATGAATTCGAAGTAGGCACAGTGGCCGAACTTAATAAAGGCGAGACCTTGCAAGTCATGGAAAACGGCGATTATGCGTTTTCTTCTCCTGTGGAATGGAAGGGCTCCCGTGGCGACCGTATTTTCTATACAGCCGAGATTCCACCACGCTTCACCTTAGAAAACTATCGTGAAGTATTGAGTGCGGAAGGTTTGGGTAAGTCTTTTATTAACTCTTTAACCGTGACCATACCTGCGACCATTATTCCTATTCTAGTGGCCGCGTTTGCCGCTTATGCTCTGGCTTGGATGCGTTTTCCTGGGCGTGCATTGCTGGTCGCTGCTGTGGTTGGTTTGTTGGTCGTTCCGTTACAAATGTCACTGATTCCGTTGCTAAAAAGCTACAACATGATTGGTGAGTTTTTTGGTGTCGGATCGAAAACTTATGTGGGGATTTGGTTAGCGCATACTGGGTTTGGTTTGCCGTTGGCTATTTATTTGCTGCGCAACTATATTGTTGGATTGCCTAGAGAAATCATCGAATCCGCCCGTGTGGATGGCGCTTCAGATTTTGATATTTTCCGTAAAATTGTATTGCCTTTGTCTTTCCCTGCATTAGCGTCATTTGCCATCTTCCAGTTCCTTTGGGTATGGAATGATTTGCTGATTGCCATGGTATTCCTAGGTAATGATGCTGATCACATGGTGCTAACAGGTCAGCTTCGTGAATTGCTTGGCTCTCGCGGTGGTAACTGGGAAATTCTGACGGCATCGGCGTTTATTACCATCATTATTCCTTTATGTGTCTTCTTTGGCCTACAGCGCTATTTAGTGCGCGGTTTGCTAGCAGGCTCGGTGAAATAACAAAACCTAGGCAGGTGAGTTGAGCGTTTGCTCCTCACCTAAGGTATGAATTTAGATTGAGGCAGTAAAATCATGGCTGATGTAAAACTCACCAATGTTAAGAAAATTTATTCGAATAATGTTGAAGTATTGAAAGACATTAATCTAGATATCAAGCAGGGCGAATTCATTGTTTTCGTCGGTCCATCCGGTTGTGGTAAGTCCACGTTATTGCGCATGATTTCTGGTTTAGAGGAAATCTCCGCTGGTACGTTAGAGATCGATGGTGTTGTGGTAAATGACGTGCCGCCTGCATTGCGTGGTATTGCTATGGTGTTCCAAAGCTACGCTTTGTACCCGCACATGACGGTGTATGACAACATGGCGTTCAGCTTACAAATCGCTAAGGTGAGCAAAGCAGATATTGATCAACAAGTTCGTAAAGCCGCGGATATGCTGCAACTAACACCGTATTTAGATCGTTTGCCAAAGGCGCTTTCTGGCGGTCAACGTCAACGTGTGGCGATTGGTCGTGCGATTGTACGTCGTCCTAAAGTATTCTTGTTTGATGAACCTTTGTCTAACTTGGATGCGGCACTTCGTGTTGCGACACGCATGGAAATTGCCAACCTGAAAGACAGCATGCCTGATTCTACGATGATTTATGTGACCCATGATCAGGTGGAAGCCATGACGTTGGCTGATCGCATTGTGTTGTTATCTGGTGGTGATATTGAGCAAGTGGGTTCACCATTGGATCTTTATGAGCATCCTGCGAACGTATTTGTGGCGAAATTTATTGGTTCGCCAGCGATGAATATTGTGCCTTGCCGCATTGAGCAAACTGGCACACAAACCTTGGTGTCTTTGTCGGCTTCTGCGTCCATTCAAACGCCTATCGTGACGGAATCAAGTGAACAAGCGAAACCTGCTTTCTTTGGCATTCGTCCAGAAGACTTGGTGGTTGTGTCTGCGGAACAAGAAAGCCTTTTCTCTGGTGAAGTATCCTTCGTGGAATCTCTCGGCGAAGCGACTTTACTGTATGTGAAAATCCCTGGCGCAGACGAGATGGTGATTGCGAAGCAAGCTGGCACATTGAACATTAAGCGTGGGGATAAAGTGTATTTGTCCGCACCGGCTGAAAAAATGCATTTGTTTGATGAACACGAGCAGTCTTACTTACGCAAAGGCTAACTGGCTAGTATGTTATTGAGCAGTTAGTAACCTTGTTATTTAAATGGGGCAATGCTTTGGCGTTGCTCCACGTTTTATCTTTTTTGGAGAGTCTGATGACAACCAATCTGAATTGGTGGAAAGGTGGGATTATTTATCAAATTTACCCACGTAGTTTTATGGATGCAAATGGCGATGGCGTTGGCGATTTAGCTGGTATTACAAGTAAGTTAGATTACGTTGCATCGCTTGGTGTAGATGCTATTTGGCTCTCGCCTATCTTTACTTCCCCAATGAAAGATTTTGGCTACGATGTGTCCGATTATTGTGACATTGATCCAATGTTCGGTTCGTTAGCGGATTTTAAAGTCTTGGTTGACCGCTCCCATGAACTGGGACTGAAAGTCATGATCGATCAGGTGATTAGTCACTCGGCTGATGTCCATCCTTGGTTTGAAGAAAGTCGTCAAGATAAAACTAATCCTAAAGCAGATTGGTATGTTTGGTCTGATCCAAAGCCGGATGGTTCACCGCCAAATAATTGGCTGTCTATCTTTGGAGGCAGTGCTTGGAAATGGGATAGCCGTCGTTTGCAGTATTATTTGCATAACTTCTTAGAGTCTCAGCCAGATTTTAACTTCCATAATCCAGAAGTTCGTCAGGCACATTTGGATAATATGCGCTTTTGGCTAGAGCTTGGTGTGGATGGTTTCCGTTTGGATACGGTGAACTTCTATTTCCACAGCGAAGGCTTGGAAGACAACCCACCTGTACCAGCTGGCGAGCCAAAAACCATGGGTGCGCCACACGATAACCCTTATACTTATCAGCGTCATGTGTACGATCTTAGCCGTCCAGAAAACTTGGATTTCTTAAAAGATTTACGCGTTATGATGAATGAGTTTCCAGGCAGCACCATGGTTGGTGAAATTGGTGACGATTTTCCTCTGAAACGCATGGCGGAATATACGTCTGGTGGCGATAAGTTGCATATGGCTTACACCTTCGACTTTTTGAACACGCCTCATTCTCCAGAATACATTCGTAAAACCTTGGCGGACATGAATAACATCGTGGGTGATGGTTGGCCTTGCTGGGCATTATCGAATCATGATGTGGTGCGTTCTCGCACTCGTTGGGGCGCAGACGAAGATGGCAAAGCTTACCCTCTAATCGCGTTAGCATTGATCTTGTCTCTACGTGGCAGTGTTTGTTTGTATCAAGGTGAAGAACTTGGCTTACCTGAAGCTGAGGTGCCGTTTGAGCGTATTCAAGACCCTTATGGCATTCCGCTATGGCCAGTTTTTAAAGGCCGTGACGGCTGTCGTACGCCGATGGTGTGGGATAATTCGACATTGGGCGGATTCTCAACAATCGAACCTTGGTTGCCAGTCGATAAAAATCACTTACCGCTAAGTGTTGCTGAGCAAGAAGCGAATCCAGATGCCTTGTTGCATAAGGTTCGTCAGCTGATTCATTGGCGTCAGCAACAACCTGTTTTGGTGAATGGCGAATTGTCTCAGCTTAATTTGGATAATGAGCAATTGATTGCTTTGGTTCGTGAATACGATGGTGAGCGTTTGTTAGTTGTATTAAACATGACAAGTGAAGAGCAGCAAGCGACGCTAAATGCGAATGTTGCAGAAGTATTGCAAGGTCATGGTTTTGAATCGACTTTGGATGGTGAGGTGTTGACCTTACCTGCTTATCAAGCGCTCTACGCTAAGTTGTCTTAAGTCGTATTACGCAGTTAATTGAGTTTTTAATTGAGCTTTTGTCATTTCAAGCCGATTTGCGTTTTGCGTGAATCGGCTTGTTTGTCGAAGTTCTTTTGGTTTGCGAGTAGTTAGTATGACAAAAAACATAAAAAAACTGACTTTAAAAGACGTTGCTGAGCGATTAGAAGTCTCCACGGCAACCATCTCAAACGCCTTTAATCGCCCCGATCAATTGTCGGCGACATTGCGTGAAAATATTCTGAGCGAATGCGAAAAAATGGGTTATTTTGGCCCTAATGCAGCTGCTCGTAGTTTACGCACTGGTCGCACGGGAATCGTTGGCATTGTGTTGTCTGATGACCTCAGTTATAGCTTAACTGATCCTGTAGCTAATCAGTTTCTAAAAGGCATGGCGGAAGTCTTTGAAGCCAACGAATACAACATGCTGCTGTTGTCTTCCGATCAAGTTGAGCAAGATGCACAAAGCCGTATGCAATCTTCCATGGTAGATGGTTTTATCGTTTATGGTCATAAACCACAGCAATGTATTAATGCGCCTTGGTTGATGCCGAATAAGAACATCATCACAGTGGATAGCTTCATTCCTGGTACCACATCGGTCAACATCGAAAACCACAGTGGCGCATATCGAATTGCCAGCCACGCTTTAAAGCATAAGCCTGACGCCGTGGCTATTTTAGGTTTGAGTCTATTGGCGACAGATCGAGTGTGTCGTATACGCGAAGACGAATTGTTTGATCGTGCGGCGTCTATTTCGATCCAACGTTTGTATGGTTACTTTCAAGCATTGGAAGAACATCAGTTGTCGGTCGCTTCCGAGCATATTTGGAATATCCCTGAGAACAACCATAAACTGGCTTATCAGGCTGCTCGTGAAGCTCTAACTATGGCTAAGCGTCCGCAATTATTATTGTGCATGAGTGATTGTATAGCGATTGCGGCGGTGCAAGCGGCCTTGCATTTAGGCTTGCGTGTGCCGGAAGATTTGCAAGTGGTTGGTTTTGATGGCATCCCTGAAAGTGCCAATATTCACCCTTCGATCACCACCATACATCAACATACAGTGGAAAAAGGCCGTGTTGCTGCAGAAGTGTTTTTAGGGCTTCGAGAAGCCAAAGACGTGGTGTTAGAAACCGAATTGGTTATTCGCGAAAGTTGCCCTTCAGTTTCTGAGCATGCTGAACCAGCTCTTGCCGAGTCTGCACTTGCTTAAGAGTTAGCAGCAAAAAAGACAGAAGCAGGCCGCAAAGCATCACACCCAATAGTTTGATATATCTGCGTTTGGGTCCATATGATAGGAAATTTGCGCTTGCAATAATTCGGCCGATGACAACGCGTCGGTGAGTGCATGGTGTGCTTTATAGCGCGGTAGTTTATAGCGTTGACGGCAAGCGTCTAAGCGTAAAGAAGGCTGTCTGCCAAAGCGTTTCCACCAAGGTTTAAAGGTCGCTTGGCGCTCAATATCCATGGTGTCGAGCACGGGAAAATACAGTGGGAAACCATATATTTTCATCGACGCTTCGAGTAAAAACTGACGCTCGATGGCAACACAATGCACAACGATGACTTGATGTGTGAGTGCCAGTAAAATCTCATCCAAAATGGCATGAAGTCGCGGTGCTTCAGCCAATTCCGAATGGGTGATTTCATGGATAGTGACAGATTCTGCATTCAGCGACCGTTCTGGTTTTGCCATCCAATATTGCGCACCTTGGCAACGAATGGTTTTGTGGCTGAGGGGGATTAAACCGAGGCTGATTATTTCATCTTGGCTTGAGTCAAGTCCTGTGGTTTCTAGATCCAAGGCCAGCAACGGCGTATCTTTCAATGCTGTTTGCGGTGCAATCATTCCCGCTTGATAATAGCGTTTCAGAGGACCTTCTGGCGCTTCTTCTGCCCATTCTGAAAACATGGCTTGCCAATCTTGAATGCCTTCTTTGGATTTATTTTTCAATAATAACTTTGCCATTTAGCTGCGTTTCCCTGCGTAACGGAATTTAATGAACTCCTGTTGGCGAGTAACGATATGAAAAGCATCTCGTAGATGGCGTTTTTCAAAGGACGACAAGTGCTCAGGGTTAACGTGGTTATTCGGTTCTTCGCCTGCTTCGATCTGGTCTTTCTGATGTTTGATCCGCACCATACCTATCATTTCCAATGCCAGCGCAAGATCTTTAGCTCGGCCTTCCGGTAATAATCCTGCCGCTTCAATGTCTTCGATGCGCTCAAGAGTGTTGAGTTTGTCACTGCCACAGGCAAGGGCGTGGACACGAACGATATCGATAATCGGAGCGATTCCTCGCTCTTTGAGATTGAAAGTGCGTGACTGTTCACCTTCGCCATCTAAAACAAATTGTCGAAAAAATCCCAATGGCGGTTTACGCTGATTGGCATTTCTCGCCATAAAGGTTAGAAAGCCTGAGTGCTGCAGAGCTTCTTGGCGTATGTGTTGGTTTAGTTGTTTGGCGAGTGTTTTATCGCCGTAGATACCGCGTAAATCAAAGAAGATAGACAGTCGTAGCAGAGCTTCGGCTTTGGGTTTTTGTATCCACTCACTGAAGTTTTCTTTCCAAACTCTTAGCGGCTGACGCCAGCGTGGATTGGATGCCATGATGTCGCCAGTACAAAGTGTGTAGCCGCAGTCATCCAGATGACGGCAAACCCAATCTGTCAGCGCTTCGAAATATTCGCCGTGAAGTTTTTTATCGTACTTGTCACTCAAGACAAGTGCATTATCTTGATCGGTTTTAATGGTTTGCTCTTCTCTTGCCTGTGAACCAAGCGCGATAAAACAATATGGCACAGGTGGTGGCCCGAACTTCTCTTCACCAAGTTGCAGCAGTCGTTTCACAAAGGCAGTACCTATGTGGGACATGGCGTTACCAATCATTTGTGTATTAGCATCTGCAACCACAAGCTGAGTAAACGTATGTGTCATCTTGCGGCTGATACTTTTCAAGCCTTCGATGCTGGTTTGCTTATAAATATCGCTTATCAGATAGACGCTGCCGTGGCTTTCTTTTTGAATAATATCTCCGGTGCTCACCACGCCGATAGGGCGACCATTTTTGACAATGGGAATATGGTGAACGTTACGCTCCATCATTTTTAAAACGGCTTCAGATGCATAATCACCGCTGTCCATAACAATGGGATCGCGGGTCATTATATCTGCGATAGAGGTGCTGTAGGCAAGACCTTTGGCAACCGCACGAGTACGTAAATCTCGGTCTGTGACAATGCCAATCAATTCGTCATTTTCAGTAATAAGCAAGCTTGAAACACGATGCTCCGCCATGATTTGCGCAGAAGTCAGAATGTCTGAGCTGATGTCTGCGCTAATCGGTGGTCGTCTCAACAAGCTGACAACAGGACAAGTCATTAACGATACATCTGAGTTTTGTGAATCCATCGCAACGCGCAAACGCACTTCGCGAGCGAGTTCAAAGAAGTCAGAAAAATTGTCGTTTTCTTCGTAGAGCTTTAGAAACCAGCGCGCCGGAATGCGATACAGCAAGCTGTCTTCGATGGTTCGCATGGATTGTGAAGACTTGCCACCTCGCAATAGAGAAAAGTAGCCAAATAGCTCGCCTTCATTCATACGTCGAATTAACTTTTCCTCTTTGCTAAGCACTTCAATCGCACCACTGCGAATAAAGAACAAGGTATTGTTCAGTGCGCTTGGAGCGATAACCCACTCGCCAGCACGAACATACTGAATCTCTATTTCTTTGGTCATATCATTGAGTTGCGGATCGTCGGCAATCTCATTGAATGGCGCGTGCTGACAAAGTGCTTCGAGTATTTCGGTTAATTCGACATCCATTGTTCTGTTCCTGTTTATTAAAAAGCAGTTTTTCGAACCGGTTGGTTAACCGCCTCTTTATTTAAGCAGCGGCGCCGCTATTGTCACGATTCCCATAATGAGGAAAAGCAAACAAGCAAGCTGACGTGTGCGGTCGGCATTGATTCTGTCCATTATCCAGTTACCTGCAAACACAACAGGTACGTTCGCCAGCATCATACCGATAGTTGAGCCTAGCAAGACCATCCAGACACTGCCATAGTGAGCGCCTAATAAGACGGTTGCGATTTGAGTTTTGTCACCAATTTCGGCAAGGAAAAACAAAATAAACGTCGCACCAAACGCACCATACTTCAGCATACTATTGTCTTCACTGTCGTCTTTATCTGGGATCAATAACCATAAACCTACGGCGATAAAGCTTAGACCAACAATCCAACTGATTGCACTTTCTGGAATCCATTGTGCGATTTCTACGCCAAGCCATGCTGATAGCGCATGATTGAGCAATGTCGCAGCAAGAATACCAAGCACAATAGAGGATTTAGACGCGAAACGAGTAGCAAGGAATAAGGCTAAAAGTTGGGTTTTATCGCCCATTTCAGCAAGAGCAACAGTAGAGATAGAAGTGAGTAGTGCTTCCATTTGACAGGTCCTAGGTGGGCAATAAACGAAAGACAACAAACCTGAGCCCACCTGAGCCAAGTCATTGTCTTAAGTCTCATCAACCCTGTCGATACTGTATCGGATCAGGACTTCTTTGCCACGAGCTTGAGGCTCAATTATGTTGACAAAGAATCTTTGCGGTACATATGTGTAGTGCAAAGAAGATTACTCCCCTAAGAGGACGCCGATAATAGAGTATTTACAAAAAGAAAACAACGCGAACGTCCAGTTACGGCCATTCGCGTTGTTTTTTAGTAGCAATGAATCTCTATAAAGTCGCTATAACGCTATGCTTTTTTATAAAGATGCATATCGCTATGCAAACCTTTCCACAAGCTCACACACATGATCAACATGAGCAATGTGAATGGTAAGCCAATAGTGATTGCAGCCGCTTGAATTGCACCAAGTGCTTCAGAACCACCACCAACAAGTAAAGCAATCGCGATGATACCTTCTAGAACCGCCCAGAAAACACGTTGAATCATTGGTGCATCAGTTTTACCGCCAGCGGTAATACCATCGATAACCAAAGAGCCTGAGTCAGAAGACGTTACAAAGAATACCAATACAAGAATGATACCAATGAAGGAAATCAAAGACGTCAACGGTAAGCTCGCAAACATTTGGAACATAGCCAATGAAGAATCAGTAATACCGTTTGCCAATGCACCAACGCCATTCGCAGACTGATCTAAAGCTGATCCGCCAAAGATAGACATCCATACAAGAGAAACAACCGTTGGTACTAATAGAACTGCTACTAGGAATTCACGAACAGTACGACCACGAGAAACGCGAGCGATAAACATACCTACAAATGGTGACCAAGAAATCCACCAAGCCCAGTAGAACACAGTCCAACCGTGGTAGAAGGTAGTATCGTCACGACCAATCCAGTTACTTAATGGAATGATGTTTTCAACGTAGTTCAACAAGTAAGAACCCATTGCAGCAAAGATAGCGCCAGTGTTACCAACGACTACGATGAAGATTGCCAATACAGCCGCGATGATCATGTTGACGTTAGACAGCAGTTTCACACCACCTTCTAGGCCACGTGCTACCGATATGATGGCAACGGCTGTTACACCACAGATCACAAAGATTTGTGTGGTTAGCGTATTTGGAATATCAAACAGGAAGTTAAGACCACTTGTTGCTTGCAGTGCGCCAAAGCCAAGCGATGTTGCCAAACCAAAGATAGTCGCAATAACTGAAATAACGTCAATTACGTGACCAATTCCGCCCCAGACTTTCTCACCAAATAATGGGTAAAAAGCAGAACGAATAGTAAGAGGCAAGCCTTTGTTATATGCAAAGAATGCCAAAGATAGACCAACAACCGCGTAAATCGCCCAAGGATGAAGTCCCCAATGGAACATGGTTGCGCCCATCGCTAGATCGCGAGCTTCAGGCGTGTTTTTGACTACATCAAATGGCGTGCCATACCAACCTGTGTAATAACCAACAGGTTCAGCAACACTCCAGAACATTAAACCAATACCCATGCCCGCTGCGAAGAGCATTGAAAACCAAGTAATAGTGGAGTGTTCTGCTCTTGCTTCGGTACCACCAAGGCGGATTCTGCCTAGAGGAAGGAGAATCAGTAGCAAACAAAAGAGTACGAAAATATTACCAGCAACCATAAAGAACCAATCAAAATTATTGATCGACCAGTTCTTTGCACCTGATAAAATGGAACTCGCATCAGCAGGGAATAAGATACTGCCAATGATGAATGCAAAAATAATAAGCGCGCTTGTACTAAACACTGGGTTTAATACGTCAAGGCCAAGAAACTGAATGTTATCTTGTCCTACTTTGTATGACGTGTTGTATTCTGCCCGACCACTGTCAGGTACTTTATTACTCATAAACATTCTCCTGAATTAGTGAAAACTTCCCCAAGACCTTTGTTGGATAACTGAACTTATAAAGGTCTGTGCAAATCTTTTTAAACGAAAATCAACATGAGCTTTTTTTTACACAATTCCGCTACTTCACCCTAAAAGAATTCTCATTATTAGATTGTTCTTAATACGACGTATTTTGTTCTGTTTTCACAATTTATGCTTAATCTCGTGTTGGCAGTTATGCTGACGAGATAAAAGTCTTCTAGCATCTCAGTAACAAAGAGAGCGAGAGGATAGAGCGCCGTAAATTGTTGAAATAGAACGAAACGATGGGCTATTTCTTTCGTTTAAAAAGATAGTTTTTGTTAAAAAAGCCACTAGTTTGTATGTTGCTAATAGAACAAAAAAGGCCATCAAAGATGGCCTTTTTTGTTCTTAACCTAATAAGAGTTACATCTAAATGCTTAGATGTCAAATTATAGTAAATAAAATGGCGTGCTACGGGAGGAATAATTCAAGCAATTCGTTGAGGAATAATTTTCCTTTTTCGGTGGTTTTGACGCGCTGATTCTTCCATTCATCGGTATCTAATAGACCCTGTTTTAGTGCTATTTCACAGGCTTTGACCAGAGAACTTGGCACGCTTTGATAAGTGAAGCGCTCGTAATCCTTTAAATCAAAGGTTTCGAACAAGCGTAGACGGTTCATCATGAATTCAAGCGGTAGGTCTTCTTGCTCGATGGCCTCTTTGATGACCAAGGCTTCAGGTAGGTTGTTTAAGTAATGATTTGGATGGCGAGTCTTTCGTGTACGAAATATTTGACCATTAACCAATGTGATCTTGCCATGAGCGCCAGCGCCAATTCCTATGTAATCGCCGAAACGCCAATAATTAAGGTTGTGTGCCGCGCGACGGTTCTCTTTTGAATTAGCCGAAACTTCGTACTGAGCATAACCATGTTTGGTCAACAGCTCTTGTCCTGCGTCTTGAATTCCCCACAAGGTGTTGTCTTCGGGTAGCGTTGGTGGACGACGATAAAACTCAGTATTTGGCTCGATAGTCAGTTGATACCAAGACAAGTGCTCAGGGTTCAGTTCGATGGCAAGAGACAAGTCTTCTAGCGCCATTTCTAGGCTCTGATCTGGTAAGCCATGCATTAAATCGAGGTTGATATTGTCAAAGCCAGCGGCTCTAGACTTATCCACAGCGTGTATCGCTTCCTCACGGTTGTGGATTCTTCCTAGGGTTTTCAACAGGTTTGGCTGGAAACTTTGGATACCGATGGACAAACGATTAATGCCAGCCTGACGAAAGTGGCGAAACTTTTCTTGTTCAAACGTTCCTGGATTGGCTTCCATGGTGATTTCGGCATTGTCTGCCCACGTTAGCTTTTCGCGCAGGGCATCCATTAAACGATAATAGAAGTTTTCGCTCATCAAGCTTGGCGTACCACCGCCAATAAAAGCGGTTTGGATTTCTCGTCCAGCGACATAAGGTAAATCGGCGTCTAGATCAGCCAGAAGCTGTGCCAAATAGGCGTCTTCTGGCAGTTTGCCATTGGCTTCAAAACGGTCTGCTTGATGAGAATTGAAGTCGCAATAAGGACACTTACGCACGCACCAAGGTAAATGAATATACAAACTTAGCGGTGGTAACTGAGTGCTCAAAATGGCTTACCTAGTTGTGAAAAAGAGGATTGTTGAAAGGATGCGAATAGCTGTTTCAAAGCTTTGGCGCGATGGCTAATTTGGTTCTTCACTTCTTTTGGTAGGCTAGCCGCACTGCAAGCGCATTCCGGTACATAAAATACGGGATCATAACCAAAGCCTTCTTGGCCTTCCGTAGATGTCAAAATACGACCTTCCCATACGCCATGAAACACTTGTGGTGTTGGATCGTCCTTGTGGCGCATATAAGCCAATACACAATGGAAGCGAGCGGTACGTTCTAGTTCAGGTACGCCGTCTAGTTTTTCCAGCAGCAGTTTGTTGTTCGCTTCATTGTTGCCGTGATCGCCGGCAAAGCGAGCAGAGTAAATACCCGGCGCACCGTCGAGATAATCCACTTCAATACCAGAATCATCGGCCAATGCAGGCAAGCCGGTATGAGCACAAGCATTGCGCGCTTTTAGAATGGCGTTTTCAATAAAGCTCAAGCCCGTTTCTTCGGCTTCTTCGACGTTAAACTCGCTTTGCGGTTTAACATCAATGCCCATGTCACTCAGTAAGGCATTGAATTCTTTGATTTTTCCAGCATTGTTACTGGCTAATACGATGGTTTTGGTCATCGGTTGTCCTCTTTTAAACTTTTAAAACAAAGGCGGCTGATTCGCCGCCTTGTTGATGGTTCTATTTATGCTACTGACCGTGGTTTAACGGCTGATGTGGAAAATCGCCGTTTCACTGAATAAGTTCGGCATAGAGCGAATCCACCAATGGTCTTTTAGTTGGCCGTCTACGGCAGCCCAACGTAGGATTTTAATGTCTTTTTCACGACATAAACGCTCAAAATCTTGAAAGGTGAAAAAGTGAATGTTCGGTGTGTCGTACCAATTGTATGGTAAGAAATCGGATACCGGCATTCTGCCTTTTAACGCCAAATGCAAACGGCTTCGCCAATGTCCGAAGTTCGGGAAAGTGATAATGCATTCTTTGCCGATGCGCAGCATTTCATCGATCAACAAATCTGGGCGACGAAATTGTTGCAAAGCATGGGTCATCAAGACTAAGTCAAAACTTTGGTCATCGAAGTTTTGCAAACCTTCGTCGATGTTTTGCTCTAAAACTGGAATGCCTTTTTCGATACAGGTATTTAAATCGTCAGGGCCGATTTCCAAACCATAGCCTTTCACCTGTTTGTTTTGAATGAGATGGTGAAGCAACTCACCGGGACCACAGGCCAAATCGAGCACTCGAATATTGGGCTGAACCCATTCATCGATCATTTCTAAATCAGAGCGCATTATTTGACCTCCGTTGTAAGGCTATTGGCAACCCGGGTTAAAAAGGTGTTTAACACAGCCATGTAGCGAGGGATTGGGAACAAAAAGGCGTCATGGCCTTCTGCGGCTTCGATCTTGGCATAAGAAACCTGCTTGCCAGCTTTGACGAGCGCGTTGACGATTTCTTCGCTGCGCTCTGGAGAGAAACGCCAGTCGGTAGTAAAGGAAACCAATAAAAACTCGCATTGTGCGCGGCTTAGAACGGCAGAAAGATCACCATTGGTTTGTGACGCGGGATCAAAATAATCCAGCGCCTTTGTCATCAGCATGTAGGTGTTGGCGTCAAAACGTTTGGTGAAGGCTTCGCCTTGATAACGTAAATAACTTTCTACTTCGAACTCAATGCCGTAATTGTATTGGTAGCTATCATGGCGCATCTGGCGACCAAATTTAGCACCCATTGCATCGTCTGAAAGATAGGTAATGTGACCCAGCATGCGCGCCAAACCAAGGCCGTTAGTTGGCACAGAGTTGTTGTCTATGTAGTTGCCATCAAAAAAGTCTGGATCACGACGAATAGACTGACGTGCGACTTCGTTGAAGGCGATGTTCTGGGTGGATAGTTTTGGAGCTGACGCGACAATCACCGCAGATTTCAAGCGAGTAGGGAAGCGAATGCTCCATTCAAGTACTTGCATGCCGCCAAGGCTGCCACCGACGATGGCTGCAAAGGTTTGGATACCCAATAAATCGGCTAAACGCGCTTGGCTTTCGACCCAATCTTCTACTGTGACAATTGGGAAACTAGCTTCCCAGCGCTGTCCTGTTTCTGGATTAATACTGGTCGGTCCTGTTGAACCACAGCAACCGCCTAAGTTATTGAGTGCAATAACAAAAAACTTATCTGTATCGATGGCTTTGCCAGGTCCTATTGCCGTATCCCACCAGCCCGTTTTGGTATCCGACATGGCATGATAACCTGCAGCGTGGTGATCTCCGCTCAGCGCGTGGCAAATTAAAATAGCGTTGGAAGCGCTTTGATTCAGGGTTCCATAAGTCTCGTAAATAAGTTGGTACGATGACAAGGTCTGTCCGCAGGAAAGCGCCAACGGGGTGTCGAATTGCGCAATCTGTGGCGTAACAATACCAACAGAGTCGGCTGGAATGACGTCCGGCATAGGTTTGTTTTTATCCTAAAGTAAAGTCCTAAAGAAAGTGCTCGAATTCCCGTGAAGAAATGTGGGAAAGTTCATCGATGAAAGATGTTACACAGTCTAGCGTTTGTGCCCAGTGTCATCAAGAGGCGGATGCCGCCATCGATCTGTGTATGGAGTTAGAAGTTGAAAGTAAGACGCTTCTGCCATCAGCTGATGGCAGAAGCGTCTTACTTATTAGTGACACCCGAAGAGCGGTAAGTTGTTAAACGAGAGTAAATACCTGAGTTTTAACGGCAAGTTGCTCGGAAATTTTCTGAATCTGCTTAGTTTTATCCGCCAAAATATCGATAGAGCGAGTATCTTGGTTTAACTGTTGAGCAATTTCTTCCATCTCGGTGCTCATTTGAATGGCGGTACTAGCAACATCTTGAATGGCGCTTGCCATTGAGTCGGTGGATTTCGATCCTGTCATGGCGTTGCTTTCTATGTCGCGCATGGCTTCTTCGGCCTTGCTGCCATTTTCGCTGATGATTTTTAGGTTGTCTTGTCCGCTTTCCATGGTGCTAATTGCGGTTTGAGTCGACTGCTGAATGGTATTAACTATGTCCGTGATTTTCGAAGTGGCATCAACGGTTTTTTCTGCTAATGCTCTTACTTCATCTGCGACCACAGAGAATCCGCGTCCCGCTTCGCCAGCGCGAGCAGCTTCTATCGCGGCGTTCAGCGCGAGTAAGTTGGTTTGGCTAGCAAGGTCATTAATCATGGCAATGACACTATCGATGTTTTTGGATAAACGGCCTAGTTCATCAAGTTGCTGACTGGTCATGTTCACAATATTCACTGTGTCGGTGATGCTGCTTAACACCAATTTAATCGTATCCGCGCCAGATTTAGCGGATTGGTAGGTTTCATTGGAGTGCGCTTGAAGCGTATTTGTGGTGCTAGACAATTCGGTTAAACGGCTAGAAATATCGTCCGTTGCAGAAGCCAATGAATGTGTACGCTGGTTGACTAAGTGGTTACTGCTGGCAATGCTGCTGATGGTGTTGTTTAAATCAGTGGACATAGTGCTGACATTGTCAGTTGTCGAAACAACATCTTTTAATACGTCACCCAAGCCGCTAGTCATTTCATTGAGGGATTGGCTCAATTGATCGAATTCATCATTGCGTTTGGTGTTAACAGACGCTTTTGAAGACATGTCGCCTTTTTTGACTTTATTAAGGTCAGTGATGATGTTTTGTAATGTGCTGTTGACGCTGCGGCCAATGGCAAGCATAAGAAGGGCAGCGACTAGAATCACGGCGATACTGACGGCCAATAGGGTGGCGTTGGCTTGAGTTGAGCTCTCTTCTGCACTGGTTTCTGCTTGTTGGATCTTATCTTCAATCAGTTGACTTGCTTTAAGCTGACTTTCTGTGAATTGGTTTTTTTGCGTAGTAAAGGTGCTTTCGATCTCACTAAGCGATGTGTATTCCTTACCGTATTGCAGAATGGCATCGCGGTAAGCGTTGGCTTTTACACCGTGAGTGTCTTGAAAACCAAAGTTTTCAATTCGGTTATCGAAGCGGTCGAAGCTGGAGGTGAACTCTTCTAGATTGCTTTCGGTTGGATCTGATAAATAGCCAGCCTCAGCTTTACGCACATTGGTGAACTCTCGTTTTAATAAGCTAAGCTTTTGGATGTCTTCGCTTATTTCTGTCCCCATTTGATCTACGCTACCGCGTAAACCTGAAGAGGAATCGAAACCAATAATATAGCGTTTTTCGATCAGCGTGATGAGTGCTTGGCTATAGTCGTTGAGTTCTACTAGGTTTTCTTCGAGAGTTTGCTTCAAGTTTTGGCTATGAGCTTTTTCAATATTTGTAGCGATGATGTTGGCGTTCTGTGCAATTTGTTCTTTCGCGCTTGCAATGTAGTCTTGGTAATTTTCTACAGAAATGGAGCGCAGGCTATCAGCTATCTCAAGCATGTGAATGCTCAGCTGATCATTTGATGCTTGAATCTTTGAGAGGTTTCTCAGCTCATTGTTGGCGCTTTGTTGGGATGAGAGCCCTGTCATGGCCACAGCAGTGACGATAATTAACCCCGTAATCGCAGTGATTAGAAGTATGAACAGTTTGGTCTTAAAGGATAGGTTTGACAGCATAGGTACCTTCCATCGCGAGGCAATGTTTAAGTGAAGTGCTCATTAATGGCACATATTCTATTAGGTTATGCAAGTATCGTGCTCAAATCAAAATGGCTGATATAGCTTGTTTTGATTAAGACATTATAGGAGGGGAAATATTGTTTTGCTTATTTTTGGTGCGATGTTTGTACCGGTGGATCAGAAAGCCCTATTTTGGATAGGGCTTGGATACTAAATTATTTAGACACTTCAAATAATCGATAAACCAATTGGCCAGCGACTTTTTCTTTTAACAAAGACCAGTGGCTTGGTAGTGCAGGTAGATCGGCTTCTTTTTCCATTTCGATATAAACAAGCGCACGATCTGCGAGCCAGCCTTTTTCAAGCAAAGGGATAATTTGTGCTAACCAGCCTTTGCGAAATGGCGGGTCTAGAAACACAATATCCATGGCATGTGGCGTGACCGTATCAAGAAAGACGGCCGCGTTTTGAGCAATCACATTAGCACTGTCCGTTGCGCCTAGCGTTGCTAAGTTTGCTGTCATTTGTTGTGACACTACGCGTGAGTTATCGACAAAAGTCATGTGCTTTGCGCCGCGTGATAACGCTTCTAACCCAAGTGCACCTGAGCCACAAAACAGGTCACCACAAACAGCACCTGGAATATAGGCATTGATCCAATTGAATAAGGTTTCTCGTACTCTGTCTGGCGTTGGACGTAAGCCTTCAATATCTGGAATCGGCAGTTGGCGAGAGCGCCATTCACCGGCGATGATACGAAGTCTCGATGCCTTCGCTTTGCTTTTATTCGAGACGTTACTTAGAGCTTTTTTCTTCATTGGTAAACCTGAATCTCTTGATAGGACGATGGTTTTAATAGGTGTTGTAGAGCCGTTTGATAATCTTCTATGGTGAAGCTGTCGATGGCATCTTTGTAGCCTTCGGCGAATTGCTCCACCGTGAGCGCGCCATCTTCATGGGTGACTTGTGTGGCAATATAGCTCCACCATGTTGGTGATAGCGTTTGCTGTTCGAGTTGTTGCTTGAAATTATCCAGTAGAATGCCAAAGGCTTTGCTGTCGTTTACTGAAGGAACTTGTTCTACAAACACAAGGCTTTTAGCGTTAACGAAGCGACTGGCATCGTGGCTAGGTTCGCTTACTGTTTCTGTTATGCTGTTAGCGTATTGGATACTCCACCATGCCCAAGGGCGCTGCGGTGAAAGCGTAAAAGCGAGCTGAACAAAATCAATATGTTGTTGCTGGTTGAGCGTAGAAACCAAGTCAGCGCCCCAAATTTGCAAACTGATCCACTCTTTGATTGAAGACACTGGCATTAATGCAATGGCGCTGCGAGTTTGCCAAAGCTCGCCTTCATTTTGTTGAATGGTTGAGCTGATGGACTCGTAATGAATAGCCTCGGCGGAAGCGTTTGAAAGTCGATAGTCTTGGCTGATGGTATTGATTGCATTTTTGACTGCTTGCTTAGTTTCTGGTGACATCTCGCCCACGATAAAAATAGTAGCAGCAGACGATTTTAAGCTCTGGTAATAGTCGGAAACTTGTTTTAAAGAGACGGTAGTTATGGTGTCGTTGTTTTGATCATTAGCCTTATCGAAAAATAAAACATTTTCGAGCTCATGTTGGACGGGTGGATTTGCTTGGTGTTGGGTTTGCCAAGCATCGAAAGTGCGAGGTTTGAAATCGGGTTGTCTAAGCCAATTGGTTGCCAAGGAAAGTGTAGGGGTCAGATATTTTGGCTCATTACTCAGTGTTAAACCAATGGTTTGATTTTCATGATCATAATAGCTGTCTGCGCTGGCAGCTAAAGGTGCGAGTCTTTGGTTAATTGAAGCAGTACTAAGCGGTAATGAGTCGCTCATTAACATGGCCAGCGTGGTTTGGATCAATGTTATGTTGGTGGTGACCGAGCGAAATGAAAAGCGAAGCTCCAATTTGTTGCTATCTTGCCATTCTGCTTGTTTTAACCAGACCACAGGAATACCTGACGTGGTTGTCCATTTCTCAATTTGAGGTGTGGGTAATTTACTGCTCGGAGCGGTTAAATTTAACAGCCAAATAGCCAGAGTACAGAACAACATGACCGCCGCCAGAACGGGTCGGCTAAATAGAGGTTTGCTATCGTCGGACATAATGAACCTTGAGTGGTGCTTGTTAAGAATATTTTGGCTAAAACTAAGCCTGTTTGCGAGCCAGAATGATGTTAAAATAACCGTTTTTAAGTGTCCATGTATGTGGCGCTGTGTCTAATCATAGCATTTCACTGATGTTTATCGCATCAGTCAAAATAAAGAGACTGATTTAATGGAAGTTGTTAATCAAATTATTGCTTTTTTTACACCGTATCTTGGTGAATATGCACGTTATGTTCCTATTGCGATTGGAACACTTTTAGCCATTATCGCTTTCGTTGTTCGCCGTCGTTTTGTGAACAAAATGAATGCAGATATTGCAGCAGCTAAGAAAAAGGATATAGATACGCCCGATTCAGTTCAGGATGAAATAGCCTCAGCGGAAGCTTTGGCTTCTGACGAGCAACTTGCAGATGACGTGGCGATAAGCACTAAAGCACAAGCAGTAGAAGAAACGCCAAGTGACCCTGTGCAGCCTACGTTATCTTGGTCTCAGCGTTTTAAATCTGGTTTGTCTCGCACTCGCAGCGGTTTAGGCAACGGTTTGTCTTCTGTTATCGGCAGTCATAAAAAAGTGGATGATAATCTGCTGGAAGAGCTAGAGACTCAGTTGCTGATGGCGGATGTTGGTATCGATGCTACACAAACCTTGATTAGTGCGCTAACCGACAAGCTAAACCGCAAAGAACTAAAAGATTCGGCTACATTGTTAAATCATTTAAAAGCCGACATGGAAGGTATTCTTAGCCAGTCTCAGCAAGTACTTGAGCCAGTCAGTAAAGACGGTCCTTTTGTGATTCTAATGGTAGGCGTGAATGGTGTTGGTAAGACGACAACCATTGGTAAGTTAGCCAAAAAATATCAGGCCGAAGGTAAAAGTGTTATGTTGGCGGCAGGTGACACCTTTCGTGCAGCTGCGGTTGAGCAGCTTCAAGTATGGGGCGAGCGTAATAATGTTCCTGTTGTTGCTCAGCACACTGGCGCTGATTCGGCGTCGGTTATCTATGATGCGATTGAGTCTGCCAAAGCTAAAGGCGTCGATATCGTTATTGCAGATACCGCTGGTCGTCTACAAAACAAAGCGAATTTGATGAACGAACTGTCTAAAGTCGTTCGTGTAATGAAAAAGCTAGATGAAAACGCGCCACATGAAGTTATGTTGGTTTTGGATGCTGGTACTGGTCAAAATGCTATCAGTCAGGCTAAGCTGTTTTCCGAAGCGGTTGGCGTGAGCGGTATCACACTAACTAAGCTGGATGGAACCGCAAAAGGCGGTATTATTTTCGCCATCGCCAAACAGTTCGGCATTCCTATACGTTATATTGGTGTAGGTGAACAAGCAGATGATTTACGTCCATTTGTTGCTAAAGAATTTGTAGACGCCTTATTTGATAGTGAATAGCTTGATATTGAATAGTTTAATAGCGAATAAGTGGTGATTAGACCTTTCTTCTTTCTAATTTAAGGATGCTGGATTAGCGTGGAAATCGAATTTCAACGAGTGGGTAAAAAGTACGAGAGTGGACAAGAAGCATTGTCGCAGGTGAGTTTTCATTTGCAGCAAGGTGAAATGGCTTTTCTTACTGGGCATTCTGGTGCGGGTAAAAGTACCTTGATGAAACTCATGATGATGATCGAGCGCCAAACCTCGGGCCAAATTTTGGTCGATGGTGTTGATTTGCGTACGTTGAGCCGCCGAGCGATTCCTCATCATAGACGTCGCGTTGGCGTCGTGTTCCAGAATCATCAGTTGTTATTAGATCGAAGTGTTTTCCATAATGTTGCCTTGCCATTGTTGGTGAGCGGAGCGGATCCTCAACAAATTGCCAAGCGAGTGCGTGCTGCGTTGGATAAAGTTGGGTTGTTGGATAAAGAAAAATACAATCCAATGGCGTTATCTGGTGGTGAGCAACAGCGTGTTGGTATTGCGCGAGCTGTGGTGAATAAACCACAATTGTTGTTAGCCGATGAACCAACGGGTAATTTAGATCCCAAATTGTCAGCTGAAATCATGAATTTATTCCAAGAGTTTAATCGTGTTGGTGTAACCGTCTTGGTTGCTAGTCATGACTTAGCGCTGGTTGCGCGTATGCGTCATCGTGTTTTGACTTTAAATCAGGGTCGAATGGTGAATGATGGAGGGTTTGGCTAAATGGCACAGAAGCCGAATCAACGCGGTGCGACTAGAGAGTCGATTAAAGCAACCAAACATAATTGGCCGACGCGAACGTCTTTTAGTCCGAGTAAATATTTTCGTCAGCATCAAACGACCTTAACCGAAAGCTTTATGCGGCTAGTGAATTATCCATTGGCTAGTATTATGACGGTGATGGTAATTGCAATAGCTTTGTCTCTGCCAGGTGGTTTGTATGTTTTGCTGAAAAATGTGCAATCTGTCACAGATCAATGGGAGCAGCAGTCGGTCATTACCTTGTATCTTTTCCCTAATTTAGAAGACACGCAAGCTCTTGCCTTGTCACATCGCCTTTCTGCGCAAGCGGATGTAGCGTCAGTGGAATATATTTCTAAGGAAGAAGGGCTTCGATATTTTGAGCGTTCCAGTGGCTATGAACAAATTATGTCTGCTTTGCCTGAGAACCCTTTACCGATTGTACTGAGAGTTATTCCTAAACAAGCGGTAGATATTACGACGCTATCGAGTTTGCAAGCTTTACGAGACCAGCTAGCGGCACAAAAAGAAGTGGATTATGCAGAACTTGATGCACAATGGTTACAGCGTCTTGCGAATATACTGAGTTTTGGGCAGCGATTTGTCTATGCTTTGTCGGTTTTGTTGGTCGTTGCTGTGCTGTTGATTGTTGGCAATACCATTCGCATGGCGGTAGAAAGCCGTCGTGATGAAGTGTTGGTTATGAAGTTGGTTGGTGCAACCGATGCTTATATTCGCCGACCATTTTTGTACATGGGGTTTTGGTTCGGCGTACTTGGTGGTTTTTTCGCCAGCCTTTGTATTCTCGTGCTTAGCTGGTGGGTAAGTGCTCCAGCAGAACGATTGATTGATCTCTATCAAAGCGGTTTTCAACTGCAGACTTTTAATGCGGATGAAATTGTTTTATGTTTAACTATCAGTGCATTTGTTGGTGTGTTTGGCGCATGGATTGCCGTTAACCGACATATCACAACTATTGAACTGCAGTGACAATGAAAGGCTAATATCACTACTAAGATAATAGCCATGGTTTATTCACATTTATGTCACACACAAGCAGAATTTACTTGTTAGTATTTTGTCATACACTGTATGAACAATTAGAAAGGTGGAAATAGAGATGGGTAAAGCTCTCCAGCCTACGGATATGATGATTCCTGGTCAGAACCTAGAGTCTTACATACAAGCCGTCAGCAGAATTCCGATTTTAACCGCAGACGAAGAAAAAGCGTTGGCGGAACGTCTTTATTATCAAGAAGACCTTGAAGCTGCGCGTACCTTGGTTATGTCGCACTTAAGATTTGTTGTACATATTGCGAAAAGTTACTCTGGATATGGTTTAGCTCAAGGCGACCTTATTCAAGAAGGCAACGTTGGCTTGATGAAAGCGGTTAAGCGCTTTAACCCAGAAGTCGGTGTTCGCCTTGTTTCCTTTGCTGTGCATTGGATTAAAGCCGAGATTCATGAATTTATTCTGAAAAACTGGCGCATTGTTAAAGTAGCTACGACAAAAGCACAACGTAAAATGTTCTTTAATTTGCGTAGCGCGAAAAAGACCTTGTCTTGGTTCAGCAATTCAGAAGTAGAGTCGGTTGCTAGTGATTTAGGTGTGACACCAGAAGTGGTTCGTCAAATGGAAGGGCGATTAAGTTCTTCTGATATGGCGTTTGATGCTTCTGCAGACGACGATGATGACAGTGCTTTTCAAGCGCCATCTCAATATCTAGAAGACCATCGCTCAGATCCTGCAACCTTGCTTGAAAATGGTAACTGGGAAGAAGACTCCAATCAGCGTCTAGAAGTTGCTATGGCTGATCTTGATGAGCGTAGCCGAAATATTCTAGTGCAACGTTGGTTGTCTGATGCAAAATCTACCTTGCATGAATTGGCTGATGAATATGGCGTTTCTGCTGAGCGTATCCGACAGCTTGAAAAGAATGCAATGAAGAAAATTCGACTTGCAATGGGTGATGGTCAGTTTGACTGATTGTTACGCTTAGCAGGTAAAAAATAAAAAGCCCTCCAAGTGAAGTGAGGGCTTTTTTATGTCTAATGATTTTTATACTATCTGGCTTTATGCGTTTACTGGCTTTGTAGTTGATTGCCAGGTACAAATCGCCATGTTCGAATGATTTCCAGCTTATCCACTTCTTTCTTTAGCTCACTAGGAAATACTTGAAAAGGTTCTGCCAGACGGACAATACGCATGGCGGCATCATCGAGCACTCTGATACCAGAGGAGTGCAGTACTTCAATATCATCGACATAACCGTTCGGCTGTATAATAACGGCTAGACGTAGTTCACCATAAAGATGGTTACGTTTTGCTTCTTCTGGATAGTGAATATTACCTATGCGCTCAATTCGGCGTCGCCAGTCATCTAAGTATTGCGCATCAACAGCTGCTTTGGCAGAGACTGAGGTCAGACGGCGAATTCTTGGACGTTTGGCGTATGCTTGGCGCTGTTGATCTAGCAAGGCTTCTAGGGTCGCTATATCGTTTGATATATGGCTTGGAATTTGGGTTTCGCCACGAAACTTTTCTTCTAGCGTTTTAGGCTCATTTTCAGATTCATTGATGATCTCAAAGACAGCTTCTTGGTTTCTGGTTGCCAGCAGACTTGGTTCGTCAATAGGTTCGGCAGAGGCAAGTTGAGGCTGGACGGGAGGCGATATTTCTTGGATGGTATCAGATAAAAAACGTGCATTTTCTGTGGTGGTGAGTTTTTGCTTGCGTAATTCTGTCCCACTGGCTTGTTGGTTGGCTTGAGCAATAAAGTCAGCCTCGGCTGGTGCTTTTGTCGTATGCTGAACGAGCGTCACCTCTAGCGTTTTAGGCTTGGGAGAGGGAAGCTCGAAATCGAAGCCAATAATCATCACCATTAGCACATGAAAGCTAATGGCGATGAAAAGCGCGATAGAAAATTTATCTGTTACTCGCATGTAAATATTACTGAAGACGTTTTTCTATGGCTTCTATTAAAATCATAGCGATATTTAGATCGAATTGTGTATCTAATTCACGAACGCATGTTGGGCTGGTGACATTGATTTCAGTGAGGTAATCACCGATGACGTCTAAACCAACAAACATTAAGTTCTTTTCTTTCAATGATGGAATCACTTGCTCGCAAATCCAGCGATCGCGATCTGTTAAAGGTCGGCCTTCACCTCGCCCGCCTGCAGCTAAGTTGCCACGGGTTTCACCTGATGCCGGAATGCGTGCTAGTGCAAACGGCACAGGTTCACCATTAACTACCAAAATACGCTTATCGCCGTCTTTGATTTCTGGGATGAATTTTTGTGCCATGATCTGCTCTACGCCCATGTTTGTTAGGGTTTCAATAATCACGCTGATGTTTGAGTCATCCGGTTTGATGCGGAAAATCGAACTGCCACCCATACCGTCTAAAGGCTTGAAGATAACGTCGCCATGTTCTTTGTGGAAGCTTCTTAGTAAGTCTGCACGTCGAGTCACTAAGACTGGTGGACAGCAGTGTGGAAACTGAGTGGCGAAGAGTTTTTCGTTGCAGTCGCGTAAACTTTTAGGGTCGTTGACTACAAGTGCACCATCTCTTTCTGCTTGCTCTAAAATCATAGTGCTGTAGACGAATTCGCTATCAAATGGCGGATCTTTGCGCATTAAGATCACATCCATATCACCCATTGCCATTTTCGTTTCTTCACCAAGATCGTAAAAGTGCGCAGGATCTTTATAAACGTTTAATGGACGAGTCATAGCGTAGGCTTTGCCATTGTCTAGAAACAGGTCTTTTTGTTCCATATAAATAAGTTGCCAGCCTTTTTCTGCGGCAGCCCATAGCATGGCGAGAGAAGTGTCTTTTTTGTAGTTTATGGACGAAATTGGGTCCATAACAATGCCGAGTTTGATAGTCATAAGGCGGTTCCTAAAAGCGAAAGCAACGTTTTAGTGCTTTGTTTAATCTGTTAATAGGTGTTGATGCTATAGAAATATGGGGGCGCTGAGAAGAAAAAACACCCATGATTTTCAGATAGTTGCTTTGATGAGTAAGAATATGACAATGAGCGGACTGTATAGAAAAATGAGTCTGTAATTCTGTGTATTCAATGTCTTATATTTTGGTCATTAAAAAGCAGAATCATTGGTCGTAAAAATAGTACGTTTTATCAATGATTCTGCTTTTTAGGAGAAGAATATTCTCTATCTACCAGTTTCCAGAGTTTCCATTAGCGTCTAAGAATAACTCACTTTCTTGTGCTTTCTTCGAGTCATCCACAGGTGGAGCTTCAGGTGACTGGGGAGCATCATCAACTTTCACCGTACTTTCTGCGGCTTTCAGTTCTTCTGTTGCGCTAGGCTCTGGGGTTGGAGGTGTTTTTGTTTTATCAAATTCGTCATTAAAACCAAGGAGCTGCGGGCGATAAATACGGAACGCGCGCATGAGCTCACCTTTAGCATTAAATAAACGAAATTCTGAGAAAAGTTCATCGTAGTCCGCATTGACATAATCTTGGCGAGCTTGAAATAGTTCGTTCTCGCTATCTAATACATCCAGTAGAGTACGGCGGCCTAAGCGAAATTGTTTTTCATAAGCAATTTGTGATTCTTTTGTCGCAATGACATATTCACGAATTTGCTCCTTTTGACCTGTGGTTGCTTCAAACGCTGCCCAAGCTAATCGCACAGTGAGTTCAGTATCTCTTATTGTGTTACGGCGTATTTCAGAAGCTTGGAGGTTCTGTTGAACGGCAACTTCTTGTTTGCGTTTGTGTGTGCCGCCGCTGTAAAGGTTATAGTTCAATCGCACCATGGCTAATAAGTCTTCGCTTGGTCCTCTATCGCCATCTATATTGTTGTTCCATGTGCGCTCTAAGCCAAAACTAATCGTTGGGTACTTGTCTGCATCGGTAATTTTTTGAGCGCTTTCTGTTGCTGCAACGTCCCATCGTGCACCTTCGATTGCTGGATTCTTCTTCAATGATTCATTAATCGCCGAATCAAGATTTTTTGGTATCAAGTCTTTATCTGGCATCGGATAGATTAAGTCTTTCGGCGGCATTTCTCCGACAATATTTTTGTAGTTGCTTTCGGCATCTTGGAGATTGTTAATTGCAGCAAAGTGATTTGCATGGGCTTTAGCGAGGCGTGCGGTTATTTGGCTAAGATCCGATTGACGTCCAATACCTGAGTCACTTTTTAATTTAATTTGCCCATAAATGCGCTCATGGGTTTTTAAGTTCAGTTCTGCAAGGCCGACAAGTTCTCTGTAGCGTAAAATGTTAGCATAGACCTGAGCCACTTCTAGTGCAGTATTTTCAACAGAAATCAGTGCGCTCCAACGATCGGCTTCGGCCTCGCTGTTTAAGCGTTCGACTTCATTTTTTGTTGAGAATCCGTTAAATAGGGGCTGATTCAGCGCAAGTTTCAGTTCGCGACGAGTAAGATCAATATCGTCCGGGTTGCTATTGTCTGCGTAGGTTGTTTCACGGCCTATGCCAGCGGAGAGATCCACGCTTGGGTAGTAGCCGGAACGACGAGCAATATCTGCATTTTCTTTGGACTCTCGATATTTTGCGACAGCTTGTCTTACAGCAGGATTGTTTTCTATTGCCGTATATGTCGCTTCTTCGAGAGTGATTGCATGCGCTATTGCTGGTAGGAAGGCTGCTCCTATATAAACCGTGCAAGTCAAAACTATTCGATTAAACATGTGATCATATGTCCTTTATTAAGTCCTGCTTGAATGGTAAAGGCATTCATAGCCTTAATATGTAGCGATTCTGTTAGTTAGGGCTTTATCAAAGAATAGGTTAGATATCGCCCCATAGAGCATTAATTACACTAAGCGCAACAATAGGTGCGGTTTCTGTTCTCAGTACTCTTGGACCTAAAGTGATAGCATTAAATCCTGATTTTTCAGATAGTTGGACTTCTTTTTCGGTGAGCCCTCCTTCTGGCCCGATCAATAAAGCAATGCGATTATTGCTCGGTTGCTCGAACTGACGAATAGGTTTTGCACTGTGGTGATGTAATGTTAGTTTTAACATTTCGTTACAATTCTCCACCCATTCACTTAATTCTATAGGTGGATATACAACAGGAACGACGCCTCGACCGCATTGCTCTGCCGCACTGATAGCAACTTGCTGCCAATGTTGTTGGCGTTTTTCAGCTCGGCTGTCTTGCAGCTTCACTTCACAGCGTTCGCTAAAAAGAGGTTGGATAGCAAATACGCCTGCTTCAACGGATTTCTGAATGGCGTAATCCATTCGTTCGCCACGAGATAGAGTTTGCCCAATAGTGACTTGGATTGGGGATTCGTTATCCAGTGCTTCAAAGTCTGCTACGTGAATATTAGCAGAGCGTTTTTCAACATCGCACAGGGTTGCGTTAAATTGACCACCTTTACCATTAAGCGCTTGGCCATTAAACACGCGAATAGGATGGCCTGACTTTAAACGCAGTACTTTGCAGAGATGCTGAAATGCCGAATCAGGTAAGGCAAAGATGCTATTTTCGCTGAGTTCTGTATCGATAAAAATTCGTGGAATACGCATGTTTTGCCTTATGTTTTCGGGAGTATTAAAAAATAGAAATAAAAAAGCCTTCCTCTGCACATTTTATCTAATAAAAGAGTAAGGCAGAAGAAGGCTTTATAACGGAAAATCAGGAAATTATAAACCGGCAGCTTTGCGTAATGCGTCCGCTTTGTCTGTTTTTTCCCAAGTGAAGTTTTCACCTTCACGACCAAAGTGGCCGTAAGCCGCTGTTGGAAGGTAAATCGGGCGTTTTAGATCTAGCATCTTGATCAAGCCTGCTGGTCGTAATTCAAAGTGTTCACGAACGAGTTGTGAAATTACAGCGTCGCTTACTTTACCGGTACCGAAGGTATTAATACTGATTGACGTTGGCTCAGCAACACCGATGGCGTAAGAGATTTGAATCTCACACTTATCCGCAAGACCTGCAGCAACGATATTCTTCGCTACATAACGACCAGCGTATGCAGCAGAACGGTCAACCTTGGATGGATCTTTACCAGAGAAAGCGCCACCACCGTGACGCGCCATGCCGCCGTATGTATCAACGATAATTTTACGGCCAGTTAGACCACAATCTCCAACTGGGCCACCAATGATGAACTGGCCTGTTGGGTTGATGAAGTATTTAGTATCTTTTGATAACCATTCAGCAGGAAGAACTGGCTTAATGATCTCTTCCATTACCGCTTCACGAAGGTCCGCTTGTTTAATGGACGCACTGTGTTGAGTAGAAAGAACAACCGCATCGATAGCGCATGGCTTGCCATTGTCGTCGTAACGGAAAGTAACTTGGCTTTTTGCGTCTGGACGAAGAAAATCCAGTGTGCCGTTTTTACGGACTTCCGCTTGGCGTTGAACTAAACGATGTGCGTAAGTGATTGGGGCAGGCATTAATACGTCAGTTTCGTTAGTGGCAAAACCAAACATTAAACCTTGGTCGCCAGCACCTTGTTCGTGCTCGCCAGCTTCATCTACACCTACTGCGATATCGGCAGATTGTTTGCCAATAGCATTCATAACCGCGCAAGATTCCCAGTCGAAACCCATGTCTGAGCTGTTGTAGCCGATTTCACGAATGACGCCACGAGCGATTTCTTCAATGTCGACCCATGCGTTAGTACGAACTTCACCCGCAACTAGAACCATGCCTGTTTTTACAAGGGTTTCGCAGGCAACACGTGCTTCTGGGTCTTCTGCCAAAATGGCATCAAGGATGGCGTCGGAAACTTGGTCCGCGATTTTATCTGGATGACCTTCAGAAACGGATTCTGAAGTAAATAAAGAATATTCTGACATGTTTAGTGCCTCTATCAAAAATGATGGATAAGCGCTAAATAGGTATAAAAAAACCCGCTTAGCAATGTTTATAATTCAAAAAAGCTAAACAGGTGATATTGCTTCTGTTTAGCTGAATTTATATAGCGTCCGCAAGCCGAAACAAATCGACGCTGTTAGTGGCAAGAATAATGGACTAGAGCTGTTTAAATATCAACCCGATCTATGGATTTTAATGAGGCAAAGGGCGATTTTTTTGTTACGATGGTGCAGATTTTTATGTATTTTCATTTTCTTTGCCCAATGTTTGGGCGTCACGGTGGTGCCAGCATTGCAAGGTGGCTCTATCCTGTAGAGAATGTTTCTTCTATTTTGTTCGTTAAGCTATCAGGAGTGGAATAACCATGCCGTCTCGTAAACAACTTGCTAACGCCATACGTGCATTGAGTATGGATGCCGTACAAAAAGCTAACTCAGGCCATCCAGGTGCGCCAATGGGTATGGCGGATATCGCTGAAGTGCTATGGAATGACTTTCTAAAGCACAACCCAAATAACTCAAAATGGGTTGATCGCGACCGCTTTGTGTTGTCAAACGGCCATGGCTCTATGCTGATTTATTCTTTATTGCATTTGTCTGGTTATAAATTGCCAATTGAAGAGCTAAAACAATTCCGTCAGCTTCATTCTAAAACTCCAGGTCATCCAGAATACGGTTACACCGATGGCGTAGAAACCACAACTGGTCCATTGGGCGCAGGTATCAGTAATGCGGTAGGTATGGCGATTGCTGAGAAAACTCTAGCAGCACAGTTTAACCGTGAAGGTCATAGCATCGTTGATCACAACACTTACTGCTTCCTTGGCGATGGCTGCTTGATGGAAGGTATTTCTCACGAAGCGTCTTCTCTAGCTGGTACTTTAGGTCTAGGTAAATTGGTCGCTTTTTGGGATGACAACGGTATTTCTATCGATGGTCATGTTGAAGGCTGGTTTACTGATAATACACCACAGCGTTTTGAAGCTTACGGCTGGCATGTAATCGCTGACGTAGATGGACATGATCCTGAAGCGATAAAAGCGGCAATTGAAGCAGCAAAAGCTGAAACAACTAAACCAACCTTGATTTGTTGCAAGACGATTATTGGTTTTGGTTCACCGAACAAATCTGGCAGTCACGATAGCCATGGTTCACCACTAGGTGAAGCTGAAGTTGCTGCTGCTCGTGAATTTCTAGGTTGGCCTTATGCTCCTTTTGAAATTCCTGCTGATGTTTACTCTGGCTGGGATGCGAAAGAAGCGGGTTCTGCTCGTGAAACTCAGTGGAATGCCCAGTTCGAAGCGTATAAAGCGGCTTACCCTGAATTGGCAGCAGAATTTGAACGTCGTGTGATTAAGGGCGAATTGCCTGCGGATTTTGAAGCCAAAGCACAAGCTTTCATTCAAGAAAGCCAAGACAAAGGCGAGAACATTGCCAGCCGTAAAGCGTCACAGAATGCGATTGGTTTCTTCGGCGCTATGTTGCCAGAATTACTAGGCGGTTCTGCGGATCTTGCAGGTTCTAACTTGACGTTATGGTCTGGCTCTAAAGGTATTCAAGACGATCCAGCGGGTAACTACATTTACTACGGCGTTCGTGAATTTGGTATGAGCGGCATCATGAACGGTGCTTCTTTGCATGGTGGTTTTATTAACTACGGTGCGACTTTTATGATGTTTATGGAATACGCGCGTAATGCGGTTCGTATGTCTGCTTTGATGGGCATTCAAAACGTATTTGTTTACACGCATGATTCTATTGGCCAAGGTGAAGACGGTCCAACTCATCAACCAGTTGAGCAATTGGCTAACTTGCGCATGACACCAAACATGTCTGTGTGGCGCCCATGTGATGCAGCAGAAACTGCAGTTGCTTGGAAGGCCGGTATCGAACGCCGTGATGGTCCAACGTCATTGGTTTTCTCTCGTCAAGGTTTGCCAGCACAGTCACGTGATGCCGAGCAATTGGCAAATGTTGCGAAAGGCGCCTATATCCTTAAGGACTGTGCTGGTACGCCAGACCTTATCTTGATCGCAACCGGTTCTGAAGTAGGCCTAGCGATGGATTCTGCTGAAGCGCTAACGGCGAAAGGTAAGAACGTTCGTGTGGTATCTATGCCATCAACAAATACATTTGATGCACAAGATGCTGCTTACAAAGAGTCTGTATTGCCAAGCAGTGTGACTAAGCGTGTTGCTATTGAAGCTGCTCACACGGATTACTGGTACAAGTACGTTGGTTTCGAAGGCGCTATGGTGGGTATGACGACTTTTGGTGAGTCTGCTCCTGGTGGCGATCTGCTGAAATACTTTGGCTTTACAGTAGACAATGTAGTTGCGACTGCTGAGAGAATTCTAGCCGCGTAATCTCATTGCTTGATAAGAAAAGAGGTGTACGTTTGTATGCCTCTTTTTCCTTTTATTAAGGCGGAGAGTGATGGTTTTTAGATCACTTTCTTTGCGATGAAGTAGTAGGAATATGTTGCGAGTCGCTATCAATGGTTATGGTCGTATCGGACGTTCGGTATTACGAGCGCTTTATGAAAACGGCTACCGCGATCACATTCAAGTGGTTGCTATTAATGAATTGTCTGACATTGAGACAATCAGTTATCTTACGCGCTATGACACGACTCATGGCCGCTTTCCTCAGTCTGTTTCGACTCAAGGTAATGCGTTGCTTATCGGCGATGATGCTATTTTGTGTTTTTCCTGTGCGACACCTGATGAACTTGATTGGTCATCTCTTGAATTAGATATGGTGCTTGAGTGCTCTGGTAGCTTTTCTGGTCGAGAAGGCGCGCAAGCTTACTTAAATGCAGGTGTGCCACGACTGTTGCTTTCTCAGCCGGCAGCGGCAGATGTTGATGCGACGATTGTGTATGGTTTTAATCATCATGATATTCAAGCGGATCACAATATTGTTTCAGCAGCATCTTGTACTACTAATTGTTTGATTCCTGTTTTGGACATCGTTAAGCAATTTTCTGGTGTTGTTCATGGTATGACACAGACGATTCATTCGGCGATGAATGATCAGCCAGTGATTGACGGCTATCACACGAAAGACTTGCGCCTGACGCGTGCCGCTTTGAGTTCTATTATTCCTGTGGATACTGGATTAGCGAGAGGTATTACACGCATGATGCCGGAATTGGAAGGCAAAATGGGTTGTAATGCGGTACGTGTGCCGACCTTGAATGTCTCGGTTATTGATTTAGTGTTGCGCACAGAACGAGACGTTACCGCCGAGCAAATCAATGCGCAGTTAGAGCAAGCGGCAAGCTCAAAATATGCAGGCTTAATGGGCTTCACCAAAGAAGCACATGCTTCGGTGGATTTTAATCATGATCCGCGTTCGGTGATTATCGATAGTACGCAAACCCAAGTAATCGATCAGCGAATGGTGAAGTTACTGTGTTGGTTTGATAATGAATGGGGCTACGCTAACCGTATGTTGGATGTGGCTAAGTATTGGGCTGGTGTGATTAAGCAATCAAAATTAGATTGATTCACCCGAACATTAAATAACGAGGACATCGTACATGACCGTAATTAATATGAAAGATGTGGATCTGGCGAATAAACGTGTGTTAATTCGAGAAGACCTAAACGTGCCAGTAAAAGACGGCAAAGTAACCAGTGACGCACGTATTCGTGCTGCTTTGCCAACCATTAAATTGGCGCTAGCAGCTGGTGCGAAAGTCATGGTGATGTCTCACCTTGGTCGCCCAACAGAAGGTCAGTACGAAGAAGAATACTCGCTTCAACCAGTAGCGACGCATCTTTCTGGTTTGCTAGGACAAGACGTACCGTTAGTAAAAGATTGGTTGGATGGTGTTGAAGTTGAATCTGGTCAGCTTGTTTTGGTTGAAAACGTACGTTTTAACCTTGGCGAGAAAAAAGACGACGAAGCTTTGTCTAAAAAAATGGCTGCTTTGTGTGATGTGTACGTGATGGATGCATTTGGTACGGCTCACCGTGCCCAAGCTTCTACTCACGGTGTAGCGAAATTTGCACCAATCGCTTGCGCTGGCCCATTGTTGTCAGCTGAGCTTGAAGCATTAGAAAAAGCTTTGGCGAAACCAGCTCGTCCAATGGCGGCCATTGTTGGTGGTTCAAAAGTATCGACTAAGTTGACTGTTTTAGAATCTTTGTCTGACAAAGTTGATCAGTTGATAGTAGGTGGTGGTATAGCCAATACCTTCCTAGCTGCTGCAGGTTTTCCAGTGGGCAAGTCTTTGTACGAAGCAGATTTGATTCCTCAGGCAAAAGCTTTGATGGCGAAAACCAGCATTCCGCTACCTGAAGACGTTGTTGTAGCTACCGCGTTCGCGCCAGATGCTGTTGCGACAGTCAAAAATGCTGCGGATGTTGGTCCTGACGATATGATTTTGGATATTGGGCCAAAAGCAGCCGCTGCGTTTGCGGCTTTGCTTGAAAAATCTCAAACGATTATCTGGAATGGTCCAGTGGGTGTTTTTGAATTTGACCAGTTTGGTGGCGGAACTAAAGCGCTTGCGATGGCCATTGCGAACAGCAAAGGGTTTTCCATTGCGGGTGGTGGCGACACATTAGCGGCCGTTGATAAATATGAAATTGCGGATCAAGTTTCCTATATTTCGACCGGTGGCGGGGCGTTTTTGGAGTTTGTGGAAGGAAAAGTGCTTCCAGCGGTTGCGATGTTAGAGTCTCGCGCGCAAAATTAGTATCAAAGAATGACAAAGATCGTTCTAAAGCATTTTATAAGTAATAAAAAGGTGAAAAGCCTACTTCGTTAACACCGTTAGAAGCTGGATGTGGTTTCTGCTGAAAGCGGTGTTGGCGAAAAACAAAACTAGAGAGTGACCTACTCGGCGCGAGTCGGGTATGACAATAACGATAAGGCGTAAGCCACATGGCTTGTGATAAGCAACGTCATGATTACAAGATTATAGAGTTAACTAACACCATAACTCTGTTCGTTATAAATACAATATAAGACAAATTGTCAGAGGAAATCTTTTATGCCTTTAATTAGTATGCGTCAACTGCTCGATCATGCAGCAGAACACAGCTATGGTTTGCCAGCCTTCAATGTGAATAACATGGAGCAAGTTAAGGCGATCATGGAAGCTGCTCACGAAGTGAATTCCCCCGTTATCATGCAAGCCTCTGCTGGTGCTCGTAAATACGCTGGTTCGCACTTCTTGCGTCACTTAATTGCTGCAGCGATTGAAGATTACCCGCATATCCCTGTTGTGATGCATCAGGATCATGGTACGTCCCCAGCTATCTGTCAGCGCTCTATTCAGCTTGGCTTTTCGTCGGTCATGATGGATGGTTCTTTGATGGCCGATGGTAAAACACCGGCTAGCTATGACTACAACGTTGATGTAACTCGTCGTACTGTTGAATTCGCACACGCATGTGGTGTATCAGTAGAAGGTGAGTTAGGTGTATTGGGTTCTCTAGAGACTGGTCAAGCTGGTGAAGAAGACGGTGTTGGCGCTGAAGGCACACTTTCTCATGATCAAATGCTGACAGATCCACAAGAAGCAGTGGATTTTGTTAATGCAACTGGCATTGATGCATTAGCTGTGGCGATTGGTACAAGTCACGGTGCTTACAAGTTTACTCGTCCGCCTACTGGCGACATTCTTGATATCGAGCGTATTGCGAAAATCGTAGAGTTGTTACCAAATACTCACATCGTGTTACATGGCTCTTCTTCTGTTCCACAGGATTGGTTGTCTATCATCAACGAATTTGGTGGCGACATTCCTGAAACTTACGGTGTGCCGATTGATGAGATTGTTAAGGCGATCCGTTACGGTGTTCGTAAAGTGAACATTGATACAGATTTACGTTTAGCGGCAACAGGCGCGATTCGTCGTAGCTTGGCTGAACACAAAGGCAACTTTGATCCACGTAAATACTTAACGGAAAGTATCAAAGCGATGAAAGCGGTTTGTATTGATCGTTATGAAGCTTTTGGTTCTGCAGGCCAGGCCTCTCGTATTCATACTATGGATCTTGAAGAGATGGCTGTTCGTTACGAGCGCGGTGAATATTCTGGCGGTCGTATTTTTTAAGCCTTGCTTTGAAGAGAGTGATGCTTAATAAAAATGGCGAGTAAATATAGGTTAAGGAAAATATTTTTAAGTTTTTTATAAAAAAGCCAAAAAAACTATTGACCGGAAAATTCAATTACCTATAATGCTCGCCATTCCTTGCGGGAGTGGTGGAATTGGTAGACACGCTGGATTTAGGTTCCAGTGCTTCACGGCGTGAGAGTTCGAGTCTCTCCTTCCGCACCAAATTTAAAAAAAAGCTGACTTTATGTCAGCTTTTTTTTTGTCTTTTTTCCTTTCGATTTTAAAATGGGCTGCAAGCCATTTTTTTCGTTATTAAGTCTATTCAGCGCACATTTATCACACTGAAGCGTATTTTCTTGTTCCTGTTATCACCAAAGTTCGTTAACTTGGTTAGAATGATTTTTTTCTATGATGTTTAATCGGGTTCGGTAATGCGAAGACTACATTCTTTTGTTATATGGATTGTGCTAGGGAACGTGGCTTTCACTGTCCAAGCCGCTAACATGGCGCTTGATCTTATGGATAGTCATGACTTTTATCAGTCGACACCAAGACAAGGTCCTTTGGCTGAGCAGTTCACTACGATAGTTAATTCTCCTCCTAATCCAATACGGGTGTCTCAAAAGCGTGCAGTGCGTATTGCGTTGTTGTTATTTGGTGATATGAATTCCCTCGAAAATAGATCAATCTTAGCCACATTCAGAAAGCGAATGCGCGAACTAAATATTGATTATCGCTTAGATACTTATATGGACGGTTTTGAGTCTAATGGCGATTTAACATCTTATTTTAAGATGGCTGATGCCCAGCCAGATTACATTATTATGACTAAATTGGGCTCGGTTCAACGTCGGTTTTTGGAGCGTTTTTTACGCTCAGGTAAGCCAAAAATTATTTTGTACGACTTTGCCTCGCCGTTAACCCATTGGATGAATCATCCGCCATTAATGTACGTTGGTTTTGATCAAAAAAAGGCAACTACAATGCTTGCTAGTTACCTTGAACGTCAGTTACCCGCAGAGACAAAGATTTCAGCATTGGTTTTGCCGACAGGCTATCTTGGCCATATGCGTTGTGATTTATTCCTTGATGAGATGGCGAAGTATAACCGTCACATCAGTCGTATTAGAGCCGTATCGGATGATAAGCGCAGTGCATTTGAAGCGGCTCAAATTTTATTAAAAGAGAATCCAGCAGACTTTATTTTTAGCTGCTCGCAGAATATTTCTGAAGGCGTGGTTGCAGCATTACAAGCCGAAGGTTTTGATACGCAGATTCAGACTAATGCATGGGGGCTATCTTTGAGTGGTATTGCGGATTTAGAGAGCCGAAAAATAAAGGCGAGTGTGCTTTTTATGAAGGATGATCTTTCTATTGCGATAGCAGAAGCTATCAAATTAGATCTTGAGGGAAAGAATATGCCCTCCCTTTATGTTGCTAACTCTATGCTTGTGCCCGCAGAGTTAGATTCAGAAAGTCTACGCTTGATGGTACAGCAAGCTCATCATTATTCGGTGGAACTATGGCAGGAGTAACGATTAGTTTACAGCATCGATTACGCTCAAAGGTGCTTATATTAGTTTGTGTGGTTTTTTTAGCTGTGACTTTTATGTCTTTATATTTTATTGAGGCGTTAAATCAAACAGCCGCTGAAAAAAACTTAGCACTAAAGCACCGTGTTGTTGAGCAAGCTTTTAATGGCTATTTGGCTCGTGCTGAAGATGAAATGAAATTTATTGGTCAGGATCTTGCGTTGAGTAATTATGCGGTTGGACGTGAATTGGATTTGTTGTTCAGCCACCACGAAGTGTTGTTTTTTGGCGGGTTGGATTTTTTCTATATTGAATGGGTAAATGGCAAGCATTCGATGGATCCTAGAGCGCGCCTGTTTACCAAAGTAGATTTACAATCTGTATTGGGAGAAGGGCTTATTAATCGATGGACGTCTATAGTGACAACAGATGATTCCATTTTGCTGATGTTTAAAAAGAAACTGCTTTCGTCAGGCCAAGAAAATATTGGTTTTTTATATGGCTTCATTTCATTAAACGACAACTTAACCTTGGCTAATGAGTTACTTGAAAGTGCCCAAGTCAGTGCTGTGCAGGTTTATGATAATGCACATAATCGTGTCTTGCTTGAAGAACATAAAGTCGGTGTGGATTTGTCTGGAGCAACATTACATTCTCGCTTGCCCTTGGTATCACCTATTCAAGCAGATTTGCAATTAGATATTATTCAAAAGCGCATTTTTTCTTCTACGATCTTAACCAATGCGTTGCCTTTGATTGCTGGGATTGGGGTTGTTTTATTCTGCTTTTGTTTGCTGCTATTTCGCCAAGTTAAAACATTAATTTTTCAACCTCTTGAGTCAATTGTTTATCGTCACGAGGAAGGCCTACTGCCATACAGTGAACTACAGCCGATACAGTTACAAAGCAATCAATATAAAGCCTTTATTGAGTCCAAAGAGAATAGGTTTAAGCTTCTCGCAGAATCGATACACAGTGCCATTATTTTCTGCACCGAAGTGGCTGAAGTAGAGTTAATCAATTCAGAAGCAAAGCTACTTTTTCCTGACGCTGAAAAAGCTCGAACGCTTTTTGATTTTATGCCTATTTCTTGTCATCAATCGATTCAAGAAGCGTTAAAAGGCGAAGTAGGTGTTGCCTTTGAGTTAACTGACAGTAGTTTAGGTCGAATATATCAATGGCAAGTTCATTCGTTTAAAAACGAGAGCAATTACCGCGGCTTATTATTAGTAGGGCGAAATGTTACCCAAGAAATCAGTTTAATGTGGCAACTGGAGCAGCTGCAGCCATTGTCGTCTGCACAGCAAAAGAAAGTAGATACTGACGCTATATTGAGTGAGTTGACGTATCTTTCTTCACTGCCTGGATATATTGATAGTAAACATCTTCAGGGCTGGCTTGGGTTATTAATATCCGTATTAGATGACATTAGTAGCCTAGACAGTAAGGTATCTTATTTGCCCATAGGAGAGGTCTTTTGTCAGGAAAGTGCTCGGGTTATGGCTGCAATGGGGGTAGAGGCGAATAGGGCGCTATTGGACTGTTCTGTCGAAGTAGGTGCAAGAAACATTGCAGTGGATGCAAATTTCAGAGGGCTGATTCGCGCTTTGCTCATGATGGTGATGTCGAATGATATGGCTGAACGTCGATTGACTGTTCGCTTCGATGGCGAAGAACTTGAAATGATTGCGATGAATGATATGGCATTCAGACCTCTTTTTTACTGGATGATTAAGATGTTGCTAGCACCTCTTGGAGGGCAGCAAAAGACCTTACAAAATAATGCCTTGCAGATTAATTTGATCATGGAAGAGTTGGAGTATCAGTCTATACTCAAGCAGTTAACACCTAATCAGGTTGTGGCTTGGGTCGCAAATGATTACCCCAATCCCAATATTATCAAAGCTGCTTTAGTTAGACTTGGGTTGCAGGTGGAAGAATATGTCTCAACGGATAGCTTTTTTACTCAATCCAGTGCTGTGGTGAAATTTGATGCGGTACTGATTGGCTGTGATAAAGACGTTGAAGCACAGGCAGATATGACCCGAGCCCTTAAACTAAAATATAATCGTGATGAGCTTCCTATCGTTTGGCTTAATAGCACCTTGCTGATGGAGGTGGATCCAGATGTTTTTACCTTGCAAGGATGTTCTTTCGACTACAATTTACATCAAGTGTTAGCCAAAGCCTGTGAGTTGGAGGGGGTTATCCCCACTCATTCGTATGAGCAAGCTTTATCTTGGGTGATGATTGGTGGCAGTCGAATCACAAAAGCAATTTGGTATGTCGAATTAGAAAAGTATGAGGTGGCGACACAATGGTTGGTAGATTTATCTAATTATCACGTAGTGCTGTCATATCACCCTGATGCTGTTGTTGTATTACTTGAACCCCAACCTAGAACTCTTTTGCGATCAATTCAGACTGCTTTTCCGAAAGTTCGATTTTTTTCGGTGCAAAAGTGGCCTGAAATGCCGGATAATGTGTCATTTTTTAGTATGACATTGCCTTACTCTGGTGATCAAATACGATTATTTACACAAAATGTTATACAACAGAATACAAACCTGAGGAGCAATGAATGAGCGTAATTGGATTAATTGGAGCCATGGACGAAGAAGTCGCTGTTATCAAAGCGTGGATGACAGATGTCCGTGAGCAGACTATTGCGGGTTGTGATTTTTTTGTTGGCCACTTTGAAGGTAAAGACGTTGTATTGCTGAAATCTGGTATCGGTAAAGTAAATGCTGCGGTTTCTACTACTTTGCTACTATCACAGTTTAAGCCTGAATATGTAATTAACATTGGCTCTGCTGGTGGTTTTGATCCTGATTTACAGGTTGGTGATGTAGTGATATCAGATCAAGTGGTACATCACGACGTAGACGTGACGGCTTTTGGTTATGTCATGGGGCAAGTGCCAAATATGCCAGCGACCTATGCGGCGGATGAAGCCTTAGTTAATCAGGCAAAAGCTGCGCTGCAAAAAGTCACTCAAGTACAAGCAAAAGTGGGATTGATCGGAACGGGTGACAGTTTCATGAATGATCCTGTTCGAGTGGAAGCAGTGCGAGCGACTTTCCCCGAGCTAGTTGCTGTTGAGATGGAAGCTGCGGCTGTTGCTCAAGTGTGTTTTAAATTTGGAACGCCATTTGTTGTGGTACGTTCTTTGTCGGATATTGCAGGTAAAGAATCTCCTCAAAGCTTTGAGGAATACCTTAAAGTGGCTGCCGAGAACTCCTCTCTAATGATCCAACAAATGCTGAAAGGCAACTAAAGTATGCCATGGAACAAGGGTTATATTACTGCGTTTTGCTTAGTAACTTCCTGGCCCTTGTTCGCTCTTTCTGCAGAAGAAACGAGAGATGATGTCAACACTCAAGCAAAAGTTAGCCAACAAGCAGAGAGTGATGATGTTCCTTGGTGGTTGAGTTCCCATGAAACGGTTTCAAAGACAATTGGTAATTGGTCGACGAATATAGATTCCTTTTTATCTGGTGAACAAAGTAGAGAAACTTCAGATAGTTACTTAGAAGTACGATTTGGTTCTGTACTGAGTGGCAGTGATCGCTCAGGTTTTTTTGATTTCCGTACACGGCTTAAATTGCCGAATACTCAAGATCGACTGCGTTTAGTTGTCGAGTCCGAGCCTGACTCTTTAGCTCCTGAGAGCTTGAGAGGTGAATCGTCTCAGCAAAAAGGCGTTGTGAATTCTGCTTTGAAATCTAACGTTTCGGCCGCTGTACGTTATATAAAAGACGATATAGGGCTAGATGTTGATGCAGGTATAAGAGTTGATTTTCCACTTGACCCCTTTCTGCGCTTGCGCCTTAAGCAGGGTGAAGTTACTGATCAATGGAGCTGGTGGCAGAATCAAGAGGCCTTTGCTTATTACTCCAAAGGTATTGGTGCTCGTTATGGCGTTGGTTTAGGCTACGCGGTGAGCCCTACACTAAACTTTGGTTCAGATTTTGGCGTAACTTGGCTTGATAAAGAGGGGCTGTTTTATGTTCGTGAAAATTTCTCGATTCAGCATCGATTGGATGATAAAAACCGTTTAGGGTACCAGTTGAGCTTTCTGCAGTCGGGAGATAATTCTATTGGGTCTGACAGTTTTTTATACAATGTTCAATATGAACGCCTGCTTTATAAAGATTGGCTAATTGGTCAAATAATACCGCAATTCACCCATGAAGCGGATGATGGCTATGACGGTACGTTTTCCCTCACCTTGTCTTTAGCTATTTTGCTCGGACCTGAGTACCTACGTTAAGAGATTACGTTGATTAATAGTTTGCGTTAATCAGCCCTTCTATTTATTTGTTTTTGCGCAAGCGATTAGATTTGTATACGGGGAACTCGTATAATGCCGCGCTCTATAAGTATCTATCGCCTCCAAGAGGATCAGCCATGAGACCGGATCAAATCCAACCAGAAATGTATGAAAAGCAGCTGCAAGATAAGCAAGCTGAATTAGCCAAATTAATGGCGACTTTGTCATTGCCTGAGATGGAAGTATTTGCGAGTCAGCCGACTCATTACCGCATGCGAGCTGAATTCCGGATTTGGCATGATGGTGATGATTTATATTATGCGATGTTTGATTCTGCAGACCCTAGAACGCCGATTCGTACTGATCAATTTCTGGCTGCGTCGAGCCTTATTAATGAGCTGATGCCAAAACTGCTTGATGCTGTTCGCGATATCCCAGTTTTACGTTACAAGCTCTTTCAAGTGGACTTTTTAACGACAACTACAGGTGAAGCCTTGATCAGTTTGCTTTACCATAAACCGATTGATGCTGAATGGAATGCCGCTGTTCAGCAGCTAAATGACGCCTTTCCTGCGTGCCATTTTATTGGTCGTAGCCGTAAGAAAAAGCAAATTATTACTCGCGACTTTGTAATGGAGACGCTAACGGTAAATGGCCAAAAATTCCATTATCAACAAGTTGAAAATAGCTTCACTCAGCCTAATGCTGGCATCAGTGAAAAAATGTTGGAATGGGCGTTGGATGTTACTAAAGAAGCATCCGGTGATTTGCTGGAAATGTATTGTGGTAATGGCAACTTTTCTATTCCTCTAGCTCGTCGTTTTGATCGAGTGGTTGCGACAGAAATTTCAAAAGTGTCAGTTAATTCTGCGCAGCTGAATATTGCTATCAATGGCATGCACAATGTTCAAGTGGTTAAAATGGCCAGTGAAGATGTGTCTGCGGCCTTGAATGGCGACGTAGAGTTGCCTAAGAGCTTGGTTCAGGCTGGCGTTAGCGAATTGACTCCTTCTGTTGTGTTAGTGGATCCACCACGAGCAGGTTTAGATGATGCGACGGTTGAATTGATTCGTAAGATAGATTCTATTCTTTATATTTCTTGCAACCCTGAAACGCTGAAAGCGAATTTAGAAGCCTTGTCGAGCACCCATGAAGTGGTCCGATATGCCATGTTTGATCAGTTCCCTTATACTCATCATGTCGAAACAGGTGTGTATTTGCAGAGAAAAACTCAAGTAGAATAAAACAAATTTGCGATCTAGGTAATCAGGCGAGGCTGCTATGAGCATTGTTCTTCTCATAATGAAAGACATTCCTGTAGCAGCGGTAGGTTACGCATTATTCTGTGTTAATATAATCAAACTTTTTCCCCCACCACCAAAGAGAAGTCGAACGAGCCATGAGTAATAACTCACTAGACAAAGACAAAATTAAAATCTTGTTATTAGAAGGCGTTCATCAATCTGCATTGGATGCATTGCATGACGCAGGCTATACCAACATTGAATACCACAAAACTGCACTAGCAGAAGATGAGTTGATCGAGAAAATCTCGGAAGCGCATTTCATTGGTATTCGATCTCGTACTCAGTTAACAGCGAATGTTTTAGAGCATGCTAACAAACTGGTTGCCATTGGTTGTTTCTGCATTGGTACGAACCAAGTAGATCTCGATGCAGCAAGTGAGAAAGGTATTGTTGTCTTCAACGCGCCATACTCCAATACTCGTAGTGTTGCAGAGCTAGTTCTTGGTCAGTTAATTCTATTACTTCGAGGTATTCCTGCGAAAAACGCAGCATGTCATCGTGGCGGTTGGATTAAATCTGCAGCGGGTTCTTTCGAAACTCGTGGTAAGCGTTTGGGTATTATTGGTTACGGCAGTATCGGTACTCAATTGAGCGTTTTGGCAGAATCTTTAGGCATGGAAGTATGCTTTTACGATATCGTCACTAAATTGCCATTAGGTAATGCGCGTCAGATTAAGAGCTTGAAAGAATTGCTGTCTACTAGCGATATTATCAGCTTGCATGTACCAGAAACGAATTCGACTAAGATGATGATCGGCGCGAAAGAAGTGTCTCAAATGAAGAAGGGTTCTATCTTCATTAATGCTTCACGCGGTACGGTTGCCGATCTAGACGCTGTGGCTGAAGCTATTAAGTCAGGAGATTTAGGTGGCGCAGCTGTCGACGTATTCCCTGTTGAGCCTAAAGGCAACGATGAAGAATTCGTATCACCACTACGTGGTTTAGACAATGTGATCCTAACGCCTCATATCGGCGGTAGCACAATGGAAGCGCAAGAAAACATCGGTATTGAAGTGGCTGAGAAGCTTATTAAATACTCTGATGTTGGTACCACTACAGCAGCTGTTAACTTCCCAGAAGTGGCATTGCCATCTCAGGCCGATAACCACCGTATTCTTCATATTCATGAAAACCGTCCTGGTGTGCTTTCTAAGATCAACGCGATCTTCTCTGAAAACAACATCAACATTACGGGTCAATACCTTCGTACAACGGAGAAGCTTGGCTATATGGTAATGGACGTGGATGCAGAAGAGGGCGAATTAGCGCTTGAGAAAGTAAAAGAAGTGGAAGGAACGGTTAAAGCACGCGTTTTGTTCTAAGTTTTTCCTTTCTACTCTTGATGTTAAAAAATCCAGCTACGGCTGGATTTTTTGTATCTGTCGTTCTTTCTTAAAAATAAAAAGCTTAAAGACAAAAGGCCTATCTTGGAGCTAGTTGATTCCCAATGTAGTCGTAATGTCTTGAATTTTCTGTTTGATGTTATTGGTCACTCCAGCCATAAACGCTTCAGACTCGTTGGCTTGCTCTCTTACTTTGACGACGGCGCTATTTAGCTTATTCATGCCGAGTTTTTGCTCTGCAGCATAGCCGGTTGCCTTTTTCGCTAAATGGCTAGATTGCTTAGATTTCTCAAGAATATCTTGTGCCGATTGACCGAGAGCATGGGTCAAATCTATTTGTTCAATTGAAGCTGTTTCAATTAAATCTATATTCTGGGTGAGTTTATTGCTTGCTGATGTCAGCTGTGAAAAGATCTTCGTGATCTCTTCTAGGGATTGTTGGGTTCTGGTAGATAAGGTTCTCACTTCAGAGGCGACCACAGCAAAGCCTCGGCCATGTTCACCTGCTCGTGCTGCTTCTATGGCAGCATTGAGTGCAAGTAAGTTAGTTTGCTCTGAGATGTCTCTGATGCCGCCAACAATAGAGGAGGCGCTAGAAACGGATGAGCTTAAGCTGGTTAATGCCTTTTTACTGCTATTAAGTCGCTCAACCGTAGTTTGGTTAGCAAGTGCCAGTGATGCAGCCTGGTTTACACTGTGTGACATGGCGGTATTGGTTTCGGTAGCATAATTTGCTACTTCTTGAGCGCGCACTTCAGCTTTACTCGCTAGCGTTTCGACTTGGTTCGACATGTTTAGTGTATCATCTAATTCGTGTCTAGAGGCCGTGCTTAATTCGTGCACTTGCCCAAAGGCACTCAGCATCTCATTAAGTGAGATTGAGATATTGTTTAACTCGGTATCTCGTTGCTGTCGTTGTACGGCAATTTGTTCTAAGTAGCGGTTTAAGTAATGGGCTACGTCTGACAGTTCGTTTTTATTCTTGCCGACTTTAAGGGTGTTGATGTTTTGGTGCTCGACTAAATCTTTTACCGCTGTGTATAAATCTCGAGCGCTTTTTACAACGACCTTGTTTTGGAAAATATGCACTGAGATAGTGGTTAAAATCATCAAAATGACGAAGACAGAAAATGCGACTAAGGTTTGTTCTTGAGTGGCTTGAGCGCTTTTTTGAATGTCTTCAGTACCAGCCTTTAAAATCTCTTCAAGCTGATTAATGAGCGAGCGAATCTTGTTTTGGGCGGTAACCGCTTGTTGGATATTAATTAGGCTAGAATCAACATCTTTTAAATAGCGGCTTGACCAAGTGTGCAGCTCACTTTTGGTTTCTTCAAGAGGATCGACTGCTTCCGTTGAACTCTCTGAATCGCTTGCCCATCCCATTAATGACGATAAATCGTCAGCAGACTCTGTGTCTTTTTTTTCGTCTAATTCTAGTATGGGAAGTTTACCGAAATCAGCGATATGGGATTTAAAGACTTCAATGGATTGAACTAAGCGTTGCTTATTCTCAGGCGTGCTTTTTGCAAGATAGTTGTCTTTTGCATTACTCACATGAGCAAGGTCTGCGTATAACAAAGCTTGGCTTGCTAAGTAAATAGCTGCGGACTGCAGATCATGGTGTGATTGAAATAGCGCAACTTTATCAGCCAGAGTATCTAGCGATAGTAAGGTTTGTCTTTCATTGTTCTCAATCAATGCATAAGGGTTTCCGGACAGTTTACCTGCTGCTCTAACATCAGATTGAAGGCTTTTTTCTATTTCAATTAATTGTCCATTTATTGGATCTTTAATGGTATTGGGAAGTGAGTTAAGTGCGGGACGAATTTTTTTCTCAATAAACTCTTGTGCTGTTTGCAGTGCAGACGCCTCCCCCGATGATAAATAGCCTTCAATTTGTTGCTTTAAGTCGATAGAGGAATATTCCCAAACTTGAGTGTAGGTGTCACTTTGCTCAAAAGCGCTGCGAAATTTCATTAAACTCCAAAGAAGTAGCGCGACCAACATGGCTGCAATAATGAAATAACTCACGGTGGTTGTGCGTGTAACATGGGAGATTTTCAATTCAGACCCTACTTTAATTTACATAAATCGATGAATACGACTACCTTAATATGAGTATGTGACAAAAATATGACTGGTATTGTGTGAGGTATATGAAACAGGAGGGTTATAGAAAGTCTTAAACTGTCTAAAAGCGCCTTATTTTTGACTGTTTACGTCTTGGTTAGGGTTAATCCTGTCTAATTGGAAAAAAAACCTTCCATGGTCACTTTTTCGTCATTATTTTGTATTAGATTAAAACGGATATTAAACGAACGTTTAATAAAAGTGTGTTTTGGATGTTAAGCCGCTTTTCTCATGAAACAGCAATTAATCATATAAAATAAAAGGAGCTCAAGAATGACCCTTTCCCGTCGCCAATTCGTGAAAGGCGCCTCTATCGCAGGTGCTGTTGCCGCTACACCGTTTTCTATCAATAAAGCCATTGCTGCTAATAAAGAGCTGCGTATTTATGCGTGGGCTGGTTACATTACGGATGAAATGCTAGCGGATTTCAAAGCAAAAACCGGTATCAATGCTACGTTTACGCCATACGGTACTAATGATGAGTTGATGAACTCTCTACGTGCTACGGACGGAACTGGCTTCGATATTATTATGCCGACTGTTGACCGCGTACCAGGCTATGTCGACTATGAGCTTGTGCAACCTCTTGATGTTAAAAGAATTAAATGGAGTGGTTGTTTAGAAAGCGCATTGTCAGGATCGGATGTTGGTGGGATTGTAAAAGGTAAGCGTTATTTTGCACCATCGGATTGGGGTACGGAAGCGATTGCTTACAATAAGAATGATGCAAAAGTCAGCAAAGAGCTAAGCTACGGTGATCTTTGGTTACCAGAAAACTCTGGTGGCGTAACGGTTCGAGGACACTCCGCTCTTGTTGGTATTGGTTTGTGGTTAGAAAAAGCGGGTAAGCTGCCTTTTCCATTGCTAGATTCGTATAAAAACGAAAAAGCCATGCGCGCTAACTTTGATGTTATTTTGAAAACAGCGGTTGAACATAAAGGCGCGATTGCTCAGTTCTGGTCTACAGAAAACGAAGCGCAAGGCGCATTCCGTACCAATGGCGCGACTATCGGCCAAACTTGGGATAGCACCGCATTTAAACTGCAATCGGAAGGCGAGCCTATTGCATACGGCGCACCAAAAGAAGGTGCATTGGCTTGGATGGAAGGTTTTGTGATTCCTAAGAATGCCAACAATGTGGATTCAGTCTATGAATTCATCAACTGGTACTACACGCCAGAAGCGGGCGCTATGTTCGTCAAAGCGACAGGATACAACTCCACCGCGAAAGGTGCGGATGCTCTATTGCCAGCAGAAACTAAGCAGTTTTTCCAAGACTCTTACAGCAAACAAGACCTTGCCAACCTTTGGTGGTGGCCAATCCAAGAGCCATGGTACGTCGCATTACGTAACGAATACCAAGACCGTTACTTGTCTGCATAAACCTCGAAGGCCCCTTGTGATTTTCACGAGGGGCTTTTTTGTATCGAGACGATTGTGTCAAGAAAATCAATCAGCGAGAGAAATATGGATAGCAGTGTTCATCTAGATAATACCGTCATGCAATTTGGTGATTTTACCGCCATACAACAAACCGACTTAACGATAAAATCCGGCGAATTTTTTAGTTTTTTAGGGCCTTCTGGTTGTGGTAAAACTACGATTCTCAACATGATAAGTGGCTTTATAGATCCAACGCAGGGTGACATTAAAATTGGCGGTAAGAGCATGCGTGGCGTGCCAGCAAATAAACGTCCCACCTCGATGATTTTTCAAAACCTCGCACTTTTTCCTCTCATGACGGTCGCTGAAAACATTGAATTCGGCTTAGAGGTTCGCGGTGTTTCGAAAAGTGAGCGCAAAAAAGCATCAGATCGATTGCTAGAGCTGGTGGCTTTGGAAGGTAGCGGCACTAAAAGAGTATCTGAGTTATCTGGTGGGCAAAAGCAGCGCATTGCCATCGCTCGAGCCTTAGCTGTTGAGCCACAGGTCTTGTTATTAGACGAGCCGTTGTCCGCATTGGATTTAAAACTGCGCCAACATATGCGTACGGAATTAAAAGCGATTCAACGTAAAACGGGCATTACCTTTATCTACATTACGCATGATCAAGGCGAGGCGCTCACTATGTCTGACCGAGTGGCAGTAATGTCGGCAGGACGAATTCAACAAGTAGCCGATCCTATTACCTTATACCGAGATCCTCATACCGCGTTTGTTGCCTCATTTGTTGGTGAAAACAATGGGGTTTCAGGTAAGGTGATCGAAGCTAATTCCGATTTTGTCGTTTTAGATTGTGGGCCACTTGGCAAGCTGGCAGGACGTTCGCAAGGTAATATAGCGGTTGGGGCTGATGCCACACTTTTTATACGTCCTGAGCACTTTAGGTTACAAGCAGAGGAAGGAATGCATACCCTGCGAGCTACTATTGATGAGGTGAATTTTGAGGGTGCGTATTTGACTCTTAATGCCAATACGCCTGCTAACTTACCTTTGTCTATTCAGCTTGGTACACATCAGTTTTCTGATTCGTTGAAAAAAGGCGCGCCGGTTAGTCTTTCTTATAATGAACAGGATGCCATTGTGATTGCCGGAGGCGGCCATGTTTAGTCAGCTAAAATCGAGATTTGGTAGCAGCTTGGCGGTTGGCATTATAGGCATGATCGCTATTTGGCTGATTGGCTTGGTGATTTTGCCACAGATATTAATGGTGGATTACTCATTTCGTCCGAATCTATTGCCTGCCGATATTGGTGGGCCAAACGATACGTATTCCTTAATGAATTATGAGACTTTGTTCAGTAATAAAATACATTTGGCTATTTTCTTCAAAACCATCTGGTCGAGTGTATTGGTTACGTCACTGACGCTAGTGGTAAGTTATCCGATTGCTTTTTATCTTGCCAAAGTCGCCACGCCTCAAAAAGCCGCGTTATGTTTGTTGTTACTGATTATTCCTTTTTGGATCAACGAAATTTTACGGACGTTTTCTTGGTACATCATCCTAGCCTATAAAGGGCCGCTGAATGCTTTGCTATTAGGGCTAGGAATCATTGATCGTCCCATTCGATTTTTATCGGGTGATGGTGGTGTGCTGATCGGTATGGTTTACGCCTACATCTTATTTATGATCTTTCCTATTTATAACGCCATTGAAAGTTTGGATACCAACCAGATTAAAGCGGCTCGTAATTTGGGTGCAGGTTGGATTCGGACACATTGGCGTGTGGTTATTCCCCATGCCAAACCAGGTATTGCAACAGGTTGCATTATGACCTTCATGTTAGCGGCGGGCAGTTATGCTGTACCTGCGTTGTTAGGTTCTCCAGGTAGTCGTTGGTTTACTCAAATTATCTACAATTGGTTTTTTGAGGGCGGCGATTGGAACCAAGGTGCGGCATATGCATTTTTATTGCTGATTATCTGTATTGGTTTTATCGCCTTGGTGATGCGCGTCTTTAAAGTAGGTTTGGGGGACATTGCAAAATGAAATCTGAAACTATTATGCGATTTGCCGTGCGCTTTTATATCGGCGTATTTTTTGTCTATTTATTCACACCGCTTATTATTATGGGGTTGGCGACTTTTAATGACAGTCGTTTTCCTACTGTTTCTCCGTGGAAAGGCGCAACGCTTAAATGGTTTGAGGCGCTTGCTCAAGATGGTGCGATGTGGACAGCTTTATGGACAAGTGTCTTGGTTGCGGCTGGTGTATTGGTGATTGCTGTGCCAATTGGCATTTGCTGCGCTTTGTTTTTATCCACGGTGCAAGGTAAAGGGAAAACCTTCATTTATACCTTGATGATGTCACCGCTGTTAACCCCTGGTGTCATCGTGGGTATTTCAACGCTTATCTTTTGGAAAGGCTTGTCTGTGAGTGGCGGCGTGTTTTTAACTGTTGTTGCACAAACCACCTTTATTGCCGCTTATGTCATGCTGATGGTATTGGCTCGTTTGCAGCGATTTGATCGTACGCTTGAAAATGCTGCGTTAAGTTTGGGTGCGACACAATGGCAAGCATTTCGTCGGATTTTGTTGCCTTACTTAAAGCCAGCGATTATCTCCGCGGCAGCAATTGCGTTTTTGCAATCGTTTGAAAACTACAACACGACCTTGTTTGTTAAAGGTTACGACACAACGCTAACTGTCTATATAGCATCTAAAGTGAGAACGGGCTTAACACCAGCAGTAAATGCGCTTGGTTTGGTGATGATTTCTATCACCATCTTGTTGGCAATTGTTTATGAGGTAAAACGTCGTCGAGAACTTTCTACTAATTCATAATGAAACTGAGAGAGATATTTGAAATCTAAAGGTCATTATTTGTACAAATAATGACCTTTTTTGTGTCTTTTGATCACTGTGTAGCCAGTTTCTGAGGATGGAGCAAATAAATATGACAAAATGATAAAAAACTCAAAAAAGGGTTGCACAAAATCTGTAGATCCTTAATATACGCCCTCGCTGACACGGACAAGGCCTCAGAGCAACGAAGACCAAGTTCAACTTTACTAGATTAAAATCTGGTTGAGTATTCAAGTCAGCCCGCTCTTTAAAATAGATAATCAGATAATTTGTGTGGGCGCTCGCTGGAGGCTTCAGAAGATCATCGCAGACCGGTTTTACCGAGATGTAGTTGATCAAAAAAATTGAAGTCTTGCGAAACGTCTAACACGTCAATTCGCTTTATGTTGGCTTGTTGTTCTTCGGGATGATGAGTCGATTAAGTTATTGTTAGTGTAATAGATTTTGAGTAAGCAAACTTTTTAACTG
>NZ_FQVF01000036.1 GCF_900129155.1 Marinomonas polaris DSM 16579
CAAATCCATTGCCCTCTGTCTGATAATAAAGTTATAACAATCATTTACTAAAGTAAAGCAACACGATCTATGTGTGGTTTACCACACGCTTACGATAGCAGTACCCGCAGTGAATCGGCCAAATTGAACAAAGTATTTTTGAAAAGCGGCTGGATCAACGCCATCAGGATTTCTCTGATTAATCAATAGAGCTTGATTCACTATGATATTGAAGCATCTGACCAGCGGGAATGATAACGATGTGTAAGAAAAAAGTTTCACATGTATAATTTTTTACATACTTACAATAACGGGTATCGCCAAAACTTTTTTACAACGTCAACTACAGTTGATATTCACCAGCCCTTTCAGGTTGGAACGTCACTTGTATGATTTTAATCTTTAAATTTCCACCACCGGGTTTCGGCCATTCAATCTCATCACCAATAGAAAGACCAAGCAATGCGCTACCCACAGGCGCTAAAATTGAAATAGTTGTTCCATTCGATTCCATGTTTTTTGGATACACCAACGTCAATTCAAACTCTTTATTTGTAGCTTCAACAATAAACTTAACCGTTGAGTTCATGGTGATAATATTGTCTGGAACATCTTTAGGAGCAACAATCGTTGCGCGTGTAAGCTCTTCTTCTAGTTCACTCACACCAGCGATATCCGCTTTAGGAAGCGAATCAATTAGGTCTTCTACTCTCTTCAAATCCAACGAAGAGATCGTTATATCAGGTCTTGTTGTCATTATTTCCTCATTAACTATTTACAAATTTTGCTTGGTACTTGAGGTAGTTGCTGTACACATACCACTACCGTCGCTGATAGTACGTCTAGCAATCTGTAATAGATAGCCAAATGAACCACTATTATTAACCTAAGATGCTTCGTGTAAGCTGATATTAAAATCAGGTAATGATAATAGTTATTATAAAACAGTATTTAACTGCTTACGTCGTTGCCTTAATGACAAGAGAAAAGTACTTCCTATCGCTGTCAACATTACCTCTTCTCATTTTAATGACGCCGCCCTAGCTAGTTACATTTTCTCGTTATCTGACGAGTTATAAGTGACTGCCTTGATCGGAATGAAACATTACTCCCTTAGGTTTTCCTCTTAATTCATAAGCCATAATAAGCGCCTTACTAATGAGCTCACAATCCGGACTCAAAGACATCGCCCAGCCAACAGGCTTTCTAGCGTATAAATCCATCACAACTGCTAAATAAGACCAACGGCTTCCTGTCCAAACATAGGTGATATCGCCACACCAAACCTTGTTAGGAGAGCCCACTTTGAACTGTCGAGCTAGAAGATTCGGCACAACTAAACTTTCTTGCTTTGCCCGTTTATAGCGGTGTTTAGGTTGTTGACAGCTAAGCAAAGCAAGTTCGCGCATTAAGTTACTTGCGACATACCGACTTAAGCTTGTACCGCCCTGAGTGACCATCGCTGCGATCGTTCTCGCTCCCGCAGAGCCCTCACTCACTTCAAAAGCGGCTCGAACTTTTTCTTTGAGTATAATACGAGCAGGTGTTTGACCGACCGCTTTATCACGCCAATACCTGTAGCTACTTCTGTGAATACTGAATAGCTGACATAGATGATCAACGGGAAAGCTCTCTTGCAGTCGCTGAATTAACGCAAGCCTTTCAGCTCGTCTGACATCAAGAGAGCTGAAGCCTTTTTTAGAATGTCTTTTTCCATTTCAAGGCGTTTAACTTGCTTTTCTAATTCACGAATTCGACGCTGCTCATCTGTCATTGGTGTTGCTTTAGGGGCTTCGCCACGGATCTCTGAGCGGAGTTGTCTCACCCATTTATCCATGGTGGATTTGCCCACCCCCATCGCTTCAGCCGCTTCTGCGACGCTATAATTTTGTTCTATAACAAGCTGCGCCTTTTCAAGAAACATCCAAGAATAAACAAGCAACCTATCCGAACGGAATACATCAAAGCCAGTATCAGAGCAAAAGTAGAACACCCACTTCGGTTCATAAAGCGTCAGTTTGGTTTTAGGAAAGTGATCTATCGAGGGCTGGCGAAAAACGACAACAAACTGGCGATGCTGTTTGCCTTAGCTAATGTGTTTAGAGTTGACCAGATGATACGGGCAGCAAGGGGTTAATCCGTTCAAAATCCACTAAACAAGGCTAGATAAGCTTGTTTAGTGGTGAAAAGCATCAAAACAGAAGGAACCCAGTGTTTTTTTATTTGAAAAAAGAGAGGTTGAGTGTTTCGCAACTTCTTAATCGTAGTTTCCCTAACTCAACTTCTACTTTTAGCACCTGCTAAAAAAGGGAGGATTACTTTATTAGAAGGCTAATTATTATTGAAAATTTAGAGATATATCGCTATCATGTAAAGGGTTTGGTTTATAATAATCACCGAATCAGACTTCGTTAGAGGTCCTACCCAATTCGAAAGAATGCTTTTCTGGCAGATGGGTTAATCCGTTTTATTATTAGCTAGATTGATTTTTGAATGATTTTTAGAAGGGGCTTTTCATCGATAAGTGATGATGGGCTTCGGAAGGTGGATCACTCGTAGTTTCCCTTTGGGTTTTATGACATTGCATTGAGGTTTTTGATGACTTTACCAAGTGATTTGGCAGATACCGTTAAGCTTGCACTTTTGGAAGATGTTGGCAGCGGGGACGTATCTGCGGATTTGATTTCTACGAACGCGCCGGCAAAAGCACGAATAATCAGTCGAGAAGATGCTGTACTGTGTGGGTGCGCCTGGTTCGAGGAAGTGTTTCGTCAGGTAGATGACACTATTGTAGTCAGTTGGTTCTTTTCTGATGGTAATAAAGTTAAGGCTGAAGACCTTCTCTGTGAGGTTGAAGGACCGGCAAAATCTCTTGTAACAGCTGAGCGAACTGCATTGAACTTTCTTCAGTTATTGTCAGCAACGGCTACGCAAACCAATACATACGTCGAAAAAATTCAACACACGAACTGCAAACTACTCGATACTCGAAAAACTATTCCTGGTCTCCGTACAGCTCAGAAATATGCTGTGGTTTGCGGAGGAGGAAAGAATCATCGAATCGGCCTCTTTGACCAAGTGCTGATCAAAGAGAACCATATTATGGCTGCTGGCTCGATTTCTGCCGCAGTAGAAAATGCTCGTAGGCTTCATCCTGCTATCAAAATCGAGGTAGAAGCTGAAACTCTAGCTGAGGTTCAACAAGGGCTTGATGCTAAAGCTGATATCATCATGTTAGACAACTTTGATCGAGCGAATTTGATTCAAGCCGTGCATCTAGCCGCCGGAAAGGTTCCCTTGGAAGCGTCTGGTGGTGTTAATCTCGAAACAATTACTGCAATCGCGGAGACTGGCGTTGATTATATTTCGGTTGGCGACGTCACTAAGAATGTCAAAGCGATCGATTTATCAATGAGATTTGTTTAGTCGCGAACGAGGAGTCTGGAGAAGATGGTAAGTATACTCAACAGGCTCCTAGCTTAAGATAAATATCATTTTGGTTGTTTAGCACCTATGGATTACAGCTCTCCTAATAGTTATGAAAGATTAGTCGATGAGCGACTTGCACATATCGTTCGTCAGTTGGCTCGTGATTTCCAGAATTGTCTCGAAGAAAGGATACAACCTTACGGAGTGAATCACGGCTTCTGGGCGTATCTTCGAGAGCTCTGGGAAGAGGATGGCGTTTCACAGAGAGATCTTAGTGAACGCGTGGGGTTATCCGGTCCCACCACTAATTCCGTGGTAAAACGAATGGTGGTTGCTGACCTAGTTGAGTTGCGCCCGATAGTCGAAGGCAAGCCTAGGATGCTAGTCCATCTTACCGATAGAGGGAGATCTCTAAGGGGTGTATTGGAACCACTTGCAGAAGAAGTGAACACTATTGCTGTTCGGGACATGTCTAGTGACGAGACCGATATTCTGCGAACATTCTTGCTGAAAATGCTTAGTAATTTGCGTGCAGCCGAATTGCCTTCTACAGAACCTTCGGATTAGATTTGGTCGCTGTTTTTCAAAAAGAGGGAAAAGGTAGAGCTCGACCTGATCTTACAGTTTCGAAGTTAATTCAATTTAATACAGGCCGGAGTCTTCAAACGGCATTAAATCTGAATAAGGCTTCCAGATTAGTGAATTACTGTGAAGTGAACTTTTCAGACAGACAATTCATGTTGTCACACATTAAACGTAAATTGTATTAGCTGCTACTCAATCTGACATTCTAGATCCTTGAGCGTGATCTGATCGTACCATTGCTCTCACAGGTCAGTGTCTGAGAACGGCAGATACTGTTGAAAAACTCGTCAGGCAGGGAGCAATCTCTTTGCCTAGCATCGCAAAGCCACTTGAATGACGGATTTGATTATCGATTCAGTTCAGATTAGCTCCTGATTTTATATTCTCACTCCGTAAATCCTGCCAATATGGACTTTTAGGTACATAGCTGGGCCATCCTTTTCAGGTTTTGCGTAACCGTACGGCCACTACATCTTTTATTTAATTATCCTTAAGGCATCCTATCCACTTTATCAGCCAGGATATGACCGATGTCAGATATTATTCATCACACTAGTCGCCGGATCTTCTCGCCTCAATATAAATTAGAGGTCGTAAATGAGGCATTAGCCAATCAGTTATCAACTGCCCAAATTGCACAAAAGCACCACATCAATAACAACCAAGTTTTTCGCTGGTGTCGCGAATATAAACTTGGTAACGCAAGATGGGTAAAAGTAGCAAGCAACCACCCTGTGATGGCGACACAAGATACCCCTGGAGAGACCAAGTTTTTACCCATCACGACTCAGTCCAGCTCCAATACTGTCATGCGCAATACTAAACAACAGACGCCAAACTCAAGTATGGTGGTCGTTGAGCTAGCCAGTGGGCACGTGCTCAAGCTCACACATCCCACGGCTGAGACGATCAAACAGATCTTATCGGTTATCGTATGATCACTTTATCCCATGATGTACGGATCTGGTTATGTGCCGGCCACACCGATATGCGTAAAGGCTTTGATGGTTTATCTGCGATTGCGCAGCATATATTACAAAAAGATCCCTTTAATGGGCATGTTTTTGTGTTTCGCGGCAAACGTGGTGATCGGGTTAAATTACTATGGTGGGATGGTCAAGGATTATGTCTGTATTATAAACGTTTGGAGCACGGACGTTTTGTGTGGCCGAGCGCAACATCCGGTGCTGTTCACTTATCACAAGCCCAATTATCCATGCTACTAGAGGGTATTGATTGGCGCCCACCGGCAAGGCGATATCGACCGGGAAATAGTACGTAAAAAACCGTGAATTTATTGCTTTATCCCGTCTTTTTATTGGGCTTGAGTGGTATAATTAAGCTCATGAAAACAGGCCGTCAAGCACTTCCAACCGATACTCATGCATTGCAACAAATGGTGTTGCAGATGCAATCTGAGCTGTCTGAAAATAATAAGAAACTATCCGCTCAAGACTCCGTTATCGATAACCTACGCCATCAATTAGCGGTATTAAAGCGTGCGCGTTTTGGTCGATCATCAGAGCAGGTTGAGCAAAATATCCATCAGTTGGAATGACAGCTTGAAGAGCTAGAAATCGCCCAAGCACAGATGACCCCTGGTAGCAGTGCTGCAGGCACGGTCAAGAAGACATCTCGTCGTCGCATCACATTACCTGAACACTTAGCACGAGAAGAGTACCGCTTAGATACGCATGAGCTCTGCCCAGACTGCCAAGGTGCGTTGTGCCATATCGGTGATGATGTCTCAGAAATCTTGGATGTGGTGCCTGCATCGTATCGTGTGATTAAAACCGTGCGTCCTAAATACAGCTGTAAGGCCTGTGACGCCGTGGTTCAAGCGCCTGCACCGCAGCGAGTGATTAATAAAGGCCTGCCAAGTGCTCGGTTGTTGACACAAGTGATGGTCGATAAGTACATGGACCATCAGCCGTTGTACCGCCAATCACAACAGATGGCACGAGAAGGGATTGCTGTTGAGCGCTCAACGTTAGCTGATTGGGTGGGGCAAGTGAGTCGCTTACTCGCTCCGCTAGCGGAAGCAATAGGGCGTCATGTCACACAGGCTTCTCACTTACATGCCGATGACACTACAGCACCGACACTATCACCAGGTAAAGGACGTACACAAACAGGACGATATTGGACGTATGTTAGAGATGGTCGAGCATGGAATGAAGCGGCGGCGCCTGCGGTCTGGTTACAATACAGTGAAGACAGAAAAAGTATCCATCCCACCATGCATTTACGCCACTTTACTGGGGCACTGCAAGCGGATGCGTATGCTGGTTATAATGATGTGTATCGTAACAAGGTGACTTTTGTCGCTTGTTTAGCGCATGTCAGGCGAAAGTTTTATGATATTACCCAATCGGGCCCAGCGCCTACTGCACAGCAGGCTATCGAATATATCCAACAGCTGTATGCGATTGAAAAAACGATCCGCAATCAACCACCGGATAAGCGCTTAGCAATACGACAACAACAATCTGTGCCGATACTGACTGAGTTTTATGATTACTTAGCCACAAGTTTGCGCACCTTATCAAAAGGCTCGGCGATGTCTAAAGCCGTGGCGTATGCGATAAATCAACAAGATGGGATTATGGCATATACCCAAGATGGTCGTGCGGCTATTGATAACAACTCGGCGGAGCGGTCTATCCGTCCCATTGCACTGGGTAGAAAAAATTACTTGTTCGCAGGCTCTAAAGCCGGCGGTGAACGAGCTGCAGTACTGTATACCATTCTCGGTACAGCGAAATTAAATGATATTAATCCGAATCAATATCTCACAGCAGTATTAAAACGCATAGGACAACACTCAATCAATAAAGTCGATGAACTCTTACCATGGAACATTGACCTAAGCACACCCACCCAAAACGAAGCTATCTAAATCAGAAGACTAAGTGTCCACTAAAAAACAAGTGGACACTTAAGTGAAGATACTGGGTGTAGTGGCCGGACGGTTACTGTTTTGCATCGTAGCCACCATTAATAACTCATCATTCGCGCTTTTCAGACCCCACAATCGAAGTCGATTGAAGTTGAGATGGATTTTCATATGGGCGAAAAGCACCTCGACTTTCTTTCTCTGATTACGGCTGACATTCTCGTACTCTTCGGTGGGGGTTATCGCTCTTGCCACATCACGTGCTGCTTCATGGACACTTTGAGTTGTCTTCCTAAAAATTGTGTCTGGGCAGCAGCGTTCCTTCAGGGAGCAGGTTCTACAATCAACCTGACTGGAGCGGTAAATAATTGTGTCAGCCTTGGTTACCGTAGACTTCCTGTATGACTCCGACGCTGCCGGGCTTTGTTCTGCATTAGATAACCGAGCGGGCTAGTCGTCAGTTATCTAAGTTTCGCTTTTTTCTGAATGAACTTTATTTGTAAAAACTAATCCACTCTTTTTGCGCATGTCTCGCTCGGGCTCTCCATAGTGCCCATGGACGTTCTACTTGACCTTCGTTGGCCGCTTGTGACGCGATGGTTTCACCAGGAGTGAGATACTCAATCGGGCCAAGCTTCATCGATTCGGATTGAAGTTTTGCATTAACTTCTACGTAGACGGCCCGGTAAACCGCTAGCTTTATAGATGGCGCCACGACAGTGGATCCGTGACCGCGCATGAGTACCAGAGTGTTGCTGGATAATTCAGTTGATAGAGACTCGCCTAGGTATTTATCGGTAATTAGTAGAGATGTTTTATCACCGGCATGGTCACGTATTTCAAAAATTGGCACGTGAGTCCCAATAAATCCACTCATGTGGCAAATGGGTCTTAGTGGTGTTTCCTTAGCAACGCTGAACGGTACGACGGAAGGGGAGTGGCTATGTACGATAGACATAACATCGGGGCGAGATTTGTAGATCTCACTATGAATGAATCGTTCTAAATAAACCTTCCTCGTGTCGCCATCTGATACTTCACCGTTCATATCGAATTCGATGATGTCGTCAGTTGTGACCAATCCGGGCGCCATGTTTCTGGCTAGGTAAAATCGGTCAGTGTTTGTCGGGCTTCTAACGCTTATGTGTCCAAACGCATCTAAGACGCCTTCGTTGAATAGAATCAAATTGGCGTCAACTAGATTTTCTAGCGTTTCACTTAGGTTGATGTCGCTCATTGCTATTGATCTTCGTCTTGTTAATTGTGTTGGTGCGAAAGGGAAGTCGTATCCTTGGAAGCTTCGCTTGCGAGAAGCGCATGACAGATTTCCAGTGATGCACGTCCCCAGTATCCGTCCTGTAAAGGGAGTACTCGATTACGCACAGCCTCAAAGAGCGTGTCGAAGACTTCTGCTCTACTGGTTCTGAAAGGGGCTTCGTGAAAGGCGCATCCTTTGATATTGTGGACCTCTACCCCTGTTGGCGTTAGGCGCAGATCACCGAGATCACCAAAGACGAAAACTTGTCCGAAATGTTCGTGCGTATCGGCTTTCGGACAGCTCTCAAGCGATACGAATCCACGTGAAGTTTTGAAGTCTGCTTCATTGGCTACGGTTGTGAGCTTTTGTCTAGCGGTTTCACCGGTATCTGGAGATTTAGGTGTGCCCAGTTCCGAGATGTCACCCATAAGACGGTCTCCATCAAAGTGTGCATATCCAGAGTAGGTGAGGCTTGCAAACAGCTCATCTTCAAAGTCGATCAGCATGGAGTAGGCGCCTTCGGTCGGTCGTTCTGAATCCCAAGCACCGCCTGTTCTAGCGGTTACTCGTTGAGCGGGCTTTCCTGCTAGTCGTCTAACTAGGTCGACTTGATGTACAGCCTGGCTGAAGACTACACCGCCACCGAGGTCGGTTGAAAGTTCGGCAGAAGTTCTTGGGCGGTAAAGAAAATCGGTTGCATAAAATGCATGAATCATTCGGACTCGTCCGATCTCACCGCTTTTGATTAGCTTTTCAGCCAGAGCAACCGGACCGTCGAAACTGTGACTGGGGCCGACAATTAGCGTTACTCCAGCCTGCTCAGCAGCCTTTATCATCTCAGTAGCGTCAGCTAGGGGAATGGTCATTGGCTTTTCCACCAGTACATGCTTTCCTGCCTCGATGGCGGTCAAAGCATGTTCTTTGTGAAGTCCATGAGGGGTTGAGATGTAGACGGCCTCGATATCTGCTTCGTCGAGCATCGTCTGGATATCCGCGTACGTATCACCATGAAAAGCCTTGGTAAACGCCTCCCGATGAGCACGATTGGGCTCGGCCGCTGCGACTAGATCAATGCCCGAATGAGAACTAATTGCGGGGGCTGATAGAGCAAATGCTCTGCCAAGCCCGACGACTCCGAGCCGGATAGGATTATAGGTCGAGGACAAGGTGATCTCCTTTTGCGCGCGAAACACAGACCATGATCTGAGAGTCCTTTTCATCGTTCATTAGTACGAGGTCCCGATGATCAACTTCACCTTCGGTATAGCGACATTTACAGGTCCCGCACGTGCCATTTTCACATGAGCTAGTAAAAACAAAATCGTTGTCACGCATTGCCTCAAGTATTGTCTTATCTGCAGGGACTTCGAACTCCTTACCAGAGTTGGTTAGCGTGACTGTAAAACCTCTGTCGTTCTCTCTAATGACCTCAACGGGCATAAATTTTTCCAGATGGACACGACCATCCGGCCAGTGTCCTGTAACCGCTAATACTTCTTCCATGATCGCCTCGGGCCCGCAGCAGTATATATGTTCGACAGTCGGGGTCATTAATAGATCCCAGAAATCTAGCCGCCCGCCCGGGTTGCCTTGAGAGAAATGCAGCGTGAGATCGCTGCCGCACAACTCTTTTAGTTCGTCTAGATAAGCAGTCTGTTCCTCTTCTCGAGAACAGTAGACGACTCTGAATTTTCTTCCTTCCTCTTTTAGCGCTTGAGCCATTGAATAGATAGGAGTGATACCAATTCCTCCAGCAATCAGCAACGCTGCGTGGCTGTATCCGAGAGGAAACTCGTTCTCAGGTTTCTCGACATCGAGAATAGTTCCGATGGTTGCATCTTTGTGCATAGACTCAGATCCACCACGAGACTTAGGCTCTAGCTTTATGGCTACTGTATAAGAGCTGAGGTTGTCTCCCGGATGAACGAGGGAGAAGCGCCTATGAGCTCCAGACGGTGTAGTTATAGTTATGTGAGCACCAGGTTCTGCTCTGTGAAGGTCTTGCCCATCTGTCGATGTGAGGGTGAACTCCTCGATGTCGCTTGTCAGAGCTCTCCGAGCAGTAACTATCATTTTCATGTTCTTATTGTCTCCGTTTTGTAGTTGTTAGAGTCTGGTTCTGTCTAGACCAAGTACTTTTAAACCAACAACATATAAAGTTATCTATATATAAAGTTGTCTATAAAGCATTTTGAAAGAATACTATAGTTGCTCGAAATCAAATATATTAGCATGCTAATTTTTTTTATCAAGATAAAAAGTAGCCATCTAATAATTCGGCTGAAAAATATTAGCTAGCTATTTTTTTCTTGTAAATAATAAATTAGATATCTAAGATATGTGGACGGATTTGATAGATCCGCCTTTGCAGGCTGAGTAAATAAGTTCGGGTTAACTTCTACGTTGGTCCACCTGAGATTGGTAGGCCTTGTTCAAAGTTGATCACGGGAAAAGTTGGCCTCATTTTTGAATAAAAATTATAATTAGGAGAGCAGAAGATGCTAACGCCTGAAGAGAATAAGTTGCTAACACATGTTATGCCTGGGGATCCAATGGGAGATTTGATGCGACAGCATTGGACGCCTGTGTGTTTGCTAGAAGAAGTCAAAGATAACGATGGGACACCTGTATTAGTTGAAGTACTGGGTTCTCGTATGGTTGCTTTCCGTGACACAGAAGGTCGCGTTGGACTTCTGGATGAACTATGCCCACATCGGTTGGCTTCATTGGTATTCGGTCGTAACGAGGGCTGTGGTATTCGTTGTCTTTACCACGGTTGGAAGTTTGACGTGGAAGGTAACGCGGTAGCTATGGCGTCTGAGCCTCCTGAGACTGAAAAGAGCATGTGCTCTAAAGTAAAACACAAGTCTTACAAAACTGTCGAATGGGGCGGTTTCCTCTGGGCTTGGCTTGGTGAAGAAGGCAAAGAGCCTGAATTCCAGCTGCCTGCATTCGCACCTAATAAAGAAGTTCAAGTTTCAATTCTGAAAATTCGAATTCCTGCGAACTGGGCTCAGATCCTTGAAGGTCAAATTGACTCTGCTCACTCTTCATCTCTGCACTCGTCTGATATGGTGCCAGCTAAAGTCGATAGTGCTGCTGCTGATGACAAGAGCTGGTATCGCCCGACTACGGATAAGTCACCTCGTATGCAGGCAGCTAGAACCGATTACGGTTTCCAGTATTGCGCAATTCGCCGTCCTATCAGCAACGCAAGTACGCATGATTACATTCGACTAACTCAGTATGTTGCGCCGTACTATGCAATGATTCCACCAAACACATCATATAATGTGTCTGCTGTTATCGTGCCGATTGACAACAAAAACTCGAATTTCCACTTCATTGCTTGGGGTAACCCAGAAACTACTCCCGATACTAAGGCTTGGCGTGAGTTTGCTCATGCTGTTCCTGGTGTTGATGTTGATCCAATTACTTGGGCAACAGTCGGTAACATGGAAAACCGGTTCCGTCAGGATCGGCTCAAGATGAAAGAGGGTGATTTCACGGGTATTTCGGGTATTCCAAATCAGGATATCGCAATGTGGGTATCTATGGGGCCAATCGTGAACCGCACCGATGATATTCTTGGCGCTTCGGATCTAGCAATTGTTGAGTTTCGCCGCGTCATGGTTGAAGCTGCGCAGAAAGTTGCTAACGGTGAACCTGCAATTGGAACCAATCCGTCGATTCCACAAGCGAAAATCGCTTCATTCCAGGGCGTTGTTCCAAAAGAGTCCGATTGGCGTGAGCTCTGGAAAGAGAACGTTGTCTAAAGATACCCAGCGTCTGTTACCTTCTTAGCGTGTTATCAGATAGATTGGTAGAGCTTGGAGGTATGTCTCGTCCTAAAATACGTTGACGATTTTTGTTAAGCCAGTATGGATTCCATGCTGGCTTTTTCATGCACTTCTTCTGGTGTTTCCATATTAAGACTTAAGTGAGGTCGATATCTATTATAAATATCAATAGATTCACTAATCTGCCTCTCTAATTCTTTAAAAGTTCTACAGCGTTCAATCAAATGCATATTTCGGAGCATTCCGACCAGTCATTTCGGTATTATCCGGCCACTTTTAGCCTCACTCCGAAATCAGTGATCGGATTAGCGAAATGTGCGGTCGGAATGACCGAAATCCTTCTTTTTTCTCTTTTAAATCAATAGCTCGCTATTCTTTA
>NZ_FQVF01000022.1 GCF_900129155.1 Marinomonas polaris DSM 16579
TGGTTGGCTTCGACGTTCTCAGTTGTACCTGACAAGGTCACCGCATCCGCTTCGGTCGCGCTGAGGTTGCCATCGCCTACCGCGCTCAAGTCGATTGTCGGTATAGGAGCACTATCACTATCAACAATCGTGGTCGTTGCACTATCAAAGGCGATAACTCCTGTAACACCTTCTAAATTGATAGTAAATTTCTCGTTACCTTCATAAACAGAATCATTAATGGTAGGAACATTTAAAGCAACTTTCGTAACGCCAGCAGGAACAGTAAGAGAACCATCAGAACCAATCGTCAATAATTGAGTTTGACCGTTTTCATCAACATAACTCGCCGTCATGGTGCCAATATCATCAGCACTTGCCGTATCAAAAGAAGTCGATAGTTTAACGGTAACATCCGTTGGAGAAGCTTGGTTGAGTGACAAGGTGAAAATTGCATCTTCGCCTTCAGGAGTGAATCCATTGTCATCAAGACTAGCGATGACGGTACTTTTGTCTTGATACGTGCCGTCAGTTGACTCTGATGTTGCAGTAAACTCATTACCTGCCGCATCGGTACCAGTAACACTTGCACTAATCACATGATTAGCATCACCAGCCAAATCACTACCCGCTACATCAATACTATAGGTAAGATCACTAGTTACAGAACCTGTGTATTGCACATTGTTAATGGTAAGTGTAACTGTATCGCCCTCAGCAGCATCACCATCTACTCTCCCTGTAATCGTTACAATACCACTCGCCTCAATAGCATTAAGTACATCATCACCAGCTATTGTATCAATGCTAATAGAGGCACTTGCTTGCGTATCTAAAGTGACATCTAGTGGAGTAGAAGTCGCTGTATTGCCAGCATTATCAGTCACTTTAACGGTAAGAGTGTTAGCACCTTCAGCTAATTGCCCATTAGTCGCTGTAAAACTCCAACTACCATCTGCTGCTTGTACTGCGTTACCTAATTTTGTTGTGCCGCTGAATACTTCAACAAGGGTCACATCACTATCAATGTTAGAAAGAGTGAATGTGGCGGTGGTGTCATTTGTTAGATTGTCGACTGAAGAATCACCAGTATCACTTGCTGAGACCAAATCAATAATTGGTGTACTAATTGCTGTATCAACCGCATGAGTCGATGAGCCTGTGCTCTCAACTGTATTTCCAGAACTATTACTGGATGTTACAACTGCATCAAATTCTGTATCCGCCGCCAAATCCGAACCAGCAACCCCAACAGACCAAGTACCAGTTGAGCTAACGGTGGTTGTGTAAGTTACTCCATTAATGACCAAGATAACTTGATCACCTTGAGAAATATCTCCACCAGTAGCTGTACCTGTTACAGTTATAGTTCCATTCGCTTCAGCTTTATTCACAACATCATCTTCAGTGATAGAACTAACCGTGACAGTACCTGCAATTGCCGGAACATTACCTGTTACTGGAATCGTTCTATTTGACGTTGAAGGTGTGGTATCTTGAGTTTGTGTAGTTGGCCCACCACCATTTCCGCTTGTATCATAGCCATATTTTGGCAAAGCACTTGATGAGTCATTACCAAAAGTAGGAAGTGCAGTGTTATCATTTCGATCAATATCGACATCGACACGTTGCTGCTCACCTAGAGTCTCACCAGCTGCTGGAGCTTCTTGAACTAAGGTAGGGTCATCACCCGCTAAGATGGCATCTTGTAGCGCGTCTACGTCTGTGGAAGAGTCTGCAACCAGATCTTCGTTATCTCCTGTGTTGTAGATTTCATCAGTTATCTCGACAACAGAGTCTCCGCCAATAACCACTTCGGTACCATCAACGAAGGCTATAGTCACACTACTATTGCTGCCCGTCACAACAGTCTCGCCAAAGAAAACCGCGTCACCGATTTTCACCACACGCTCTTGGCCATCAATGGATTGAATCGTCACTGAGCCAGTTAACTTAGTGATAAAGCCGATCGCATTGCCTAGTGTTGCAAATGGTGCTTGACTGTCGCTCATGATACGTTCCCTAAAAAGAAGACTAAAAATAAGTCGTAATAGTTCTATAATTACTCTCAAGATAGGGCAGAAAAGGCAAGGTAGCTATTGTACCTTGGTACAGTCAGTCCACTTTTTTAACATTTTCTATCCTTTTTTGGTTCTTTTTTGCTTTCCCACCTAAATACCACAGCCCTTCTGCTCCATTGTCATTGCTATGCATAAATCAACTCTTTATAATTTCCGCTCTTTCGGGCACAGATCTTAAGCACTTAAGGGTCAAACGCTGCGCGATGCCTATTTCAGAGTCTCTAGGACTCACTCAATGAGCCTTTATGGGAGTGTTTCGCATAGCCCTAATCATGGCGCAATATTCCGAACACATTTTTATAAAAAACGGCTAACAAGATAAAAAACCTATAAAGCAAACTGCTAATTAACTAGCGACTACAGCTTATATGCTCTAATTTATTCAGAAGGTAATACATGATCGATACGATAAAACGAGACTGGTTCTCAAACATTAAAGGCGACTCTCTCGCTGGCACTGTGGTTGCGCTTGCTTTGATCCCAGAAGCGATTGCATTTTCCATCATTGCTGGCGTTGATCCTAAAGTAGGCTTGTATGCCTCTTTCTGTATTGCCGTGGTCATCTCATTTGTTGGCGGTCGCCCTGGAATGATTTCCGCTGCCACGGGTGCGATGGCACTATTAATGGTGACCTTGGTAAAAGAGCACGGTTTAGAGTATTTACTTGCAGCCACACTACTAACAGGTGTTTTCCAGATAATCGCGGGGTATTTAAAACTCGGGGCCTTAATGAGGTTTGTCTCGCGGTCCGTCGTAACTGGCTTTGTAAACGCTTTGGCGATTTTGATATTCATGGCACAGTTGCCAGAACTAACCAATGTCACATGGCACGTATACGCCATGACAGGTGCGGGCTTGGGTATTATTTATCTATTTCCACTCCTTCCTGTCATCGGTAAAGCGCTCCCTTCACCATTAGTATGTATCGTCGTATTGACTGCTTTTGCGATGGTGTACGGTTTAGACATTCGTACCGTTGGCGATATGGGCGAACTACCCGATACTCTGCCTATCTTCTTATGGCCAGACGTTCCGTTAAACCTAGAAACCCTAATGATCATTTTACCTTACTCACTTGGCCTTGCTGTGGTCGGTTTGTTGGAATCAATGATGACAGCAACCATTGTTGATGAATTCACGGATACAGGTAGTGACAAAAACCGCGAGTGTAAAGGCCAAGGTGTTGCCAACATTGCTTCAGGCCTGTTGGGTGGCATGGCTGGTTGTGCCATGATTGGACAATCCGTTATCAACGTAAAATCTGGTGGTCGTGGTCGTCTTTCTACCTTTATTGCTGGTTTCTTATTGTTGATCATGGTGGTTTTCTTAGACGATCTGATTAGTCAAATCCCAATGGCCGCTTTGGTTGCCGTGATGATCATGGTGTCGATTGGTACTTTTTCTTGGGAATCCATCATCAACCTGAAAAAACACCCGTTATCGACTAATATTGTAATGTTAGCTACCGTTTCTATTGTGGTTGCCACACACAACTTGGCAATCGGTGTATTTGTCGGTGTGCTGCTGGCATCTTTGTTCTTTGCTCACAAAATCGGCCGCTTTATGGTGGTGAAAAACGAGCAAGGCGAACAAACAGGTCATCGTACTTATAAAGTCATCGGACAAGTGTTTTTTGCGTCGTCAGATCAATTTAATGCGTCTTTTGATTTTAAAGAAGCGGTTGAAAGAGTTACGATTGATTTAACCGATGCACACTTTTGGGACATCACAGCCGTATCCGCTTTGGATAAAGTAGTAATTAAATTCCGTCGTGAAGGTGCCGAGGTTGAGCTGGTAGGAATGAACGAAGCCAGTGCGACAGTCGTCGACAAATTTGGGGTTCACAACAATCCTGAAGAAGTCGAAAAAGTAATGGGTGGTCACTAAAACACCCTAGAATAATAACAAGGAGTGCAACATGACTAACATAATAGCTTGTATTGATGGATCTTCTCTATCTGAGTGTGTCACCACCGCATCCGTCTGGGCGGCCAAGCAAATGGGCTCGCCATTAACCTTGATGCACTCCTTGGAAAAAGAAGCCGTGAGAACCGACGAAGATCTTTCTGGTTCAATCGGCTTAGGCAGCCGAGAGCACTTGCTCGAAGAGCTCGTTGCCCTTGATGCGAAACGTGCAAAACTGGCTTTGGAGCATGGCAAGCTGGTACTCGAAAACGCCAAAGAATTTGCTCATAAGGCTGGCGCCAAGCAAATCGAATTACTGCAGCGTCATGGCGATTTAGTCGACAACCTCCTCGACCTTGAGGAAGAATCTCGGCTTATCGTCTTGGGTCGTTGTGGCAGCGGTCATACACAAAGTGCTCACACCATTGGCTCTCACATCGAGAGAGTCGCTCGAACATTGCATCGTCCAATCTTAATCAGCGTCGGCAAATTTAAAGCGCCAACAAACTTTATGATTGCTTACGATGGTCGTGAAGCTGCAGATAATGCGATCGCACGTATCGCGCAAAGCCCGTTACTGCTTGGCCTACCTTGCCATCTCGTCATGGCAGGAGAAGCGACACCAGAGCGCAGAGCAAAATTAGAAGAAGCTCATCAACGTTTGGAAGAAGAAGGTTTTGACGTCACGGCATCTATCATTCCAGGAAAGATCTATCCAGTGCTGACTCAATACCGTGAAGAGAACCAAATAGAACTCATGGCAATGGGCGCGTATGCACACTCTAAAGTTCGTCAATTCTTTGTCGGCAGCAACACCAGCAAGATGATAATTGAGAGCGATATTCCACTTTTGATTTTGCGTTAGAGCATTCAATTTCTATCAAACGATACTCATCAAGCAATATCCATCAAGGGCGACTTCTTCGGAACTCGCCCTTTTTATTGCCTTCGACTTTTCTATTTTCAGCCCAAACCATAGATGAATTTTTTGTTAAATGTTTAACAATTTAAATATATGGTTTTGCATATATATGCTTTTCCACATACACTTCTATCAACATTAACTGATGTGTTTTTTTTACAATGAAGCCCGATCATTTCTACAAAGCGCTCGCCGATGACACCCGCTTGCGAAGCCTATTATTAATTACTCAATATCAAGAATTGTGCGTTTGCGAGCTCACCGAAGCGCTAAATGAAACGCAACCTAAAATATCTCGCCATCTTGCCCAGCTACGAAAAAATGGCGTTCTAAGTGATCGAAGACAAGGACAATGGGTGTTTTATCAATTGCATCCAGAACTGCCCAATTGGGCGAAGAGTGTCTTACAAACCACACTAGACAACCAAATTTTGTGGCTAAAAGACAATATAGATCAGCTCGAAACCATGGGCGGCAGGCCAAAACGTACTGGAACTTGCTGCTAACCATCCAATTTTCATCATGCATTTGAGACAACACAATGACTATTAAAGTAGGAATAAACGGCTTTGGCCGTATGGGACGACTTTCTTTTCGTGCAGCTTTTGACTGGGACGATGTAGAGTTTGTGCAAATCAACGATCTAAAAGGCGATGCCGCCACACTCGCTCACTTGGTTAACTTCGACTCGGTTCATGGTCGCTGGCACAACGAGGCAAGCAGCGAAGGCAACAATATCATTGTGAATGGCAAAACCATTACTTGCACACAAAACCGTACACTTGCAGAAACGGACTGGTCACAATGCGATGTAGTCATTGAAGCGACAGGCGTGATGAAGACCAAAGCAGCGTTACAAGCCTATTTAGACCAAGGCGTAAAACGCGTTGTGGTAACCGCGCCAGTCAAAGAAGATGGCGTACTGAATATCGTCATGGGTGTTAACGATGGCGACTACAATCCAAGCTTGCACCCTATCGTCACAGCAGCGTCTTGTACCACTAACTCACTCGCACCAGTAGTTAAAGTCTTGCAAGATGCCATTGGCATCAAACATGGCTCTATGACGACAATCCATAGCATCACCAACACACAAACCATCATTGATGCGCCGCACAAAGATTTACGCCGTGCTCGTTCTTGTGGCAGCAGTTTGATTCCAACCACCACAGGCTCTGCAACCGCTATTACGCATATTTTTCCAGCACTAAAAGGCAAACTAAACGGCCACGCTGTTCGCGTGCCCTTGACCAACGCATCTTTGACCGATTGTGTGTTTGAAATGAAACGTCCGACGTCAGAAGAAGAAATCAATCAACTACTCAAAACCGCCAGCGAAGGCGAATTAAAAAACATCCTTGGCTACGAAGTCCGCCCATTAGTATCAATTGATTACCGTACCGATCCACGCTCTTGCATCATCGACGCACTCAGCACCATGGTGATAAACAGTACCCAAGTAAAACTCTATGTTTGGTACGACAACGAATGGGGCTACGCTAACCGCACCGCCGAACTAATGCGAAAAGTGGGTAGATTAGACAAATAAAAAAACGCCTAAAAACCTAAAAAACCTATAAAGAGCAAAGCGAAAATAACCAATGCTGTCACAATTACCAAAAAGCGTTCGTCAGTACCTTATCGTCACCGGCAATTACTGGAGTTTCACTTTGACCGACGGCGCGTTACGCATGCTGGTCGTGTTGTATTTCTACCAGCTTGGATATGGCGCATTAGACATCGCTTTGCTCTTCTTGTTTTACGAATTCTTTGGCGTTATTACCAACCTCTTTGGTGGCTGGCTTGGGGCGAAATGGGGACTCAACCGCACAATGAACATTGGCCTCGCAATGCAAGTGGTTGCCCTATCTATGCTCTTATTACCCACCAGCTTTTTAACCATTCCTTGGGTGATGGCTGCACAAGCCTTATCGGGTATCGCCAAAGACCTCAACAAGATGAGCGCCAAAAGCGCCATCAAAACTCTTGTTCCCAAAAACGCCAGCGGCACCTTGTACAAATGGGTTGCCTTACTAACCGGCTCGAAAAATGCCCTTAAAGGCGTGGGTTTTTTCTTAGGTGGTTTTCTACTGAGTACCATCGGTTTCCATAAGGCCATTCTAGCCATGGCGATTGCCCTTGCTATCGTTTGGCTCGCCAGCTTGTATCTGCTTCGAGAGGATTTAGGCAAGGCAAAAAACAAACCAAAATTCTCGCAGATGTTTTCAAAAAGTGCTGAAATCAATATCCTGTCTGCGGCTCGCCTCTTTCTGTTCGGCGCTCGGGATGTATGGTTTGTCATTGCGGTGCCAGTGTATTTGTCGAGCCAATTTGACTGGGATCATTGGCGTGTCGGTAGCTTCCTCGCCCTATGGGTCATCGGCTATGGTGTTGTCCAAAGCCTTGCACCACAGATTACAGGTAAGAAAAAACAGCAAACACCCAGCGGCAAGCAAGCCAGATTTTGGGCCATGCTGCTTAGCGCTATTCCAGCAGCCATCGCGATTGGTTTACAGAATTTTGATCACACATTATGGATTCTATTGAGCGGACTCATAATATTCGGCGTGGTGTTTGCTATCAATTCATCCTTACATAGCTATTTAATCGTTCACTATGCCAGTGAAGATGGCGTGTCATTAGATGTGGGCTTTTACTACATGGCCAACGCCATGGGACGACTCATCGGCACAATTTTATCAGGATGGATTTACCAAAACTTTGGCTTGATCGCCTGCCTCTGGGTGTCTTGTGGGTTTCTTATACTTACCAGTGTTATTTCATTCTGGTTGCCACAAAAAATCACCAATGCAGAAAGCACCAATTAATCTCTTTTCAACCAATAGCCCGGATTTTTACTGTTATGCATGATGGCAATCACATAAAGGTTATCTGAATGCACTTGATAAATGACAGAGAAAGGAAAACGAGATAATAAAAATCTATGATGATTTGCACCGAACTTGGGCCAAGTTCGAGGAAGCGCCAGAATTGTTTTGAATGCAGATTCAAGCTCTTTAATAAAATCATCACCAAGCCCTTTGGCTTGAAGTTGATACCAATCATAGGAGGATTTAATTTCCTGACTGAGATCAGGATGAAAGGTTAAATTCAACATATTATTTTACAACTTGAGCCTTAATTTCCTCCCAACTTACTGCCTTTACATCGCCAGACAACAAAGCATTGCTGCGATCTTCTGCTAATGCTAACCAAACCGACTCAACATCATTACTCGGTTCACCTTCAAGAGAAGACAAAAGACAATGAGCTGCCAAAGCTTTTTCACTAGGCGTTAATTGCTCCATATTATCCAGTACGGTTTTTAATGCGTCAGACATATGCATCACTCCTATCCACGTTACAAGCAATTCTATCACTGAATGCTAGCTTTTGCCTCCCATCCAAAGCCATAAAAAAACACCAAGCATGTTCGGTTCACAACCGGCATACTTGGCGTTTCTTTAATTAAGAACTAAAGGCGTTTACTTAGAGCTAATCGCTTTGATATGCAATTTGCCTACTTCGGCCTCAGTCACTTCTACTTTCGTTCCAGCTTCAATGGGCTCTTCACTTACCAAAGACCATTCAATACCAGAATAGTGGTACTTAGGAGACTGGGTTGGCGATACAGCTTCTTTCAAATAGAACTGATGATCGGTAAATTCGCTTTTGGCTTTTTTGGTGCTCACCTTAGATTGCATGCGCTTCAATGGCTTCCACAATACTAACGCGGCCAATACGGTCATCACGCCAGTACTAAAAGAAGCACTCAGCAAACTATTCGGCAATACACCAACATAAACCAAAGCACCGGTCGTCATAGCAGCTAAACCAACAAAGAACAGCACAAAGGTAGAAAAGCCCAAAACAGCGACTTCGATGACCAATAGAATCAAACCAACAATAAACAAGCTTTGGGCAAGATTATTGGCAATGATATCCATAGCTAGCTCCCTTTCGTCATTTTCTGGATAATTGTCATAGCTTGAGCAACCACTGCCGCTGTTTCAGTTGCGCCATCTGGCAACAAAACCACTGACGATTCTTTCGCAATAGCACGTTTCGCTTCGATCGCTTTCGTTGCAAGATCAAGTTGAATCGCTTTCTGACCTTCTTCAGTTGCCGCGGCTTCACCTACTTGGCGAAGTGCTTCGGCTTGAGCGGATGCCACAGCAACAATAGCTTTCGCCTCACCCTCTGCGCGTAATACTTGCTCTTCCTTATCCGCTTCCGCCGCTAAGACAACAGAGGCTTTTTTACCTTCGGCACGGTTAATCGCCGCTTGACGATCCCCTTCCGATTCCAAAATTTGCGCACGTTTAACACGTTCTGCTTTCATTTGGGCTTCCATCGCTTCCATCACTGATTGTGGTGGAACAATGTCTTTTATTTCGTAACGCAACACCTGAATACCCCAAGGACCTGCAGCATCATTAATCGACGCCACAATATTGGTGTTAAGCACATCGCGCTCTTCAAATGTTTTATCTAATTCCATTTTACCTAACTCAGAACGCATCGTAGTTTGCGCTAACTGAGTCACAGCGAAGACATAATTCTCTACACCATAAGTTGCTTTATAAGGGTCTAATACGCGGAAATACAATACGCCATCGACACGCAAAGAAATATTATCCTTGGTAATAGCGCTTTGCTCAGGCACATCAACGGCCTGCTCTTTTAAAGTGCGATCAGCAGAAATACGATCAATAAAAGGAAAGATGAAATTCAATCCTGCCTCTTTTGTAGACTGGTATTTACCAAAACGCTCAATAACGTATGCCTGATTCTGCGGCACAAACTTGATCGAGGTTTTTAGCAGTACAACCACTAGTACAAGCACCAGAGTCTGAACGCTTAATATATAGCTAAGTATTTCTTCCATAACAATGAATCCTTAATTTTCAAAACACACCCGACTTATATTCTTTCCACGCTGTTATGAATCACCATGCAAAAAATACAAACGGAACGACAAATTTATCGCCATTACAGTAGGCACTGTTGGGCGTCAAAAGTCACCAACAATCGCTTAGTACAACTATCCCCAAAAAACTGTACTTAATTATAGACCTACAAATAGGCTATTTAGTTGCAAACTGTCTCGCACTTTTTATAAAAGCCTCAACACCTTCTTTTGGTGTTCTAAAAGAAGTCACCAATCGAATCACACCTTCTTCCCAACGACCGCCATAAAAACCAAAGCCTTCAGCTTGCAGATGGTCAATCATTGGCAATGGCAAGGTACAAAACAGCATGTTTGCCTGAGCTGGCGTATTAATTTTTACACCAGGAACGGCTTTCAAACCTTCTTGCAACAAAGCCATCATGGCATTGGCATGAGTCGCATTGGTACGCCACAAATCATCGGTTAAGTAAGCAATCATCTGTGAAGACAACAAACGCATTTTCGAATGCAAATGCCCACCGCGTTTACGACGATAACCCAACTCTTTCGCTACTTGCTCGCTGGAGATTCCTTTATTTTCGAGGGATTGCTTGAACACTACAATGGCTTCTGCCGCCATCACGCCATTTTTCGTCGCGCCAAATGACACTATATCCACGCCCGCTTTCCACGTCATTTCCGCTGGAGTGCAACCCAAGGCAAGCAAGGCATTGGCAAAACGTGCGCCGTCCATATGAACAGGTAATCCAGCCGTTTTTGCCACATCGCTAATGGCACGAATCTCATCTAACGAATAAACACTGCCAACTTCCGTCACTTGAGAAAGGCTAACAACAGATGGCTGACAAGAATGCACATCACCGATTTTTTGACTCACCAATTTCTTCAGCTGATCAGGATCCATCTTGGCATCCGCGCCACTAATACCGACAAAACGTGCGCCATTGGTATAAAACTCAGGCGCAGTACATTCATCATTCAACAAATGGCTTTCAGAATGACACAACACACTACCCCAAGGCGGCGTTAACGCACTGATACTCAATACATTCGCCGCCGTTCCAGTAGAAACCAAAAACGCATCGACTTCACACTCAAACAGTTCCGACAACATACGCGTGACTTGCGCCGTGCCATCATCATTCCCGTATGGCATAGCGTCGCCTTGCGCGGCTTCCATCATGGCTTTAAAAACAGAATCTGACGCGCCGGCAATATTGTCACTAGTAAACGCAACCTTCATTTAGTACTCCTTAAATCAATTCATTCATATTTATGAGTATTATCATGACAGCCTTTAAAAGCGAGTGCTTGGATTTTTGTGCAGCATCATAAATAACTTTCTTCAAAGCAAAATGCCATCCAATATTTCCAATACCTAACAACCAAAATCAAATAGCCTACCCGACCTTCTGTTAGTATTGTACAGATACAATATGAAAGGAGTTCCCATGTCGGTATTCACTGAACGTAAAATAGATTGTCACAATCACATTTTTGACCCACAGAGCTTTCCCTATCAAGCAAATACACCTTATACACCAGAAGGCCATGAAGTCGCGACAGCAGATTACTTTCTACAAGTTCTAGAAACCTACGGAGTGTCCCACGCTCTATTAGTTGGCCCAAACTCCGCTTATGGCGAAAACGACAATCGCGCTTTATTAGATGCAATTGCTCGCTCCAACGGTCGCTTCAAAGGTATGGCTGTAGTCAAACAAGACGCATCATCAAAAGAACTTGCACAGCTAAAAGCCCAAGGAGTGATCGGTGTTACCTTCAATGTCGCTTATTATGGATTTGAGCACTTTGCTCAATCCGCACCATTAATGGATCGCCTAGCGGATCTCGATATGATTGTTCAGGTGCAAATCGAAGACGGGCAAATGCTCGATCTCGCGCCCTTATTAATGAACAGCAAGGCAAAAATATTAATCGACCATTGTGGCCGACCTAATATTGAAAAAGGCGTAACAAACAAAGGCTTTCAAGCCGTACTTGCGCTAGCAAAAACGCAACGTGCTTACATCAAGGTTTCTGGCTTTGCCAAATTCACGCAAAGCGTATTTCCTTATGCTGACACAAAACCTTATGTCGATGCCATTGTTGAAAGTTTCGGAGAGGATCGCATCATTTGGGGATCGGATTGGCCGTTCTTAAAAGCACAACACAGAATGGATTATGGCACTTTGCTCAGCCTTGCAGAGAAGCAGTTCCCTGATGCAAGTATACGAGCAAAGTTTTTCTGGGAAAACGCCGCAAAACTCTGCGGCTTTCCAATATAAGCAATCAAATAAACAACAGAAACTAAGCCGTTTTCAGCGCTACAATCTTTGCTGTACTACAGCCTTTTTAGTACAACAGTAGCCTGAAGGCGACTCTGTCCAAAGCGTGACATTTTTTCAAACTCATCACGGGCAATCGGTACGTATTGGCAATCCAACGGACTTGGTGGATCGTCAGGTAATTTTTTATCGTCGTCTAAGTCTGGATCATGCACAAGAATACAATGTTCGTCGTAGCCAGACATCACCACCCAATGGGGAGATTTTTTACCGTCCATACGGAAGGTGCTGATCAAGATAATCGCCAAGGCGCCATCGTCAAACGCTTCAATCAATTGTGCCAACGGCATCGCAGTGTAATGCAAGGGAACACCAACGTCTTCGCATTGTTGGGCAAAGCTTTCATGTACACGCGTGATGACGTTTTTCTTCAGCTCGTTACGCACGCTGTCGACAAACAACGGGCCTTCTTCGCTCAACCAAACATCCGCTGACAAGCCACGCTTCTTCGCTGCCAAAGCCAATCCCATAGGATGACAACCACCATGGCCAGACGTCATGAAAATCGTCGTCGCTTCACGCCAAATTTCCAACTCATCGTTAGGCGTCGCTTGATAATCTGGATGCATCGAAGACAACACCATTTGCAACGACGCAGGTCCACAGGTAAATGGCGTGCCTTGCGCTAACCAAGGAATGGCTCGCGTGGTTTGTTCGTCACCAGCATGACGCAAACGTTTCTGCATACGAATCGCATCGGTTTGGTCTTCGTAATAAGCATCGTAATGACCAAATTCCTTGTAACCCATTTTTTGATACAAGGCGATGGCATTATGATTCACATCACTGACTTCCAAACGCAGCAACATTTTGCCTTTTTTAAGCGTTTTTTTCTCACAGGCTCGGATCAATAATTTCCCAATACCAAGGCCACGCGCCTCAGGTGATACCGCAAGCGAATACAAACGTGCCAAGTGAGTACCTTGGCGAAGATGCAACAAGGCATAACCCAGCAGCTCACCGTCTTCCTTCATCGCAACAAACAAAGCCGAGCCAGAACTCGTAATGGCATGACGAAAACTACGACGACTCAAACGGTCGCCAGTAAAGGCTTTGCCCTCCAAAACGAGCAATGCTTTTAAATCGTCTATACTGGCTAAACGTATATCAATATTTGGGGAAGAACTGGTGACCGGGCTTGTGATCATTACATCGCCTCAAAAGGGCAAAAGGTCGCTAGGATCGTCGAACCGTCATCTTTTCAATCACTATAAAAGAGAGTAAAAAAACCACGATTTAACGATAAAAATTTTCGCGCATTCTAGGGCGAAACCTATCTAAAAGATAGTCTATTTTTTCATCAAAAAAACATTTTATTTTTTCATTTTAGACTATTGTTAAAACAATAAATAAAGCGCACCATCCGCACAAATTAAGGGTGTTTTTAGCGCCCTATTTGATACACTTTTAAACACCCATAATGATTTTTTAAGCAAAAGGAAAAGCATACCCAATGTCACAGACTTACATAGTTGTTGATCAGGCCAAAGATTGGTCAGCGTTCTTACCTAGTGATCGAGTGATCACTTTTACTCAATACCTAAACTTGGCAGCGACAAAAAGCCAAGGACGCACACGAATCATCAACCTATGTAAAAGCAGCAAATATCTATCTGATGGATATTACTGCTCTCTGTTGGCAGAGAGCCGTGGCCATCACGTTATGCCTTCTGTGCGCGTACTTAATGACCTAAGCAAGAAAGATCTATATGAGTTAGAGATATCTCAATGGTTACCATTGCTTGCAAAAAAACTCGCTAAACCAGAAGCACCGATGGAAATGAAATTCCACTGTGTATTCGGTAAAACGATTCATCCAGAAATGAAGGAATTTGCACGCAAATTATTCGAAAGCTTTCCTAGTCCTGTACTGGAAGTGACTTTGAAATTCCGCAAAGAATGGCAAGTCACCGCCCTTTTCTCTACGTCACAAAGTAAACTGAGCGAAGAGGAAGAAACCCTATTCGCAGAATCCTTGGAAGCTTTTAGCAACAAAGTGTGGAGCAAAGGCCGCATTCAACGTGCCGCAAAATTCGACATGGCAATTTTGGTTAACCCAGAAGAAGCCATGCCACCAAGTGATGACCAAGCAATTAAAAAGTTTATCCAAGCTGGTAAACAACTTGGTATACACGTTGATACGATTGGCCCAAAAGACATCATGCGTTTGCCAGAATACGATGGTTTGTTTATTCGTGAAACCACCAACATCGACCACCACACCTACCGCTTTGCCAAAAAAGCCGAAGGTCTGGGATTAGTTGTAATGGACGACCCACAATCCATCATGCGCTGTACCAACAAAGTCTACTTAGCAGATTTGTTCAACACCCACAAAGTACCATGCCCAAAAACACGCATCGTACACAAGGGTGAAGACAACGTAGAAGATGCATTGGAAGCCGTTATCAGCTACCCAATGGTGGTAAAAATTCCAGACGGCGCATTTTCTAAAGGCGTTATAAAAGCTGAAAACCGCGAAGCTTTGACCGAAAGTTTGAACACCTTGTTTAAAAAATCGTCTTTGCTATTGGTTCAAGAATACCTTTACACCGAATTCGACTGGCGTATCGGCGTACTGAACAACAAACCGATCTTTGCTTGTCGCTACTACATGGTTAAAAACCACTGGCAGATTTACCAACATACAGGTAGCAAAAGCCAAAGTGGCGGATTTGATACTTTACCAACCTTCGAAGTGCCACGACGCGTGCTACAAGCCGCCATCGCTGCCACCAAACCGATTGGTGAAGGCTTATACGGCGTCGACGTAAAAGAAATCAACGGCCGTGGTTACGTTATCGAAGTAAACGACAACCCAAGTATCGACCGCGGCGTAGAAGACAAATACCTAGGCGATGAACTTTACATGCACATCATGTCGGAGTTCTTACGTCGCATGCAGGTGAAACGTGGTGATATTCATGCTTGATAAGCAAGCACTCTAGATATGCGAAAGGCGACTTATGAGTCGCCTTTTTGTTTTTCAAGTACGCGAGTAAGTTTGTTTCCTCTCAATCGCTTTGTATTCATGACCTTTATTCCGCCCTGCTGGGCGTGTAACTTTTGTCTAGCGACACAAAAGTAACCAAAAGGTCTCTTTAAGATCTTTAATGCCTGATTTTCTTCATAGGCGCACGATTACTTCCTACGCTCGTTATATCGTAAGGCATAGATTATTTTATCGGTTACAAGATAGGATATTTTTAACTGACTCTGAAACTCCATAAAGTCGCGCAATCGGGATTGCGTCGAACTGATTTCTCGAGATTGCAAACATGAAAAACAAGTTTGTGTGTTTTTAGTAAGCAGCTTTGTAATTGAAATGGCTTCGCCATTTTCGGCAGATTACGGTCGTGCCTCCCTCATGCAGCCCTACGGGGAAATTAGGAGAATGATCCCTAATCCAACAAACAATGTGGTTATAGCAGTGAGAATGAAAGAACGCTGCCAGCCAGAGCTAGCAAGTGATAACCCCATACAAAGCGAGCAAGTGGCTCATGGTGTAATAACTTGCCCTCAACGTATTTTTCTACTTTAGACACTCCCATAATTAGAAGAGCGCCAAAACCTAGAAAGAATATAAAAGGGACTATCTCACCTTCGATGTTGAAACAAGAAAGTATGGCGATAGGGGCGGAAAATCCGAATGGTAGCCATACAAAAAATGATAGAGGACATTTTGCCCAATAGGGTTGAATAAAATACACGCGCGCTATTTTGCGTTTTAATTCATAACATCGCGTTGATCTTTCTTCATGCTGTGCTTCAGCCAAGTTTGCATTACGCTGCCTTCTCTTCTGGCGATGCTTTCTATTTTTTCGAGTAGATGTGCTCGAGTCTTTCCCTGACATTATCCAGATCTCTTTTCTAATTTATTTTGCTGACAAACAACAATTATAAACAGCATTTTTAAGCTATTGCACAATATTCATTGCTCACAAGTCTTTACTGACGAAGGAAAAGGTAAACCAAGTGTTAGTGAAATCTTGTGTCAGAAGTACTAAGCCAAAAAAAGAGTATGGCGTGAAGTGCACGTCATACTCTAAATAAATCGCCTGGGAACGATTCAATTCTGCAATTTTGTCCTAATAGTCTATTTAGCAAACAGTGGCATTAGCCAGTTGGCGTGGTTCAATAAGGTGTCGTCTTGGCGCACTTTGCCGATGAGTTGTAACCCTAAAGGGACGCCGTTTTCATCTGTCATGCCTGGTACGTTGATGACGGGTAATCCCATGGCTTGCCAAGGACGACTCATGTGAGGTGCGCCAGTGGCAGCGTGGCCTAGCGGGGCGATATCAGGTGCAGCTGGAGCCAAGATAGCGTCGGCTTCTGGCGCATAATTCCATAGCCAATCTCGGCAAGCTTGTGTTGCATCCAAAGAGTCAATGTAAGTTGCGCGATCCATGCCGAGGCCTTGTTCCATCAAGGCGGCTAATGGGTCACTTAGTTGATCTTGATGAAAAGATTCAATTGCTAAGTTGCGGCACACTTCCCACGCCATGATATTAATGTGGTGATTCACCATGTCTTTTATGCGATTGCCGGCGTCCAGTTCGATCACTTTGACGCCTTGCGCTTTAAGTATTTCTATAGCGTTTTGCGTGGCGTTTTCCATGGCTGACGAGGTATCGCCGACCAATTTCCCGTGACAAACCAATACGCATTTAGGTGCTGTTGATGCGCTTGATTTAATAGAAGCTGGCTGGCGTAACAAGATAGCGCGCAGCAGCTGAATATCTTCGACATTACGAGCAAACAAGCCTAGCGAATCCAAAGATTGCGCTAATGGTTGACCGCCTCGCAGGGAAAATTCACCTCGACTTCCTACGTAACCAATAGCGCCACAATAAGCAGCAGGACGAATGACGGAAGCAGCAGTTTGAGAACCCAGCGCCATTGGTACCATGTTGTCAAAAATAGCCGCCGCCGAACCACTAGACGAACCGCCCGGTGTACGTTCTAAATCTGCAGGGTTTTTGGTTTTCCCCGGTTTGAAGTAAGCGAATTCTGTGGTGACGGTTTTACCCAACACTATGCCACCCGCAGCGCGAATCAAGGCGACGCAAGTGGCGTCTTCAACAGGTCGTCGTCCGGTATGAATCGACGAGCCCATTTCTGTGGGCATTTCCTCTGTGTCGATGATGTCTTTCACGCCCAACGGTAAGCCTTTTAACAAACTGGCATCAAAGAAGACTTTATGAGCTTGGTAATAAGCAAGATATTCGTCGCGAGAACGCTTTAATTGCCAAGCACCCACGTCTGGTTCACGGGCTTCTATACGATCAAAACAGGCATTAATAACCGATTCGGTGGTACAAGCACCCTCTTCTATGGCGCGTAGCATTTGGCACAAGCCCATTTCATTTAAATCAATTTTTGTATTCATAAACAAACTGGTTCCTTGTGAGACCAAGGCCTCATTACGTTATTAAAAGAGTTTAAAAATCTTGTTAAGGTAAATAAAGGTGTTCTGAAGTCAGTTCATCGAGTTGCTGAACGCCCATTAAATTTAGGCTGCGAGCCAGCTCTTCTTGCAAGATATCCAATACCCGCGTGGCACCGATTTGACCACCAGCCGCAACGCCGAATAAGGTGGCTCGACCTAGCATGACCCCCTGCGCGCCAAGAGCGGTGGCTTTTACTATGTCACTGCCACGACGAATGCCGCTGTCTAGCAATATGTCTATTTCACCACCCACGGCATCGACAATCGCCGGTAAAGCGTCGATAGAAGACAAAGCACCATCAAGCTGACGACCACCATGATTGCTGACCACGATGCCATCAAATCCCAGCTTCAGCGCTTGCCTTGCATCATCAGGATGCAGTACACCTTTTAGGATCAACTTGCCGTGCCATTGATCTCTAGTCTTGGCCATTTTTTCCCAATCCAATAAGGTATCGAACTGCTCTTGGATAAATTTAATGGCACCCAAGGCACTTTGTTCATTCGCAGGCAAGTAAGGATTCAAATTGCCCATGGTTGGCAAACCATTAGGCATCATGACTCGACGAATCCAGTTTGGGTGCATCAGCACATTGGCTTTATTACGCCACGTAAGTTGACGCGGCTTGGCAAAATTTCGTCGGTCCCATTCACGATTTCCAACCACTGAAGCATCGGAAGTAATGACCAAGGTATTCACGTCAACAGCTTTAGCTCGCGCCAATAAATCATCGTTGAATTGTGCTTTTTTTAAGCCATAAAGCTGAAACCAGAAATCGAGATCCTGAGTGGCATCGCGCACTTGCTCCATGGAAGCATTCGACACGGTACTTAAACAGAAAGGTATTTTTTTCGCGTTAGCGGCCTTTGCCAAAGCAATGTCGGCCTGAGGCCATAACATGCCATTAAAACCGCTTGGACCTATCATCATTGGTAAGGCGCTTGACGACCCAACCAGTGATGTTGTTAACACCGGAGGATGATTGGCAACTAAAGTGTGAGAAGTCAGCCGAATCTTGGCGAAGTCGCTCTCGTTACTATGTAAGGTCTGTTCATTTTCCGCGCCACCTGCCAAGTATTCCCATGCAAAATCAGGTAATCGGTGGCGAGCAAGAGCAGCCATTTCGGCCACACTTTGCACTCTTGAAAAATCAGAACCTTTATAAAACCTACGCATCATCTCTCCTAAGAAAACAACTGAGTCCTATCAGTTATACAACATTGCTTAGCTCTTGATTACCTTTTATTCATTACTTGGTTTGTGCCACAGATTGTTCGTTCAGACAATGATAAGCACGGTTGAAGTAAACCAAGCCTTGACCATCTGTACCGACTTTTGCGTCTTTTACACGGCAGTAAAAAACAGTGTGAGAACCAATTTCATGGCTCTCATGGATTTCGCAATCAAAGCTAACCAAGGCTTCGTCCAATGCTGGCGCGCCAGTTTTTAATGTTGCCCATTGGTGTTTAGCAAAGCGCTCTTCACTGCTCAAATCACGGTTGGCAAAATCCCAAGAAACACCTTGGTGATGGCTTTGTAGTACATTCACGCACAACACAGCGTTCTTTTTAAAGTGGGGGTTAGCAAACGAGTTACGGTTCATACACACCAACAAAGTCGGTGGCTCATCTGTCACGCTAGTAACGGCCGTTGCCGTAAAACCAAAACGTCCTGCTTCACCATCTGTGGTGATCACAGACACGGCACCGCCCAACATAGACATGCCATCGCGGAATAATTTTGTCTCTATCATGGTGTTCTCCTTCCCTTATAAGGGAGCATTAAATATCGAGGACAAGGCGTGGCGACAGTGAACGAGAACAACACAAGGTAATCTGGTCGTTGTCTTCTTTTTCTTCTTCCGTCAGGTAAACATCGCGATGCTCTGGCGTACCTTCAAGAACATCACAAAGACAGGTTCCACATGTGCCCTGTTCACAGGAAACTTTCACTTTTACGCCGGCGGCTTTTAGTGCGTCTGCAATGCTTTCGTTTTCGCCAACTTGCACTGTGACGCCACTTTTCTCGGCAAACACTTCAAAACTCGCACCGCCAGTTTCAACTTCCACATTAAAAAATTCTTTATGTACGTTGCTATCAGGCATACCTAGATTTTTTGCAGTGCTGATCACCCAATCCATAAACCCATTTGGACCACAAACATAAAGATGAGTGTCCGCATCAAAGTCTTTCAAAACGGCTTCTAAGTCCAAACGTTGGTCTTCAGAATCAAAGTGCATGTCAACATGCTTGGTAAAAGAGCAAGACGTTAATTCACTAAGGAAACCACTTGTCTCACGAGAACGACTGCAATAATGCAATTCAAACGTTTTGTTTTCAGCGATCAAGGAATACGCCATGGCGATCATTGGCGTAATCCCGATTCCACCACCAATCAAGATAGAACGCTTAGCGCTCATCTCTAATGGAAAATGGTTACGCGGAACACCAATGCTTATCTCGGTACCTTCTTGCAAATTAAGATGAGCAGCAATCGATCCACCACGTGAGTTCGGATCTTTTAAAATACCTAAGCGATAAACACTCGTGTCGGCGGGATCACCACACAGTGAATACTGACGAATTAAATCATCGCCTAAATGCACATCAATATGCGCACCTGCTTCAAACGCAGGCAATGCCTCACCATTGAGACTCGCAAGCTCTAAAGCAATTACACCATCAGTGTGGTTTTCTCGTTTACGAACAACTACTTTCAATAACGTTTCAGACATCCAACTCTCCTCCCAACCCAAGCCTAAGTCGGGGCCTTAGTTCACAGATACAATGGTTCACAGATACAATGGTTCACAAATACAATGGCTCACAGACATAACTCAAATAAAACGCGATAAGCAGGCAAAAGCTGCTTAGCGCATAAACAAACCACCATTCACATCCCACGTTGTTCCCGTGGTGAAGTAGGCTTCTGGGCGAGCAAATTGCACCACCACATCACCAATAAAATCGGCATTACCTAATCGACCAACCGGAATAGCGCCCAACAAAGTTGGTAAACGATCTTCTGGCACCAAAGCGGTCACCATTGGTGAATCAATCGGACCAGGTGCCACGGCATTAACGGTCACACCTTTGCTAGCAAGCTCTTTGGCAAAGACTTTTGTTAGTGTCAAAATTCCGCCCTTGGAAGCGGCATAATGAGCACCTGTTGAAGTGCCACCATTTTGCCCAGCCAAAGACGCCATGTTGATGATTCGGCCATAACCTTGCTCAGCCATGTATTTACCAAACACCTGGCAGCCAACAAACACACCACCCAAGTTGATATTCACCACTTCGTTAAACTCTTCTGGGGAAATATCCATGACAGGCGTCGCTTTCGTCACCGCAGCGTTGTTAACCAATACCTGCAACGCGCCAAACTTAGTGACAGCAAATTGCAGTGCCGCTTCAAAATCAGCTTTCCTCGCAATATTCAACTCGCAAGCAATGGCGTTTATTCCTTCTGGATCAAGTGACAACGCGGCTTTTTTAGCCGCCTCACCATTTACATCTGTCAGTACTACGCGAAAACCCGCGGCAAACAAACGTGATGCAATATGAAAACCAAGCCCTTGCGCTGCACCAGTCACTAACGCCACTTGTGCCTGTGTAGATTGAGTCATTATTTCGCCCTCTGTCTCATGAAAAACTACCTATATTTCATGAAAAACCGTTTAAAAGATGAAACTTACCGTGCGTAAGAAACCGTCTGAATGCATCAATTTGACAACTTTACGGTCAATCATAAAACCGTCATCTGTTGGCTTTAAGCGATATTCCAAATCGGCAGGATAAGTCACTAAGTTGCCATGACGTAATTCGTTCAATGTCATCGCACAGCGCACAACAATGTAGTCAGCGGTTTCTTCCAAAATGCGCAAACGCGACACCATACGAACGGTGCTACTTGCTGCACCAGCCGAAACTGATTCACCGCTTTCCAAACGTGCTACTCGCATTCGACGCATACCCGCATCATCTAATGCTAGGTTCAGCGTGTTTTCGTAATCTGTTTCATTGTTGTCAGTCGGCACAATGTATAAGCCTTTTGTATCCCAAAGAGACAACCATGTTTGATATTCTTGGTGATCTAGCAAGTCAGCTTCATACCAAATAAATGCCGTTGCCTTGTTAAGCAAATCCATGTTTATCGTCATCTTATTTCTCCCCTTTGGCGGCCATCATTTGCTTGTATTTCTGATAAGCACCACGCATTCCTGTTTCTGAACACACAGCTCCAGCCACGTTGCCATCTTTTGATGTATGCAAATTACCCATGCCGCGGTTGACAAGAATCCAGCCATCTTTACCAGCCATTGATCCTTTTTGAACACGCTCCCATGCTTCACCATCATCTGGCGTTCCGAAGCCCATTGGCCCTTGGAAGTGTTCGTGTAGACGCATGCGTTTGCGGTTGAATGATACTGGTGCACCTTCACCACCAATGGCGACGTGTTGAATCTCAGTTAAGCTCACACTCACTGGACGCAAGACACGGAAAAACGCCATCGAACAAGATACGTTCGGGAATAAATTCAAGTTAAACCCAGTACCATGCGCTGCACGAACAAGACGTTTAACCTGCTCTTCGTCTTGGCCTTCGTCACGTAATGCTTGAGCAAGCTCTTCAAAACGCGCTGGAATCGGTTGATCCAAATCCGCTTCTAAATCAACTAAGTCAGGAATCATCACCATCACACTATGGCCATGACCTAAATCTTCTACAAAGCCGTCACCGTCGAGGAAGTCAAAAATATCAGCAGTGGCATCATCCAACGAGCTGATGAATGACTTATGAATGATTGGAAAATGGTAGGCATCTGTGGTGTTTTCGAGCTGAATTTTCCAGTTACCTGGAAAGTTAAAACGATGCTCGCCCAAGACTTTCAATGGATAACCACCACCTTGCTTAATAAACAAGTCGATCCATTTTTTCGCGCCGCCCAAAAAATCTTCTAGTGGCTCAATGTCGCTTTTAAAGGTCGCAAAAACCAAGCCTTGGTACGATTCATGGCGTAGGCTTTCTAATGGCAAATCATTTTTATCGATAACACCTTCGTATTCTTCAGGTTTTGGTATTGCGCGCAAACCACCATCTAAACCATAACCCCAGCCGTGATATGGACAAGTAAAGGCTTTCGTTTTGCCTTTACGACCTTCACACACGGTTGCACCACGGTGACGACAGCGATTAAGCAAAACATGCAGATTCATTTTACGGTCACGGCTTAAAATAACCGGATGACGACCAACGAAGGCGGTTTTAAAGCTGCCCGCTTCTGGCACTTCGCTTTCATGACCAATGAAAATCCAGGTGTTTTGGAATACTTTGTCTAATTCTTCTTCAAAGATTTCTGGGTCTGAATATAACGCTTTGTGAACGCGACCCTCTTCGACCATATCCGCCGCTTTTAGACTGATATTTTGCAACTCAATTAATTCACTCATCTTCTTTCTCTCTTTAATCTTTTAGACATCGACCCTGTCGCTTTCGTGTCAGCTTGTTTATTTAGGAACGGGCAATGTCGCATCATCATTCCAATCCGATACTGGGCGACTAAATAGATTCTCAGTTTCAAAATGGGCCATTCGCCACACACCATCATCACGTCGAAACGACACGCTCAAACGCGCACTGTTCAGATGAGAACCACCAGCGCTAAAGCTCGAAACTTGAATCATGTTCCAACTGCCGGATGCCTGGTCACCATCAACACGAATCACTTCGGATGACAGGTAATGCACGTTTAACGAAAAATGAGCAGGCTCAACGGTGTATTTCGCTAGCATTGAAACAATGGCATCACGACCTTGATAACCACCAAAGCTTTTCGCATAACGAGCGCCTTTACCTTCCCACTTAGCATCTTCGGTAAATAGATCACCTAATTCATCTAATGGTGTCGCTGGATTCAAGTGATCGCACAGATCCATGTAGCGATTGATACAAGCACGAATCGCTCGGTCACTTTCTAAAGCATCAATTCGCGCCAATATAGTTTCTAGCTCGCTCGTGTCCTTCATACTTGCATCCTTCATATTCATCGACAGCTCTTAGGCGCGCTGGACAATCAGTTCACGACCAATACGAGATTCGATTTTCACGTAGCGCCAAAGTTTGTATGGCGTATCGCCAACCGCTGCCGTACGCAACAAATTGCAGCACGCAACTACTGTGTCGTAATCCTTCACATCAGCCAAAAGATAGGTTGTCCAAGGGTAGCCAGCAGAAGGACCAACCATGCTTTGGTCGTCATCCATATTGCCGATTACTTCAACGCCATCCATGTCATGAATACCATTCCACATTGCGCCAAATGCCGCCCAAACATCCAATTGCTCTTCGCGCGCTGCGTCCATAAAATTTTGGTTAATTCCCATGCAAAACAGTACGCGTAATGGTTTTTTATCGCTCATAATTCATTTCTCCAATAATCAAAAATTCGTCTAAAAATAGGCTAAATCAAGCTAATTTCTTATAAATAACCTGGTAATGGTTTTTGTCCAAAAAAGATGGCACCGGCATTTTGCCAAGTGATGTCACCCATAAAAGCGTGTTGAGTAACAACTTGCGCATCGTTAACGAAACGCGACAACGGGCTGGCTTTGTAAACGCCCGTCATGCCAGATAACATTTGAACCTTACGCGCGACTTCAGCGGATACACGAGAAGCGTGTGTCGATGAAAGGCGTAATAAGTTGATTTGCTGAACAGATAGAGATTCGTTTTTTTCTAACGTCTGCCAAGCATCATTAATGGATTCATAGAAGAAGCAGCGCGCAGCGCGTAAATCGGCGTCGGCTTTAGCAACTTCCGCTTGAGTAAGGGGACGCTCGCCAATATTTGGAGCGCCAGTGATCGAAGCCCGGCCAGCAGCCATGGCCTGAAGTTCATCAAGCGCCGCTCGTGCTACACCTAAACCAACCACAGAAAGAACTTGAGTCGCAAAAGAAAGAGAAGGATAACGGAACATTGTCTCGTCTAAGTTAGAAGCACCTCCGCGAACAAAGGTCCACTCTTCAGGCACATCCACATTATTAACAACTAAGTCATGGCTGCCTGTTCCTGCAAGGCCAACTACGTCCCAGTTTTTCTTCACTTCTGCTTTACTTGCTGGCATCACTGCCATACGAGGAAGCTCTAATTTTTCACCTTCTTTTGGTGCGATACCAACGCCGACCACATCAGCCCCCATGCAACCACTAGAAAAACTCCAACGGCCCTTTACACAAAAACCATCGGCTATTTTTTCAGCAGGTTGAGGCGGAAAAATGCCACCAGCAAACACCACATCTGGTGATTTTGCATACACCGTTTTTAGCGTATCTATTGGCAAAGCCGACAAGTACACAACACCCATACCAAAGCTAGCTACCCAACCAGCAGAACCATCTGCTTTAGAGATCTCTTCAATCACTTCACAAAACTGAGCCGCGGTTATTTCATCGCCACCAAGACGCTTTGGAACCAGCGCACGGTAAATACCTAAACTGCGAAATTGTTCAATGATGTCCTGACTAATAAATTGCTGATCATCGAATTCGCTATTGCGAGCACGAGCTCTAATGTCACTCATCAATGCTCCAAACGCCTCACTTCCTAAAGCATCAAAAACAGATGCCGAGGCTTTTTCTTGGTAAGACGTAACCGTGTTCTTCAGACTCATAATTAGCTCCTCTAATGCAGATTTAGTTACCGACTCACTAGGGATGAGTGAACTGTTCAAATGAAGATTTTTCAGTATTTTTACTGCATTAATAAAAAGACTAAAAGTTTTCGCTCTCATCATCGAACAACATCAAAAACACATCGCCTAACGTCTTGGTTTGCATCACTCAAAAACATTAAATAAATGTATAAAGAATGCTAATAAGGTCGTACTAATTACTTTACTTGTCAACTAAATTTTCAAGTTAAGGATCAATAAAAAAATAGATCGAAAAACAAACAATAAGGATTTTTTATATTTCAAATAAAAACAAATAAACACATAAACTATTGTTTAATATAGATTAATAATAAAAATAGACAACATAATAATCACCTATAAAACACATTAAAAATGCCAAATAAAATTCACATAAAAAAATAAATATGAACAAAAGGCATTTTTTAAAATCTTTTTTATTTGTTTTTTTATATTGTTTTTTGCAAAAAACAATGGCAGGCTAACTCCGGATTAAGGTATAGAAATGTATAAATTCAATAAAAATAAATAGAAGAATAAAACCTGCCGAAGAGATGCCAAATGATCTCCAAGCGATAGAAAGCGCTGTAAAAAATTACATAGTGTTAACTACATACAGGAAAATCTTATGACACCTAAAAGAGTAATCTCTGCTTTATTTCTAAGTTCTTCACTACTCGCACCGTTAGCAAACGCTGACATTAAAATTGGCGTAGTCACTTCCAGCACTGGGCCTATCGCCTTAGTGGGAATCCCTCAAAAAAATACCGTTGCACTACTCCCCACCTCCGCCGGAGGCGAAAAAATCTCCTATATTTCACTGGATGACGGAAGCGACCCAACCGCAACAGTTAAAGCATTTAAAAAGCTAATTGACGAAGAACACGTAGATGCAATCATAGGGCCAAGTGGTTCAGGCAACGCAATGAGCGTTATTCAATTTGCGGCAGAATCAGGCACACCAATGCTGGCTCCAGTTGGGACTGCGGCCGTTGTACTGCCAATGACAGAACAAAAGAAATGGGTTTTTAAAACCACACAGAATGACGATCTAATTGCCGAAGCATTAGTCGAACAAATGAAATCAACCGGTATAAAAACCATTGGCCTCATCGGGACTGCAGATCCATACGGTGAGAACTGGGCCAAGGTAATGAAAGACCTTACCCAAAAAGCTGGCATTCAAATTGTAGCGAGCGAACAATTTCAGCGCCAAGATACATCCATGACAGGCCAGAGCTTAAAAATACTGATGGCCAGCCCAGATGCCGTTTTGATTGCCGCACCTGGAAGCTCTTCAGTGATGCCGCAAACCACCCTTAAAGACCAAGGCTACAGCGGCAAAATCTACCAAACTCACGGCGCAGCACTAGATGCTTTTCTTCGACTTGGCGGCAAAGCAGTTGAAGGCACCATCCTAGCAGCAAGTTCCATGCTGGTTTTAGATGAAGTACCAAACAGCCCTTCCAAAGAAATAGCTACAAAATACATTACCGACTACAAAAAACTCTACGGCGAAACACCGGCTACCTTTGGCGGTAACGTTCTAGATGCCGGACTACTCCTTCAAAACGCTATCCCAAGCGCACTAAAATCTGGCAAACCAGGCTCAGCCGAATTTCGTAACGCTCTTCGTGACGCACTGGAAAAAACCAAAGAAATGCCAGCAACACAAGGCGTTTACAACATGACAGCAGAAGACCACAGCGGCTTTGACGAACGCGGTCGCGTTTTGATCACTGTCAAAAATGGCAAATGGGTACTACTAAAATAATGCCCCCTCGACTTGGGGTGGGCACACAGCTCCAACCCACCCCAGCGAGAATATAATTATAAATTTTGCGGCCACGAAGCCACAAAATCGATGAGAACAAAAGGAATCACACTAAATGAACTTTCAGATCGCCACACTGCTTGGACAGGATGGCCTAACCAATGGGGCTATTTATGCCTTATTGGCCCTGTCTATTTTGCTGGTTTTTACAGTCACACGAATATTGCTTATTCCACTAGGCGAGTTCGTAACGTTTGGCGCACTAACAATGGCCGCCATGCAGATGGGTAAAGCCCCAAAATTAGAATGGCTCCTACTCGGTCTTGTTTTGATCGATTGCGCCTTAGATTTGTATCAACAAATCAAACATCACATCGATCGAAACAAGATGAAAAAAATAGCCCTCAAACTCGGCTATGCCTTTGTAATGATAGGCTTATTAAATAATTTGTCTTTGGCAGAAATCCCAATGGCTTGCCAAGTTTTATTAACGCTTTGCCTAATCGTGCCACTTGGCCCAATTATGTATCGTCTGTTTTTCCAACCTCTTGCAGACGCACCAGCACTGGTTTTATTGATTGTCTCCATTGCGCTCCATGTCGCCATGGTAGGCGTCGGTCTATTATTATTTGGGCCTGAAGGCGCCCGCACACAACCCTTCTCAGATACGGGTTTCCGCCTAGGTACCGTGATGCTGAAGAGCCAAACCCTATGGGTTATTCTGGTCTCTATCTTCCTCATTGTGACCTTATTCATCGCTTTTGAACGCACACTTTACGGCAAGGCACTTCGCGCCACAGCAGTAAACCGAATGGGCGCTCGCTTGCAAGGTATTTCACCCGTATTTGCTGGTAAGGCCACTTTCGCTCTAGCCGCTTTTATCGGCAGTGCGTCGGGTATTTTAATTGCCCCAATCACCACACTTTATTATGACTCCGGCTTCATCATCAGCTTAAAAGGCTTCGTCGGCGCCATTATTGGCGGCCTTGTCAGCTACCCAATTGCGGCTATTGGTGCGGTTGCTGTTGGTATGATCGAAGCTTTTTCCATGTTTTGGGCGAGCAATTACAAAGAAATCATCGTTTTCACCCTGATTATTCCATTCCTAATCTGGCGCTCGATGAACAGCCATCATGTAGAGGATGACGAATAAATGAAATCGCGTAATTTAATTATTTTTGGCTTAGTCGTACTTGCCATTGCACCTCAAGTGCTACCAACATTTCAGGTCACTCTACTTAACTATATTGGTCTATACGCATTAGTCGTACTTGGCCTAGTATTACTCACAGGTGTAGGCGGCATGACCAGCTTTGGTCAGGCAGCTTTTGTTGGGCTTGGCGCTTATTCCACTGCTTACCTAACCACCACAGAACAACTACCGAGCTGGCTAGCCTGGTCGGCAGGATCACCTTGGGTCGGGCTGCTTATTGGTTTGCTATTAACGGCAGCCGTTGCTTTATTCCTTGGCGCACTCACCCTTAAATTATCAGGTCACTATTTACCACTAGGCACCATTGCTTGGGGCATTTCGCTGTATTACTTGTTTGGCACCATGAGTTCTATGGGCGGACATACAGGGATTAGCGGTTTACCTTCTTTAAGTCTGTTTGGCGTTCTTCTCGATAAAGGGGAAAAGATTTATTACTTAATTTGGGCGATTCTGATGTTGGCGGTCTGGATTACCAGCAACCTACTAAATTCCCGTGAAGGTCGCGCCATTCGCGCCCTAAAAGGCGGTCAATTAATGGCAGAATCCATGGGCGTAAATACCTTTCGCTCAAAGATGGTTATTTTCTTGATCTCCGCTCTGTTTGCTGCCATTTCTGGCTGGCTTTACGCGCACACGCAACGCTTTGTTAACCCAACACCTTTTGGTCTTAGCATGGGTATTGATTACCTATTTATGGCATTGGTTGGTGGCGTTGGCAGCGTCTGGGGGGCACTACTTGGCGCAGGCATTTTGACCATGCTCAAACAATGGCTACAAGACTGGCTACCTCTTATTATGGGTGGAAACGGCCAATACGAATCCATTGTGTTGGGCCTATTAATCATTTTCATGATGCAACGCTCACCCGGCGGCATTTGGCCTTTATTAGTGAAATTTGCACCAGCGTCGTGGCGCAATCAAGACCACATAAAAATAAACCCATCTGCCACAGAACTATCACGCCGTGAATTACCACAAAAAGGCAAATTAGTTTTAGAAGCTTGCAATGTTACTCGCCGCTTCGGTGGTCTAATTGCCAATAACGAGATGAATCTTCAGCTGCACGCAGGTGAAGTACTTGCCCTCATCGGCCCAAATGGCGCAGGCAAAAGCACCATGTTCAACCAACTGTCTGCCGTCGATACACCCAATGATGGCGAAGTGCTCTTTTTGAATCAAAGCCTAAAAGGCAAAAGCTCTCGCCAAGTCGCTCAAATGGGCATGAGCCGCACCTTTCAGCATGTAAAATTACTGACCTCCATGACGGTGTTAGAGAACGTCGCACTAGGTGCACACATGCGCGGCAACAAGGGCATCATCAGCTCCGCACTACATCTTGAACGTGACGAAGAGCAACGCCTTCTTAAAGAATCCCAATACCAGCTTGAACGCGTCGGATTAGGCGAACACCTTTATACCGAAGCAGGTAGCCTATCTCTTGGGCAGCAACGCATCCTTGAAATTGCTCGCGCACTTTGCGCCGACCCATGTGTATTACTGCTAGATGAACCAGCAGCAGGGCTTCGCCATCAGGAAAAACAAGCACTAGCAGAACTACTCAAGAAACTCCGCGAAGAAGGCTTGGCTATTCTCTTGGTTGAGCACGACATGGACTTTGTTATGAACCTTGCTGATCGAATTGTGGTGATGGAGTTTGGTGAAAAAATTGCCGAAGGCTTACCAGAAGAAATTCAAACCAACCCTGCCGTTTTAGAAGCCTACTTGGGAGGTGTCGAATAATGACTCAAGCTACAGAAAAAAATTTACTCGACGTCAGCGGCCTTCGTGTTGCTTATGGCAAAGTGGAAGCACTAACCGGTATCGATCTGACCTTAAAAGAGGGGAAACTGGTGACTGTTATCGGTCCAAATGGCGCAGGCAAAACCACATTACTGTCCGCCATCATGGGAATCTTACCTTCCAAAGGCACCATTCGCTTTAACGGTAAAGACTTCATCAGCCCAGATGTTGAAACTCTGGTTGGCCATGGGCTTGGCTTAGTTCCCGAAAAGCGCGAATTATTTTCCACCATGACAGTTCAGGACAATCTATTGCTGGGTGCGTTTCAACGCTATCGCCGTGGTGATAAAAGCTACGACCAAACCTTGAGCGAAATTTACAGCCTTTTCCCTCGTTTATGGGAACGACGCCAACAGCAAGCTGGCACGTTATCAGGCGGAGAACGTCAAATGCTTGCCATTGGTCGGGCCATGATGAGTAAACCAAAGCTCTTGATGCTAGACGAGCCTAGCCTTGGGCTAGCGCCATTAATTACGCGAGAGATTTTTCGTATTTTTGCAGATTTACGCCGCCAAGGTGTCTCCATACTTCTGGTGGAACAAAACGCGCGTGCAGCACTAAAAGTAGCTGATTACGCTTATGTTCTTGAAGGTGGGCAGGTAGCAATGCAAGGCCCTGCAGCAGAGCTTGCCAATGACCCTAAAGTCATAGAGGCCTATCTTGGCCTAGCCAGCAAACACCAAGAATTACTTTCTAGTTAAGATCGTCAACAACATTAAGTAAACAGGCAAGAAGCTTATTACTAAACACGAGAAAGCACTCTTTTTAGAGCCTTTCTCATTTTCAAACGGAAAAATTGATTATGAATATTTGTATCGCAGGAGCCGGCGCTATTGGGTGCACACTAGCCGCCCGCCTAGCAAAATCTGGCCAAACCGTGAATGTTCTTGCTAGAGGAACCACCCTCGAAGCCATTCAGAAAAAAGGCATTCATCTCACCGACATAGACGGTGAGCATAAAGTCACAGTTAACGCTTCCGATTCAGCAAAAGAACTTGGCCCGCAAGATATTATTTTCATCTGCACTAAGGCGCCTGCCTTGCCCGCCATGCTTAAACTCATTACCCCCATGCTGCATGAAAAGACAATTGTCATTCCTGTTGTGAACGGCATTCCATGGTGGTATTTCCAAGGCATTGAAGGACGTTTTTCTGGCGATAGCATTCAAGCCATTGATCCTGAAGGCTCAGTCAGTAAATTGCTTCCTCATACTCACCTAATTGGCTGCGTGGTATTTATTACCGCATTTAGAAACTCGCCGGGCGTCGTTACTTCAACCAACCCGCACCTAATCGTACTTGGTGAAATAAATCACCAAATGAGCGAACGACTTGAGCAAGTTCGCACAGTAATTGAAGACGCAGGCATCGAAGCCCGCGCTACTGATAATATTCGTGATCAGATATGGACTAAAGTGGCGGCCAACATCACCTCTAACCCACTTTCAGTTGTCACCAAAGGCACGTTAGAACAACTTTACGCTGATGATCGCCTAAAGCCTCTCGTTCGCAGAATGCTCGACGAAGTTCTACTCATTGCCGCCGCCTATGGTGCACGAATTCGTTTTGATCCTCATACTTTTATGGAGCTTGGTGCAGGCATGGGCGCTGTCAAAACCTCCATGCTACAAGACTACGAAGCTGGCCAACCTTTAGAGCTCGACGCTATCGGCTATTCGGTATTGGAGCTGGCAAACAAGGTAGACATTCCCATGATCGCCACACAAAACCTGTTGGATTTAACTCAATTTATTGCGGCACAACCACAAACTCAAAAGCAACTTTAAAATTAACAACACATAAAACAACATAAAGGGAACACAAATGAGCAACCCAGTGAACCGCCCAACCCACATTAGCGAAGAAGAATGGGCTCTTCGTGTTAAATTAGCTCACTGCTACCACCTAATAGACTTTTTTGGCTGGACAGAGACCATTTTCAACCACATTTCCGCTCGCCTCCCCCACATTGAAGGCGAGTATCTAGTTAATCCATTTGGTCTAAATTATACAGAAATCACTCCAGAAAATTTGATCAAGGTGGATGTCAACGGCCACAAACTGGATGACTCGCCATATGATGGCAACCCTGCTGGCTTTGCTCTTCACGGAGCCATTCATGCAGCACGAGAAGACATACACTGCGTCATCCACACCCACACCAATGAAGTCTCAGCAATTGCGATGAAAAAACAGGGTTTCACCCACGATAGCTTTTACGGCGCACAACTTTATGGCCGCGTTGGCTACCACGCATTTGAAGGCATTACTCTCTTTGAAGATGAAAAAGGCCGCATGCTTGAAAGTCTCGGACAGAAACACATTCTAGTCTTACGAAATCACGGTATCGCAGTTGGCGAATTTGACATAGAACGTACTTTTTTCCTTTTATGGACAGTGCAGCGCGCCGCAGAAATTCAAGTCACCTCTGGTGCACTTGGCGGTGAAGATGTATTACTAGAACAAAGTATTCGCGAAAAATGCGCAGATTTAACGCAAATGTTAATTAAAGATAGCGGCTTTGCAGACAAATTCTATAACGCCATGGTTCGCAAAATGGAAGCCGAAAAAGGCCCCTGCTGGTAGCCTCCCCCAAAAATAGCCAACCTTAATAGCCAACCAAGAGTTGGCTATTTCACAAAACACACCCTTACTTTTTATTGCAATTGAGAATCATTATTGATATAAATGCTTGATGTTTCAATTGACTAAAAACGTCATTTTTTGTACATTCTATCACTTATAAGAAGCAAGGATTTTTAATGACCAGCAAACCTAGAGCTCCACGAAGTCAACGATATAACCCTGCAAGTGAAGATTTCCACAAAGAAGACTTTCCCTTTTACTGGCTAAATCAAGTTCATGGTCGCTATAGTGTCGCTGTTGAAAAAGCACTAAAAAAAGTCAATCTTGACATCCCAAGGTGGCGAATTCTGTTCACTTTGAAGGAAGAAGGCACCTGTAGCGTTTCGCAAATCGCAGTACACGCCATAGCCAAACTTCCTACCGTTACAAAAATCATCCAACGCATGAAACAAGATGGTCTTGTAGACACAAGAGTTAGAAGTGATGATGGTCGTGTTACTGAAGTCATGCTTACTGAAAAAGGCATCAACGCAGTTGAAGACATTCGCTTTATCACCAAAGATTTATTCAAACAAAGCTTTAAAGGCATGACCGAAGCAAAAATAAAAAGGCTCAACAAACTACTGGAAGAGCTATTTCACAATTTACCCGAGCACTACAGCTAAAAGCAGAAACTCTTCAATAGAACCACAAACACATCCTTTTAAACGCACCAAAGTTAGTTTGAACGAGATTATCGCTCAAACTCGGTGCATTTTTGTATCTTTTAATTTGTTATCTTTTCGAAAAACCCACTCTCAAGAAATATATCCTTACTTACGATCTTAGATTAATTATAGAACACCAAAAAAAAATACAACCAACTGAAATATAAAGATTTTATTCATATATTTATGTTTTTAAACCATCAACAAATACTAATTCAAACTCAAAAAAGCCCACATAATTAACAAAATATGGTTTGGCACAATACTTGAATGCATGAATATTTACTTGAACATTCAATTAAAAATGTGTTTCTATAAAAATGCATTATGACTCTCACAAGAGAATCAAATTAAAGTTCAAATAAAAATTATCGCGGATCAAACCGCTAAATGCAGCTCAAACTATTTCTAGATAGTGAGCATCTACGAGGATACCCCCAATGCCTTACAAGCCATTAGTTACTGCGTTTTTCTCATCAATAGCCATTATTGGATCCATGGGAGCAACCGCTTCCTCGGTTCGTCTAGACATCCAAAGCGCTTGGCCACTTACCCTACCCGCCAGTGGACAGAGCGCCCAGCACTTAGCTGACAGGATCAAAACAACTTCAGAAGACATTAAAGTAAAACTCTACTCTGCTGGAAAATTGGTCCCACCACTAGAAATATTTGACGCCGTTCAGCAAGGAACCCTAGACGCAGGCTATACATCGCCTCTGTACGTTGCTGGACGATTCCCAGCTTTACAGCTGTTTGGTGGCGTTCCATTTGGCCCATCAGCACTAGAGTATTTAGATTGGATCTATAACGGCGGCGGTTTAGCAATTTGGCGTGACATCTATGCCAAGCAAGGCGTTGTAACAGTTCCATGCGGTCTAATGGATGCGGAAGCTGGAGGCTGGTACAACTTTGAAATCAATAGTACTGATGATTTGAAAGGTAAAAAAATCCGCTTCGCAGGACTTGCTGGCGAAGTCATGAAAAAAGCCGGCGCATCGGTGGTTCTTCTTGGTGGTGGCGATATTTACCCTAACCTAGAACGTGGTGTCATAGATGGAACCGAGTTCTCTATGCCTGCGATTGACGCTGCTATGGGCTTCGAAAAAGTAGCTAAATATTACTACCTACCTGGCTGGCACCAACCTGCTGCAATCAATGAGCTAATCATCAACAAACGCAAATGGGACTCTATGAGCGCAGCACAACAAGGCTTGATCGAAGACACTTGTCGTGAAACTCAACTATGGACAATCTCTTCCACCACGATAGCCAATGCCGATGCCATTAATAAATTTAAAGCAGCTGGCACTCAAATTAAAGCCTTCCCTCCTGCCGTTCTCGCTGCATTTAAAAAAGGCACAGACGAAGTAATGAATGAAGAAGCGAATAAAGATGCTGACTTCAAACGCACTCTAGATTCTCTCAATAGCTACCGTGAAAAAGTGTCTCTGTGGACTGAATATAAAGGCAATTAACTTCAAATAAAACCGAGAGATACATGACGTCTTTCTCAGTTTTATTCTTTAACGTCTACTAATCCGCCTTACACAATCGGAGCTATTTTGATGTACACCATAAACTCCATTGCTGACAAAATCGGAGCTTTTTCCGTTGCTGTCGGCAAAGCTGGCTCACTTATTCTGCCCATTTTAATCCTCACCATCTTGATAAACGTGATATTGCGCTACGTTTTCAATATCGGCTTGGTGGAACTAGAAGAAGTTCAATGGCACCTAAATGCCATCGTTGTTATGTCCTGCTTAGCCTATACCTACCAAGCGGATGAACACATTCGTGTTGATATTTTTCACAATAGATTCAGCCCTAAACGTCGTGCATGGGTCGAGATTCTTGGTATCTTATTTTTGTTTTTCCCTTATACCATTCTCGTTTCATGGCACGCATGGGAAATCACCACTTATTCTTGGTCATTACGTGAAGGCTCCCCAATGCCTTCTGGATTGCCCGCTCGCTATATCATCAAGGGTGTTATGGCTCTCGGCTTGAGCCTTTTAGCACTGCAAGGTGTTGCGATTTTTTTCCGCAATATTGCTTTTTTAATTCAACCCAACGCTGTCTCCGCCTCATCGACTCCTGCGGAAAAGGGATCGCATCATGAATGAGTTATTTGTTTTTTTACTATTTTCTACCTTTATGCTTATTCTATTTTCAGGTTTTCCTGTTGCCTTTGTTTTAGGCGGCGTCGGCGTATTATTTGCCACGTTGGGCAGTATCCTTGTGTCATTTGATATCTATGACGTAGCAGAATTGCGCACCATAGGTTTTGTCGCCAATAGGACGTTTTCAACCATTTCCAGCTACTCACTAATCCCTATGTCGATGTTTATCTTTATGGGATACATGCTTGATCGCTCTGGTATTGCCGAACGTTTAATTGAAGCAATGCGTCGCGTTTTAGGTAAAACACCAGGTGGATTGGCAATCGCAGTGGTTCTAATAGGTGTTGTGCTTGCAGCATCTACTGGCATTATTGGTGCATCAGTCGTACTGCTTTCCACCATTGCACTTCCAACTATGTTTAAAGCGGGTTACGCGAAATGGATCAGCGCAGGTACAGTTGGAGCAACAGGTTGCCTTGGCATTCTTGTTCCACCTTCTATCATGCTGGTAGTGATGGGCGATCAATTACGTATTCCTGTTGGCGACCTTTTTATGGGCGCAATCATACCGGGATTATTACTGGCCACCAGCTTCGTACTTTTTATCTTTATTTATGCCCTGATTAAACCTTCTACCATGCCAAAAGTCGCCTTCGATGAAGAAAGTGGCGTAAGCAAATTCGAGATTATTCGAGATATTTCTAAAGCTCTGTTCGCACCGCTGGTCTTAGTTTTGGCTGTATTGGGTTCCATCATTGCGGGTATCGCTTCACCTACGGAAGCTTCTGGAATTGGCGCTGCTGGCGCAACCTTTTTAGCCTGGAGTTCAGGCCGATTAAAATGGCACGACTTGCGTTTTGTCTGTTATCAAACAGGCCGATCTGTCGCTTTCTTATACGCCTTGATCTTTGGTGCATCCTGTTTTTCTGTGGTCTTACGCGGTTACGGTGGTGATGAAGTGATTGAAAACGCCCTTCATGCTTTGCCACTCAGCCCAGAAGGCGTGTTGTTCTGTGTGATTCTAATCATCTTTTTATTAGGCTTTTTCTTAGACTGGATGGAAATCGTCTTAATCGTCGCACCTCTGGTGATGCCAATTTTAGTAGGTTTTGGCTTCGATCCTGTTTGGGTCGCGATTCTTATGGCGTTATGTCTGCAAACTTCCTTTTTAACACCGCCCGTTGGCATGGCGTTGTTCTACATAAGAAGCGCAGCAAGTGACATCAGCATGGCAGAGATATACAAGGGCGCAATCCCTTTCGTACTACTGCAATTACTGACACTTGCCATCGTTGCTCTTTACCCGTCATTGGTTACTTGGCTACCGAACTAAGCATTCACAACCTTCCTGCATCACGAGGAAGGTTGTCTTTTCTGATCAGTCAGCCAAAAACTCATCCACTGCAGCCAGCGCTTGTGTACCGTAAATAACTGCAGGACCACCGCCCATCATGAGTGCAACGTTGATGGTTTCGATCAATTCTTCCCGAGTAGCGCCAGCGCGAAGTGCGGCTTTTGCATGAGAAGCAATACAACCGTCACAACGTGAAGCAATACCAATACTTAATGCCATCATTTCTTTTACTTTAACTGCCAGCGCGCCCTCTTCCATAGCAGCTTTGTGCATGGCCATAAATCCATCCAATATCTCAGGAGAAGATTTACGATATTCGCGCGCAAAGGCATTTTGGTCTTTGTTAATTTCTTTGTAGCTTTTCATGGTTCACCTTAATTAGATTTAACATTAGATAACCCTAATTTAAGGCCAGAGATAAAAAGAAGATAGTATTTGTTGAATAAAGACTGACCTACGGCAAGATAAAAGGCACCGACTCTATCGTAATTAAGCCGTCCACTCGCGGTTTTGCAATACCACTCGATAACCGTCTACGTCTTCAAAAGTTTTGCCGACGTCGTCCCAATAATCGTTGTAGGATGGCACATGAACAAAGTCTGCTGCTTGCATCTTTTCACAGCATTCTTCCCATACTTGCGTGTCGGTAAAATAGAAGATGAGTAGGTTATCTTGCGTCGGCGCTTTACCGACGGTTGCGCCTTTATGATGGGTAAATTCTAAGTGATAGTTATGCTGCTCATGACCGACGATAGAGCCATCGAAGCCATTATGACCTTCGAAGCTACCGAGCAGTTTGAAACCTAGGCCATTAACATACATGTCGGTGATTTTAGCTAGGTTGTCAGTTGGTCTTGCGACACGCATTTTTGCTGTCTTTGGGATCATGAGATACTCCAGATTCTTGGTTAGTTTAAAGTTTAGCGTCAAGAAATTCAGGAGAAATCGGATTCACCACGCAACACGCCTTCCTTGACTAGCCAATGAGCCTACTACAAGACTTTTATGAAAATCCATAATCGTCACGCTATATTCAGTATGTGAATCAATTCGCGATTAGAACCAGCTTTGTATTTTTTTCTTATCAGGAATCGAGCCATAATGCACAACAACATCGTCTATCACCACGGCAGGCGTACTCATTACACCATAACTCATGATAACTTCGGCGCTGGTTTCTTTCTCTACATTCACTGACACTTCGTTTTCAGCGGCGATAGCTTTAATAAGCTCAGCAGTTTTCACACATTTGCTACAACCACTACCCAGTACTTTGACTTGTTTCATTTGATTGTTCCTTTTTTAATTAGCGCTTCAGTTAACAAGATTCAGAATCCAACCCACTAAAGTGAAGGAGAAAAGCAACATCGCCAAAATGATGGCAAGCAATTTCCATGTCATCACTTGTTTAAGCAAAATAAATTCTGGGAAGCTGGCCGCGACGGTACTCATGCAAAACGCCATGGTGGTACCGATTGGCAGACCTTTGGTTATCAAGCTTTCCATAATAGGAATCACGCCCGTTGCATTTGAATAAAGCGGAATACCAAACAATACAGCCAAAGGCACAGACCACCATTGGCCGTCGCCAAGGTTACCTTCTAGCCAAGATACAGGTACATAACCGTGCAACGCTGCACCAAGACCAACACCAATAAAAACCCATTTCCACACTCGTGAGAAAATATCCCACAGCTCATTCTTAGCAAAGTCATGTCGTTCACGAAAAGACAGCGTTGGTTTTGCACTAGAATCACCATCTGAATCAGCGACAGGTGTTGCCGATTGGTACGCTTTTAGGGCAAAAGGCTGTAGCATTTTTTCAGCTCGGATGAGATCAAGAAATACGCCACCCAAGATACCAACCGCCATGCCAACCAAAACGTACATCAAGGTGATTTGCCAACCAACCAAACTGAGCAGTAACAAAACAGCAACTTCGTTAATCAACGGTGAGGTCAGTAGAAACGACATGGTAATGCCGACAGGAATGCCCGCAGAGGTAAAACCAAGAAATACAGGAATGCTTGAGCAAGAACAAAATGGTGTGATAGCGCCGAAAACAGATCCAGTTAAATAGCCAATAAAACGGTTTTTTCTAGCGAGATAATCTCGAACTCTTTCAATATTGAGAGACGCACGTAACAGCGCAATAAAGTAGATCATGATGACCAAGAGGAAAAAAATCTTGGTCGTGTCTTCAATGAAGAAATGTACCGCATCACCAAGTTTCGAATTCGGGGATAAGCCAAATAATATGAAGGTAAGCCAATCTGCTAAATCAGTGAAAATAGCCAGCATCGTATTTCTCTTATTTGACGTTACCTTATAGTGAATTCACAAAGGTTACCTTTCACCCTACTCCGATGCTCACGACAAGACTATGAATGCTTTGCCATTAGCTGACCGAGATCAAATAAAAAAGCAACCCTAAGGTCGCTTTCGAATAGATGCTTTTAATAATTCACTTTCTTGAGACGATTTACTTGTAAAGCATCTCCCCACGCATCGGTGCGAGCACTTTTAGCACCTGATTCTGCTGCGGATAGGTTAAACCTGCTTTTTTCATAGCATTAACCAATAAATCGACGGTGGTATTGAAGTCGGTTTCATTGATTTTTTGACCTTGGTGTACTTTCAACATGGTGTCGCCAGTGTAAGTACATGGGCCACCGGTATTCACACAAAGATGCTCGATGAATTTTTCACGGAAGCGAGTGATATTGGTTTTTTCAAAATAGCGATAAATGTCTTTATTAAAGCTAATTTCGTCAATAAAGTTATCGGTAATAGCTTCGACCGTTGGCTTGCCACCAATTTCGTCATATAAGCTTTTCGGCGCTTTACTTAGCGCTGCACAGGCAACCAAAAATACGCTAAATGCAATGAATGATGCTTTTACTAGGTTTACCATAAGTACCCCGTCATGGATAAATAAATGCCTGTTTGATTTTTCTTGGTGGCAACTGTGCCTAAGTCGACATAAGCCGCAGTAAAATTAACATTCTTGTTCGGCATATAACTGACAAAGACATCTTTCCAATCATCTTCTTCTACACTAGACAGATTGCTCGGTTTCTGACGATATTCCATACCCACTACCCAGTTAGGAGATAGTAGCAAACCAACACTGCCTTCCATCATCACTTGGTAATCGTTGTTGTCTGGCCCACCGTAGCCTAACAAGCCCATTTCATTGGCTTTGGTAGCACGAGCAGTTAAGTTCCATACAAGGTTGTAACCCGCAACCGCACCTAAATGCACTTTAGTCGCAGCAACATAAAAATCAGTTCCACTGTCGTCTTTTGCCCCAAGATACGCAGCAACCGTATCACTGTCTAATTGCTTATACTGTAAACCAACACTGACTTGAGGATAGGCGGAATACACTGCATCGCCATATAAGCGAACTTTCACACCAAAGATATCTTGTTTTATGTCTCCTACGCTTAACGCTTTCACCAGATCAACAGGCAAATCAAACGTCTGCTGAGCGTAACTTAGCTCGACCCTGTCGTAGAAGCTGGTCGCCACACCGATGGAGGACAAGCGATAATCACTGACATTTACGTCTGTGATAAAAAATGACGCAGCCGTTTCGTCGCGACTGTCGTAGCCTGCCAAAGTCGCCCATGGCACAAGCCCACCACCGCCACTGCCTTCTACTTGTGAAAGCCCTGCTGTCGCCAGAATTTTGCCATCGGCTGCCATAACAGACGAAGCTGATAACACAAAGCTGCTGACAGCTAATATCTTGATCATGTTTTTATTCATTAGATTCCTGCCGCGCATTTAATTTGGATCACTTTGACCATTTCTTTTTACCAAATCCTTTATCCATATTACTGTGATCCATCATCCCAATAGGAGGCAAAAGCTCCAGCGAGATACTTTGCTCTATATTGCTTGTGATAGCGATTTTCTTTACAGCGTTCACACCCTCAATAAATCGCTCACTCCACAAAGATACTGTATCGCCACTTTTAGCTGGTATCCGTACTTTACCGTCTTGGTCTGTTTTTAGCGCAAAGGTATTATCAGCAACGATAATGTAACCAATCATATCGTCATGTATGTTACAGCCAAGAACAACAAGTCCGGCCTTATCGAACAAGATGGGGGCAACTTCTGTGCCTTTATAAAGTTTAATCTCGAACGTTTTTGGCTGAGAAAAACTGTAAACGTGATGCCGAATATCATCACTATTAGGAAAGCTAACGTACTGACCTTTTTGCACCACTAATACACGGGGCACAAAAGACTCATCAATCTGATCCATTACAGCCACAGTATTAGGTGTTCTTACTGCATTGTTTGACACCATAACAACCGCATCAGAGACAGGAAGGTTATCTTGGTCAAAAACGGTCAATGTCATTTCAGCCCACGCACTTGGTAGGGTTAAACAAAACAGTAGAGCAAACAAATGACGCATATAATTTCCTTTTAATTAATTGGCTTTTGATCAGGCCGCTTACTTTTAAATATATTGACAAAGAATATAATTACAGCTAATTGAAGACAGATCATTATACTTTCTGTAACTCACATAAAAATTAGAGTAGGAAATAAGGAATCAAACAAATGCGAGACCTCATAGAAGTCATTTCCTATAAAGATACCGCTAACGCCCATTCGCATTCGCACACTCAAATTGTACTTCCGCTTTCTGGTCATCTGATATTGGACGTAGAAAATCGCCAGCAAGCAGTTCAATTTGGACAGGCTTGCATGATTTCTTCAAATCAAACCCATACCCATTTGGCAAGAGAAAATAACCACTGCCTGATCCTTAATTCGCTTCCCGTTTGGGACAGCCAGATCGAAAGCAAAAACAATTTTGTTGAGCTTAATGCACAAACTAAGGCGTATTTGCCATTTCTATCTAGCCTAATTGGTGAATCTCATAATCCACTTAAAACTCAACAAGCATTAAATTTACTAGAACATTTACTCCCTATCCCACAAACCAAAATACTGCAAAGCGACACTCGTCTAGCCAAAGCCAAACATCGACTGGACCATAATTTTCAGGAGCATTGGAGCTTGGCTGAGTTAGCTTGCGATGTACATTTAAGTCCAAGCCAGCTAACTGTCTTGTTCAAACGACACCTAAAAATGACACCGAAGCAATACCTACAACAACGCCGCTTAACTGAGGCGAAAATGTGGTTAAGATCGACCAATAAAAGCTTAGAGTATATCGCGCAGAAAGTGGGAGTGAGTGATGCCAGCGCCCTTGTTCGCTTATTTTCTAAGTACTATCTCATAACACCAGGTAACTATAGAACCAATCACACTTCTAGAAAAACATAACTAGATCTACATAAAAAATACCATACAAGAGCCATTTTCAGCCTTCGTTGCCACATATAGAACACCTTATATTACTAAATTTGATATCTAGAAAAAAATATGAAAAAAAAGTAAAAAAAGGCAAAAGAAAAGTGAAGTGACTGTTTTGCGACGTCAAAAAAGTGAAAAAAATATAAAAAACTCTAATATCCCCCTTAAGGTTTCCCATCCTATTTAAGGGGTTATTTAATGTCTTCAAATACCAGTGAACTCTCAACAAAAGATACTAAAGTGTTTCTAAAAGAACAGGATCTTATCGGCCAAGGAAATGAAAGATCTTGCTTCACCAACCCTTTGAATAAAAATACTTGTGTAAAAGTAATAAGAACAAAGCATCGCAGTCAAAACAAGATTGAGAAGTACTATTACACCAAGCTAAAAAAACGAAACAATTTGTCACCTTTCATTTCTGAATACTATGGGGAAATAAACACGAATCTAGGGAAAGGGTTAGTGTTCGAAAAAATTTTAGACAGTGATGGATGCTCTAGTGAGTCTCTTTACACATTAATGAAAAATAATGCCATTTCATTAAGTGAGGCGAAAAAAATCTTAAAAACAGTTTTTGAAGACCTATACCAGAACGCCATTTTACTTGGTGATGTAACAAAAGATCAGATCCTTTTAAAGAAAACAGACCATGGCTATACACCTAAGATAATTGATGGCTTAGGCACAAGACGTTACGGAATAAAGCTGTTCTTAATGAGTAATATAAAATCTTTCGCCCGTAGAAAACTCAAAAAAAGTTGGAAAACATTAGAAGTAGATTTAGAACTAGCATGAAGGTGTTAATCCCCCCCTCCTTACTGGCGTTTTTTATTAGTCTTCTTCGCTAATTTCTAACGCCATTTCCCAGTTACGAATAAAACGCTTTTGCTTGGCATAATCACGTCCTACCAATAATTGCTGATCTAATTCGATGATGCCAGTTGGTCCAGGCGCATTTACTACGTAAGGATCATTTGGATTATTCATATCAGGCTGAATTGGGAACAACAAACCTTGGGTTTGCATCATTTTTTGCGCCTGATCTGACAACAAAAAATCTAGAAAGATACCCGCATCTTCTACGTTTGGCGCACCTTTAGGAATTAAAGCCGCACGCATTAACATGAGCGTATAATCTTTCGGTAGTATCATTTTCAATCTATCATCTTCTTGGGCTCTTTGTGATGCATAAGAACCCAGCAAGTTATAACCCAGCACCAACTTACCTGAAGCAACATCGTCAATAATGTCATGAGTACAACAATAGGTTTGCACATCATGACTGCCAAAAGCTTCTAACAAACGCCCCCATGTCACATCGGCTTGGCGTGCATCTTGGCTTGCCAATAAATAACCAACGCCACTTTGACGAATATCATAAGTGCCAATCCGTTTGGTCATCGCTTTTTCATTTTGACGAATGGTTTGCAACAATGACTGGCGATCTTCAGGTAAATCACCGGGAAAGGCTTTTTTATTCACCAGCATAACAATCGGTTCAAGGGAAAACGCAAAAAGCTGATTTCGCCATTTGAAGTTACTAGGCAAACGATCAGTGAAACTCGACTGATAGGTTTGCGCATAACCATCGTTTACTAATTTAAGATGTAGGTCCATGGCGCTGCTAATGACCAAGCTGGCCTCTGGCTTTTTTTGCTCCTTGATAGTGAGATAATACAGTTCAAGTGTATTCACATCACGATAGGCCACACGAACATCAGGGTGTAGTTCAACAAATTTTTTCAAAATAGGTTCAAACGACGCTAAATCCATAGCAGAATTAATGATTAAAATACGTTGCGCATTTTCATTACCAAACCAGACTGGCTCAGTCGCCCACAGCTTTGTCGTATTCAAACTAACAACTACAGCAAGCCAGAAAAAAACCTGTTTCATACCGTATCCTCATTAAATCTAAGCTTGGCAAAATCAACTTGAAAGGTTGTGCCTTTTGGCTCTGTATCCAATATTTGAATCCTTGCCGAATGGTGATCCACAATGTCTTTCACCATCGCCAGACCAACACCACTACCAGCAATGTCATAACGCCCACGATAGAAACGTTCGAACACACGCTCTTTTTCTATATCAGGAATACCAACGCCATAATCAATCACCTTAATACGATAGAAGCGTTCAAACTCGCTTACCTGAACAATAATTTCTGTGCCGCGCTCCACATCTGCTCGGCTATAACGAACCGCGTTTTCAATGAGATTTTGCATCATTTGCTGAATAGAAAAGGCATCGCCTAAAATCATCGTTTCTTTTAAGTCACAATCAAGAGAAAGCAGAACCCCTTGATGAAGCGCTGCTACAGCCTGCTCCCGACAAGATGCGGTAATGGGCGCTAGCAAATCAATCGGCTCCAATCGGTGCGTCTGTAAGCGATGAGAAACGACCGCTTGATTAAGCAACAAGGTTACTGTTTGGCTTAAGGTATCGCATTGTTTAACGATGTTTTCCAAGGCCTGATGCTGCCTTTCTGGTGAGGTGTTATCTCGTGCATTTTCTGCCAGCGCCCTCAGACTCGCCAATGGTGTACGCAACTGATGAGCAGCATCCGCCGTATAATTTTCCAACTGTTCAAGGTTGCTCTGTAGTCGCTCCATAAAATGGTTGATGGCAACTTTTAGATGGTGAGTTTCCTTTGGCGTATTTATATCAATTGGTGTGAGGTCACCCATGGCGCGCTCTTCTAACGCTCGCTCAATCCGATGCAAAGGCCTTAAGACAAGATGACTACCAATGATAATTAAGGTTATAGCGACCAAGGCAATAAACACCACTACTTCGACCGCTTTTTGTGTCACCGCAGATGCCATTTCTTCTCTTGATAATCGAGTCTGACCTAAAATAATACGAACAGTTTGCGCTGTTTCTGGGTCGGTAATATGGCGCTGCACCCAGGCAAAGCGCACCATTTCACCAGAATACTCTTGGTTATAAAATTGTATTTGATCTAAAACAGGAGGTTGAGGTGGCTGGCTATCTAGATCTTGGTAACCGGTAATAAAACCTTGTTCCAAGCTCTCAACTTTATAAAAAACACGATCTTCTTCCGCTTGCGCCAAAGTGGCAAATGCAGACCATGGAATATCGATGCTGACTTCATTACGCATCAAGCCGACGTTTTCGTCCATTTGCAGTAAAGCACTTCGCAATAAACGGTCGTAGGATAAATCGGCGAGCTTTTGACTATAATCAAAAATCAGATTAATCGCTAAACCAGCGATAATCCCGATAACCAAAACACCCGCGAGAATAAAGCGAAAACGCAGCGATGGCGCGTTTTCTAAGGCCTTCTTTTCCTCATCTTCACTGAGAGCTCGATGGTTTGGCGATTTCTGCCACATAACCAATTCCTCTTAGGGTACTAATGACTAAATCACCCTGACCCATTTTCTTCCTTAAACGCCCTACATACAGCTCAATCGCGTTAGGACCCGGTGTTTCATTGAAGTTAAATAAATGGTCGGTAATTTCGTCTTTACTTAATACGCGGCCTAAATGGCCAAGGAATATTTCCAGCAAGCGAAACTCTCGATTGGTGATAACTGTGAGTTCGCCATCAATAAATACCTGACGACTGTCGCGGTTTACCACTATATTACCGTGTTCTGTAACATTGGTAGCGTAGCCCTGTTTGCGGCGCAATAAAGCCCTACAACGAGCTTCTAGCTCACCAAAATCGAATGGTTTCGTTAAATAATCATCGGCTCCGGCATCGAGCAATCGTATACGATCTTCTATCTGATCCCGAGCGGTTAAAATTAACACTGGCGTGTCGTCATCGCGCTGGCGCAGTTTCTGTAGCAATTGTAATCCAGATAAGCCGGGCAAATTAAGATCTAGCAATATCAAATCTACAGACTGATACTTCAATAACTCATCCGCACGTTTACCATCCCCGATTAAATCAACGCCATGCCCTAGGCTTGTTAATCGTTCACAGATCGCTTGCCCTAAGACCTGAGTATCCTCTACCACCAGAATTCGCATAACCATTAGCCATTGTGTTTTTTATTATAAAAACAACAAAATTCGAGCAACATACGCTACTCGAATTTTGTTATTACAGAGCCTCTAGTATTACAGGGCTTAAACGTCTTTAACAGCTTCTTTTGATTTAGACATTTTAGCGCGAACAATCGGGCCTACAATCATAGGTAGAATCAAACCTAGTATCGCAACAGTCCACAAACCAATACTCAAACCGCTATTGAAAAGCACCGTCCAATCACCATCAGATAGTACTAATGCATGACGAAGACTCTTCTCCATTTCTGGCCCAAGCAACATACCCAAAATAATCGGTACTAGTGGAATATCAATTTTACGGAAGATATAACCCAATACACCGAAGCCAATCATAAAGTACAAGTCCAATGCACTATGGCTAACGGAATAAATACCTACAGACGCGATCAAGGTAACAACCGGCATCAAATATTTAGGTGGAATGCTCAACAACTTAACGAAGATGCCTACCATTGGAATGTTTAGCAGTAACAATACAAAGTTACCAACAAACATCGCCGCAATGACACCCCAAACAAGATCCGCATTTTGTTGGAATAACATTGGACCAGGAGAGATGTTTAAAGAAATCAACATCGCTAATAACACAGCTGTTGTACCACTACCTGGAACACCAAGAGTTAACATTGGCACAAGTGCACCGGATGCCGCGCCGTTATTACCGGCTTCAGGAGCCGCAACACCACGAGGATCACCTTTACCAAATTCGCCTTTATCCGATACGCGTTTTTCCAAAGTGTAACTAATAAAGCTACCCAAAGAAGCACCCGCACCTGGTAATACACCAGCAATGAAACCAAGTACCGCGCCACGGAAAGAAGCAGGAAGCACTTTGATAATGTCTTTTGCTGATAGTTTCAGCTTGTTAATCGCAACTTGTTTTAAGCCATCACCAGCGTGACGCTCTAAGAAGAACAACAATTCACTGATCGCAAACAAACCAACGATTGCGATAATGAAATCAACACCTTCGAACAATTCAAGTGTATTAAAGGTAAAACGCTGCACGCCAGTTGAAATATCGATACCAACCGTAGCAATCATTAAACCTATCGCCGCTGCCATCATGGTTTTAAACTGGTTTTTACCAGTAATACCACCCAAGGTCGCAAAGGCTAAAGCGAACAATGCAAAGTATTCAGATGGACCAAATCTCAGTGCGAATTTCGCTAAGATTGGCGCAAGAATAACCAGACCGATTGTCGCAATAAAGCTACCGATAAAAGAGGCAATTGCAGAGATAGCCAAGGCTTCAGCTGCTTTGCCTTTTAGCGCCATTGGATAACCATCTAAACAGGTCATCATAGCTGGCTCGTCACCTGGAATGTTCAACAGGATAGACGAAATACGACCGCCGTACATGGCACCCGCATAAACAGACGTTAACAAGATAAGAGAAGAGGTTGGCGACAAACCTAAGCTAAACGCCAATGGAATCAAGATAGCAACACCATTTGCAGGGCCAAGACCCGGTAATGCGCCAATCAAGGTACCCAAAATGGCACCAATAACCGCAAACATAATACTTTCAGGCGTTAACGCAACCGCAAAGCCTTGCATTAATAAGCTCATAGTATCCATATTAAAACTCCAATAGACCTAGAGGCAGTGCTAATTCAAGCACATTATTGAAAAGGAAAAAGATAACTACAGAGCTTGTCACACCAGTGATAATACTCTTAGCAATGCTTGCCCCCATACGCCAACTTAAAAAGCTCACAACCAATGCCGCAGCAGGCATAAAACCAATCGGTTCAATTGCCCATGCAAAAGCAAGCATAGAAAGAACCACAACACTAAGCTCAATCAACATGGCCGCTGGCGCCCATTTCTCGTCTTGGTCAGGACGAACAATCATATAAATCGAACTAATACCTAAAATGATGGCTAGCATGATAGGAAAAGTTTCAGGACCGACACTTTCCTGTCCGCCAAAAGGAATGGGGAATTGCGTTGCTTCCCAGCCGTAACCTACGGCAAGAATAAGCATTAGCATGCCAAACACACGATCGTTAATACGCATGTCTCTGCTCCATGTTAATAAATCAAAGGGTGAAAAATAGTCGAAAACAGGAGGAGCACTGTATCAGAACAGATGCCCCCTCCAAAAAGCGGTCTGAGGTTATTTAATTAGACCGATGTCTTGCGATAAGATTTTAATGTCTAGAGTTTGGTTTTTTACGAATTGAGTAAAGTCAGCACCAGACTTGTGGAATGGCATCAAACCATTTTTAGTCATGACGTCTTTCCATTCTTGAGTTGTGTACAACTCATCCATGGTTTTTACCCACCAATCGTAAGATTCTGCACTTGCATTACCTGGTACGTAAAATCCGCGCCAGTTTGGAGCGACAGAATCAATACCCTGCTCCATTGCTGTAGGAATAGAGTCATATGGCGCTGGTAAACGTTCTTCAGAAAGAACTGCTAGAACGCGTAAGTCACCAGAATCCATGAAACCTTTCACTTCAGAGATGTCACCAGTGAATGCATCTACGTGACCGCCCACAACTTGAACCAAAGCTTCAGAACCACCGCTGTATGCTAGGTAACGAACTTTTGGCAAGTTCTCAACGTTTGCTTTTTGCGCAGTCATCAATACTTTTAAATGATCCCAACCACCAGATGCACTACCACCAGCGAATTTAACCGCACTTGGGTCTTTCTTAAGCGCATCAAGAACCTGAGTCAAAGAAGTATATTTGGAATCTTTACCAACAGCGATAATGCCGTAGTCAGCACCTAATGTACCAACCCATTTAACTTGGTCAGCATTCATGCCTGGGAATTGGCCTTGAGCAAGGCGTGTTGTTGTAGCTGTACTAGCAGCAACAATAAGGTTTTCGTCTGTATCACGTTTACTAATCGTATGAGCAAAAGCTACACCGCCACCAGCACCCGTCATGTTAACTGTCTGAACGTTACCTTTAAAGTAACCTTGATCAACTAATACTTTACCAACGCTACGGCAAGTAAAGTCCCATCCACCACCTGGGTTCGCTGGGGCAATACATTCACCACTGCGAGCTGGTTCGAAGGCGTAAGCCTGTCCAGCCATGGTTAGTGCTACTGCACTTGAAATTAGAACAGACTTCAAAGAAATGGTATTAAGCATGGTTATCTCCTGCTTGTTATTTTTTTTGTTGTTAGCTAATCAAGCTCTTAAAATAGGTATTTCAATTGACTTGAGTAAACAAACCTTACCTCTCAAACCTGTCACCACCCTGTCATAGATCAATATTTCTTACTTATTTGCGATAAAAAACGTATTTTTGACAAGGCAAGTCACGCATTTTTGACAATGTCATTAAGCCTTAACCAAGATAAAATCTTGTTTAATCAGACTAGATCAGGATTTAGGAAACGACAAGATGACAGCACATTCTCCACAAGCCACACTCATTGGAAGTATCGCTATTCTGCTCTGGAGTAGCCTTGCGCTTTTTACCACTCAAGCCAACCTCGTGCCACCACTCTTGTTGCTCACAGTTACTTTTGGTGTAGCAAGTTTATTGTTTTTTATCGTTTATTTAATCAAAGGCGAACTAAAGTCGTCGTGGTCAAAAACACCGACTAGCGCCATTGCCATGGGTGGGCTTGGATTTTATTTCTATCACTTCTGCTACTTTTATGCGTTTCAGCATGCACCACCAGTGGAAGCGGGACTTATCGCTTATCTCTGGCCTTTGTTGATTGTCTTAATGGCAGGCATGACCAAGGGAAACTCTCTGTCATGGACACATTTGGTGGGCGCTGTTATTGCTTTTATCGGCACAGGTATCATGCTGCAAGCGAGGGAATCGGCAAGCTTGATAGAAACAAATACGAATTATAATTGGACAGGTTACGCCGCGGCATTTGCCTGCGCGTTTATTTGGTCAAGCTATTCGGTAGCGAATCGACGCTTCCAAACCGTTCCTTCTAGCGCGGTACTTTGGTATTGCCTAGTCACCGCACTATTAGCGGGCGCTTCACATATTATGATCGAAGCCGAAAATGGGAAACTTTCGCTAGACTTTCCCGCAAGCACTTGGATTGCAATTTTAGGGCTTGGATTTGGGCCTGTTGGCATCGCATTTTTCTGTTGGGACTTTGGCGTAAAAAAAGGCAATCTATCATTGCTTGGTGTGTTGTCTTACACAGCACCTGCCCTATCGACTGCTTGGCTTGGGCTTTTTACCGATGCTCAATTAACCACAGGGCAAATCATCGCTTGCCTATTAATTACCGCTGGGGCGCTGTTTGCCAGCTTAATGCCGAATAAAAAAATGCCCTCAGCTTATGAAGCAGAAGGCATTTAATTCAATATAAAAAACATCTAGTTTAAAACTTCATTTAAAAAGTAAGGCGCTTCAACAAAAAAGCGCCTTACTTCATTTTAGTCTTTAAGCCACTTGATAAAGCGTGCGTGGCACACTTTGCAGGTACGATTCCATTTCAGCCATACCGTTTGGCTGATCAACTTTCACACCCAAGTCACGCATAGTGCTGCCAAAGGCATGCAAGGTACGGAACAAGTTGTGCTCACGGCACTGCTCGCCCATTTGACCAATACGAACGATTGGTTGGCCAAATGAACCAGCAATCTCAACTCTGTACATTTCCGAAATATGTCGGCAAATCTGCCCTGCTGTTAGACCTTCAGGAATATTAATACCAACCACAGAGTTTAAACGCGACGCTGGCGGAATAAATAACTCTAATCCCATTCCTTCAATGCCCGCTTGCAACGCTTTAGAACAACGTAGATGACGAGCAAAACGATTTTCTAATGTCTCATCACACACCAATTTCAATGCTTCATGTAACGCCATGATGCCTGAAACAGGCGCCGTATAATGATAACCATCGTTGTGCCAAAAATTCTCAGCTAACTGTGCATCAAAACACCATTGAGCCGTTGGCTTGGTACGACTCTTAACTGCCGCCCATGCTTCATTAGAAAACACCAAAAGCGATACACCCGGAATAGATGACAAGCCTTTTTGCCCACCTGTGATAACTACGTCTACTTGCCACGCATCCATCTTCAGCGGCATAGTACTTAACGTACAAACTGCATCTACAACCACCAAACAACCATAAGATTTAGCGATCTTGGTGATTTCCTCTAATGAATGGTTAAACACAGTATTCGATGTTTCACCTTGCACCAGCGTTAATACTTTTGGACGTGTTTCTTCGATGGCTTTACGAACACGCTCTGGATTCGCCGCTTCATGAACTCCAACGTGCAACTCATGAACATCGGCGCCAATACGCGTCGCCATTTCCGCCATACGATGACTAAAGAAGCCATTGTTAATACATAAAATACGCTCGCCCGGTTGCAACAAATTGGCCACTGCCATTTCCATTGCGGCTGACGCTGGCCCTGCTACGCCAAGTACCCATTTAGACTCTGTTTGAAACACATAACGCGCCATTGTTTTAACTTGCCCAATAACCTGCGCCATCACACTACCAAGGTGGTTAATCACCACAGAATTGGCCTTGGCGACACGCTCAGGAATAGGAACAGGGCCCGCTCCCATCATTAACAAAGGTTCGTGAGGAAGAATTTCGTCTAAAGATTTCACCTGGGGACGAGGAATGCCCATTGGCGATGAAGCAGTCATTTTATGCAGCCTATGTTAGTTATAATTAAAAAAAGTGGTCAATGTTGAAAAAAACATCTCTAGGGTAAAAAGCATATATTTACACTTTTACAGTAGAAAATATCGTGATTTGCATTTTAACAAAATAATATTTTGAAATAGTACAATATCCCTTTAAGAAATGAGAGACAGCAAAATGAAAAGAGTGTAATAAACCACAAGCTTTCACTTTCGCCTTAGATCTGACTGGTTTCCATTTCAACAAGCAGTATTTTTTACTCTGCGAAATACCTATTAACTGTGCGATAATGCGCGAAATTCCCTATTCAGGACCTCGTTATGATTACTTGTGGTATCGAAATTAAAGGCAGCGAAGTGATTCTTTGCCTTCTGTCTAAACAAGACGGATTGTTTCAAATCGCCGATTGTCGCCAAACTCGACACACACTTAACAACCCAAACGACAGCGAAAGCGTACGTAAATTTCAGTTCATGCTGAAAAAATTGTTTGAAGATTACAAAGTGAAAAGAGCCGTTATTCGTGAACGCCCAACAAAAGGCAAATTCGCTGGCGGCGCGGTAGGTTTTAAAATTGAAGCGGCTATCCAATTGATTAATACGGTTGAAGTCGATTTGTTCAGCGGCGCAAAAACCAAAGACATCTTGCAACACAACCCAATGCCGATTCCATTCAAAGCAACAGGCTTGCGTGCATTCCAAGAAGGCGCGTTCACCGTGGCTTATGCTGCACTTTCAGAACACATTCCTGAAGTGTAAGTAGTTAGATATCGCAATAAAAAAACGGACGTCATGGATGATGTCCGTTTTTTTGTGCCTGAATTATTTTCCACTTTCATCGGCCTTAGTGAAAAGCGCTTTAAACAACGCCTCTGATTTCGCCAGCCCCTCCTCGGTCAATATCACCGATTTAGATTTGCCAACTGGATTATGAATATAACCTTTCTCATGCAATCTATTGGTTATACACCAATCAACCTGTTTCCATGCATGTCCCAAATCATCATGCAAAGTAAGGTAAAAAAGAGCGAGCGCTGCATCATCGATTTTGTCTTCATCTATATCCACAGTGTTCTCCTTATTAAATAGAGTGCTAAAACACTATGCTAACTGAACACGCCCTTCAAGCACCTTATCTGAGCAATGACTCATCATTTAAACATACGATTAGTAGCTTCATATTGAATGATTAGCGGTAAATGCAAAACAATACATTGATATAACTAGTTTTCAGGCGTGGGTGGCTTGGTAAATGGTCATTATAGAGATTCAGGAAAGGGCCAAACAGGTGGTACACGTAGTAAGCAGCTTTGTTAATTTAGTGACCCTAAATTCGATCTCCTGCTTTTTTAGCAATATGAATCGCCAATATCAAGCTGTTGTTCCACAGCCTCTGCCATCTTTGATGATCTATAACGCCGCAAGCAAGGGTGACAAAAGCGAAGCGGCGGTTTTGGCATCCCTCTGGCTGGCTTTGTTATAGCTGCGGATCAACTGGAACATATTCTCGAACAACCTGGAATTCTGTATTTGGTTGATACAAAGCCGACTTAGTAACACTTACTCTAGGAATTGCTCTACCTGCGTAGGTTTTCAACATATTTTCTATCCAGAGAGGGGCACGAGGGTCGATTTCTATTGCCTCAATAAATTCTGCTATATCTATTGGCAAGTTGATATGACTTCTCTCGTGATAGTCATTTCCATCAAGGATGTCTTGAGGATGAACAATAAACCTGACCTCTTCTTCGTGTGAGAATGAATCTCTTTTGTACTTGACTGTTTGGTAGCGACTTTTATCATCACTTAATAGATCGAACATTTCTTTCCAGTGTGAAAAGTAAACAACCTTCTCAACACCTAGAGCTCTCGCATTTAAGATAGAATTTAACTTTCCTATCTTGGTTTGTATTTTTACACCAGATAAATTTGGAGAGTAAATCCTCCACATAGCGTCAGATTCAATTTTTTGAGTCCAGCACTGGCCAAAGAAATACCTATCAGCTCCATATTGGGGATCTTCCAGCCCATCCTTCGTTTTTAACTTATAACGAGATAACTCATTTTCCCAAGGATCTTCCCAGTTCGAAACCTTTGTAAAAGTAAGCATTTGGGTTTCAATTAGGTTTATGAAAGCCTCGAATGAAAAATATCTACATACTTTGACATTCTCACTAAGCCCATCACCGATAAATAAATACATTCTGGACTCCGCACTCATACTTAGTCGCTATAACGCGAAAACGAAGCGGCGCGTCTCACGCGTCCGCCTTACGTGACTTGTTATATTTCAATTGATTACCTCCACGATAGTACCGGTTCTGCCTCGACTTTTCTGACCTTTTATTGGCGGGTATGAATCGTGTAGATAACCCTCAAATTCGGAATACTTTTCCACAAAAATAGCACCGAACAGAAGTCGCTTTCCTTGTATCTCCTCAATGCTTCGGAGATCGGCATTTCCTGTAGATTGATGATTTTGAACATGCGCCTTCAACCTGCTTACTGGGGCGATATCCTTTCCCCAATACACAGGATAAAGATTGGGAAAGCCTTTAATTGGCTTTAAATCCTTTCGAGGGGGCGTTTTTGATTCAACTAACACGCCATAGACAGCACCTGTAGATTGCCTTATCGAACGAGGCTCATTTTCAAGAAACAATTCGCCGAATATCGCAGATTCAGTCTTGAATCCCTCTGATGTAGCTTCTTCTACTAAAAAATTTACAACTTCATTTGTCATGACTGACCTTGGAATATAACAATTAAGGGTTACACAGCAGCGTAGCTGCGGCTATAACCCACTGTTGAACGGCTGCGTTGTCTATATAGGGGATTTGCTTTTTTCATGGTGGGACGTCCCTGTTAAATAACTCGCTTAATACCAACGTCTGTCTGGACTATGCCGCTTCAGGTCGTCTTTGATCGCCGCTATGTTGGTTATTTATTTGCTCTTTTGTAGCGCGATTTGACTCGTGAGGCAAGCGATTCCATCAGGCCTTCTGACCTGATCTGTTTTTATACCCTGATCTCACCAAGTGCTAACGCTAACTGCCATTGTCACATGGCAGCATGATGCGAAGCCACTTTGTCACTTTACTCTCAGAGACATCGCCAAGATACACAACTGTACGCTCTCCACAAGCAGGGCATGAGCAACTCAATTCAGCTACCTTTTCAATATCATCATTGGTTTGCTGCTCGTACTTGTCTAATTGCTTATCTACCCACTTTTTTACTTTTGTTCTTATCGCATTCAATATAAATAGTGATCTACATCCAAAAGAAAGCTTCGCTTTCGCGGCAGATCACGCTGCGCTCATCGTGCCCTACAGAGTGACTTGGGATTCAAGGTATTTTGTTGATTGACGTGGAGCAAGGCGAACACTAAAAGCGAGGTCAAACGACAGTGTCGAGCGGTGGTGTTTGGTTTGCTCGCATCTCCAGCGGAAATCAGGGTCAAAGCTCCGAAGTAATAACCCCTCCCTAGCCCTCCCCTTGAAAAACATAACGGGGAAATGTTTACGTTATCGGACTAAAACAACGATCAATTTTCAAACATAAACCTGTCGATTATGGCGCATTGAGATAAAAACGCACCAAAACTAGGCGTTTTTAGATGTTCGTTTTCTTGCGAGAATAACGAGTAACACACCACCCAAGACACTTAACGTGGCTATGACGAGGTGTAAAGTTATGGATTCATTGGCAAAAACTACGCCTCCTATTGTGGCAATGATAGGAACCAGTAGCTGTAACACGGCAGCCATGGAAGCACTAAGATAAGGCAGGACGGCGTACCAGATGGCGTAGCCTAATCCAGACATGATCGCGCCCGAGGTGACGGCTAAGATAATACCTTCAGGCTGGGCGATCTGTGATTGCTCGGTATTGAGATGAATAACAAGCAAGGCAATCAATAACATGGGAATGGTTCGAACAAAGTTAGATGTGGTGGCAAATAAAGGCTTAGTCGAGATTTTACCTCGCCATGTGTACAAGCCCCACGCCACGCCTGCTAGCGTCATTAAGACAAAGCCAAGCAAAGAGGGAGACGACAAAGTAGGAAGCACTAAATAGACAAAACCAGCAAAGGCTATCGCCAGCCCTAACCATTCCAACCAAACCAGCTTTTGCCCTGCCCACACTGCGAATAAGATCAAGGTTAGTTGTACGGCACCAAACAGTATCAAGGCGCCCATTCCGGTCGATAATGTCACGTAGGCGTAGGAAAAGCCCAAGGCATAAATAAAGAGCGCAAAGGCCGATAACCAGCTGCCTTCTAACCACGCTATTTTCAAATCATTGTGCTGATGTTTAAGAGATTGAAAAGCACTCAGTAACACCAAGGTAGCGGCTCCGCTAAGCAAGCGCCACGTGGTGAATTGAGCCGGATCGATAAGTCCATCGTTAAGCGCCAGACGACACAAAACAGAGTTTGCCGCGAACGCCAACAAAGCCAGAATCACAAAGACACATAAACGTAGCAAACTTGTCATCAATTTGTTCAACAGCCTAGTTAATCTTAGGCATGTACCTCATAAGGAAAAAGCCACTTTTACGCACTGGCACCAGATTTGCAAGTCTCATACTAACGTCCACCAGCGGTATTTTGATGGACCCAAAAAGGAATCGACATGACAACGCTTTTAATTTTTACCGATTTGGATGGCACATTACTCGATCATCACACATACAGTTTCAAACCTGCACTGGCGGCCTTACAGTCGCTGAAGACTTTTTCTATTCCTTGCGTCATCAACACCAGCAAGACATTTGTTGAGCTTGTGTCTCTTAGACAAGAGCTCAACCACCAAGACGCTTTTATCGTGGAAAACGGCTCTGCTGTTTATATCCCTAAGAATTTAGCCCTCTCTATAGACGAAACTTTAGAGGACTGCGGTGAGTATTGGCGCAAGTCATTCGGCCCAAGACGCGACGAACTAATCGAACTCACCAATGATAAACAAGAGCAATACACCTTCAGACGCTTCAGTGAGATGACATGGCAAGAACTGGTTTCTATCACTGGCTTGAGTGAAGAAAACGCCAAGCAAGCCATGCAACGAGAATTTACCGAGCCTATGGTTTGGACCGATTCTAACCTTGCTCTTAATGCATTACGCGACGACCTTGCACCATTTGGCGTGCAAATTCAGAAAGGCGGTCGCTTCGCTCATCTGATGGGCGAGCACTGTGACAAAGCAAACGCCATGTTATGGCTCAAAGAATTGTATGAACAACAAAGCGACGAAGACGTTACTACCATGGCATTAGGCGATGGTGAAAACGACATAGGTATGCTGAGCAAGGCTGACATTCCAGTCGTAATTCGCTCACCTGTTCATGCGCCACCAGAAATCCCAAATCGTTGCGATGCTTGGCTTAGCGACGCGTATGGACCCGAAGGCTGGGCACAAGCAATCAACAAAGTTTTGATTCAACAAGGCATTTTGTAACGGCACTTTTTAACGACAGAAAGAGAAGACACTACTAACAGTTATTATAAAAATATCAGGAGAACAACTATGGGCGACTTTCATCAAAACGGTATCATCACCACACTTCACAACTTGGCGCACCGCCCGTTAGAAGAAATGGAAAAAGAGCTGTGTGAGTTTGCTAAAACACGCCCAATGTCTCTTATCCTTCCTTGTCTGTATTCCGAGCTGGAAACTGACGCCATGCCGAATATTCTTAAGCATTTACAGCAAGTTCCTTACTTGTCTGAAATTGTTATTGGCTTAGACCGAGCAACAGAAGAGCAATACCGACACGCATTAGAGTTTTTCAGCGTGTTACCGCAAAACGTTAAAGTACTTTGGAATGACGGCCCTCGCCTACGAGAAATCGACAGCGTCTTAAAAGGCGAACATCTTTCGCCATCCGATCCGGGCAAAGGCCGCAATGTTTGGTTTTGCATGGGTTACAACCTAGCCGCTGGTAAAGCGGAATCTATCGCCATGCACGATTGCGATATCGTCACTTATGACAGAGAACTGCTGGCTCGTCTTATTTATCCGGTTGCCAATCCAAACTTTAACTACGAATTCTGTAAAGGCTTTTATGCTCGTGCCGCCAATGGAAAAATGAATGGCCGCGTGAGCCGTTTATTGGTCACGCCATTATTATGCTCGCTTAAAAAAGTCTTTGGGCATTTGGATTACTTAGATTACTTAGACAGCTATCGCTATCCTCTGGCAGGTGAGTTTTCTTTTCGCCGCGATGTAATGACCGATTTGCGCATCCCGAGTGACTGGGGATTGGAGATTGGTGTACTAAGTGAAATGTACCGTAACTACTCTACCAACCGTTTGTGTCAGGTGGATATCGCTGACATTTATGATCACAAACACCAAGACTTGTCTGCCGATAATGACGATGGTGGTCTGTCTAAAATGTCCATCGACATTACTAAAGCTATTTTCAGAAAGCTGGCGACTAACGGCACTATTTTCAACCAAGAAACTTTCCGTACGATCAAAGCCACCTATTATCGTGTCGCTCTAGATTTCATTGAGACTTACCGCAACGATGCTGAAATTAATGGTCTAAAATTAGATGTTCATACAGAAGAGCAAGCTGTCGAATTGTTCGCTAGCAACATCATGAAAGCTGGTAACCAATATCTAGACAACCCAATGGAAACTCCTTTCATACCTAGCTGGAACCGTGTTGTGAGTGCTTTCCCTGGCGTGATGAATCAACTGGCTCAAGCCGTTGAATTGGATATGGCCCAATACGGTCCTAAAAAACAATAGAGACTCTAAATAAAAGATCGGTCAAAAAAGAACTGACCCTTAAAGTAATCTTTTTGCTAAGTTGAACGTTACTACGTTGCTTTTCAATCACTAAAAAGACAGGTAGGTAAACATGGAAAATGCTCCTTTGTCGCATCTAGAACAGCGCTTAATCGCTCATTTGCAAGTCATTTACCCAAGCTTGGACAATAAGGATTTGGCGGCAAAGTGTTTAGCCACATTTAATCTAGATCCGTCAACTGAGTCTCCTCGTCCTCATAGAAATCTATGGGAGCAATCAGACATTATGCTGATTACCTATGCAGACACCTTGCGCAGAAAAGAAGAAGCGCCGTTGGAAACCCTGCACAAATTTGTAAAAAGCAAATTGTCTGATTGTATCTCCGCTGTTCACCTACTGCCGTTTTTTCCTTATAGCTCGGACGATGGCTTTAGTGTGATGGATTACACAACCGTCAATCCATCCTGCGGACGCTGGGCTGATGTCGTGAATCTTTCGAAAGATTTTAAAGTAATGGGCGATTTGGTGATCAACCATTGCTCAAGCCGAAGCATGTGGTTTGAAAATTACAAAGCTGGCGTTGAGCCGGGCGCGAGTTTCTTTTATGAAGCCGATCCAAATGCAGATTTAAGTGCTGTGGTTCGCCCTAGAACATCGCCATTATTACGAGAAATACAAACTAAAAACGGCGAAAAACACGTTTGGTGTACTTTTAGTCACGATCAGATCGATTTGAACTTTGAAAATCCAGTCGTTCTATTAGAGTTCCTGCGCATTATTCGTTTGTATCTAGAAAAAGGCATTCGCTGGTTTCGCTTAGATGCCGTGGCGTTTCTGTGGAAGATCCCAGGTACCTCTTGCATCAATTTGCCACAAACCCACGAAATCATTCGTTTATTACGCTTAATGATTGAGCATTACGCGCCAGATTCCGTGATCATCACTGAAACCAACATACCCAATCAGGAAAATTTAACCTACTTTGGTAATGCCAACGAAGCTCATTTAATTTACAACTTCTCTTTACCGCCGTTGCTCATCAATAGCTTGGTGACCGGAAACAGTAGCCATTTAAAACAATGGTTAATGAGCATGACACCGGCTCAGCAAGGTACAACCTATTTAAATTTCCTTGCTTCCCATGATGGTATTGGCTTGCGCCCAACGGAAGGCTTACTTTCGGAGTGGGAACTGGAAACGCTGATCAATACTATGAAGCGCTTTGGCGGCAAAATAAGCTCACGCACTACGCCGCAAGGCGAAGCCAAGCCTTATGAAATCAATATCAGCCTATGGAATGCCTTATCAGGATCAGCACTACACGGCCCAGATAAATGGCAGTTTGCTCGCTTCCTTTGCGCCGCTGGTGTAATGATGGCACTTGAAGGCGTACCCGCTTTTTATATTCATAGTTTATTTGGCACAGAAAACGATTTAGAGCGCGTAGACAATACCGGCCAATTTCGCTCAATAAACCGTCATATTTGGGACATGGAAGATTTGGATCATGTATTAAACACACCAACCCATCATCAGAAAGTATTCCAAAGCGTAACGAAATTAATTCAAATACGTCGAGCACAGCCAGCTTTTCACCCAAATGCAACTCAGTACGTGCTGCACATGGGTGAAAACCTCTTTGCCTTCTGGCGTCAAAGCCTAGACAGAAGACAAAGCTTGTTTGCTGTTTATAATATGACAGACCAACCGCAAAATTTTAACTTGTCTGAACTTAACCTAATAGCCACCGATGACTGGACAGATTTAGTATCAGAACAAGTATACGAAGACCATTTAGGCAAAGTCACTTTAATGCCCTATCAGTTCGTTTGGCTTGCTAACAAGAAAAGTAAGCTCAAAAGCAGTTAGTTTTCGTTTCATGTTTAGCAACACACCGTACTAGGTTATAGCCGCAAAACCTGCCAATAAAAATGAGACAATGATAACCATTATCAGCCATTGATAATGGTTATTTTTATTTCAAGCTCTTTTTATTTAAGACATAGGTAATTGTGAACATGATGAATTTAAGAAAAATCCTAGCCATCGGAACATTGGTCGCCTTCAGCCAGCTATCCACTGCAGAAACGCAATTGCCTAAAGCTGCGATTTTTGACCTTGGCAGTTTAGATACCATTGCCGCTCTAGATTTAGAAAGCTACGTGGTTGGAGTACCTAAACAAGTACTTCCAGACTACCTTAAGCAATTTAATGATGCTCGGTACACTGATGTGGGCGGTTTAAAAACACCAGATCTAGAAGCAATCAAAACTCTCAACCCAGATCTTATTGTGATCACAGGTCGCCAAGCAGGCCAAAAGAGCGCCCTAGAGGCTATAGGTAAAGTTCAACAAGTTGAAGCTTTTGGTGACAACTACTGGGAAAGCTTCAGTGCAAACGTCACCTCAATCGCGACTTTATTTAACGCCAAAAACGCTGCGGATACAGCGCTTGCGGAATTAAACACAGACATCGAATCGACAAAAGCGGACATTAAAGACAATCCGACTATTCTGGTTGTGACGCATAACAATGGTTCTTTCGGATTACGAGATGAACCTATAGCAACTCAGTTATTAGGCTTAGATGCATCAAAAGTTCCGTCTCATGTAACGCCACAAAAACGCGGCACTCGTACATTTACATCACTTAGCGTGAACAATATTGCAGAGATGAAACCAACGACTTTATTTATCGTTGACCGTAGCGCTGCGATTGGCGACACCAAGAACACTCTAGATATTGCAGAATTAAAAGTAGAGCTAGCAGCACAAGATGCTGGCACCATCAAAGTCGCCTATTTATCGCCTAAGCTTTGGTACTTATCAGGTAATGGCTTACAAAGTCTTAGAATGCAAGTGAAAGAAATTGCAGACGCTCTTTAAGTCCTAGAACTGCTTTAAAATGGCGCCTAAAACAAAAAAACTCGCTGAAATCCATCAGCGAGTTTTTTTATACTTCCAGTATTCAACTATTTATTAATGGCTTACCGTTTTAGAAAATACATTAATCACCACCACACCGGCGACAATCAAAGACATTCCAATACAAGCCGCCAAATCCAGCTTTTCACTGTTAAACAGATAGCCAAATACCGAAATCAAGACGATACCTAATCCAGACCAAATCGCGTAAGTCACGCCCGTTGGCATAGAGCGCATAACTATAGTTAGCAAGTAAAAAGCCACGGCATAACCGACAACCAATACAATGCTTGGGCCTAATTTAGTGAAGGAGTCTGATGCCTTTAAAGCCGTCGTAGCAATGACTTCAGCTAAGATAGCGAGAAACAAAATAAAATACGTCATACGCCCTTCCCTACATTAAAAATTTTACGGTAACGACTAGCTGGTGGTTTTTTCTGGTTTAACACTGTCTGATTTAACATCTTCTAGATCAATGTCTTCCGCTAAAAAGCCACCAGTTTGATGCGCCCAAAGCGATGCATAAATACCAGCGTGCTGAATCAATTCTTCATGACTGCCCTGCTCAACGATGTTGCCTTTATCCAATACAATCAAACGATCCATGGCAGCAATTGTCGACAAGCGGTGAGCAATAGCGATAACGGTTTTGCCTTGCATCAGTTTGTACAAACTCTCTTGAATCGCAGCTTCTACTTCAGAGTCCAATGCAGATGTTGCTTCATCTAGAATCAGCAAAGGCGCATCTTTTAACAAGACTCGCGCAATGGCAATACGTTGACGCTGACCACCGGAAAGCTTGATACCACGCTCACCGACCATGGCATCGTAACCTGCATTACCAAACGGATCGGTTAAGTCTTGAATAAAGTCATGAGCTTCTGCTTGCTTAGCTGCAGCAATCATCTCTTCTTCCGTTGCATCAGGACGACCGTAGAGCAAGTTCTCGCGAACCGTTCTGTGCAGTAAAGACGTGTCCTGAGTCACCATACCAATTTGACCACGCAACGAATCTTGCTGAACAGCGCTGATGTCTTGTCCGTCAATTCGAATTTGACCTGATTCAATGTCATGGAAACGCATCAATAAATTAACAATCGTTGACTTACCGGCACCAGAGCGACCGACAAGACCGACTTTTTCACCGGCTTTTATAGACAAGACAAGGTTCTCAATGACCTTACTGTCTTGCTTACCATAGTGAAAATTGACCGCATCGTATTCAATAAGACCATGTGGAACTGAAAGCGCTGGCGCGTTTGGCTTGTCTTCTATCTCGATAGGTCGAGACAGTGTTTTCATGCCATCGTTAACCATGCCGATGTTTTCAAATAGCGCACTGATTTCCCACATAATCCATTGGGACATACCGTTTAGCCTAAGCGCCAAACTCACCGCAATAGCAATTGCACCAACACTAATAATGCTGCCAGTCCATAACCAAATAGACAAAGCCGCTACAGAAAATGCCAACACATAGTTACAAGTTTGCACACCTACACTAAGCATAGTGACCAAGCGCATTTGCTTGTAAACCGTCTGCAAGAAACCATCCATGCCGTCTTTTGCATAATCCGCTTCACGCTGATGATGAGAAAAAAGCTTAACGGTTGAAATATTGCTGTAGCTGTCGACGACTCGCCCAGTCATAGTGGAGCGTGCATCGGCTTGTTCTGCTGAGATTTTTTTCAATTTAGGAACAAAATACATTTGCAGCAATACATAGCAAACCAACCAACCTAACATTGGGATCATCAAGCGATAGTCTGCTTTAGCAATCAACACCACCATAGAGATAAAATACACACCGATGTAAACCAAGACATCAAGCAGCTTCATCACGGTTTCACGAACCGCAAGTGAGGTTTGCATTACCTTAGTAGATATACGCCCAGCAAACTCATCCTGAAAAAACGACATACTTTGACGCAAAATATAATGATGAGACAGCCAACGAATCCGCATTGGGTAATTACCCAAAAGCGTCTGATGAATAATCGCCGAATGAAAAAAAGTTACTAATGGCATCGCCACCAGAATCATCAAAGACATCATTAATAAGTGCGTACTTTCCTCAGCAAAAAAGGTGTCTGGATTCTTATTAATCAACCAATCTACCAACTGCCCCATAAAGCTGAATAAGGTCACTTCTAAAATGGCGATGGCAGCCGTTAAAATAGACATCAACAGCAGCGGAAGCTCCACTCCTCTTGAGTAGTAACGACAAAAAGCAAACAGCGTTTTTGGTGCTTGCACAGCTTCTATATCGGGATAAGCTGGCACCCATTTTTCAAAAAAACGTAACATGATCTTCCTTATCGAACTTTAAAATAGACACTATCAAGAAAAACATAGCGAAAATAAGTGTCGTACTGGACAAAAAACTTCCTGTCCATTAAAAATAGAGGCGAAATTGAACCACGTTCCATAAATGAAAACCAGAAAAGATAGTCTTTCTGAATTGTAGCCTATTGGGTTTTACTCAGTACTTGCACAATTAAACTAAACGACGAAGTGTAAACCTATTATAATTATCACCCTACTACTGGTTTATGATTTCTACTCGGTAAAACCGACTAACCTACTATTTAAGTTGAAGCATGAAACTCACATTTCCTATTATTTTAGTACTCGGTCTTTTATCTGGGCTTACACCGTTGGCGATTGATGCTTACTTGCCCAGTATTCCAACGATTTCTAAAAGCCTAAATACAGACATAGGCCTCATCCAGATGACGCTAAGCATCTATTTGCTGGTGTTCGCTTTTCTACAGATTCTTTTTGGCCCTATTTCTGATGCAATTGGCCGACGCAAAGTCGTCGTCGGTGGTTTGGTTGTTTTTGCCATTGGCAGCTTTATCTGTGCCTTGACCCAAAGCTATGAAATGCTAATGACTGGGCGCGCAATTCAAGCCTTGGGCGGTGCGGCTGTTGCTGTGTGCGTTCCGGCCTTAGTCAAAGATGGTATGTCGATCAATCAATTTGCCAAAGCCATGTCGATGATCATGCTAGTAATGGCATTAGCACCTTTAGCGGCACCTATTATCGGTGGCGCCATTCTCATTATTTTAAATTGGCACTACATCTTCGTTATGCTGGGCATCTTAGCCATTATCGCCATCGTGTTATTTCTTCGTACCATCCCAGAGACCTTGCCGGTTGAAAAGCGCACGCCCTTCTCATTTGGCAATGCGATTAGAAACTATATTACCTTGATCAAAAACCGCTCTGTGATGGGTTATATCGGAGCTTCTGCCTTTTACTTTGCAGGTATGATGAGTTTTATCACTGGCTGCTCCTTTGTGTATATTGAAATATATGACGTTGATCCTGCTAATTTTGGTTTCTTAGTTGGCTTGAACGTCATTTCTATGATGCTAGCCTCAACCATTAATGGTCGTTATGTTGAAAAGCTTGGTACCGAAGTTCTCTCTAAGTACGCAATTTATATTCCCCTAACAGCCTCAGCGTTAATGATTGTCTTAAGCTTTTTTAGTCATCCACCACTTTGGCTGATTATTATTTCCAGCATGCTATTTATGGGGCCAATGGGCATATTAGGTAGTGGGTTTATGGCGGGCGCTTTGAAGCATGCAGGCAGCCATAATGGCAGTGTGACTGCATTAGCAGGAACATCACGGTTTGCCTTTGGCGCCTTAGGCGGCGCTGTGATCAGTATCCTTCACAATGGCACTTTTGTTCCAATGCTTGGCACCATTGCCGCTTGTGGCATAATTGCTTTTATTTGCTTCAAGGTTACGGTTCGATATGCCGAGCCAACTACTGAGCATTAATCTTTTGAAATAACGTAATAATGTCAAAAAAATAAATTTTATATATCAAACGGAGTCCCAATGCTAAGTACTCAAACGCTCATAGAAAAAATCAAGAGCACACCTGAGCAAGTACAATTTAAAGAAGTGATTGATGTGATTGAGCGTGAATACGATTTCACGCCTGCTGCGTTTTCTAATGGCAAGCAGACCAATGGCATTAATGAAAACAATGGTTCTTGTAAGATTTTTTCTTTCGGATCTATTCACCAACTAACAGAAGTCGAAACCCTAAATTTATTTGGTGATTTTTACCGTGTCGATGTTTTAGAAAATCCTGAAGCGACAGATCACCAAAACATTCGCCAATTCATTGACAATGGCTGGAGTGGTATTACTTTCACTGCAACGGCTCTCGTTCCAAAAAATTAATCTAAAAACGCCGCAACAATACTCTTTAGTGTAAGTTGCGGCTTTTATGGCCAAGCTTTCCATCTAAGGATTTTAATTTTACTAACTTGTAGATTTCATGAACATTGACTTAAAGCCAACCATTTTGAAACATTCCGCTTAAACATAAAAAAACACCATAGAATAGTAGCTATAGTGTTTTCATGGTTTGCTTAAACAAGTTTTATTTGAGCAAAATTAATAACCTGTCGTTAATGCACTTGGTGTTCTAGGGTCAGATGAACCATAGAAACCTTGCTCTGTATGCATAATCGATTGTGTACTACCCATCGCTGATTTTTCAATGACATTTTGACCTTTTGCTTCTAGCAAACTTTTCGTGTCCTGATTCAAGCCTTTCTCTACACGCAGTTCATCTGGCAACCATTGATGATGTACACGAATAGCGTTCGTTGCCTCTGCAATATTCATTTTATGATCGATGACATTCATGATGATTTGCAGTGTCGTGGTGATAATGCGGCTACCGCCAGGACTTCCTGTTGCCATCACAGGTTCCCCATCTTTGAAGACCAAAGTAGGACTCATTGACGATAATGGGCGCTTTTTACCTTCAACGGCGTTTGCATCGCCACCAATTAATCCATAACCATTTGCAACTCCTGGCTTGGCAGAAAAATCATCCATTTCATTATTCAATAATATGCCTGTTCCACTCGCAACCATTCCCGTGCCATAAGAGAAATTCAAGGTATACGTATTAGAAATCATGTTACCTGAATTATCCATGACAGAAAAATGCGTCGTCTGATCGCTTTCATAAGGCATTGGCTGACCATGCTTAATATCACTTGCAGGACGGGCTTTATCTTTCGATATTTGATTAAATAAACCGTTAGCGTAGTCTTTATTGATTAAACCCGCAGTTGGCACCTTGATGAAGTCAGGATCACCTAAATACTCAGCTCGATCGGCATAAGCCAATTTCATCGCTTCCGCCATAACATGAATACTTGCTGCAGAGTTATGCCCCATTTCAGAGATTGGATAGTTTTCTAAAATATTTAGAATTTCAATAATATGAATTCCACCTGACGAAGGCGGTGGCATAGATGCGATCGTGTAGCCACGATAATTACCTACAACAGGTTCGCGAATAACAACTTTATAATTGGCTAAATCTTCTTCTGTAATTAAACCACCAGCGTCTGTAACTGCTTTAGCAATCGCTTTTGCAGTTACGCCTTTATAAAATCCATCAATGCCTTTATCAGCGATAAGTTTCAGTGAATTTGCCAGATCCTTTTGAACAAGAAGTTCACCAACTTGATAATCTTCGTTGCCATTATCTTTAAAGAAAATAGGCTTACTGCTGTCCCATTTCTGCAAACGGGCTTTAGCATTTTGTAAAGAAGTATATAAATCAGGTGTTACTATGATGCCTTTTTCCGCCAGTTCAATCGCAGGGGCCATCACGGTTTTAAGATCCATCGTGCCATAATTTTCTAATGCTGCAACTAAGCCTGCAACCGTTCCGGGGACGCCAACGGCAAGGCCATGAAAACGAGATAGCTCTTCAACTGCATTGCCATCCTTGTCTAAATACATATCTTTATAAGCCTTAACAGGCGCCATTTCTCGATAATCAAGTGCTATGGTTTTCTTACTTTTGGCATCATAAATCATCATGAAACCACCGCCACCAATATTACCCGCACGCGGCAGAGTAACAGCTAAAGCAAAACCGACAGCGACACCAGCATCGACGGCATTACCGCCTTGTTTTAAAATATCAACTCCCACAGTAGATGCAATCGCCTCTTGGCTTGCCACCATGCCATTTTTAGCCCAAGTCGGATGATGAATGCTATCACTTGAATAGATGGCAGATGTTTGGGCAAAAGCCCAACTAGCCGTTAAAAAACAGGAAACAAAAAGTATTATTTTAGATTTATATTTGTACATAATTAACCTCTTATTATTAGTATAGATATATGGCGTGCCCGCCAAGTATTCTAATGCCATCTTGATTATTTTTTTACAATCAACACATCATCAATGTTGTCGCTTAATTTACTAAGCGACAACAAATTTATAACGCCCAGTCGGAATATCCACTTCAAGACAACTGAAACAGATATAACCATTCGATTACAAAGACTTCGCCTTGCGTTTACGCTGGCGCCAAGCCACTAAAACAGCCAATAAAAAAGCGGGGATGAAGAACCATTCTTTTGCAGGTCGATCAGCATCTACTTCAAATTGTGTTATTTCCCAATCAAAATCCAACTTCTGCTGTTCCGCATAACTACCAAACGATAAATTGTCGATCAGATATTTACCCTCTTCTTCACGCAACTCAATGCCTGCACCTTTGAGCAATCTGTCAACCGCATCACCTTGACCTAATAGCGGCATATGTACCGTTTTCGAAATCCAACGACCATCTAAATTTTCACCTTCAACCGACATTCTTAATGTATCTAAAGTAGGATGCTGATCAATGTAACTATACATTTCTTGGATTGGACGCTCTTGATATGGTGCCTCGACCATATCTAGCCAAAAACCTGGACGGAAAAGTGTGAATGCAATCAATAGCAACGCGGCACTTTCATACCATTTGCTTCGATCCATAAAATACCCTTGCGTACCCGCAGCAAAAATTAGCATGGCTGCCAAGGAAACAATAAAGACGACGACACCCTGAATAAAGGTCACATCAATCAAAAGCAAATCGGTATTGAAAATGAATAAGAATGGTAGCAGAGCAGTTCTCATCGAGTAGAAAAATGCCGTGAAGCCAGTCTTAATTGGATCGCCACCTGATACTGCCGCCGCCGCAAAGGACGCTAAACCAACAGGAGGTGTGACATCGGCCATGATGCCAAAATAAAACACAAACATGTGAATCGCTATAAGTGGCACAATCAAACCAGATTGTGCTCCCAGCTCCACTACAACACTTGCCATTAAAGACGAAACGACAATGTAGTTAGCTGTGGTTGGCAAGCCCATTCCAAGCACCAAAGAAATAAGAGCAACCATGAGTAGCATGATGATTAAAACTCCACCAGATACCAGCTCAACGAACTCCGCCATAACTTGCCCGATACCCGTCAGAGTAACTGTACCCACGATGATACCTGCGGTTGCTGTCGCCACACCGATACCAATCATGTTGCGAGCGCCAGTATTCAAGCCTTCGATTAAATCGAAAATACCTGACTTTGCCTGCTGAACGACGTGTTTTTGCTTACGAAACCAGGCTTTTAGAGGCTTCTGGGTGATCAAAATAAATGCCATCAACATACAAGCCCAAAAAGCAGACAAGCCTGGAGACTTACGTTCAACCATCAAAAACCACACCAATACAATCAATGGCACTAGGTAATACAAACCGGATTTGTATACTTCAGCGAAAATTGGCAATTTAATAATTGCTTCATCGCTTGCGTCAATTTCTAGATCATCAGATTTTGACGAGATATACAACAAGCCAAAATAACCAATCACCACAAACGCAAGCAAACCAATATTTGAAAAGTCCCCTAATAACCACTTAATCGCCGAAACGATATAGTACAAAATACCTGTCAGTATCAGCATGCTGGATACAACGATACCTGTACGAATCAATTGTGCCGTCCAAGTACGTGCGGGTGTAGAACGAGGCAAGCCTTTCATATCCGCTTTAAGCGCTTCTAAATGCACAATATAAAGTAAGGCAATGTACGAAATAGTAGCTGGTAAAAAAGCGTGCTTAACTACATCAATATATGGAATACCTACGTACTCCACCATTAAGAAAGCCACGGCCCCCATCACTGGAGGCATAATGACACCGTTTACCGAGGAAGAAACTTCTACCGCTCCGGCTTTTTCAGCACTAAAACCCACCTTCTTCATCAGAGGTATTGTAAAAGTACCTGTCGTCACGACATTGGCAATAGAAGAACCAGAAATCAAACCTGTCATAGCAGATGACAAAACAGCCGCTTTTGCAGGACCGCCACGCATATGCCCAAGCAAAGCAAACGCTACTTTAATAAAATAATTACCTGCACCTGCTTGATTTAATAAGGCACCAAACAAAACAAATAAGAAAACAAAACCAGAGGACACCCCTAAAGCGATACCAAATACACCTTCCGTTGTTAGCCACATATGGTTCATGGCTTTTTCAAAAGAAGCCCCTTTCCAGCGAAGTATCTCAGGTAAAACAGGACTGTCTCCAAAAAATACATATAGCAGGAAAAACAAAGCAACTAGCATCAAAGCAGGCCCAAGAGAGCGTCTAGCCGCCTCTAGAGTCAGAATCAAACCGATAGCAGAAACAACAAGGTCTGTTGTGGTTGGCAGCCCTGGACGCATTGCTAACTGACCATAGAAAAAATACAAGTACGAAGCACATGCCGCCGCAAGAACGGCCAAAATATAATCTAACCACGGAATATGGCGAGTGGGACTTTTACTGAAAGCAGGGAAAGCTAAGAAAGCCAAAAAAACAGCAAAAGCCAAATGAATAGCACGAGATTGAGTGTCGTTTAAAAAGCCTATGCCAAATTGTGATGGCAAAGGCGAGCCTGTCCATAGCTGAAACAACGACCACATGAGTGGTACAAAAAAAAGTAAACCGATAGAGATCTTTCCAGTTGGATTACGCTTACCTGTGTCGGCTTCCGCGACAAGCTCTTCTAACTTATCTGGTGAAGCTGAGGTGGTTGTATTAATAGACATACAGACTCCTAGTCACACACTTCACAGTGTCGACTCATTGCAAAACTCAAAAAGCACCAGTCAAAAGACTGGTGCTTCATTCAAGGTGCATGAAAATTCATGCAAAGAGATACTTACTTGATGTAGCCGTTTTCACGGTAATAACGGACAGCACCTGGATGTAATGGCGCCACAAGTGATGTGTGAACCATTTCAAGTGGCTCTAGGCGAGCAAACGCAGGGTGTAATCGCTTGAAAGAATCTAGATTTTCAAAGACGGATTTAGTTAGTTGATAAACCGCTTCATCAGATACATTTGCTGACGTAACAATCGTTGCTTTAGGTCCAAATGTTAGAACATCTTGGTCGTTTCCAGTGTACATACCAGCAGGAATAACCGCTTGTGAAAATGCACTGTTCTTTTGAATAACCGCAAGTGATGCAGGATCAGTCATTGGGATCAACTTGACGTCACAAGTAGTTGTTGCTTCTTGTGCAACACCATTTGGGAGACCAGATACGTAGATGGTCACATCAAATTTATCATCACAAATACCTTGTGCTTGCTCAGACGCTTTTAACTCTGCAGCAATAGAAAAGTCTTCTGTCGTCCAACCTTTTTCAGCCATTAATAGTTCCATCATAGAACGATTACCTGAACCTGGATTACCAATATTTACACGCTTACCAGCAAGGTCATCAAATGTTTTGATACCTGAATCTGCACGAGCCATTAAGTGAATAGGCTCAGGGTGCAAAGAAAAAACAGAACGCAATTCAGGGAAAGGATTACCCTCGAACTGACCTGTCCCTTCTAACGCTGCCGTTTGAACATCTGATTGAGCAACACCGAACTCCAACTCGCCAGAACGGATACTGTTTACGTTGTAACCAGAGCCGCCAGTCGACTCGACAGAGCAACGAATACCATGCTCTTTACGATCCTTGTTTAACATACGGCAGATAGAGCCGCCTGCAGGGTAATAAACACCTGTTACACCACCAGTACCAATCGATACAAACTGAGTGTCCGCCATAGATAACATGGAAGCGCCTGCAATAGCAGGTACAAGCAAAGCTTTAAATAGTGTTTTTTTAATTATCATAGAATCCTCAAGCATTCCGGTATTTAAAATAATGTCATGTAGCGAGGACCTAATCGCAAATTAAATGCCAAGTTTCAAATAAAAACCTAAGTTATTGATAAATAATAAAATAACTCAATAAATACGACTATTTACTTGTTACTAAAATCTATAACTTAAGTTATAGAGAAATTAGAAGTGCAAAGAAATTGTCAGTTAAACCATGTAAAACAAGCACATTCAATGCACTTAATAACAAAAGCTATGGATATAACTTTTGTTATATCACTCAATAAATTAAGCCCTTTGCCTTTTCCAATTCCATTTTCCAAGCTTTTTTTATTGAGCCGATACCGTTAGTATTCGCCTTAATAACATTAATAAAAGAAGATTTTCTCTACATGCCGAGCCTTTCAAAAACACGCACGCTGGCCTCTTTGCTTTGTTTTTTTTTAAGCCTAGCAACGCTTTCTAGTGAGCTATCCGCAGAGGATAGCTCTACATGGCATTCTGGGAAAAGAGTGATTTCAGTAGGAGCTGACTACAACTTCCCACCTTACGAATTTGCTGGCGAAGATGGAGAACCAACGGGTTATACCGTTGAGTTAACAAAAGCCATTGCGGAAGTAATGGGCGTTCATGTCGAAATCGAAATGGCAGATTGGCAAAGCATATTAAAAGGCTTGCACTCTGGTCATTTTGACATCCTTCAAGGAATAGCTTACTCAGATGAACGAGCGCAGAACATTCTCTTCTCTTCTCCACACTCTATAATTAATTACTCAATATTCGCCCGCAAAAACTCTCCTTCAATCGATGATGTTTCGCAACTTAAAAACAAAGAAGTAATGATTCAAAATGCTAGCATCATGCATGAGTACCTTCTTGATAATAATATTCAAGCCGTCATCATTCCCGTTAAAACACATGAAGAAGCGTTACGCTTACTTGCTTCTGGTAAACATGATTACGCATTGACAGCAAATTCTCCCAGTCTTTATCTAAGCAAAGAGATGAAGCTTAATAATATTCATGCCATAGCTAGCCCAATTTCAGGTCAACGTTTAAGTTATGGTGCTTTGCAAAAAAATGAAGAGCTAATTGCTATTTTCAATGAAGGCTTAGCTATCCTTAGAAATACCGGCCAGCAACAAAAAATTCATGAGAAATGGTTTGGAGCATTACAGCAGTCGTCCTTCCCATGGAAAGAATTAGGATTATACGCAGCCTATATTATTATCGCTTTATTGTTGGCAATCGGCGCCATAGGTATATGGAATGCTATGCTGCGAAAAGAAGTTGAAAAGCGGTCTTCCCAATTAAAAGCACAGCAAGAACAGCTTATACAAGCCGATAAAATGGCGTCATTAGGAGTGCTTGTGTCCGGTGTGGCACACGAAATCAACAACCCAACAGGCTTGCTTATGCTTAATCTTCCTATTCTAAAATCAGCTTGGGAAGATGCTCTACCCTATCTAGCTCAATACGCGAAAGAAGATCCGAATTTTTCATTAGCGGGCCTTAGATTTGATCGCTTGAGTCAGGAGTTACCATATTTATTAGACGAAATGGATCAAAGCACCTTAAGAATTCGAAACATAGTGAATGATTTAAAAGATTTTGCTCGTGAAGAACCAAATGAAATAACTCAAGAAGTGAACCTCAATGAAGTCGTATCTACCGCTATTCGCTTGGTAGATACGACTATTCGAAACACTACAGATGATTTTGAACTGTACTTAGATAAACGCAATCCAATTATTATCGGAAGTGCTCAACGGGTAGAACAAGTTATCATTAACCTAATAATCAATGCTTGCGACGCAGTTGAAAAACGCACAGAAGCCATTCGGGTCACCACCACTCAGAGCTTAGATGAAAAAGAGGTTCTTCTTGTTATTGAGGATGAAGGGCGAGGTATTGATCCAGCCAACATTCTGCGTTTAACAGACCCATTCTTCACAACAAAAAGAGAGCAAGGCGGGACAGGACTAGGCTTGTCTGTTTCTTCTGCTATCATAAAAGCACATCATGGTACATTAGCTTTTGATTCTGAGTTAAATAAAGGCACCAGCGTCACTGTTTCTTTCCCCATTTATAAGCCAAATGATGCAATGGAAGGCACTTTTATCAATACCGTTCACTCAGAACCATCTATATAAAATAAGAGCCTTTCATGAAATATAATCTCTACCCTCAATTTAAGATTTTATTAGTTGATGATGAAGTCGCTTTTCTTAGAAGCATGTCATTAACATTAGAAAGACAAGGGTATAATAATTTAATGACATGTTCAGATCCAAGCCTAGTCCCCTCACTCATGGAGAAGGAAGATGTTGGTTTGGTTTTATTGGATCTCACCATGCCGAGAATTTCAGGTCAAAAAGTATTGTCATGGTTAAAAGAAGAATACCCTAATGTGTGTGTCATCATTATAAGCGGGGTAAACCAAGTAGATTCAGCGGTAGAGTGCGTAAAACAAGGAGCATTCGATTATTTTGTAAAAACCTCGGATCAAAATCAAATTTTAGATGGCTTAAAACGGGCAATTCATACCCAAGAACTCACTCTAGAAAATCAAGCTTTGCGTTCACAAATTCTATCCAATGAATTAGAAAGACCTGATATCTTTTCAAAAATCATCACTTCAGATCAAGTAATGTGGTCAGTTTTTCGTTATATCGAGTCTATCGCTAGCACACGCCAGCCAGTTTTAATTTCAGGTGAAAGTGGTGTCGGTAAAGAGTTAATCGCTAATGTCATTCACGAATTAAGCAACTGTTCAGGCCCACTAGTGAGTGTCAACGTAGCTGGAGTAGATGACAACGTATTTGCAGATACACTCTTTGGCCACTCTCGTGGTGCCTTCACAGGCGCAGACAAAACACGACTAGGGCTAGTCGAAAAAGCTGCAAATGGTACGCTATTCCTTGATGAGATTGGTGACTTAAGCTTGGCCTCTCAGATTAAGCTTCTGCGGCTTCTACAAGAAGGTGAATATTATCCAGTTGGAAGTGATAAACCAAAAAGAATGGAAGCAAGGATAGTAGTCGCTACACATCAAAAATTAGAAGAGCTACAAGCTGAAGGCAAATTTCGAAAAGATTTATTCTTTCGCTTAAAAACCCATATGGTCAACATACCACCACTAAGAGAGCGTTTAGCTGATCTTCCTTTATTAATTGATCACTTTATCAAATCAGCTTGTGAAGAAATGAATAAACCAGCTTTAACTGCACCAAAAAGTTTATCTGTAAGTTTATCTCAGTACACTTTTCCTGGTAATGCCCGCGAACTAAAAGCACTAGTGTATGACGCAGTTAGCCAAAGTACATCAAACAAACTCAATTGCGCACCTTTCGAGCCACTTTTAAACAAAGATAATCATTTAGTTTTCACGGAAAGTCAGGTCCAGTTTCCAACCAATACTCAGTTACCAACTCTAAGCAACATGGCAGATTTATTAGTCGAAGAAGCAATGAAAAGAGCAAGCAATAACCAATCATTAGCAGCAAGAATGCTCGGAATTTCTCAGCCTGCACTGAGTAAACGATTAAAAAACATGAAAGAAAGCCAACACAGAAACTAAAAAGGCACTTGAATATTCAGCTAAGGCAATGCGATAGTCTATAACCATACATATGAGGTGATTATGGAATTAGTAGCATTTGATCTAGACGGAACCCTACTGAATCGGCATCAACGCCTTTCTGACTACACGCTAGACACCCTTGAACGTTTAAAAGCCGCAGGGGTTTTCTACACAGTCGCGACTGGCCGCACGCACTTTGCCGCCATGCCTTGCATTGAAGGCCATGAATTTCCTAACTGGCAGATCTTCAAAAACGGGGTTGAATGGTGGGATCCACAACAAAACCTTTACCGTCATCGTAACCTGCTGTCACAAAGCCATATATCAGAGCTTCTTACTTCTTTTGAAGAAAACGAAGTTACGCCTTTTATCTTCTGCCTAGAAGACGATGGTTCACACAGGGTTTACCATTCACCGCTGACAGGGCATTTGAGCGATCACATAGCCAATGAGCTGGGCAATCATAAAAACATGAGCCTTCACCCAATAGCAGAGCTATCTCATAGCGCAAGAATCACCAACATTAGTGCGATGGGTCGACCTGAGTTTATTGAAAAAATTGTCCTAGATAGCCAAAAACACAGTCACTTAACCGCCTACTCAGGTGGCGGCATTTACAACCCTGACGCATTTTGGTTAGACATACACCACAGTAATGTGTGTAAAGGTTCTGCATTGATGGAACTAAAAGCAGAAATTGGTGCCGAAAGGTTGGTAGTATTTGGAGATGGAGACAATGATCTATCTATGTTCTCTGCTTCAGATGAAGCCTTTGCAACCGATAACGCATTAGTCCATGTGAAAGATGCTGCTACCGATGTCATTGGTCATCATGATGAAGATGGCGTAGCAAGGTATCTAAGAAAAAGGTACAACTTGTAATCTTCCATGTAGGGGTTGATTAAAATTTATCTTCCTCCATTAATAGATGTAGGGATGAGCTGTTTTATCATTCTGATTGAGATATTTACACGACGTTACGAGTAAGGTAATAGTGAAAACACCTCATTAACCAAAAGACAACATAAATGCCTTTACCCAACGATCATTTTGAACCATGATTGTTAAAAGAATAATTAGTTTGGAGAAATGCCATGTTTGAATTTTTGTTATTCGTCGCTGCCTGCGCAGCAATTGCTTTCTTGGTAGCCAATATCCAGAAAAACACTGCTCAACCGAAAACAAAGCTGCAACCAATCAAGATTGAGCGCGAAGAAGTACGTCGTCCAGTACCACGTCATAGACGCCCATACTAAATAACCCTTTCTCCATTCTATCTATTTGCCAGATTGAAACCTTTTCAATCTGGCATTTATGTATTTATCTCGTACTCTTTTAGTTTGTTCGCAATTGCACTGTGACTCATACCAACCGCCTTGGCTAGTCGCCTTGTACTTGGGAAACTGGGATAAAGCCGCTTCAATAATTCAGCTTCCCATTGCTTCACTGTCACTTCCAACGAATCATCAATCAAAGCCATGTCTACCATGTAATTGTTTTCTGGTAACAGGATATCTTCAGCTTGCCACTCTTTGTCTTTGATTGTCAGTAAGGTTTGTAAGCAAGTATTTTGTAACTCTTTCAAATTACCCGGCCAAGAATATAAAGCCAACTTGGTTAAAGCGCCTTTTGAAATAGAAGGCACGGGCAAACGATAACGTTCAGCCTGAGCTGATATTACTTGCTGAATAAGTCCTTCTATATCCTCTTTGCGATCTCGAAGCGATGGCATAGCTAGCGCTAACGTTGCCAAAGCGAAATACAGTGTTTTATTTAATGTCTCGCTATTACTAAGCTGCTTTTGACTTAGCGAAGATAAACTGACCAAACGAACATTACTATCAAGACTGGTACTTTCTCCAGGATGACGAGACAACCAACTGGCCAGATCTAACTGTACCTGCTCATCAAGACATTCAATATCTTCAATAACAAACCAACCCGACATTTTATCTAGCTTGTTAATATCTTCTCTGACTAATTCTCGCGCGTGACGAACAATCAGTTGAGCCTCCCTGTCTCCCTGATGCTTTTGCCAATACTGAAATAACGCGTCGACCAAGTCTCTCTTGCCCGTACCAACCTCACCTTGAACCAACAAAGGCATTGGCACTTCGGCAAACGCTTTGGCTTGAAGCAATGTTCGTCTCATTGCTTCACTTTTCATCACTGCTGGTCGGAAATAGTTTTCTAAATAATTTTCCGCGTCTGGTGCTTGCTTTAGGCTCTCAGCTTGACGATCCAAACGTGTTTTAGATTTCAGATAAATCACAGTGCCAGCAGGATTGGTAACACCTTCGTCGTCACTGACAAAAATCGGCTTCATTTCCAGCAATAAGGTTTTGTTGCGAATACGAATCCGTTTACTCATGCCATCTCGTGGATTCGCCCATGCATCTTTGGAAACATTAATTCCTTTGATAAACTGCTGAACCGGTTTATGTAGCAGATTCAACACGGGCACATTCAAATCTTCCGCAGCAAGCTCCGTCACCATGGTGATATTGCCTTTCAAATCGACCGAAATCACACCATCAGGTAAGGCTTCTAACAAAGTATAAAGGGCATTGTGCTCTCTTTCAGATGGCGTAAACATCACGGTTTTGACATCTTCAACACTGTCTAAGCGACGAATATCAGCCAATAACTGCTGTAGTTTTGAGAAAGGTATATCGGAAAAGCCACAATAAATACAACGTCGCTTGGTATCCACTTCCACTAAGCGCATATCGATACCATGAGGAATAAATAGGTCGAGGGCTTCTCGTACCATACCTATCCTGTCTTCACATTGTATTTCTAATCTCATTAGTTCTCTCTTAGATTTTCTCTTTAGCTCTCTTTTTAAGAGACTGAAACAGCGGATTTTGAACTTAGCAATAATAGGTTTTGCTGTGGTGCAAAGGTTCCATACAAAGGCAAAACTGCCGCACCCAAAACACCAGCGGTATGACCCGTTTGAGCAATACGAATCGCAGGCAAAGGCAGCATACTGTGTGCTGTTAACGCATTTTCGATACAAATAATTAACGCTGCCAGTACTAGCGGCGGCAAACGACCACCAATCAATATCGCTTCTGGATCGTATAAAGCAACAACAGAAGCCAAAGCTGGAGTCACTTCAAACGCCACCTCGCTCGCCCATTGTTCGATAAGTGTAGTGTATTGAGGTTCAAGCCACAGATCATCAGTCGAAGGCCATTGAATTTGCTTATCAGCAAAAAAACGACGCAAGGAAGACAATGACAAGGCCTCAAGAATCCATTTGCCATGCTTTCCTGTGGCGGTAGGAATTAAACCAAAGCTACCGGCTTTTCCGTGAGCACCAAAGTAACACTCGCCATTGGCCACAAAACTCCCGCCGCAAGCGGTACTGACGAAGAGATAAAAGAAGTCACGCTGTGGTGCAACAGACGCCAGCAACAACTCACTGGTCGCCGCGGCAACAGCGTCGTTTTCGCAGAAGCATGGCACGCCGGTTAAATCCGTCAGCCAAGATTCAAACGCATCCGATTGCCAATAAGCCAAGGCAGCTTTTAGATTGCTCAAATCCGCTCTTTGGTCAGAGTCCGTCACCAAGGTTTCTAGCCAAGAATCCATATAGTCGGGTCTTGCCAGACCAATTCCTTGAACCTTGCTCCAGTCCTCACCTAACGTTGTTTTCACTTCTTCAATTAGATCTTGAGCGATTTTCTTCGCCAAGTTTTCGGTGGGAAAAGACACTATTCGTTCTAACAACAAAACACATTCGCCACTAAAATCAAGCAGAGCAGCACTGATATGGTCGCGATCAACATTAATACCTAAGCCATAAGCGCCTTTTTTGTTGATACTAAGTTTTATTGAAGGCTGACCACGACGGCCTTTTACTTTGCCGTCGACTTGTAGCAATTGTCTTTCAAGCAAAGATGACGTGATCACGGAAATCGTCTGAGCACTCAACCCCGTTTGCTCAGCAATCTTCACTCGGGAAATTTCGGGATGCTGTCGAACTAAATGAAGAATAATACGTTCATTGTAAATGCGGCTTTGTTCAGAAGTACTACCTGACGATTTCATATAACCCTACTCTCATATTGAGCCCGTAAACTAGGAACATTTTCTCTACTGCGCTAGTGACATTACGCAAAGACATCAAAGGATAGCCCTCATTTAATAAATCTAATTGATTTAATAATATAACCCATTAAGATGAGAAATCAGTATTAGATCTTATAAACAACTTAAACAAAAATAAAAAGGCTCGCATTATACAGTAGAGCCAAAGCAAAGGACGAAATCATGCCTTCTTTTCCAGAGTTTACATCTACCGCTTTTTTAAAAGACCACATCCAATCAACAATGCAATTCTATCACCCAAACTGTATTGACCCTGCGGGTGGTTTTTTTCAATTCTTCAAAGACAATGGCGACATTTACGATACAGATACTCGGCACTTGGTCAGCAGTACACGTTTCGTTTTCAATTACGCAAAAGCGTATCAAGCAGAAGGCAAAGCCGAGTATTTAGAGACGACACGTCACGGCTTAAGCTATTTGAGAAATCGTCATCGCCGAGAAAATGGTGGTTATGTTTGGTTGCTAAACAAAGACAAAAATCTTGATGAAACCAACCACTGCTATGGCTTTGCCTTTGTTATGCTCGCTTATGCAACTGCCTATAAAGCCGGAGTAGAAGAAGCAAAACCATGGATTCAAGAAACTTTCGAAACCATGGAAAAACATTTTTGGGATGCTGAGTTTGGTTTATACAAAGATGAGATATCCTGCGACTGGCAAGATGTTTCACCTTATCGAGGTCAAAATGCCAACATGCACAGCTGCGAAGCACTGCTTGCTGCTTACGACGCCACACAAGAGCCTCATTATCTTGAGCGCGCGACATTGCTAGCCCATAACATTTGCTTGCGCCAAGCGGCTCTCGCTGGTGGGGAAATTTGGGAACACTACACGATGGATTGGCAAGTTGACTGGGACTACAACAAAGCTGACCCAAAACACTTATTCCGCCCTTGGGGATTTCAACCCGGCCACCAGACAGAATGGGCCAAATTGCTACTTTTGATCAACCAACGTTCGCCACTAGACTGGCTGGTTCCAACGGCTCAAAAACTATTCAACTCAGCGTGGAAAAAATCTTGGGATGAAACCAACGGCGGCCTTTGTTACGGCTACGATCCAAAAGGCAATATTTGCGACGGTGACAAGTATTTTTGGGTTCAAGCTGAATCATTCGCAGCTGCGGCTATGTTAGCCCTCGCCACCAAAGAAGAGCATTATTGGGATAAATACCAACAACTTTGGCAATACAGCTGGTCCCACATGATCGACCATCAATACGGCGCTTGGTTTAGAATTCTAACTCAAGATAATAAAGCCTTCGATGACTGCAAGAGCCCAGCAGGCAAAACAGACTATCACACCATGGGCGCTTGCTATGAAGTTATAGAGCAACTCGCCAAGTAACCTCATAATGCCTCACTAACGTAAGGGTTATCATTCTGAGACCTTTGCACGATGTCACGAGCAAAGCCAAGGTAAAATAGACGAAAAAGCAGAGTTTATGGGCTATAAATGAGCATTTTGAGTCTATTTTTAACAAAGTATTGGCAAGCACAGTAGTCATGCAAAGGTCTCATTCTATTTATTGGCAAAATGAAGTATGATGCAGCCCCTACGATTAGTGGACATGGGCCCCTTCCCTTATGCAGTTAGATAAAATAGATCTTAACTTACTTCGTTATTTAGACTCCTTACTACGGGAGCAAAATGTAACCCACGCCGCAAATCAGCTAGGCATTACGCAGCCAGCGATGAGCAACGGGCTAAGACGCTTAAGAGATCTATTTCATGACCCACTATTAGTCAGAACCAGCGATGGCATGATGCCAACTGCTCTGGCTATTCAATTGCAGCCACGTGTTCAAAGTATCTTACAATCGGTTGATGAAGTTCTACACCTAGGACAAAGCTTTGAAGCAGAATCCAGCTCTCGTGTTTTTCGCATTATGGCCAGTGATTACGCCGAAGCCACACTAATTCCACCATTAATGAAAAAGCTCCAAGCCGAAGCACCAAATGTCATACTTGATGTGATGAATCCAAGCGATGTTAGCTTTCATGATGTTGAAAAAGGCAAAGTCGATTTGGTCATCAACCGCTTCGATGTCTTACCACAATCCTTTCACCAAAAATCGGTTTGGGTTGATCATTTCTCTTGTTTGGTTCCCGCTGATTCAGAGATTGCTAAAAACTTTTCGCTAGAAACCTATCTTGCTTCACCTCACGTTTGGGTGAGTAAAACAGGTTTTGGCGTAGGCGTTGGCATTCAACCAGAAGAAGTTCAAAAACTAGGCTGGGTAGATGGTTCACTGGCGGACTTAGGCTTTAAACGCAACATTCGCTTGTTTACTCGTAACTACAATGTCGCCATGCGCGCCACAGAACAGCTTGGTTTAATTGCTACCTTGCCGTCATTAGCGACTCGCTTGATGAAAGACAACACTAGCGTTGTTGTTTTACCTCCGCCGTTTGACATTCCACCAGTAGAACTAAAAATGCTGTGGAGCCCATTACTACAACACGATCCAGGCCATATTTGGCTACGTTCTACTATTGCCGGTTGCGCTCGCACTATTGCCGAAAACAACAACCTGTAGCTCTCTACTCTAGATGCCTTCTATAGTATCTAGAAGACAGCAAAAGTGACTGACAATAAAAAAACGAGCACATGGCTCGTTTTTTTGCTTTTAAAGAAAGTTCGCGATGTACCGCCAACTTAGTTTTTACATGTTATTCATTTGCTCAAGCGACTCTTGCGCACTAGATACTGTTCGCTTCAGGTCGGTAATATGACCATCTTCGATGCTGTAGCACCAACCGTGCACATGCAATTCTTGACCAATTTTCCAAGCATTTTGCACAATACTACTCTGGCAAACGTTGGCAACCTGCTCAACCACATTCAGTTCACACATGCGATCAAAACGAGTGTGCTCATCTTCTATCGCGTCCAATTCGCCTCTGTGTAAACGGTATACGTCTTTAATGTGACGCAACCAGTTATCTATCATACCGTGCTCTTCAGTGCCCATTGCGGCTTTAATGCCACCACAACCATAATGACCAACCACCATAATGTGCTTCACTTTTAACACATCAACCGCGAATTGAATAACCGACAAGCAGTTTAAATCTGTGTGCACCACAACATTAGCAATATTACGGTGAACAAAAACTTCACCGGGCAATAAATCGACAATCTGGTTAGCAGGAACTCGGCTGTCTGCACAACCAATCCAGAGATATTCAGGTTGCTGCTGCTTTGATAACGTTGAAAAAAACTCTGGATCTTCAGCGGTTACTTTAGCAGCCCACTCTCTGTTTTTATTAAAAAGGTCATCTAAATGGCTAGACATGATTCACTTCCTTAATTTTCTTTCGATACCAGCGAAGCTTAATGTCCGCAGTGAGGATGATAGAATCGAGCAGTTTTACAGCTTCTCGACCTTCGTACGACGCCTTATGAATATGAGGTGTCATACTTAATAAATCTTGAATTTTTTCTTGCGAATCTAGGCTAAAAGTAAAGGTTTCTGCTTGTTCCAAAACTAACTCGAAATCCGCTACACCCTCAGAAAAAGTTTGTTTGTAATCGTGAATCGATGGATAAAGTATTTTACGTAATTCGATTAGATGATTTGGGCCGGACTCTACCAGCAACATCAAGCCCTCTTCACTGAGCACCCGAGAAAACTCTTTAAAGACTGGAAATCCAAACAGACACAATACAACATCATAACGCTCATCTGGCGCTGGTAAGCTCGCATTACTACCAACTAACCAACTCACCGCTTTGTCACGTTTACTAGCAGCGACAATGGCCCACTTTGAAATATCAAGACCAGTGCGCTCGGCACTAATACCTTGATTACTTAAAGCCTTACCAATTTCACTAAGATAATAACCTTCACCACAACCAGCATCGAGAATTCGAACACCATTAACTAAATGATCTTTTGGCCAAGAAGATAAAATCGCGCTAACAATGGGAAAGTAGTGCTGCTGATTTAAGAAGGCTTGCCGTGCGGCGACCATCTCTTTGCTATCACCTGGGTCTTTAGAACGTTTGTTTTGTACGGGAAGAAGATTAACGTAGCCCGTTTTGGCTAAGTCATAGGTGTGTCCATGTTCGCACGTTAAGACTCGTTCATTACGAGTGAGCAGTGCGGCATCTATCGGACAAGAAAGGTTTTCGAGCGTCGACACAGTGTACCCATAGTTTATTAATTGGCGCTTGAGCAAGGAGAATAACCTATTAACAGCAAGCAGAACATTAAAAAATCCAACGCCATAAAGCTTTCTTATTTCAACGTTTCATTTTAATTTCTAGTGCCTAAGCCATCACACCGTGAGCTTTCAGATACATAAGAAAGTCATCACTGGATAACGGTTTAGAGAACAAATAACCTTGCACTTCTTGGCAATCGTAACCATTTAAGACATCGATTTGTGAACGGTTTTCCACACCCTCGGCGATTACCTTTAAATTTAAACTATTCGCCATCGCAATAGTGGCTTTCACGATGGCATCGTTATCACAATCCAAACCTAAATCATGAATAAAAGATCTATCTATTTTTAGAGTTTGTATTGGGAATTTTTTCAAGTATGCAAGTGATGAATAGCCAGTGCCAAAATCATCAATAGACAGCGTCAGTCCCAACTTACGGAAGCTATGTAACTTTTCAATTGATTGCTGAGCATCCGCCATCAACATACTTTCTGTTAATTCGAGCTCAAGATACTTAGGATCAACACCGGTTTCTTCCAGTGCTCTTTGCACCATATCAACCAAATCTGCTTGCATAAATTGACGACTAGACAAATTAACCGAGAGCTTAATAGGATCCAAACCAGCTTCACGCCATTCTTGCAGCTGACGACAGGCTCTTCGAATAACCCATTCACCCAAAGGAAGAATCAAACCACTCTCTTCTGCTAGGGGAATAAATTGATCTGGGCTGATCATTCCAAGTTCTGGATGAACCCATCGAATCAAAGCTTCAGCACCTACTACGACTTCATCAGGAAGCCTAATCTTCGGCTGATAATGAAGGATAAATTGCTCTTCTTCTATCGCCTTTCGTAAGCCACCGCCCAATGTCAAATGCGCATTAATATTGTCGGCCATATGATCTTCATAAACACAATACATGTTGTGTCCAGTAGACTTAGCACGATACATGGCTGCATCAGCATTTTTGAGCAAATTATCTACGTCATCGGCATGCTGAGGATAGCTTGCAATACCAATACTCGCGGTAATCATCATTTCCATTTTTGCTACAGGATAGGTATTACTTGCATTTTGCATGATACTTCGAGCAATGCTTTCTAGTTCTTCAATTTCATTGGTATTTTCCAATACCACCACAAATTCATCGCCCCCCAACCGATACAAACAAGCACCCGAGGGAATACTACCTTTTATGCGTTCTGCGACTCGTTGAATAAGCTCATCACCGACTCGGTGACCGAAGTTATCATTAATAACTTTGAAACCATCCAAATCCAAATACAAAAGACCAAATTGACGATGACGTTTACGAGCATTCACCAGCGCACTTTCTAACTGCTGATACAGCAAGTTTCTATTCGGTAAATGAGTTAAGCCATCGTAATTATTCAGTCGATAAAGCGCTACTTCGTGATCTCTTTCTTCTTGGATATCGTGGGTTAACAAATAAACAACATTTGTCTTAAGCTGATGCGACACTTCAATCTTATGCCAACGAACCCCGTTTTTAGTAGAAAGCCTTATATCTTGAGACATACTTTCTCGTTGAGCCAAACGACTAATAAAGCTGTTAGCAGCACCAGCTACAGCAAATAAATCTCGTACATGCTCGATGTCACCAAATTGCTCTGTAAAGCATTTGCTGGCTTCTAGATAAATGCCATTTTGTTCAAAAACAGCGAAAGATAAGGTTGTAAAATGTGAAAGAAGACTGGAATGAGAGTTTTCTACTGAAATACGAGGCGCCGAGACTGGATGTGCCTCGACCGATAATCCCTTACGCGCACCACCTAAAGAAATAACAGATCCGCGTACATTATAATGTGTACCATCTTTTGAAACGAACGGCCATTTGAAGGGAAGTGTTTTTCCTACCTCAAGCTCTTTTAAATACAAAGCCAAGCGACTTTTTAACTCAGACCCAATAACACGTTGGCCCGATTTAATGTCACTCAAAGAGTCCATTAATAGAACTTCTGCCGCTTCATTACACCATGGCACGCTTGATTGCTCTATGTCTATAATCCAAGCAGCTAATGGCATCTTACGATGCAGCAATGTAGATAAATCGGTCATTTGTTTTAAACACTACTAATAATAAAATACATTTTATAGATTTTGGGTTTAGACTCTGTCGAATCTCTCACCATGAATCAGGCACAATAAACACATTTCGATGTATTTGGTCTGTTTTATAAAGAGCCGACCTAATAAACACATGACGAGGACGATCATCAAGTAGGAATTCGCCTACAAGATTGTAGGCAGATTGTAGAGAATTGAAAGGAAAATTATCATTTATGTTGGGCGCCGACAACCAGTGGGGCTTTTGTAAGATTAAAAAACCTGAAAAAAATGGCATGAGTAAATCAATATTAGACACACGAATCCAACCGCCACGATCACTCTGCTTAAGCCACGCATCAACCTCCTCTTTACTATTTAAAGCAGAATACAAGCGACCAAAAACCAAGAGATTGGAAATAGGATGCCGACCTTTAGCAACTCCTTCAATTGCTGAAATCCCTTCTTCCGTTTGCAAGATCTGTAACTGATGCTCTCTAGCTCTCGTGACCTTCTTTAATAAACTGTCATTCTTGTTTGGCCCGATCCAATCATGAGGAAAAAGATCCGGCCTTTCTAAATAAAACTTAATCGCTATTTCGAATTGATGAAGCTCACCATTAGGCGTTTCAACCAACATGTCTACTTCACCCAACGTTTTCCCTTCATTTACAATTTGAAAATGCTCCAAATGTATTTTTAAATGTGATAAATGCGCTATCGCAAACGAAAATAACGTCTCAAAATAACTACCAAGAAAATGGGATTTACAAGCTGCCATTGCAGTTACAAGAGACTCTGGATCCTGGTCCAGCATTAACAAACGCCCATTCACATCCGCAACCCAATAAGGCTGAAGATCAAAATCACGCTCGATATAATGCCCTTCCACCAGCCAAGCAAGATCTTTAACCAATGGGTGATGAACCCGATTTGATATCACAAAGTACCACTTAGATGCTGATCAATGCGGTTTAAGCATGTGACTATATGGCGAACTTTAGCGTGTGGTTTATCCTTAAAAGCTTCCTCCGCCATGGGAGAAATATGACAACGTACAGGCAAATCACTTCCTGTTGCCAACATAGTTTTAAAGCGTTCTATCATCACAAAACGTAACCATTGCTCGAATCTCATGGTATCAATACAAAAAGGTTCTGAACTTTGTAACGCGTCTTTTGTTGGTTCTTCACATTGCCAAACATCGCAATCTTGCATTGCCATTTGCAAGTCCATCAATAAATCGGCTAACAAATGATGGTCAGAAAAGGCTTTTTTCAACCTGCTTTCTCCTTTGAAAAACGGTAATATAACGTATTTTTATTTACACGCATAATTGCGCCTTTACAGACAATATAGAGCGCCAATAAAAGCGGCAACAAGAGCCAAAACTTTATCATGAACAAAATAGAATCTTTGTCTGACTTATTTGATATGGTCGGTTGTGATGTAAGCTACTTCGACCTAGGACGCAACATCACCAAAATCACACCACAACAAGCGGTGCAGTTCGACCGTAAACAACAAACCTACCCTTTCCCATTCCGCCAACATGCTTGGCTGGCCTGCTTATTAAACATGGGAAGCCAACAAGGCAAAAAAGCCAAAAAAGAAGACATCATTGATCAAGGTGTGATTTGGTTTATTAAATTACCGCTAGACGAAGCTGGCTGCCTAAACCTTGGCACCCGCGATCACTTCATCAAAAGCATCGTCGATAAAATACTGCACAAAGGCGAAGAAGCAGGTTTATCAGAAGCCCTTGAAGACAGCCCTTATGCATTCAAGCCAGACCAAGAACGCATGGCGAGCTTGCATGCCATTCTAGGCAAAAACCTACACAAAGCACCGTCGCACTACTTCGACGACGTTGTGAAATACCTCTCATCAGATTTAAACCAAGCAGACGACAGCTGGCAAACACTAGGACTGCAAGGCATAGCAGAACTGGCCGCCAGAGTTGACGAAGACAAATACCAAGCAATGACACAAAAAGCCATTCAACAAGCCGCCAAGCCTGTTGTTAGCGCCTTATGTCATGCTCTTGAGCACGAGGTTCTACCTAGCCAATTGCAAGATACCTTGATTGAAAAACTGCAAAACGAGCAAGATGCTCTCATGCAAGCAAGCTATCTACGTGCCTTATCAAGAGCTGATTTAAACGACACGCTATTATTACCGCTGTTTGGTTTACTTGGCAGTCTGACTGAATGCAAAGACGACGACCTTCACCCTATCGCTGCCCTCGCCGCAAAATGCCCCCATTGGCTTGGTCAAAACCCACAGCTACTGCGTATTATCATGGAAAAACTGGCGCACCGAGAAGACGGCTACATCGCTTTCAGACAAATCGCCGCCGAACTGAGCCAACACCCTGAAGCCAAACAACCCCTTTGGACACTCCTGCGCAGCGGCCACGTCAGCCCGAAACTGGCCCAAGCGGTAAGTTATTTATTCACACAGACACCCACATCCGTCCAGTGATTGATTGAGCGTCGTTTGAAATAACAAGACTGGAGTCTGGAGCGTCTGAAATAGCAAGACGCTACCGACTCTGGTTTCTCAATTATGTCTAAATGACCAACACAACATTCATCTTACTAAGCTCGTAGATACTTACTTCAAGATAGAAAGGGCCGCCATCAGTATGCGCTTAACCAACTGCGGATCTTCACCTCGTGCAAGCTGTGACGAAGCATGACTTAGCTGTGCATCGATATAACTGGCAGCAAACTCTGCTGACATATCGGCAGTAAATTCACCTTTGGCCTTTGAACGCTCTACCCATTTCTTATAAGTCGCTATTGCTTGTTCTTGAATCAAATCAATTTGTGCTCGTGTCGCTTCACCTAAATGCATCTGCGCTTCACGCATTTTTATCAACAGACATCCTTTCGGAGCCCCTTGACTATCATTTATCGAAGCGGCAAATAATACTAGATTATCAAGCGTCTCTCGAAACGCTGCATCCGTGCTCAACATCTGCTGAACAGGACTTAGCACCTCTTGGTGATACTTAAGAATGACGGCTTTCATCAAACCATCTTCGTTCAAAAATTCACGATAAAGGCCAGGCTTCGATATATCACATCGCCTACAGATTTCATTAAGAGACAAATTACCTATGTCCTCTTTCCAATAAGACGCCATTGCCACATCCAAAACATGTTCACGATCTAGGGTCTTTGGTCGCCCTCTTGAAGGCTTACTTGGATTCAAACTCATTTTATACCACCTGGTACTTTAATTTGACAGACTGTACATTTACGCTTATTGTACCGACTGGTATTTAATTAGCAAACCGAATAGGAAAGAAAAATGAGCAACACAAAAAAAAGCATCGTTATTACAGGAAGCAGCAGTGGCTTTGGTCAAAAATCAGTAAAAGATTTTGCCGATAAAGGCTACCAAGTGTTCGCCACCATGCGAGGCCCAGAAGGTAAAAATTCTGCAGTTAAAGCAGAGCTGGAAGCGTATAGCGATTCTATCCATGTCGTCGATATGGATGTGACCAACGACGAATCGGTCAAAACGGCCATGGCAAGTGTGCTGGAGCAAGCGGGCAAAATTGATGTTTTGCTAAACAATGCGGGCGTAATGTATCTTGGTATTACCGAAGCATTTAGTATTGACCAAGCTCGGGAGCAAATGGAAACCAACTACTATGGCGCTATGCGCACTATACAAGCCGTTTTACCTGCGATGCGTGACGCTAAGTCTGGCCTTATCATCAACACCTCATCCATGGTTGGCCAAATTTCGGCACCGTATTTCTCTACCTACGCCGCAACCAAACACGCACTAGAAGGCTACCTTCAAGGTTTACGCTACGAAGTAGCACCATTCGGTATCGATGTCGCCATCGTACAACCAGGCCCCTTCCCAACAGGCCTAAGTGCGTCAGGACAACAACCGTCACGCACAGACATTTTGGACAGCTACGGTGAATTGGCAAACATCCCTGCTGCCATGTTCGAAGAATTCGGTAAATTTATGCAGAGCGATCAAGCACCTAATCCACAAATGGTCGTAGACGCTTATTTAGCCCTAGCAGACATGCCTGTCGGTAAACGCCCAACACGCACACCTGTTGGCTTAGTTTGGGGAGTTGATGAAATTAACGCCGCGAAACAACCTATCCAAGACCGTGTTTTAACAGAAATGCAACTAGACAAGGTCCTAGGCGGCGCTGACGTATAAGTTCCGTCATTAGAGGCAAACGAGGCTGCGCCTAATTAGTTAGTAACGGAAAGAATGGAGTCTGTGGCAGTTGAATACAAAAATGCGACAGACTCCGATGTTTAAAGTGCATAAAATGGCTTACTGCCATGCTATCTTCAAGTCACGGCGTGACTGCGCACAATCCCTTAGATACAGGTTAATTAAACTTTGATAAGGAATGCCCTTGTCATCTGCCAAAGCCTTAAAATACTCAACAGTATCTTCATCAAGCCTTATCGTGACCTGCTTCTTAAGCTTTTTAGCGTAAGGGTTTTTGACTGAATGTGAAAAATCATAATGATCACGCATAGCGATAATCCTCTAGTTTTCATCCGTAGTAGACAGTAAATACTTGCGTAAATCTCTTTCTTGCCTCAACAGATGAAGGATATAGACTGAATCGTTATCAACTTTGTAGAAAACACGGCAAGGATTCACTACCACTTCTCGATAATTTAGAGTCGAAATTTCTTCAGGGATTCTACCGGAGTCAGGAAATTGTTCGAGTCTCTGCACCTTACTGAAAACATTTTCTACTAATTGCCTCGCAGCGTACGGATTACTCACTGCAATATACTCGGCAATATCATTCAGATTATCCAGTGCTGGCTCAGTCCAAATTATTTGAGCCATTTACTCATTTTCTCTTTGGCTTGCGACATATCCATTGTTCGACCTTCACGGATGGCCTGCTCGCCCTTCGCAATACCTTCCAAGATCTTCATCCGTTCCACCATCAACTCGTAATCAGCAACATCAAGCAAATAAGCTGATGGCTGACCATGCTCGGTTATGAGAATAGGCTCTTTTGACTCACGCAAGTCAGCAAGCAGCTTCGTTGCCTGCCTCTTTAATGTAGTAACGACTTCGGTTCTCATAGCGACACCTCAGATTAAAATGTATCACTATAGTATCACTCCAATTTAAAAAGAACTAATGCCCACATAAAAGGCGAGCAGTAGCGAGTCCAGCCCACGCTTTTTGTTGGCGATTTTTCATGTGCTTGTTATGTATTTTCATCTGGCTTGTAAAAATATGATTCGTGTATTTGAGGGTTTACCTCGTAAATTCCATCCATTTCTTTTGGCCTAACCTAAGCTCAGGATAACGTTCCCATAAAGGCTGTAGCATCTCTAAGAACAGCTCTCTGGACTTCCCAGACTTTACTAGACACCCATTAACGTTAAAATCTAGTTAATCAAGAGGTGTTTTTTATGAAGTCCAAACGTTACCCTGAAGAGTTCAAAAGAGAAGCGGTTAAACAAGTGACAGAGCGGGGTTATTCTGTCTCTGAAGTCGCTCAACGGCTCGATACGACCACCCACAGTTTATATGCCTGGATCAAGAAGTTTGGAGAGCCGCAACCTCAATCATCAGAAGATCTTGATTTGGTCTCTGAGAACGCACGACTAAAGTCCGAACTGCGACGAATCACGGAGGAGCGTGACATTTTAAAAAAGGCAGCAAGGTACTTTGCCAACAACCCAGAGTAAAGTACGCCTTTGTTCGTG
>NZ_FQVF01000020.1 GCF_900129155.1 Marinomonas polaris DSM 16579
GCGTCTTGTACGATTTTTCATATAGTCACCTGTCTAGTTCTGAGATGCATCTTAACATCCCTAATCAGGTGGCCAAATTAACTATGCCACTACAGGGGGATTAAATCTAATACCCCCAAAAACGGAATACTTCCAATTTTACCGTCTAATACCCCCGAAATTGGGGGGACTAAATACCCCCAAAATAGGGGGTCAGAACCTATCACTTTAGAACCTAACAAAGAACCTAACACTTCTTTGAGTTCGCCTCCGGCAAACGCCTCAACAAAAACCAAACAGTCTTGTGTGTTTCCAAAAGACTTTGCAGTTGATCAAACCATGGTGAATTGGCTGAACGAAAAGGGGATTACCGCACCTTGGCAACTCGAAACGGAAAAGTTTGCTAATCACCACATTGCCAAAGGTTCACTTTTCAAGGATTGGCGAGCGGCATGGCGAACGTGGATGTTGAACTCAATTAAATATCAGGTTCCAGCTCAACAGCAGCACAGCCCAAACGGTCGGCAGGCGGTAAGCGATGCAATCAACGATATTCAAAATACGGATTGGTAATAGGGACTTAGGGCAAGGGGCGTAGTGTCCCGAAAACCACGGACATTACGATTTGAATTGCAGGTGAAGAATATGACAGATAAGAAAACGGTTGAAGCGATACCAAACACGCTTGGCAAGCTTAGTAAGCATGAGATTGATGAATTGGTTAAATGCTTACCGCCTGAAAGTTATAGCGAGGCGCTTTTACGAGAGGAATGTTTGAAGCAGCATTCTTTACGCTTGATAGATGCGTTGAGACGAGATTTTATGGAAGCAAAAGGAGATGCTCGTGGGCGTAAAATCGTCATATTCGTTACTCATGACTGCTATAGAGCCATCTTTCATCCACGAAATGAACTCCACTCAACACTAAATGAAGTAGATGAGCACGCAACGCTATGGGGTTGCGATCTGAAGGTATTTGAAGATGCGCCTACACGAAACCCTAAATACAGGCATAAGCGCGGCTTAGATTATTACATTCATATCCAATGTGTAGGGCGGATTTAAGACCATGGCAGCAGCAAAAGCAGATATTGAAATATTGATCAACGGAGAGGAAGACAAGTCTACCAAGATGACCATGGCTTGGGAGTTGGTTTGTAAGGCAGTGAAGGCAAACGAATCTTTGGGTCCTGTTGTCCTCAAACTTGGTCGCAAAAAGAGAAATAACGGTCAGAACGCTAGACTGTGGGCAACGCTGACGGATGTGGCCACGCAATTAGATTGGTATGGCGAGAAGTTATCACAAGAGGACTGGAAGCATGTTTTTACCGCATCGTTGAAAAAACAAAAAGCGGTACCGGGCATTGATGGCGGCTTTGTTGTTCTCGCAACACACACAAGCACGATGAATAAAACCGAGTTTTCAGAATTACTCGAGTTAATTTATGCGTTCGGGTCAGAGCGCGGAGTGCGTTGGAGTGACCCTGTTATGAAGTATTACGAAGAGTTGGGGCTAGTCGCGTGAAAGTACGATCCGAAGCAATACGCAAAAGTGCGCGCGGCCAAGACTGCGCATTACGCATACCAGGTCATTGTAATTTCAATCCTGAAACCACGGTGCTTGCTCATGTTGGCCGTGATCGCGGTATGTCGATGAAATGTGACGACACCATGGCTGTGTATGCCTGTTCTGGGTGTCATGATGCAATTGATGGTCGAACTACTGTGCTCGATGCAGGGACTCAAGCCTCATACATTCTTGATGCACTTGAAGAGACGCAAAACCACCTTATTCAAGCAGGACTGATATCTGTTAAGGGGCAAAAATGAAATACGGTCGTGAAGTGACGTTTAGCATTCCTGAAGCGTCGATTCTGCTGAATGTGTTACTACGCATGAATCGCTGGGATAGAAAAGAATACCACAAAGCTCTTTGTTGGAGCGTACGTGCCGCGCTAGAAAGTGAAGGTTACAAGCGCCTAAGTCCCTTTAAGCAGTGCAAGATCGAGATAGACCGCTATTCATCGGCACTAGGCGACTGGGATGGTGTAATGGGAGGGCTTAAACCTTTATTCGATACGCTCGTTGTCTGCACCAAGACAAACCCGCTAGGGCTTGGTGTGATCGAAGACGACAACCCTAATTGCATCATTGAATGCCCTGCTATCAGACAACACAAATCAACACGTAAAGCGGCCTCGACAGTCGTAACAATTACAGAAATATTGGAGGCCTAAATGCAGTACCTATCAGCTCGCCAAATGTGGCACGATGCATTCTACTCGCGCAGCGCAAACGATCAGCTATTAGAGATCAACCGATCTAATGCAAATCTACTCAGACAGAAACCCGTTATGAACGAAACACAGACTCGCGGCCCCGCTGACAATTCCTCTCGCGTCATGCACATGGCAAAAGCAGGGCGCGTACAATCCGAGATAGCGAAGCTTCCCGCACACCTGCAGGCGTTCGGCATGTATTGCTGGGCACCTAAAGAGCAGGACTCTTTACCAGCTTACAAACATCACAACGAAATCGCCAACGCGCTAGCTCGTGAGATCAAAGAGAAGTTTCCGCAAGAGTACGGCCTTTATACTAGCCGTGTGAGTATCGTTATTTTAAACGTACTCAAATACGAGTTTGAACGCGACAAGGGCCGTAAGCCCCAAAACATCGATATAACGTTAGCCGGTGCCATGGCAATGCCAAAAGACAAAGTTCGCGCACAATGGGGACACATTGTTAAACACATTCGCGGCTGCATTCGGGATATGCAGTTAGTGACCGATTCAGATAAAAACCTATCAATTGCTACTTTGCATCTATTAAAAGAATGGCAAACAAAGACAGGTGCTGAAGCAACAGAAAAACACTCAGTTATTGCAAGCCTTGCCTTGAAGTCATTCGCTCACACAGATCAGTCCTATCTATTCTCGGCAAGTGAAGAGCGTGAACCAGTGAAGCAATCCAAACCCCTCTATACAAATGAGTATCTAAGCTGGCGTGTTGGTGTAGCTGCTGCGAACTGGAAGCGCGATGGCTGGCAAGATGCGTTTGATGAAATGACAGGTGTATTGAACGGCTGGGCGAGATCTGTTTTAGAAGATATAGTAAAGCTAAGATTAGTGTAAGAGCTGGAGAGAAGAAGTATGGACGAAATTTCTATAAAGACAGTGCAAATAGGCATGGGAATAGCTAAAACCTTTGGAGTAGCAATCAAAAAAACAGTCTATTTATCGAGGCTTAGTCGTTTTGAGGCTTTTATAGAGGCCTTAGAGGTTTCTATAGAGTATATATCTGAAGTTGAATTAAGCGATCTACATAATTTTATTGAGGATTTACGAACTAGGCAGTTAATTGTTGAGCGTGCAGAGTCGATAATTTCGACCGATAGTAAGTTAATTTATATTATGCATGCACTTCTTTTGTGTAGGCAAAAAGACGTATGGTGCGGTGAAAACATAGAGAAAAGACTTATTATGATGATGGATGGTTTGTACGATGAACACTTGGAGATATTGGACAAGTGTTTTCAATGCAAGAAGGTCCGTAATGATATATCTCCATATGAGCTAAGAAGATACAACGAAAATGAAAATTTAAAATTTTTTAATGGTGAGGATATTGGAAGAGTTGTAACTGTAATAAATGATTTGATACGTAAAGGTGTTTTTATCCCTGATGTAACTACTTCTACTAGTACTTATGCAAGCGCGTCACCTCAGTGGCAAGTTGATTTTGGTATATCGGATGAGGCAAGAGCGTTGAGATCCTTGTATTATAAAGCAAAGCTCATTACTGAATGGGTCAGTAGTAAAACTCTTTAACCCATTAGTACGCACTTCCTGTTCGCAGTACGCACCTGCGTACTGCGTATTTTGATCCTATTTAAGTAACTCATTAATTATTAATCTTTGAATTCTTTTAGAGTCTATGACCAAACCCAACGTTAAAGATCGCATTTCATCTCTAGATTTATATTGCAGGTTTGAAAAAACTTTAATGTGCAGTTGTCGGTAATTTTTAACAACTTCTTTTATTTCACCTTCTAAGTGGATGTTATCTGAGACGAGTGCGTGCAAAGTATCAAGTTGTATTGACACTTGATTCAGTAAATCATGGGTTTTTAGTTCGCTAACATATTTGTCATACTTTACTTTAGACTTTAGGTACTTCTCTTCTGACCCATTTTCTGGCAGAAAAGGGTATATTTCAGTCTTAAAATAGTAGTGGAATGAATCTGAAGCTTTAATCAGATTGTTTGATGTTTCTATTATAAAGCTTGTCCGCTTATCGCTTTTCATCTGGGTTAACCAGTCACTCGCCTTAACCCAACCAAAAGCCAGCAGGCCAACAGTGCCGAGTCCAGCAAGAAGTGAGCCAATGGCCGCGACAATATCCCAAGCGCTTTTCTCTGTTTCAAGTTGAGTTTTAAAACTCACATCCCACATACCAGAAATTTTTATATCCCAGTCGATGGCAATACCAAGGCCAAAGAGTAGGCCGATAAAAAGCATCATGTAAGGGAAGGTTTTTTTATGAAGTGGCCTGTGGTCTTTTTCAGTCATATAAGTCCCTATGCTGCTACTTGAATGTCGATGCTCTGATCTTTGTTTTGTTAGAATTAATAAGACAGATCATTAATAAATCCATCAAGGGTACTTTTTCTATCATTTGAAGGGTCATTTAGCTTTAGATTCATCTCGAGAATTAGTGCATTAATCATTTTTTCTGAAGTTGGATCATTGTTGTAGTTTCTCTTAATCACCTCTGGTTCGTACGCCTCAATGTTAGAATTATTTGTGGATTTTGCTGCCTGTACTACAGCATGATAAAGGAAGCTGTGGATTGACGATTTATAGCATTGTCTTTCACCTATTTCTAAATTTTGTCTTGGTAATGCTTTTAGCTGACTTGATAGGCTTGTCATTTTACTCTCCGGCTGAATAGTTAGGTTCTTGATTTCGTTATGCGACTATTTGATATCTTTACAACCTTGTGAGCAACAATAAAATTTGTGTAGGGCTTACTACTAATAGGCTAGGATTAATTTGATGCTTATCAAGATTGCCAAGGAACTCTTTTGATGTGATTATTTAAGAGCGGTAGGGAAGCCGTTATTACTTTTCATAGTATTCAAGGAGGAACACTTGGAACAACTAAAGCAATTGCTCGATAACTTAGAGCTCATTTCATTTCAAGATATTTCAGAGATCCCCGAAGACAAGCAGCATGAGGTGGCCGAGCAGATAGAGCGGCTGCAAGATAACCTAAAGCAATTGAATGAACGTAAGGAATATCATGGATAGAATTTCAGCACTAAATATGTATCGATTAAATCAGCTTGATAGATGTGAAATAACCGAATGTGAAGAAGGTGTCTTCAATATTAAAATTTTTGGAATAGAAGAAGATGGCGAATTCCTTACAGAAGACGGTGCGATATTGCCAATGCGTATTGCAGAGAAATCCTATGCGATGCTTATGGCTAGACGCATAGGATTTAAGCCAGATGAGATTGAATTTATAAAATGACTGTAGCTAAAGAGTACTGGAATATACCCAAACCCTCAGAAGACTTCTTAACGACACAAGGCACAAATCTAACTGTGTTTGTGGATCATGCTGCTAAAAGTACCTATCTAGGTCTTGAAGTTACTGAGTGGACAGCTTTGTTTAGTTTGTTTGTGGCTGCTGTTGCTATTTATATAGCGAGGAAAGCCAATGAGCTAACTGAATCCGAAGCTAAGGCTAACGAAGATAGAATGAGGATTTCTATAAAGCCTCATCTTAACCTCTTTGAAAGAGGGTATGACGACAATAATGTATTTAAAGTTGATATTGTAAATAACGGATTAGGTGCAGCTGTTATAAATTGGTGTGAGTTTGTCGTTCATTCCGGAGAGGACTTTGAATTAGATGGGAATATATTTTCTGATTTAAAAAAATCCACATCGACTATGACGTCTTATGATTCATTGGAAAAAGCGCTGGATCATTTGTCTATTGGCAAAAACGACTGTGCCGGCTTGTTCCTTGGTAAAGGGGCGATAATGAGATCTGGTGATAGTGTTACACTATTTAAAAGCGTGAATTTATCTACTGAAGATAAATTAAAACTCGAACGCTTACGAGTAGATATAAATTACCAAGATGTTTCAGGCGGTCAGTCGCAATTTTTAAACAATTTTCTTTCCTATAATATTTCATAGTATTAAAACTATGCCCCTTGACAACCTGATAATAAAAAACTAACCTTTTTTCCATAGTCCAGATTTACACCCAAAACCCGCTTCTTGCGGGTTTTTGCGTTTCTGGCTCCCAATTTTCGAATCTGACTGGCATAAGTCAGCTCCATTGCCGCCCACGTTCTAGTAGCGTGAGGCGGCTTTTTTATTTCTAGGATTTGTATGACAGCTAGTAACGATCTTCTAGTTCAAGAACTTAGAGAACATCGCAAGGTATCAAGTGCTCAGCACTCGGAATTGCGAACTGCTGTGGTTGATATGGCGAAGTCTGTCTCTGAATTGACCGTGGTTGTTGCTCGATCAGAAGAGCGGCATCTGCGACAAGATGACGGATTGAGACGAATTGGTAAGCAAGTTGATGATCATGAGTTACGAATTAGAACTGTTGAGACTGTTTCATTAACTCAGAAAGGCTATGTCTCTGGCGGCTGGAAAGTTGCCACGGTTGTAGCGGCTATCGTGTCATGTGCTGTGACCGTGGGAGTTAAGTTTTTATGAGCCAACTACCACAAAATTTTAAGAAAGCGTTTGAGCTAGTGATTATCCATGAAGCTGGCTTTGTTAATGATCCACGAGACCCAGGTGGCAAAACAAAGTTTGGTATCTCTGACCGCAGAGACGGAGAGATTGACGGGCTAGCTGATACAAACGGTGACGGGCTTGGGGATAAAGCTATCGAGTTATTAACGCTCGAAGATGCTGGAAACATTTATAAGCGTGAGTACTGGGATAAGTGCCGTTGCGACGAGTTGCCTAGTGCCATCGCAACAGCTTTATTTGATACCGCTGTGAATGTCGGGAACCACCAAGCAAAACTGTTATTGCAGCGTGCCTTGGGCGTAAAAGATGACGGCATCATTGGCCCCATCACAATGAAGAAAGCCCAACAAGCAAGCCAACCCTATTTAATCGCACGATTTATGGCAGAGCGCCAAATGTATTACGCAGCACTGAAAAGCTGGAATACATATGGTCTTGGCTGGACTCGTCGTGTGATTGAAACCGCGCATTACTGTCTGTCACTTATCAATAAGGAGGTGAAATGATTAATGCAATTGTAAATGTCATCTTAGGCATGTTCTCAGGGGCTGGTGTGGCGGGAATCTTCGCCAATCTAGTGAAAGAAGCGCTTTTAGCGCTGGTTATGAAGATCGAATGGAAGGTTGTGATTGAGCGAGCTACAACGCGAATTGTTGTTGCTGGCTTGCATCGACTGGCTGCGTTATCTACTAACCAGTTATTAACAGAAACGGTTGAAGACTTCGTTAATCAGTTGCAAAGCAAAGGCTTGAAGCAGGCCAACCAAACGTATGAATCGGCAAAGAAATATCGGCCAATTAAAAACACTGAAAGTTCATAAGTCTGCGCCTCAGTCACTAAGTGATTGGGGCGTTTTCTTATGGGGTTTAACTCACACAGGAATTAATCATGTCATATTCAAATAATTCAGAAGAAAACTTATCTTTTGGTCAAGCAATTGAGGCGCTTGAAGATGGTCAGCGCGTCGCTCGCTCTGGCTGGAATGGAAAGGGTATGTGGCTACGTTTAGTAAAAACTGGATCTTATGATGTTGCCTGCGGTTGTGTTTATCCGAATGGAACGCATGAAGAGGCTCAAGATGTTATTTCCCTTTCGCCATGGATTGGAATGAAGACGGCCGATTCTAAATTTTTACCTTGGTTAGCGAGTCAATCAGACATGCTAGCGAAAGACTGGTGTGTTGTAAGTGGCTAAACACGATCTAGAAGCAATCAAAGCGGATTACCGCGCCGATTTACTGAGTAACCGTGCGATGTCTACAAAGCACGGCTGCTCGGAAGCTTCTATTCGTAAGTGGGCTCTGAAATTTGGCTGGCAAAAGGATTTGAGCGGCAAAGTTAAGCAAGCAACAAAGGCCAAGCTCACAAAAGCCGTGGCCGAAACCACTCCTAAAGCCAAAGAACGCGAGCCAAACACGCCACTGTCTGATGAAGAAATCGTTGAAGAGGCAAGTAATGCCGCAGTAGATGTGATTACTAGCCACCGCTTACGTGCAGCTGAGTACCAAGACATTGTAAAAAAATATGGTGCAGAGCTACGTAATCAGCTAACAAAAGGAAAGCTGACTGTTCAGGCGCCAAATGGCGACCCGATTGAAATCGACATTCCTCTTGAATATGTGGGTAAGTGCCTGAATTCAGCAACACAGTCGTTAGAGCGTTTGATCAAGATAGAGCGCCAAGCCTACAGCTTAGATGATCAGCAAGACTCCAGTTACGAGGATGATTTAGAAGCATTGTCCGAAGGTTTGTAAATCATGGCAATGGATCGGGCGGAAAGACGCAGGCTCATAAAAGAGCTACGCAAAGACTATAAGATTTTTGCCAAGCGCTGCTTAAAGATCAAGATCAAAGCCGGTGAGATAGCGCCTTTTGATTTCAATGCCGCACAGGAACACATTCACAAGGAAATAGAAGACCAGTTAAAGCGCATTGGTAAAGTGCGTAAGGTGTTGCTTAAAGGTAGACAGCAAGGCGGATCCACTTACGTTGCAGGTCGTTACTACAAGAAGGTAACGGAAACTAAAGGCTTTTCAGCATTCATTCTTTCTCACGAGGCCAAGACCACAAGCCGCTTGTTCGAAATGATTCAGCGCTACCACAAGCACTGCAATCCTCTTCTTAAACCGCGAGCTGGCAAAGACTCAGCACAGGGAATGAATTTCCCTAAGTTGGATAGTGGTTTCGAGCTAGCAACAGCAGGTAACAAAGAAACAGGGCGTGGTTTTACTTCTCAGTTATTCCACGGTTCTGAGGTCGCTTTCTGGCCTAATGCCGACGCAATCCTAGCAGGTATCTTGCAAACATTACCCGATGTGCCAGGTTCCGAAGTAGTTCTTGAATCCACGGCAAACGGTGCAGGCGGGATATTTTACGAATACGTGCAAGATGCGTTAGCCGGTAACGGTGAATATGAGCTGATATTCGTGCCTTGGTATTGGCAACCAGAGTACAGAGCAGCAGCGCCAGCAGGCTTTAAGCGAACAGAGGAAGAAGACCATCTGGTTAAGCTATGCCGAAACCATCCAGACGGACCTAAGTACAGCCATACATTAACCAACGATCAATTAATGTGGCGTCGGAACAAGGTCTACGAGCTAAAAAGCCGCGACAAATTCAAGCAAGAATATCCGTGCTACTTAAAGGAGGCGTTCCTTTTCTCAGGTCGTCCGGTATTTGACCCGAATCATACTGAAGCCGCTTTTGCTAACTGCAGCATTCCGCTTGCTCGATACCGAGTTACACCCGAAACGGGGCGAATGTCACTCAACGCAGAGGGTGAGTTCACTGTCTGGGAACGAGCCGAAGCAGGCAAGCTTTACGCAATTGGTGCTGACGTTGCCGAAGGGTTGGAAACGGGGGATTTCTCAAGTGCTGACATTCTCAATGAGCAAGGTGAGCAAGTCGCACATTGGCGCGGCCACATTGACCCAGATCGTTACGGTGAGCTGCTTTACCACCTTGGTAAACGTTACAACAATGCTTACCTTGGGGTTGAGCGAAACAACCACGGTTTAACCACGCTTACCGCACTACAGAAGAAAGACTATCCGAACCTACACATCGAGGAAGACGTTCAGCGCCAAGGTGGTGAAAAGAGCATGAAGCGGATCGGTTGGCTAACAACGAGCAAAACGAAACCGCTCATCATCGACAATCTAGCGTCTGAACTACGCGATGGCACAAGCGGAATACGAAACAAAGACACAGTTGACGAGTGCCAAAGCTACGTTATCCATGAAAACGGAAGCTATGGCGCACAGTCCGGCAAATTTGACGACCGAGTTATGAGCTACGCCATTGCCAAAGAAATGGCTAAGCGTATGCCGAAAATACACATTCCAAATCACATCATTGACGATGCTTATCATACGTCAGCAGACAGCACAGCAGGTTATTAATGAGCAATCCAACAGATTTTGAAAGCCCAGAAGTGTCGGAAGAGCTAAGCGACAATCTTGGTACCAAAGTGCGCGGCTTGTTTGCGACCGCTGAGCGTGAGCGTCGTGATTACGAGGATCAGTGGCTTAAAGACCTGCGCCAATACAAAGGTGTTTATGACGATGAAGTAGTCGCAAATATAGCGGCAGGCCGAAGTAAGACGTTCATTCGCTTAACTCGCTCAAAAGTGAAAGCGATGGATTCTCGCCTCATGGATATTCAATTTCCAGCGGGAAGCCAAAAGAACTACAGACTTCAGGCGACGCCTGTGCCAGATATCGATCCGACATTACGCGAGCAGGTTATTAACGAATGGATGATGGCTCAATCTCAAAACGGCCAGCCACCAGTGCCACCAACACCTGAACAAATTGAAGACATAGTTACAGAAGCAGCTGAAGATCGTGTTGAACGAATGTCGAACGAAATCGATGACCAATTAAGCGAGTTGAAATACCGCGAAATCTGCAAAGACGTTATTCATAGTGGCAATGTGTTTGGTACTGGTGTTTTAAAAGGGCCATTGTTTGAGACGCGCCTGAAAAAGCGTTGGATAGAGACAGCTCAGGGCGTCTCGCTTGTCGAGCATGAAGAAATGAAACCGTACTTTGAGTTCGTGCCAATTTGGGATATTTACCCAGACATGAACGCAATGACACTAGAAGACTGCGAGTACGTTATTCAGCGCCATACTATGCTAGCCTCAGACCTTCGCCAGCTTGCCCGACGTGGCGACTTCGATAAGAAGAAGATCAAGGAATATATTGCTGCGAATCGTAACGGTGACAAAAGCCAAACTAAGCAGCATGAGCAAGAATTACGCTACATCAACGGTAACAAAGACTCAGTATCAGCAATCGATAATAAGCAGTATGAAGTCCTTGAATTCTGGGGCTATGTCGACGGCCAAGACCTCGTTGATATGGGTGTGGAAGGTATTGGCGAAGACGAAATAGACGATGAATTTGAAGCGAATGTGTGGGTTCTAGGTAATACGGTCATCAAAGCCGAATTGAACCCAACAGCTCACGGTACTCGCCCTTATAACTTCTACTACTTTGAAAAAGACGAAACGGGGATATTTGGTGTTGGCCTTCCTGCCATCCTTTCTGATACTCAAAGCATGTTTAATGCTGCGATTCGCATGAGTATTGATAATGCTGCCATTTCATCGGGTGCACAGTTCGAGATTGATTTGACCGTGCTAGACATAAGTAAAAATCCAGAAGCAACAAAGATTTTCCCAAATCGTGTTTGGTTTAAAACTGGCAACTCTTCAGATAATCGAAAAGCCCTTACTGTTCACACTATCCCAAATAACACGCAACAGCTTCTTACTCTGGCACAACTTGCAAAAGAGCTAGGCGATGAAGCCAGCACTATGCCGAGCTATATGGGCGGCAACGATGCAGGGATTGGTGGTGCAGGCGATACAGCTAGCGGTCTATCCATGCTCATGGGTGCCGCAGGAATTACAGTGAAAGACGTGGCCCTTAACTTTGATATGGGTATCACTCAGCCAGCCATGACCGCTTTGTACAATTGGAACATGCAGTTCAATTCAAACCGAGAAATCAAAGGTGATATGAATGTCACCGCTTTGGGCGCGGTTTCTCTCGTTGCGAAAGAGATCAAGAGTAAGCAGCTTACCGAATTTGCGGTATCAACTGGCAACCCAATGGATGCCCCTTACGTTAACCGTCAGAAGCTTAATGCTGAACGAGTCAAAGCACTCGATTTACCAGAAGATATTTTGTACACCAAAGAAGAATCTGACCAGCTGCAATCTCTACAGCAAGAAAACCAAGCTCTTATGCAGCAATTACAGCAACTACAAAAGCAGGTAGGTACTGATGTCGCAGCATGATGACTTTGATGAGGCACTAAAAAAGCTTAAAGAGTCTGATACCGCTAAGCGCCTTACCATCAACCTATTGAAAGCATCGGTAGAGAAGTGGAAAGAGGATTGTATTGGCGCAGCTCAATTAGAAGTAGATCGATACCATGGCGCCATCATTCACACTCGCTTAACCATTGATTTACTCGAACAAGATTTAAAAGGCTTTGAGCTACAGACTCAAAGTTACACCTAATTTGCCCCTCGCCAGAGGACAGCAAACAACCCGCCATGTGCGGGTTTTTTTGTATCTGGATACTACCAAACTAGCCCGGAGAAATAGCAATGCCGAAAAATGAACTTGAATCAAACGCTGACCAGTTAGAAGCAGAAGAATTCGACAATGCGTGGAATGACGGTGCACCTGATAACGATGACTTTGTAGACGACGTTGATGACGATACTTCTGATGAAGAAGCCGAAGAAGACGACACCGACGAAGACAGCACGGACGAACTGGAAGAAGAAAGCGACGAGGATGAATCAGACGATCAGGACGAGGACGAGTCCACAGAAACGGATGACGAAGCAGAGCAGCCAACCAATGACAAAGACGCTCAACGCCTAAAGTCTTGGGAAGGTCGACTCAAAGCTGATGAAGCTCGATTAAAACGCGAGCGTGAAGCACTTGAGAGCAAGCAAAAGGAAGGCAAGCAATCAGAAGGTAATGAATCTGAAGACGAGCAGGATACCGACAACGGCCCTGACGAATTTGAAGAAGAGTTTCCAGAAGTTGCCGATTATCTGAAAAAGCACATTCAACCACTTCGAGAGCAATTATCGCAAAGCCAGCTTAAACAGCAGCAAGAAGCAGCTGAGGCACATATCAATCGAATTACTGCCTCACACCCAGATGCTTTAACGGTTGCTGGAAGCGAAGACTTTAAGTCATGGATTGATGATCAGCCTTACAAGAAAGCGAAAGACTACGTTCATGTTCAGCAAAACGGCACACCAGAGCAGGTCATTGCCATGCTCGACGACTTCAAAAAACACAAATCCGAATCCACTAAGTCAGCCCCCACCAAACAACCATCGAGTGTCGTAAAGACGCGACGTACAGCCAAACCAAAAGGCCGTGTGTCGAAAAACGACTTTGATGGTGCGTGGGATGAAGCCGACTAAAAGCAAATAATAGGAAGCCATTATGAAATACGGTGATATTTCTCCACGTACTGCCGCACGCGTCTCAAAAGATCTATTGAAGCGCGCAGCACCATATATGTGTCTTGAATTGTTTGGTCAATCCAAGCCACTTCCATCAAATTCAACTCAGTCTATGATATTCCGACGCTATGAAGCGTTAGATCCAACACCAAAAGTGTTGGCGGAAGGTGTTACTCCATCGGGCAACACTTTGACTAAAACTGATATTACGGTTCACACCCAGCAATATGGTGACTGGATTGAGTTGACTGATGTTATTCAGGACACTCACGAAGACCCTGTTTTAAGTGAGTCTACAGAAATACTTAGCGAGCAATCTGCGCTGATGATGGAGCTGATCCGCTACGGTGCTCTTAAAGGTGGTTCTAGTGTGTTTTACGCAGGGAACGGTGTTACATCTCGCGATGGTGTGAATACCAAACTAACTCGTGCACTACAACGGAAAGTAACTCGTTTTTTAAAGGCCCAAAAGGCACAAAAAATCACCAAAAAAGTGTCTGCTTCACCTAATTTTTCCACTGAACCGGTAGCGGCATCGTTTATTGGTATTTGCCATACCGATGCTGAAAGCGATATTCGCGACATGGAAGGCTTTTTACCTGTTGAAAAATATGGCTCTGGAATGACCCCGTATGAAGGCGAAGTTGGCAAGGTTGAAGATGTTCGCTATATCACTTCTTCTGTTTTTGCACCGTTTGAAGATGCTGGGGCAGCAACCTCTACTATGTTATCTACATCTGAAACGGTCGCTGATGTTTACCCAGTTCTTTATTTTGGTGCAAACGCTTATGCCAACGTTCCGTTTAAAGGCAAGCATGCTGTTACGCCAATGGTGGTAAATCCTAAGCCTGCTAATGGTGACCCTTTGGGCCAGCGCGGTTCAGTAGGTTGGAAAGCGCGAACTGCAACCGTAATTTTGAACGACCTATGGATGGTTCGTGTGGAAGTGGCTGTAACAGCATAACGGTAAACTGCAATTAATAAGGCTCACATTCGTGGGCCTTTTTTTGTTTCTGATGAAAGGTAAAAATCATGACAACTTATACAAAATCGCAACTTAGCTCTTTAAACGAAGAAGAACTAATTCAGATTGGCGCTGATGAATACAATCTAGAGCTAGATGATTCAATGTCAAAAACAGCTTTGGTGGAAGAGATCTGGGCTTCGATTAAGGCTTCGATTAAGGCTTCGAAAGAAAATGAAAAAGACGCCAAAGAAAGCCTAGATTCCACACCTGCAGATAAAAAAGAAAAAGTAAAAATCACCATCGCTAAAGGTGGTGAAAACGATCCTGATTATGTTACGCCAGCCATTAACGGTCGCGTGTGGCAGATTAAGCGTGGTGTTGAAGTTGAGGTGCCTAAGTTTGTTGCACGACATATTCAAAAGCTGACCCAAACTGTTTACAAGCCAGTGCAAGACAGCAGTGGCAAAGTAATAGGCAAAAAAGCTGAAGAGGTTGCTCGTTTTAACGTGCAAACAAATTTCTAAATGGCTGCGCTGGCAGAGTTCCGCATTGATATTGCGCCTGATGTGCAGCAGTGTCCGACGCTCTTTATTGATCGTCAGTTAATCCACGTCGCTATTGAGTTTTGCAAAGAGACAAAGATTGCGGAGCCGCCAGCGCTAAGTGCTAACGAAGTACCAGACGAGCTTTTGGAGTACATCGAAGGGATTGCTCACGGTGTGAAAGCTCGTTTGTTTGCAATGCCAAGTAAGCCTTGGACACAGACTCATCTTGTCGACTATCACCAAAATAAATTTGTTGAAGCAAAAGCGGATGCGAAAGCAGTTTTTCTCATTGGTGATAACACCAACCCTATAACCGTTCAATCTAAGCCGTTCGGCTTTTAGGAATCACCATGACAACCACATTAGTCGTAAAAGTCATTAAGCGCGTACAGCGCATTATCAATGATAAAACAGGGATCATTTGGCCTGAGTTAGAGCTACTCGAAGACTTTAACGATGCGATTAAAGACATTGTTTTGCACAGACCAGATGCAAGCACAATTAACACGGTATTTGATTGCACGACTAGCTCAAGCAAGCAAATCTTGCCTAGTGATGCGCTAAGGCTTGTTGAAGTTATCCGCAATATAGGCGGTAACGTGATTACAAGCATTGATAGATCGACTCTGAATGCAACGCGCCCTAACTGGCATCAAAGCGACCCAACGATTTCGATAGAGCATTATGTTTATGATGAGCGTGATCCTAAGACGTTCTATCTCTATCCTCGCCCAGCAAACAATGGTGAAGATGCCCACCAAATCGAAATTGTCTATTCAACGTGTCCCGCTGATATCGAAATAGATGAAGCGAGCATTAAAAACGGCTCAAGCGCAATTACCATTCCAATTGATGACACTTATTCAAATGCGATTATTGATTTCATGTTGGCGCGAGCGTACAGCAAAGACCTTGGTTCTGCGGCTAACGCTAATCGATCAGCGCGACATTACCAGTTGTACGGGAATGCCTTGGGCGTAAAACTTCAGTCTGATGCAATGATGATGAAAGAGGGGGCTTAAACCATGGCTTGGCCGACATTTACTGTTGATGTAACGCAAAACAGCAATCAGATTAAGGTTTATGGACCTGTACCAGCTAGCCAGTTACCTGCTGGTTTTGAGGCTATCATCAACGGCATTGGAAACCTAGAAGTAAGTTACGGTACCGCTGTTATGTATGACGGTTCAAATAATCCATACTCTCATTTGTATTTAGCGCGACCATACAAAGGTTTAACTGCTAGTAATATAGAAATGGTGGTCAAGCCAACAGGCTCGCAATTTAATGATGTGGTTGGCATTTTTCAGAATGCGTCAAACCTGCTAAACAGCACCATGGCCGGCTTTCGCCAGTTCGTTGAAGGTACCAGCCCTGTATCTTTTCAACCGTTGGATGAAAATGCCGAACCTATTTCCATTAAGCCATTACTGCAGATGAATCAGGAAGCCCAAGCAGCGGTAAACCAAGCTATTAGCGCCTTCCAGAACGCAGCAGGCACCGCAGCTGGCTATGACGTATCAGAAAGTAAAGACGACACTGATACAAATAGACTATCGAAGCGCGGCGATTCTCTTTTTACAAGTAAAAATACTTATAAACTGTTTAGCTCTTTGAATTCTATTCCTTATGATGAGAACTGTTGGAACCGCATAGGAAATACAGTTGGTTTTTTGACAAATAGTAACAATTCAATGGCGTTTTTAGTTGGTGGAGCTTTAAATGATCGTAAGGGCGGAATTCAGTGTGGTCATTCGTCATTTTCTTATTCTAACGCTTTATCGGAGCTCCACTTAAACCCATTTGGCGGCAATGTATTAATTAACTCGTACCGCGCACTTCATGCTGGCAACACAGGCTCAATTGTTACGGAAGACTACGAGGAAGGGACGTGGACACCTAGATTTACGTCTACTATCAATAATCCAAATGTTGGATACAGCGAGCAACATGGAACATACGTAAAAACGGGACGTTTAGTATACGTAACTGGACGAATTACTTTAAACAGCGTTACAGATATCGGTTCAGGTAGTTTGATCATATCTGGACTACCTGTTGCATTCGTTACAGGGGTGGGAAAACAGCCATTTGGGATAGTGTCAAGGCTGTTTGGAACTGAGACTGACATTTCATTACTGGGCGGTGTTTCTGTATCGCCCATACTTTCAGATGGCATGTACCTGTATCCGTTACGAAATACAATTTCAGGGTCTGCTCAAGTTATTAGAGTAGAAGAAGTTTTAAAGGCAGGAATGTCTATTTCATTTACATTGTCATATCCAGTAATTTAAGGAGAAAATAAAAATGTCACTTTCAGAAAAAACAGCAATAGATAAAATTGAAATTGTGGGTGAATTCAAAACAGTCCAAGTGCGCGAAGCGACACAGGTGTATCGTGATGATGTACCAATTGGCAATCCTGAATATCATCGTTACGTGATCACCGCAGGGCAAGATTACTCAGATCAGCCAGAAGAAGTAAAAGCGGTATGTGCTGCTGTGCATACACCAGAAGTGATCGCAGCCTATCAAGCGACCCAAGTTGTTGAGGTGGTTGAGCCTGCTGAAGTTGAGCCAGAAGAGGAAGCGGTAGAGTAGCTTAAAACTCAATAAAGAACCCACAGCCGCGAAAGCGGTTTTTTTGTGCCTTTGTGCCTGAAGTTAGCCCCTATCCTTAAAGGTAAAAGGGGCCTAGTGATTTACTGTGGAGGCATAATAGATATTAGTGCTTGTTTAGCTGCTACGCGGTTGCGCACTGAAAAACCAACAGTTTGGTTCTTCTTGTCAGTGATTCTAATTAAATTAGAATCAGGTAAGTAGTCTCTAACAACAGTGAATTCAGATAGACTTTTTATGTCCTTTGCGCTGACTTGATACTCTATGGAGTACTTATAAGTGTTGGTATTCCAATCAGCTAAATATGCTCCAGTATCGGTAATGAAAAAGGTTGCCCCACCACCCAATAATGCAGATTCACGATTGTCGTCTAGATACATAAACACTGCAGTTTCTTTAAATAGAACATTTCCGGTTTTATTGTTAGTTAAGTCTAGAGCCACGGGTTCAAAGACAGGGGTGTAGGTTGGGCCACTGCCTAATTGCATTGGACCAGGATTGGCGCAAGCTGTTAGCAAAATACTTGCGGAAGCAACTAAGGCTAGTTTTAAAATAGTCATTTCAAGAAATCCTTATCAGGCTATGTGTTGTTATACTTTTGAGAATGATCATTATTATTTTTAAATGGTGTCGTTTCAATAGTAGCGTAAAATTTTATTAATAAAGACAACAATTTAGTAGTGAATCATATAAATAAACTTCTCTATCGAGTTCTCTATGACCCTAAGAATCACAGATTTTGCGGGCATAGCGCCCGTTGTTGCTCCTCATAAATTGAATACCCTTGCGCAGGTTGCTAAGAACGTACGGCTTGAGAGTGGACAACTTGAAGCAATGAAAGGCAATGCGTTTGTTGCATCAACACAACTTAATAATGTCCAGTCTATTGCGCGCTATCAGCCAGGTGATACCGCTTACTGGTTTGAGTTCAGCGCTCACGTTGATATGGTGCCGTCTCAGATATTCGGTTCAGCCCGTAGTGAAATGTACTGGACGGATGGTGTGAAGCCAAAGCGCACAACGTCAAGCATTGCTACGGCAAGCGCACCATACCCTAGCGCTTCTTTTTCTTTGGGAGTACCAGCGCCAGACGGCCAGATTTTGGCAAGTGATATTACAGGCGATGCGCCAGAAACAGACTTTGAATTAGAAGATCGTGTTTATGTGGTGACCTTTGTCACAGAAGAAGGTTACGAGGGCGCGCCATCGTTGCCGGTTAACATTGAGCTAGGAACCGAGCAGGGTTGTACGTTATCGAATTTGCCTACCTCTTACGATGGCAATTACAACATTACTCGCAAACGAATTTATCGCGGTACCGCTGCATCTAGTGAGATTCATTTTCTTACCGAGTTGGATCTAGCGACAAGCGTTCATATTGATACAGCGGAAGCATTAACGCTTGGGGAGGCGTTGGTAACATACGATTACGATTTACCGCCTGATGACTTAGTAGGGCTGACTGTTATGCCTAATGGAGTGCTTGCTGGCTTCAATGATAATCAGCTGTGTTTTTCCGAACCTTTCTTACCTTACGCTTGGCCGACAATCTACCGACTAACCACTGAAAACCCAATCGTAGGCATTGCAGCTATTGGCTCTGGCTTACTGGTTACTACGACTGGCAAGCCGTATCTGGCGTTGGGTACGACACCGGGCTCTATTTTGCTGCAACAAATGGACAGCAACCAGTCTTGTGTCAGTAAGCGTAGTTTGGTTGATGTTGGTAATGCCGCAATTTATGCGTCTCCTGATGGCTTGGCAAAGGGGAGTACTTCGGGCGTTCAGCTAATCGGTGACGACCTATTTTCTCGTGATCAGTGGCAGGCGCTAAAGCCTGAAAGCATTCATGCTTATTACCATGATGAGAAATACATATTCTTCTATGACAACGGGGAAAAACAGGGCGGCTATATTTTAGACCCGTCAGCAAAGACGGGCGCGTTAACTGAGTTAGATTTTTACGTTGATTCAGGCTTTAACGATTTAGCGACGGACACGCTTTATCTGCTCAAAGATGGGGATATTCTTTCCTTTCAGCATGGCGAGCCTATTAGCTACACATGGCGCTCGGCACAATTCCAATTGCCCAGCTTAATGCCTTATAGCGTTTGTCGTGTTGTTGCTGACTCTTACCCCGCTGACATATCGATTATTTACGACGGTGAAGAAACCGTGATGACCTATACCGATGATCAGCCGTTTCGATTTCCGGCAGGACGACGAGCTCGCTTTGTGGAAGTTGAACTTCGCGGGACCAACTCGGTAAAACAAGTAATGCTTGGCAATGATATGGAGTCTGTAAATGGCTAAAGCAAAACGCCCACAGATTGAACCGGCTAGATTTTCGGGACAGCTAGCAGGTATTAATACGCTGCTAAATGCTATTCGTGAGCAAATGCAAATCGATCAGGGCGACCGTGGCGACCCGTTGGACAGAGCGGTAAAGATTCGAGATTTAACCGATGCAGGTGTGGCCGAGTTTCTTTTATCGAAGCGTGGCAAGGGCCAATACGCGACCGTCGTGGCACCGGCTGGCAATCAATTGGTGACAGCGGCACCGCCAAATCCTGAAAACCTACAAGCCAATCCAACAACTGCAACAGTCTATCTTACGTGGGATGCACCAAATTATCCTTACCATGCTTATACAGAAGTGTGGCGCAACACAGAAGATAATTTGTCTACTGCCATAGATTTGGGTGCTCGCCCTGCTTATCGCTATTATGCCGACCCTGTGGACTCAGGACGCACGTATTACTATTGGGTTCGCTTTGTTACCCACGCTGGTAAAAAGTCCGATTACAACGCTGTGGATGGCGTCAGCGCAACAACCAATCTTGATCCATCGGTTGTCCTTGAAACGCTGAATGACAAAATCACATCGAGCCAGCTTGTAAAGGACTTGCGCGACGAAATTGAGCTTATATCTGAATTGGAAGGTGGGTTGGCTCAAGAAGTAGAAGCACGAATTCTCGCAGACACGAAGGAAAAACAAGAGCGGATTGCCAGTATACAGCAAGAAGCCGAACAGACGGCTAATAGCATTCTTCTTGAATCACAGGAGCGAATTAAATCATTTCAAGCACTCCAATCTATTGAAAGCTTGGTTGGCAATGATGCAAGAGAACTAAAGGCACTCGCTCGTATCTCGAATGAAGAAGTGTCCCGCATCCAGCAATACCAAGAACTATCTGCATCGTATCAGACCCTAAAAAGCACTTCTAATGCTCAAATCATTCGACTCGATGAAGCGATAGCGAGTGAAAGTGAAGCACGAGCATCGTCTATTGTTTCGCTAACGGCTAAGTTTGAAAACGATTTGGGCATCGCTAGGGATGCGGCTGTAGAGGAAGCGATTAACGTCATTACAACGAATGACGATGTTATAGCTCAAGTAATCACTAAGATAAGCGCGGCAGATACCGCAAACTGGGCAACAACGACTTATGTGACTGATAATGTTGTCACACCGCTAAATGCCTTGGCTACTCGAACAGACACGCTAGAAAGCCAATATCAATCGTTAGGCAGCACATACCTGTCTCAATCAAGTTTTACGGATTGGCAGCAATCGTACACATCAGATCAAACTGCAACGGCTGAGCGTCTAAATTCGCTCGCAACGTCATTAACTAACCCTAGCACTGGTCTTTCAAGTAAAGCCAGTGTGAGCCAGTTAACTCAAGCTAAAAACGATATTTATAACAGTGCGGTTTCACAATTTGGCAATATTGAAGCTAGGTTTCAGAATCAACAAAGTGACATTAATGCTCGTGCTACTCAGACAGAACTTAATGAGGTAGCGGCAGGGCTTGATGGTGTAAGTGTTAATCGGCTGTCTCAAGCTATCACGACCCTAAAACAATCAGATTTTGAATCACAAACTCAGTACATTAAAAATATTGAGCAGTCATCAAAAGCCGATCGCTCCCAGATGACGCGATATGAGCGGATGGAATCTGAGTACAAAACGGGATTGAGCGCAACAAAAGCATCTATTACCCAACTATCGGAGGCTATAAGTACAGAATCAACGGCACGAGCCACCGCCATTACTCAGATCTCGACAACAATAAACGAACAAACCGCGACACTTGAACAACAAGCAGAAAGCATTGATGGCCTTCGCGCAAACTGGGCGGTTAAGTTTCAAATTGATAATGACGGTGTAAAGCGCGTTTCTGGTTTTGGTATAAGTGCGGATGGCGAAATTACAGGCGCACACTTCGATGTTGATCAATTTAGCATTTCAAAGCCCGGGGCCGAGAAACTAGATTTGTCTGTTGCCGATGTATTGCAGCCGGACGGTACCACTAAGCGCATGGTGGTCATGGATGCGGCCAGCCTTATCAATCTCGTGGTGACAAACGCGATGATAGAGAATATTTCCGCTGACAAAATCACAGCTGGAAAAATCAACTCACTTCGAATTGATACGGACACGCTCACAGTCCGAAAGGTGAGGTCTTCAAACTATATTTCGCAACAAACTGGCATTCGATTAGATGATGATGGTTCTTTTGAACTGAACTCAAGCACAGACGACGGTAGAGTTCTGCAAGATGGTAACGGCCTAAAGGTTTATGACAAAAACGGAACTCTTCGCGTAAAGATGGGGAAACTATAATGGCGGAAGTTATTTTAACTTTAATCAGAGGTGAGGGAAAAAAATTCCCTCTTACCTTCAATGATCAATCAGGAAACAGGCTTGATTTTACTGGCTCTATTTTCTCATTTGCTATCGACATTATGGACGAGAGCGGCGTGATTCAAAGCACGATTGAGCAAGAAAGTGTCGCTGTTTCGCAGCATGAGAAAGGGAAAATAGAGCTGTTATTTGAAAGGGCGTTTGTCGATACATTACCTTTGGGGGTTCATGGTTTACGCATCAAAAGCGATATAGGGGCTAGGACTCAGCATAACGATAGGTATACGATTGCAAGCGACTTAGTGAGCGTTGTTGATGGCTGAATATGGCTTCGTTACCTACACGCAAGCTGGCGTTGAAGGTTTTAATCTAAGTACCCGAATCACTAAGAAAGTCTTAGATTTAACTGTTGAAGCGGACAGTTCAGGTAGCATGACAATATCCGTTCCAGATAATCTTGCGGTCGCTATCACTGTTATTCAGCTGGATGGGGATTCGTATATGCGCCATTACCCGCACCAAGTCACATTTGATGCGAGTACTAATTTATTAACGTATCAGCCAGGTGTGAACCCAGACCCAAAACTGAATGGTTTTGAAGAATGGAGTATTCCGAAGCGCAGCCGATCCGCCATTATTATTTATGGATTTGTCCCAGGGTAATTTATGACATACGGCTTTGAAGTAACGATTAATGGCACTCAAGTTAAGCTTGATGATGAATACCAAAATATTGTGCTGTTGGGTAAGAAGACAGTGCAGCTATCAGCTGGATTTCAAGAAGTATCATTGTCTGAGTTTGAGCATGAAAACCTAACAACCTGTATTCGCCATCTAGGCTTTGGCGTGTCATTCTTGGGGTATGTTTATAACAATGGTAAACGCTCAGGATTAAGGCTATATGCAAGCGCAGCAGGCAAAGCGGAACTTGCATTACTTGTTCCTTTTTACCCAATGCCAGAGCAAGGTTGTGGCGTTATTTTATACAGTGAGTTTGGTGAGCAGAAATTTCATTCAGATCATGTTTACTTTGATGTGAAAAATACAGGTGATTTGACTGCTGGAGGGATTAATACAAGCAAAGATATGTATGTTTTAAGCAACCCTGAAAGCCCATCATTAAGGTATTACCCCCATTACGAAGAGTATCAATACCCCGTTTATGGTCAGGTTCCTTACCAGTTTTGCCAGACACTTACTCGTCCTGTGTCTACATGTCGATATGTTAATGGGCGCTACAGTTGCTCAACGACTTGGGTTCCATATCAATCGTGCACTACGATGTACAGAACCGAAAGAATTGGGTGGAGAACAGAGTCTAATAGCTGGGTGAATTGCACTAAAACAATCGGCATGGTTCAGCAAAGCATTGATGGCAATCTAAGCAAAACGACTGTGATGCTTAATAATAATCAGTATGCGTACGGGGTTTATGACTACGGAAATTATAACCATTTCAACGGGCTGTCTTTCTCTTTGCCGGCTAACTTTGTATTTAATCCACCATCTGACAAATTGGCTTTCAGCTCACGAACGATAACATGCAAAGCCATCGTTTAATAAATAACCATCAAGACTGACAATTGATAACGAATAAGCTATAGTTTTCCCATGCTGCGATAAATGCAAGCAAACCCATTCCCTCAAAATTAAACCGCCCCAGTGGCGGTTTTTTTGTGCCTAAAAAAAGGTATATACCATGAATACACCCCAAGAAAACACACAAATCACTCCCTCAGATGAGTTTATAAAAAGCATTTTAGCTGGAAGGGTAAATGAAAAGATCGAAGAGCTGGAAGCGGAGTTGTTAACACTTGAGCAAGTCGAAATGCCTGTTGAGCATCGGTTTATTAATGGGATGTATGTAAGAGAGATAACTATTCCAAAGGGAACAATTCTAACTGGAGCCGTCCATAAGTTTGACTACGTTGACATTATGTTAGGTGGCGACATAGCGGTGGCAACACCAGACGGAGTAAAGCGCTTTAAGGGTGTCAATATTATGGATGGCAAGGCAGGAAGAAAACGAGCCGGTTACGCATACGAAGATACACGATGGATTTCAGTCCACAAAACTGACGCCTCAAATCCTGACAACATTGTTGATATTCTGACAGTTCGAACCATGGCAGAGTTTGAGGGATTGCCCATATCAGACAAGCAGTTAGCTACTGAAAATAAAGGGGATCAGCTATGACAGCAGCCATTACCGCTGTAGCCATTAGCGGCTACTCAGCATACAACTCCAATAAAAACGCTAATAAATCAATGGATCAGCAAGGGCAGGCTCTTGCGTACCAAAATGAAATTGCTCAGCAAGAGCTAGATATGGCTAAGGAGCAATACGAATACTACAAAACGACGTACCGCCCACTAGAAGAGGAAATCGTTGCTAATGCTGGGCTTTCCGATGCCGAACAGCAAGAAATGGTTACTACAGCAGGGCTGACTACTCAATCAGCCTTCGATAGTGCTGAAGCGTCTCGCAATCGAAACCTACAGAGAATGGGGGTAAATCCGAACTCTGGTGCTTACGCTGAAAATACAAGAAAGTCAGCTATTTCTAAAGCAGTTGCCAAAGCCAACTCTCAAAATACCGCAAGATCTCAAGCGGAGGAAATAGACTATAACCAAAAAGTTGCGGCGGTTGGTCTTGGTAAAGGGCTTTCATCTTCGGCAGCAGGTTTGATGAGTAGCGCATCAAGCAACTATGCCAACCAAGCGAGCGCATATGGTTTAAATGCCCAGATGTACGGACAGCAGGCATCCGGCAGCGTGCAAATGGGTATGGGTATCGCGGGTGTCGCCATGGGAGCGTATGACGATAAAGGTAACTTCAATCAAAGTCAGTTTGGTAAAGGTTTGCTTGGAATAGGAGGGTTTTGATATGAGTTTTGGTCTTGGGTTTATCGCAGACGGCTTTTTGAAGGGCCAAGAACGTAATAGAAATTGGGGGCTACGTCAAAAGCAAGAAGAACGAAGCCAAGCGGCAGATCAGCGCGCACAAGAGTCTCATGGTATCGGGATGCGTATTGGCGGTGTTAATGCCGCTATGGCTGAAGAAAAAATGACACCTGATGCCATTGATAGACGACGCCAAGAGTCTGGGCTTGGTTTGGACCTAGCAAAACAGACTCTTGATAACTCACAGCAGCAAGGTCTTGGTATCAAGCAGCAGAACGAATTACGCTCTGAAGACTTAACGCCAGAAGCCAAACAGTTACGAGCACAAACCAAAGCTGCTGAATTAAAGTCCAAGGAATTGCAAAATCAATACAGTGAATATCGAAATACCGAAGCTGGGCGGAAGCTATCAAAAGAGTCAATTGCATGGGATAAGCACATTGGAGATATCGTTAACCAAAAAGATGAAGCTGAAGCACAAGTTCAACTTTCAAACGCGCTCGATATGAAGCGCTACCGAATGATTCAGCTTATTGATAGCGGTGAAACAATGGGTGCTGCATTACTCGTGAACTCATCACGTGACAATAAGCATGAAAATGTAGCAACAATGCAAAAAACAAAAGATGGCGGCATTGTTGGTTATGACGTGAATGGTAAAGCTGTGATCAATATCACAGCAAATGAAGTTAAGGGCGTAATATCAAGGGTTCATAAAAACCAACAAAATAAAGGTTCACAACCTAAAGTCATGACGGAAAAAACCTATAATGACATGGGCGATGCAAATGGTGAGCGCGCCTATGTAGTTAAAACAGACCCACAAACGGGCCAGCCTTACAAAGAGTATGTGGAAGAGCGAAAAGACGCGACTATTACACAGACCGACAGTGATGAAGAGATTGCTCTTGCACAAACTATGGTAAAAGCGGGAGAAATGACACCCGAGCAGTTCCAACAACTTTATGGTCAATCTTATACGCCAAGTCAAAATAACGCCCCGCCAAATGCTAGCAACAAGCCAAGGCAAGACGATTACGACGTAGATATTCCTTTAATCTTCTAAAAAACCGCAATTTTCAAAGCCGCCCATCGAGGCGGTTTTTTTTCGTTTGGAGAAAACAAAACGTGGCCGATTACACAAGAGAAGAAATCGCGCGCCTAGCCGCAATCAAAAAAAGAATTAGTGGAAAAATGGAGAGCCTTGGTTCGTCACCTGAAAACGAGCAGGGCTTTTTAGGTGATGCGGTCGATGCTGTTCAACATGGGGTGTTGAGCGGAGCGGCAGACCTTACCGATGGAGTTGGCTATTTAACTGGATCTGACACCATTAGAAAAGGAGCGGATTTTTTACGAGGCCAAGCAGACAACCAAATCAATCAAATGTCACCAGATGGCCGTGATGCGTTTCAAGGGTTTGGTATTCAGGCAGATGAAAGCAGCCCGACGGGTTACGGTTTTAAAGAAGACAGTAGTTTAAAAGGTTTTGGCCTTAACGTGCTTAGCGGTGTAGGTAGTTTTGCCCCAACCATGATACCTGGTGGTATTGCTGCAAAAGGAGTCTCAGTAGCGGGTAAAGTCGCTGGCGCAGCAGGTAAAGGCGTTAAAGTAGAAAAGGCCATCGACAAAGCGTCTGATGTAGTTGGCTTTGGCGGTGTAGGTGCTTTAAGTATTGGCGGCTCTACAGGCAACCAAGCTTATGAAACTGTGGCTAACGCTGACTTTCATACACTAAAAGACGCTGAAATATTCCAAAAAGAATACTGGAACCTGAGAAAACTCAAAGAGCTTGATCATGTGTCTGCATTAAAACAAGCGCGTGAAAACGTGGCTCGCGAGTTGGCAACCGAAGCGGCAAAAGATGGCGCCATCATGGGGGCAATCACGCAAGGCGCACTGGGTCCAGTAATGGGTAAGTTATTCCGTGGTGAGGCTGGCGGTATCGGTAAAGCGGCCGCAACCGGTGCAATTACCGAAGGCTCACAAGAGCTTGTTGAAAGCGGTGGTCAAACGGCCATTTCCAATATCGCGGTTAATCCTGCGGTACCAACCAACACAATGGATAAAGTCGTTGGTGATGCGCTAACAGGTGCCGTTGTTGGTGGCCCTGTTGGTGGTGGTTTTGGTGGCGCTGGTTCTGTTTTAAATCGTTCGTCTAAGACGAAAGACAATACAGATGATCCACTTAATCTTTCCGATCAAGATCAAGGCTATCAAGCAGTAGAGCAGCAGCTTGCCGAGATTGAAGGTCTGATGGTTGAAAATGGCGACAACTTAACAGAATCTGAATTTGCCGAGCTTGAAGCTAAACGAAATGAGTTACTACAAAGGCGGGCTGAATTGACGGGCGAGCAGCCTATGGATTTTTCTGGTCCAGTTGAAAGCCAAGCACAACCAGAGCCGCTTGCTCTACCTAATCAAAATATCATTTATGGTGAACGACCAGCGCCAAGCCAAGACCAAACTCAAGCACGAGAAAAAAACCGAGCTGCTTTTGAAGGCCAATTTGGCGAGCCTCGTAACACAGGCCGAGAAGGTGACTATCTTGGCCAAGTCTTTCCGCAAAGCGCAAATCAACAGCAAGATGGCAATGTCTACGATGGTGAAGTGTTACGCGATCCTTTGCCACTCGAAGCGCCAGAGCAAACGGGTGATATACAAGCACTTGAAGACGCAGGGATTATTTATGGCGAAAAGCCAGAAAGCAATGCTCGCCCCGCTCGTTCCGATGGTTTAACCGACCCATACACCGCACCACAGCCAAGCCGTAAAAACGACAATCCAATCTATCAAGAAATCAAACGTAAACAGCGATTGCTTGAAGAACAAGAGCAATCAGTAACAGAAGAAGCAGCGCCACAGCTTAACCAACAAGCAGTCCCTGAAGCACCGTTAGAGAAATCAGCTCCACAAAATGAAGTATCAGTATCAGAGTCTAAAAATGTAACTGAGTTGCCAGTAGTTGAAAGTAGTCCTGTTACTCAGCCGCCATTAGAAGGCATTGTCGCCGAGCAAGAACAGCCATCATCTGCAGAACTGCCAACTGAGGGCAGCGAGCCAATCAAGCAAGCATTAGATAAGGCGGCACAGGACACAAATACCCAGCCAACTGAAAAGCAGATCGAGGCTGATAACTATAAAAAAGGTCGGGTATCTCTTCATGGCTTAGATATCGCCATTGAAAATCCTAAAGACTCTGTTCGCTCTGGCCAAGATAGTGATGGTAAAAAATGGGAGTCTAAAATGGCTCATCACTACGGTGACATAAAAGGCATTAAAGGGGCGGATGGCGATGACCTTGATGTATTTATTGGCGATAAACCGGAAAGTGACAAAGCCTATATTGTCGATCAGGTAGACCCAAAAACAGGCGAATTTGACGAGCATAAAGTCATGCTTGGTTTTGATGATAAAGCACAAGCAGAAAATGGTTATCTGGCTAATTATGAGGATGGCTGGAAAGGTGTTGGTGCTATCACTGAAATGCCTGTTAGTGACTTTAAAGAGTGGATCAAGTCAGGCAATACGACAAAGCCGATTAGTGAATTGATGGGCGATAAAGCAGTTAAGGCTATCGAGGCTGAGCCTACCGAGTTGCCACCTGTCACTGTCAAATTATCTTTATCCAATAAGCCTTTTAAAACCGAGTCCAGCGCTCGTTTATCTCGTACATTCAGAGACACGCCTAATGCCGAAATTGTACCTGTGGATGGTGGCTTTGGGGTACGTGAAAGCCAAATAGAAGATACAAAAATCCAACCTAAATCAGAGGCACCTAAGAAAAATGGAGCGGTAGTGCTAGGTGAGAAGATAGAAGATGTAGGCGAAAAAATCGGTGGTGCTAGAAAAGATACATGGGGGGATTACCTTGAACAAATTAACAATGATCTTGATGTAAGTGCTGAGCCATTAAGTAAGTCTTTCCCTCAGGTAGATTACCAAAAAGCCCTCGATGGCGGTAGCGACAAAACAGCGTTAGCATTTGTAGCTCTTTTACGTGACACAATTCCTTCTAAGCCTAAAGCCCCACACAAGCTTAATAAGTGGGCTACACAGGTGAAAAAAGCCAAAGAAGCGGTTGGTTTCATTCTAGAAAATCCATCAGAGTTAGAGTCTCAAATATCAAAAATTGATTCATCGAGTACCATTCCTCATATTAAGCATATGATTGATGTTATCAAGAATGTGCCCACGGAGAAGATTAAAGAAGCTGCCGCATATCGTATTAGTACTCATCACTTTTCGAGTCTAAATGGAGTGAACTATGATCCGCCAAAAGTCTTTTATAGAGTGTATAAAAATGCAGCTAGGAAAGAGACATCATTGCCGCTCGAGTCTGTAGAAGAGGCTAAAAAAGAGATACTGAAACGATTAAATGAAACTAAAGGAAAGGTTAAGGTAAATCAAAAACTAGAAGTTTATAAAGACAGATACACCAAGCAGGTTTTTGTAGGTTGGAAAGGATCTACAGGCGTTTTAAGAGTCAAGAATTTCGATAGCTTAAGCGACGCAAGAATTGCGATAGCAGAGCAAAGAGAATCGCTTGAGTCACTATTGTCTGAAATTAAAAGCACCCCTTCTATGCGTGAATCAATAAACGCTAATCGAGTAGGTCCAGCACGACGTGATAAAGATATTTCAGCAAATGAATTTATGGAAGAGTTTGGATTTCGTGGTGTTGAGTTTGGAAACTATGTTGAGCAAGCTAAGCGACAAAGTGACATAAATAATGCCTTTGATGGTCTGCACGACTTATCTGAATTGCTAGGCATTCCAAGTAAAGCCTTGTCATTAAACGGAGCTTTGGGTATTGCATTTGGTGCTCGTGGAAAAGGTGGGAAAAATACAGCTTCAGCGCATTATGAAGTAGGTAATGTTGTTATCAACCTGACAAAAAATAGTGGTTCGGGATCACTAGCGCATGAGTGGTGGCATGCTATGGATAACTACTTTGCTAATCAAGGTGAGGCGCAGTCTGATTTTGAAACGGATGGTACCCGTCACAAGAAGGTAGGCGATGATGCTGAAGGTATTCGGCCTGAAGTCATTGAAGCCTTTCGAAATGTAATGTCAGCTATTAAGGGCACAGATTTAGAATCACGATCTTCTTTGCTTGATAAAACTCGCTCTAAAAAATATTGGTCTACAAAAGTTGAGATGTCAGCTAGAACGTTTGAGGCTTATGTGAAATCAAAGCTGGAAGACAAATCCCAGTCTAACGATTACCTGGCAAACATTCGATCAGAAGAGAGTTGGGGGAAATTGAAATCTAACGATTCTTACCCTTACCCCACGTCATCAGAAATGAAAGACATCACGAAAGCCTTTGATCAAATGTTTCAGGTATTAAAAACCAAAGAGACAGATAGAGGTGTTGCTCTTTTCTCGGTAGGAAATTCCAACGGTTCAGGATCAAAAGCCGACGATATACGCAAAGCAGTAGAGCCGCTTATCAAGCAACTTCACGAAGAAAACACCTTTCAAGTTGTTCAGTCTGTTAATGATTTACCCTTTGCCGTGCGCCTTCTTGTTAAAAAGCAGTTATCTAAGTCGAAAGGCGATAATGCAACCGTTCGCGGTGTGAATGCCGGTGCTAAAAACTATCTTATTGCTGATGGCATCAAGGACGAAAAAGAAGCGGTTTCTATCTTTCTCCACGAAGTTGTGGGCCATAAAGCTGTGCTTGATATGCTGGGCAAAGAAGGCGATTCCATCATGGAGCGCATTGCTTACAGCTATGGTCCGAAGCAGCTGCAGGATTTGATCAAAGCGTATGGTGCTGACTTCAAAACCAAAGAAGGGCGTATATTATTGGGCAAAGAGAAAGTTGCTCAAATGGCTGAGAAGAACGAAAAGCCTTCTCTGTTAGGTAAGTTGGTCGCCAACGTAAAAGCATGGTTGCGCAATTACTTCCCCAATATCAAATGGTCAGACAATGACGTGCTCAACATGCTGGCAACCGCGAGGGATAACGTCGAAAACCGCTACATGGTGAAAGTTGACCTAGATCCAGCCGAATCGAAAAGCGATGCAGTCGAGAAGGAGGTTAATCTCTCGGTTAAGGTCAAAAACAAAACAGAACCAACCGAAGAAACACCATACGACACGCTATATAGAACATTAGGGCAAAAAGATAAAACTGTCTTCCAGAAAGCCAAAGATGAAATGAAGCGTCAATTTAAAGCCGGCGGCTTACTTCCAGATTCTGTATTCAATAAAAAAATTGCTCGCGATTCAGATATGAATGCCAGCGAGTTAGAGATTAGCGCCTATTTATCTTCTTTTAGGTCATCAATTAAAAAGGCTTATGGTAAAGACTACTCCGACTTGTCCGATGCGCTTAAGCAAAAGCTTAATAATCAAATGAGTTCGACCGATCCAGATAAGACCATACCTTTCTCCGTCAGACTGGAATTGATGAAGATGAGATTTAGCATCAAAGGCTTATCGCAAGAATATGCTGCCATTCTAAAGAGTGATATGGAGCAATTAAGAAACGAAGGCAGAGACTCAGCTGCAAACGAAAAAGCTCAACTATTGGAAACGATATTGGGCAATTTGGACACATACACCAATAGATCATATAAAGCCTTTGATGATCCGAAATGGCCTAAAAAAGTCCCTCAGAATATCTTAGATGATGCTAAAAACTACCTTGAATCACGTTATGAAGGACAGGGGCTCCCTAAAAGCGAGATTCAAACTGCAGTAGCTCGAACCATTCGAACTATTTTAGAAGAAGGAACTGCTTATGAGGATATGGGGAGCTTCATAAAAGAGAGTAAATTAGGTGCAAAGGATTTAAGCACTTTGAAGAAAAGAAAGGAGATAGCCCCTGAAATTAGAGCTTTATTAGGCGAATACCAAGATGTTGAGGTTAACTTTGCCAAGACAGTTACAAAGACAAGTCATCTCGTTGCAAACCATAAGTTTCTTCAGCATGTTCGTGATTTAGGTGAAAAAGAAGGTTTCTTGTTTACGGAAGAAAACAAACCCCTCGACAAAAGTGTTGTGAAAATTGCCGCGGATGGTTCAGAAGTTATGGCGCCATTAAATGGCTTCTACACTTACCCTGAAATCGAACAGGCTTTTAGAGAGGCTCTTGGTAAACAGGGCGATATGCCTACATGGTTAAGTGGAATCATTCGATTAAACGGCATAGTAAAGTACGGAAAAACTGTTCTATCACCCACCACGGCAATGAGAAACATTTGGTCTGCTTTTTTCTTCTCTGTAGCAAACGGGCATTTTGACGTTAGCCAAATGCGTAAGTCTATCGAAGTTAGAAAACAGTACTTTGGTGGCGACAATGACAAAAGTAAATTGGCCTATCTTAAAAAATTAAAAAGCCTTGGGGTTATTTATGATACGCCTTATGCGGGTGAAATGATGGACCTCTTAGAAGACTCTCGCCTGCGGGATTTTATGACTAACAAGAAGGTCTTTTCATCGTTTACTAAACTTAATGACTTTGCTCAAAAATTTTACCAGTACGGTGATGATATGTGGAAAATCATGGGCTGGGAAAACGAGAAAGCCATGCTCATGAAATACAAGAAAATGAGCGAATCTGATGCCGAAGTTGCTGCCGCTGAACGTATTCGAAATACATACCCAACTTACTCTATGACTGGGCGATTTACGCAATCTCTAAGACGCTTCCCTCTTGCTGGTACCTTTGTTTCGTTTCCCGCTGAAATCATTCGAACTAGCTATCATATGATTAACTACCTAAAGCAAGACTTTAAAGAATCGCCTGCTTACGCTAGACGAAAGCTAGCTGGGCTTGCGCTGGTTAGTAGTCTTGGGTTTGCAGCTCAGGGGATTAGTAAGGCACTAATGGGGCTTGATGATGACGAGGAAGAAGCCGTTAGAGATATGGCTGCACCTTGGCAGAAAAACTCAAATATTTTGTTTACTGGCCGCGACGAAAACGGAAATATTCAATATTTGGATATGTCATTTCTTGATCCCTACAACTATTTCAAACGCCCAATTAATGCCATGTTAAGAGATCAGCCTATTCAAGATATGGTTGCTCAATCCGCTTCTGAAATGCTGACCCCTTTCTTTGGTGAAGACATTACCTTTAGCAATTTGATGGAGGTTTACACAAACAAGAAAGGCAGTGGCGGGAAGGTGTTTAATGAACAAGGATCAGTGGGAGATCAGGCTATGGATATCGCTGACCACTTAAGGAAAGGTTTACAACCGGGCTTTATGAGCAATATGGAACGAATATATAAGGCTATGGAGGGGGACGTTTCTGCCAGTGGTAAAAAATACACTGTACAAGATGAAATGGCCGCTCTTGTTGGCTTTAGAATGTCGACATTAGATCCAAAAACAGCGCTTTACTATCAAAGTTTTGACTTTAAACAGAGCAAAGCTGATGCCGCGAAAATTCTAAAGGATGTGTTGAGAAACCCTAATAAGGTATCTAATTCTGATTTGGAAAATGCAAGAGATACGATGCTCAAGGCTCGAAAAGATTCATATGATAGGATGATGCGATTAGTTAAGTCTGCAAAAAAAGCAGGTATGACAAACCCAGAGATAGGGCAAATATTGAAGTTAAGCGGGGTCAGTCGACAAGACGTTATGTCTCTCATTCTTGGGCGTATGCCAAAAAATGATAGTTATCTTAAAATGGCTGCTTCTATATCAAAAAGAGCCGAGGTTTTGTACGGCAAAGAGTCTGGAAACGAAATCATAAGTAGAGCGAAAGGGCTATAAGCTAGTCATCACCCAAGTAATAAATAGGAACACTTGTATCGACATGGATGTCATCTTCTAAGTCCCTTCCCCAAAAGATCCCACTAAAACAGAATATTAACCAAGCAATGAAGAACCATCCGTGCCAGTTATCGGTTATTTCATTCTCTATCCGCATGCGGCGCTCATGCCAGGTTGATCGTTTATTTTTTTGCTTTTCCTGCATATCACCTCCGAGTATTTAGCTAAAGCCTAGCTGTTTATGTATAGAGAGTGAAGGGACTGTTCTCATGTGGCAACTTTCCCTTCAAGAACTTAATTCCAGTTGTAGCTACTGCTTGAGTCCTTCTTGGTTCCTTTTTTTCCTGTATAGGGGTTGGTGTTGCCCTTTGTAGAATAATTGTCGGATGTGGTTCCATTGGAATCGCTTCTCCAATACCCCTGAACACATGTACCGTCTTGTTTACAATATCCGCTAACGTAAGTATCTGCATGAGCTGGGGCTTGGAAAGCAAGTACAGTGAGAGCTAGTAATAGTTTTTTCATGTCATTATCCTTAATGGTTAAATTTTAAAGTACTTCTTTTTCGTCTTATATTGTTTTAAGCAGTATGATGATTACTGCGATTTGCTTCAACTTTTCTATAAGTCATAATCTACTAAACTATAGCCGAAGCGTGTCTATGCAAAGTTAATAGCCTGAAGAGCAAGGAGAGGTTGGGTGGTGAAAGTCATATTGTTAACGTTATGTCTCTGTTTATCCATTAGTGCATCGTGGGCACAGGAGCTAGTTAAAAAATCAAAATCAGCTATTTGTCATGCGCCAGGCACTCAATATTACAGTCGAACCAAGAACTTTACTCCCTACGATACATTAGATCAGTGTCTTGCTAGTGGTGGTCGATTGCCTAAAGGCCAAAGCTACACACCTCAGTCAAAGCCTAAAGTTGCATTGGAAACATCGGCCAAATACAGCCGCGACGAATTTGGGAGAGGCTGGGCCGATGAAGACAAGGATTGCCAAAACACTCGACAAGAAATATTGATCTCTCTATCTACAGCTCCTGTTCGTTTCTCAGATGATCGAGAATGCAGAGTAACGTTTGGTCGTTGGATTTCGATGTACTCAGGAGAAGTGATTTTTGATGCTTCAAAGCTAGATATTGACCACATTGTTCCACTTAAATGGGCATGGGATCATGGTGCTGATAAGTGGGGCAAAGAAAAACGAGAGAGGTTTGCGAATGATCCTATTAACCTAGTGGCGGTAGAGGCTTCTTTAAACCGCCAAAAAGGAGCAAAAGGTCTTGATGAATGGCTACCACCTAAAAATGAGATTCAATATAAATCTAGGTTTAATAGAATTCTTAAATTATATGGGTTGAAATAGGGTTAGATATGAGTCGTAAATTAAGGAACGGCAAGATCATTAGCTCCAGTCCAGCTGCCTATGCCGACGTTTACTAATGTTATTTAGAAGTTTTTTTGTTGATTTTAAAAATGTCTAAATACATATTATTTAAATTTTAGTTTAGGAGGTTTGAATTGGGGCTGTTTGATATATTTGTAAAGACACCAGATGAAGCTAGTAAAGCATCAGAAACCTATGATTATTTGAAACCTGGATGCGTTTTGAGAGATGTTAGAGGTGGTTATGATCATTATGGAGTTTATGTAGGTAAGAAAAAAGTGATTCACTTTACGAATGGAAAAATACAAAAGACTTCATTAAAGGATTTTAATGAAGATTCTTTGGGGAATATAGATGTAATGGCTTTTGGAGAGGAATTTACAAGAGACATTACATTAAAGCAATCTTGTAGAAGAGCTTCTTCGCGTTTAGGAATGGCTGATTATGAGCTTTTAGATAATAATTGCGAGCATTTTGCTTTATGGTGCCGGACCGGGGAAGCTATCTCAACCCAAGCGTTCGGCAGTAAATCATCAAAATATTCAGCAGCTACATTTGCTATATCTACGCCCAGATTTATTAGTAATATATATAGTAAGCAAGTTGGAATGGAAAAAAGTAGGAAGATTAATATAAATATGGTGATAGATGACTATTAGTGTTAGCAGAAAATCCCTTATTCAAACTGCACCTATTTAGCACCGAAAAACCTACAAGATATTGATTTATATAGATTTAACGATTCCGGTCCCGGGCACCATTTATGGTGCCTTTTTTTATGCCTAAAATTTATCAAAGCGCCAAAGACTCTTCTAAAAGTTCTTATCTCGTTCAAACATTCCTAATACCTTTCCTTCGATATTTTTCTAGCGTCACCTACAATTGAATTTAGTGTCTTTTCTTTGTGTCTATAAGAAACTAGGTCTGTACAAAGAGATTGAAGTTAGTTGAAAGCTAATTTTACTCTGACCCAATTTGTTCTGAATTCATTTGTTGAATTTTACAAGAAACAAAGAAATGCACATGGGCTCGATTTCTTAATTAAGCATTTTGATCTCTTCAATAAGATTTTTGTATTCGGCTACTTTTGTAGATATGGTGCTAAAGCTATGTCTGCTTCTGATCTTTGAGTATTCAGAAAGGTCTTTCTCTTTTTCCTTTTGTATGAGTGCATCAAGTATATGCGGAACAATATTTGTGAAGTGTTTAGTCATAACGTTTACAATTCTGATTATATCGTTATTAAATTCATTACTGATTATGTCTAGTGCCTCATCTAAGAAAAGACCTATATTTTTTGTTTCGGTTGTTACTTGCTCGCGAAAGTGCTCGGCGGACTCAATGTTATCAATGTGATTAATAGATCTGCTGTAGAGTATTTTTTGATCTTTTAAGGATAGCTGGAGAATGGCTTTTAGGACTTTTTTTCTAGGAATACCAAAGAACTTAAATTTACCTTTCTCTCTATCGCCACCTTGGGTATGAGTTGGTAGTAGGAGCCCTTCATGAGCGACTATATTTCTGATTGCTCTACCAATATATGATAATCCTTTTGTATTTGTTTGCTGAAAATGAGGCGTTGAGGTTAATTTTAGCTCATCTAAAAGAGCTACAGAGTTAATGAAATAAATTTGAATGAATGTCGATAGATTTATATATGAATCGTTATCAGGGTGTAGGCTAGTAGATCGATCTATATCTTGAGCATTTTTAACTGCATGAAACATCACTTTAACGGTTTCTAGTTGATGAATGTGTTTCATGTACTTTTCTTTGGCCGGATGATCTAAAAGGTCAAGTAGTGATGGCTTCATAAATTATTATTACTTAAAGGTAAATGTAGCCATTAGGGTAGACGATTCGTTCAGGGTTTACTATTTCCTAATTCTTGTAAGTGCTATTTCTTATGCTCTTTGTCCCATGGTTTTTTTTACTTCTTCTCAATACGTCTCATTTTCCGAGTGAACGGAAACGGAGGTTGAGCCATCAAAGGCGGTGTCGATGTTGAAGGTGATCGGGCGGCAGCAGACTTGACAATCTTCTATGTATTCTTGGCTTTCATCTAGCACTTCGATTACGACTTCGATGCTTTCGCCGCAGTAAGGGCATGAAATGTCTGTTTCTAGTAGTTCGCTCATTTACACCTCTCATCTCACTTTAAGCGTTTCAAAATTACCTATAATTTAATCATAGGTGATAATTAGTCTGCTAGCTTGCGGGTTGATCCTCTTATTTGTATACCTTTTGCCTGAAAATCCACACTTTTATCGATCTGCTTTCACGCTCTTTGTGCAACACTGTTATGATTTAAGCTTCAAAGTGAGGTGTAATGATGAATGCTATTAAATACTTATCAGTTTTAACGTTACCCGTGTTGTTGTTTGGTTGTTCTTCTGGGTCTCATGTTGTGACTGGGCAGCAGTTGCCAGAGCTTGAGGTGGAACAAGTGACTGTATTTGAAGAAGCGCCAGCGTTTGATTATAAAGTTATTGGCACTGTGAGGGCTTCTAGTGATAACGGTTTTACGGAAGATTCTAGAAAAGAGAAGGCCACTCAAGAGTTAAAAGAACAGGCGGCTAAAATAGGCGCGAATGGGGTGATTTTAGATGAAGTCACGCAGCTGTCTTTTAGACGTTTAGGAACCGGCGTTGGTATTAGTGCTGGTAGCGGTGGCGGGATAGGAACGTCTATTGGTTCGAGCTTCTCGTTCCCGACAACAGAAGCGAAAGGAACGGCTATTTTTTATGAGACTGACTCGGTGAAATAAGTCTCTTGTTTAAAAGTGTTGTTATAATTTTTTTAAATGCTTGAGATAGTATTTTGTTGTTACTCTCAGTCTATATAAACAGATACACTTGCTCTTAGTGAACAGAGCAAATTGATTGAGAGAAAGTTATGTCAGAGTTTGAAGAAAAGGCAAAAGGTCGTCTTACGACTAGGACGGTTGCTATGCCGGGAGATACTAATCCAGCAGGCGATATTTTTGGTGGTTGGGTTGTATCGCAAATGGACATCGCGGCTGGTATATGTGCGGGTCAGCGTGCTCAATCTCGTGTGGTGACGGTTGCTTTGGATGGCATGAGTTTTATTCGACCAGTAAAAGTCGGTGATATTTTAGGTGTTTATACTAGGGTTGAGTCGGTTGGCCGTACTTCAATGAATATTCTAGTGGAAGCCTGGGTTCGTCGTGGCCGTATTGGTCAGCGCGAAAAAGTAACAGAAGGTATGTTTAAGTTTGTTGCGATTGATGAATCAGGATCGTCGACGCCAATACCTAAAGAAGAAGATTTACCAGATTATGTATTGCATGGTTTTGACGATCATTGATCGTCGTCCCATTGCTCGACTTGCCTGTGCTTATTAAAAATAGATTTTTAGTGAGCATTGGTTTAGTTCGGAATGAGTTACCTTAATTGATTGAAGGTACTTGATTGACTAAATGTAATCCGTTGGCTAAAAGTTGAGAGCAAAAAAAAGCGCTTACCGAAGTAAGCGCTTTTTTATTGTTGGTACCAGTAGGCGGACTCGAACCGCCACACCCGAAGGCAACGGATTTTGAATCCGTCGTGTCTACCAATTCCACCACACTGGCCTTGAAAAAGGTGAAACGCATTCTATATTTTTTTGTATAGGTGTCAATCGTTTAACGAAAAAAAATACATTTAATTTAATTAATCGACTGCATGACCTCTTCAGACCACAACATAGCGTCTAAAAATGCTCTATTTAGAATCGTTCTTTCCGCAGGACTCAAGGAATGAATATTATCCCAGTCCTGCTCTTCACAGCTTAATGTTTGCGTTAGGTAAGATCCAAGTTCCCCTGTCTGGTTCATAATGGCGTCTAAGGCATTTTTATCTAGAGCAATTTGTTCTAATGCGACTGTCTTTTCGACATTGAAAACTGCATCTATGCCAGACATCAGTCCAACCATAAATGCAGAGTCTGCGAGAGGCGATTTTTTGCTCTCGGCAAGTAGTTGACAACAGCGTGCACGAGTCAATAGCACTTTAAGTAGTGCTTTAGGTTGGTTTGTTGATGAAGTGAGGGTGATGAGTAACGCCCATTTCTTTAATTGTACCAATCCCAAAAAGATGACTGCTTCTTTGATAGATACAACGGTTTTATAAACTCCGCATATTGGACTATTTAGTATTCGTAGTAATTGATAAGAAAGTTTAGGGTTTTTGGTCACTAAGTCCGCGATTGCTTCAATACTAATGTCTTTATTCTGCAAAGCATTAACTAGTTCAATGGCGCCATGTATTGCTGAGTCGATTCTTTTGCCCTTGATGAGTTCGGGGCGCTGCAAAAAATAGCCTTGAAATAAATCGAAGCCGAGTTTTTTGCATAGCTCAAACATGGCTAAGTCTTCGACTTTTTCTGCGAGTAAGATCAAGCCTCTAGACTTAAGTTCTGCTATTTGTGCTAGATGTTGTTCTGGTGGTGTCGCCAGAACATCTATTTTCACGATAGATACCCAAGGTAAAAGGGCTTGGTAATCGATATCAAATTGATAATCGTCTAGGGCAAATCGGTAACCAGCGGAACGCCATTTTTTTAATGCAGCAAAAAACTCCGGCGTCAGCTTTTGCTTTTCGAGAATTTCGATATAGACAGTGTCTGGATCAATGGGAAAAAAAGCATCTGACAACATAAGGTCGGTTGTCATATTAATAAAAAAAGGTTTTCTTAATTGGGATTCTAGCTTGGTAATGCCAATGCATAAATTAACTAATACTTGGCTGGTGGCAGTTTCACCATCTGCAATGTTAGCGTTCAAGGAATCTTTTCCACGGAATAAAAGTTCATAACCAAAAATCTCTTTTGTCTTTTTGAGTATTGGTTGCTGAGCCATCATTAGATCATCTAATACCGTTGGAAATTCGATCATTGAGCTTCTCTTATTTAATAAGGCTTTTTTAATATTGATAAAATAAAGGCCTATCAGAACATAAGTATGGTGATCATAACAATGTTCTACGTGTTAGGTTTTGTTGTTTTTACTACTTAAATATTCTGCTAGTGCTTTGCAAAAAGGTTGACAGCATGTAGAAGCGCCCATAAAATTCACGCCTGTTTTTGGGGCTATAGCTCAGCTGGGAGAGCGCCTGCTTTGCACGCAGGAGGTCTGCGGTTCGATCCCGCATAGCTCCACCAATTACCGTTAACTCATTAGTAATTGGAAAACAACATTCCTAGGATATTCTGTCCACTTACGCTAAGCGTTTTGTGGGGCTATAGCTCAGCTGGGAGAGCGCTTGCATGGCATGCAAGAGGTCAGCGGTTCGATCCCGCTTAGCTCCACCAACTCCCTTCATTTCTGCTTTATTTTTAAGTTATAAATGCATCTTGCTAGGCATTAGCCATTGATCACAATTAAAAAATCGCCCTTCACGAGATCTCTACTGATATACAGCTCATAATTAAATCTATATTTTTGGGGCTACTAATACTAAACAGCGACAAAATATTAGCGGTAATGTCTATATTTGACAAATATAGACATAGGGTGGTAGCTTGAAGTGAGAAGGTTATGAGGTTTAATAGTATGAATATCAGTTTTACCGACAAACAAGAAGCTTACATTGTTGCCCAAGTAAAAGGTGGTGATTTTCAAAATGCCAGCGAAGTGGTGCGCGATGCATTGCGCCTGCATCAAATCTACCGTCATCGCATCATAGAAGAACTACGCGCAGAAATAGCCAAAGGTTGGGACGGTGAAGCTAGCCCGAATAAAGTGCAGGATATTATTAATTCCAAGCTGGAAGAAAGACGCTCTTAATGGCCTCTTCTATTTCAAACTATGAGCTGTCTCCAGAAGCGGAACAAGACTTGAGTGACATTTTTGATTATACAGAAATTGAGTTTGGCCTCGATCAGGCGGTTCAGTATTTAAAAGATCTAGAGCGCTGCTTTATCCAGCTCTGTAACAATCCCAATATCGGGCGTGAACGCACAGAAATCCGTGAAGCGCTTTATAGCTTTGTCAGCCAATCCCATGTGGTGTTTTATCGTATTCTCAATGATCGCTTAAGAGTTGTTCGCGTTCTGCATGGTAGCCGTGATTTGCCTAGGCATTTTTGAATAGAAATTTTCAGTAAAGTATCCTTTAGTCTCTTTATCTTAATGTGTTAAAGCTTGGAGAAATTAGTATTCTTCTTTTTGGTCACTTCTAACACCTAATTTGTCGTCTCTGTACTTTTTAAACCATTCAGTTCTTCTTTTTTACGGCTTCCAAGGTTAGGCTTATTCCCAGCTTAAAAAGCTGATTACAAGACAGCTTAAACTATTGGTTGAGAGTTTATTTCACTTTGTCTTTTAACTTTATTGATTCTTTTTCTGAAGCCTAGGATTCGTGCATGTTTCAACTTTACACAAGTAACCGTCTAGAGGATTTGGCCGTGTTGCTTGCGAAGATTTTGGCTATTTCACCGCCAGAAAATCCGTTTGATGATGAATCTATCTTGGTGCAGAACCCCGGTATGGCGCAATGGCTGAAGATGTTTCTGGCCGAGTCTCATTCTATTGCTGCGGGTTTGGTGTTTCCTTTGCCTTCTACCTTTGTTTGGCAAACTTTTGCGCAAAGCCTAGACGATATTCCGGCGCAAAGTGAATTTAACAAGCCTTTCTTAGTATGGCGCTTAATGCGGTTGTTGGACTCTCGTCTTGGTGAACCAGAGTTTCAGGCATTAAGTTGGTATCTTGAAGAAGACGATACCCAAATCCGCCGCTTCCAATTGTGTAGCAGTATTGCCGATATTTATGACCAATATCTGGTTTACCGACCTGATTGGATCAAATCTTGGGAAGGTGGTGAAGCACAAGACCCCAAGCTGAAAGCCATCTTTGAGCAGCAACCTTGGCAAGCCATTTTGTGGCGAGATTTGGTCGCTGATGTCAGCCAGCAGGGCACGTCGCTTTATCATCGCGGCAATCTTATTGAAGCCTTGCATGACAAGACTCAATCCTCTGCGAGACCGGTTGGCGTTCCTGAACGAATTTTTATTTTTGGTGTGTCTTCCTTGCCGCCAAATACTCTCGAATCTCTTCGTGTATTGGCCGCTTCTGGCTGGATTGATGTGCACTTGTTTTTACAGAATCCTTGTCGTTTTTATTGGGGTGATGTGGTTGATAAACATTACTTAGGTCGTGAGATAAAACGCCAAACCCTAAAGCCTGGATTGAGTACCGATACCTTGCATCTTGATGCTAATCCTCTGTTGGCAAGCTGGGGGCGCTTAGGTCGAGATTATATTGCTCAGCTGCAAGAGATGGCTGACAACGAGTTAGAAGTCTTTGAAGACTATCTGAGTGAGCATTCAAGTGGCTTGTTGCAATGGATTCAGCAAGATGTACTGACTTTAGAAAATCACGGCTCTAAACAAGAAAGAGACGCCAGCATCGCCAATGCCGATTATCGACATCCCATTGCTGTTGATGATCAAAGTATTCGTGTACACCTCTGTCATAGTCCATTGCGGGAAGTGGAAGTGTTACACGACCAACTTTTGCAAATGTTCGAGAGCGATCCGAGCTTGACGCCAAAAGACGTTATCGTCATGTTGCCCGACGTAAACACCTACAGCCCGTTTGTTAAAGCCGTCTTCGGTAATATTAAAGGTGGCGCACAGGGCAGAAAACACATTCCATTTGCTTTGATTGACCAATCTGGTGGCATGGAAAACCCAATTGTTGATGCCTATTTGTATTTGCTTGGTTTGGGTGAAAGCCGTTTTACCTTGTCAGAATTGATCAGCGTATTAGAAGTTCCCGCCGTGTTGGCGCGTTTTGAGTTAACCGCCGATGAATTAGAACGTATTCGCCAGTGGTCAACAGAAGTGGGTATTCGCTGGGGGTTGGATGGCAAAACCGCTCAACAGCACGATTTACCGATGCAAGAGTCTCATACTTGGCTGAATGGCGTGCGCCGCATGTTATTGGGTTACGCCATGGGACATGACCATATTTGGGAAGGCACGTTAAGTTACGGCGATGTGGAAGGTTTAGAAGCGTCTGTGGCCGGTAAACTCGCTGAGTTTTTGGTCGCCATTAATGATACTCAAGCGAAATTGATGGAATCTCTCGCCCCGAAAGAATGGATTTCAACCTTGTATTACTTGGCGGAACGATTTTTTTTGGTCGACGAAGACGATGCGTTTCCTGCCTTGTTGAGTAAGCAGCTAGACGCGTTAACGCTGCAATGGCAGCAAGCGCATTTTGATGCACCATTGGATCAGCAAGTGTTACGTCAGTTGCTGTCGCCGTTATTGCAAGAATCCCAAGGCGGTCAACGATTCCTAGCGGGACGAGTGAACTTTTGTACCTTGATGCCAATGCGCTCGGTGCCTTTTAAAGTTATTTGTGTGTTGGGTTTAAACGAGGGCGATTATCCACGTAGCGTTGCACCGATGGGTTTTGACCTGATGGTCGGACAATATCGCAGCGGCGACCGAAGCCGACGTGAAGACGATAAATACTTGTTCCTTGAAGCCTTAATGTCAGCCCGAGATTGTTTCTATATCAGTTATGTCGGTCGCAGCATTCAAGACAACAGCGAAAAGAATCCGTCGATCTTAGTAAGCGAGTTGTTGGAATACATCGGCCAGAGTTGTGTGTTTGAAGGCGATCAAGCATTAGCGCCAGACGAAGCGCAGAAAGCTTTACTAGAACGACTGATTGTCGAGCATCCGTTGCAGCCTTTCAACGCGGCTTATTACTTTCAACCTCAAAGCGGTTTTCAAGAACAGGGCACGTTGCAAGAATCTACTACTCAGTTTGATAAACGCTTATACAGTTATGACGAGCAATGGCTGCCAGCCTTGCTAAGTGTTCCTGTGGACGACGAATACCATGAGTTCTCACCACTCGATGGCTTAGAGCAACCAAGGTTAGATCTTGCCCTTGATGAGCTGTCGCGCTTTATTGGGCATCCGACGCGTTACTTTACTCAGCGCCGATTAAAAGCCTATTTGAGTCTGCAAGAAGAGGAAGAAAAAGAAGACGAGCCGTTCGCTCTGGATGGCTTGGCGGGTTATCAATTACGCGAAGGTTTGCTGCAAGCCATGCTAAAAGGCGATGAAGATCAATTCGTCGAGCGTTTGTCTCTAATGGGCGCGTTGCCTTATGGCGCGTTAGGGCGTTTGTCTTTGCAGCAGAGCCGTGGCCAATGCCGTCAGTTGTTGTCTGTATTGCAAGGTTATGCGTTGGAAGAGTGTGAACCGATTGAAGTCAATTTGGCGCTTGGCAGTATTGTACTGCAAGCGTGGTTGGATTTACCGACGGCGACCACGCGTTTGTCTTATCGCATCGGTGATTTATCCGCTCATCAAAAAATGCAGGCGTGGATCGAGCATTTGGCCTTATGCGCCCAAGGAACGCCAAAACAGCATCATCTTATTAATCTGTCTAAAACCGGCAAGTTGCTACAGCACAGTTTTATTATCATTCCACCGAACGATGCCCAAGAACATTTAAACAACATGCTGGCTTTATTGCAGCAAGGCTTATGTCAGCCGATTGCTTTGCCAGCCAAAAGCGCCGATGCATGGTGCAAAAGTTATTGTTCGAGCAAAACGCAAGAAGACGCGGATATCGCTTGGGAGCAGGCTTTGAAACTCTATCAAGACAACAGCAGCGCCTTTACTCGCAGTGAGGTGGACGATGCTTATTGGCAGCGTTATTTCCCCGATTTAAATCGCCAAAAAGCGCAGTTTGTCGCCTTGTGTGAGCAAATCTGGTTGCCCATGCATCGTCATTTGGAGGTGATGGAATGAGTCTTTCTACCGACCTAGTTTCTGTTAATGCAGAAGCCTTGAACATGATTCCTGAGCCGCTAAACGCCTTAACCTTTCCATTATTTGGCAAACGCCTAATCGAAGCCAGTGCGGGCACAGGGAAAACCTACACCATTGCCAACTTGTATCTGCGTTTGCTGGTGCCGACTGGGCAGTCTTTATCTGGAAATAACGGAGATTTAGATAAACCGCTGACAGTGGATCAAATCTTGGTGGTGACCTTTACCGAAGCCGCTACTGCCGAGCTAAAAGCGCGGATTCGTGGACGCATACGTGCCGCGCGAAAAGCCTTGTTACAAGGTAAAAGTAGCGATGTGTTTCTGGCTGATTGGCTAGCGCAAATGTCAGACGAACAACGCGCTGGTGCCATTGAAAAACTGCTGTATGCCGAAAAGCAAATGGACGAAGCCGCGGTATTTACCATTCATGGTTTTTGTCAGCGCATGTTGAGCCAGAACGCCTTTGAAAGCCGCATGCTGTTTCAACAAACCATTGAGACCGACGAGCTCGCGCCATTGTCTATGGCGGTGAAAGACGTCTGGCGCAGTGTGTTTTATCCGATGGACGACACCAAGGCGGCCTTAATTCAGCCTATTTGGTCGAACCCTGATGCTTTGCTGAAAGACTTATATTTACTGAACAATCAGCCCGACGCCAAAATCGCCGTGCCAGATTACGATTGGGAAAGCGCGTTAAGTCAGGCTCAACAAACCATGGCTGCGGTTCGCTCCATGTGGCTAGATCAATCGCAAGACATCATTGATGCCCTTGAGCGCAGCGGCATTAAACGCACTTTTTGGCGCAAAGATCCGTCGAAAGACATTCAAGCCATAACGCAATGGGCGAACTCGACGCGTTTTGAGTTAGACAAAAGTCTTGAGAAATTTGATAGCAATGAACACTCTAGCCGATTGAGCAAAGGTGGCGACCTGCCGGCTCACGAATTCTTTGGCTTGGTGCAAGCGCTGCGTGAAAGCTTTCCTGATGCAGGTCGATTAAAAGCCGTATTGCTAACTCAGCTTTGGCAGCAAACACAAGAACGCATGAAACGCTGGAAACGCAGTACGCAATCGCTGACCTTTACCGATTTGCTAACCTCTCTCGATGTGGCGTTAACGAAAGACGAAGCAGGCAAATTAGCCGAACGCATTCGTCACCTTTATCCGATTGCTTTGATCGACGAATTCCAAGACACGGATGCGGTGCAATATCGGATTTTCTCTACCATTTATGCGCCAGCGACTGTTGATCAAAATACGCTTGGTTTGATCATGATTGGTGATCCTAAACAGGCAATTTATGCCTTTCGTGGCGCGGACATTTACACCTATTTGGCGGCCAAAAAACGAGTCGACAGTGTGTATTCTTTAGCAACAAATTACCGGTCTTCCGCGGCAATGATTCAGTCGGTCAATGGGCTTTTTACCACACAAGCGGAACCCTTTCGCGTCACCGGGATTCCCTTTGTTGAAGTACAAGACCGTGGCGTTGCCAGTGGTTTTTCTCGACAAGGTCAAACACAAGCCGCTCTGCAATTTTTGTATCAACGCAGTGACGAGCCAGTTTCTGCCAAAGATTATCGTCAAACCATGGCGGAATCCTGCGCAGCGCACCTTCATGAGTTGTTGTTGGAAGGGCAGCAAGGCGAAGCTCTAATTGATGGCAAAGGCGTGCGACCAAAAGATGTTGCTTTGTTGGTGACTAACTTTAGCCAAGCCAATGCCTTGAAAGACGCATTACGTCAGCGAGGCATCGCCAGTGTGTATTTGAGCGATAAAGGTTCCGTGTTCGAAACCGTCGAAGCGCGAGAATTATTGATCGTGCTGACGGCGATCTTATCCAATGGACAAGAAAGCAAACTGCGTTCGGCGTTGGCAACCAGCTTGGTTGATTGGTCATTGGAAGACTTAGATACGTTAAATCACGACGACGTGGTGTATGAAAAATGGGGGCAAGCGTTCCGAGATTATTTAGAGCTCTGGGACAAGCAAGGCTTGTTGCCTATGTTGCGCGAGTTTATGCAGGACGTTGCCTTGGCGGCGAATATGCTCAGTCATACTGGTGGCGAACGTCGCTTAACTGACTTTCTGCATTTGACCGAAAAGCTCCAGCAGAAGTCTCTTGAGTTGGATTCCAAAGAAGGCGTTTTACGTTATCTCAGATTGGCGATTCAAAACCCGAACGGTAACAGCGACGAGCAAAAAATTCGCCTTGAAACCGACGCGGAATTGGTTCGAATTGTCACCATTCACAAAAGTAAGGGCTTGGAATATCCAATAGTTTATTTGCCTTTCGCGTTTACGCCATATCGTGACCAGGACAGTTCGGCTTTGTATCACGATGCACAGCAGCAATTGTGGATTGCCATTGATCCTGATGAAGCACAAACCGAGCAGCACAAAGAAGAGCTGTACGCGGCGGAAATTCGGTTGGCTTATGTGGCGTTAACCCGTTCCAAAGAGGCCTGTTTTATTGGTTCAATGGAAGTGGGCAAAAAGTCTAATAAGACGCGTGGCGCCGTATCGGATGTTCATCTTAGTGGTGTTGGTGCTTTGATTGGCGAAGGCGAGTTGCTTGAAGCTGGCGATTTGTATCCAAGTATTGAACGTCTTTGTGAGCGTTATCAAGATGGTCAAATGCAGTTATTGGATTTGCCTGAAGAACCACAGCGTTTACCACGATTCAAAATGGCGGCTTTTAATAAGGTGCAGGACGAATTGATCGAACCTCATGCACGAGACTTTACCGGACGTGTGGAACGAGATTGGTGGGTCGGTAGTTATTCCTCGCTGGTGGTGGAAGATAAAGAGCATCACGATGAAAGTGTACCCGGTTTGGATGAAATGACGCGTTTCGTCGATCCTTTGCTGGACAATATGGAAGTGCCTGAGTCGCCATTGGAGCTACAACAAAAGGAACCGGAAAAGAATCGTTTCACCTTTCCCAAAGGCGCAAAGCCGGGGACTTTCTTGCATGACACGCTGGAAGGCAAAGCGCTGCATGATGTGTCTGCTAATCCGAGCTTTAAAGACTTATTGAAAACCAGTCACCATAAGCTGATGGCTGATTTTTACCAACGTCAGGGTTTCGATGAATGGCAAGACGTATTGAGCGAATGGTTGCCTGATATCGTCAACACTGAATTGATGGCGGGAATGAGTCTGGGGAGTTTAGCGCCGTCTGCTTGTCGCAAAGAAATGGAGTTTTTTATTCCGGTGACTGGCATGAACGCCTTGCAGCTGGATCGGATTTCTCGTGAACACGATGAGGTATCGCGAGTCGCGCCGATGATTCAGGATAGGCCGTTAAAAGGCATGTTAAAAGGTTTTATCGATTTATTATTCGAATACCAAGGTCGTTATTACGTGCTGGATTATAAGTCGAATTACTTGGGTGACGACTTTGCCGATTACGAGCCAGACAAGCTGGTTCATGCCATCGCCGAGCACAGATACGACTTGCAATATCAGCTTTATACCTTGGCTTTGCATCGCTTGTTGAAGCAGCGTTTGCCAAATTATGACTACGACAAACATGTTGGTGGCGTGGTGTATTTGTTCCTGCGCGGCATGCAGCCAGAACAGCAAACAGGGATTTTCCAAAGCCGTTTAAGTCTTGAGCATGTGACCGCACTAGATAAGTTGTTTAGTGGCAAGGAACAAAGTGATAAATCAATGGATAGCAAATCGGACGAGGAGGCGGTGCAATATGGACTTTTCTAATCAGTTAGGTTTGCTCGACTCTCTTAATGAAAAAACGCTTGAAGAAAACTCTCCTGCAGCAACGTTATTCAGTTTGTCCGATTGGCAAGCCAAAGGCGTATTGCGAGCGATTGATTGTCAGTGGATTGAGCAACTGGCTCAACACGCCAACGAAGGTAATCCAGACCAAGGTAATAATGCTGTTCATATCGCCGGTGCCTTGTGCAGTGCTTATCTTGGTGCAGGTCATATTTGTATTGATCTGGCGACCATTTGGCAAATGCCGCCAGAAGACATTGACCTAGACGAGTTACGAACGGCGTTAGGAAATAGCGGCGTGAATAGTGTTGCAGCTTGGTGTGAAGCATTGCAGGCGAGTCGTTTGGTTTCGTTAGCAGAGAGTGTCACTGAACGTCCGATGGTATTGGCAGGCACGCGTTTGTATTTGTATCGTTATTTCCAATATGAGCAACAAGTGCTGAATTATCTCAAAGGACAATTTTCTGTTGTGCCTTTTGCTGTGGATGCTGGTTTATTAGCGCAACTTTTCCCTAACAAAGCGGACGTTGTAGATTGGCAAAAAGTGGCGGTTGCCAATGCGGCGAGTTTGCCTTTCTCTGTGATCAGCGGTGGCCCCGGAACTGGAAAGACAACAACTGTGACACGCTTGTTGGCGTTGCTGGTGGCTCAGTCCCTTGCTGAAGGTAAGTTATTGCGTATTGAGTTGGCAGCACCAACAGGCAAAGCGGCGGCGCGTTTGACAGAGTCTATTTCAAAAGCCAAAGCGGATTTGCCATTAAGTGACGACGTTAAGCTTGCCATTCCAGAACAAGCCAGCACCTTACATCGTTTATTAGGCAGCGAATTTGGACGTAGCCGTTTTAAGCACAATAAAGAAAACCCTCTACATCTGGATGTGTTGCTGGTTGATGAAGTGTCCATGGTGGATTTGCCGATGATGGCAAAATTGATTGATGCGATGCCAATCCATGCGCGACTCATTTTATTAGGCGACAAAGACCAGCTTGCCTCGGTAGAAGCCGGCAGTGTGTTAGGAGATTTGTCCTATGGCATCGAAGAGGTTTACTTCCAACCAGAATGGGCTGAACGCCTTGGTAATCTTACTGGGGAAAATCTTGCTCCGTTTGGTAATCCATCGGCTCCGCCAATTAGCCGAGCGCTTACTTTGCTGCGCACCAGTTATCGCTTTGACGTTAATAGTGGCATCGGACACTTGGCAAAAGCCATGAACGCAGGCGACAGTCAGGCTGTTTTGCGTTGTCTGCAGTCTAATTACGCTGATGTTGAGTGGCGAGCACCAGAAGAAGGGCAAACCAAAGCGGATATTGCGACATTGGCTAAAGGTTATGACGATTACTGGGAAGCGGTGCGTCAGAATCTCGATATTGCAAAGCTGTACGAAGTTTTTTCACGTTATCAGATTCTGACTGCCGTTCGCCAAGGTGAATTTGGTGTCGAGAAGGTGAATGCTCAGCTGGAACAGTATTTCTATCAGCGAGGGCGAGTAAAAGATCCCCATGTTTGGTATCCGGGAAAAGCGGTGATGTTAACGAGAAACGATGCAGCATTGGGCTTGTTTAACGGTGATATTGGCCTTTGTATGCCCGATGAGTTTCAGCGTCTTCGCGTGTGGTTTATGCAGCCTGATGGCTCTTTTACCGGCTTGTTACCGAGTCGTTTGAGTGAGTTTGAAGTGGTCTTTGCGATGACGGTACATAAATCCCAAGGCTCTGAATTCGATCAGGTTGCCTTGTTATTGCCTATGACGCCATCACCAGTGTTAACCAAAGAGCTGCTTTACACGGGTATTACTCGAGCGAAGCAGTCTTTTACATTGTGGGGATCAAGCGGATTGATTCGGGCAGCGACCACTACTCGTATTCAGCGTTATTCTGGACTTATTGGCGAGCTTTGGCATTGATATTGAGGTATTCGACTCCATTATTCTTAAAACCTTTAAAAAGCGAATAAAAGCTCAGGCTAAATAATCTTGTTACGCGATTCTTGATGTGATTTTTTTATGTTAGGGTAAGCGGCATTTGAACACTGTAAAAAATTAAAATTTCGACATTATGTAAAGTAGGAAAGAGTAGCAACAATGGCAAAAGAAATTGTTTTAACCGGTGTTACCACCACAGGCACTCCACACCTAGGCAACTATGTGGGTGCAATTCGTCCTGCGATCGAAGCGAGCCGTCAAGAAAACACGGAATCTTACTTCTTCCTTGCAGACTATCATGCGTTGATCAAGTGTCAGGATCCAGAGCGCGTGAAACAGTCTCGTTTAGAAATCGCGGCGACCTGGCTAGCGTGTGGTTTAGATACTGATAAAGCAACTTTCTACCGTCAGTCTGATATTCCTGAAATTGCCGAATTGAATTGGCTACTGACTTGTGTGACCGCTAAAGGTTTGATGAACCGCGCCCATGCTTATAAAGGTGCTGTCGATGAAAACCTTGCCAACGGTCAAGACCCAGATTTTGGTATTACCATGGGCTTGTTCTGCTATCCAGTGTTGATGGCGGCAGATATTTTGGCGTTTAACGCGCATAAAGTGCCTGTTGGTCGTGACCAAATACAGCATATCGAAATGGCGCGAGATATTGCGGGTCGTTTTAATCATTTATTTGGTGAGCATTTTGTATTACCTGAAGCCGTTGTTGGCGAAGAGGGTTCAATACTTAAAGGTCTAGACGGTCGTAAGATGAGTAAGAGCTACAATAATACGATTCCATTATTTGATACTGAGAAAAAGCTACAAAAAGGTATCAATAAAATTAAAACAAACTTGTTAGAGCCAGGTGAAGCTAAAGACCCTGAAGACTCTACCGTGTTTGATATTTATAAAGCGTTCGCAACGCCTGAGCAAACAGCACAAATGCGTCAGAATTATGCAGAAGGTATTGCATGGGGCGAAGCGAAGAAGGAACTTTTTACTTTGGTTAATGGTCAACTATCTGAGCCGCGTGAAAAGTACCTTGAGTTAATTGCGAATCCTGCTCATGTAGAAGAAGTGTTACAAGCAGGGGCAGAGAAAGCGCGAGCTCGTGCACGTGGAATGATTTCAGACTTACGCAATGCCGTTGGTTTGGTCAACTTTAAATAAAGGAGAGTTTTGTGAAAACAACAGTATTTGCCATGTTAATGGCGTTTGTTTTGGCAATCGGCGCTGGCGGTTATAGTGCGGATGTTCAGGCTAAAAAGTTTGGTGGTGGTAAAAGTTTTGGTAAAAGCTTTTCTGTTTCTAAACCTAAAAGCACTGCAGCTAATACAAGCAGTACGACGAACGCTGCAGCTGGCGCTAAAAAACCTGGATTTTTGGGTGGTTTAGGCGGCGGTTTGTTAGGTGGTTTGTTAGCTGGTGGTATTTTTGCTGCCTTGCTAGGAAGTGGTGCTTTTGATGGCATTTCTTTCGGTGATATTTTGCTATTTGCTGTGATTGGTTTCTTGATCTACAAGTTCTTTATCGCACCAAAACGCCGTGCTGCTCAGGCTCAAGCCAGTGGTGCAGGTACGAATGGTATGTTCCGCGAAGTGCCAAACTCAACTCGCGATAATGTTCAGCCTTCTCCAATGTCTGGAATAAGTGGCTTTGGTGCACAACCAGAGATTAAGCTTCCACCAGGATTTAATGAGCAGGCGTTTGTTGCCGAAGCAAAAAATCATTACATCACGCTGCAAAAAGCGTGGGATGACAATAATTTTGATGAAATTCTTGATTATGTTAGCCCTGAGCTTTACAACCTTTTGGTTGCAGAACGTGCGACTCATGGTGATAACAAACCGCGTACCGAAGTTATCTCTTTGATGGCTGAGCTGGTTCGTGGTGAATATATTGGTTCAATAGCTTCTATCTCTTTGCAGTTTTCAGGCTGGATCAAAGAAGGTGATCAGACTTCCGATACAAATGAAATTTGGCATTTGGAAAAGAATATGTCTGATGCAAATGGAAATTGGACAATAGTTGGGATACAACAAGACAACTAATTGTTACTTAACTTTGCTCGTAGACTCATCATGGTTTGTTTAAACTAGACAAAGCTTGTGATGAGTTCTACATTACTCTTATTAAACTGAATATGGATGTGAGCCATGTCTGAATTAGCGCCTATTAAAGAAAATGGGAAAGCCTTATCTGAATCGAAAAAAGGCGAGTTGTTACAGTATCTAACTTTTAAGCTGATTGACGAGACCTATGGTATTAACGTCATGCAGATTAAAGAAGTGCTACGGTATAGTGAAATCGCCCCAGTTCCAGGTGCGCCTTCTTATGTATTAGGCATTGTTAATTTACGTGGTAATGTCGTGACGGTAGTGGATACTCGAGTACGTTTTAGTTTGCCAGAGTGCACTATCACTGATGATACTCGGATCATTATTATCGAACACGATGGCGAGCAAGTTGGTTTGCTTGTTGATGCAGTCCAAGAAGTATTCTATTTATACCAGGGTGAGATTGAGCAAAGTCCTAGCGTTGGTAATGATGAAGCATTGAAGTTCATTCAAGGTGTTTATCAGAAAGAAGAAGAGTTGGTTATTTTACTTGAGCTTAACCGTATGTTTGAACGCAATGATGCACTTGGCATCGAAGCGATGAATTAAACCAACAGATTCTTTTTGAACGGCTCTTTTATTGAGTGAATATAGAAAAAACCATGCCGCCGCGCATGGTTTTTTTATGCCTAAAATTATATTTTATAGGCAGTGGTCTTGAAGCTTATCTTTCCCAATAAGCTTCTTCAAGGCTGTCTTCTCTTTCTGGTAATCCTCTGGATAAGCGAGACGCGTTTTGAGCAAGGATTTCATAACTCACGCGGTTTGAATATTTGCAGATCTGTGCGAAAGAAGAATAGGCTAGAAATGGCGCCAAGTGTTTGCTGGAGTTTGGAATAACTTCTTTGTGAAAATGATTGGCAGAAATATCATGCAGTAAAGCCGATAGCGCGCCATCACCAGCGCCATTAGTGTTGCGGATTTTCTCTGGACCACCCATATACGGGTCTATATGAGAAAAAACTTTCACCGGTTGTTTGCACGCCTCGCGCAACATTGGGCGACTAAATTCCCAGCGGTTAAAATCTGCCAAACTACCAGATTTTATCGGGTGTGTGGTTTCACGTCTTAGTTCATCATCAGTATGTCCGCATAAATACATGCCATCAGGGCCAGCGGTAAGCAGCACAATGTCTACATGCTCTAGAATTGCACTGGCGGCTTGTAATGGATCTGAGAAGCCCGTTAATGCTTCGGCTTCTAGTTCATTCATCGCTAGTACGTTGACGTATTTTTTAATCAGTTCGAGTAACTCTTCGCGATTATCTTCTACAAGGTGCTTGGTGCCTAATGTTAATACGGTTGGAACATGGTGCAGGTGAGCGTATTCCAAGGCTTTTAACATAGCTTGTTTAATCGGTTTGCCTTGGTGGCGCAATGGATAGGCGCATGTTACCAATGCTGCACTTCCTGCGATGATATGTTCGGGTATGTGATCGACGTCTAGTTCATCCATGTCACCGGGGGCGATAGCAAAAGTGCGTTCACCATCCGGTGTGATCAAGGTAATACCTCGGCCAATATCACCAGGTACGCCTTGTAAGTGATTCATATCGACTTTGCTGCTGGTATGGCAGATATAATGGTAAGCTGGTGACCCTAAAGTGATGTTGGCTGACATAACACCAAGTAGTACAGATTTGTCATCGGCTAATACAGAATAGTTATGAATGGTGTTGCCAATGGTGCCACCGGCAAAATGATCAGAGATACTATTTTGTGCTGTTAATTCGCTGTAAATAGCGGAGGCTGTATCAGCATCGACAAGATTTGATAAGCCTTTTTGGATATTAAATGTCTCTAAAAATTGATCAGAGACATTGGCGACCACGTCGACAATGGTTTCATCCAAACCAACAATGTAAGTATCTTTATCGGGATGAACTTCCGATGTGGGCAAAACGGGCTTTGGTTGGGAAACTGGAAAGTAATGTTTAAGTTTGCGTCTGCCGGGAAACTTCATATTGGTGCTCGTGGGTAAGATAATTAAGCGAGTTTAGCAAAGAATTGACCGGTCGGGCAGGATGAGTTGTAAGAAAGTAAGGTGAAAATGAACGAATCAGAGTTAGATCGTTATAGTCGTCAGTTATTATTACCCAATTTTGATATTCAAGGGCAACTCAACCTTGCCCAAGCGAAAGTCTTGGTCATTGGCTTGGGTGGATTGGGAAATATTGCTGCTACGTATTTGGCAACTTCCGGAGTTGGCTATTTGATTTTGGCTGACGGCGATCAATTAGAAAGCAGTAATTTGCCTCGCCAAGTGCTTTATGATGAAAGTCAGATTGGTTTAAACAAGGTTGATGCAGCGGCGAAACAAATCGCTCTTAAAAATCAAGCTGTCAAAGTGGAGGTTATCGCGCAAAAATTATCCGGTGATTCTCTATTAAACGCCGTAGAGCAAGCGGATGTGGTGTTGGACTGTACCGACAACTTTACTGCTAGACAAGCCATCAACCGAGCTTGTTTGTCATTAAAAAAACCATTAGTTAGTGCGGCAGCAATTCGTTGGGAAGGGCAGTTGGTGAGCTTTTTATATCATCAGCACTCAGCACCTTGTTACGAATGTTTATATCCGTCTTTGTCGGATCAGCAGTTAAGTTGTAATGAGAGTGGAATTGTCGCACCTGTTGTTGGCTTGTTAGGCGTCTATCAGGCACTTGAAGCCTTAAAGCTGGCAAGTGGCTGCGGAAAGGTCAAACATGGTGTATTAAGGCTGTTCGATGGTTTTGAAGGGGAGTGGCGTGAGATGCGTTTAACTCAAGATCCAGAGTGTTTGGCTTGTTCGTAGGAAGCTGGTGTGATGGTTAAAATTAGCTCTACGCTTGAAAACTGATAGATAGCCCCTATTTTAGTAATTAATATTTTTCTCTAAGAATTTCAGCAGATTTTCGTTAGAATTCACCACAGTCTTTTTAGCCGAGCATTTTTGTGTCAGGCAAGCATTCATTTACAGGAGCAATAACATGAGCGATGTTAAACACGCTAAATTAATGATTTTAGGTTCTGGCCCAGCGGGTTACACCGCAGCTGTTTATGCGGCTCGTGCGAACCTTAATCCTGTGATGATTACAGGTATGCAAATGGGTGGTCAGTTGACGACGACTACCGAAGTTGATAACTGGCCAGGTGATGATCAAGGCGTACAAGGTCCAGAATTGATGGAGCGTATGCGTAAGCATGCAGAGCGTTTTGAAACAGAAATCATTTTTGACCATGTCAATAAAGTAGATTTAAAAAACCGTCCATTTCGTTTGGAAGGTGACAGTGGTGTTTACACTTGCGATGCGTTGATTATTTCAACTGGTGCGAGTGCTCAGTACTTGGGTCTAGAGAGCGAAACGAAATTCATGGGCCAAGGCGTGTCTGCTTGCGCAACTTGTGATGGTTTCTTCTACCGCAACCAAGATGTTGCTGTAATCGGTGGTGGTAATACAGCTGTTGAAGAAGCGCTTTACCTTTCTAACATTGCAAAAACGGTTACCGTTATTCACCGTCGTGACAAGTTCCGCTCTGAAAAAATTCTAGCGGACAAATTGATGGAAAAAGCGAAAAACGGCAATGTGAAAATCGAATGGCATTCTGAGCTAGACGAAGTGCTAGGCGATAGTGCAGGTGTAACTGGTGTTCGTATCAAAAATAGTCAAACAGGCGAGACAAAAGAATTAGCTGTTGCTGGTTTGTTTGTTGCGATTGGTCATAAGCCAAATACAGATATCTTCCAAGGTCAGCTTGAAATGAAAGATGGCTACTTAAAAGTGCAATCTGGTACGCACGGTAACGCGACGCAAACTAGCGTTGAAGGTGTTTTTGCTGCGGGTGATGTGTCTGATCATATTTACCGTCAAGCAATCACATCAGCGGGTACTGGTTGTATGGCGGCGTTGGATGCGGAACGTTTTCTTGATTCTCAAGAGTGAGCAAGTTAGGAATGAGGTGATATGTTCAATACGTTGTACATAAGCCTTAAACTTTGTTGAATTAGTGTCATAAACAAAAAAACCGATTCTAGGATCGGTTTTTTTATGCCTATGGTAATTCGTGTTAAGCGAATTACTGAGCGTTGTAAGCTTCGATGCCTTCAACGATGGCTTTTTTCGCTTCTTCTGCGTTCGCCCAGCCTTCTACTTTTACCCACTTACCTTTTTCAAGGGTTTTGTAGTTTTCGAAGAAATGTTCGATTTGATCACGTAGCAATTGTGGAATGTCGTTCACATCTTGGATATGACCGTATTCTTTACTTAGTTTTTCGTGAGGAACGGCAACCAATTTAGCGTCCATACCCGCTTCGTCAGACATGTTCAGTACGCCAACCGGACGGCAGCGAATAACAGAACCTGGTACAACTGGGTAAGGCGTAATAACCAATACGTCAACTGGGTCACCGTCATCAGCTAAAGTGTTGTTCACGTAACCGTAGTTTGCAGGGTAAAACATAGGAGCCGTCATGAAGCGGTCAACAACAAGCGCGTCCATGTCTTTATCAACTTCGTATTTTACTGGGTTCGCTTGTGCTGGAATTTCGATGATAACGTTGATGTCGTTTGGTGCATCTTTGCCGGCAGGTATTTTGCTATAGCTCATTATTATTTCTTCCAATGTATTAAATATGGGCGATATTATAAAAGCTAGACAGCTTCTATGCTAGTTGTGGAACGCATCCTTTCGTAATATTCGCTATTCAGATCGAATTAAATGAGTAAAAATAGCCTTAAAATGCGTTAACTTATTGCTTTCTTTCTGAATTTAGCTAGTCTTACACAGTGATCAAATTATAGTCGCGAGGACAGTAATGACAAAATCTGAGCTGATAGAGCTGCTAATCGATCAGCAATCCCATTTACCAGTAAAAGATGTTGAGCAAGCAATCAAAGCAATGCTTGAACATATGTCTGATTCTTTGGCAAATGGTGAGCGCATTGAGATACGAGGCTTTGGTAGTTTTTCTCTACATTATCGAGCACCTAGAATAGGCCGAAACCCTAAAACTGGGGAGTCTGTTGAGTTGAGCGCGAAATATGTACCTCATTTTAAACCAGGTAAAGAGTTGAGAGAGTTAGTCAACCTACCTGAAGACAATGAGATCAACGAACTTAACTAATTTACGTCTTATGCCTCGAAATCTATGAGCTATCACGGCATAATAACGCCATTCTATTTTTGGTAGGTTGTTTTATGCTTAAATGGCTGAAAAGAGTTACTTATACAGTACTCATTGTTTTCTTTCTCGCCGTGGGTGTGTTTTTTGCCATCCGTAATCCACAACTTATTCCCCTTGATCTTGTTTTTTGGCAAGGTCCCGAACTAAGCGTCGCTCTTTATGTCATTTTATCTTTTACCGTAGGAGCTTGTGTGGCTCTTTTAGTCAGCTCTATTGCGTATTTGCGTAGTGAACGCCAGATTAGGGTGTTGACTCGTAAATACGAAAAAGCACGAGATGAAGTGGATGCCTTGCGTAAAGCCTCTATTGCTAAAGAGCTTTCTGTTGGGAAGGAGTAATTGAGTTGACCGAAATTGGGTTGTTTTTGGTTCTTTTTGTCGCGCTCTTCGTTGGCTGGGCAATGGGGCGTAAAAATCCGACCAAGAAAAATAAGCAGGTTAAGAAAAATATTCCGACGGATTATTTTCGTGGCCTCAATCATTTACTTAACGATCAACACTCAGAGGCTATTGATGCTTTTGTTGATTCCTTAGAAGTTAACTCTGATACTTTTGATATTCATCTCACACTAGGCAATTTATTTCGTAAAAAAGGCGAAATACAAAAAGCGATTAACATCCATCAAAACTTACTTGCTCGCCCCGAAATATCCCAGCGTGAAATGCGTATGGTGCAATTGGAATTGGCCAGTGACTTTATGTCGGCAGGTTTGTTGGATAGAGCGGGTCGCCTGTTATTAAATATGGCGTCCACATCACGGAAAAGTGAGTTTCAACCTAAAATACTTACCTTGCTCGTGGATCTTTATGAATTTGAGCAAAGCTGGGATAAGGCTATTCAAATCGGTTCTGAATTGATAAAAGAAACGCCAACCAAAAAAGAGATTAAGCGCTTGGCACATTTTCATTGTGAAATGGCGCAAGAACTCCAAAAGAAAGAGCAATGGAAGCAGGCCTTCCAACATTATAAAGATGCTTTAGATGTAGATTCTAGTTGTGTTCGAGCGAGTATTGGCGCTGCCGATGTATTAAATAGTCAGGGCCGTTATCGTGATGCGATTAAAGAGCTAAAGCATGCTGCGGAGCAAGATCCAGAATTCATTTCAATCATTATCCCCAAGTTAAAAGAGTGTTATCAAAAGGTATGGGGTAGTGGTGGATATATTAAATTTCTACAAGAACAGAACCAGAAAAAACCTTCTACAGCGTTGATTATGGCGCTTGTCCAGCATTATATGGAAACAGATAAAGATTATGCTGAAATGTTTTTGGTTGAGCAGTTAAGGCAGCACCCCACAATTAAAGGCTTTAAAGAGCTAATTAGCTTGCAGCTTGCAGATTCTCAAGGGTACAACCAGCAACATCTGGTGGTTCTATTTGAGCTTATTGATCAGTTGGTTCAAGCAAAACACAAATATCAATGCCGTCAGTGCGGCTTTCCAGGCCATCAATTGCATTGGCAGTGTCCAAGTTGTAAAAATTGGGGCGTGGTGAAGCCGATTCATGGATTGGAAGGCGAATAAAACCACCTGAGCATTTTGACACTTATAAACGATAGAAACTGAAAGAAAGAGGACACTGAATGAGCTGCCAATCCCCTATAGTGGTTGCCCTAGATTATCCAACCATGGCGCAATCTATTGAGATGGCTAAACGACTTGACCCTGAACAATGTCGAGTTAAAGTCGGCAAAGAGCTATTTACAACAGCTGGTCCTGTGATTTTGGATGAACTGCATAAATTAGGATTCGAGATTTTTCTAGATCTTAAATTTCATGATATTCCCAATACGGTTGCCAATGCTGTTAGTGTGGCGGCAAGGGCTGGTGTTTGGATGGTAAACGTACATGCCTCTGGTGGTCGCCGAATGATGGAGGCCTCTGCTAATGCGTTACAACAACTGCCTGATAATAAAACCTTGCTGATCGCGGTGACGGTACTGACCAGTATGGATCAAAGCGACCTTATAGAAATAGGTATAGATTCAACCCCTGAGCAACATGTAAAACGTCTTGCTGCATTAGCAAAATCATCAGGAATGGATGGTGTGGTTTGCTCTGCACAAGAATCCAGTATGTTGTCAGCAGATCTAGGTAAAGACCTTGTTTTAGTAACTCCAGGTATTCGTCCTGCTGGTTCTGATCAAGGCGATCAGAAACGCATCATGACACCAGCTGAAGCAATGGCAGCTGGTAGTCATTACCTTGTAATGGGGCGTCCTATTACACAGGCGAATGATCCTATTGCGGTATTAACTCAGGCAAATGCTGATTTGGGCTTGATGACATAAATTGCTCGCCTTGAGCCTTGAAGTCTGGTTAAAAACCTTTTACTCTAAAACCACTTACTTGTTTCAGCTCTTGTTGACGCAGTAAGTGGTTTTTTATTGGCAAGATGCCATCTTCTGTTTTTAAAAGAATTTGAAAAGGATTTTTCTATGACGAATTTCAAACGTATTTTATGTGTTTGTGCTGCTCGCTCACTTCTTGTTATCTCTCTGGCTTTTATGCCTTTCTCGCTTTTCGCTGCAACCCCTTTGGATATAAATACCGCAACTGCTACCCAGTTTTCTGCGGTGATGTCTGGTGTTGGGATTAAAAAAGCGGAGGCAATTATTGCTTATCGTGAGGCTAATGGCGGCTTCGATTCCGTTGATCAATTAGCTCAGGTTAAAGGTATTGGCGATGCGCTTTTGGCCCGCAACAGGGATTTACTTCAAGTCGTGGCAACCGGTGAAAGTTCGAAAAATTAGCTTTATTTAGATAACTGAAAACAAGCGGATTATGCGTCCGCTTGTTTTATTGTTAAGGCTTTAATGGCTTGATGTTGAGTTAAAAAGACTTGTCCACTCAGGTTTTCTATTAGGCTAGAGTCCGTTAGCTTATCCATTACGGGGCCTTTAATTTCTGAAAAATGCAGCATTACGCCAGCGGATTTCAATCTATCGTCAATGGTTTCTAAACTATCTAATGCACTGGCATCTATCATATTGACCGCGTTGCACATCAGAATGAGATGTTTGATATCTTTATGTCTTGATATTAGCGTCAACACGTAATCTTCTAGCACTCGGGCGTTGGCAAAGAAGAGGTTTTCATCAATTCGAATGGTGACTATTTCTGGGTCTGTTTCGACATCAAAGCGATTCACATTACGAAAGTGTTCTGTTCCTGGAAGGCGACCAACCACGGCAATATGTGGATGGCTAGTGTGCCAAAGAAAGAACAAGAGTGATAACGAAACCCCAACGATTATTCCTGTTTCCATACCAATAAATAGTACGACAAAGAAGGTTGCTAACAAGCCGAGTGCTTCTTGTTTAGAGAAACGATAGAGTCTTAAGAAGTCTTTAAAATCGATAAGCTGCAAAATAGAGATAGTAATGCTGCTTGCTAATACCGCTGTTGGAAGATAGTAAAAAAGCGGTGTAAAAAATAGCAAAGTTATAAGCATTAATAATCCGGTTAATATGCCTGTCATTGGGGTTTTCGCTCCGGCACTGACATTGACCACCGACCTTGAAAACCCACCTGTTACTGGGAAAGATGCACTAAATGCTGCGGCTAAGTTCGCCAACCCCAATCCGACCAGCTCTTGGTTTGGATTAATATCTTGTTTACGCTTTGCCGCAAAAGATTGAGCAACAGAAACAGACCCAACGAAGCCCACAATGCTGATTAGAAAAGCCCCCGGTAACAGATCAATCATGGTATCTAAAGTAAAATTTTCAAAAGGTATCGTGGGTAAACTATTGCTTATATCGCCAACGATTTTGATACCGAGTGAGTCTAGAGAAAATACTGCAACGCAGCTTGTTGTTGCAACGACAACGATTACAGGGCCTGCTTTGCCCAACATGCTAGCGGTATTTTTCGCTAACCCAAGTTTGCTAAGAACAGGTGTTAAATAGCGTTTTAGTAGTATTAAAAGAGTGATGGAAATCGCACTTAAAATGACAGTGGGTAGATTGATGTCTTTGCTATGCAGCATCATACTTTTCGCTAGCTCGATTAGATTGTTGCCATGGGCTTGAACACCGATTAAGTGCTTGAACTGGCCAACAGCAATTAAAATTGCAGAAGCACTAATAAAACCGGAAATAACCGGATGACTTAATAAGTTAGATAGAAAGCCCATTTTTAACAGGCTCATCAAAATCAAAAAAACACCGGATAGAAACGCCAACATCATTGCGATAGCTGCATAATTTTCACTTCCAGGTAGTGCGAATGGCATTGCGATGGTCGCGGTCATCATTGAGGTAATGGCGACTGGGCCAACAGCAAGTGTGCGGCTAGTTCCAAAAAGGGAGTACAAAATAGCAGGAATGATTCCTGCGTAGAGGCCAACCACGGCGGGTAGCCCTGCAAGCAAGGCGTAACCCATGCTTTGTGGAATTAACAAAATGGTGGCTATCAAACTGGCCATCGCATCTGTTTGCATGTCTTCTCGTGAATAGCCTTTAAGCCAAGCCATTGCTGGAAAGTATTTTTCCAATTTAGTCATTTTACTCGCTTAAAAATATTTTGGTTGAGTGCTTTGTAATCATGACACATAAAAATGCATGCCTAATTCCCTAGTGCTAATATTTTTGAATGAATTAGTTTAGGTTATAAGAATATTTCATTATGTTATATATGGTGGCGAAATTGGTAAAGTCTAATCTTGATAGTTTTCTTCTTTGAGATAGATATTGCTGGAATCAAACTGTTATGAGTGATTGAAATACCAGACGTCTCTAGCAAAATTTGGTAATCTATTAAGTCGATTGTAAAGCTAAGGGAAAATATCCGTGTCGCAAGAGTTTCAGGTTGTTTCATCTTATTCACCCGCAGGCGATCAGCCAAAAGCCATAGAGAAACTTGTTCGTGGTGTCGAAGCGGGCTTGGCTCACCAAACATTACTTGGGGTAACAGGCTCAGGTAAAACGTACACTATTGCCAATGTCATCTCACAAGTGAAACGCCCAACCATTGTCATGGCTCACAACAAGACCTTGGCGGCACAGCTTTACGGCGAATTCAAAGAATTCTTTCCCAATAACGCCGTTGAATATTTTGTTTCTTACTACGATTATTACCAGCCAGAAGCGTATGTGGCTGCGTCTGATACCTTTATTGAGAAAGACGCATCAGTCAACGAACACATAGAGCAAATGCGACTGTCGGCGACTAAAGCCTTGCTAGAGCGTGAAGACGTTATTATCGTTGCTACGGTTTCGGCGATATATGGTCTGGGCGACCCGCAGTCTTATTTAAAAATGATGTTGCACCTTGATCGTGGTGATCGCATTGATCAGCGTGATGTGTTACGTCGTTTGGCTGAGCTGCAATATAGCCGCAACGATTTGGTATTAGAGCGCGGTAATTTCCGTGTTCGTGGCGATGTTATCGAAGTGTTTCCTGCGGACTCTGAAGACACCGCGATTCGCATCGAACTATTTGATGACGAAGTCGAAACCTTATCGATGATTGACCCGTTAACTAACAAAACCATTCGCAAAGTTCCCCGTGTGACGATTTATCCGAAAACTCACTATGTGACACCAAAAGAAACCGTACAAGCAGCAATTGAACGTATTAAAGTGGAATTGGATCAGCGTCTTGAGCAGCTTAAATCGCTTAATAAGTTGGTAGAAATGCAACGCCTTGATCAGCGTACGCGATACGATTTAGAAATGATGCAAGAACTTGGTTACTGCAACGGCATAGAAAACTACTCGCGTTATTTGTCTGGTCGTGAAGAAGGCTCACCACCGCCTACTTTATTCGATTACCTGCCAGCCAATGCTTTGTTAGTTATCGACGAATCTCACGTTACAGTGTCGCAGATCGGCGCCATGTACAAAGGCGATAGATCTCGTAAAGAAAACCTAGTCGAATATGGCTTCCGTTTGCCGTCTGCCCTTGATAATCGTCCTATGAGATTTGAAGAATGGGAACAGATTAAACCGCAGACTATTTTTGTATCGGCAACACCGGGCAAATACGAAGCAGAGCATCAAGACTGGGTGGTAGAGCAAATTGTTCGCCCAACAGGCTTGATAGACCCTATTCTAGAAGTTCGACCTGTGGCGACTCAGGTGGACGATTTGTTGTCTGAAATTAATCTAAGAACGCCGATTGGCGAGCGTATTTTGGTAACGACTTTAACCAAGCGGATGGCGGAAGATTTAAGTGACTATTTAAGTGATCATGGTGTCCGTGTGCGTTATCTGCATTCTGATATCGACACCGTCGAACGAGTGGAGATCATTCGAGATTTACGTTTGGGTGAGTTTGATGTGTTAGTTGGTATCAACTTGCTGCGAGAAGGTTTGGACATTCCAGAAGTTAGCCTTGTGGCGATTCTTGACGCCGATAAAGAAGGCTTCTTGCGCTCGGAGAAATCGCTTATTCAAACTATTGGTCGTGCTGCTCGTAACGTCAATGGTAAAGCGATTTTGTACGCCGATCGTATTACTGGATCAATGGAGAGGGCGATCAGCGAAACGGATCGTCGCCGTGAAAAGCAAAAAGCCCATAACGAAGAGCATGGCATTACGCCAGTAGGTATTACCAAATCCGTGGAAGACATCATGGAAGGTGCTTATAACCCTGGTGCTGGTAAACGTGGCAACAAAACCAAGAAAGTGGCTGAGACAGCAAAAGATTATCAAGTGGAAAGCATGGAAGACGTGGCACAAGTGCGTAAAGCTATGATCCAACTGCAAAAAGAAATGATGCTAGCTTCGGAAGAGTTGAAATTCGAATTAGCGGCGGGTTACCGGGATCAGATTCGCCAGCTTCAACGAAAATTAAAAGACGTTGGCGAATCATAAAATAACAGAGGAGTCTTAAATGGCCATAACTCTTAGAAATTACAATATTATCCGCGTTATCGACAACGGCGTCATAGTCAACTGCACCGTAATTGAGATGTGCTACGACTATGCGCTTGTGCGATTTAAAGACAAAAAATACAAAGTGCCTTATGGTTTAATTGACGAAGTGATTGGCCACGAACTGCTTGTTCCTGTCAGTGAATAATAGTTTTAAAACAAAGACTTCAAAAAACACCAACGAGGGCTTGTCAAAAGCAAACCTCTGCGTATAATAGCCAACACTTTTTAGGACTATAGCTCAGTTGGTTAGAGCGCTACCTTGACATGGTAGAGGTCAGCAGTTCGAATCTGCTTAGTCCTACCAAAATTTATTCTTACTTCTCAGTAAGTTACGAAAGCCGAACCCAGTGTTCGGCTTTTTTGTATCTGAATTGGGACCAAAAAGGGACCAGATTGATACCATTTTGATCCCATCTTTAGTTTTTTGGTTTTAATTTACGACCTCTACACATCTTTTCTCTTCAGTGATAGGATGATACCTAATAAAATTAATTAGGTTGAAGCCTGTACAGTTTTTTATAGCTATATATCCAGCTTCAACCAATAGGTATTGTTTCGTTGTGCGAAGCCGTTCAGTGTGAATACGCGATGTAGGTCAAAGTCAAATTGGGTAAACAAGACATATGACAAATGATGGTCTGAAACAAACGGTAGTGGCGAAGCCAGATAGGCTTTCGCAGATAGCGAAGTTGCCACAAGCAACTAGGGATCGCATTGCCCATATCGATTTCACCTTATTGTTTAAGGGAGAAGCGGTACGGGCAGACTTAGTAGATCGGTTCAGCATAGCTGCTGCACAAGCAACGAAAGACTTCACAATGTACCGAGAGCTTGCGCCAGGCAACATTGAGTATGACCAAAAGCTCAAGTTGCACAAGCGCGGTGAAGCATTTGAGCCCTTGTTCGACTACGACGTTGTGAGAACGCTGGCGACGATTAGCCAAGGGTACGGCGATGGCTTTACTGGAAAGGTAAAACCGCCGCTGGCTTGTGAAGCGCCTTATCACCTTAACAAACCGAATCTATCGATAGTGGCGAAAGTCACCGAGGCCATCCACAAAGGCAAAGCCTTGAGTATCACTTATGTGTCGTTATCGAGCGGTGAAACCACGCGTGAAATTGTTCCGCATACGCTGGTGGACAATGGCCTGCGTTGGCACGTTCGTGGTTATGACCGTAAACATAATGAGTTCCGTGACTTTGTACTGACCCGAATTAAAACAGCGGTCGTGCTTAAGGATTCCACTTTGTCGCTCTCTGTTATCAAAGAAAGTGAGCTCGAAACCCAAGATCGGCAATGGAACCGCTTTGTAGAGCTAGAGTTAGTACCGCACCCACGCATAGAGCACAGCGAAGCGATTGAACTGGATTATGGCATGAAAGGTGGCGTGATGAAGGTTGAGATCAGGGCTGCAACAGCAGGATATTTGCTGAGACTGTGGAATGTCGATTGCTCATCGAAAGCTACTAAGAATGGACAAGGAGAGCATTTGTTCCTAAAAAATAAAGCGGCTTTATACGGTGTTGAAAATCTAGTTATTGCCCCTGGCTATCACGATAAAACTATCACGGACGATATGGAGAGCTAATGCTAAAACTCGAAGACATTAAAAAAGACGCACAAGTTCGTGGCATCCAAGCCGAAGAAATCGTCCGTATTGTTCAGGTAGAACCTGTAGGCGATGCGGCAATTACGGTTTACTACAAAGACAGCCAAGGCAAGCTCGGCGAACAAATGCTGTTTCGCTCTGACGAAGCGCGCTTAAATTTAGCCACTGCCGGTCGGCCATGGGCATTTGATGCACCCGGTGCTGAATTTAAGCTTGGGCTAGAGGCACACCGTATTACTCAAGCTGCTTTGTTTGACCCAATGATGGCGGTGCACACTTCCAATGTAGAGCCGTTACCGCACCAAATATCCGCCGTTTACGAACACATGCTACCAAAGCAGCCGTTACGTTTTGTGCTGGCCGACGACCCTGGTGCTGGTAAAACGATCATGGCAGGCCTGTTAATACGTGAATTATTAATGCGTGCTGATGCCAAGCGCATTCTCATTGTGTCGCCAGGCTCGCTTACTGAGCAATGGCAGGACGAATTGCTTGAAAAGTTTGGTGTTACCTTCGATATTTTCAGCCGTGAAAAACAAGAGCAATGCGCTTCGGGTAATTACTTTGATGAATCCGACCAGCTTATTTGCAGATTAGACCAGCTGTCTCGCAATGAAGACTTCCAAGATAAGCTCAAAAATACCGAGTGGGATTTAATCATTGTTGATGAAGCCCATAAGTTATCGGCTAATTATTTCGGCAACAAGGTTAATAAAACTAAGCGATTTCAGTTAGGTGAATTACTAGGTTCTATCACACGCCACTACCTACTGATGACAGCAACGCCGCACAACGGTAAAGAAGAAGACTTTCAAATTTGGTTGTCACTGCTCGATGGTGATCGCTTCTATGGAAAATTCCGCGAAGGTGCCCATAAGGTCGATGTGTCAGACATGATGCGACGTATGGTAAAAGAGGAGCTACTTAAGTTTGATGGCACGCCGTTGTTCCCAGAGCGTCGCGCTTACACAGCCAATTACGAGCTTTCACCGATGGAGGCATCACTTTACGAACAGGTAACTACCTACGTACGTGAAGAAATGAACCGCGCCGATAATCTAGATGGCCAAAAGAAGAACAACGTTGGCTTCGCATTAACCATGCTGCAACGTCGTTTGGCATCCAGCCCCGAGGCAATCTATCAATCACTGAAACGTCGACGCAAACGTTTAGAAGATCGTTTAGCCGAAACCAAACTTATGGCGCGCGGTCAATCCGTCAACAAAGCCTTAGCCGAAACAGTTGGTGAATACAGCGTTAAGAAAAAAATCGACTTACCTGATAACTTAGATGAACTCGATGAAGATCTCAGTGCTGAAGAGTTTGAGATCTACGCCGAACAGGTGGTCGATCAAGCATCCGCTGCCGAGACCATTCCCGAACTTGAGGCCGAAATCCTTAGCCTTAAAGACTTAGAATACCAAGCGTTGAGTGTTGTGCAGTCAGGTAATGATAAAAAATGGGAAGAGCTCTCTTGTTTGTTGCAAGACAAACCCGAAATGTTCACCGCAAGCGGTAGTCGCCGAAAGCTCATTATTTTTACCGAGCACAAAGACACACTCAACTACCTGGTCGCCCGCATTGGCGACATGCTTGGCAATACCAATGCAGTACGTACGATTTTTGGCGGTACGAATCGCGATGAGCGCCGTAAAATCCAAGAAGAATTTCGCAATGATCCTGAAGTGGTTGTGTTAATTGCCACTGATGCAGCAGGCGAAGGTGTCAACCTACAAAACGCCAACTTAATGGTGAACTATGACTTACCCTGGAACCCAAATCGCTTAGAGCAGCGTTTTGGTCGTATTCACCGTATTGGTCAAACAGAAGTGTGTCATTTATGGAATATTGTTGCGAACGAAACACGCGAAGGTGAAGTATTCCAAAAACTGTTCGATAAAATCGAAGTAGAAAAAGAAGCACTTGGCGGTAAAGTATTTGATGTATTGGGCGAGGCCTTCGACAACGTCTCACTTAGAGATTTATTAGTTCAAGCCATTCGCTACGGCGAAGATCCTAAAACTAAAGCCAAAATGAATGAGGTCATCGAAGGCGCATTGGATGCCGATCACCTAAAAGAAATTATCAAGCGGAACGCATTGGTTGATCAACACATGGGGCTTGAAGAGCTTTATGCAGTAAAAGAAGAGATGGAAAAAGCCGAAGCGCGAAAACTACAACCCTACTTTATTAGAGCCTTTTTCACCGAAGCCTTTCAAACACTAGGTGGTGAATTTCGTGCGCGTGAATCTGGCCGTTATGAAGTGCGTCATGTGCCCGCAGCCATTCGTGAGCGCGACCGTATCATCGGCGAAAGCAGAACACCAGTACTGAAAAAGTACGAACGCATTTGTTTTGAAAAGCAGCACGTACGCCAAACCGGCAAACCTATGGCGGACATGATCCACCCCATGCACCCGCTTATGCATGCCGCAACCGATCTAGTGTTACAAGCCCACCGACCAAAGCTCAAACAAGGTGCTGTATTAGTTGATCCAAATGATGACGGTACCGATCCCAAAGTCCTGTTCATGGTTGATCATACCGTACGCGAGTCGAGCCAAAGCGGTGACGTGGCATCGCGCCGATTACAGTTTGTTGAAATCAACGAACAAGGCAAAGCCATTAATGCGGGTTGGGCACCGCACTTAGATTTACAACCTATTGATGATTACGATCACAAGTTAATAAGCGATATTCTGCAAGCGGGTTGGCTCAACCATAACCTAGAAGCACTAGCGCTAAACCATGCCTCACAGCAACTGGTGCCTGAGCACTATGCCGAGGTAAAAGGTCGTCGTGAACGCCAGGCCGATAAAACTATGGCAGCAGTGAATGAGCGCTTAGTAAAAGAAATTAACTATTGGTCTGACCGTTACATCAAATTGCAAGACGACGTAAGCGCAGGTAAACAACCTCGTATGCAACCTGAAATGGCTCGTCGCCGCGTGGATGAACTTACCGCGCGTTTAGAACAACGTAAAACCGAATTGATTGCGCTTAAAAATGTGGTATCCAGCACCCCAGTGGTAATTGGTGGCGCTCTGGTTATCCCTCAAGGCTTATTGTCCATGCGTAAAGGTGAAACCCAGTTTTCGGTGGATGCCGTTGCACGTGCCCGCGTAGAGCGAGTCGCTATGAATGCAGTCATGGAAGCCGAACGTGCTTTCGGTCATACAGTCACTGATGTAGGTGCAGAAAAATGCGGTTGGGATGTTACTTCTCGTCCGCCAGTAAATGCCGATGGTTCCATCAAACCCGACCGCCATATCGAAGTAAAAGGTCGCGCCAAAGGCCAAAGCACCATTACCGTGAGTCGTAACGAAATTATTTACGGTTTAAACCAATCGGAAAAATTTATTCTCGCCATTGTGATTGTGAGTGAAGATGCTCACGAAGGGCCTTATTACATTAGGAATCCGTTTAGTGTCGAGCCCGATTTTGGCGTTGCAAGTATTAATTACGACCTCAATGAGCTGCTATCAAAAGCAGTACCGCCGGAGCAAAGTTTATGAAACTAGAAAAAATTACTCTTGAAAACTTTCGCTGTTATCAGCGTTTGGAGATTGGCCTTCACTCCAACATTACGGTATTGGCCGCAAATAATGGGCAAGGTAAGACCACTATTTTAGATGCAGTTCGCATTGCTCTTTGGCCCTATGTCAGCCAATTCGATTTAGCAAAGACGCCTTATGTTGATCCAGCAAATACGATAACCATTGATGATGTTCGAATTTTAAAATCTGTTGATCAGAAATCACCTATATTTGGCGCATTAGATGAAATGGCAAGACAGTTTCCTTCATCTATTACAGCAGTAGGTAAATACCAAGCCAATATGAGTGTTTGGCAACGTTATCGCGACAGTGAAGCTAAAAAATCACAAACAAAAGATGATGCAGGTACAAAAGCTTTAAAAGATTCAGCTAAGGCGCTTCAAAATGCGATAAGAGATCTAAGTGTTTCTCCTAAAATCTTACCTGTGTTTGGTTATTACGGCACAGGTCGTCTATGGCGAGAAAAACGCCTTACCGATGGTAAAAAAGGCGCAACTGAAAAAAATAACGAGCAAATCAGAACCTTCGCTTATCGTGATTGTTTAGATCCAGCATCTAGCTTTAAGCAGTTTCAAGATTGGTTTACATCGGCTTATTTAAAAGTCATGGAATATCAGATTAAACAGCTAGAAGATGGCGCAACGTTTATCGAAGTACCCAATGAACTGCGCCGCCCAGTAAAAGTGGTGCAAGATGCCGTAAACGAAGTGCTTAAACCTGTGGGGTGGCAGCACTTACAGTACAGCGAGAGATACGATAAATCGCTAGTATTAAAGCATCCTGCACATGGTGTAATGAAAATATCCCAATTAAGTGACGGTATAAAAAATATGCTGGCGATGGTTGCCGATATTGCCTATCGCTGCGTGCTGTTAAATGGACATTTACAAGATCAAGCCGCCAAGCAATCTCCAGGGGTTGTAATGATCGACGAAGTGGATATGCACTTGCACCCACAGTGGCAGCAAACAGTGATAGCGTCTTTACGTAACGCATTTCCGAATATTCAATTTATTGTAACTACACATAGCCCACAGGTGCTTTCAACTGTTCCAGCAGAAAGCATACGTGTTATCAAACATGAAACAGACAGTGATACAGGCCAAATTATATCAACAGCTAATCCGCCTTTAAAACAAAGTAAAGGCGTAGCCAGCGCCGACGTAATGGCGGATTTGCAACTGGTAGACCCAGTACCCGATGTAGAAGAGTCACACTGGCTCACCCAATACAAACAACTCATCAGCCAAAGTGAGCATGAGAATGATGATGGGGCGGCACTGAAAGGAAAAATCATTCAACACTTTGGCGAAACCCATCAAGAGTGGCTCGAATGCGAACGCTTAATTCGCTTACAAGCCATGAAAGACAAACTACCAAAGCGTAATCAATAAGGGATAACTATGCATAAATTAGTTCGCCCTATACCGCCATTATGTTTGAGCCAGTATCAACACGGCAGGGATAATTGGAGCAATGTCACGCCAGATCATAAAAGTGAAATTTGGTTAAAGCTGGATGAAATGCAACAGCATCGCTGCGCCTATTGTGAGGCAGCAATTAAAACGGATAGAAATACAAGTAACTCGCATATTGAGCATTTAAGGCAGAGGCGGAGCTTCTCTCAAGGTACATTCCTGTGGAGTAACCTATTTGGTTCCTGCAATCGCGAAGACAGTTGTGGTAAGCATAAAGATAACTTGCCGCCATACAGTCACCAAGATCTGATCAAGATGGACGAGGAAGACCCAGAACATTTTTTTGAATTTTTACCAGATGGAAACGTTGTTCCAGTAAAAGGTTTAAGACCAGAAGATAAACATCGTGCCGAAGAAACCATTCGTATATTTAATTTAAATGGGGCCTTGCGCCAAATTCGTGAAACAGCGATTAAAGGCTATCTGCAAACAGCAGAAGAGCTTGTAACTTACGTAGAAGAATTTGAAGAAGTAGATTGGTTGCCACTGCTACAAGATGAGTTAAACCAAATAAAAGACTTGCCGTTCACTACGGCCATAAAGCATACGTTGTTACCAGCATAATTAGGCCTACAGGCAACAAAGAGTATTCAATGACGAACACAAAAGAACATAAAATTTATAGCCCCAAAAAACTCATCGAAGTGGCGCTTCCACTAGATGACATTAACGCCGCTGCCGCGCGTGAAAAATCCATTCGCCACGGCCATCCTAGCACTCTACATTTATGGTGGGCGCGTCGGCCTTTGGCAGCAGCGCGTGCTGTTATTTTTGCTCAAATGGTGAATGATCCAGGTTACCAACAAGACGGTGGCTTTAAATACGGCGTCAATAAAAAAGAAGCGGAAATAAAGCGCGAAAAACTATTTCAAATTATTCGTGATTTAGTGAAGTGGGAGAACACTAATAACGAAGAAGTGCTAAACCGCGCTCGCGCAGCCATTAAAGAAAGCTGGCAAGAAACCTGTTACCTAAACCGTAAACACCCACAAGCCGCTGAATTGTTTAATCCTGAAAAACTGCCTGCCTTTCATGACCCATTTGCCGGTGGTGGAGCTATTCCTCTGGAAGCACAGCGTTTGGGGTTAGAAAGTTACGCCAGCGATTTAAACCCTGTGGCAGTCATGATCAATAAAGCCATGATTGAGATACCACCCAAGTTTGCTGGCCAAGCCCCTGTGGGACCAATACCAGAATCAGATAAAACAAGTAATAAGAAAGCCACCAAAGATATGCTGGAAGATTGGAGTGGTGCCCAAGGATTAGCAGAAGACGTACGCCGCTATGGGCATTGGATGCGTGAGGAAGCCTTTAAGCGCATTGGGCATTTATACCCGAAAGTGAAAATCACTGATGAAATGATTGCCGAACGGCCGGATTTAAAACCTTATGCGGGCGAAGAATTAACGGTAATCGCTTGGTTGTGGGCGCGAACAGTGAAAAGTCCGAATCCTGCGTTTAGTCATGTAGATGTGCCATTGGCCTCTAGTTTTGTACTTTCCAGGAAAAAAAGTAAAGAAGCATACATACTGCCTGAAGTTAAAGAGGATCACTTAAACTTTACAGTAAGAATTGGAACCCCACCCGAACATCTAAAGAAAGGAACTAAGGCTGCTAGAGGAGCTAACTTTACTTGTATTCTCTCCGGCACGCCAATTGAAGGAAAATATATTAAGAGTGAAGGTAAATCTGGACGTATGAGTGCCAAGCTTATGGCTGTTGTAGCGGAAGGTAAAAATGGTCGAGTATATTTACCTCCGGTACAGGAAATGGAAGATTTAGCGTTAAAAACAGTACCTGATTGGAAGCCTGAGACCAAGTTGGCTCCTGATAAGAGAGCCTTATGGACTCCACCTTATGGGTTGGAAACTTTTGGTGACCTATTTACGTCTCGCCAATTAGTGACTCTTACGACGTTTGCCGATCTTGTAAATGAAGCAAGGCTCAAGGTTATTAGGGACATGCATGCTTCAGGCATGGGTAATGATACCTTAGGCATTGACGATGGAGGGATAGGCGCTACTGCATATGGCGATGCAATCGCTGTCTACTTAGCATTTGCACTCGACCGATCTGCTAATACTCTATGTACAATTGCACGCTGGACTGCAGACAGAGAGCAAACCGTCACTGTTTTTTCTCGACAGGCAATACCTATGTCTTGGGATTATCCTGAAGTTAATCCTTTTTCCAATGCTGCTGGAGCATACACCGTATCTATTGCTGGTGTTATAAAAGGTATTCCTGGAATTGGAGAAATTCCAGGAGTAGTGAACCAAGCTGACGCTGCAACACAAGTTATCAGCAGCAATAAGGTTATTTCTACCGATCCTCCTTACTACGATAATATTGGATACGCTGATCTAGCAGACTTTTTTTATGTTTGGCTCAGAAAATCGTTGAAACCAATATACCCGAGGTTATTCTCGACCTTAGCCGTCCCCAAGGCCGAAGAATTGGTAGCTATTCCCTATCGACATGAAAACAAGGAAAAAGCAGAATCATTTTTCTTAGATGGTATGACTCAGGCTGTTCACAACATGTCCGAGAAAGGTCATCCGGCATTTCCTGTATCTATCTATTATGCCTTTAAGCAATCTGAAACCAAGGAAGGAAGCACATCTAGCACAGGCTGGGAAACATTTTTAGAAGCCGTGATCCGAGCGGGATTTTCCATTGATGGCACATGGCCGATGCGAACTGAAATGGCAAATAGAATGATTGGCTCTGGTACAAACGCCCTAGCTTCCTCAGTAGTTTTAGTTTGTCGCAAACGCGAAATCGAAGCAGAATCAATCTCCCGCCGTGAATTCCAACGTGAACTACGCGACCAAATGCCCGACGCTTTAGAAGCCATGATCGGTGGCGAAACGGGTGTTACACCCATCGCCCCGGTGGATTTAGCCCAAGCCGCTATTGGCCCTGGCATGGCCATTTATTCCAAATACGCAGCAGTGCTCAATCAAGATGGTAGCAAGATGAGCGTGCACGATGCGCTGATTTTAATTAACCGCGCCATTACCGATTACCTTAACCCCGACAGCGGCAACTTTGATGCCGATACGCTGTTTTGTGACGACTGGTTTAGCCAATATGGTTGGGGCGAAGGCCAATTTGGTGTCGCCGATACTCTGGCACGAGCCAAGGGTACCTCAGTAGAAGGAGTGCGCGATGCTGGTGTCATTGAAGCCGGGGGCGGTAAGGTGCGTTTGCTTAAGTGGGGTGAATATCCGCAAGACTGGGATCCAAAATCAGACACGCGCACACCGATATGGGAAGCCTGTCACCAAATGATTCGTGTGCTCAACCAACAAGGTGAAAGCGCAGCTGGTAACTTACTTGCACAAATGCCCGAACGTGGTGAACCTATCCGCCAATTGGCTTATCACCTATACACATTATGCGAACGCAAAAAATGGGCGGAAGAAGCTCGAGCCTATAACGAATTAATTGGTTCATGGCATGCTATTGTTACCGCATCGCTTGAGGTTGGCCACCGTGATGAGCAGATAGGTATGGAGTTTTAAGGGGTTACTATGCTGAATAAAATGAACATCAAAAACCTGACAACGTTTGCTGAAGTTGAGCTAAGCTTCTCTCCCGGCTTAAACGTGATCATCGGTGAGAATGGCAGTGGTAAATCTCATCTGCTTAAATCAGCATATGCTTTGATTTCGGCCAGTGCTGAGGAGGGGCGTAAACCCAATGCCACTGCACCGACTAAAACGGCATTGCAAAAGGTCTATGCGGACAAACTGATCAATGTGTTACGTCCCGAAACTCTGGGGCGATTAGCTCGCCGCAAGCCAGGTCGTGAGCGATGTGAACTAGCTCTATCATTTGATAACCAGGATTTAGATCTAGCCTTGAACTTTGCCACCACTAGTAAATCGGAAGTGGTCATTGGCGACTTGAACAAGGACTGGCAGCCCAAAGCACCAGTATTCCTTCCTACTCGGGAGCTTCTAACGCTATATCCGGGCTTTGTGTCTATTTATGATAATCACTACCTTGAGTTTGATGAAACTTATCGAGACGCATGTTTATTACTCGGTGCCCCAGCGTTGAAAGGCCCTCGTGAGAAAAAAGCGGCTTCATTGCTTAAGCCATTAGAAGACGCGATGGGCGGGAAAGTCGTATTGGATACCAATGGCCGTTTCTACCTGCAAATGCCAGGCCAAGGAAAAGTGGAGATGCCTCTGGTAGCGGAAGGTCTACGCAAACTCGCCATGCTTGCTCGACTGATCGGCACCGGCTCCTTGTTAGACAAAGGCTACCTATTTTGGGATGAACCGGAGAGCAATTTGAATCCTCGATTAACGAAGCTAGTCGCGCAAATGATCCTGCATCTTTGTGCAAACGGAATTCAAGTGTTTATCGCGACTCATTCATTATTCCTTTTGCGGGAATTGGAAGTGTTGTCTGAGCAGAAAGCGTTTAAAGCGATTCCTCAACGATTCTTCTCGCTAATCGCTGGTGAAAATGGCGCTATTGTCGAGCAGGGCGATAGCCTAGAAGACATCCAGACATTGGTCCTCTTGGACGAAGAGCTGAATCAATCTGAACGCTATATGCAATCAGGCGTATAAGGTGACAGCCATGGAAAATTCAATCACAGAAGACAGGTTGACGTTTGCTTTTGGTGCTGGTGTCCTCGCCACTAAGTATGACGACTGGTCGTTTTATCGAAATCAGTTCAACAATGCATTCGGCGGTAGCAAGGCAACAGATCTCTTAGTTGTTGACGGCTCCACGACTTGGTTTATCGAGATCAAAGACTATCGTTTACATCGACGTACCAAGCCGATCGATTTGGGTGATGAGATAGCTATTAAAATACGGGACACATTGGCTGGATTGTGTGCTGCACAAGTCAATGCCAACGACGCCGAAGAAAAAAAGTTTGCTCGAAACGCCCTAAAGGCAAAGCAGATTCGTGTAGTTCTATATCTGGAACAGCCACAAAAGCGTAGTAAGCTTTTTCCTCACGCCATCGATCCTGTTGCGGTTCTACAGAAATTAAAACAGAAAGTGAAAGCGGTCGATGCTCATCCGCTGGTGGTCGATCAAGACAAACTTACTCCCCAAATGAATTGGACAGTGCAAGGATAATAGTATGAGTTTAAAAGCATGGCGCGAAATTGCCCGCCCTCACAAAGATGTACTTGAAGGAACCTTCAAACAATCTGAGTTTGCTGCCGACATTACCCAGGTTGCCAACGGTACGGCTACGCCAGAATATCAGGATGCTGAGAAATTCTTCTCTCGTACTTTTATTACCGAAGGCATGCGTTTATTGCTGATGTCTGTTGCTCAACGATTAGCAGGCTTAGGCGGTGACCCAGTCATTCAGTTACAAACAGCCTTTGGTGGTGGTAAAACCCACACCATGTTAACGGTATTGCACTTGGCGACGCGTAAAGTAAGTACCGATAAACTCGAAGGTATACCGCCACTGCTAGACCAAGCAGGCATTACCGAATTACCCCATGCCAATATTGCGGTATTGGATGGCATTGCTTTATCCGTTAGCCAAGGTAAACAGCATGGCAGCATTTGCGCCAACACACTTTGGGGCGAAATGGCTTGGCAACTGCTAGGTGATGAAGGTTATAACTTGGTTGCCGCCAGCGACCGTGATGGAACCGCACCGGGTAAAGATGTACTGGCTGAGCTGCTCACAAAATCAGCGCCTTGCGTGGTGCTGATTGATGAGCTGCAAAAGTTCTTCAGCGATTTAAAACCGGGCAAGCAACTGAATGCGGGTACTTATGAAGCCAACCTTAAATTTGTACAAGCACTCACCGAAGCGTTTAAAACCGTTCCAAATGCTATCTTGCTGGCATCGCTACCGGAATCTGAAACTGAAGTGGGTGATTCATTTGGTCAGAAAACCTTAGTCGCGTTAGAAAAACACTTTGGCCGTGTGGAATCTGTTTGGAAGCCTGTTGCCACTGAAGAAGCCTTTGAAATTGTGCGTAGACGCTTATTTGAATCGGCCGGTGACCGCGCTCAGATTGAAGGCATCAGCCGCCAGTTTTGCGATTACTATCGTCAGAACGCGCAATACTTTCCACTGGAAACGCAATCGAATCAGTATTTCGAGCGCATGTGTACCTCATACCCCATTCACCCCGAAATATTTGATCGACTTTATGAAGATTGGTCAACGTTGGATAAGTTTCAACGTACGCGTGGTGTGCTCCAATATATGGCGGTGATTATTCATCGCTTATGGAATGACAACAATCAAGATGCGTTGATTATGCCAGGATCCATCCCGCTGGATGACAGTCTAGTGCGTAACAAAAGTATTCATTACTTACCCCAAGGTTGGGAGCCTGTGCTAGAACGCGAGGTGGATGGTGATCGCTCGGAACCCCATCGCATTGATGGTGACGACACCCGTTTTGGTAGTGTGCAAGCGGCACATCGAGCCATGCGTACGGTTTTCTTGGGGAGTGCCCCCAGCGCGCGCGACCAAGTGGTTAAAGGCATTCAGGTAGAAAGAATATTGCTTGGAACTGTTCAGCCTGGACAAACCGTTGGTGTGTTTGAAGATGTGTTAAAGCGTCTACGTGACCGATTGCATTATTTGTATTCGGATCAAGATCGTTTTTGGTTAGATACCAAGCCTAACCTGCGCCGTGAAATGGAAAGCAGGAAACAAAATATTGATAAGTTAGCACTCAATGATGAGCTAAAGCGCCGAGTGAACAGTGTGTTCGGTCGCAACTCTATATTCGCGGGCGTTCATGTGTTTACCAATTCTGTCGATGTACCAGATGACTATGGTTCTGGCCCAAGATTAGTCGTATTAGCACCCAACGAAGGCTATACCAAAGCCGATGGCAATAGCGCAATCTCTGCGGCTGAAAAAATATTGAGTTTTCGTGGTGACCAACCAAGGCAAAAGCGTAACCGTTTAATATTCTTCGCTGCCGATAGCGATGTTGTGGGTCGTTTAAACGATGCCGGGCGTACTTATTTAGCCTGGCGTGAAATTGTTAGCGACATTGATGAAGGCAAGTTAAACCTCGATCTGTTTCAGGCAAACCTTGCGAAAAAAAGCACTAAAGTGGCTGAGAGTAACCTTCAACAATTGGTTCGTGAGGCCTATAAGTGGATTGTTTGCCCTCTGCAGTTAAAAGCGACAGATAAAACCGTCGACTGGGAAATTGTTTCGGTTTCAACTAATGCTACGAATTTAATCCAAGAAATCGAAAATAGATTGCGTGAAGAAGAATGGATCACATCTGAATGGTCCCCCATTCATTTAAAAAACTTACTGGCTCAGTGGTATTTTAAAGAGGGTGTAACTGATGTTAATAGCTTAAAAGTGTATCAAGATACCTGCCACTATTTGTATTTACCGCGATTGATTAACGACCAAGTGTATCGGAATGCCATTGGTCAAGGCTTGGATAGCGAAGACTTTTTTGGCTTTGCCTCAGGTAAAGATGGCGATGCTTATTTAGGGTTTCGTTTTGGCAATGGTGGCATACCAACACTTGATGATGCCTGCGTGTTAATTGATAAAGATGCGGCGGCAGAGTATCGGGAAAAAACCAACCCCGTTCCGCAACCGACCACTGCTGCAGAACCAACCGGGGTTAATCCGGTACCTCCTTCTGTACCTGGCGGCTCACCAGCAACCCCACCGCAGCCCATACCGGGAGTAGCACCTGCACCAGCAATCCAAACTGCCATTAAAAAACAGTTTTACGGCAACATTGATCTAGACCCTGTGAAAGCCAAAATGGACTTCGCTACCATTGTTGATGAAGTGGTACAACAGTTCACAGCAAAACTGGGGGTTGAGGTTTCTATCTCTGTCGAGATTCAAGCGAAATCTAAGAATGGCTTTGATGAAGCGCTGCAACGGACGATCAAAGAAAATTGCAATGTGCTGCGGTTTAGTAGTTCTGAATTTGAAGAGGAATAGGAATTGATCCTTTGTCATCACGCAAATTGGCTGATTAAAATATACCGCGCAAGGATGCAAACATGGCTACAACGGTAATAGAAGCTTTTAACAAATTTCTGGCCGATCATGTGAATTTGCGTGATGACGAAACCAAGATAGCCAGAGCTAGCCGTGATTGGCTGGTTGGGCAAATCTGTAATTTTCCATCAAAGGTCGATCACTTCCCCCAAGTGTATACGGAGAAAAATATTTTCTTTGGTTCATTTGCTCGAAATACAAAAAAGAGACCCCTTGATGACATTGACATTATGATTTGTCTAAACGCTCAAGGATCAACTTATTTCGAAGGACTATTAAGTGGCATTTCAATATCTGTTCCAGAGCAATCAACGCAGCTCAGGCGTCTATGTAACGATGGAACAGATACTCTCAACTCAATCAAGGTTGTAAATAAAATCGTCTCGGCCCTGAATAATGTTCCTCAATATGCAGGTGCAGACACTAAACGAAATCAAGAGGCCGCTGTATTGTCTCTGACAAGTTATGACTGGAGCTATGACATAGTTCCCTGTTTTTTCACTTCGCCAGACACATATGGAAATTCATTCTATTTAATTCCTGACGGAAGCGGGTCCTGGAAAAAGACCAACCCGATACTCGATCAAAATCGAACGCAAGCAATAAATACAAATCATAATGGCAATGTGCTTAACGTGATCCGGAGTATGAAATACTGGAACAAACGGCCAACGATGCCATCAATGAGCTCCTATCTTCTTGAGGTAATGATCTTAAATTATTATTCGACGCGATCTGATGCGGCAAGTGAATTTGTAGACTTGGAACTTCCTAAGATATTCGAATATATTTGGCTGAATGTGACTAACGATGTAACAGACCCGAAAGGTATGCAAGGCAATATCAATCACCTAACGCAAGTCGAGCGAGACAAGATATCGACACGAGCATGGGTTGATAAAAACAAAGCTATCGAAGCGCGACAATTTGAGTCCGATAAGGATCACCGCAGCTCTATTAAAAAATGGGGTGAAATCTTTGGCAGCAACTTCCCGGATTATGGATAACCAAAGATGAATAGGATTAATGAATTTCAGTCACAAGACTCGAATGTGAAGATCGCAGCAGCGTTCAGGCGCGCCTACAAAATGGCTAAGAATTGGAAGACATGGATATGGCTCCCAGCCATACTACTCTCTGTACTCCAGCTAATCGTCGCTATCAATATTCAAAAAATCATTTCTTTTCCAACTGTAAATCTCGCAGCTTACGTTACCGCCACCACTCTTTTGATGATAATGGCCAGCACGATTGGCAAACACACAAAAATCAATAAATACGTCGGTTTAGGTAGCAATCTACAACGTCTTCACGATTTCAATATTTTAGGCATAGGAATTAAGCCAAGCCCAATTGAAACGCCGCAATCTCAAATAAATAGACTGTCCAAAAAGTGGCTCGACAAAAATAGTCAGGACAGACCTAACCTATCAGAATGGTGGCCAGCTAGAGTTTCAGAATTAGGAAAGGAAAAAGGCATAGCACTCTGCCTACTTTCGACATTTCGCTGGGAAACAGAGCTAAGGAAGAAATATGGCGTTGTTTTAGCAATGATATTTATTGTTGCTACAGCTCTGAGTTTATTTCTGATGAACTCATTAAATTACAGAATTGAAGATTACATTGTTCGAATACTCGTACCGATTTCACCTTTCCTAGGTTTATTGCTCGATGAATGGTTGAGCAACCGAACCAGCATAGATACTGCTTCAAAGTGTTCTGACCAGTGCTTTCAGCTATGGCAGAGTAGTAACGTTGAAATTAGTAATGAATTAAACCAGCTTAGTTACTCGTGGAGCGGCTATAGGGCTAATGCAAACCCTATTTTCGACTGGTTATATTGGACTACTCAAAAAGTCATGAACGAAGACATGATAATCGATGCCAATGCTCTTGTGGATGAAGCTCTAGTTCAGAGCCAATGACTCGGTATTTCGATTTCAAAAGAGTTAGCAGCATAGCGAAGCATATTTAGTAATTCTTTATGCTTCGCATCATCATAAGGCTGGCCAGCTTGTTTTTTATCAACAATCTCTTTCAGTTGATGAAGATTGAACATACCAAGCTTATAAAAATTACCCCAAGTGGGTTGCCCGAATAAATTATAAATCGTTTCAGTGGCATCGCGCTCGCTAGCAAGACGCTTGGGTTCATCGATTTTAGCAAGAGCCGCCTCACCTTCTTCTTTTGTATCGTATGTATTCAATTGTTTCATAGTTTTGCCACTTAAATAGCTTAAAGATTCAATTATTTATCTGATGACAGATATTGCCATTTACTAAGGATGATACCACTTTTGCAGGGGTATTTATGCTTAGTAGATTTTTAAAGTCGCAGCGCCAAACTGAGTCAACTGAATCAGAAATCCCACGCTACCCGCCATTCCTGAAAGGGTTGCCAGCTGCGTCCCCCGAGGATTTGCAGTCCACACAAGACGAGCTAATTAGCTTTATGCAGTAGAATGAGTAGCAATCAAGATCAGCCCTGTTCGTACTCAGCTAAATCACTTAACTCGCACTCAAAATAACGACATAACTTATCAAGGTTATCAGTATTGGTTTTATAACCATTAGGGTTTTGAAGCTTTGAAAGGGTTGTTCTGTGTATGTCTGTCGCATCTGCAATTTCTTGCAAACCGATGCGTCTCCCTTCTTCTCTCTCTTTTAGAGCTATGAGCTCTTTTAGTTTGAATCTAATCATTTCCATCTCGCTTTTCAGATATATGGATTATGCCCGAGTTATTCAGAAAAGTGAAAAAAATCTATAAATGTGCTTGCCAGTCACAAAAGATGATGTATAGTGTCATTTATGTTCTTCAAATGTGAGTGGAGGTCACTTTTATGAGTACTTATTTAACGGCTAAAGAGTTATCTGTTCGTATCAAGTATCACCCTAAATATATCAATGACGTTCTTAGAGACAATAGCTTTATTGAGGGAACGCACTACATCCGACCTTTTAATGGTCGCAAAGTGCTTTACGTTTGGGAGCCGATTGAAGCTGAGATGTTTACAACGGCTAAAAGTAATGAAGTGGATGATTTGATCCCAATGGCCTCAGGAGGTGTTTACCGTGGCTAGCGTTGGAACAAGAAACGATAAGCTCTATTTTGATTTTCGGTATCAAGGTAAGCGTTGTAAGGAATACACCAAGTTAGAAAATACGCCTGCCAATATGAAGCGTATGGAAGCAGCGGTTAAGAAGATTGAATTAGCGCTCAAAACCGGAGAGTTCGATTATGAGAAGTTCTTTCCGGGCAGTAAAAAAGTACCGAAAGTGAAAAAGGAGGTGGTTCAGCACATTGTCACTGAGGTTCAAAAACGACCGGATACGCCGTTGTTTTCTGAGTTCTCACAAGAGTGGCTTGAAGAGAATATTTTACGATGGAAACGGTCTTACCGGACTTCTATAAAAGGAACTTTAGATACCCGTCTCATCCCATATTTTGGGGAAGAAAGAGTCGGCAACATAACCAAAGCCATGATCCTGAAATTTCGTGCATCTCTCGCCAAAGTGAACCACGAAACAGGGGACAGTGAGCTTTCAAACGATAGGATTAACCACATTATGACGCCACTAAGAATGATTTTAGATGATGCCGCCGACCGATATGAGTTTACGTCGCCTGCTATTGGATTAAAACCCCTAAAAGTGCCTAGAGTGGATATTGAGCCTTTTACGCTGGATGAAGTGAAGAAGATTATTCACTATGTACGTCCAGATTTTCGTAATTACTACATTGTGCGCTTTTTTACTGGTTTACGTACTGGGGAAATAGATGGGCTGCAATGGCAGTACGTTGATTTTGAAAACCGACAAATTTTGGTGAGAGAAACCGTCGTTCAGGGACGTATTGATACGACTAAGACACTTGAATCACGTCGTGAAGTTGAAATGTCTCCACCTGTGTATGAAGCATTATTAGAACAAAAGAAAGTTTCGTTTGGGCATTCTAAGTTTGTGTTTTGTAATCGTGCAGGTGGTAGTTATGAACACCGAAATGTTACTCAGCGCATTTGGTACCCAACACTTGAAAAAATTGGCATCAAAAGTAGAAAGCCCTATCAGACAAGACACACAGCCGCCACATTATGGTTAGCAGCAGGGGAGAACCCAGAGTGGATCGCTAGACAAATGGGTCATACAACTACTCAAATGTTATTTACCGTGTATTCGCGCTATGTCCCCAACCTGACTCGTCGAGATGGTTCTGCGTTTGAAACACTTTTGATGTCCAGTGGTTTTGAAGTGAGTGGAGATGCACTATGAGCAGCATTGTTAGTGAATTATCTCTGATCCACCGTTCAGTCCAGGATGTTATGTTCGACCTGTTGCACTCATTGAATGACGACGAACTAAAAAAGGTTGTTGAAAAGTTTGGTACAGGTTTGGGCGTTGTTGATGAATTGGCTTTTAGCTCTTGGGTCTCTACGCAAATAAACAGCTTAAATGAACATGAGGAGATGGTAGGGCTCAGCTTTCTTCTCGGGAGGCTGAATTTAGAGATACACGGTAATAAGGCCTTTTTCAAACCACCACAACTTAATAATGTAATTGGTTTATACCCATCCGTGAAAAGTATCCCGTCTTACAATGCTTTTATTGGAAGCTACCGCCTTGAGGGGTTAACTAATGATAATCATGGTGAAACAGCTCCCATTAAAATTTGTGATGCGAGCGGTGAGCTGTCTGTTTTATTAAGTTCAGGCCATTTGAAGGTCAAAAGCGGCTCAATACAATGCGTAAAAGGCATTAAAAATGGGGCGCATTATCTTATTGAGATAATTTAAACAGGACTATTTATTAAAAATGAATGTGTAATGAGGTTGAAAATATGACTAATGAAACCGCACAGTATTTAAAAGCGATCACGTTTTGCATTAGCTGGTTGGCTGATCAAGCATCAGATGAAAAATGGGCATTATCTGATGAAGAAGTGTGTCAATTTTTGGGTGGCATTCCTTTATCTTCATGGCATGAGTGGAAGGAAGTGGCAAAGGGAAAACAGCAGTTTGAACTAAATCAAGATGTGATCGATAGGTTGGTTCTGCTGTTGAAGATCCATGAGAGCATTGCTATGAGTGCGCCTTCTGGTGCAATTTATGATTTTTTTAAAAGACCAATCAGTTATCCAACGTTTGAAGGGAAATCGGCTAAGGAAAGCTTATTATTAGACAACTCCATGGATAATTTGAATAAAATTATGCTCTTTTTTAGAAGTAGAATCTTTTAATCCTATAAAGGGCTTGTTTGATTTTCAAACAAGCCCTTTTGCATGAATCTTCGAGGCTCATGAAAGCGTTGTAAAGCCAAATCTGGGTAGTTTGACCACCTAAATACCATCAGATTTCTTTAGATTGAAAGAACTCCAGTACCCCAACTAAACTTTTTTCTTTTATTTGAGAGATCGTTGTTCTGGACTTCATTTTAGGAATATTGGCCTGAATGAAACCAGTGCTCACCGGCAAATTTTCCCATCCACGTTGTGCCATATATTTCTTCTGGGCATGGTTATAGACAACAAAATAAGAATGGCAATAGACAGCAAAAAAAGTGTCGACAAATCGATGCCCCATCGATTTCATAAGGTGGACCATGTCCGTCTCTTTTGAATGGTTGACCAAGCTTCCATGACGATAAATATGACGCTGCAACGCCATGGCTTCATTTGAGTAGAACCATTCATTTCGATCTCTTAACTCATTAATGACATCAGGGTAGCGCATAGCATACCAACGTAAGAACATATGTGTGGCATAGCTGTGCCTAAGTAGGTACAAGTCCGCTCCTTCTCCCAAGATTAGCTTCATCTCTTCGCGAGCAATTCTTGTGACCTTTTCAGCATTGCTAAAAAGTGGGAATGTCCTTAAAAACTGTGCCTGCTCATCGTTAACTTCAGCAATTGCCAATAGTCTTTTCCTTGCTTCACTTGGTTTCCTGTCTTTGCCAAATGCTCTGGTCATCTTTAGTTTGCTGAATAGAGTTAAGCGCTGAGAAATATATTCGAAGATCTCTAAACAAACCTCTGGTGGCGCTAATAGATGCAATGGAATGGTACGTCTTGATGCCGGTGTTTTAAACCGTCGTACTCTGATTAGTATTTCTTCCTCGCTGTGTGCTGAGATGTCGCCCAGCGTTAGCCGCGCTAACTCCCCAGGGCGAAGACCCGCATAAAAGAGGATTTTAAAAATTATAGTCGACACAGTGACATCAGACTGAACACTGTGATGACGTTTAAATGCGTCTATAAAAAGATTGAATTCTTGCTGTCCGAGGACTTGATTGCGGTTAGTGGTAGTTATTTGTCCGCTTCTTGAGACTGGGAAATGAACATCGTTCCAGATATCCAGATTTCTTCTACTAAAACCTAATAACGTTGAAAATTGAGATAGTCGATTTTTGTTAGTTGCTGAAGCTAAATCTGGGTTTAATAAAACCTCATGTATAAATAAGCTTGCATCTTCTTCATCCCAGTCTTCGATATTGTAAGCTGGCTCATAGTCAAATAGGCTTTTTGAAAAGAGACTGATGATTTTTGATAAAGCTGTATTTACCTTGTTCTTTCTAACAACTAACTCGTTATAAGCAAATGCAAACATCAATGAAATCGCGCAATAATTTCTAGGGCCATCACCAGAGATGAGTAAGATTTCAGCAACGGCAGGAAGTGTCTTTGGGCGTGTTTCACTAAGAGCCACTTGTATTCTATCAAGAGTTGAGTAAACCAAATCACTAACGTAGCGTTTATTGCATTTTGTTCTATTAAATATTCTCTCGATTAAGCCGTCCATTTTAGAGGTAGATAAATTGTACAACGGTTTAGCAAATTCTATTTCACTACTTTTTTTCTTATTTTGAATTTGTATTTTAATCCAATACTTAACATAGCCAAATAAATAGTAAGCCAATTCTTGCCAAGCGAGGAAACGTCTTTGTTTCTCGTCATCATCTAAATCTTCTGCGGACAAGCTTGCTACATTTTTGTCATTTTCTCGTTGATAAGACGTTTTTTCACTTGGTCCCAAAGTACGTTTGTTGCGTTTTCTATTGTATATTTTGTTAGATGGTAGTCCTATTATTGAACCATCCATATCGGCCCATGTTGGTGCTATTGGTAAGCTTATTCCGGATAAACGGCTATAGATAATGGGTTCTGTACCAAAAATACAAAACAGACTCGCTGTAGCTTGATAAAAAGTTTTCAGTTTGATTTTTTGAGTTATTTTCACCTTAGTAGGTGCTGTTAATAATCTTGGAATTGTATGCTTAGCTAGTTTGTGATGTTTAGGTGGCACGTAATTACGAGCATGGAGACACACACAGATAAAACGTGCTGTATTTGATGCGGTAATCGGTAAACATTTATCTGCTCTAGTTGACTCTCCTGACGGAACCAGTATTGAGCACTCAAATGGACTTTTTAGGAGCTCCTGTATGAATGATTCAGCTCTGTTCAGTGGTAGTCCTGTCGTTACACCAACTTCAATGAGTAAACGAACATATAGCTCATCACTATCAATAAGCACTTTTGATTTCAGAATTTTAGGCGTCTGATTAGTGATTGTTTTAATAGCTGCTCTAAGTTGTGCCTCGTCAGAGTTGGGCGATATAACGGTCGGTCGAATGGTTTTTGGGGAGCGATCATAAGATATAGTTGATGTGATAATTCCCTCTAATTTTGCAATGACATCATTAATAAACTTGAGCTGTTTTCTAGTAATTTTAGATTCGCTAGATATTTCGTAATACTCCGAAAATTTTGAAATAATTTCTGATAATGAATCATTATCAATGTTCATTTCATCATTCGCAGAATCGAGAATGATTTCAGCAACTCTTGCACTTTCAATATCTTTAAATTTTATTTTCTCTAGGTCTGGCCATTTATTCAGGAAATCAATCGAAATCATAGGTCAGCTCCTGCAACGAAAATTCTTGAATTAGAGTGTTGTAGTATTCAGATATGTCAGTGTGAATCGAAACGATGTTTGATGAAGACGCAGGAGAAGAATAGTAAAATCCATCCTCATTGTGACCAAGTAGTGCTCGAGATGTAATAGCCTTGAATTTCAGTGCATTGCCTGAAAAATGTCTTAATGTATTGTTTGATGGACGTATTTCTTCAAGATTAAATGTTTTCAGAATCTCTAATATCTGTCTGTGAGGTGCTGATTTGATTTGATCATATACTTCGTCATTAAGAATATGAATTATGATTAAGTCATTTTTTGAAATATCTTCATCCGTAAAATTTAAGTGTTTATACAATGAAAATCTTACATTAGAAAGTATATCTTTTTGTTTTAAATATAAATCAGGTATGGGCAGCGCTTTATATTCTTCATAGTTGACAGAGTTTTTATCTTTTCTAATGAAAAAATCAGAAAATGTAGAAATGGATTTTTCGCCATTAGGGCGATTGGAGAAAAATAATAACTCTAAAAAATATGTATGTATTTCAATTAAATTGACTAGATCAACTCTTAGTTGATTCGACCTAGAAAGTGAAAATAATGCCTTTTTACTTTCAAAAATGACGCTTATATCTCTGAAGAAATCGGCTATTGAGCTCTGTGGTAAACGATTAGATCCAAGAGATTGATTTGCCAATGTAGAATCCCACTGCAGCTTTGAGAGTAGCCCTGGTACTTCCAAATGATTGGATAAAACATCAAATCGCTTTTGATATAAGTCTCCAATGTTCTCATTGGTCAGTGCAACGTACGAGAACGGCGCGCTCATGGAGAAACCGATTTTGGCTCTGAGGTAATGAACCCTCATGTCATCGACATGAGGTGTTAATAGTCGATTAGAATTTGATGCGATACGGTCAAAATGCAGAGAGTTACCGCCATTAAACTCCGAAAATTGCCTAGTTAAATAAGAAAATTTGTTAGCAATTTTATCGACTAGCTTTTTTATCGATAATGTCGGTTCATCTAAATGCAGAAGACTCGCTGGCGATATTTTCAATTCGATTTCTGAACATAGGTCCGAATCTGTTGGTGTATTTGAGATAGAAACAGTTAGTGATTTCTTGTTAGTACTAAAACGTATTGCAGAAAGTGCTTTTTTTAGTGTCATGCCCGTCAAAAAGCAAAGTATTAAAAGACTATTTAATTCAGATTTTTTTTCATCGACGAATGCAATAAATCCCACAACAGATTGTAGTGATAATGATGAATAATCAAATACGGACTCAATTTCTTTATTTGCAGTGGTCCAAGATTTCTTCTTTACGAGAAATATTTTCGGTATATAATTATCAGAATCTTGTGATTTTATATCTTGATCTTGATCTTTTTTTTTGCTAGATTTCTTCTTAATTTTTAGTTCTATAGGTTTGTTAGGTTCGTCTTTTTTTGATTCGGGAAGATAGTTAAACCCTCCCCAAAATGAAAATTCTCGAAAATATTCTGTGTTATTAATATAACTATGATATCTAGATATTTCGAAGTCACTTGGTTTTTTTAAAAATGAGACTTTTTCAATGTTACTCATTTTTTTTATTGTCTTTAATCTGCTAATCTCGCGAACAGCCAAAATAAGTTTATATATCTTTGTGTCATTTTCATAATAGTCAACTGTTTTAAGTTGAGTGTAGCAGTCAGAAACAAAAGTAGATATTAGTTCTGATAAATACTCAGATCCGGCTTTTTTATCTCTTCTGTAAACATCATAAACACCAAAATATACTGGATAGTCGACACCTATGTTGAATGACACTTCAGTTGTCTTTTTATACTTTATGTTTTTAAAAATAAATAGAATAGCTTCTATTTCATCCATTTCTAATAAAAAATCCGAATGATAATTTAGCTTAATGATATGTAAAATGGATCTTTGACGTTGTATTGATGGCGGGACTGTTAACAGTGTTAAAAACTTTTTAAGTAATGCTTCGTTGTCTTTCCAAATCCCCAACTCATCCCAGAAATTTATTGTCCATCCTAGTGACTTTGTGAAATTACTTTCGCTCATATGATTTCTTTATTTTTTAAAATTTTCTCAGATAAGAAGTCAACAATTTTTTTAGTTATTTTTTTGTCTGATAATGAATTTTTTATAAAATCATAATTTTCTGAATTGTCTTCTTGATGTCTATTTCTCACCGATTCAATCTTTTTTATCTCAAATATTAGTTCAACTAAACTTAAGTTCGAATTAATTTTTTTATTTATCATAGAAATTAGTTCTCTAAGCTCTTCTAATGTCTGAGTGTTTAGATTATTGTTCTTTTTTAGATAATCTATAGTTAAAAATATATCATTCAATCCCGTTATTCTTGACTCGTAGATTGAATGAATGATTGATAATAAATTAATTTCTAGCTTGTTTGTGTGTTTTTTGTTTAGAAAACCATCTAGCTCCGACGTTAAAAATTGAAAAGAAAGATCATCGAAATTTACTATTCCATTAACGTAAAAAAATTTTAAGCAGAGATTAAAATGAATTTCTTTATTCATTTGAGAAAGTTTTTGTGATGCTATCTCATTATCGCAAAATATTTTGTTAATGAATCCAAGTTGTCGCATTTTTTTTGGACATAGTATTTTTAATGCGGTGTTTTCTGATGTGATTTCTTCAATAATAGATTTGAATTTATTTTTTCTCGGTAGATATTTCAGTGTTTTCAATTTATAAAAATCTTGTATTTCTTGAATTGATCGGTTCGTTTGATTGATTACTAAAGCGAGTGTTCTATAGTTTTTATTAGTTTTTTTAAGTGCTTTCTTTAGTTCATAGTCGCAATCATTAACTAATAAAAACTCATGTTCTTTTTTGAAAATTATTGGGTAGTGTTCCAGGAAAAAATCTGAATTTTCTGCTTTGTTTTTTGATAGTCGATTATAGAAAATACCAATATTCATCATCTCAATTACAAAAAATGTCTCTGATAAGAACAATGTTTCGTCACTATAATTCATTAATAACTCTACTTTTATTATGTCTTTATAAGAATGATATTTAAAAACATATACCATAAAAAATTGAATGTCTAGTCTTTTTTTAAAACTAATTTAAGAGTTGACCTCGCTATATTGTTGTTAATTTATAAATAAACTAAAAAGATAATTTAGTTTATTTAAGTAGTTAATTTATATATAAACTAAAAAGATGGTTTGGATTATTTTAGTAGTTAATTTATATGTAAACTAACTTATAATTTTTTAAAAAGTATAAGTTGTATATAATAGTTTATATTTAAATTAAATATTTCCTCGTCTGCTCATAATCAAATTAAAAAAATCACACTTACAAAAATTAACTTTGTTTTTGATGCTGCTTAAAACTAAACTGTATATCCATACAGTATTTTGGTGTTGATCATGCGTGTGACTTATCTTGGTGTGTCTGAGTCGGCGGCGTTTATCGCGGCCAATAGTGTGCGAATCCCTTTGTATGTGGATTCGGTATCGGCGGGGTTTCCTTCGCCAGCTCAGGACTTTGTTGAAAAATCGTTAGACTTAAATGAGTTCTGTGTCGCTCATCCTAATGCGACGTTTTACGTGCGTGCGCAGGGGGATTCGATGATCGATGTGGGCATTTATTCGGGTGATGTATTAGTGGTGGATCGTTCGTTAACTGCGCGTCATGGGGATATTGTGATCGCCTGCATTCATGGGGAAATGACCGTGAAGACGTTGGAGCTGAAGCCCAATGTGTTACTACGTCCGAAGAACAAAGCCTACAAAGCGATTCATATTACCGAAGAGTCTGAGCTAGAAATCTTCGGCGTAGTGACGGGTGTGGTTCGGAAGTACGAGCGCGGTTGATGAAGACGGTTTTTGCCTTAGTCGATTGCAATAACTTTTACGCCAGTTGCGAGAAGTTGTTCCGGCCAGATTTAAAACACACGCCTGTTGTGGTGTTGTCGAATAACGATGGTTGTATTGTCGCGCGTTCCAAAGAGGTAAAGGCGCTGGGCATTAAAATGGGCGTGCCTATGTTTCAAGTTCAGGACGAGATAAGAAAGCACGGTATTGTGTGCTTTTCCTCGAATTATGCTTTGTACGCGGATTTGTCGAATCGGGTGATGACCATTTTGGAAGAGGAAGCGCCACGTCTGGAAGTGTATTCCATCGATGAGGCGTTTATGGATTTAACCGGTGTTGATCATGTGACGGATTTACTGGTATTTGGCAAACGGGTAAAAGCCAAGGTCGATAAATGGACGGGCATTACGGTAGGCGTGGGCATCGCGCCAACCAAAACGTTGGCGAAGTTGGCTAACCATGCGGCTAAGAAATATCCAGCCACGGGATCCGTGGTGGATTTGATGGACCCAGACAGGCAAAAGCGTTTATTAGCGTTGGTTGATGTGAGTGACGTGTGGGGTGTTGGTCGTCGCACCACGGCAAAGCTAAAGACGAGGGGAATTCATACCGCCTTGGATCTCGCGAATGCAGACCCTAAATCGATTCGAAGTGAGTTCTCAGTGGTGTTGGAGCGAACCATTCGAGAATTAAATGGAGTGTCCTGTTTGGATCTGGAATTGGTCAGGCCAACAAAGCAGCAAATCATTTGCAGTCGCTCATTTGGCCATAAAGTGACAGACAAGCGCGAACTACGGGAAGCAATTGCCAAGTACACAACCAGAGCCGCCGAGAAATTACGCGGTGAAAAACGCTTTTGTCGCATGGTGAGTGTGTTCGTTCGTACCAGTCCATTCATTCCAAACGAACCGCAGTATTCGAAAACCTTGTCTGCAGAACTTCCTAACCCAACCGACGACACGCGAGACTTATTAGAAGTGGCCGACGTGCTGTTTCGTCGCATCTATCGTTCAGGTTATCGCTACGCCAAAGGCGGTGTAATGTTGGCGGATTTTTATGAACATGGCGCTTTTCAGCAAGATTTATTCCAAGCAGATAATACAAAAATCAACTCAAAAGCATTAATGAGTGTCGTGGACAAAATCAACCACAGCGGCCTCGGCAAGGTTTTTTTTGCCTCTCAAGGCGTGTCACCACAATGGTCAATGAAAAGAGAACATTTATCTCCAGCGTATACGACCAGGTGGGATGAGTTACCGAAAGTGTATTGACTCGAAATGTAAAAATAGAAATCAGTAATGAATAAAAATGCAAACGATAGCGATGGAGGGGTGTTCCATGAACGATGAAGGTACCAATAAAAATACCAGTAAAGAGTCAGCAGGCAAGATAATAGCAACGGTTGTATTATGGCTAGAGGAACAATGTCCACAAGATCGTTGGGACTTATCAGATGAACAGATGTGTGTTCTTCTAGGCGGTATTACGGTTTCAACTTGGAATCAATGGAAAGAGACCGCACAGATTAATGACAGCCTTCAAGTAGACCAAGACACTATTGATATACTGGCGATGCTGGTAAGTATATACAAGATGATTCACCTAAGTTCACCACCTGGCTTTAAGTATGATTTTTTCAAAAGGCCAATACATCATCCGACATTTAATGGCAAATCAGCCAGGGAGTTTATGCTAGAGAACCCTTCACTTGACGATTTTCTCAAGGTAAGAAATTATTTTCAAAGCAGAGTGATGTTATAAAAAACTTGATCGAGTCGAGTGAGTCTAAAGATGCGCCTGTTGCTGAAGTGTCGTCATACTTCTAGTGAAAAGTGCCCAATTATAAGAAAAAATATAATTGCATATAATTGGTGTACTAGAACAATGATGAGTCATTTTTTTGTGGTTTTTTTAGGTGTTCATACTTTGGTGGTCTAGTAAAGTCTGGGAAGTTCAGACTGTACTTTTAATAGCACTATTCGTAAGAAAAAAGAGGTGAGCTTATGAGGGTTGTTACTGCTACTGACTTATAAGCCAAGGGTGTGGCTGCTGTTGAGGCCGGTTTGTTAGAAGATGAAGAAGTGATTATATCTGTCCGAGGTAGAAATACATATGTAGTGATGGATTTGCATAAATACACTAAGTTCAGAGAGTATGAGCTTGAGATTGCCTTGCTAGAAGCTAGGGCTGATATTGAGGCTGGACGCTATTTTGATAGCTCTGTGAATGACCATATGCAGCAGATAAGTGAAGAACTATAGGTTCATTTATCCTGATAGCTGGTATGGACCTAGTTTCCTAGACAGTTGATCATCATTGTACTTATCAGTCATGTTAGGGGATATGTATGAGCAATAAACGAAAAAATTATGCCGAAAAATGCATTGATATTCATGATATTGAGAGCAGTCTTGATCTTGTTATGAATGATTCAAAAGGCAGCCCAGTTGCTGTAATGCAGGATGGTAACCCCGTATTTTACTGTGTTCCTGCTGACACTTATGCCGCTATTTTAGAGGCAGTTGAAGCGTCAGAAATGAGAGCGCTGAATGAAAGGGTTCATCAATTGGGTCTAAAGCTGTTTGGTGACGAAGACAGTTGGACGTCATGGATGAAAAAAAATGCCTTAGCCTTAAATGGTCAATCGCCTGAATCAGTGATGGGGACTAAAGAAGGAATGCAGCGGGTAAGTGACCTTTTGGGAAAAATCGTCCACGGGGTTATAGTTTAAATAAACAGTGTAGCTATTTGATATCAAAGGTTAAGATGATTTTAGTTTTCAGCTGCTGAGTTAAGAGCTATTTGTCGTTTATTGAAAGCATCAAACTCGGCTGACTCATCTTCATATCGAGCAATAACATTGCTCAAGGCTTCAATGATGATCAGGTTGTCATCATAGTGTTCTATCAAGTCTTCTAAAAGTATGAGGGCTTGTTGGTGCTCATCAGAGTTCGATATACCATTCAGAATAGGCAACTGGGTTACTATGGCTTTGGCCATTTGTGTTATTTCATTTGTCACTAACATTTCATTTACCTATGGTTACTAGGATTAATTGGGGCTGGGTTGATATTTAGTTCTTAGATATTGACTAGACAACCGCTCAATCAATCTGGATCACCCCCCCCCCAACGTTTTCAACGATATCTCTTCGGTCTGTCATAAAATCGGGGTCAGCTTTTGCCTGGAACGGTTGACTTCAATTTCTGTTCGCTTCCTATGAGATTTTATGAGATCGAACAATAAAAGGCAGCTCTAACTCATTGAGTTGATCTATTAGAGCTTCAGCGAGTTCGTGATCCACATTAAGAAACAGCTCATCTGCGTGAGCTGTATGGGAATCTAGCCCTTCAATTAGCTCTGCTTCACTTAGTCGATTTTGATTTATTCGACTGTTTGCCTGTTTAATCACAATATGGTTTCCTTCAGCACAGACTTCGACATGCGACCAACCATGTTGAGTAGCCATATCACGAATCGTAGTAATTATGTCTGCTTGAGTCTTTAGACCCAAAGCTTCATCTTCGTTTGCCGTAACTACTTCAAAAATGTTTGAAAACTTAATTGAGGCCATTGTCTGCCACTCTAAAATACCATCGATTGTTGGTATATATTATAGCTGAGAACTGTCTGGCGTGCTGGGTGCAAATGCGCCGTCATTTACTCAAAGTCGAAGAGGAAGAAATCGAGGTCGTGACACACGCTTTTATCCTGATTGCCGTTTTGTAACAACACGAAAGCCATATCAAGCAGAAAGGTTGGTCAGATGAGAAAAAAAAGATTATCGAGCACAACATAGCAAGCCCTTTTCGGAACAGTTTTTTGCCTTTTGCCTTTTGCCTTTTGCAAAGAGCAAAGACAACGGGCAGACCTATTACCAGACGATAGCTGGATGAAAGCGCTGAACTACACCTTAAAGCGCAAACGTCAACTGATGGTCTTCTTAGAAAAACCCGATGTCGCCATGGACACCAACCACCTAGAGCGAGAGATAAGACCCATCCCTATGGGTAAGAAAATGAACTGACCCCCAATAGTTGGACATTCCAATTACTGGGGGTCTTTTTATGTCCAAATATCACAGAGCATTCAAACTCTATTTAGCAAAGTTATCTCAGCACCAAAGCTCAAGAATGATTGCGCGTCAATTCGGTGTTGACTCGAGACAAGTTCGTTACTGGTCTCAAGTGTATCGTATTCATGGTGAAAGCAGTTTTTTACACAAACAAATGCCATATACCCAATCCTTTAAGCTTAAAGCACTTAAAACGATGCATATGAATGAGTGGTCTTTAACCTATACAAGTGCCTACTTCGATTTATCATCTTCAGGCATATTATTTCAATGGCAAAAACTCTATGCTTGCGAAGGTATATCTCGACTCAAACCACAGAAAAAAGGTAGACCTCGTATGGCCACTCACTCTTCTAAAACTAAGCCTGCTGAACAGATGACAGAAAAAGAGCTAAGAGAAGAGCTTGAATATCTTCGTGCTGAGAATGCTGTACTAAAAAAGTTGAAAGCCTTGGCTCAGGCCAAACAGGAACAAATAAAGAAAAAGCGTTAATCGTTACTGAGCTCAAGGCAAAGCACCCGTTACAATGGCTCCTGAAAGCGACTGGGCTGGCTCGAAGTGTCTATTATTATCATCGAGCTTCTGTGACGCTACTGGATCCGGACCAGGACCTGAAACAAAAGATTTACGATATATTCCATGCTCATAAGGGGCGATATGGATATCGTAGGATTACCTATGCTCTAAGAAATGATGGAATCCAAGTGAACCACAAGCGTGTTCAACGACTGATGATTGAGCAAGGGCTGAAATCTAAGGTGCGACCTAAGCGCTATAAATCCTATCGTGGCCGTGTTGGGAAAGTGGCTCCAGACCTACTTGAAAGAAAGTTCCATGCAGAGAAGCCCAACCAAAAGTGGGTGACAGACGTGACCGAGTTTAAAGTCGACAACCAGAAAGTTTATCTCTCGCCAGTGATCGACTTATTCAATCAGGAAGTAGTGAGTTATGAAGTGAGGAAGTCAGTCGCGTTACCATTGGTCACAGACATGTTGAAGAGCGCGATTAGCAAGCTAAGTAAGAACGAGAGGCCGATTATCCACTCAGATCAAGGTTGGCAATATCAGAACCAAGCGTATCAGGCACAGATTAGGGCTCAAGGGCTATCCCAAAGTATGTCTAGAAAAGGAAACTGCTTAGACAATGCTGTCGCTGAGAACTTCTTCGGTATTTTAAAGACAGAGATGTACCACAATGAAAAGTTTAGAAATGCAGATAAACTGATTGAAGCAATCAAAGAATACATCGAGTATTACAACAACGATCGAATTAAGCAGAAACTAAAAGGCCTGAGTCCGATAGCGTATCGAAATCAGGCCTTGAAAGCCGCTTAGAATAGAGTCCAACTTTATGGGGTCAGTTCAAAAACGGGCTCTTCTTTTGGACAGAACTGGGTGCCGAACACATTTGCCTCATCCAAAGCCTAATCTGCACATGTAAGCTGCATGACTTCGACCCCAACGTCTACCTGACGGATGTCCTGCAACGCGTTAGCCAGCAATCCAGCCAAAGAGGTCGCCGACTTAACACCAAGGCGAAGGAAATACCTGTTTGCAGATAATCCGTTAAATCGCCATTGCTCTGAAAGTCAATGAATCCCTAGAATGAACGCTTACTTTCAATGCACCTATCGGCAATTGCCAGCTTTACGAAACCCTGCTTCTATTGCGTTGCTCTCATTGTCAAACTCCACAATATTGGCATTGCTTATTGAGTGGTAGCTAGGGCACCCGCTAGCGAGATGGTAGACGCCACTACGACGGTTTCCTCTTACTACTTCAGTATCAGTGGGTGGAGCGGTCTGGTGCGCTTGCACGTCCGTTGACTGAGGCACGTTATTAGAAGGTGATACGGTGCCAAGCCTTGCTCTTTCTAGGACGTATGGATTGTGCCAACCCTGGTATTTAGCGATTCGACGATCGCGTTCAAGTTCCCAATCAGTAACAGGGTGTATTGCATTCCATGACTGGAATAACTGGCGCTGCTGTGAAGACAATCTAATGTTGTATCTATCTGCAAAGTACAGCTTAATTCTGGCAATCATTCCTCGTGCGGATTCGGGCGGTTCAGCCACTCGTTGAGCTCTATCAACCTCAAAATCACAACGTCCAAACTCCCGTGCCTCACCCGGTATCAATCCCCATTTGTAATTGCTACGAACGGCATTTAAAGACCTACCTAGTAAAATCATAGTTGACATCTACCTATAAAAATATACAAATGAACATATGATTTATTAAGAGGCAATTTAGTGGCTAGACGAAGATTTAATTCCTCCAAACACTTTCGTTCACAAGCAAGAGTTGTGTATATAAAGAAATTTCAAGAAGGAAAAGCAATTTATACAAATCCAGCAGGTTGTCTTGAAGATGGTTGGCAATGGGAAAGAAAGCCTGGGTTTTGGCCAGAGATGCCAGTAATTTTGAATGGGAACGGAGTTCCATGGGATCTGGGCAATGCTTACCTTCTTTGCCACCTAAACACTGCTCTTAGATCAAAAATGGAATCAATCAAGGATCGAGCAAAAAGCTTGTGTTTTTATCTAAAGTTCATTGAAGACGAAGATCTAGATTTACTTGAATTCCCAGCGCAAACGAGAAGACGACCAACCTATCTTTTCAGATATAAACTACAAGAACTTATTGATCTAGGAATGGCTCCAAGTACCGCAAGTAAACATGTCGGCCATGTCATTGCTTTTTATAGAGGTATACTCAACCACAATCTTGTAGATGAGTCTCGTATTGGATCTAGACCATTTAGAAGCTTTAAGAGGTATGTTCAGACTTTGAATAATGAGGGTTTATCTCGATTTAAAGAGGTCCAAACAACCGATATTTCTATCAAGGTTACAAAAGCAGAAACTCGGCCAGACAGAATAATGGATGGTGGAGAATTGCGCCCTCTATCCATAGCCGAGCAACAGGCAATAATGTGGGGCTTGGAGCGAAAGTATTGCTCAGTAGCAACCGAATTAATTATGCTGACTATGCTCAATACGGGAGCGCGGATTCAATCAGCATGTACCCTTCGTGTAGGCCACATTAAAGAGGCATATGACGAACTTAAACGTACTGGTAAAAGTTGGGTTTTTATTCATTCTCACAGAAGTAGATTCCCAATCGATACTAAGTTTGGAAAGCCTAATAACTTTAGGTTCCCCAAGACCCTTATTGAGAAATTGTTCGTCTATATAAATAGCGAACTAAACGCTAAAAGAATGAAAAGCAGCTTCTTCGGTTTGAGCGATGAAAATTATGTATTCTTAACAGAGCAATCTAATCCATTCTATTCCTCGCGAAGTGAGATCAGGAAGAGGCAAGATGAAGCTGCTCATTGGGTTGTCAATGCTCCTGCATTCAGTCCTCAAAACGGAAGCACTTTTCGGGCAAATATTCGCAATTTCATTGCTCGTGTAAGACAAGATCGGCCTGAACTTGATGAGTTTGCGCCGCACGACCTTAGAGCTACCTTTGGTATGAACATTGTTAGAAAGCTTGCCAACGATCCTGAAAAAAGATTCACAACAACTCATATGGAACTAGCTGTCAAAACCGCTCTTAACCATAACGATATTGCTACTTCTAGACTATATGTCAATTTTGACGAAACGCTGCTTAACGTTAATTCGATTAATGAAATGCATGAAGCTATTATTCTTGACGGATACAAAGTTCTCGAAGCTATCTACGGGGAGAATCGAGTTTGATGGAGTATCGTCCAGAAATAATCATCCACATTACAGACAAGATAACAGAAGTTCTGAAACCCGAAATGACAGTGCTTGAATTCGATATCGACAACTCATGCAGAACTTGTGATGTAGGAAGTTGGTGTTACTCAGTAAGGAGTAATGCAAGAAACCCTAACCATAAGAGCCGTTCTGTCGCTAAGGAATCTATCGTTAAAGACAGGCTAAAGTATGTCGAACGAATAATCGAAGGACTACGAGCTAGCACATACAATCAAGCTACTGTTTATAGCCATGCAGGCAAGATAGCCAGGTTTATTGATTTCGCTGATAGTAAAGGGATGTCGTTATCTAATGATAAGGATTGGATTGAGTCGGTATATAGCTATTATGAACATCTAGTATTGAGCACGCGTTTAGCTGACGGTACGGAAGGTAGTTTGAAAGAGCGCTCTGCTTCAGCTGAACTATCATCTACCAAAAAAGCATTGGCATGGGCCTTGGAGTTAACAGATAACGAGGTCAGCTTAAAGATACCTCATATTAAAGAAGGTAAGTCAGAATCTCTTCCAGGAGACGACTTAGAACGCAACCAATTTGTGCAAGTATTGCTTGCTATTTTTGAGCGCTTCACAGACATACTAATCAATGAAAAACCGTTTCCTTTTGTATTAGACTTAAGTCATTGGGGCTTTGGTAAACATGTTTTCTCAAGATCTAGTCACCTGAGCAAAGCTTCATATACAAAATCTTTTGTGAATGATGATGCTGGCATTGTATCTAGAGAAGAAGTGCGTGGTCGATATACAGATTGGCGAGAATGCGTTGGTGTAATGTCTGTTTACGATAACTGGATCAAACGCCTAGACAAGACCAATAGCCTAAATACAGACTTACAGCGAAAGTCGCTCTATAACTCTGCAACGTATTGCTACTATCTTGCATTTATTGGGATTGTAGGTACCAATAATGGTGTCACCTCTGCATTAAGATTAAGCTCTTGTGAGAAATCTGAGCCGATCAATTGTAAAGCGCCTAGAGGCTACAGTTTCACTGGGCTAAAGGTTAGAGCGGGTAATAAGACAGTTTACCCAACAATGGGGAAAGAGTTTTACCAATTCCACAAGAAATATGAAAAGCTTCGTCAGTGGGGAGAAATTGAATTCGATTTAGATGTTCAAAGAGTAGGATTTTTTAGAATCTCTGGAATCGGTAAATGCGCCCCTTTGAATAAAGTCTCCATTGATACTCTTAAAGAATGGCTAATAGGACATTTACCTAATGTTAAGTGGCATACCCCTAGAGAGCTAAGAAAAGGTGTTTCATGGTCTTTTTGGAATCTAAGTAATGGTGACATCAATACCGTTGCTTGGAAACTACAGAATGACGTGAAAACTACCCTCAAGAGCTATTCCAATCCACCGAAGATAGCTGGATTAAAAGAACTTTCTACATTCATGAACGAAATGTGGAATGAAGCAATAGATTCATCGAGAAGCGCCAAATACATTCCTGTACAGATAAATAACGGTCTACATAAAACGCCTGCTGGCCACTGTAATGCTAACGATTTATCTCAAGCTAAGCGTAGCGAAGGTTTTACCGACTCAGCACCCGAGCCAAACTGCAGTAGAAGCGAAACATGCTTTTTCTGTAGGCATTATGTTTTACATGCTGACGAAGAGGATATTCACCTTATAACTAGTTTAAAGGTATTGCTTCCATACGCGCAGAAACGCGCAGCAAACGAAGCTTCCTACGCCATTAAGTTTGCACCAATACTCTATAGAATTGATGAAATACTTGAAGAGCTAATAAAGCAATTTCCAGCTAAAAAATCTTTAGTTGATGATGCTATGAATAAAGTAAAGCAAGGAGATTTGTCAAAGCATTGGCAGAGTCATTTTGATCTACTAGCTGATTTGGAGGCATACTCGTGAATGTTCAACTAGTACCCTATGACACTATAGGGATTGCTCAGCATACTTCGCCTGATTCACTATCTACTGATGTTTCTACCCCTGATTCTAACCATGTTATAAGTCGGCGAAGAAACGGAGACATTCTGTCTGTTTTTGCTGATAATGTTTGGGATTTTTCTCTATACACGTCAAGACCAAATGCTCGTATATATTTCGAAAGTATATTTTCCGAAGATCATGGAGTCTTTGAAAGACAGAGTCCGCTCGCCAATTCTATCATTCAAGATTCTAAATTAATCATTCTAAATTTATGGTATCGAAGACAGCTATCAGTAAACAGCGTAATGGCGCTATGGATACAAATAAAATACTTAGCAAGATATGCTCTATCTTCTGGAATTAAGTTCGCAGATGTTTTAGGTAAAACCGAATTTATCGAATGTAGATTGGAAGGGGCGGAAAGTCGGTACCAAGAGTGGGTTAGGCTTGCAAGTCTATACAATCTGATTAAACACCTCTCGCAACTATCGCATCAGGTAAACGATTTCAACCTTATACCCTCTGTGGATTTAACTAAACTGGTAGCTGAACAAGCTCAGGAGCGCGTGGATGAAGCAATTAGAGAAAAAATCCAAACACCTGTCATTCCAATAAGGTTGCTCAGCGAGCTTATCGAACAAAGTACCGAGACCTGTTTTAAGTTTATGGAGGTCGTAACGGAAGTAGAGAAAGCCTGGGAACATTACGAAGTGACTAAGGAGAGAGCAGAAAAAGGGGAAATCAAATTCGGGAAATGGCGTAAGAGTAACGCTACTATCGCTCGACAGGTATGGAAATATATTAAAGAAACATATCCAGATATCGCTAACCTATTAGAAGAGTTACAAGTTGATAGCATTCAGGAATTAACAAACTATATTAGCTATATTCAAAAAACTTCAGCAGCTATGATTTCTCAATTTACTGGCATGAGGGTCTCTGAAGTACGAGCAATCCCTTTAAATAGCTATCGAAGGGTTACTTATGGGGAAGAAGTAATTTGCGGGTTTGATAGCTATACATTCAAGTTTGCTGGTAATTCTCCAAAGAAACAGTTCTGGGTTACGGCAGATCAAGCAGAACTTTACTATCAGTGCGCTCTTGCCAGTGCAAGGTTAATCTACAGGTTCTATTATTCGCTGAATATGGATTCTGTGAATCAAGATAAGTACCCTCTTTTTCCTAACCATAGTTCGAGGGTTGACAGCGAGACGCCTATATTTGTTGTGAACCCTCGGCCATTCAAAGAGGGATGGAGAGCCAGTACTAACAATACACTGCGTCGAGAGGCCTTTGTCATTACAAATGAAGACCTAGAAGAGATGCAGAGTTTCAACCCATGGGTCGACTTTTCTAAAAAAGGTATAGATGTCGGCAAGGAATTCCCTTTTGCATGGCACATGTATCGCCGTTCATTAGTTGTATATGCTGCTCGTGGAGGAGTATCAATTCCAGTAATTGCCAATCAACTCAAACATCCAATAGAAAAAATGACGGTTTATTATACTGATGGAAGTGCCTATGCGAATAATTTTGTAGAGAGAGGTACCAATCAGAATGAAGGATTATTCGATTTTATAAATGAACTTCAAGAAGAAGTTTTAACCATGAAGGTTGATGCTATTTGTAATGACATTTCTGATTATGAAGGAATCCTATTTGGTGGCGCAGGTGCAACTCTTCAGAGGCAAAAAAATAAAGGTATACTCCCTTCAATCTACGAAGACCGCGCTCTAACTGAGAAAGAAGTAAGATCAGGCAGACTATCATATCGGAGAACTGTAGTAGGAGGGTGCTCTTCCATAGAGCCTTGCGATAGAGTCGCATTTACCTCGATTCTTCCATGTATCGATTGTAGTGATGCTATTTTCAACGATGACACTGCCGAAATCATGGCTGATCAAATCGAAGTATGGAAAGAAGAAATCTCCATATACGGTGAAAAAAGTCCCTTTTCACTTCAGCGAGAAAAAGAAATATCTGTTGTAGAGCAACACCTTGCAGCACGAAACAATTTAATTCCTGTTAAGGAGATCATCGAGTGACTGAATTAAGAGGCGAAGCTTTATACTGGGAAGCTTTTGAACGACTGAAGTCTGGGAAAGCTCAGATCATTGATACTAATTCTCCTTCCTTTAAATTCACTAAAGATAATGTAGCGATTGAGGCGGGTAAGAAGAAAGGGTTTGTAAAACAGGAAAGATACCCTGATTTGTGTGATTCAATTGAAAATACTGAAAACACGAGATGTTCTGCCGCTAGTAGAGATCCAGAAAATTCCGATTCGATAAAGCTTATTACATCTCAAAAGAAGAAGGCAAATGCTCGATATTCAAAACTTAAGGCCGAACATGACCTCTGTTTGGAGAAGATGATGAATCTTCTTAGAGAGAATTTCGAGCTACGTAGAGAATTACAAGAATTAAAGAAATCTAGTATGCAATAAAGTGTATCGGCCTTACAATTTTAATATGTGTCGTGACTAAAGCTGACAACCCCACTATGGCTTATTGGTCCGCAAAGCTGCCGCTCGGTAGCCTTATTTTAGATAGAGATAAAACAGCCAGTTTGAATCTTGAACCCGCCACCTAAAACAATCTCTTCTCTCTTGCCTGTTTCAGTATTAACTTAAACGGCTATCTTTAAATGTCGTAGTGACCAAATCTCCCAATATTTGCTCGAAAATAAACTATTCTGACCCAATGATCCTAAGAATCATTTGTGTTTTTAAAGTGCTTGCCTAGTCATACGTTGGGTGAATCTATATTTGCGTGGGAGCAGTATCATATTTTTTGTTAAAGATTGACCTATGAACTGAGTAAATATTCAACAAATTGCGGCTGTTTTTGCTGAATGGTCGATTGCTGCCGCCAGACCAGCTGGATGTCTTTTGTTAGCGCATGATCCTCTAAAGGGATTGCACATAAACTTCCATGTTGCACCTCATCAACAACAGACGATGCAAATACCAGCGATATTCCTATGCCTGCCCGAACCGCCTGCTTAACGGCCTCTGTGCTGCCCAGTTGCATTGATACAGTGGGAAAATGCTGGCATTCCTGCAAGTAGTTTTTGAGTATCCTTCCTGTTCCGCTGCCAGATTCTCCGCCTAACAAATTCAGCCCGGACAATATTGATTTACTGATCGATGACAGTTTTGCAAGTGGATGATCTGGAGGCGTAATCAAGACTAATGCTTCAGTTTTCCAGATTTGAGATTCAAAACCAGCTTTACCTGGCCACCATTCCATCAAGGCGATATCGATTTCAGCATTTTCCAGTTTTTCGGCAACGACTGGGTTGCTGTCTATTACGATATCCAGTTTGTCATTTATAAACGCTTGTTTATGCCGGTAATTCTGCAGGTAAGGCTGCAACAGATAAATGCCGATATTTGAACTGGCTCCAATTCTCATGGAGGGTTGATTCACAGCCAGCAAGGCTCTGTCTTGTAGTCGCAACATGCTCTGCGCATACGGCAAAAGACGAAGGGCATATTCAGTCGGCTGGCAACCGCTACGCACACGATGAATCAAGGATACGCAGAGCGTTTCTTCCAGCTTCTGAATATGCTGCGAGATAGTTGGTTGGGCTAATCCCAGCTGCTCGGCAGCTGCCTGAAAACTGCGCTGCTCAATCACCATGATCAAACTTTTCAGCCAGATCAGATTGAGCATGCTATTTCCTTTTGTGCGGGTAATTGGTTGGCCGGATCCAATGGAGGCTCGCCGTTCAAAACCCTGAGAATATTTTCAGCCGCACGTGTTTCAATGGCTAACCTGACCTTGCTCACCGCTGAACCGATATGTGCCGTGAACAAGGTGTTGGGATGTGTTAATAAATTGGGATTGATTTCCTTTGGCCTGTCGAGACGTGCCCAGTCTTCCATTTCAAAAACATCACTGGCATATCCGGCTAAATGGCCGCTATTAAGCTTATCTAAAATGGCACTTTCATCAACAATAGACCCACGGCAGGGATTCACCAAAAATGAACCGGGCCGCATCTGCTGTAAACGTTGTGTATTTAAAAGATGTTGCGTTTGCGAGTTTAATGGCAGTGCCATAATCACGATATCGGCCTGAGCAAGGGCGTCGTCCAAAGACAAAAATTCAAGTTTTAATGCTGCTTGTTGTTCTGCATCCAGAGGCTGAGTGTCGGTATAGACTAAGGTTGCACCCCAACCGCTCAGCCTTTGTGCAATGGCCTGACCAATTGCACCCATGCCGATAATCGCAATAGTGGATCCTTCAATTCCCATTCCGTAAAACTGTGGAAGCCAGCCCTTAAAGTTTCCAATACGTACATGTTGATCCGCCGCCCGTATATGCCGAATTAATCCGACCATTAGGCCGATGGTTAATTCAGCTGTGGGTACTGTTAATAGGTCTGGTACAAAGGTCAGCCAGACATTGTGTTCAGTGCAGGCATCGACATCAAAATTATCATAGCCCTTTAATGCCGCACCAATGACCTTCAGTTGCGGGCAAGACTCTAAAAAAATGGTATCTACCCGATCCGGCATGAATACCATCAAGGCTTCTGCATCCTTCGCCCGTTTCATTGTATCGTTGCGTGATAAGCTGAACGGGGTCTGATTCGTGATCAACTCACAATGCGGTGCTAATATGGCCAACACCTCTTCATGTACTTTATGCGTAATTACCAATTTTGGTTTCATCGTTATCTCCTACTTGAATTTTTTGCGTAACAGGCCGCTCAAGGCATCGACCAATGTGACCATCAGCAGAATCACTAGCAGGATAGCCAATACTTCCTGATATTGCATAATGCGTAGTGAACCCATAAGTTCAAAACCGATACCGCCAGCGCCTACCATGCCCATGATTGTCGAAGCTCTGAAGTTATATTCCCAGCGATAAATTGCGACATCGGCAAACTGCGGCATCACTTGGGGAAGAATTGCGTGATAGAGCACCTGCATCGGTGAGGCACCAGCGGCACGGGCGGCTTCCACCGGAGCGTCATCCACGTGCTCAATCGCTTCGGCAAAGAATTTACCTACCATGCCGATGGAATGCAGCGCTAAAGCCAGCACACCGGGTAAGGCACCGAAGCCGACGGCAGCCACAAAAATAATCCCCATAATCAGTTCCGGAACGGATCGAAGGGCATTTAGAACGATGCGCGCCAGCTGAAAGATCACACCATGAGGTGAGGTATTACGCGCTGCCAGAAATGCCATAGGCACAGAAAATATAACTGCAATTGCGGTACCGGCAATACTCATTGCTAGCGTATCCAGCAAGGGTGAAAACCAGTTTTGAAGGTTGGTAAAGTCCGGTGGGAAAGACTCGCCAGCCAACGTTCCTATTGCAGGCAAGCCATTTGCCAAAATTTCGAAGTTCAGTACATTCACATACCAGGCTGCCAGCAGAACGATGACCAATAAGGTCACCACCTGCAGGGTTTTACGTTTCCAGTTCTTGCTGTAACTTTGCAGCACATCTGTTTGTGTAATCAGGTAGGTATTCATAAATCATCCTTACATCTTGGAAAAATCAAGATTCAGTAATTTACCCATAACACGTATCACGTCATAATCAGCATCGGTAATCGGTGCAAATCCCTCTGCTTTGAAATTCTTCAATATCTCTTTGTCATCCAGGCTGACAAACGCATCTTTAATTTTCACTTTGAGATCCTTATTAAGGTTGGAGCGCATTGCCCAGGGATATTGTGGATAAGGTTTGCTATAGCCCAAAACTTTAACTTTTGCCGGGTCAATGAGTTTACGTTCCACCACATACTTAAAAATCACCTCAGAGAGCCCGCCTGCATCTGCATTACCATTGGCCACATTGACAGCCACAGCATCATGCGAGCCGACGAAGTGTTGTTCGTAATCGGTTTTCGCTTCGATGCCGCCTTCCTCTAAAAGAACCGTTTTCGGGATGAGATGACTGGACGTTGAGGCGCGATCGCCATAGGCCATTTTTTTACCTTTAATGTCGGCATAGGAATCAATGCCTGACTCTGTATTGGCGATCAAAATGGAACGGTATGTCGGTACACCGTCGATTATCATTGCCGCAAACGGTTCAATATCGCTTTTTGATTTGGCCATCACATAAGACAGCGGGCCGAAATAGGCCAGATCAATACGGCCAAAGCGCATCGCTTCAATCATGGATGAATAATCGGTTGTGACTATTAATTCCACCTTTTTGTTTAACTTGGCTTCCAGATAATTTTTTAAGGGTTCATTGCGCTTGATTAGTTCGGAAGTGTTTTCATCCGGCAGCAAGGCGACTTTGAGCATATCCGGATCGGCATCTGCTGCCATACAGGGGCTTATGGCTGTCACCAGCAAGGTGGTGGCTAAGAGTATTTGTTTAAACAGTTTCATTTTGCTATCTCCAGTTGTGTTGCCGTTTTAGTGGGTAAATGTTGATAAGAAGAATTGGATTGCGTATCGGCGGTTTGTTTATCTTTTCTTTTGGGGTTGGCCGATTGTTGATAAATCAACTTGAGCTGTTTGTCATCGAGCTCTTGCGGAGCGGCATCAAACACCACTTGGGCTTGAGCTAAACCAATGATGCGATCGGCAAAACGTTTGGCATATTCAAGCTGATGCAATGAGACGATAGAGGTAATGCCGTCTTCGGCACAGATTTGTTTCAATTGAGACAAAATTTTTTCGGATGTGGATGGATCCAGGCTGGCGACAGGTTCATCCGCCAGAATAATACTCGGCTGCTGAGCCAAAGCTCGGGCAATACCTACTCGTTGTTGCTGGCCACCTGATAATTGATCGACCCGCACCAGGGCTTTGTCAGCAAGGCCAACGCGATCCAGACAATGCAATGCCAATTCAAGATCGGTTTTGGGTGGCGGCAATAAACTACGCCAGAATGAATGATATCCCAGTCGCCCCATGAGTACATTCTGCAGGGCTGTGTGACGCAGAATCAGTTGATGGTGCTGAAACACCATCGCGGTTTTGCGTCGATGCCGGCGCAGTATGCCTTGATTATCCAGTATTCCGAATTCAGCAGAAATCACTTTACCCGAGGTAGGTTTCACCAAATGATTCAGTGACCTCAATAAGGATGATTTTCCCGCACCTGATAAACCTAGCAGCACTGTGAATTCACCACGTTGAAAGTTGATTGAGGTTGCACGTAATGCTTCAATTCCGCCGGGATAGATTATGCCAAGATCGTCTGTGGACAGAATTGGCTGAGGTGAGTGGCTTAACGTCATATCATTACCTTTCGCAATAATTGTCACCGCTGTATTGCGGTTCACAATCGAATACTAAGGTTTGAATATGACAGAGAAATGAAGCTTAGATGACTATTTTATTTCATAGCTTGACTGACTGGAGTGAAAAAGAACTCACGGGGACAGTACTCTATATGGGGGGTTGAGCACAAAACTAACATTTTAAGAATGCAGGAATATTAATGACTCTTTGTTGAAATCGATCATTTTTGGTTGCACTAAATACCACTGGCATCGAGCACAAAGCGCTACCTATTAAATCCTCAGAAAACAGCGAGCAAGAAGGTTGGAAGTTAGCTAGTTTTTTTTCGGTTCATAATGATCGCTTTGCTCTTGAAGTAAGCTGTTTTTGGGTCAGTCAAACATGAACGCTTTTGAAGCAAAGCCTTAATTTTCCAGCACCCTAATTCATGACGATTAGGCCACGCTCTATTTAACCTTCAACGGCAGTTCATGGCACTAGGATGCCCAGAAGTCGACCTTCGAAAGAAATCTGATCAGACTTTTTTGCTCTTGTGCCTGTGAAGTCCGCAAAGTTGCCGTTCAGATACATTGTTTAGATAAGGACAAAACAGCCAGTTTGAAGGTTGGGTCAATAGTGGCTTATGGTCGAAAGAGACCAATTCGGGGACGCTAAAGACCAATGATTATGAACATTAACCACCCATTTTAATTAAAACTGATGATTTAGAGTTAAGAGAAAACACAGCAGTAGATGGCTCCAACCAGAGTTGATATTGAGTGACTACTCTTACTAATATTTTTCACCTTATCAGATGTTGACATGAGCTCCTCAACCAGAAGTTCGATATTCTATTTGTGCTACCCACTTATTCATTACCTTGCGCAACCATTTCGTTCATAGCCTATGCGCGTTGCTCTAGTTAAAGTGCCTGTTTTTCCGTTTGATCAAAGGTATTACGATAAACGGCAAACGAATTATCAGCTTCAATTTCAACCTCTTTTGTCGAGCTGGCTACTCTCCAAAGCGCTGTTTCTAAATGGTTACTTAAAAATTTTTGTCCTAGATTAATCATTCATTCTTCCTGTATAAATGAACTCTCCAAAATAATTTTGATAGAGCGCTTTTCGCTTTAGGAACATACGAACAAGTAAGACAATTTTTAGCTGACTTTCAGCTTGTGACAGTATTTCCTCAGAAGCGACATTTAATCACCACTTAACCCACTTGTAAGGTACTTCAAGCACCTTACAACCGTTATTTGGACGGATTAACCCCGTGCAGAACGTATCATCTGATCTACTCGTAACAAATTTCCAAGTGCAAACAGCACGGCGAGTTTGTTGTCATTTTTAGACAGGCCTTTGTAGACGACTTTGCGGAACCCAAACTGGCATTTCAGTATTCTAAACGGGTGCTCGACTTTCGCTCGGATACTCGCCTTTAAGTATTCCGTTCGGATCAGCTGCTTGTTGAGGCGGGGGTGCTTTTTCCAAGCACGTATCTTGCTGGGCATCTCAGCTACTAACCAATCGACATTCTTATCTTTTGTTTCTGTGCGCTTTTCTACGCCACGGTAGCCAGAGTCCGCCGATACAAATGACTCATTGCCATGAAGAAGTTCCGTCAACTGGTTTAAATCGTGATCATTGGCAGGCGTCGTGGTGAAGCTGTGAACTAACCCACGCTTTGCATCAACACCGATGTGAGCTTTCATGCCAAAGAACCATTGTTTTCCCTTTTGCGTT